>CAZGEG010000007.1:0-130418 GCA_964524835.1 uncultured Geobacter sp.
CGTGACAAAAGCAGAATTGATCAGTTCAGTAGCAGAGCAGGCCGGCCTGAAAAAAGTAGAAGCAGAAAAAGCCGTTTCCGCATTTATCGCCAGTGTAACTGCTGCCCTGAAAAGCGGAGACAAACTGAGCCTCGTCGGTTTCGGTACATTCTCTACTGCTAAACGTGCTGCCCGCAAAGGCCAGAATCCCCAGACAGGCAAGAAGATTGATATTCCTGCCGCAACTGTACCTAAGTTCAAGCCAGGCAAAACTCTGAAAGAAGCCGTAAACGTTGTTCCTAAGAAAAAGAAATAATTTTTCTGCAGAACGCTGAGGGGTTGTAGCTCAGTTGGTTAGAGTGCCAGCCTGTCACGCTGGAAGTCGCGGGTTCGAGCCCCGTCAACCCCGCCATAAATTCGGGCGAATAGCTCAGCTGGGAGAGCGCCAGCCTTACAAGCTGGATGTCACAGGTTCGATCCCTGTTTCGCCCACCATATTAACGCAGTAAAAAAGAGGGTTTACCTGATTATGGGTAAACCCTCTTTTTGCATATATACGCCGTACAACCGCCTGTACCGTATTGTACGGAAATGTCACGAGTGAGTCTGGATATTATTTACTTCTCGTTCTGACGAACCGCCAGGCACTCTCTACAATACTCTCCAAAGCGCCATACTGCGGCTGCCACCCCAGATCCCGGATGATCCTGGCCGATGTGGCAACAAGCTGGTCGGGATCACCAGCCCTCCTCGCACCGACCCTGACCGGGATCGGATGTCCGGTTATCCGGCGACATACCTCGACAACCTGATTGACTGAATGGCCGGTTCCATTACCTAGATTATAAACCATGCTTTCAGAACCGTTGAGCAGCGCTGCCAGGGCAAGAGAATGAGCCGATGCCAGATCGCAGACATGGATGTAGTCACGGACGCATGTGCCATCCGGAGTGGCAAAGTCATCGCCATTGACGATAATTGTCTCCCGTTGCCCCATTGCCACCTGTAGAATAATCGGGATAAGATGCGATTCTGGCTCATGCCGTTCGCCGATTTCTCCCGACGGGTGTGCTCCGGCGGCATTGAAATAGCGCAGGCATGCGCTCCGTAACCCCCAGGCAAGCCCGCAGTCAGCCAAGATCTGTTCGACCATCCGCTTGGAATGACCATAGGGGTTTTCCGGCCTGAGTGGCGAATCTTCAGAAATGGGGACAACGTCGGGAGTTCCGTACACGGCAGCGGTGGATGAAAAAACAAAGCACTTTACGCCGGCAGATTCCATGGCCGAAAGCAGGTTGAGGGTATTGGAAACATTATTGCGATAGTACTTGAGCGGGGCAGTGACTGATTCACCAACCTGAATGAAAGAGGCAAAATGCAGGACAGCTGCAATTGCATGGTCATTAAATAAACTTTCAAGGGCCTTTGGGTCGTCCAGATCACCGACGATGAGCCGCCCGGACGGCACCGCATCGACATGACCGGTAGAGAGGTTGTCAAACACCAGCGGGTCGTACCCCTTATCCAGCAATTCCCGCACCACATGTGAGCCGATATATCCGGCACCACCAACAACAAGTATTTTCACGTTTCACCCCTTGCGCCTGATACTTCACGTGCACCAGCACAATAACATTTTATCATTCAACTTCGAATGAAGACGCCACTGATTCTTATATTTCCATCCGCCTGACCCGAATTCATGGTCTCTATTCTTGAGACATGAATCTTTATGCGTTGCTCGCTGTCGTTTAATGGAATCGACATCAAAATTGTGTCACTGTGCTTAAAATCATAAAGGGCTGAAAGGATTAATACCCTCCAGCCCTTTATTTATGGTCGGTGCGACAAGATTTGAACTTGCGACCACTAGACCCCCAGGACAGGAAGCTATCTCGTATGTATTCGGGATAGCTTTCATTTTTTGTTTCTCTGCCTCACGGCTTGTGAGGCGGCCTTTATGGCCCGCACTCTTCTCTCCGTCCCGGAGTGGATGTATCCCATTGTGGTCTTGATGTCGGCATGCCCGGCCTGCTCCTGGATATCTCCTACGGGCACACCGGAATCATGCAGGGCAGTAATATGTGCATGCCGGAACAGGTGGTTGTAAATATTTTTCTTTATCCCGGCCCGCTCGGCGGCTGATTCAATTGATTTGATCAGGTTCTTGTATGCCTCGCCGGTTCTGGGGTTGCGCATCAGGATGCCCGATTTCACCTTGTCAATCCTCGCCTGCAGTTCATCCTTCAGCCGGTCGGTCGTTATGACCACATGCCGCTGCTTGTCGCCCTTTCCTATCACGGTGATGATGTCATCATCAAGAAACACGTCCTCGACCGTCAGATTGAGCGCTTCGTCGCGGCGGAGACCGGCATCGTTGCAGAGCAACACTGCCAACCGGGCATCGGCATGACATTTTGACAGCAGGGCCTCCAGCTCCTTTTCACTGGGGAGGTTTGTGACCCGCTTCGGCAGCTTCTTGAACTTGGGAATCTGGAACGGCAGCGGGAGCATGTAGTTTTTTGTTACGCAGTATTTAAGGAACAAAGCCATGTACTTCAGTTCGGTATTGATGCGGGCTTTACCGGTTGGTTTTCCGGCGGCGTATGTTTTTTTCGGATCGGGATTTTTAACCGGTGGTCGCCACAGATCGCGTCGGCGCTTGTCCATGTAATCGGTGAAAAGCGGCCGGGTCAACCGGGAAAGGTGCCAGGTGCCAAAGTGCGGGAGGAGCCGGCCAGAGGCATAGGTGACATCAGTAATCGTGCTCTCTTCGGTGTCGCGGGCATATTCCTTCAGCCAGGCGTGCCAGCACTGGTTTACAGTTGGATCATGCGGAGGTGGAGCATGGACGTCCTTGCGGATCAGCGCCAGGTTAATCAGTTGGGCTTTGGCCAGCGTGGTGTCTTTGATGACCTTGCGTTTTTGTTTACCGTCGGATCGCCAGATAATCTCGAAAGCATCGGGGACAAGCTCACCTTTCTTGTTTTTATAGGGGCAGACGGACATTTTTTCACCACACCTTTGATGCTTGTAACTATTTCAACCGCACATTTCACACTTACCGGCGCTTATTTAAGCGGAGGTGCCGCCAGTTTTCGATCTAAATACAACCGCACACTTACATAGAAAAGTGCGGTAAATTAACTATTTACATCATTTTTGTTTTTGTATATGCTTTGTCCATCCAAGAACACAGGGCCACCAAATAAAGGCCCGACCAACCCCCGGTTTCGCCAAAGCGTGCCGGATCAGAAGTGCGGCAACCGCGAGGCCCGCAGCGGAGTGTTCCGTGGATATATCTGATCTGGTGCGCTTTTTTTCATTACACGAAAGGAGAAAGAACAATGAGTGAAATCATCAGCATCAATGACAAAGAGGTTATGAAAATTGAATTTAATGGCAAGCCGGTTGTAAGCTGTTCGATGGTGGACAGCATCCACAATTTTGAAGAAAAACGAACCATCAAAGCCTTCGGACGCCATAAATCCCGTTTTGTAGAAGGCAAACACTACCATGACCTCCCATATGAGGCGTGGAGCGGGTTTATGGGTTTTGATGAAATGGTACGCCAAACGTCTGAAAAGGGCTCTGGCGTGGTATCTCATGCCACGCCAAACAACAAAACAAGAGGCGGGCATACGGGTAATATGATTTTCTTAACCGATATCGGTTATTCGAAATTGATCAAGGTTTTTAATGATGATCTTTCCTGGGAAATCTATGACCTGATGGTTGAAAACTATTTTAATCCTACTCTTCAACGGATTGCCGTACCCGCCGATCCGCAGCAGGTGCTTGGTATGAGGGCTTGGCTTCGATCACGCTTGAAGTCTTTGCAAGCCGACACGAAGAGCACCAAGCAGATGTTGAATGAGTGTGAAGAAAAACTCGATAAAATTGCTCCCCCATTTTTAAGGCCGAGGAATGAACAACTGGCCTTGAAGGTGTAAGTAACCCTTACATGTTCAATTATGATTGATGGGTCTGTTCTACCGACCTCTTCCGAGCCAAGGCGCATAAGAGACGATGCGCCTTTTATTCGCTTCCGATCTGGATAAAATTTGACGGCAATGTAATTAAATCTTGGTTCGCTATTTTTGTTTCGGCCATTGCAGCATCAAGGCGAAGTGACGGACACCATTCAACACATGCTTTAACCACGATTGCTTGAATCTGGTCTTGTATTGAAGAAGGATGAAAGAAATTTATTTCCTCTCTCCAAGCCAAAACGTGTTTGCATGGGTAACAAATTTGAACTAATCCCTTTGGGGTAAACTTGGTAAAAACAAAAGAATCCTTGCTATTTAATTTTGCACCATGCGGAATACAGACCGACACAACCTCCCAGCAATAAGCCTTTGTATCATTGCATTTCAACGATTGAACATAGCACTTCAAAATATCAATAATCCAAAGATATTGCCCGTATACAGTCGGGGCAATAGTCCCGTTTACCCGGATTAAAACCCCGCTTAGACCGGATGTTAGTTTTGCAATCTCAAAAGCATGGCAAGCCTGATCATAGAAATTCAGATCAAACTTTGCTTGATGTGCAATAAGGCCGTCGGTGTCGAGTCGATTATACTCGGTTGCTTTTTGCGCAATCTCTACTGCAGTTGAGTGCCCCATTGATCTCGATTTTGGAAAGGTAATTTCAAAAAGATTCATCGTCTTTTTCCTTTTCCCATTCAAGGTGCTGAATTAAATCAAGAACAGTGTCCTCATCAATTGGTCGGCGCCTTACTTGATTTATAGAAGCTACAATCGCAATAAGCACATCCGGACTTTTTAAGAATTCAAGAAACTCTCTTCTTACAATGCCACATGGAGAGCCGGCTCTTTCCCAATCTTCTTTATCTTCTTCAACTGTTAACAAATTATAAACACAACCACCTTTTCGACCAAACGGCGGACTGGACTCCAAAATAAAAATAGCTCCGCACCTGCAAATTACTTTTTTACCCTCATGGTCTTGATTTGGATTTTTGTATTTGAGGCCACAGGTCGGACATTCAGCAAGGTATGTCACCCTCATTACGCCACCATACTATTCTGATCTTGGCCGTTTCCATCATCCTCATGAGTTCCATTCTGCTTTTTAAAACCCGGATCGAATGCTTCAAGCTGCGCCTCTATTGCTTTTATTGCTCTTTCGTTACCCTCTTCAAGTATACGCCCTAGCTTGGCCTTCAGTGATGCCGCTTTCTTCTGCTCAGGTGCCATATCGTTAATATAGATCGGAGCAGGATCAGCAGCAACTTCCGGTTGTGCTATCTCACCCTTTATTAACCAATTTAAGTCCAATGTTTCGCTTGATGCCCATTCAAAAATTACAGGAAGTAATGTCCCTCTTTTTTTTCTATTACTGAAATCTTGTGGCGATAAACCAACTATTTCAGCGACAAATTTATCCCCAGCAACACCTTTAAAAATCTCAATTCTTTCTATGATTAAATTTAAGTTCACCATTCGTGTATTTTCCTGTTGACATCAATAAACGATTCGTTTATCTCTGTAGATAACGAATCTACAGAAAATTTGAAAGGGGCGAACAAATGAAACAGGCTGACGTCACATATATCTGCGGACCGGCGGGATCAGGCAAAACCATGCTAGCTGAAGCGTTGCGAGATTACCTACTTAACAAGCGAACCATCTATCCCCGAATTAAAATCATCGGTGGATTTGGTACCAAGGAGATTGACAGTATTTCAGGCTCCGCTACATCCGGTGACTGGGATTACATCATAGTTGACTGGGATTATAGCCAGCCCGAAAACCTTTTCCCAATCAAGCCCCTGCGCGTTATCAGGACTGATAAGGCGTGAGAAACTCCGTGGTAGCGCTAATCCCTTGCGCAAAATCGTTTTCATGTCCTGGAAGGTTTTCAAGTATTTCCACTTCCAGGGCAGTAGTAGCTCCCATGGCCCTGAGTGCTTCTGTGCAAGCCCTTTTTCCCGGCCACGGAAACTTGAGGAAGTGCAAAGCACATCCCGCTGCAAACATGTTTTTGAAAATCACATCCTTGTTCGACAGTGGGGCCACCAACAACATAGCTTCATCTCGGGTCATTACATCACCTCATTAACCTAAATTCTACAGAAACTAACACGGAGCACAAAGCCATGCAAGAGACATCTAACGAAGCAATCATTCATTCCCCCGGCCGGTACGATTGGAGCGAATTTACCCGCAAGGAACGCGGCTTCCTCTCGGCCTGGTGTCGGGATCATCAGCACCCGAACGGGGAAGAATTCAATTACAAGACCGTCCACATGCTGATCAACGGCACCTATTGCAGCGGCGCCGGGCCGAAGATCAAGGATGTGATCCGGGCAGCTCTGGCCGAGGGGTTGATCCATGAGGAAGAATCACTGGACAAAGCGGCTTAATTCATCTCCACGCGGCGACGGTAGTCTGTTTTCGTAACGGATGTAATGAGAATTAAGGGGGTTTTTTACCGTGGATAACAATGGGAAAGCGGCAACGACATACGATGAGGCGGTGTACGAGGTAGTACACCATTCCATTATCCCTCCAAAACAGATCGCCGACGCTCTCGGCATCGGCGAATCCACTCTTTACAATGCGGCCAATCCCCACATGTCGGAAACCACCCTTGGCCGCAAGCACATCATCCCCATTACCCGCCTGACCCATAATTTTGCCATTTTGGACTACATGGAACATGCCTGTGGCCGGGTGGCTTTCGAGATCCCCCGCGTTGATGGATCGTTTTCAGAAGTGGCGCGGGAGGCCTCGGTAGCCACCGAACGTTTCGGCAGGTTGTTGTGTGAGATCGGCACTGCACTGGAGAACGACGGACGGGTGGATTGTGTTGAACTGCTGCGCATTACACCGGCCTGCCTGGAATTGATCGAGACGGTGGCGCGGCTGGCAACCGCTGCGAAGAAGGAAGCGAAGTAATGAACGCCACCCTGGAAGCCATACAGGAGAGCAACCGGTTGTTGACCGACCAGAACGCCCTGCTGTCCCGCATCGCCGAACAGGAGCTACCGTCGACTGATCCGGCGCATCACGCAGGGCACCTGATGAACGATTACGACCTGCAGCTGATCTTGATGAGCGACAACATTCTGGGAGCAATCGACCAGTGGAACCGACTCTGTGACGAACGAAAGAAAAGGAGACTGAAACCATGAAAAGACAGAAAGTTTCGAAGCGGGACGTTGTTATGGGGTTGTTGCTGCTGGTTGCCTTGGCAGTGGCGCTGTCTGTCGCCGGCAAGAGCGATCTGGAGAGCCAGCAGGCCATTACAAAAGAGGCCGCTCTGTACCATGTGGTGAGGTGAACCATGCCTGATAACCAGTGCAAAAGCTGCAATAACGGCTGCGGCATCATCATCCATTCCACATATCTGCGCGACTTCGTATTTGCATGGACGTTTGAGCAGCCACTGCCGATCTGTGTTTTTTATGTAGAGGCCTCGTTTCGGGGTCTGGAAGGGGTGAGGCCATGAAATACCTGACCGAGACAGAAGAAAAAACCGTGTTGAAGACAGTACGGGAGATCAAGGGCACGAAGGCCGAGCGTGATGCGGTGATTATTGACTTCCTGCTTTCTACCGGCCTGCGGGCCGCCGAGCTGGTGGGCCTGAATGTGGGTGATGTGCGCGGCAAGGAGAAACTGCATGTCAGGGCGGCAATCGCCAAGCGGGGCAAGGAGCGGTTTATTCCTGTTTGTGTCGATGCCCAACGGCTGATGAAGCGCTTTATCTCCGGCAAACTGACCCGCAAGGAGAGTATCCGTGACGATGCCCCGCTATTTATCTCCCGCACTGGGGGCCGGTTGTCGAAACGCAGTCTGCAGGAGCTGGTGGAGGGATGGATGATCCGTGCCGGATTGACCGCCAGTACCGGAGAAGCACTCTATAGCGTCCACAGTATCCGGCACACCTGTTTCAAGCGGATGCAGGAACGTGGGGTAGCCTTGACGACCATTCAGAAGATCGCCGGTCATGCCAGCCTGGCCAGCACCGGGATTTATACCGAGGCCACCTGGGAAGAAATGACTGAAGCCGTAGAAGCAAGAGGATAATTACTAAAAAAGGGGCACATCATGGCTGAATCTGCAGCAGTACCGAAGCATTTTACAAAAGGCATCATTACCGGGCGGATCACCGACATCACGGATGACGAGACCCCAAACAAAAAGAAATACATCACCATCAAGGTCGATGTTTCCGGGACTCTCAGCGGCGATGTGACCGCCTATTGCCGGATGTTTGACAAAGACGGCAGCATCGGGGAGATGAAGCGCCTCTGGGCCGGGAGAAAGCGGGAACTGTTCAAGTTGCAGGGGATGTACAGCCAATACCGCAAAGACGAAACCTGCGACTTTCTTTCATCGTTCACGCTGTTTGATTTCGAGCCGATCGATAGCGGCCGCAAGCGGGCCTATTTCATTGTTGTTGGTGAAGTTTCGCACCAGCCGAGCGCCCAGACTGACGGCGGCCAGCGGTTTCTGGTTCTGGTCCGCAAGCAGGGCAACAGTGACCAGGTGCAGGAAGAGACGTTTGAATTTGTGGCGCCGGGTGAGAAGTTGCTGCCGGCTGTGGCCCTTGGGGATCTTGTCCGGGTGAAAGGTTTGGTGCGGCAGAAGATGCCCGATGGTGATTGCGGCGGTGAAGGTCCTATCCGGGCATATCTGGAGTCACTGGAAGTTTGCACTGCTGCTGAATCTGACGATCAACCGGCCTGATTATGACTACGGAGGAACAAGCCATGAGCGACAAATGCAAGGCTGAGTATAAAGCGATGCTGACACGGATCGATCAGGTTATCAACGCCCAGTGGCCGGAGACGCTGCGGGATAATGGCGGGGTGTGGCTCTGGCTTGATGAGCAGCGGGTGGAGCAGCGGCAAAAGTTGCGAACTTTGGGAAAACGCCTGAATGCAGCTTGGCACAATGGCATGTTCGAAGAAATGAAGCAGCTGACCCTTGAATGGGGGCGGCTCACTCTGGAGATTTTCAAGGAGTATGCCGCATATTTGAAA
Source organism: uncultured Geobacter sp. (assembly GCA_964524835.1). Classification (GTDB taxonomy): domain Bacteria; phylum Desulfobacterota; class Desulfuromonadia; order Geobacterales; family Pseudopelobacteraceae; genus JACRCG01. The sequence goes on from CAZGEG010000007.1 coordinate 9,000, forward strand.
AAGTTGGAGGCGGTATGAATTTCAGTTTCCCCAGGACAAAGTTTGTTGATGAGAATGGGCTGGTAGCCCAGGTGCTTCATATGGGCACCGAGCAGGAAGAAATCGAAAAGGTAATGCTGACTCCGGACATCCAGCACACGGCGGAAGAGCTTATGGACAAGTATCATTCGTGTGAGACGGGGTTGCGGATACTTGAAGAGAAGTACGGCATAAACCTGAGCGAACTTCGACGGAACGTAGAGCGGAAGAACGTAGTGAGAGGGTATTACTCATGACAACAGCGACCGGCCCCCGCTTGGCGCCCTGCCATAGATTGCGGGCTCATATTTCGAAGAATCAGTGTGAAATCAACAAGAAGGTTCCTCTGTTCGCGTGTACAGGATGCAAGGGGTTGCCGGAACCGATGGTGCCTGCATCAATTGGACTTCCTATAGTGAAAGAGCAGGCGGTACCTACAGTGCTTTTGCGCTTTTCGGCACCGGAGGATCAGGAGTTGTTTCAGGCCTTGGAACGGGTGTGCAGTGATTTGGGGCATGACATTATCAGTTTGTTACATCTGTCCTGCCGTGGTGATATTTCAAGGGCTATCAGTGCCAAGGCACGGGCCTGACTAAAAAACGCGCCGTGGACACCAAGCCGACTTGAACGGTACAGGAATCATCATTGGTGTGGTGATATTTTGTGGAAGGGCCGGAGATAAGCGGGCGGCGCGGGAAAGGTAATATGAATATGCTCGGACAGAGGAGGAATGCCATGTCGGAAAAAATCACGAAAGAGGAATACACCACGGCAGTTATTGCACTGATTCGCCTGGCACAGCAAGGCACAGGCGGCGGCAGGATGGCCGCACAGGTTCTCTTGAGTGCCTACAACGGGGAGGCTTTCCAATTGGATGTCGCTGGCCTCGGCAATATGGATAGTGGCAACCACGAACTGGCGATGATTGTAATCCGTGGGCGGTATGACACAGGATGCGAGCCGCACAGCATGGTCAAAGACGGGGATAAGATATTTAGTGCCCTTTGGGATCGCTGGATCCGGTTGCATGTAGAAGAGCGGGGCAAACGTGAATGTCCTGATTGCGATGGCCGGGGGAAGTTGTTTCTGAACGATGATGAGAATGATACACGGGCCAAACCCTGTCCACGGTGTGCGGGCAAGGGGCGGATTTGTGGGTGTGGTTATACCGGGCCGCTGGCGACTCAAGGCGTTAAACAGGCTGAATGGATACCTGTTACAGAATCTAAACCGGATGTTGACACAACCGTATTGACGTTCGCTCCCCGCAGCAATGAACCAGTTTGGCCGGGTTATCTGGATGCAGAAGGCGATAAAGATGTTTGGATGGATGTTAGCGGGGCAATCATGGCGACCGGAGAGGTTACGCACTGGATGCAGTTTCCTGACCCGCCAAAGTAACGGCTGCCGCTTCACGCGGCGACCGTAGGGAGATTGCTGTGGAAGCGGTGGTTATCCTTCTGAGGAGGTAAAAGAGCATGAAAGAAGCAATAAAGCCGAAAAACTGGTGCAACAGTCCATATTACGTCCGGGAAATCTCTGACCTGTATAGAGTTGGATCGCGGGTGGACGCTTGGCGTGAATTCCTTTTGTCGGAAAAAATTGAAGTGCTGCGCGGCCTGAATATGTCGGTGTGTAGCTTCAATCAATATTCCATGTTCGACAGTCTGATTATCATGCTGGATTGCTCCGAGGAGTCCGCTATTTCCGGTATCCGGTCAATTCTGCGGCCAGGATACGAGCAGGAAATCGAATTTCACAGGGAATCAATCCATGATGTAAGAGCGTGGGCGTATTTGCCACTCAGTTGTTTTGCTGACGCGCAGGGGTTTAGCGAGCGGAACCCTGACGACAAGTTGTGGCAGCACGATATTTTGAAGACCAACCCGATGCCGCAATTCCAAGTGGGGATAAAAAAAGAGTGGATTGTTTCCGCCGATTGTTTCGCTTTCTCGCACAAGATCAAGGTGGACAAAAAGTCATGGCCGGTTGAAAAAAAGAGATTTGCCCAAGTGTCTTTCAATCATCCTCATCTTGACCGGAGATTCGAGGAAAACCAGCATGTGTCAGACGGGATGTTCCCCGTTGATCGAGATATTGCGGTGATTCGCGAGGAACTGATGGCGCAGGCAATGGTTGTTTGCGCGAAACAGGCGGTTAAGGTGCAGGAAGAAGGATAACGGGTCTGTGAATGACCGGGAGGAATGAAATGAACGGAGCGGAAACAGAACAACTTAATCTGCTGGACAGCGAGGGCGGCCAAACACCGGTCGATTCACTGGTTATGGACGATCTGCCGAACGTAGCCGGTCGGCTGCATACATCAACTCAGGAGTTTGAGCGCCGCTGTCGAGTGTATATGCAGGTCGAGGGCGAACGGGTGAACACCGACATGGCACTGTACGCCATCCTCTGCGATGCGGTGCGATTAGTACGCGAATTGTCTCCTGTCGCTCTGGATCGTTACGGGCGGTCTGACCTGTACGGATGTTACCAGTTGCATACCGTCCGTAAAATTGACAGTGCAGGCGGGTTTGATGGGTGCGTACCGCTGCCGATCCTGCCAAAAAGTCTCATTGGCAAAACGGTAAAGGTGACTATCGAGGAATGTCCATAACGAGTTGAGGCTTCACCAGCTTGTCTGGTGCAGCCGATGGTTAGGATTGCCGTACAGCGAGGGAACATGAAACGGATTATCAGAGTTTTTCCACGAAGAACCAAAGCAACACCCGACGATGATCTTGTCAGGATCGGTTGCGCTCCGTCACTTTTTGATAAGGCCGACGAGGTTCACGTTTCCGTTACCTTCACTTGGGATTTACCGCTGGCTGAAAAGCTGGTTAAGGCGTGGAGTCCAGTTGCAAAAACTCTGATTGGTGGCCCTGCTACGGGCGAAAGGGGAGAAAACTTTGAACCTGCCAGATACATTAAAAGAGGATACACGATTACTTCCCGCGGTTGTGAAAATCAATGTTGGTTCTGTTCAGTGCCACAAAGAGAAGGACGGATCAGATTACTGCCCATTGTTGAAGGAAATAATGTGCTGGACGACAACCTCCTCCAATGTCCAGAAAGTCATATCAAAGCGGTTTTCGACATGCTTAAAGTTCAAAGGGGAGTGCAGTTTACCGGAGGGCTTGAAGCAAAGCGTCTTAATGCTTGGCATGTAGCAGAACTCCGAGAAATAAAGCCGAAACAGTTGTTCTTTGCCAATGACACCCCCGACGATCTGGAACCGCTACAACGTGCAGGCGAGATGCTTTTGAATGCTGGTTTTACCACGGCAAGCCATTGTTTACGGGCATACGTCTTGTGCGGGTGGGCAAAGGATACATTTGAGGCGGCAGACAAGCGCATGAGAGAAACAGTGGCGGCAGGGTTTATGCCTATGGCGATGCTATACAGGGATAAATCAGGCCATAGAAAACAAGAGTGGATGCGATGGCAGAGACAGTGGGCAAGACCAGCACTGATTGCCAAGGCGTCCTAACGGCTTGAGCTCAACAGTGAGCGAAGCGAAACTGATTGCAGCGTTTGGTTATCTTGCGCTGCTGAAAGGAACTTGAAATGATGAACGACAACGCTTCAGACAGAGCTTGCAACGCAATTTGTGAATATGCTTCACAGGTCAAAAACAGGATGATTGAGGCTGTGAGTTGCTACGATCTACCGCAGTCAATATTCCGGCCTAAACTCACGATAGACGGCAACCAGTGGTGTGCTTTGTATGGTGATGATTTGCAAAGCGGTGTCGCAGGATTTGGGGATTCTCCTTATGCGGCGATGAACGATTTTGACAACAACTGGTACAAAGCACTGAAAGCAAGATAACATCTTTTATACCGCCACACTGGCTTGATAACCTTCCAAGGAGGTGCTGCATGAACCCGAACGAAACTCTTAAAAAAATGCGTGAAACCATGATGATGCAGCGGAAGAGTCGTAAAAGCATCAAGGCCTATCTTGGTTGGGTAACTAAATTCATGTATTTCATCAGATGCCGACCGGCAGAAGAAACTCGGGAAGATAAGGCAATTGCCTTTTTTACCGAGCTGGCAGTGAAACACCATGTTGCGGCATCAACTCAAAAACAGGCTCTTTGCTCGGTCATTTATCTATGTAAGAGAGTGCTGAAGCAAGACCTTGGCGATATATCTTCTTTCGTCCGTTCGTCCCGACCTTCCCGTATCCCTGTAGTATTCAGTCGTGAAGAGGTTCAGGCGGTACTAGATAATTTGAAAGGGCTTGGAGAGTTGTGGGGAGGGCATATGTATGGTTGTGGCATGCGCCTCGGGGAGGTCTGCGCTTTGCGAGTTAAGGACCTCGATTTTGATCGGCGACAGATAACAATCTGGGACGGCAAGGGGATGAAATCACGGATTGTCACAATGCCAGAAAGTATGGTGATCCCGATGCAAAAACATCTGCGCAATAACCATGTTGTTTGGGAACGGTATGCCGAGCAGCGGGTGCCTGTGTCAGTGCCGGATGCGCTGGATCGGAAGTTTCCTGAAATACCGTATGAATGGGGATGGTTCTGGGTGTTTCCGGCTTCTGGGCCGGTGAGGAAGCATGAGGGGCGGGCGGCAAATCCGGAGTGGTTGGGTAAGCTATGGCACATCCATGAATCGGCGGTGCAAAAGCAGATAGGCCGAGCCATTCGTGATGCAGGAGTATTAAAGAAGGCCGGATGCCATACTTTCCGGCACAGTTATGCAACCCACTGGCTGGAAAGTGCCGGTAACGCGCAGGAAGTGGCGCTTATTCGTCTACAGAGGCTATTAGGGCACGGCAGCCCAAAAACCACCATGATTTATTTGCACTGCATTAAGCAGCAGTCTGATGTACCAAGCCCGCTGGATACATTGCGGGCAGAGAGGAAGGCGGCATGACCCCAACTGTCCAGATGTCAAAATATAGAATATCTCCTCAGCTCGGCATCAACTATGGCGAGCTGGTCATTGATAACTTCGCTGGTGGAGGCGGAGCCAGCACCGGGATTGAAGCCGCCTTGGGGCGCCCGGTCGATATCGCCATCAACCATGATCCGGATGCCGTGGCAATGCATGAAGTCAACCATCCGCAAACACGGCATTTCTGTGAATCAGTGTGGGATATCGACCCGGTCAAAGCATGTGAAGGCCGGCCGGTCGGGCTGGCATGGTTCAGCCCGGATTGCAAGCACTTCAGCAAGGCCAAAGGGGGCAAGCCGGTCGAAAAGAAGATTCGCGGGCTGGCATGGGTCGTATTGCGGTGGGCGGCTACCGTAAAGCCGCGCGTGATCATGCTGGAGAACGTGGAAGAATTTATCACCTGGGGGCCGCTGCTCACCGGCAAGGACGGCACCTGCTATCCCTGCCCCAAAAACAAGGGCCGGACGTTCCGCAGTTTCAAAAATGCGCTGCGGCGCCAGGGCTATGAAGTTGAGCACAAAGAACTCCGCGCCAGCGATTATGGGACACCCACTATTCGCAAACGGATGTTTCTAATTGCACGATGCGACGGGCAGCCGATTGTTTGGCCGGAACCTACTCACGGGGATCCGAAAAGTGAAGCGGTAAAGAGTGGCCGGCTTAAGATCTGGCACACAGCTGCTGAGTGTATTGACTGGAGTATCCCGGCACCGTCGATTTTTGAGCGGACCCGGCCACTGGCAGAAGCCACCTTGCGCCGGATCGCCAAAGGGATCATGCGTTATGTGGTGAATAATCCGGAGCCGTTCATTGTCACTTATTACGGTTCAAAGGGGCCAGACTTTCGTGGGCAACCGCTTGATGAGCCGCTGAAAACCCAGACTACGGAAAATCGGCATGCCGTTGTTGTTCCTTCTATAATCCCGATCGCCAATTATAACGGCAGCAATCCGGCGCATTCCGTCAACGCTCCGCTGCGCACCATAACTGCATGGCCGCGCGGTGGACACTTTGCCCTTTGCTCTGCCTTCCTTGCCAAGCATTACGGCGGTGTTGTTGGCCAGGCAGCAAATACTCCAACCGGTACCGTCACGACTGTTGATCATCATTCACTTGTTACCGCCCACATGATCCGGCCATTCGGCCAAAGCGTTGGCTCCTCACCTTCCTATCCTGCAGGGACGATTACTCCTGGCGGACTCGGCAAAACCGGCCTGGTCACTTCGCATCTGTTGAAGTTGAGGGGTACAAGTCGGCACGGCCAGCCGGTAGATGCACCGGCCCCCACCATCACCGCCGGCGGGTTGCATATTGGTGAAGTTCGCGCGTTTCTGATCAAGTATTTCGGGACCGATCAGGATCCGAACATACGGGAACCGCTCCACACCATCACCACCCGCGACCGCTTCGGTCTGGTGACCGTCAAGGGAGAAGAATATCAGATCGTTGATATTGGAATGAGGATGTTGGCTCCGCGAGAGCTGTTCCGGGCGCAAGGTTTCCCTGAAGATTACATCATCGACCGGGACGCCCACGGCAAGGCCATCACAAAAACGGCACAAGTTGCGCGCTGCGGCAATTCGGTTTGCCCGCCTATGTCAGAGGTCCTGGTAAGGGCGAATATGAGTGAAGCGGTACAGCAAAGGAGAGCGGCATGAGCACAAATATCGAATGGTGTGATGAAGTTTGGAACCCGATTACCGGATGTACTCCAATCAGTTCTGGGTGCGATAACTGCTACGCCAAACGTATGGCGAATCGCTTGAAGGGACGTTTTGGTTATCCTCTCGACAATCCATTTGCCATCACCCTCCACGAAAACCGCTTGGCCCTTCCCTTCCACTGGAAAAAACCACGGCGCATCTTTGTAGATTCAATGGGAGACCTATTTCACAATGAGGTCCCCTTCAGCTGGATCGATAGGGTTTTCAAGACAATTGCAATGAATAATCACCACACCTTTTTGATTCTTACCAAACGCCCCCAGCGGATGAAGGATTATTTCAATCGTTATAGTAAACAGTATGTCCACAGCAATATATGGGCGGGGGTTTCGGTTGAAGATGATCATCAAGCAAGAGAAAGAATACCTATTTTGCTTGATATTTCAGCATCTAAACGGTTTATCAGCGCAGAACCGCTGCTTTCGGGCATGTATATCCATCCTTACCTTGATGCCAAAATAGTTAGAGAGTATGGGGAACCGAGCGCAGATAAAAAGACGTGGCCGGTTGTTTCATCAACCACGCGACCAGCGTTGGACTGGGTGATATGCGGTGCCGAAAATGCACAAAAAGCGCGACCGATAAACCCTGCGGATGTTCATTATTTGTTGCAGCAGTGCCAAGGGCACAACGTCCCCTTCTTTTTCAAAGGCTGGGGAAATTACAAAGGCCCTGGTGATTTCAATATTCCTGCTGGGTGCTTAATCGACGGCCGAGAATATAAGGAACTCCCCGCATGATCTCACCACGTTTTCTCCCCACCTGCATGATCATCCTCAGCCTGGGGGCTGCAGGGGTTTATGCTGCAACTGATTACACCGACTGGCGCCATATTGGATATTGGGTTTGTGCTGCCGGCCTGAATTACTGCGTTACATACTGAACATCAAAAACAGAGACAAACTGGGGCAATCATGTCTGATTTTGAACGTGTAAAGGAGGCTCTGAGCCTCCGCAAGGTCATACCACAGGAAACCGGATATACACTGCATGAGCAGACCGGACACCTGGAAAAATGCCCTCTTCCCGGCTGCGGCCATAAGGATTGCTTCAGCATTCCCAAGGGTAAAGAGTTCTTCAAGTGCCATTCCTGCGACAAAAGCGGCGATGTTTTCACGTTTTTGGAACTGTTCTACAACCTGGACAAAGTCGGGGCATTGAAAAAGGGCGCGGAGCTGGCCGGGGTCTCCCTGGAAGAGAAGAAGCGCAAGCCCCTATCCAAACCAGACCAGATCAGGATTGAGGCGGCTGGTTATTATTACGGCCAGATGGCTGCCAATGACACTGCTAAAGCATATTTCATCGACCGTCGCGGGCATCTTCCTGAAACGCTGCAGGCGGAAAAATGCGGCTGGTCTGACGGGCGGCTGCTCGATCATCTGCGTTCCATGGGTTTTGTTGATTCCGATATCGTAGAAAGTGGGATGGTCAAGGAAAAAGCAATCGAAGGCGGTACCCGTTTACTGGATTTTTTCCCCAAGGGTATGGCGATCTTCCCGCATTGGTCACATAAGCGGGTTCTCCATTTCACGATGAAGGATCCGAGAGATATTCCGGTTGCGGAAAGATACAAGTTTCAGCTACCGAACGAAAAACGGGACAAGAAGTGGTGTTTCTACGGGCAGGACGTGCTGGATAATTTCGATGAAGTTATCCTGCAGGAAGGTGAACACGACCGGCTGCAGACGCTGAATGCATCAATTCCATACGTTATGGGCATGATTGGCCAGATCAGCGATGACCAGATTAAAGTGCTGCACAATCGCTGTAAGACCAAGCACCTGTTTCTTTGGACTGACAACGACGATGCCGGGCGGAAGTACATCCGGAAGATATGCAAGGCGATGCCTGACCATTATGTACGGATCATCGTCTATGGCAAAGAAGGTGATGATCCGGACAGCTATTTGAAACAGGTGGAGGGTGACCGTAAGAAGCATGTACGGCAACTTCAGCTTGACGCTGTCAACATGGATTACATCACCTGGGAGATTCTGCAGGCGGCCACCCTGCCCTCACTTGAGGCACGGCTGGGACATTTGAAGGAACCGGCGGGCGATGAGAAGGCGGATATTTTCCGGATGATCGGCCGGCACCAGCTGACACAGCAGCAGGTTTATACTGAAAAACTGATTTCTTTAGGTTTTACTCAAAAGGCGATAGAGCAACAGCTTGATTTTTCAAACGATTTATATAGTCAGATTCAGACGTATTACGAGACTGTTGGCGGACAGCGCGGCGCTGATCCGATTGTTCTCGCTGAGATCATCTACAAGTTTTTTGCCCACCATGGCCGCTTTTATTACGACGCCCTCAATCAAGTTTGGCTGATCTACCAGAACCGCACGTATGAGGTCGGTAAGAACACGGCTTTCAACTCGATCATGCTGAAGTTGACCCGGTTGATTGTCAGTATGGCTCCAGGCACACAGGTATGGGATGCCCTGCTACATACTGCGTATCTGAACGGTCGCCGCATCGACATGGGGCGGTGGATCCTAACCGATACCGACAAGGACACCATTTTCTACAACCTTAACAGCTCGAACAACGTGATTCTGAAGCTTTCCAAGGATCGTGTTGAAGAGATCCAGAACGGCATGAATGACGATCATGTTCTGTTGGCTTCGTCACACAAGATCCTGCCGTTCAATTTTCTGCCGGACACCGAGATTCAGGAGGGCATGACACTTCTGAAAGAGCTGGTGTTTGACAATCTGGCCGTGAAGCGTGAACAGCGATTCCTTATCCTGCCATGGTTGATCTCGGGTTTTTGCCCGGACTTCTCACCGTATCAGTTTTTGATGAAGTTCGAGGGATATGCTTCGTCGGGAAAGTCGACGGCGGCAAAGTTGATTACGGCGCTGGCGTACAAGACTGAGGATTTGTCCGACAACTCGGCAGCAGCGGCGTTTTCATCTGCAGCAAAGAATCCCCTGGTGGTCATCGACAACCTGGAGCACAAGGACCTGAACCGAGGCTTGCAAAAGTTCCTGCTGCTGGCAGCAACGCGCGGCCAGAAGGAAAAGCGCAAGGGGGGATCCGATACCGACACAATCGAGGAGAGTCCCAGGGCGTTGATCTGCATCACGGCGATTGAGCCGTTCACGCTGTCTGAGTTGATTTCCCGTACATTCGTGCTGGCATTCGACCGTCGGGTATATGGTTCTGACAACTTCCACGAATCGGACGTTGTGGAACAGATCAAGAAGAAGCGGGACATTATCCTGTCATCGATACTCCGCTTCATCCAGGTTGAAATACTCCCGCATCTTGACCAGCGGAAAGAGTTTATGACCATCTTGAACAAACAGTTCAAAGGACACGCAAAGGACCGTACCAATGCCTATCTGGCACTGCTGATGCTGATTCTGGAGAAGATGCTGAAGTACATCCCGTATTACGAGGGCGAGAATGCCAAGCTGATGGATGGCATTGATACTGGGGACAAGGACATCTACACCGCATGGATTGAGGAGCAGAACAACTCCAGCCGAGAAACGGAGATCGGCAGCAACAACATCCTGCAAATGCTGGATTCATTGGTCAGGGAATACATGCAGTTCTTTAAGGGCCGGACTGATTTCAAGTCATCGTGTGTGGAGAGTGGTTATGAAGGCAAAGATGTCTTTATCATGGAGCATCCGGAATATGGAATCAAGATGGTCAAGACAGTGCCTGAATCATTCTGCTCTATATGCGGCCTGAAGGCAGTTGATTGTTCCTGCAAAGGTGAACGGTATACCAAGTCCATCATAGAGTTTGTTGCCACGTCAGGCGAGGTAGTTGACGCGTTCGACAGACTGGCCAAGATAACCGGTAAGCGCAGCAACGCCTTTGACTCAGCAAGCATCTTTACCGCCAGGCTACGCAACGATCGAGGCTTACTGAAGAAAAGCGGCTGGGATCTGGAAGAGACCAAGGACAAAGAGCCGTACTTCAAGATCATCAGCGGCAAACGGTTCTTGAAGTTCGTGCATACGTTGGTGAGGTAGATGGTGCAGTCTCCGGTGTGGTGCAGGTAGCGTGGTGCAGTCCATACCAAGAAGTAGGATCGAGGGGAAAAACAGGAGATATCACGCGCCCGCAGGTGTTTACCGCGCACACGGGGCGCATTTTTCAGAGACTGCACCACTGCACCATTTTTTAAATAAAGTATTGTTATTATTAGTAAATAGTGTGGTGCAGTTGGTGGTGCAGTTGTGGTGCAGTTGTGGTGCAGTTGTGGTGCAGTCCGGCGGGGTTTTGGGGGATTGCACCAAGGCGCAAATGTAGCACTGATGGGGGTTTGAGGTCAAGTGGTGCAGTGGTGCAGTAGATAAAACGCTCCGGATATCCCCTGGGACGTTGGCACCGGACAGAGGGTTTTCTACTTCCAAGGGCGGGTTTGGCTCGCTGCAGGCGGTAGTTACCCTCTAAAAAAGGTATTTGATGGAGTATTTCTTTTAGTAAGTATTTGAGTGCCTAGACTAGTAGCCGCAAAGCCTCCCTTCTTCCCTGTGCTAGCTGTGACCAAGGGTGAGATAAAAAACAGGTTAAAACAAACCGGATAGACGGAATCCCCAGCCGCACCTTATTACAAAACACGCGGTTGAATAGGTAGCAGGGTACTGATAATCAATAGTTTATGAGAGTGGTCAATGATCAAAGGTGCGGTTCAATCTCAAAAGGTACGGATTCAAGGGGTCAGGAGGTCGGTCAAGATGCCACCCCCCCTCGAAAAATTCCAAGGGCGGGCCAGAATTCCCCCCCTATAGCTCCCAAATATCGAGCCCACTTCCTAAAACCCTTTCTAAAAGCCGGGGGATTGGGGGATTTTCAAGCGTAATCAGGTAAATAAAGCGGTTCGCCCCTTCTAAAAGCGGGGGGCGCGGGGGGAATTTGAAACAGATCGAACTATTGATCGCAGAATGGCAGGAATGGCTTTTCATCATCCGGGGCCGTCAGGTACGGGGAGTTGATCAGTATGCCAAGGTGGTACGTGGGTTCTTCGTCTGGATAGCGTCTCTGGGCCCTGTGGACGTTCATGCGGTATCACAGGCGAATATTGAAGATTGGATGAAAGCGTTGTTCTATGACTTCGGCAACGTCAGTCCCGGCACCCGGGCGTCGAAACTCTCCGCCCTGCGTTCGTTTTTCGGCTGGATGGCGTACACGAACAAGCGTAAGTCCGACCCAACCAAGGGCGTGCCCTCCCCTAAAATCCAACAGAGCCTTCCTCAAAAGTTCAGTACCGAGGAATTGCGGCTCCTTTTCGCCGCCCCCGCGCGGGATACGCTGATGGGTTTGCGTGACCTTGCTATCCTCAAGACTCTTTATGCCGCCGGCCCCCGTGTTTCAGAATTATGTAACCTGGACCTCAACCAGATCTCCGACTCAGGCGGTTACATCCGGATCGCGTTCAAAGGCGGCAAGGGGAATAAGGATCGCACCGTCACGCTGCGCCGGAACCCCTCCAAAACCTTGCGGGAATGGATCATGGCCCGCCAGGGGATCGATACCGGCCATAATGCCTTGTTCATTCGGCTGAAAGGCCAGAAACACACACGCCTGAGCGTAGGCAGTGCCCAGGATGTCCTTTCCAAATATGCCCGGATAGTCGGAATTGACGAGGCAGAGGTATTTGCCCACAAGATGCGGGGAACATTTGCCAGTGACCTCTATGACAGTGGTGATGACAAATGCCCCCGTTGCGGCTGCGGCATAACCCACATGGATCTGCTGATGGTACAGCTCGCCATGGGGCACGCGACACCTGAGACCACCGTGCCATATATCGCCGTCAGTGATCGGCATTTACGGAGAACAGCCATACCGGACAGGAGATTTAACGAAATAGAGGAGGCATGATGCCTGTACCAGCTGCCAACCGTTACCATGCCGAGTTTTTTGAAACCTTTGAAGAGATCCGGCAGGCCGTGGGGGATGCTGCAGCCCGGAAGGTGCTGGAGATCTTCACCATGCGGCACGGCGGGCAGCAGATGACGGTTCCGGACCCTCAGGATTTGTATAGGGAAGATAGGGACCGGCAGATTTGCAACAAGTTCAACGGGGCGAATCATTGTGAGCTGGCGATATTTTTCAGGCTTTCACCGACTCAGATTAGACGGATTGTGGCGGGGAAACGCCGATAACAGGGGGAATAAATGGGCTTCATCGGATCAATAAACGACAAACTGAGAAAGTTTTTCCACACACACGCCGGGCTACTGGAAGGCCGGGACATCTACATCGGCTGTTCCGGCAACTTCACCGTAGAACAGATCATCAGCCGAAAATGCCAAAACGTCACGATCCACAGCAACGACGTCAGCATGTACACCAGTGTTCTCGGCCACTATGTCACCGGCCAAGAGCTGAAACTTCAAGTAATCAATGAAGAACTGCTCTGGATGCAAGGATACATCGACAAGGGCGGAGATTATGCCGCCGCCTGCCTCTCCCTGGCGCTCTCCATGTTCAAATATGAGAAACGCAACAATCCATTTTCAGAACGGATGTGGCAAACATACCTGGTCAACTTTGAAACCATGCTGGAAAAAACCGTAGAGAAAGTCCATAAGGCCGCAGAGAACATCCGCTGTGACGAATACACCATGATTGACGTACACGACTATTATCCACAACACACCGGCGTCAGTATCGGTTTTCTGCCCACCTACGTCGGAGGATATGAAAAACTCTTCCAACGCCTTGACGAATCAATCCTTTGGGACGCCCCCTCTTACGGAATGCTCACCACAGAGAGAAGAGAAGCCACAATACAGAAAATGGCCGAAGGTGACTTCATCCTCTACGATGATCAAGAGCGTAACGACTTCCCGGTTATTGCAAAAGTAGAACTCCCCGGAAAGCATCCCGTCTGGATCTACAGCAACATGGACTTTGGTCGCGGATTGTTTCGCTCCAGGGTAAACGAGAAAGCCAGCAAGTACCGCCTGCTTATGCCTGAAGACGAAATCCCGAGCAATGCACCCATCAGCATCCGGGAAACCGACCTTCCGACCATCAACCACTATCGCAGCATGTATCTCAGTAAAAAGATAGTTCCCGGGTCAGGCGGTCCCTGCTACCTCGTTTTTGCCGGAGAACAACTGTTCGGCTTTTTGATTTTCCAGACCTACAGCCTGAAAGGTGGCGATCCTGGCGAAATCTATATGCTCTCTGATTTTGTTGTGCCATCTACAAAACACAAACGCCTGGCCAAACTCCTAATCATGGCCAGCAAGTGCCGAGAAATGAAACAGGCCCTCGATGAAAAGAGTATCCGCCGCTATCACAGCATCATGACCACAGCCTTTACCGAAAACCCGGTCAGCATGAAATACCGGGGCATTTACGACCTGATCAAGCGCGGAAAAACCACAGACGACAGACAATTCCTCAATTACCGGGGAGAATTTGACGAAACCACATCATTCAAGGAGGTAGTACAGGCATGGACGAAAAAATTCAACAAGCCAGAGAAGCAGCCCAAAGGCTGAACGAAATCATGGGGGATTCAGTCCCCTACAAGATCGACGTCGTAAACCCGAAAGACGTGGCCCTGCTCGATAAAAACGCCCGTTACATGAATCACGACATGTTTCAGAACCTGGTCGGCAACATCAAAAAAGACGGCGCCCTCTCCTCCCTTCCGCTCTGCTGGAAAAAACCGGACGGCGCCACAGTGGTTTTGTCAGGCAATCACAGGATACAGGCCGCCACTCAAGCCGGGCTTTCCTTCATCATGGTACTGGTGATCGACCGCGACTTATCCCGATCCGAACAAGTGGCAATCCAGCTGAGTCACAACGCTATCAGCGGCAAAGACGATCAAGCCATATTGAAATCCTTGTGGGATGAGATCGAGGATATCGACCTCCGTCAATATGCCGGGCTGGATTCAGAATTGCTGAACGAGTTGGACAAGATGGAGTTCTGTACCATCAGCGACGCCCAGCCGGACTTTAAACAGGTGATCCTGCTCTTCCTCCCGGAGGAGATCGACCAGCTCAAGGCGCTCATGACCGATGCGGAAGTACTCTTTTCTCAGGATGAAACCTTTATCGCGTCACGGGGCCACTACGAAACTGTTTTCAATGCCCTGGTCGAAGTAAAAGAGAAGTTCAACATCGTAAATAATCCTACGGCGCTATTGAAGATTTTTGAACTGGCTGCGGAAAGGCTGGAAGAGCTGGATTTGGCTGTATAATTGGCGTTATATTTTTGGGGGTACACTTTGAACACCACGGAATTTTTAAACGGACTTGATTACGATCAGCTCAAATTTGCGAGGAATCAAGCCGACATACTGATAAAGCAAAAAGAGGCTGAAGAAAAAGTGGCACTGTTCATCATCTCTGACGACATGCTGAATTATGCCGCGTTCCCCGCTGACCAGTACGATTTTGGAGTTGATCGACTCTGCGAGGTAATCAAGGATTTTGCCAAACGGAATCCCGGCGAAGATGTCGAATTTACGATGAATAAGCGTCGGTTCATAGGTAGTGAAACCGAAGAGATGCTAAAGTTGTAAAATTTAACGGCTGCGCCTTCAGCGGCGGGCCTTATCGCCCGCTGCGAGGCGTTGTTATCTGGTCAGATTCCTTCACTGTAATTTATTTTATGTGGCCACAAAATATTATTGACAATGTTATTACTTGTGGCTACAATAAAATAAAAAATCAGGGGGTGTAACATGGCACAAAAAATTACAATCGAAGAAGCTGCCTACATTTACAAGGATCGGTTCAACGGACTGGGCACTCCGAGAAGCGAAGCGTACAAACGCGGCTTCGGGGATAAACTGCAAAAAATCGCAACCGATGCAAAACACAACCCTGACAACCCGTTTAAGTCTGGAACGGCAGAGTTTGATGCTTACGGTTCCGGTCGTGATCATGCTGATAATTCCATCGCCTGCTTCATTTTCAAAAAAGAAGGCGGTGAAATATGACTGCACAACCTGGACGGCCAATCGGGAGCAAGGCGGAAAAATCACGGGAATTAACTAAGCGGCAACGATGGACGGCGGAAGAATGGGAGGAAGTCGAAAACGCCTCCTCTGCTGCCGAAGAAACACCGTCAGATTTTATCAGAGCGGCAACCCTCCAACGGTGCCGCAAGAAGACCAGATAACGATTGCGTTTCAGCCGTTCCCCGGCTGGAATAAGCTGGTTATCCTTCGGGGCCAGTGAGGAGGAACTCATGCAAGATCAACTTTTCCCAGTTCAAAATCTGAAAACTAGACGATTTCTGATTTTTCCGGATGATTCAACCCGGCAGTACATGTGCGTTTGCGCTGCACGCGATTCTTCACACGCTCTCAAAATTGCGCGGCAAAATTTTACTCTGTCTCGTACCGCAAGGGCGATTCTAGAGAGAGGATAACGCTTGAGCGTCACCGGCTTGGCCGGTGGACAGCGTTGGTTGTGCCAGCGCTGCAATTTAAGGAGGATATCGTGGCAAAAATTACCATAGCATGTGCAGCACTAAGCGGAAGGATTTACGCCGGGAAACTAAATAAAGCGCGAAACGCATTTCTCGACGGCAAAGAGGACGTGACTAGCGACGTACTGAAAGCGGTCATTGATAAGATTCAGCCTGGACACGTTGAGACCGTGACCGTTGATGGCGATCCAAAGTACGAAATCGAAGTGAGGGAGATTTTAAAGGCATAACAAGCTTTTAAGCAGCTTACCCCCGTAACCCCCCATAAAACCTAAGCTTGCCAGCCCCCTCACGTATTCACCGCGTAAGGGGGCTTTTGTTTATCCCCCATACTCTCCTATACCCATTTTTAGAGCTTTCGCAAACCCCCATCAATACTACGCTTGCCAATATGAGCAAATGTTTAACAAATGCTACAGAGCAAATTTGACGTTTTAAAAAATAATGCAAGTATCTGTTATTATTGCGCTTTTTTCTTTACATAGGTAGTCATTATGATAGGATTACTTATAAGTTAATGAAATCAGGAGGTTGAACCATGTTTGACAGAGAATTGCTTTACAAGATTGAGGCGGCATCAAAGACCAAGAAGGATCGTAAGTTGATTGGCGGCTGGCTCTACTTCATGAACAACGAAGGTCTTAAAGCATTGAATTTTTCAGACATGGGATCTGCTGATTACCTGGAACTCAATACCATCGTCCAGAAGCACCGGACGCACTGAAGGGAGATGACCATGAAAAAGAAATCCTTAACGCTCGCAGCCGTAACACTGGAAGCTGTAAAGAATTCAAGGTTCGGCTGTAGAAACTGCCTGTACCAGTCCTGTGAGTGCTCTCCGGTCGGCGTCAACTTCGTCCCCCGCATCGCTCTGGACAAATACGCATCCTGCGCAAATTACGCATATTACGATTAGAAAGGAGACCACCATGAACGCATCACATTCCCTCTTCCCCGAATACGAAGCACCCCAGCGGCAAGAAAGTCCACACCGCCGCCTGCAGGTAGTCCGTGTCTGTCTGGTCAAGGACAAGCCTGTCATCTACAACGACACACGCCTGACTGCTCCAGCCCAGGACTCCGAAGCGTTCCGAGCGCTCTTGCCGGACATCGATCGTGAACACTTCGTTGTATTCGTCCTCGATGGCAAGAACCGCATTATTTCCTGTAACGTGGTGAGTGTCGGCTCCCTAAATCAGGCCATTGTTCATCCCCGCGAGGTTTTTAAATCAGCCATCCTCGCCAACGGAGCCGCCGTTATTCTCGCGCACAACCATCCCACAGGAGACCCCACTCCAAGCAGTGAGGATATCGCTATCACCAGGCGGCTCAAAGAAGGGGGTGAGATACTCGGCATCAAAGTTCTGGACCACATCATCGTTTGCGACAGAGAACATCTATCATTTACAGAAAGGGGATTGTTATGAACAGATTTGAGGAGAAGAGACAGGCAAGAATCGAGCGATTGCAGGAAAGAGCAACAAGAGCGGGAGCCACAGCCACCGCGCTTTGGAAGCGTGGTCACGAAATGGCCTCAGTGATTCCCTTCGGACAACCCATTTTGGTAGGCCATCACTCAGAAGGCCGAGACCGCAACTACCGCTCCCGGATTCAGGGCACGTTCCGTAAAGCCAGCGAAGCTACCGGCAAAGCCTCATACTACGCAGAGAAGGTGGAAGCGGCAGAGAACAACACTGCTATCAGTTCCGACGATCCGGAAGCAACCGTGAAGCTCCGGGAGAAGATTCAGACGGCTGAAACATTCCAAGAGCACATGAAGAACGTCAACAAACTTCTGAAAGGCAAGAAAGGACCGGACCGTCCGGCACTGAACGCGCTCGGTATTAACGACGCAAGTATCAATATGATGCTCACCCCCGACTTTGCCGGTCGTGTCGGTTACCCGTCATATGCCATCACCAACAACGGCGCAAACATCCGCACAATGAAACAGCGCCTTGAATTGCTCACCGCCAGAGCAGCAGACGAGACAACGGAAATTGTTATCAATGGGGTCAAGATCGTTGAGAACGTGGAAGAAAACCGCCTGCAAATGTTCTTTGACGGGAAACCCGCTGACAATATCCGCGCAGAGCTAAAGTCAACCGGGTTCCGGTGGAGCCCCTACAATGGATGTTGGCAGCGTCAGCGGTCTAACTCCGCAACTTGGGGAGCGAAGCGGATCGCAGAAAACATAAAGGCGGTGGCGGCATGAAGCCCGCAGGCTGCAATATGACGGAAGAAGAGTTGACGCTTGCTTTTGCTGAAGGACTTTTCACGGATGACGAGTACATCCGAATTTTAGGAGAGATAAAGGAGAAAACAGCATGATTTACACTATCGGTTACCAAGGACTACCGTTTGATCGTTTCAAAGAGATTCTTGTTGAGAAAGACATCAACATCATTGTCGATGTCCGCAGCAAACCGTATGGCCGCGCCTTCCAGTACAACCGCAAGGCGCTTGAATTCATGACCAAAGATACCCCCGCCACATTGCTCTACTGGTACAAGGGCGATGTGCTGGGCGGTTTCAACCCGATCAAGCCGGAAGCCCTGAAATGGCTGGAAAGCATCGGGGTACCAAACGGGAAAGAGTTCGGCCCCGGCTTCAAAGTGCCGGATGTCCCCATCAATTACCTGATTCTCTGCTATGAGGCCAACCCGCGAGAGTGCCACCGCCATTACGAGCTGGCGAAACATCTGATGAGCAAGGGAATCGCCGTGGTTCACCTGGACAAGGCCGGATCCGAAACCCGCGCGGCTGATCTTGAACCGCAACCAACATTATTGTAAGGAGGCATGCGATGGAAAAGACAATCACCAAACCCGCAGAAATAGAGGCACAAGAGACAAGCCTGGCCATCAACCTGATTTTCCCGAATCCGGACCAACCCCGTAAACTGTTCGACCAGAAGGCGCTGGAAGAACTTGCCGGCAACATCAAACAGTACGGCATCCTTCAGCCGCTGGTTGTCACCCGCCGCGGCAAGAAGTTTTTGCTCATCGCCGGAGAGCGCCGCTGGCGAGCCTCACAGCTTGCCGGAAGAAAATATGTCCCTGTGCGCGTCATTCAGGCCGATGCCGCCATGGTGGAGGAACTGGCCTTGTTGGAAAACATCATGCGCCGGGATCTGAACCTGATCGAAGAGGCCAAAGGCTATCAGGCTCTTCTGGATCGTGGCTATACCGTAGAGACACTGGCCGCGAAACTCGGCTTCAAGCAACCGTGGCGGGTAACGGAACGGACACAACTCCTCACCCTTTCTGGTGATTATCAAGATGCCGTCATCAAAGGGATCCTTTCCCCTTCCCAGGGTTTCGAGCTTTCCCGCCTTCCGCGTGAACAGCAGCCGGTGGTCTTTCGCAAGATAAGAGACGGCCAGTTGAACAGCTATGACAAGCTGAGAGCATTCGTCACGGCGATGGTTCATATTGAAGAGACCATGGCGCTGTTCGACGTGCCGGAGATAACCGCAGTTGAGAAAAAGGCCCTCAGCAGCTATGAAAAGATGATTGAAAAATGTATGGAGGTTGTCCGCAAGGCCTACGATGATAATGATCTGGTCGTATTGAAGAAGGTCACTCGGGCAAACGTCCAGACAAACTTGGACCGTCTCGATCTGATAACCAAGGGTTTAGCCAATATCCGCAAGGTTCTGACAGAAAACGTCATGCAGCAGGCGGTTCTTGAGATGGCAAAGGCGACATAATTGTAACAAACCGAAATAATACCGCACTTGCCGCAACTGCGTTCTTGAAACCTGATATGAAGCCCTCTATGACGTAAAAAACCGTCAAGGGGGCTTTTTGTTTTCCCCAACATAGCGCGGAGTAAGCATTGATAGTGATGCGCCTGGCCTACCAGCCGGGAGAAGGTGCTGCAAGTTCACACCTCCGCTCCATATTCAGGGGCATATCATGGCAGAAGACCAGGGAAAACCGAACGAAGGGCTCACCGCCGAGAAACTGGCAAAGGCGCTCAAAGTCAACATTGCCCGCGCCATCAACGAAGGCAAAACCGCCGGAGTCGCCAAGGACATCCGTGAACTGCGCCAACTCGAAAGAGAAATGTTCGCAGGGGTCAACACCTCCCCACCTGAAGACATAGACCCCGATTCAGACCCCGTACTTGAGCGCCTGCGCGTCAAAAAACGCCCCTATACCCTTTCCCCTTTAGCAATCGACCAACGCCGTCAGGCCGCCGCTCTCTCTACAGGTCCGACATCCGAAGCCGGAAAAGCATCCAGCAGCAAAAACGCCTGGAAGCATGGCCTGAATGCCCGCACCCGTATCCTCAATCTTGGTAAACCGTGCAAATCCACTTGCCCGGACTATCCCTGTTCCCTGGTTGACGATGGCACTACCCTTCCCGGTAAGCAATGTCTGGATAAGGAATATATGTTGTCCTGTGTCGAAGCCGTTTCACGAGCAGTCGGCAGTGGCGATCTGACTGATTTGAAAGATATTGCCGCCCTGCAGATGGGGCAATCCATCCAGGTCATCAACGATTTGCAGGAATCCATCCTGCAGTACGGCGTCTACATGAAGGATGAGAAGCTGGACAAAGACGGCAAGATCATCGGTTACGCCATCAAGCCAAACCCGTCATTGCTGCCGCTCTCCAACCTGCTCAAGGCCGTTGGTATCACCCTGCCGGACTTCATGATCACCCCGGCCGCGCTGGAGCGTAAGAAGAGCGATGAAGATGCCAAAGAAACCCTGGCCACCATCTTCAGTGCCGCTGCCGGTGGTCTGGCCCGCGCCAAAGAGAAGAAGGGGGCCTGATGCGTTGCCCGGAGTGCAAAGCCGCCAGCCTGAAGGTCATCTACATGGGCTTGCCAATGCGAATTTGCTGCGACAATTCATGCGGCAACCTGTGGGGATTTTGGGCCTGGGTCTGTTCTATCTACTTCACGGGGTGGTTCTTTGTCTATGAAGGAAGCTATCTGCGCGGTCTATTGGACTGGCTGAAGGGCGACGATGACAACGCTGCCGCTTGATAATCGCCGGGATAAACCGGAAAAGCTCCCTTACCCCGGTCTGCTCGTCACTCCCCCCATGGAACCGCTCTCCGATGTGGCGGATCTCGGCAAGGGGATCATCGTACCCTCTGAGTATTTCGACAAAACCCTTCAGGAAATCGGCTGGAGCTGGCAGCAGATCGCGCGGGACGAATACCCCCGCGAGATGGGTATTCAGGGCAACGACCGCCACGAACGGCTGATGTTCTTTCAGTTGGCAATCATCAGTGCCGATCCGCTCCTGTGGTGTACCGCTTTCCTGCGCGAACCTGAAGACCCCGATCATAAAGACCCGTACCAGTTTTTTGATTACCAGATCCCCAGCTTGATGGATGCCGGCAGCGTAGTTCACCAGGACGGCGCCGAGGTTGGCAAAACCCGCGAGATAGTTGCGTGGGGCACCTGGAAACACTTCACTTGCCGAGGCGGTTCCGGTCTGATCGGTGCCCCGCTCCAGATCCACCTGGACGAAATCATTGAAGCGATGCTTGAACAATTGGACTTCAACCCGGTGCTCTATGACGGTCTGAGACGCCCTTATAAAAAACAGCCCTATACCCAGTTCAAGTTTACCACCGGCTTCAAACTCGACTTCCGCCCCTCCGGACACGACGGTAACGCCTACCGAGGCGTCCATGCCCGTACCTACGTCATGAAAGACGAGGCCGCAAAGGACAAGAACAAGAAAACCTGGTCGGAGTTCTGGCGGGCCGTAAAGCCGGGATGCTCGGCCCGTATCTATTCCGTTCCTGATGGTGACCGGGATACGGAATATTACCGCCTCACCATGGGTGCGGAAAGTACCTGGCCTGCAGGCGACAAGGCAACCAGCGACGAAAAACCGGCGGACGAATCCGATAGCGACATGCCCAAGGAAATGCTCTTCACCCGCTACCGATGGGAAAAGCCGATGATGCCCTTTCCCTATTGGAGCCCGGAGCGAAAGAAGTTCTTCATCAAACGCTACGGCCCCGAGGATTCCCCGGAATACCGTCACAACGTGCTGGGAGAACATGGTGATCCGGTCAACAGCGTATTCCCGTGGCACCAGTTCAAGCACTGCATCAAGGACATTCCCGAATACCGCTGTCTCAAGGTCATGGTCGATCCCGGGCGGAGTGAAGTTATCCTTGAGGGGTACCGCTGTGAATACGAAATCGGCAACGACGGCCCGACGCCAAATCACAAGACCTTGGTTGATGAAACCTACCAGCTTGACGACTTCCTCGCTTTTGATGCCAACGGAGATAACGAATTCAAGCGGATGATCAGGGGTTTCTTTACCCCGGCGCCCGGAATGAAATTGGGTGGCGGTGACCTTGGCTACTCCCCGGACCCTACTGAAATCACCATTTGGAATGTCATCGGCAAACGTGATCGGCTCGTTGCCCGTCTCCAATTGAAACAGGTCACATATGATCAGCAGTGCCAGGCGCTTGACGCCATGGATGACCTGTACGGCCCTCAATCTTCCCTGTCCTGGGGAACTGACTTCGGCAATGCCGGTTCTGCTGTTGCTCATGATCTCCAGGGTCTGGAAATGTATGGAGACAAAAACTATGACGACCGCCTGAAGGGCTTCAGCTTCCAGAGCGCCACCGATTATGTGGATGAAGAAGGTGAACCTGTCATTGACGGCAAAAGTAACAAGCCGGTCAAGATTGATATGAAAGACCTGTCAACCCGCTGGATCATCAAGCGGGTACAGCGCCAGGAAGTTGAATACCCCGCCGATCAGGACATTATCACGGCGTACACGAACCACACCGTACAGGCCGGACAACGCCAGCGGATCTACAGCAAGAGCAACGACCACCTGATCGATTCACAGCGAGTTGCTAAGCTGGCCGGTGTCTTGGGTAATGAACAAGAGGATCTATTCGCATGTTGAAATCCCCCCTAACCCCCCTTTTACAAAGTGGGGAATGTTTGAGGTGTATATATGAGTGACTTCAACTGTAGCGTCCGCCAGAAGGCCCCTGAAAGCGGCAACTCGCTTTCCGCTTCCGCCCAGCTCAGCGGCTTGTCGCCCCAGGGGCCATTAACCGGCACCTTCCGGGATATGATGCTGCAACGCAAGGTCAGCGGCGAGTTTTACGAGGTGCTGCGCGAGAAGATCCCTATCTATGACACCGCCATCAACAAGCTGGTGTCGATGAACGGCACGCTCAAGATCATCGGCGACAACGGCCCGTTGGTGGCTGAGCTGGAAGACTTCCTGATCAACTGCCCGGTCAACGATCATCAGAAGGGGCTAAACGCCGCCCAGGCCAACGCCAGCAACGAAGCATTCGAGCAGGGCTTTGCCTATCTGGAGATGGTGGCGACGCCGGACTTGAAGGATCTGGCCGAAATCCGCGTGGCGGACAGCAAATACATCACCTTCCGGCTTGACGACAATGGCCGCTCTGAGCCCTGGTATAACCCCTACCGGCAAGGGCTTGATCGTTCCCGCTCTCTTTATCGTGGCGTCCAGAGCAACATCATGCAGGCGGTCAATCGCTCACAAGGTGGTTCGTTGTCCGGCTCTGCCCTGCCGATGTTCGGCGAAGTCCAGTTGAACACCGCCAACAAGCTCTACTTCAGCTTCAACAACGAAAACACCGACCCGCACGGGACCAGCGTCATCCGCTCTACTGAGTTCTGCGCCAACATCCTCGCCACCATCCAGACTAGCTTCCTCAACGTCTTCAGGCGCTGGGGCGATCCCTCGTATCACGTCGATTACAAGACCACCAAGAAGAGCCTTGGCAACGACACCCTGGAGGCCCGCCGCGTGGATCTGGAACAGAAGTTCCACACCATCGCCCGCGCCAAAACCGCCGGGTACAGCGCCGATCTGGTTACTGCCCACGGCCCGGATGATGAAGTCAAGGTCACGGTCATCGGCGCCGACGGCAAGATGGTCATGGCCGAGATACCGCTGCGGCATATCCTTGAGCAGATCGTCGGGCGTACCGGCCTCCCCGCCTGGATGCTGGGCATCTACTGGAGCACAACCGAGCGCATGGCCTCGCTGGAGGTGGAAGGGATTCTTCAGGATGCCAAGATCCGCCAGTTTGCCATGCTGCCGGAATATCTCCGCCTCTGCGAGACCTTCCTGAAGCTGCGCGGCCGGAAATGGAAAAAGGTCAACACCACTCAGGACGAAGCCAAGCCGGGAGACTGGGGCATCAAGTTCGAGATACCGAACCTGCGCGACCAGGTGGCGCTGGCTGATGCCGAATTCAAACGGGCACAGGCCGCGCAGATGCGCAAGCAGGGTGATGCGCCGATTGTGGTAGATACACCAAAACCGGCACCGGCACCGAAAGCGGCTTGTGTATGTGGCTCCGAACATTTGGGGCAAATGTTCGGAGCTGACAAGCAAATGTTCGGAGCTAAAGAAATGCGGCCTTTCCCTTGGCCGCAACTGGACAAAGTGGAAGAACGATTTGAATTGCTGCTGAAGGTGAACTGGTCCGAGCTTGCCACCAGAGTTTTTATTATTTGCAAGCTCGCAGGTTTACCGCCGGCCAAAGCTCCGGATGATCCATTTACCTTTTCCGAGGAACAGCGGAGCGCCATCTTCAAGGAGATGGAAAACTTTATAGGCCAGTACCATTTCGATGACCCCGATTCTCCCTTGCGAATGTACTACGGAGAGTCCTACAGCCTGGGGCTGATACAGGCGGCACAACTGATTGGTAAACCCCGCCCCATCCTCGACATCATCAAGAACAAGGAAATCTTTGATGAGCTGGTTGTCAACGGCTTCCAACTGGTCAAGGACAATGCCACCCGCGCCATTACCGACAAGATAATTACCGAGATGGAGATGCACACCATCTCCGGGACAAACCCGCTGAACGTCGCCGAACGCCTCTCCAAGCTGTTTGGTGATCAGAACAGCAGCTGGGAGCGGCTGGCGCGTACCGAGATAGCCGGCGCCGCCGAGCGGGCAAAAACCGAGGAATGGACCGCTTGGGAAATTAAGAAAGTGGATTTCGTCCCAGCCCCGGATGCGTGTCCAATCTGCACGGCATTGGCGGGGGAGTACGAAATTGCTGAGTGCCCAGTGATCCCGGTGCATCCCCGCTGCCGATGTTCAAAGCGTCCGGCAAAATCCGAGACGGTCTGAAAATAATTCCGCACTTGCCACAACTGCGGCATTGAAACCTGATAATGAGTCAACCATGGCTATCAAAGGACGTGACGACATAATCACCACCAAGCAACCAGCCCCAAGCGGCCAAGGTTGCGAAGGCGAAAAGGGCGGAGGGGACTGTGAAAAATAAAGGCACCTTCAAAACCGCTGACAAGTCCTGTCAGTTTGGCTTGAAAGTATCCCCCACTTCCCCGGATGCCGGCCAGCTTGCCATCATCAACACCTTCACCAAACGCCCCTTTGCCGCTGATGAAATCTACATCGGCCAGATGCGCCTGGCCAATAACTGCATCGACCGCGACAACGAGCGCTTCAGTGAGTTCACGCTCAAGGGGTACGTCGAAACCGCCATTCGTAAAACCATGCTTCTCGATCATGACCGCTCATTGCGTAGCGCGATCGGCAAGTTTTTTGATTGCGAGCTGGAGAAAATGCCGCTTGCCCAAGCCCTTGCCGAGATCGACAGCGGTCTTAAACTTCCGGAGGATATGACGGAAGTTCAGTTCATGTCCCCCTGGTTCTACATTCCCAAGAAGGGGTTGGACGAGAAAGACTTGGTAAAACTGGAAGCCGGGATCTTTGACTTCGGCTCCATCGGTTTCAAAACTCCTTGGGCAGTCCCGATTTACGACGGCATGGGCAATGTCCTCTATTACGAATATCAGGGCGCCGGCGAGACCCGCGAGGGTTCCCTGGTCTACCTGGGCGCGCAGCATGGCGCTTCCGTCAAGTCCGCCGACAACGACAACGATAACGAGCCGGATCATAAAACCGCACACGAGGAAGGAGACGAAAGCATGAAGATATTGATCGCAGGACTGGGTGCCCTTTTGGGCAAGAGCTTTGGTGATGCCACCGCCGAGCAGACGTTGCTGGACGAGATCAAGGGTGCGTTTGCCGGGAAAGACACCAAGATCACCGCGCTTGAAGATGAGATCAAGGCGCTGAAGCCGCTGGCCGAGGACGGCAAGGGCTATCGTGACGGCATGGTAAGCGACACCGTCAAGTTCATGACCCTGGCCGGTGACGTCAAGTCCGATGCCGACAGCCAGAAGAAGGAAGTTGATTTCCTCGTCACGTTGCCGCTGGACCGCTTGAAGGCCATGAAAGCCAAGGCCGAAGCCGAAGCCCGTGCCAAGAATCCCACCCATGCCGACTTCAAGGGTAAGGAAACCGGCAAGCAGGTGACCGCCGAGGAAGGGCGCAAAACGGCTGTGGAGATGATCAGCGCCGGGATGCCCACCAAGTAACCAAACCACCCCCACCCCCCTCCTTACCAAGGAGGGGGCTTAACCAATTACGGAGGAAATAGACATGGCAACTGATGAATACACCCCCAAGCAGTTGGTAATCAATCGATGCTGCGGCATTACCGGTGCTGTCACCCTTTTGGCCGGTACAAATTATCCGGCCGGCGCCGTGCTCGGGCGAATCTCCGCAACCGGCAAATACAAGCTGGTAGACAACGCGCAAAACGACGGCAGCGAGCTCGCCAAGTACGTCCTGGCCGGTGCCGTTGATGCCACCGCTGCGGACAAGCCCGGCATCGCCCACAAAGACGGCGTGTTCAACACGGCTCTGCTGACTTTTGGCGGCAACGATACCGCAGCCGATCACTGGGAAGCTCTCGAAGCGCGCGGAATCTTCATGGAGACCCTGGCAACACCGTAACCTCAAAAACCGGGCGAATACTAGATTCGCCCCTACATCTTGCACCATGGAGGAAACAACATGAAAAAGCTGAACTGGTCTCTTCTTGGGTTGATCGTCGCGCTTGTGGCCGTCTTCCTGCTCATTCCCGATGTCCACCCCGCCTCGGCGCTTATGTTCATGGCCTTCGGCACCATCGACATTGACATCTACAATCCAGTCAGCATGGGCGAAGCGCTGGAAATCCGCAAGCCACCCCGCTCCTTCTTTAAAGACACTTTTTTCCCCGGCGTTGACCGCACCCATACCACAAAGACGGTCCTGGTTGACAAGCTCAAGTTCGGCGAAGAGGTCGAGGTCTATTGCTCACCTCTCCACAAGGGAAAACCGGTCGGCCGCGAAGGGTACAAGACCAGCACGGTTGAGACCGCGTACCTCAAACCGTTCATTCCCCTGACCTTTCAGGATTTGATTGCCCGTACTCCCGGTGAAAGCCTTGACGTTTCCGGCGTGTCTGATCGCCTGATGGCCAAAGCTGCCCTGACACTCGGACAGGATCTGGTCCGGCTGGATGACCGAATCCGCAGACGTGAAGAGGCGATGTGCGGCGAAGTGTTGACTGACGGCACCATTAACGTTGTCGGTGAAGGTTTGGACTTCACCGTTGACTTCGCCATGCCTGCCGACAACAAGGGCACCCTGGTCGGTGACGCGCTCTTTACCTCCAACAACTGCGATCCGTTCACCTGGCTGTACGGCCTGTTCCGCGGCATGGGCGTGCGCGGCTGGCGGACCCCGAAGAAGATGGTCCTGGGCGGCAACGTCATCGATCCGTTCATCACCAATCCGGCAGTCAAGGATCGCCTCTCCACCCAGCGCGCCATCGATTCCGGCCGCATCAACCCGCTGGAACAGGCGGACGGCACGACCTACCTGGGCACCATCAACGTCAACGGCTACATGATCGACGTCTACGGCTATGACTTCAACTTCACCGAGAGCGGCGTCCGTACCTACGTCATGCCGCAGGACAAGATCATCGTCGGTCCCGGCGAGACTACCAACCACTTCAGTTACGGCGTGATCCAAGATGTCGCCGCCGTGCGTCAGGGTCTGGCGGAGAGCAAGCGCTACTCGAAGGTCTACGAAGAAGAGAACCCCTCCGGCATCTTCACCATGGTGCAAACCGCTCCGATGCCGAACTTCCGCGAAGCGGACAACTTCGCCTGTTTCAAGGTGATTTGATCGTAAACCAAACCTCGGAGGTCTTTAAAAACCTCCGAGGTTTTATACCTTATGAAGGAGACCATCATGGCTCGTTATGTTGCAAAAAATACCATCGGCTTCACCAGTAAGGATTCCATTGCCCCCGGTGAAACTTTCGACCCCTCCGAGAAGGGCATTTCCGCCGCCGATATCGCCGCACTTTTAAAGGCCGGTGAAATTCAGGCGGCGCCTGAACTGCAGGAAGAAACCGTCAAGTCCAATACCAAAAAGCCGAACGTGGCAGAAACCCTGTTGCTGATCGCCGCTGTTCAGACCATTGAAGAACTCGACCAGCTGGCTGAAGGCGAAGAGCGAGTTTCCGTGCTTCCTGCCATCGCCGCGCGCCGTGCTGAGTTGGCCCCGCCTGAATAACGATCCACTAAATCGACAGAACAGGAGATAGACACATGCGAAAATACAGTCTGATCATCGGTATCGTAATCATGGCTATGAGCGCAGTCTGCGCCATGGCCGCCGGGAACCTCCCATGGAATACCGGCAAGCCTGCGGTGCAGGTGCAGAACCTCAAGGGCATTGCGCCGGCAGCGGGAAAGTCCCGCTGTGATACCGATACCGGCACCAAGGCCATTCAGAGGAGTTACAGTTCCGCCGGATATCTCGGTATTGAGGCTGCTGTGGTTGATTCCGCCGGGTCGCCGGTTGCCGTCAAGTGGGAAGAGAACGGCAAACAGGTGTGGATCGGATCTACCTATTCGGCGACCAACAGCCAGGGTAACAGTTTCAGTACCGTAACCTACAAAGGCTATTCAGCGGCTTCCCGCACCCTGGGTTCTTGCGTCCGTCGGCAGTAATCTAACCCAGACCTCCGAGGTTTTCAAAACCTCGGAGGTCTACAGGTGAAACCATGCCCTCCAAGATCACACCGCAAAACATGAAAGATCAGCAGTTCGTCGCCGAACAGTTCGGGGCCGTGACGAACTTCGATACATTTCTGCAAGAGGTCATTGATACACAGGAATCATTATTGTCCGGAAAGATCGGCACTGCTCTTTTTAATTCTTCCACGGCGGAGATTGTGTCTCAGGTCAAGCAGGCGGCCATCAACATGACCGCCGCTGACTTGACCCAGCGCCGCCTTGTGCGAGCTTCCGCAAACATCAACCAGGACACAGCCGCAATCATTAGCGCGCTGAACAAGATCAAGAGCGGCTTTGAAGAAGCTGCCGCCGCTGCCATTTCGCGCATCATCGGCGCCGGCGCGTCTGCGGACTCCGGCGGTTTTTCGGGTGGTGTGGTGGTATCCGGCGGCTGTTACCTGGATGAGCAGAGGTTGTACTTATGCTCGCCATCAACGTAACCGTCATCGGTGACAAGGTCATTATCGAAGGCCTGCAGCAGTTGGCCGCCGAGATGCCGCGAGTGGTAAAGCGGGGCTTGAAGCGGGTTGCAATCGGAGTCCACCGGGAAGCCATGGACTTTTTGAACGGCGCCGGCGGGATGAACAGTTACGAAACCCGCACCAGCAAGGGCGGCAAGCAGTATCAGAAAAAGACCGGCTCAAAAGTGGAGATGTATGACGGTTTCACCCGTGCCTCCGGAGAGGCCCAGCAGTTCAAGCGCTTTACCGACTCAGGCGGCTACCCGGTACCGGTCCGCACCGGCAACCTGAAGCGCCTGCTCGACTTTCTTGCCCCCGGCCAGAGTAAGGGGAGTTTCACCGCCGGACCGTTTGAAGGTGTCGTTTTTGATTCCGCCGGATACGCCACTGTTATTCATGATGGTAACGGCAGCAGCGCCAAATTTGGGCCCCGCCCTTTTTTAACCGATGCCCTGAAGCGTTTCAACCAGGGCGATCAGATCGCCGCCACGCTGGAAGACGAACTCAGAACAGAAATCAAGAAGAGGGGGCTGGCGTGACGGAATCAACTGCAGTCAACATCGACCTGCTCGAACTGCAGGACATCATGGATGACCTGCAAGACCCACCGCCCGGCGCGGAAAAGCGCAAGAACGCGCTAACCAAAGACGACATCATCATCATCGCCCGCATCGTACAGGCGGTTTCTCACAAATCCTGCACCCGCGGCTTGACGGAAGACGAAGTCGATAAGTGGAAGTTCATGGTCAACGCCTTCAACAAGGGCATCCTTGCCATCGGCTGGCTGGTACTTTCCACTGTAGTTGTCGCCTGCCTTTCCGCTGCGGGCTGGGCGATAAAGCACGGCATCATCGAAATAGCGGGTTCGGCGAATAAAGGGGTTCCTAAATGAGCGACTTCCTGACGGCACACATTAAAGTCATGGGGCACGAAGGCGGCTACGCCAACAACCCGAACGACACCGGCGGCGAAACCTACAAGGGCGTGGCGCGTAAACATCACCCGAAGTGGGGCGGCTGGAAATACATCGACGGCGCCAAGGGCGTCCTGACCAAGCAACCGGTTTACGGCACTCCCGAGTATCGCAACTGGGTCAAGTTTTTGAACAGCCAGCTGGCCGGCATCAACGCCCTGCAGCAACTGGTGCTTGCCTTCTACGAGCAGGGCTTCTGGAAGCGACTGGGAGAGATCGACAATCAGGAGCTTGCGACCTGGGTATATGACAAGGATGTCAACACCGGTAGCATGGGGAGTCGCTGGCTGCAGGAAGCGGCACATGTGACCGTTGACGGTCAGGTGGGTGCAAAAACTTTGACAGCTGCCAATAATGCCGACCCGTTTGTACTGCTGGAGCGGATGAAAACACTGGCGGTTGACTACTATCTGCATCTTGCCCAGAAACCACGCCAGAAAGGCTTCTGGAAATCATGGATAGGCCGCTGTGACCTGTCCCCCGAAAAGCTCGCACAAGCCAATCTTGAGGCCCGCAATTTGGGCATTATCGTTTAACGCCCCCTACGGGGATAGTTCGTTCACGCATCCGCTTGCATCGGATGCTATCTCACTAAGGAGATCACCATGAAAAACTGGAAAACCACACTATTCGGAGCGATTACCGCTGCAGGTTTGGGGATGTCGCAATCATCCGAGCCAATCGTACAGACCATCGGCCAGATTCTTTCTGTCCTCGGGCCTATCCTGCTCGGCCTCTTTTCCAAGGACGCCAATGTGACCGGCGGCACGGTCGTGCAGTAATGGAACTGGGTGCCGCCATAGCCACGCTGCTGGGGATTATTCTTTGGGGGCTGAAGCAGTGGCAGGCCGAAAAAGCCGCCCGGGAGGACAACCGTGCCGACACGAATGTTCAAGAGATGCGCAAAGCTCTGTCAGAGGATGATGATGCTGTTGTTGCTGCCGGCCTTGCTGATCAGCATGACCGGGTGCAACAGGCGCTACGTCGTGATTTCCCCTGGTGAGACAATTCAGGTAAACAAGAGCCAGCTGGACCGGATCTATCAGGACAACGAGAACCTGCTCAAAGCGCTGCAACAGTGCCGAGGTAACAAATGAGCCTTGCCACAATCTCCGCACAGATGATTGCCACAATTGAGGCGTCCCCCGCCATTGCCTCATTGGTCACAACCAACTGGCCGGGAAAAACGCTTAACGTGAAGCCCGGCTTCAAACCCCGGTCGGAAATCAATGTCACCGATCTTCCCATTGCCCTGATTGTCCGTCCGGATCGTAAGTCCACAATCCTGTCAGCCCGGCAGTACGCCCACAGCTTCATTTTATTTGTCGGGATCCATTCCGAAGCCCGTGAATCGGCCCCCGGGCTGCTGGATGCTCTTGAAAACGCGATTGAAGACGCGCTTGTCGCCAATTACACCCTGAACGGTACTGCGGTAGATGTGAATTACGTCGGCAGCTCCAACGATATGGGGATATACCACCCGCATTATTTTACTTCGATGCAGTTTGAAATATCTGCCAGAAAATAAGAGGGACTCGATATGAAGGCCGTGCCGGAGCAATACGGTGGTCCGGTAAACCGCTATCACCAGATGGTGCTCCAAGGGTACATGGGGCTGCAGGATGCCACCACGCCGTCATAGTCATCAGCGTCACCGAACGCATCATCATTTAAAGGAGCCCACCATGAAAAAAGAACCGTCAGACATCGCCCACACTGTCAATGACGCCTCGGTAATGCGGGTCGTGGAGACCGTGGACGGCCAGGAAGTGGACATTACCCCAACGCCGGTGCCGGAACCGGCCGTTAAAGCGGACAAAAAGAAAGAGGGAGGGAAAGCCCATGCTGACCAGGCGTAGAATTTTAGCGGCCAAGATTGAGGGTAGTGAAGGCGCTGCGGAAACGCTCACCAACGCCGAGGGCGGCATTATCGGCATTGATGCCAAATGGTCGCCGGACATCAAAATGCTGGACCGGCCGTCAGCCCTGGCGACCCTCTCCAAGCTGAAGAAGATCCCCGGCCAGGGGCTGGCGCATATCTCGTTCAAGGCCGAATTGATGGGGCGCGCCGCCGCGTTCTCCGCCATCAACCTCCCCTATCTCGATGCATATCTGCGCGCCTGCGGCTTCGCGGCCACCCTGGTCGTGACTGGCGGTGCCGAAACGGTCACATACAAACCGGCCAGCACCGGCATTCCGTCGCTGACCTTGGCCCTTTATACGGACGGCGTACGCAAGATGATCACCGGCGCCCGTGGCACGGTCAAGTTTTCCGGCACAGTGGGGGAGCAGCTCTTCGCCGAGTTCGACTTTCTGGGCGCGTATAACGCGGTCACCGATGCAACCATTCTCGCCCCGACGTTCCCGTCCCACAACCCGCCGCTGTTGCTCTCCGCCGGTCTCACGGTCGGCGGCTACACCCCGGTGGTAAAAAGCTTCAGCATTGACATGGCCAATAAGCTGGCCCCGCGTGAGGACGCGAATGCCGTCAGCGGCTACAAGTCATTCATGTACACCGACCGCGACCCCGCTGGACAGTTCGACCCCGAGATGGAACAGGTCGCCACCCGCGACTGGTATGGCCTCTGGCGTGCCGGCACCTCCGGCGCGCTCAATATTGGCGCGATCGGCTCCACCCAGTACAACAAGGTCAAGATCACCGCCCCGGCGCTGCTTCCCACCAAGGTCAGCGAAGGGGACCGCGAAGGGCTGGAACTCGCCAATACCGATTTCCAGCTGGCCATGAATACCGGCGATGACGAACTGGTTATCGAGTTTTCGTAAGCAACCACCACCATCCCCCTCCTTACATAAAGGAGGGGGCAATTATATTCGGAGCGCTCATGTCAGATAAACAGTACAGCTACACCATAGGCGGAAAACCCTGGACACAGCGCCCGCTGGTCATGGGGCAGTGGAAACAGTTGATGGCGATAATAAAAGGTGTTGCCATTCCTGCCGGTGCCGGCATTGCCGAGTTAACCACGCTGCTCGGCGACCGGATGCCGCTGGCCCTGGCGGTGATCCTGATCGAGGACGGTGGCAGCCTGCGCCAGCGCTTCGGCCTGCGCACGGTGCCGGGCGGAGACGGCAGCCAGGTTCCCGAATGGTATCAAAATCCCGAGGTGATGCTGGAGATCGCCAACGAGATTGAAGCCGGCATCGACGCCGCCACGATCATGCGGGTGATTGACGATTTTTTGTCCTGCAACCCGGTCAGCTTGATCTTGGAAAGGCTGGCGGGGGTTCTGACCAACGCGTCGCAGATTCAGCAGACGATGACGATGGGATTGAAACCATCGTCTCCCTCCTCTCCGGAGGAGATATCACCAAAAGAGACCGTATCCTCTGGGGATACACTCCCGGAGAATGCATCCCCTACCTCAAACAGCGAGAGCGGGAAATCATCTACCGAGAATCCGTAATCGCCCTGTGTTGCGGGTTTGGCGTAAAATCCGGCACCCCGTCCGGTACAAAAGCAAAAGCCGGGCGCAGGGATCAGAAAATCGGGGCATATTGCAGCGGGGCGGATGTAGTGGAATGCCGAAGTATGTTCGGGAACGGGTTGGCGCGGGTATGTGCCACCTGTCCGGATTAAAACAGGGAATCAACCATGGGCGATAACAGAATCCAACTGATCATAGAAGCCGCCAACCGCACCCAGGCGGCATTTGACAGCCTGAAAAAAGATATCGACCAGTCAACCGGCCACACGTCTACACTGGCTGACGCGTTTGGTAATCTGAGGGGCGTTATTAATCTCGCAGTGGCTGCCTTTAGTGCATGGGCGGTTGCAAAGTATGCTCAGGATGCCGCATTACTTGCCGCTCGTGTCGAAACTCTGGGCGTGGTGATGAAGGTTGTCGGCGCTAACGCCGGCTACACAGCCGCGCAGATGGATGGGTTTGTCCAACAAGTCAAAGGCATGGGAATCACCACTCAGGAATCCATGAACAGCCTCACCAAAATGGCTGGTGCCCAGATGGATTTGACAAAAGCATCTGGGCTGGCCAGGGTCGCACAGGATGCGGCAGTTATCGGCGGCATTAATTCATCGGAAGCGTTTGGTCGCATGATACAGGGTATCAAGTCCGGTGAGATCGAAATACTCAAAACCATCGGTATAAACGTAAGTTTTGAACAGAGTTACAAAAAAATGGCCGATCAACTCGGCAAAAGCACCAAAGACCTGACGGAAACTGAAAAAGTGACCGCTCGAATGAACGGGACTCTTGATTTTGGCCAAAATATCGCCGGGGCTTATGCCGCATCAATGGACACCGCCGGGAAACAGATAATGTCTCTCGCCCGGCCCCTCGAAGAAATAAAACTTAAGCTCGGAGAAACATTCACCCCGGTTCTGTCATTTGCTGTTTTAGAAATCACTAGATTTCTGAAAGACATGGACACTCAACTGGGGAATAACAAACCCGGTATTGAAGCATGGGGGCAGAAGTTCAAAGAAGTGGTTGTTTCGATTGCGGTCGAGGTTACCCGGTTGAGTATGCTGCTCGACAAAGCGGGCGGCTCCCTCACCTCTGCCGGAATGTTGCTTTTTGGCCCCGGCGCCGCGCTTGGCAATGCCAACTCAAAAAAACAGTTTGAGATGCTTGCTGCTGCAAACATGGAGTATGAAAAACGTTATAAAGAAGGTGAAGAAAGATTACAACGTTTGGCTGATAGTCTTATGCCACGCGGCACCGGTGGCCGCACGTCCGCCCAAGAGCAGGCGTCTATCGATGCCGCCGCAAAACGTAAAGAGCAAGAAGAAGCCTTGGCCAAGGCAAGAAAGGCCGAAAAAGAGAGGAAAAACTACACCCTTTCCGGCCCCACCACCGAAGTGGAAATGCTGAAACAGGAATCAGAATATATCAAATCGCTGCTAAAAGAGCAGAAGGACGCGGCAAAACTTGCCGGTGATGCGATGTCGGCGGCGTATCGCGACGTATCCGAGGAAGCCGAACTGACCGCGCTATGGGCCAAGCAGGCCGGTGACGCGATGTCGCAATCATATAAAGACGCGGCGGAGGAAGCGGAGTTGCTGGCCAAGTGGCAGAAAGAGGCTTTCGACCGCTCCCCCGTGGGCGGCATGATCAACGCCCTCCGGCAATACGCCGATGAATCCGCCAATATTGGCCGTCAGATGGAAGGCGCCTTCCTGGGTGTCTTCGACAGCATGGAAGATGTCCTGGTCCGCTTTGCCCAAACCAGCAAGCTCAATTTCAGTGACATGGCCAACAGCATTATCGCCGACCTGTTCCGCATCCAGCTCCGCGCCTCGATCACCGGACCGCTGTCCTCCGGGTTGAATTCCCTGATTTCCGGCATGTTCAGCGGAGGGGGCCCCGCGCAAGGTGCTACCCCCGGTGCCGATGGCGTTTCCTTGAGCAGCGCCGGATACAGCTGGGGTCCGCCGGTTTTCCACAACGGCGGCATGGTCGTGCCCCGCTTCCACTTCGGCGGCCTGGCCTCGGACGAAGTCCCGGCGATCCTCCAGACCCGCGAGCGGGTACTTTCCCGCGAGCAAGCCGGGCTGTTCGAGAAGTTCGCCAACAAGACAGGCGGTGGTAGTCCCTCAAGTGTCGTTGTCACTATTGTAAACCCCCCTGGTGAAAAGAACGAGGTCGTATCGTCCAGTATGAGGGTTGACGGCGAACAAATAATTGTTGAGGCCGTTCTCCGCAAAATGCGCTCCGACCCCGGCACCCGCGCAGCCTTCGCTGGCGGAGGTAACTTCTGATGCCGGTCATCGTCCAGGACACGCTTTTTGATATTCTTCCTTCTCCGGCCTGGGGATCACCGCGTATCCGCAAAGCGCCCAAGATCGGCTTTGAGGCGGCCAACGGCTACAAGCACCAGCGCGAACGCTACAGCCATGCCCGTTATGCTTACCCCATCAAGTGGCCGGTGCTGACCGCTGCCGAAGTCAGCACCCTGGAGAACTGGCTGGACCAGACCGGCTCGGACACGTTCTGGTTCCTCCCCCCGACCGCCATGTGGGGCGGCACAACCAATCCGACCATCCGCCTGATGCGGGTTGTCAGCGAAGAGGTCACCATCACGCCGGTGTCATACGGCTTTTACTCGGTCGAAATCCTGCTGGAAGAGGTCTAACCCATGATCCCCAGCAACGACCACCGCAGCTTCAACACCCCCTCGGTCTGGATCCCGCTGTTCGACGTCCAGACCGCTCCCGGCAATGTCCTCTACCTGACCCCTTCGCCCGAGGCGATCACCGCCGACGGCCACGACTATCAGCCGTTCCCGGTCATGATCGATGAACTGCGCGACGACGGCAAAGGCGAAGTCGCCACCGTCACCATGACCGTTTCCAACATCGCCGGCACCCTCGGCACCACTATCAAGCAGAACCCCGCCATCGACGGCCAGCCGGTCACCTTCAAAATCTGGTCGGTCGAGCAGGGCGCCGTGGTCTACGAAGAAACGCTGGAGATCATCAAGGTCAAGCAGATCAGCTCCGAATCCATCACCTTCGAGCTCGGCATGTTCAACCCGTTCCTGACCCGGCTGCTGGCGGAAAAGTTCCTGCGTGATTTCTGCTGGAACCGTTACAAAGGCACCGGATGCTGGCTGAAAAAATCAGACGGCACCTATGCCGCCTCATCCGGCTTTACCGCCGGCACTCCGGACAGCTGCACCAAAAAGCGCAGCGACTGCGACCGTCACACCAACATCATCCGCTTCAACAGTTTCCCCGGCATCCCCGGCAGCGGGGGGTTCGTATGAGAGTATTTGACCGCGAACAGAACGAGCAGCGCCTGCTGGAGAAAGCGAAGCAGTTTGCCGGCAATCTCATTGCCAGCGCCGTCAACATCATGTTTACACCCGGCGGCGGGGTGGGCTCGACAAACGTCCAGTCCGCCATTCTGGAGCTGGACGCCGACAAGGCGCCCAAAGAATCCCCCGCCTTTACCGGTTCGCCGACCGCCGTCGGTTTCAAGATAGGCACCGCAACCAATAATTTTGAAATAGAGGCGGACGGCACCCCGGTATGCAACGGCGATGCAACAGGGTATGACGACATATTTTTCCCCCACGGTCTGCCCAAAACCACCGGCGCGGGCAACCCGGCGCTGGTCACCTATCTGGGCAACCTGCGGGGATACGAATACGGCGTCAATGATGCACATGATTTCGACCCGCAGGAATATTACCACCGCTGCATTGTCAGCGGTGCGGTCGTATGGCATCTGCACTGGATTTCCCGCACCAATGTCGCGGCGGCACGCACGGTTAAATTCGAACTGGAGCGTTCCCACGCTGCCCCGAACGGTGTGGAAACACTCATCGGCGCAAACGCGGTCATTGAAATAACCATCCCGGCCAACACCCCGGCCAATACGCATTTCCTGACTGATATCGTCACCGATACGGTTTCGGGGATCGGCCCGGCGCACATGCTGTCGGCCCGCCTCAAGCGTATCGCCTCATCCGGCACCGAACCGGCCACCAATCCCATCATCAAGGCACTGCACGGCCATGTCAAAATAGATACTCCATCCGGATCACGGGGGATAATGACCAAATGAAAACCCACACCCCCGTCATAGTTTCCAACCGCGACTGGCAAGACCTGATCGGCATCCAGTTCGCCCTCGGCGGCTCCGACCCGCAGACCGGCCTCAACTGCTACGGCCTGGTACGCGAGATTTACCGTGGCTTGCAGATCGAACTTCCCGAGCATCAGGAAACCGCCCTTGATGCCGATCTGGCGGTGGAGGCAGCCGGAAACGACTGGACCCTGCTGGAACAGCCCCAGCCCTATGCTGTTGCGCTGATCCGCAGCGAGGGCACCGCCAGCATGTTCCACCTGGCGATCGTCACCCCCGAACTGACCCTGCTGCATGCCCTGCCGAAAAAAGGGGTTGTGGTGTCTGACGTATCGGCCTACGCCGACCGCATCATCGGGATCTATCGCTACACCCCCGGCGAGGGGCAACGGCTGCCGCTGGCCGATGGTGATGTGGGCAGGATTATCGGTGCCGTTCTTCTTGCAGCGGCCACGATCTACACAGGCGGCGCGGTCGGCGCTGCATTGGGCGGCGGCTTTTGGGGCACCCTCGGTGGTGCTGCGGCGGCAATGGCGGTCAGTGTCGCTGGCAATATGATCCTCAACGCCATCGCCCCGATCAAGCCCGAAGGGAATCAACTTTCCGGCTACACCGGCGATCTGGCCGATTCCCGCTCCTACACCTGGGACGGCATCCAGAACGAATCCCGGCAGGGGTTGCCAAAAGCCATGATCTTCGGCCGGGTCAAGGTTGGCGGGCAGATCATCTCTGAAAAAACCTGGTTCGACGGCAGCAACAATGAATACCTGGACATGCTGCTCTGTCCGGCGGTTGGGAGGGTCACCCGTTTCGCCGGCATCCAGATCAACGACACCGACATCAGCCTCTACAAAAACACCGGCCCGGTATTCCGGCCCGGCGACGACCAGCAGACGCCGATCGACATGTTCAACCGCATCTACCTGCAGTTTTCCAGCGCGGCGAAAATCCCCTATGATGCCAGCACCACCGCGCCGACGCAGTCGGTGCAGTTCACTACCAAGGGCGCCGTCGGCGGCATCCGCCTCACGGTCTCCGCGCCGAACGGTATTTTCGAGATGGCCTCCACCACCCCGGTCCCGCATGATGTCGTATTCCGCGTACAGTACCAGGCAGACGGCGATACTGCCTGGACGGCACTGCCCGCCATCGATCCGGACTATGCAGCCTACCACCCTTTCATCTACCGCACGGCCGGGGTCTTTACCGGCGCCGCCAACCCCTATACCCTCACCGATGCCGCCGCCGGGTTTGTTGATAAACTGTCTACCGGAGCAGAATTCGAGCTGGTTGTCGGCGCCGCCACCTATTTCTGCACCCAGTCGGGCGTGCTGACCGCCGGTGCCGTTGCCTTCAATGCCTGGACGGATGCGGGCAAAACCACCCCGCTCGGCACCAAACCGGCCGACGGCGCCTATGAAATCAGCGACAACACCGTCAAGCGCTACAGCGGCACGGCCAAGTGGGATTACATCGACTACGACACCAACGGCGGCGCTGTTGAAGTTACTGCCAGCGTCACCCCGCCGCTGGCCATCGAAACGGAAGTCGCTGTCAAAGCGCTTTCCTGCCGGGTGGTGGTCGAATCAACCGAGGTGAGCTGGGCGCGGCTGATCGTCCGCTTTCAGAAAACCACTGACAGCGAGTGGACAACTGTCGAGACGTTCGACGTCGGCTATCCTGACCAGGTCGTCTACGACCGCTACAACGACACCTACACCACCATCCCGGCGCCGCCGATCGGTTCCGCCTTCCGCGATGTTTCCCTCCCCGGTCTCGTCGCGGGCAGCTACCGCCTCGCGGTGCTGGTGGACAACCAGGCGGGCGGCCCGCTGGCGGCCAACAATTTCCGCTTCGACAACATCGCCCTCGACACCAGTTCCACGGACGGCCTGTTCACCATCTCCGGCGATCCGCGCAACCCGATGCACCTGGTCACCAAACAGATCGAACTGCTCGGCCTGCCGGAAACCGTCTACAACTTCCGCGTCTGGCGCACCACCACCGACCAGACCGGCACAACCTGGCAGGATGACGTCTACCTGCGCGGCTATGCCGAAATTGTTGACCGAAAACTCTCCTATCCGAACCATGCCCTGATCGGCATTCGCGCCATGGGTACCGACCGCCTCTATGGCGGCCGCCCGCGCATCACTTCCATCGCCACCGGCGCGCCGCTTACCGTGCCCGCAGCCGCGCTCCGCTACGATACCACCTGCACCAACGGCATCGGCACCGTCACTACCTACCGGCTCGTGGCAGGCACCATCGTCACCGGCATGAACGCCGTAATCATCCCGGTCGAACTCCCCGCGCCGGATGGTTCCTATTTCTGGCTGGTACGCATGGATTCAAGCGGCTATGCCCAGCCCGACCGGCTGCTGACAAAACATTTCCTGCGGGTGCATACCTGGGAAGTGGCGTCCGGGCACTCCATCATCTATCTGCAGGATGTGGAAGACATCCCCAACAATACCCCGCTGATGCTGTTCAGTGAAAATGCCGACCCCTACATCAGCCGCCACACCGCCTGGGCCACAGCCAAGATGCTGATCGACGGCAGCCATGGCCGCATCACCGCCGCCGGTATCGATTGGGATGCCTTCGCCGCCTGGGATGCCTGGAACATGGAGATCAAGGCCGCCACCGGCCAGCCGCGCCACCTGTTTGACGCCGTGGTCGATTTCAACACCGACCTCTGGTCGCTGGCAATGAAAACCGCCCAGACCGCCCGCGGCAACCTGATGAAAAAGGGCAACCGCTATTCCGTCTGGATCGACAAGGCCGCCACGCATCAGCAGCTGTTCGGCGAGGGCAACAGCAAAAACGTCACCGTCAGCCCGATCCCCCGTGCCGACCGCGCCAATATCCTCACCACGTCGTTCCTCGACCAGACAGCTAACTTCGATCAGAAGGACATCAGCATCGAGGATGTGCAGGGAAACGAATACCCCATCGTCAAAAACATCCCGGTGCAGGTCGGCGTCACCCGCGAAACGCAGGTGACGGAGCTGCTGCAATACATGCTGCTGCAGAACCGCTACGTCGGCAGCGCCATCACGCTGGAGGCGGGGATTGATTCGCTGGAGGTGGTTGTCGGCGGTGTGTTCATGGTGGCCAGCCAGGCCAAGGATTTCAGCCTGTCGGGGCGCCTGGTCAACACCTACAGCAATCTGTCGTATGTGGAACTTGACCAACCGTTCACCCCGGAAGTGGGCGTCACCTACCAGCTGACGGTGTGGGGCACTGACGGCACGCTTTATATCTGGAGCGGCACCCTGTCCGGCACTGATATCACCACCATCACCAAGCCGGTGGGCCTGCCGGAAAGCGGGCACTATGAATATCCGTATGTGCTGGCCAAACTGACCGAAGAACGAATGAAATACCGCTGCATCGGCATCCGCCGCGAGGCTGACACGATGCACGCCACCCTGTCCGGGATCGAATACCGTGATGAAGTATATGCCAACGATTAATAAGGAGCGCCGCCATGCCTGATATTTTCCCGAGTGAAATTTTATACTCTCTGTTTGACGGCCGCTACGGGCTGCACGCCGATGTTGACGCCCTGAAACAAGGGCAGTCCGCCGGAGTGCTGGCCTACACCACCAAGGCGCTGCTGGATGCCAACCTGGTGCCCTCCGCCAACACCCCGGCTATCGTCACCAACGATCCGGACCCGGCGAACAATACCTATTTCATCAAGGTCGGCGGGGTAGGGGTCGGGTCGTGGCAACGGTCGGCAGTCATCCCGCAATTGTATCTCCCTGTGTCGGGGTATGCCAGCCTGACAGCTGCGGTGGCGGCCATAGGTTCAACTCCGGCCACGCTGGTGATTAACGCGGCCACGACCTGCACGGCTAATACGACCATTCCGGCCACGCTGGCGATTGAGACGGTTTTTACTGGCAGTATCAATCAAGGGGCATATACCCTGACAGTGACCGGTCCGTTCCGGGCCGGCATGTATCAGGTATTCGCGGGGAGCGGTTCTGTAACCTTTGGCGCAGGTACCACAACGGCCCACCCCGAATGGTGGCCTGCTGATTCAACCGGGGTAGCAATCCAGTCGGCAATAAACAGTCTGACAGCCGGTGACGTACAACTGGCCGCTAATAAAACCTACACACTAAACCGCCGTGTGCCGATGACTATGGTCGGCGGCGCTCCGGCATGTGATGCTATGTTGATCCCGAAGAGCGGTGTCAATGTGATTGGACATGGCCGGTCGTCAGTTCTCAAGGTCGTAAATGGTTTTTCAACTGCTGGGGACTATGTCGTGTTCGGAACTCAAAACCTTGAATCCGTTAACTACAGCACTTTCAGGGATTTTCAGATTGATGGCAATGGTTTGAATAACCTGCATCCCGGCGGTGGGGCAATACGCAGAGCCTGTGCGTTTTGGCTATTCGATAGTCTCGGGGTGATTATTGAACAAATGACCTTCACAAATAATCCCGGTCTCAATACGATCAAACTCGGCAACGACAACCTGACTTATCAAGCCCGTAATGCGAAAGTTATCAATAACTATTTCTTCGGTCAGGGCGGAGCGGTTGTCGGCAACCGTAACCAACCCGACCATTCGACCATGTATATTTCTGGCTATGATATCGAGGTCTCAAAAAATACGATGTATGGGGCAGCTACTCCGATAGATGAGGACACGGCACCATCAATAGTTGTCGCTGCGTTGGAGATGCATGGTCAAAACATCAGAATAACGCAAAACTATATCGAAAACTACGGGGCTATAGGCTATTCAGTATCAGACAATGTGCAGGTTTCAACAGGGCATTTATGGGATGGAAACCAGTGCATGAATATTACTAAGATAGGAATATCATTATGGTCGCTAACTGAACTGTCGGATGTTGTAATAATAAACAACAAAATCAGGATCTATTCCACAACAAACCAAGCAGTTGCCGGTATATATCAATCAGCCCTTGCGCCTGACACGACAATCGGGGTGAAAGGACTGCGGATATCGAAAAATATGATATCTGGTAACAACACATCCCCATCAACAGTTTGGCATGGGGTGTTACTAACCGCCGTTTCGGATTTCGTGATAACAGACAACCGAATATCCACTATATCTACATCTGGTATTATTCTGCAAAATCATGGTTCACTCCCGTTGAATATCGAGGATGGGATTATCACGGATAATGTTTTCACCGACAACAATTTGCAGGGTATCGGCTACGCTCTGAATATAACGAATGCTGGCACCGGCAAATATCAAAACATTTATGTAGATAGAAACCTGATTGTAAACAACCAAGCGACCACCCGCGCCGCAATGGGAATCATCGCCCAGGGCGGCGGTTTTGTCACTGGCGTGATACTCGGAGGGAATAATCAGTTTCGAGGTTTGCCTGACAAAACATCCTGGATTGTGCCTAATGGCACGCTGTTTCTGAGTGGCGATATAAAAGTGGTGCCGACGGTGCACCAGCTGCTATACGGCAACCCTGTCCCGGACAAGGGGGTCTACGTAGGAACGACCGATATATTCAAGTACTACCTCGCGTCGGCCGGTACAAAGTTCGGTGCAATTGTTGTGACTGCTGGCGGCGGTTATTCCGCGACCAGAGCCAATACGACCGCCTACACGGTGGGCACGTGGGTAAAAACCGGCGCAGGAAAAATATTGGAATGTATCACAGCGGGGACAACAGGTACCGGTGATCCGGCACCGACAGTGTTAGGCACACAGTCAACCGATGGTACGGTGGTTTGGGTTTACCGCAGCGCGACGCCTGTCGTATTGAAGTCATTCGGCGCAGTAGATGCGTAAATAAGAAGAGGCAGCGGCCGGGAGGTGCTACAAACACCAACCGGCCGCCGACACACAGAGCATGCTGTGAGCCAACCAAGGCTGCCCCACCCCGTACGAGGTAGGGGGAGTTTATCAAAACTACTTTGATAAAACAAGGAGCTCATATGCAATTTCAACCCATCATCCCCTGGATCGGCGGCAAGCGCCGGCTCTCAAAACACATCCTCCCGATCATCCCCAAACATACCTG
The DNA here is from genome assembly GCA_964524835.1 of uncultured Geobacter sp. Classification (GTDB taxonomy): domain Bacteria; phylum Desulfobacterota; class Desulfuromonadia; order Geobacterales; family Pseudopelobacteraceae; genus JACRCG01. The sequence goes on from CAZGEG010000007.1 coordinate 53,097, forward strand.
CTATGTCGAACCGTTCGCCGGCGCCGCCGCGATCTTTTTACGTGTGAGTCCGCGTGAGTCCAAAATGAAAAACGGGCTTACAGAACCTCTGTAAACCCGCTTAAAATGGTCGGTGCGACAAGATTTGAACTTGCGACCACTAGACCCCCAGTCTAGTGCGCTACCAGGCTGCGCTACGCACCGATAAAACCACCCTACAATAAATCCCGTAATTTTTTCAGCTCATTCCTGACAATTTTCAGGACTTCGCTGCAATCTGCAACAGCGGCACCATCGGAAAGATCTTCTGTTTTAATCAGTTTACCTTTCGCAGTGATACGCTTTTTTACACCCTCAATGGTAAACTTTTCGTCGTACAACAGATGCTTGACCTGTAAAATAAGGTCAACTTCGTTTTTTGAATACAACCGCTGACCGGAACTGCTCTTCACCGGCTTCAGAAAGGGGAATTCCGTCTCCCAGAAACGAAGTACAGAAGTTCTGACTCCGGCTGCTTCAGCTACTTCGCCAATTTTAAAAAATAGTTTTTCCGGTATTGCCTGAACCATGGAGGAATAAGCCTGCACTGAACCTATTTAACTTCAGCGTTTATTGCATTTTTCAGGACCTGGCTCGGTTTGAAAGTCAGGATTCTACGGGCATTTATCGTTATGGTTTCGCCGGTCTGCGGATTGCGACCGCGGCGGTCGGCCTTCTGCTTCACGACAAAATTGCCGAAACCGGCAATCTTAATCTTTTCACCGGCTTCCAGGGTGACCTTAAGAAGTCCAAAGACCGTTTCTACCATTTCGGCTGATTCTTTTTTCGAAAAACCGATTCTCTGATGAATACGTTCAACTATGTCTGCCTTTGTCATAATTACCTCAATCTTTACCGGTTAATACGCTGAATCAAAAGGAGAAATTTTATAGCACAGGGGATTCTATTACGCAATAAATTTTATCGTATCGTTACCTGTAAAGTATCAATCAGATTGGCGACGATTTTTGTGTGAAGTGCGGCAATCTCTTCTTCGGCAAGCGTACGTTCAAAAGAGCGGTATCTGATACGTACTGCAATACTCTTGAATCCATCGGGGACACCCTTCCCCCGGTAGACATCGAATATTTGAACGTGCTCGATTTCCTTCGACTTTTCCGTTCTGATGCAGTTAATGATCTTGACGGCTGCCAGTTCTTCCGGAAGCAGCAGCGCGATATCGCGGGTGCTGTCCGGAAACCGGGAAGGAGCAACAATCGTTTTTTTGGTTCGTGACAGCTTCACAAGTTTTTCAAAATCGAGTTCGAAGCAGTATACCGGCTTTTCAATTTCAAAGTTTTTCTGGACCGTGGGATGCAACTCGCCAACCGAACCGATACATTCACGACCGGCAAAAACCCGGCACGATTTGCCGGGATGATAATACGATTCCGTATTTTCCACAGGCCATGAAACGCCACCGATATCCAGAAATTCGAGAACTGTCTCAACGATCCCCTTGACATCAAAGAAATCAACCGGTTCATTGGGACGGCTCCATCCGTCACCATCACGGGTTCCGGTTATGGCTCCGACGATACAAAGAGGTTCACGAGGCATATCATCCCCTTCGCCGGGATAATAGACACGCCTCATTTCAAACAGTTTAAGGTCAAGTGAGCGAAAATTCAAATTTCTGGCGGTTGTTTCCAGAAGTCCCGGCAGCAGCGTGGTCCGCATCACCGACTGTTCGTCGACGAGAGGATTGGCCAGCTTGATCGCCAGACGGCGCGGGTCATCGTGACTCAGCAGCAGCTTGCCGACGGCGTCAGGAGCGGTGAAACTGAAGTTGATAATTTCAGTCATTCCGTTATTGACGAGAAGATCCCGTACCCGTTTTTCAACTTCCTGATGGCGTGTCGGCCTGTCCGAAACAACCCGAGCAATCGGCATGGTCGCCGGAATTTTATCATACCCGTTCAAACGGGCGATCTCTTCGATAAGATCAATTTCACGCTCAATATCGATTCGGTAATGCGGCGGGACTACCGATACCGACCCGTCACCGTTCTGCGTTATCCGGCATTCAAGCCGGGTCAGGATATCGATGATTGCATCCCGCTCCAGATCGATCCCGATCAGCTCATTCGCTTTTTCGGGATGGAACAAAATTGAAGCCCGTTCGCTCTTGCCCGGGTACCGGTCGATACATCCCCGGGCCAAGATGCCGCCGGCCAGCTCGACAATCAAGGCTGCGGCCCTGTCAAGCGCCGCGGTTACGCCTTCGATATCGATGCCGCGTTCAAAACGGTGAGATGATTCAGTATGCAGGCCGAGACGCTTGGCCGTCTTCCGGATGGCAGCCGGCTTGAAGAAGGCGCTCTCCAGAAGAATTGTGGTCGTCGTACTCTCGATTTCGGAGTTCAATCCTCCCATGATACCGGCCAGGGCGACGGGTCGCTCGGCATCACAGATGACAAGGTCGGCTGACGTCAGCGTACGCAGCTGATTATCGAGAGTCGTAAACTGTTCTCCCTCTGCAGCCGTGCGCACGACTATCCGCTGACCGGAAAGCCGGCTGCAATCGAACGCATGCAGCGGCTGTCCCAGTTCCATCATGACCAGATTGGTAATATCGACCACATTGTTGATCGAGCGGATTCCGATCGCATTGAGACGCTTGACAAGCCAATCCGGTGAAGGTGCAATCGTGCATCCGGAGACGTACCGGGCCGCATAGCGCGGGCAGAGCTCCGGGTTCTCGACCGTCACATCGATGCTCGATTCGACGGCTTCAGCCCCTTCTGCGAGGTTTGATTGCGGATATTTCAAACTGAGACCAAGCTTGGCGGCAATGTCACGGGCGATGCCGACGACGCTCAGGCAGTCAGAACGGTTGGGAGTCAGACCGATTTCAAGCAGGGTATCCTTGCGGCCAAGAGCGGCAAACACAGGTGTTCCAAGCGGTGCGATGCCGGAAGGCAGCACAATAATGCCAGCGCTCTCTTCTGCAAGGCCCAGCTCTTTTCCGGAGCAGAGCATCCCGCACGATTCCTCGCCACGGATCTTTGACCGTTTGATTTTGAAGTCACCCGGGAGTACCGAGCCGATCTGGGCCAACGCGACGGTGTCCCCCTCCTTGAAGTTCTGGGCGCCGCACACGATATCCAGAATTTCTTTTCCGTTATTGACGCGACATACCGAGAGCTTGTCCGCATTGGGATGCTGTTTTTTTTCCTCCACCAGCGCCACCACAACATCATCCAGCCCTTCGCCAAGCTTCTCCATGGATTCGACTTCGAGCCCAAGCATGGTCAGCAGCTCTGCAAGCTCATCGGGAGTCGCAGCAAAATCTACATACTCTTTCAGCCAGTTGTACGTAACGTTCATATCAATGCACCGTGAATGTAGTGGAATTTGAAACTATTTCTGCGTTGTATTACGGAGAATAATTTCGTTAACGCACTTAATCCTGTTTAATCAGGGTTAGAGTTAGAACTGCCGTAAAAAACGGACGTCGTTTTCGAAGAGGAGACGCATGTCGGAAATGCCGTACTTTAACATCGCGATGCGTTCGATCCCCATTCCGAAGGCAAAGCCGGAGATGTTTTCAGCATCATACTGAACGTGTCGGTACACCTCCGGGTCAACCATGCCGGCTCCCAGTATTTCGAGCCAGCCGCTGTTCTTACAGACCCTGCACCCCTTGCCGCCACAAATCACACAGGCTATATCAACCTCTGCCGATGGCTCCGTAAAGGGGAAATAACTGGGGCGAAGCCTTACGCCGGTCTTTTGTCCGAAAAGCTGATTGGTAAAGACGGTGAGGATACCTTTAAGATCGCCAAATGTCACCCTGCTGTCAACCATCAATCCTTCGATCTGATGGAACATCGGGGAGTGTGTCGCATCCGAATCGCAGCGATATACGGTACCCGGGGCGATGATGCGCACCGGCGGCTTCTGTTTGAGCATGGTACGAATCTGCACCGGTGACGTGTGGGTTCGGAGCAGCATGTCGTTTTCCACGAAGAAGGTATCCTGCATATCGCGGGCGGGATGCTCAGGGGGGAAGTTGAGCGCCTCGAAATTGTACCAGTCATGCTCGATTTCGGGCCCTTCCGCAACCGCAAACCCGAGCCCCGCAAAAATCGAGCAGATCTCTTCAATAACCAGGGAGACCGGATGTTTGGTGCCCTTGAGCGGGTGGCGGCCGGGAAGGGAGGTATCTATCCGCTCTGATTGAAGCCGGACAGCGATAACCTTTTCCTGGGCGGCACCGATCGCAGTGCCGAGTGCCGATTCGATTGCATCGCGGACGGCGTTGACGAGCTGCCCGACAACCGGCCGCTCCTCCGCTGACAGGGAACCCAGCCCCTTCATCAGTGCCGTCAGTTCACCTTTACGTCCGAGCAGACTGATGCGTATTTCCTGAAGTTGCTCTACCGAGGACGCTGAGGCAATAGCCTGCAGGGCGCCATTTCTCAATTGCTCAAGTTGATCCCGCATAGTTGATTACCTTCGAGACAGATGGAAGTTACAGCGTGTATGCTGTACAAAAAAGGGAATGGGATCCAGTCCCATTCCCTTTCCTAAAACAAACAGTCAAACAGTTTAGATACCGGCCATTGCAAGTGATGCAATCTGGGCAAATCCATTCGGATCGGAAACGGCAATGTCAGCCAGCACCTTGCGGTCGATCTGGACGTTGGCCTTTTTGAGGCCGAAGATGAACTTGCTGTAAGACAAGCCATTGATGCGTGAAGCCGCATTAATACGGACGATCCACAGGCTGCGGAAATCACGTTTTTTGACGCGGCGATCGCGGAAGGCATAATTTAAAGCCCGGTCCACCGCTTCCGTCGCGCTGCGAAACAGCTTGCTGCGCGCGCCACGATAACCCTTGGCAAGTTTCAATACCTTGTTGCGTCTGCGTCTCGCTTTAAAACCTCTTTTTACACGTGCCATACGTCACTACTCCTTCGTTGCTGAATTGGCCAGATCCACAAGGGGAGACAATTTCCTCATGGTTCTTGGCATTATGCATTCCTCACATGGTGAAAGAAAACGGATTATTTGTACGGAATCAGGCGGGCGATGTTCTTCTGGTCTACAGCTGCTACCATGGAACCACCGCGAAGATTACGCTTACGTTTACGGGTCTTGGGGGTCAGAATATGGCTGGTGAAAGCGCTGCCGCGCTTGATGCGGCCGGATGCTGATTTCTTGAAGCGCTTGGCAGCGCCGCGGTTTGTTTTAATCTTTGGCATGAGAAACTCCTTCTTAGTTATAAGAACTTGACCTATACAGGCACTGTTAGTTTACTTTTTCGGTTTTGGCGCAACAATCATATACATGTTTCGCCCCTCAACCCGGGGCTGATTTTCAATGACGCACAAGTCCTGCAATTCTTTCGCAACTCTCTCGATTACCGCCCGACCGACATCCATATGGGTAATTTCGCGGCCACGGAACACAAGCGTGATTTTTGCCTTATTGCCTTCTTCAAGGAATCGCTTGACGTTGTTAATTTTGAATTCAAGGTCATGACTATCCGTCTTCGGCCGCAACTTTACTTCCTTCAGCAGCACATGAACCTGTTTCTTTTTTGCTTCCTGCAGCTTTTTGCTCTGCTGATATTTGAACTTGCCATAGTCCATTATTCTGCATACAGGTGGAACAGCCGTTGGTGAAACTTCCACTAGGTCCAACTGCTGCTGTTCGGCCAACTCGAGCGCCTGTGAAAGGGAAAGAACACCCAGCGCTTCTCCGGTCGCTCCTATGACACGAACTTCAGAAACCCTGATAGCCTGGTTAATATTGACGGTCGGTTTTGCTATGGCGACACCTCCTGACAGCAGTTTATTCTTCGCAACTATCTCACTTACAGCTATTTATACTCTTTACATTCCCTGGCTACAAAATCTACAAACTCTTCAGGGCTCATGGCGGGCAGATTTTTCCCATCACGATAGCGAGGTGTAACCGTACCCTGCTCGACCTCTTTATCCCCGATAACCAGCATATAGGGGATCTTCTGCAGCTGGGCTTCTCGAATCTTGAAACTCAGCTTTTCATTACGTACGTCACGCTCAACACGTATTCCGGCGTTTCGCAGCTGCCGGTAAACATCCTGGGCATACGGAATCTGGCTGTCAGTCACCGTGACTACAATCGCTTGAACCGGAGAAATCCAGAGCGGGAAGCTACCGGCAAAATGTTCAATAAGAACACCGATGAACCGTTCGATCGAACCGAGGATAACACGATGCACCATGATAGGGCGTTTGCGCTCGCCATCGGATGCAACATATGTCAGATCAAAACGCTCCGGCAGGGTAAAATCGCACTGGATAGTAGCACACTGCCATCTCCTGTCAAGACAATCGCGCAGCTTTATATCTATTTTAGGCCCGTAAAACGCACCATCACCCTCATTTATCTCGTAAGGACGGCCGGAATCCTTCAGTGCAGACAATAACGCTTCCGTAGCCTGTTCCCAGTCGGCATCAGATCCGATCGATTTTTCCGGTCGGGTGGAAAGCTCCATTTCATACTCGAAACCGAAAATGGTCATCACATCGTTGACAAAGGCGATTACACCCTTGATTTCGGCATCCAGCTGTTCTGGTGTACAGAGGATATGGGCATCATCCTGGGTGAAGCAGCGCACCCGCATCAGGCCGTGAAGCACACCGGCGCGCTCATGGCGATGCACAGTCCCGAGCTCGAAAAAGCGGAGAGGGAGATCGCGGTAGCTCCGCAGCTGGGACTTGTAGATCATCATGTGAGAGAGGCAGTTCATCGGCTTGATGCCGTAGCTCTGCTCATCCACCTCGGTGAAATACATGTTTTCGCGGTAGTTCTCATAGTGCCCGGAACGCTGCCAGAGTTCGCTCTTGAGAATCTGCGGACCGACGACTATATCGTAATCCCGCTTCAAGTGTTCCCGGCGTTCGAAATCCTCCAGAACCGTGCGGAGCATGGCACCTTTCGGATGCCAGATCGGAAAACCGGCGCCGACTTCGTCCGAGAACGAAAACAGGTCCAGCTCCCTGCCGATCTTGCGGTGGTCACGCCTTTTTGCCTCTTCCAAACGGTTCAGGTAAGCTTCCAGCTCCTTCTTGTCGACAAAGGCGGTCCCGTAAATGCGCTGGAGCATGCGGTTATTTTCGTTGCCGCGCCAGTAGGCACCGGCTATGGAGAGCAGCTTGAATGCCTTGATCTTCGCCGTCGAGGGGAGATGCGGGCCGCGGCAGAGATCGGCAAACGTTCCCTGGCTGTACACCGAAACACTTTCCACACCGAGATCGTTGATTAATTCGGTTTTATACGGTTCCCCCATGGCCTCAAACATACTGATCGCATCGGCGCTGGAATATTCGTGCCGTTCAATTTTCTGATCAGCGGCGGCCAGCTGCAGCATCTTTGCTTCAATGCGCTCCAGATCATCCGGCGTAAACGGCTTGTCCACGTCAAAATCGTAATAGAAGCCGGTTTCTATGGCAGGGCCGATCGTAACCTTGGCCTGGGGGAAAATTTCCTTGACGGCCTGGGCCATCAGATGCGAGGTTGAATGGCGAATAATTTCAAGCGCTTCAGGACTTTTTTCAGTTACTATTTCAACGCGGTCGCCATCCGTCAGCCGGGAAGAAAGGTCAACCAGCTGACTGTTGATCTTCCCAGCCAGTGCCGCTTTGGCGAGGCCGGCACCGATTGAGGCTGCCAGATCATAGACGGTGGCGCCCTCGTGCAGTTCGCGAGAAGAATTGTCCGGAAGTGTAATTGAGATTGTTGCCATTAATTATCCCTTTAAAGGGCAAACAGAAAAGGCATCGATACATCGATGCCTGCATCCTGCTCGCTTCAACTCCGCTTTATTAATGGTAGGCGCGGGCGGTGTCGAACCGCCGACCTCTACCGTGTCAGGGTAGCGCTCTCCCGCTGAGCTACGCGCCTACATCAAAAAGCTGGAGAGTAATAACAAGTTACGCCGCAGATGTCAAGATGATTTTACGTGCCTGCATTTACTGCCGGACTAACCTGGCCACGTTTTCTACATGCACCGTCTGCGGAAACATGTCTACCGGCTGAATTTCGCTGCAGAGATACCCCAGTTTGCCCAGAATATCGAGATCGCGCGCCAGGCTCTGCGGTGAGCAGGATACATAGATGATCGATTTCGGACCGAGGGCGGCGACACTCTCCAGCACCTTCTGATCACACCCTTTACGGGGGGGATTCAATACCGTCACATCGACCGACTGGCGCTCAGCCGCCATCTCGTCAAGCAGGTCGGAGACGTCCCCAGCCTCGAAGTGGCAATTCCTGATACCGTTGATCCGTGCATTCATGCCGGCATCTACCACGGCCTCCTCAACCACTTCGAAACCGATCACGTGCTTTGCTGAGCCGGCCAGGAACAGCGCAATGCCGCCGATGCCGCAGTACAGATCAAGCACCGTTTCTGAGCCGGTCAAACCGGCCCATTCGCGCACCTTGCTGTATATCAGGTTGGCGCCGCTGTTGTTGACCTGAAAAAAAGACCGTGGTGAAATCCTGAAAGCGACATCTCCGATCCGCTCCGTAAGGTACAGCTTCTTTGTCAGGAAATAATCCTTCTGCCCCATAATCACGTTGCCCTCTGTCGAGTTCACATTCTGGACAACGATTTCAACCTCAGGAACCTGATCCTGTACAAAGCGGCCCAGGTGATGGATTTCGTTGTAGGAGCGCTTGGAGGTAACAAAAACCACCATCGCCTTTTTCTCATGGGTCGAGACGCGCACAACCAGATAGCGGAGCAGCCCCATTTTGCTCTGCGGATTATAAACCTGCACCTTCCCTTTTTTGATCCCCTTCCTGACCGCTTCAACCACCTTGTCAATAAGCGGATGATGGATCGGGCACTGTTCCAGATCGTAGACGTCGTGGCTTGCACGCCGGTAGATGCCGATAAACGGCTCCGAAAACTTGCCGGCCACCGTCAGTTTAGCCGTCGTGCGGTAATGGATCAGATTATCCGGGGAAAGCAGCGGATGTACCGTAATCCCCGACAAAGCCGGATATTTGGCCATTTCGGCCAGAATCATGCCCCGCTTCCAGTTTTTCTGTTCGGAATACTTCATGGCAATCAGCGGGCAGCCAAAACAATCGGCACTTTCGCGACAGGGAGGATTGCTGCTCCGGAGCGGGGAAGGCTGCAGCAACTTCTTCACATGACAGAATGCCGTACCGCCGGCAACGTGGTCGATTCCGGCAAGCACAACATCACCCGGAAGGGCTCCGCCAACCTTGAGCGTCATGCCATCTTCGCTGCGGGCGGTTCCGTATCCGTCTTCATCCAGAGAGGCTATGCGCAACTCCAGCACATTTTTACGGGTCAAAGGCACAAAGGGCTTAGGTGCTACGGCAGCTTCAACCTGCTTTCGAGCCGGTTCACGTACCGCTTTAGTTTTCGTATGTTCAAAGTGACTGTTTTTCTTCAAGGTTTACATTTCCTTTTATTGAATCGTTTTCAGATATTCCCGGAACTTGATAAATGCCCGGGCGCGATGGCTCACACCGTTTTTTTCCGCCAGTTCCAGCTCTGCCATGCTCCGACCAAAACCATCCACCAGAAAAAGCGGATCATAGCCGAAGCCACCCTCCCCTCTTGCCTCGGTGAGGATCCGGCCGGTAACCCTGCCGGTGAAAATCTTTTCGGCACCCTCCGGTGTCACAAACGCCAAAGCGCAGATAAATGCGGCCTGGCGACGGTCATCAGGGACATTTTGACATTCCTCCAGTAGACGCGCGTTATTGGCGGCGTCTCCGGCACCTTCACCAGCATAGCGAGCAGAAAACACACCCGGCCGTCCATCCAGGGCATCAACCACCAGGCCGGAATCATCGGCCAGCGCCGGAAGCCCGGTGAAGAGTGCCGCCTCCCGCGCTTTCTTGAGGGCATTCTCTTCGAACGTCGCTCCATCCTCAACCGTTTCATGGAACCCAGGGTAGTCGGCAGCAGAGCTGATCTGATCCACCAGACCGGTCAGCAGCGCATTGATTTCCACAATTTTACCCCGATTGCGGGTCGCCACCACCAAATGCTTCATCCGGCAAGCGCCTCTCGCTGGTATGCGAAGAGCTGCTCGACACCGCCCAGGGCAAGGTCGCGCATGGAATCCATCTGGGCGCTGGTAAACGGCTCGGCCTCGGCCGTGCCCTGCACCTCCACGAAACGGCCGCTGGAGGTGATGACGAAATTCATATCCACCTCTGCAGAAGAGTCTTCCAGGTAATTCAGGTCCAGCAGGGCTTCCCCCCCCACAATGCCGACACTGACCGCCGCGACCGCTTCCTTCAGCGGGATTACGGAGAGAAGTCCCCTGGTCTTCAGTGTCGCCAGCGCATCAACTAGGGCAACATACGCGCCGGTTATCGAGGCGGTGCGTGTGCCGCCGTCCGCTTGGATGACATCACAGTCGATATAAATGGAGCGTTCGCCAAGTTTTGCAAGATCCGTCACCGCCCGCAGGGAACGGCCGATCAGACGCTGAATTTCAAGTGTGCGGCCGGTCTGCTTCCCCTTTGCCGCTTCACGCTGGGAACGGGTATGCGTAGCTCGCGGCAGCATGGCATATTCGGCAGTCACCCACCCGGTACCCTTTCCTCGCAGGAAAGGGGGCACCGATTCTTCCACCGAAGCCGTACAAATAACTATTGTATCACCAAACTCTATCAGAACGGAACCCTCGGCATGCCTGGTAAAGCTGCGGGTAATTTTAATGGGACGTAAAGCGGTGGCACTGCGGCCGTCATTCCTCATACAGGATACTCCTCAACCTCAAAATAATCAAAAACGTGGAGTTGTTCATTAACCTGTCGACGGTGGAGAGTCAAATAAAAAGGGAACCTGAAATCAGGTTCCCTTGTGCAATACTGCCTCATGGGGATGATTTATCTACCCGAGATGGGTGTTATTGTTCCTGGCACGATTGGCAAGAATGGTGGAATCAAGCAACTCTCCGCAACAGGTACACTTCCATGCATCGAAAGAGCGGACAAAGTCGTAATACTTTTCTGCGAACATGCGGCCTTTGCAACGCGGACAATGCATAATTACCCCCCGACTGCTGATTATATAATGAAGACAGATGGGTGTTTACATCTACTGTGCCAATAAATACGTATTATCTGCATGCGGGGGAAATAAATAAATTTATTCAGTATTTAAAGGGTGTTGGAAGTATACCATAATCATCCTGTACTTGCTTTCACCAATCCCGTCGATGGATTTCAGTTCGCCGACACGCAAACGTCCGCCATTTTTTTGACGATACTCGATTATACGTTTAGCCAGAACAGGGCCGATTCCCGGCAAGCGGTCAAAATCGGCTTCGCTCATTGTCGAAATATCAAGCGGTATGCCAAGGACGATTCGCTCCGGGACCGTCATATAACCTGACGACAGCAGGAATGAGCCGTCGGGCTTTATCGCAAGCTTAACAGCCGAACCATGAAGCAGCTGACGGGCAGAAGGATCATCGATCGGCTGCTTCAGCGGTCGCACCGGAAGCGCCATTTTTATGACGACATCAGCCAATGAATTGGCGGGCACTTCGTAAATCCCGGGATGAGTGACATCCCCGCTGACCTTGACCAACATTCTGCCGCTCGACATAACACGAAAAGCCGTACGGTCAGTCACGTCCTGACCCGTACGGCTTTTCAACACTACCGGCACAAAGAGCAGCGCCGCACAGATGATCATCACGGCCCGCCTCATCGTTTCAGCTCCCAGACTACTCCTCCGACTTGTGCAGCTTATAGTCGATACTGTCAATCAATGCCTGATAGGAGGCATCAATTATGTTGTCGGAAACGCCGACCGTACCCCACCGGGCATGCTTGTCCCCGGATTCGATCAGCACGCGGGTCGCCGAAGCTGTGCCCTGACCGGCAGGGAGAACGCGTACCTTGTAGTCCAGCAGCTTCACTTCCTTCAACTTGGGGTAGAACTTTTCCAGCGCCTTGCGGATGGCATTATCAAGAGCGTTGACCGGACCGTTCCCCTCGGCGGCGGTATGTTCCACCTTCCCGCCGACCTTGACCATAATTGTTGCCTCGGCCATCGGTTTCTGGTCCTCGCCCCGCTTTTCATCGATCACCCGGAAGCCGAGCACGGTGAAGAATTTTTTGTGGGCGCCAAGCGCCTTTTTCATCAGCAATTCAAATGATGCTTCAGCCCCTTCGAACTGGTAGCCGCGGTTCTCCATATCCTTGATGTTATCGAGGATCTCAAGGGTGACCGGATCTTTGCTGTCCAGATTGATGTTGAACTCTTCCGCCTTGGCCAGGATGTTGGAGCGGCCGGACAGGTCGGAAATCAGTACCCGCGTGCAGTTGCCGACCAGTTCCGGGCGCATGTGTTCGTATGTTTCCGGATGACGCTGGATCGCACTGACATGCACCCCGCCTTTGTGGGCAAAAGCGGAGTTGCCGACATAGGCCTGATGCTTGTTCGGCGATATATTGGCCAGTTCGTACACATAGCGGGAGACTTCACGAAGATGACGCATCTGTTCGTCGCTGATGCACTCTTTCTTCATCTTGGCCTTCAGTGCCGGGATAATCGAACAGAGATTGGCGTTGCCGCACCGCTCGCCGAAACCGTTGATGGTTCCCTGTACCTGGACGATGCCCTGTTCGACGGCGATCATGGTGTTGGCTACGGCACACTCGCCATCGTTATGGGTGTGTATGCCGAGCGGAGTCTTGATATGCTTTTTCACCGTTTTGATGATTTCGGCGACCTCAAACGGCATCGTGCCGCCGTTGGTGTCACACAGGATGATGCAGTCCACGTTGGCGTTTTCAGCGGCCTGAAGGGTCTTGATGGCGTACTCCGGATTGGCCTTGTAACCGTCAAAGAAATGCTCGGCATCATAGAACACTTCCGGAGCATGTTTTTTCAGGTACTCCAGCGAATCGAAAATCAGCTCCAGATTTTCTTCCAGCGAAATGCGCAGCGCTTCGCGTACGTGGAAGTCCCAGGTCTTGCCGAAAATGGTGATCGCGTCCGGCTCGGCTTTTACCAGCGTGATGATATTGCTGTCCTTGTCCGGCGTCACCTTGGCGCGGCGGGTGGAGCCGAACGCCGCAATTTTGGCATGATTCAGCTTTTCCTTTTTTATATCCTTGAAGAAGGCAACATCCTTGGGATTGCTCCCCGGCCACCCACCCTCGATATAGTGGACACCCAACTCGTCAAGCTTGTGCGCAATGCGGATTTTGTCCTCAACCAGAAAGGAGATGTCTTCGGCCTGGGTACCATCCCGCAGGGTAGTATCATACAACTTGATCAAACTCATGAGTGCCTCCCGAAAGTAATAAAAAACAGTTGATTACTTGTAAAATAGAAACGTGTTCCGTTCTAGCTGTTTTTTCCGGAATTTTCAACTAAAACACTGACTGTTTTTCCTTGACCCATGCCCCTTGACCCCTTACCCTGCTTTCATGACTTCCGATCTGACATCAGCGCCGATACCCCTGCTCGTCCGCCGCCTTGCCATACCGGCGGGAACCGGTTTTTTCTTCAACACCATGTTTAATGTCGTGGACACCTGGTATGGCGGGAGGCTTTCCACCACCGCCCTGGCCGCCATGTCACTCTCCTTTCCGGTTTTTTTTCTGATACTGGCGATAGGCAGCGGCGTCTCAACCGGGGCAACGGCGCTGATCGGCAATGCCCTCGGTCGCAAGGACTTTGACGAGGCCCGCCTTTATCTGTCCCAGTCACTCTCATTTGCCCTGTTTCATGCCCTGTTCCTGACAGCCGCAGGACTGGCGCTGGCCCCGAAAATTTTCATCCTGATGGGGGCACGGGGGGAATACCTTGCCCTTTCTTTGAGTTACATGAATGTCATTTTTGCCGGAAGCATCTTTTTTCTGCTTAACTTCGTGATGAACGCCATTCTCAACTCTCACGGCAACACCAAGGCCTATCGCAACTTCCTGATCGGCGGATTTTTTCTCAATCTGGCTCTGGACCCATGGTTCATGTACGGCGGCTGGGGTCTCCCGCCGCTCGGACTGGCAGGGATTGCCCTGGCAACCGTCTTTGTTCACTGCCTCGGTGTTTTATACCTTTTCAGTCAACTGTCAAAAACCGGCAGCATGCCGTCCTTCCGCCCTGCCGATCTTCTGCCGCGCTGGAAGTACTTCCGAGAGCTGTTCAGGCAGGGATTCCCGTCGGCATTGAATATGATGACCGTATCTTTCGGCATCTTCATCATCACCTGGTTTGTTGGACGCTTCGGCGAGCAGGCCGTGGCAGCCTACGGCATCGGTACGCGCATCGAGCAAATCGCTCTGCTGCCGGTCATGGGGCTGAACATTTCCACCCTGGCCCTGACCGCCCAGAATTTCGGGGCCGGGAAAATCGACCGCATCCGCGAAACGCTCCGTGTTTCGCTCCGCTACGGGTTTCTGATCGCTGCCTCCGGTACCGCGGCGGCGCTCCTCTTCAGCCGGCAATTAATGGGATTATTCACACGTGACCCTTCCGTCATTGACGCCGGAGTCGGGTATCTGAATGTCGAAGCGTTTGTACTGCCGGCGTACGTACTTCTCTATATCTCCATCTCCGCCATGCAGGGGATCAAGATGCCGATGTTCGGGCTGATGATCGGGCTATACCGCCAGATTGCCGGACCCGCTTTTATATTCCACCTGTTCACGACGGTCATGGGGTTGGGGCTGATCGGCATCTGGTGGGGAATATTCGGGATAACTTGGTCGGCGGCACTGGTAGTTATCGTCTATGTCGGCAGGACGCTGGCCAAACTTGAAAAGGATATGATCACACTATGAAACGGGTAGCCATCAGCACACTGGGGTGCAAAACCAACCAGTTCGAATCCGCAGCCATGATCGAGCAGTTAACAGCCGCCGGGTATCTCGTCGTCCCCTTTACCGAACCGTCCGACATTTACATCGTCAACTCCTGCACCGTTACCGCCCGGACCGACGCGGAAACCAGGCGCCTGATCCGCCGGGCACGCCGCCTGAACCCGGCCTCACGCATCGTGGCAACCGGCTGCTATGCCCAGGTGTCGCCAGGCGAACTGGAAAAAATGCCCGAGCTTGATTGCGTGCTCGGCAATCAGGAGAAGCAGAATATTTCGGCACTTCTGGAATCGGCTGAACACTCCGTTTCCGATATCACCGCCATCAGCGAAGCCGAACCGCTCAAACTGACCAGCTTTGCCGAGCATACCCGCGCGTTTCTCCAGATCCAGAACGGCTGCAACTCCTTCTGCGCCTACTGCATCGTCCCTTATGCACGGGGCCGCAGCCGCAGCGTCAGACCCGGCGATATCCTGCAGGGCGTCAGGGACCTTGCCGCAGGCGGCTTCAAGGAGGTCGTACTGACCGGCATCCACTTGGGCGCCTATGGCCTCGATTTACCGAATCCCATGTCACTGACGACCCTTGTGCGACAGATGGATGCCGAAGCCATCGTGCCCCGCCTGCGCATCGGTTCGATCGAGCCTAATGAGGTCACGGATGAGCTGCTGAGCCTGATGTCCGCATCAAAATGCATCTGCCCGCACCTGCACCTGCCGCTGCAGAGCGGCTCCGATTCGGTACTGAACCGCATGGGGAGGCCCTACACGGCCGAACTCTTTCGGAAACTGATGGTGAAGGCATCGGCAGCAATGCCGGACGCGTTTATCGGTGCCGACGTGATCGCCGGATTTCCTGGTGAAACGGAGGAGGAATTTGCCGAGACCGTCCGGTTATGCGAGGAGCTGCCGTTCTCCGATCTGCACGTTTTCCCCTATTCCAGCCGCCCCGGAACCAGGGCGGCCGGCATGCCGGGACACGTTCCGGCCCGGATCGTCACCGAACGGGCAGCACGCCTGCGGAGTATCGCCACACGTAAGAAAGCGGAGTTTTTGGAGAGGTTTATTAGTAAGGAACTGAAAGTGCTGGTACAGGGAAATAACGATAAATCCGGGATCTGCAGGGGGCTGTCTCGCAATTATATTTCCACCTCTTTTCCCGGTGTTAATACCCCTGTGAATGAAGAGGTCTCTGTCCTGATTACCGGCTGCAGCGGGGACGTTTGCACGGGGATTTCTAGGGAGCTTCATTCTCCGGCCGCCTCGACCTGATCAGGACAAGCAGAACATTCCCGACCGTAAACAACAGTGCTCCGGCCAGCGCCATGGCGGCGCCCGGTTCGTGGTGAATCTCAAGAAGCGCCCGCTTGAACGGGTACGCCTCCGCCTGCTTGATATACACTCCGAATCTGCCGAAGAACCAGGGGTGGTTCGGCGAGATGACAACCCGCTCGGCGGGTCTGTCAATGTTCGGCACCAGTTCGCTGCTGAAGCCGAGCGGAATTCCCTCCGGAGACATGGTGACCGATATCGAAGCGACTCCGAACCTGCTGCCGTCCGGCAGCCGGGCGAGAGTCATCTCCCCGACCTCTATGGCATGGTGCGACGATCCCGTGGCGCTCAGCAGGTGGGCCACGACGATCAGCAGAAAACCGGCGTGCATCAACTGCGGCGCCAGAAGCGAAGCCAGCCCCCCCCTCCCCCGGCGCGACCAGAGCGTCTCTGAAGAACAGAGAACAGTATTCAGAGCCAGCAGCGCCAGAAGCACCAGAGTCACCCAGAGCCACCACGAAATGGACACGGGCGTATCCCACAGCCACGCCAGCAGCGGCATGCTGTTTATGGCGGCGGCATACTCGCCGGCAAGGGTGAAGGAACCGGCCGCCATGCAGAGGCAAACCAAAGCCAGCAATCCCAGACCAAGTTCGAGAGAGGTCAAAAAGCGCCACAGTTTCATAACCTGATCAGGTCCTCATGTTCCTCTTCGTGCGGATTAATATGGATCATGACATCTCCGACCCCTGGGTAGCGGTCGAAAATGAGCTTTTTGACGCGGGTAGCCACATCATGTGACTGCTTGACCGTCATGTTCGGGTCCATCTCCAGTTTCAGATCAACTATCATGTACTGACCGGAGCGGCGTGCCCGCATTTCATGCACATGCTCCACCTGCTCGACACTTTCGGCAAGAGCCTGCAGGGCCTCGATAAAATCGGCAGGGGCTGTCCCGTCCATCAGATCGTGAGAGGCTTCGCGAAACGTCTGGTAACCGATATGCAGAATAAAGAACGAGGTCAGGCCGGCCGCAATGGGATCCATGATCCCGAAACCGAAAAAAGCGCCGATAACGCCGATCAGTGTAGCTCCAGAGGTGACGGCATCCTTGCGGTGGTCCTTGGCAATTGCCAGCAGCGCCGGACTTTCGAGCTTCCTGCCGGTACGCGTCGAGAAGCGGTACAGCCACTCTTTGATGACAATCGTGGCGGCAGCGGCAGCAACCGCGATCCAGCCCGGAGATTTAAAGCTACCCGCAATGATCGTCACTACAGACTCATACAAGATCCAGCCGCCCGTGGCGCAGATCACCAGCGATACAAAAAGTGCCGACAGACTTTCAGCGCGTCCATGACCGTAGGGATGGTTGGCATCAAAAGGCTGGCGACCCAGCTTGAGAGCCATCATCGTGGCAAATATAGCAACAAAATCGCACGCGCTCTCGATACCGTCGGCAAAAACGGCATCCGACCGTCCCCAGTAGCCGGCTGAAAGCTTCATGACCATCAGCACGGCATTGATCCAAAAACCGATTTTTATGATCCGGTCGGCGCTGTCGAAACGTTCATTCCGCTGCATCATGCCTCCGCCTTTCGGATCGCCTTGATCCGTAACTGCAGTGCCGTTGTGTTGTTCCAGACGTTATATTCCGGAAAAAAGGCAATGTCCAGCATGCCGTCCGTCGGACATTCCGCCTGCCGGAACGCAATGGCGTTAAATACCCGCCCACCTGCCGACACCCGCAGTTTAAGATGGCCATCTCCGACAATCCTGCGCTCAACGACCGAGACATCACGCATCATCAGGGTCGGTTCCGGGTTCCCGGCTCCGAATGGTTCCAGACGCTTCAACTCACACACCAATGCAAGATCCAGATCGGTTGGGCTGATTTCAGCATCGACATCCAGCGTCGGCAGAAGCTCGTCTTCCCCGAGAATCCGGCCGGCAGCAGCTTCAAAGGATGCGGCAAAGCCGTCGATACGATCAGCGTTCAAAGCGATCCCCGCCGCATACCGGTGTCCGCCGAAACGCCCAAGATGCACGGCACAGTCAACCAGCGCCTCCAGCAGATGAAAGCCGGGAATGCTGCGGCCGGAACCTTTTGCGCCCCCCTGCTCATCAACCGCAATCAGGATTGTCGGACGGTGGTACCGCTCAACGATCCGGGAGGCGACGATACCGATTACCCCCTGGTGCCAGTCTCGGGAAGAAAGTACGATACTCCTGCAGGCCGGATAGGCGCCGCCGGCGTCAACCAAAGCGGCGGCAGCCTCAAGAATACCCCGCTCAACCGCCTGACGTTCGGCATTGGCCGTATCCAGTTCAGCGGCGATCATGGCACACTCGTCCGGATTGGTGCAGAGCAGCAATTCAACCCCCGGCACCGCGCTTTCCATGCGGCCGGCGGCATTGAGACGCGGCGCCAGCCGGTACCCGACCTGACCGCAGGTGACTGAATCCGATATGCCGGCGACCTTTTTGAGCGCCGCAACGCCCGGTCTGCGGCTGTTATCGAGTTTCTGCAGTCCGAAGTATGCATACATCCGGTTCTGGCCTACGAGCGGCACTACATCGGCAATAGTCCCGAGAGCGACCAGATCGAGCCAATCCCGAAGGTCCGGTTCATCGGTGCCGGCGAACACCCCCTCCTGCCTCATACGACCTCGCAACGCAACCAGCAGATTAAAGGCAACCCCGACCCCGGCCAGCAGTTTGAACGGATAGGCACAGCCGGGCTGTAGCGGGTTAACCACAGCGGCAGCTTCAGGGATGTTTTCACCGGGCGAATGATGGTCCAGAACAATCAGATCGACACCGGCCTGCCGACAGAAGGCAGCTTCTTTAACTGCCGTGATCCCGCAATCAACGGACATGATCAGGGTAGCGCCGGAATCGATGATACGCTGAAGAGCTTCTTCGTTAAGACCATAACCGTCATCAAAACGGTTGGGAATGAAATAGGTGCAGACCAGGCCAACCTGACGCAGAAATGAAACCAGCAGGGCCGTGCCGGTAATGCCGTCGACATCATAATCGCCGTAGATGCACACCGTTTCACGGCTGCTTCGCGCCTGCAGCACCCGCTCAACAGCAGCGCTCATACCTTTGAGCAGAAACGGATCGAGCATGGATGAAAGCGCAGGCGAGAAAAACCCGAGCGCGTCTGCACTGGTGTCTATGCCTCTGGCGACCAGAATACGTGCAGTCATGAGGCGCACCCCGAGTATCCGGGAGAATTCCTCGATTTTATCATCTGCAGCACCCTTGACAACCCATCTCTTCCGCATCCGTTGTCCTTTTAGCAAAAAAAAACCCCCGACTGGCGGGGGTTTTTTGCTGTTATTTCACCGGCGGTGCCATGCCCGTGCCCGGCTGTTCCATCATACTTTTAATCTGCATGGCTGTCGGACTGTTCGAGTCAAGCTTGAGGTACCTGCTCCAGTACAGTGTTGCCTTTTCAGGCTGCTTCATATCGACGGCATAGACAATTCCTGCGTTGAACAGGCTTTGCAGATGCTTGGGATCGATCGAATTGGCTTTTTCAAAATTGGCCAGCGCCTTGTCGTACCACCCGATCTTCCTGTACATGACCCCCTGGTCGGTCAGAACATTCGGGTTGTTCGGTTCAATCTCCAGCGCTTTAGCATAAGCGTTTATCGATTTTTGCGTCTGTTCCGTATCAAAATAATCGTTACCTAGTGAAATCCAGGCGTTAAGATTTTTGGGGTCCTGGGCGACAACCTTCTCCGCCTGGGCAATGCGCTGCGTATAGTCGGTTGGAGACCCGGCTCCGGACTGGATAGGGGGAGACGATTGCGAGGCTTTACCGGCATTGCTGATGCTGAAGACCAGATATCCTCCCAATAATCCGACGATTAGGGCAACAACAGCTATCAGGGTTGATTCTTTGTTCACAGTACACCTCTCCGTATGGTTGGATAACCGGCTTACGCGGTTTTAGCCGCTTTTTGCAAGGCACGATTTTCGAGAATCACCACGATCGGGCTGGCAACAAATACCGATGAATACGTGGCAACCCCGATCCCTATCAATAGCGCAAGAGAAAAATCATGAATTACTTCGCCGCCGAAGACAAAAAGTGCTGCAGCAGCCAGAAACGTTGTCAGTGAGGTAATGATGGTACGGGACAGAACTTCGTTGATACTGCCGTTAAAGATGGTATGCATGGCACCCTTGAGGTTCTTGTGCAGGTTTTCCCGGATACGGTCAAATACGACTACCGTATCGGTCAGCGAATAACCGGCAATTGTCAGCACAGCAGTGATGAAGAGCAGGTTGATCTCTTTGTTCAACAGGTAGAACACGGCAATCATGGCCAGGACATCATGCATGGTGGAAATCGTTGCCCCGATGCCGAATTTCAAATCAAAACGCCAGGCAATATAGAGAATTATACCCAGCAGTGAAAGAACAACGGCGACCAGTGTATCTTTGCGCAGCTTGTCTCCGATTGAAGGGCCGATTTCAGTGGAACTTTCAACGGTGAACGGGTTGTCCGCAAACTCCTTTTTGAAAGAGGTCTGCACCAGTTCCGATTGTTTGCCGACGGCAGCTCCGGCCATCTTGACCAGAAGCATGTTGCCGTCCTTGATTTCCTGAAGATCAGCCTTGGCAATGCCGTGCTTGTGCAGGGCCGCCCTGGCATCGGCGATGGAGAATGGTTTGCTGAATTTCAGCTGCATGGCGGTACCGCCGGAAAAGTCGATCCCCATGTTGGCGGCGCCGCGACCGATCTGGATGATACCGATAATCCCGATAATCGAGATAATCGCCGAAATGACAAACGCAATATTCCGCTTGCCGATAAAATCTATGTTGGTCTTGCCAAGAAGTTCCATGAACGGTGCTCCCCCTTTATATGCTCATTTTTTTGACTGTACCCTTGTGCAGAATCATATCAAATATCACCTTGGTACCGATCAATGAGGTGAACAGGTTGATGATGACCCCCAGACTCAAGGATACCGCAAAGCCCTTGACCGGACCGGTACCGAACTGAAACAGAACAGCCGCCGTTATCAGGGTCGTGATGTG
The DNA here is from genome assembly GCA_964524835.1 of uncultured Geobacter sp. GTDB lineage: Bacteria > Desulfobacterota > Desulfuromonadia > Geobacterales > Pseudopelobacteraceae > JACRCG01. Next base: position 74,276 of record CAZGEG010000007.1, read on the forward strand.
GGAGTCCATGACTGTCAGAAACGCTTTGTCGTAACCGGCATCCAGGGCCGCCTTGGGCGATTTGCCCAGCTTGAGCTCTTCACGGATACGTTCGAAGATAATGACATTTGAGTCAACCGACATGCCGACCAGCAGCACGATTGCGGCAATGCCCGGCAGAGTGAGCGTGGCGCCCAGCGCCGCCAAAGCACCCATCAGATACAGAATATTCAAAACCATGCCCAGATCGGCAATCAGACCCGAGAATTTGTAATAAACAGCCATGAAGACAACAACAAGCAGCACACCGATCAGACCGGCAAACAACCCTTTATTGATGGAGTCCTGTCCCAGGGAAGGTCCTACGGTCACATTCTGGATAATCTTGACCGGTGCCGGCAATGCTCCGGCCCGCAGTACAATTGCAAGGTCGGCGGCGGTTTTCTCGGTGAAATTACCGGAAATCTGGGCACTGCCGCCGGATATCCGCTCACGTATGACCGGGGCGGAATGAATATTGTTATCAAGTACGATCGCAAAGCGCTTGCCGACATTCGCCGCGGTAACCTGATCAAACAGCTTGGCACCCAGAGAATTGAACTCGATCCCGACATACGGCTGATTGAACTGTGAATCGATTCTTACCTGGGCGTCTGTCAACAGATCACCGGTGATCATCGGCTTTTTCTGGACGACAATCGGAATTTCAGTGACTGCACCGGTTGCAGGATCTACGGTCTTTTCCTTGAGCAGCTCTGCATCATCAGGAATTGTTCCGGATGTCGGAGAGATGTCCTCGCGTACCATTTTAAAATCCAGCCGCGCGGTGCGGCCGATTAGTTCTATCGCCCGCTGAGGGTCCTTGATACCGGGCAACTGGACAACGATATGATTTATGCCTTCGCGCTGGATAGTCGGTTCCGAAACGCCGAACTGGTCGATCCTGTTTCGGATTGTTTCGAGAGCCTGCTGAACGGCCTTGTCCTTTCGATCCTGCGCATCCTTGTCACTAACCCGCAAAGTCAGGGCTACAAAGCCCCCTTCATCAAACGTCGGGCTCTGCTCGTAGGAAGGATATTTATCCTTGATCAATTTTTGAACGGTATCTGCAGTTCCCTTCTCGTACAGCACCAGAGAGACCTTGTCAGATCCATTTCTGGAAATCCGTTTGAAACGAAGATTTTTGCTGTTCAGCGTATCTTCAAGGTCAGTGGCGACCAGATCCAGGGATCCTTCAACAGCCTTCTGGGTATCGACCTCCATCACCAGATGAGTTCCACCCTGCAGGTCAAGCCCGAGGTGGATCTTGTCCTTCGGCAAAAAGGTTCCCCACCACGACGGCAGCTTGCTCGTCAGTGTCGGAGTGAGGTACAGAAACGACAGTGCAACAAAAACGGCTATAAGGCTTATTCGCCAGCCAGTTTCTTTCGGCATAAGGATCGTTCTCCTTTTCAGATTTTGAACTAGTCCTTCTTGATTGCGGCAATATAACTCTTGGTAATCTTGATATTTACGTTGTTTGCAACTTCAAGAGTCACAAGGTCGTTTTCAACTGAGGTGATCTTGCCATGAACTCCGCCTGCTGTAATGACATTGTCACCTTTTTTCATCGACTCCAGCAGCGCTTTATGCTCCTTAGCCTTTTTCTGCTGCGGCCGGATGAGTAAAAAATAAAAAATTGCGAACATGAAAACCAGCGGAATTATCTGCTGAAATGCCGCCATGCCACCGCCGGCTCCACTTGCTGCCCCACCAGGTGCACTTCCCATCGCAAAAGCCAATCCAAACATGTTGTTATCCTCCTCTATTCAATTTATTGCTTCTGAAGCATCGTCGATTTGAATTGCCTGCGAAATTCATCAAAACCATTCTGCGCTATCGCTTCCCGGACTCTTCTCATCAGGTCAAGATAAAAGTGCAGGTTATGATAGGTATTAAGCTGCGACGACAGAATTTCACCCGACCGGTACAGGTGCCTCAGGTAGGCACGGGAATAATTACTGCAAACCTTGCAGCTGCAGGACGGGTCAAGGGGCCCCGCATCCTCCTCATATATTTTGGACTTGATGTTGACCCGCCCCTGGCTGGTGAAAAGCATACCATTCCGGGCATTTCTGGTCGGCATGACACAATCGAACATGTCATACCCGTGCCAGACAGCCTCCACCAGATCTTCGGGTGACCCGATACCCATTATGTATCGTGGGGCATCCTGAGGCAGCAGGGTCGAGCAGCACTCCATCACGCCGTACATCTGTTCTTTTTCTTCGCCGACAGACAGACCGCCCAGGGCATAGCCGTCAAACCCGATCGAGCAGATATCATTCACGCTGCGAGCCCGCAGATCGTAATGCATGCCGCCCTGGATAATGCCGAACAGCTGCTGGCCGGCACGGGTATGGGCTTCCTTGCAGCGCGCCGCCCAGCGGGCCGTCAGATCGAGAGAGCGGCTGACATACTGGTAATCTGCCGTTGCAGAGGGACATTCGTCAAAACACATAATGACATCGGCACCGAGCGCTTCCTGTACATGTGTCGCCAGTTCAGGTGTCAGCATGTGATAGGAGCCATCCAGGTGCGACTGGAACCGGACCCCCTCTTCACTGATTTTGCGCAATTCCCCGAGACTGAAAACCTGGAAGCCGCCACTGTCGGTCAGAATCGGCCCGTCCCAGTTCATGAAGCGGTGCAGCCCTCCGATCTGTTCGACCAGACGGTGCCCCGGCCTCAGGTACAGATGATAGGTATTTGCCAGGATGATCTGCGCCTTGACAGCGTGCAGATCTTCCGGGGTCATCGCCTTAACGGTGGCGTTGGTGCCGACCGGCATGAAGATCGGTGTTTCAATCTCACCGTGAGGGGTTTTCAGAGAACCAAGCCGCGCTTTGCTGGATGAATCACGATGAATTATGGAAAACGTTTCAGCAGAAGATGATTCTGACACACGACCCCTCAGGAGATGAACATAGCATCGCCGTAACTGTAAAACCTGAACCCGCGGGATACCGCTTCCCGGTAGGCTTCAAGCACTAATTCGCGTCCGGCCAGGGCGGATACCAGCATGAGAAGCGTCGATTCCGGCAGGTGGAAATTGGTGATCAGAGCGTCGACAACATTGAAACGATATCCGGGGTAGATAAAAATATCTGCCTCTCCGCTGCCGGCAGCTACTTGCCCGGATTGCTGCGCAGAATATTCCAGCGTTCTTGCAGATGTAGTCCCGACCGCAATTACCCGCCCACCCGCCGCTTTCGTCCTGTGGACCGCAGCAGCCGTATCGAGTGGCAGAACATAGCGTTCCGTGTGTATCTGATGTTCCTCGACATGTTCGACACGCACCGGCTTAAAGGTACCCAGCCCGGTATGCAGTGTAAGAAAAGCGGTTTCAACGCCGTTCGATGCCAGCCTCGCCAGTAGTTCATGCGTAAAGTGAAGACCGGCGGTCGGAGCTGCAACCGCCCCAGGTTCACGAGCAACAACCGTTTGATACCGTTCACGGTCATCACTGCAGTCATCACGCTGCAGATACGGGGGGAGAGGGATGTGCCCCTCTCGCTCCAGCCAGACTTCAAACGGCTCATCCCCGGTGAATTCGACCAGCCAGTTTTCCGGACCGCTCCGAGACAATACAACAGCGGCCATGCCGGACTCAAGAAGAATGTCCTGACCTTCCCGAAACTTCTTTGACGATCTAAGCAGACATTCCCAACGGTTCTGCCCGTCCGCCAATGAGCGCAGCAAAAATATTTCTACCCGTCCTCCGGTGGGCCTGCGGCCAAACAGCCGTGCCGGTATGACGCGTGTGTCGTTCAAAACGAGCAGATCGCCCGGGCGGAGATAGTGCGGAATGTTGCAAAACGTGTCTTCAGCAATTGATCCCGAGGAGCGATCGAGCAGCATCAAGCGAGACCCGTCCCGCTCTGCCGGTGGATGACGGGCTATCAATTCCTGCGGCAGGTGGTAGGTAAATTCCTTAACGAGCATTCAATTCAATTCCCTGCACTAACTTCCATGCGGTCAACGAATATCAGAGAGCTTTTTCAATTCCGTGCCAGGGTAGTAGTAGGCGAGAATTTCTCTATTAACAAAGCCGTCGAGTGCACGCTGTTTCGCGCCCCACTGGCATAACCCGACACCATGCCCGTTACCGCTTCCTGAAAAGCTGATTTCATTTTTTGAGCTCTTCACCGTGAAACGGGTACTCTTTATGACACCATAACCGACAGCCTTGCGAAACTGCTCGCCGCTGATCATGCCGCCACCTTTTGAAGCCAGCAGGGCGACCTGTTTCAGGCGGCCACGCGAATTGACCGCTCCCGGCTGAATATCATGCAGGCCTGAAACCTTATGACCGGCCGATCTCAGCCGTTCTTCAATCTCTTTGAAAGAAGTCCGGTATTCCCAGACCGTAGCCGTCGGAGACGTCAGGCAATACTGACAGTCAACACCCATCAGATACTGCAACGAAGCCCCCCAGACATTCTCGGAAGCTTCGGTCCGCCCCCCGCAACTGGAGTGGTAAAACGCCTGAATGATACTACCGCCGGAAGTCAGGACTTCTCCTTCAGTTTCATTGACTGCACGACGGGCGCGGCTGTCTTCGATCAGACACCCCTCATACACCTGGTCCATAACCGAGGATTCCAGGTGATACGGGGAGGCGATACGAGCCATTTTTCTGTTCAAAGCGTATGTTCTGGCGATAATAGCCTGGGCTTTTACCGCTTCAATCGGCCACGCAGACGAAATTTCGCAATTAATCAGCCCGACCAGGTATTCTTCAAGCGGTAACTGGTTTACGACCAGTATCCCCTTGTCCGCCACGACCAGTTCCGCAAGCCCGCGATACGGTTTATTATTCACATACACTGCGGAAGAGGCAGAAAAATTGAGCCGCCGGAACAGTTTCCCCTCAACCAGCAAGCCATCCTTAACCGGCTTTACCGTGGCGGGAAATGACATGACAAGCGGATCGCCCTTCTCATTCGTTACAAGAAGTCCGTCACCTGCCACCGTTACTTCGGAAGCTGATTTAACAATGGCAACCCGGATTGTTTCATCCAGAGTTGCTGCATTGATCCTGTTCCTCCCCGGCAACGACAGGACGGTCGTCACCAGCGCCAGAAGAACAATTATGCACAAACGATACAGTAGTCGCAAAACCCGAGAATAGAAACACATAATGCTCCATCGTGTCAATTTTTTTGATTTCCTGCTCCTTTCCTCATTGTGTCCCGAAGTCACCATAGAGCACATTGGCACGATAACTGTATGTACTCCCTGAAAAGCTCTTTAACTAATAAGAATTACTAATACTTATACTCAAAAACTGATCCCTTATTGACGATACGTACCGGCATAAAGGGGATTAACTATACGTACCTACGTTTGTTTATCATCCAAGAGCGTCCTGAACGGTGCTTGCAAAGATAAACGGATCGTAATAGTGTCCTTTTCGCGATATCGCAGTGTTGAGTGCGGTAAAAGACATGTATTCACTTTTCAAGGGAAGAATCCTGTGATTTTAAATTCTCTCAAAATAAAAATCGTCGGAATGATATCGCTCATTGTCATCGCGGTAATTTCCTTCGTTTCGTGGCATCATTACCGTGACCAAAAGCTCGTAATTGAAACTATTGTAGAAAAAAGTTCCGTCGTGCTGATTGAAAGTGTCGTTGCCAACATCCAAAATTCCATGAAGGCGGGCCACACAACCGCAATTAATGAGATTCTGCATGATGTGAAAACGCACGACCATATCAAGGAATTACGGATAATAGATATCGAAGGTACGATCATTCATTCTGCCGACAAGAATGATATCGGCAGTGAGCTTACCGCAGAAGAGCGCGAAAAGATCATGAGCACAAAGCAGACTCATTTCTATTTTACCAACAAGAAAAACAACCTCGACTCATACACCCGCATCCTGAACACTCCCGACTGTCATGGCTGCCATGATGCACGTAACCCGGTCATTGCCATCATTGAAACAGAATTATCTCTTGACGAGTTAACCAGTTACCTGCGACTTGAAAAGAAAAAAGCCATTATTTCCGCTATCGTCATGATCATGCTGGTAGTCGGGACTATCTTCGCCTTTCTGATTCTCTATGTCGACCGACCGATACGTTCGTTGATTTCCGACATGCGACAGATCGAACTCGGTAATTTTGAGGTTAACAGTTCGATACAAAGTTCAAATGAAATGAGCGTGCTCTCGCTGCACTTCAACTCGATGACCACCAAATTGAAGGACCTGATGCAGACCACTGTCATCAACGAACGGGAACTGGCTCGGGCAGAAGAAAAGCTGTCCCATCATCACGACACCCAGTTGATGAATCAGAAACTGGAAGAACAGCTAAAAGAAATTGAAATTCTGAATATTTCCCTGGAAGAAAGAATCGAAGAGGTAGAGCAGGCAAGCTACACCATTGCCGACCTCGCCGGCGAACTTGAACAGAAGAATTCAAATCTCGAACATGCAATCGGCAGGCTTTCAACCATCTACAAAATTGGGCTGGCAATCAACTCAACCATGGACATCGACCGGCTGTTCAATCTGATTGTACGCAGCACAACCACTACTCTGGATGCTCAAATCGGCTATATCATCCTGTATGACAAGGATCAACAGACGCTTAATGTCACCAACCTGATTGGAAACGGCAAACTGATCATACCGCAAAAAACCTTAAAGATAAAGGATACCAGTGTTTCAAGCTGGGTTATCAACAACCGAGAACCGCTCCTGATTGCCGACATCAATCAGACGCCCCAGTTTGACCGTTTCAGCGAATTGGGTTACGAACGCAAGACGTTAATATGTGCGCCGCTGATGGTCAAGGATGAAATTATCGGCACCATCAGTGTCGTCAACAAGACCGACCACTCACAGTTTTATGCATACGAGCTGGAAATGCTTACCACAATAGCCGCCCAGGCCGCTATTGCCATCAAAAACGCGACCCTGTACGATGAGCAGCAGCAAACCTATCTGAATACAATTCAGGCTCTCGTAACGGCCATTGAAGCGAGCGATAGCTACACCAAGGGGCACTCCGAGAGGGTCACCCGGTACAGCATCGAAATCGGCGCCCGCCTTAATCTGTCCAGCGACCGGCTGCAAATTCTGGAGCGGGCTGCCATTTTGCACGACATCGGGAAGATTGGCATTGACCTCAGTCTTCTTCACAAAGAGGGCAAATTGTCAGCACATGACATCAACGACCTGCAATTACACCCCGTGATCGGCATGAACATTCTTGAACCTATAGAGTTTCTGAAAGATGTCCGTACCTGCATCGGTCAGCATCATGAGCGCTATGACGGCATGGGGTATCCGCACCGCATCAAGCATGTGGACCAGCTTATCGAATCAAGGATAATAGGCGTAGCAGACGCGTTTGACGCCATGACCTCCGATCGCCCCTATCGAAAAGCCCTTTCAGTGGAAGTTGCCATCGCGGAGTTGTCGGACAACTCCGGGACGCAGTTCGATCCTGCCATTGTCGAAACGTTTATCGCCATACTTGAAGAAGGTGTTTTTTCCGGTTCCCGGTTTGACAAATCTCCCGCCGCCTGTTATTCGGCTGCACATGCCTGACACATCCCCGCTCCCGCCTCCGGGTTCCCCGTGACAGAATTGCTGGCATTGCACAACCTGCAGGTCTCCTTCCCAACGGGAGACATCGTTTTTCAAGCCGTCCGGGGGATTTCTCTTTCTCTTTCGGCAGGGTCCGTACTGGCGCTAGTCGGTGAATCCGGGTCGGGAAAGAGCATGACGGCCCTCTCGATCATGCGGTTATTGCCGCCACCCGGCTTTATCAGCTCAGGTGACATTGTTTTTGAGGGACAGAATCTGGTGCAGCTCCAGGAAGAGGCCCTGAGGAAAATCCGTGGGCGGCGAATTTCGATGGTTTTTCAGGAGCCGATGACCTCCCTGAATCCGGTGCTGCGAATCGCCGATCAGCTCTGTGAGCCTCTGATCCTGCATCTGGGTCTGTCCCGGCACGATGCTTATGAGCGGGGAACCGAACTCCTGGCTAACGTCGGCATCCCCTCTGCCGGTGACAGGATGCGGGACTATCCGCACCAGCTAAGCGGCGGCATGAGACAGCGCGTCATGATTGCCATGGCCCTGTCATGTCATCCGGTACTGCTGATTGCCGATGAGCCCACGACAGCTCTGGATGTCACCATTCAGGCGCAGATACTGGAGCTTCTCGATATTCGGAGAAAATCCGACGGACTGTCGATCCTTCTAATTACCCACGATTTTGGGATAGTCTCCGAACGTGCCGACCATACCGCGGTTATGTATGCCGGCCAGGTGGTTGAGACCGCGCCAACGCCTTCACTGCTGACTTCCCCACGACACCCGTATACTCAGGCGCTCCTGGCTTCTCTGCCGCAATATGCCGAACCGGGCAGACCACTCCCCACCCTGACCGGCCAGTTGAATACCATGACAGCGTCTGCAGTAGGCTGCAGCTTTGCTGACAGGTGCCCTCTTGCAGAGGGCACCTGTCGCGCCGAAGCTCAGCAGCTTATCGAGGTAGCGCCATCTCATTCGGTCCGTTGCTGGAAATGTTCATGATCGAGACCCCTCTCCTCAGTGCAGTAGATCTGCATAAAAAATTCAAGGTTTCTGCGCAGAACCATTCAACCCGGCTCCTGACCGCTCTTGACGGAGTCTCCCTGCATCTGACGCCCGGCGAAACACTCGGGATTGCCGGAGAATCAGGTTGCGGCAAATCAACACTGGCAAAAATCATGGCAGGTCTATTGGCACCGGACAGTGGAAGTGTCCATTATAAGGGGACTCCGCTGAGTCAGCTTGGGCAGAACGACAGGACATCTTTCCGCCGTAAAACTCAGATGATCTTTCAGGATCCCTTTTCGTCACTAAACCCCCGCATGCGGATCGGTGACAGCATATCAGAACCGTTCGCCATAGCCGGCATGGAGGCTCCGCGTCAGCGGGCAGAACTCACCCGTATCATGGCGGCAGTCGGCTTGCAGAGCGATGCCGCCAATCGTTTTCCCGACGAGTTCTCGGGCGGGCAGCGCCAGCGTATCGGCATCGCGCGCGCCCTGGCGGCTTTTCCGGATATCCTGATCGCCGATGAGCCGGTGTCGTCTCTCGATATTTCAATCCAGGCCCAGATAATCAACATACTGCTGCAATTGAAACTAGAATTCTCGCTGTCCATGATGATCGTCTCGCACAATTTACTGGTCTTGCGCCACGTTTGTGACCGGATTACCATCATGTACCTTGGTGCGACTGTAGAGTGCGGTCCGGCTTCGGAGATTTTTCGCCGCTGCCGGCACCCGTATACCGAGGCCCTCATCGCCGCCATCCCCGGTTTACACGCATCAGCTGCCGCCAAGGGCGAACTGCTGCGGGATGACCTGCCATCTGCACTGTCAATTCCCTCCGGATGCCGGTTCCATCCCCGCTGCCGTCATGCGGTAGATCGCTGCCGCCACGAGGTTCCCGACCTGGTGGAATATGCCAGCGGCCATACTGCAGCCTGCCATCTGAGCCGCCAGCTGTATAGCTGAGTTAACCATCTCCGCACCATCCGAATAAAATACAGTTTTATATTGACGAGCACAGATTCCATATATATGATATTCAAAAAAATGGGAGCTGTGACAATGGCCTTTGATAAAAACAAGAAGTTTACAGTTGAAGCAGAGGTTCTAAAGGTGCTTGGCCACCCGATCCGCCTGAAGATCGTTGCCGGTCTCTGTACGCGCGAATGCAATGTAAAGCATATCTGGGAGTGCCTCGGACTGCCGCAGGCAACTGTTTCGCAGCATCTGGCCCTGCTTAAGAACAAAGGGATAATCGACGGCAAGCGGGAGGGAGTTGAAGTACACTACAGCGTCATCAACGATTTTGCCAAGAGAATCATCGCATCATTATGACAGGTCAGCTTCACCGGCGTAGTACTGCACGTTTGTTCACTGCCTGGTTTGGGCAGACAGGTAGAGAACGTTATACGTAGCCGGAATTCTGCCGTTCTCCCCGTACCGTTCCTGATACAGCCGGGATGTTTCCTGCAGCACCCCCCTCCAACCCAGTCCGGTTCCAGAACCGCCCGACACAGTTCCGGCGCCGATGTTTTTAATCGACCTCAGCAGCGCGTGAAGGTCTTCGTACCAGTCGACTTCAGTTTCAACCGTAACCACAAACCTTTCAAAATCCATTCCGGACAGAATTGACGTCACGTCGTCAACGGTTCGGAAACCGTGGAGCCGTGATATTCTTTGACTGTCGTTCGGGCTGCACAGGCTTAACGCATCCCGAAAGCAATTCTGCATCTCAGACAGCGTGCCATGGCTGAAAAAAGACAGACTGATGTCCCCCCCTGGCCTTACAACCCGGCGCAGTTCATTCAGTGCAGCGGGTAAATTTCCCACCCACTGCAGTACTGACGCCGACACAGCCAGATCGAATACCCCTGTCATGAACGGAAGGTTTTCTGCATCGCCATTTACAACATGGCAGGCGGCCCCGAGTTTTTGCTGCGTTCGCAGACACATATTGAGTGCTATATCAACGCCGGTGAGACCGGCGCCTGGATACCGTGCATGCAGCCGCTCCAGCAGAGCACCGGTGCCTGTTCCAACATCGAGTACCTGTCCGGGTGCGCGGCACAGATGCCGCCCGATTAATCCGTCCAGGCACGCCACGACCCGTTTCTGTACAAGAACGTGCCGATCGTATTCGACGGCTTTTTGATGAAAGGCGGCGGCAATCCTGCCGGTATCAGACGGTCTGTTCACAGACGCTCCTTGCAAACCTGGTAATTTCGGCGTTGAACTGATGGCTCTGCGTCAGAAACGGGGCATGACCGCACTCCGAAAAAACGGCCTGACCGGCACCCGGTATATGCTCTTTCAGATAGGTTGATGCCTGGGGAAGACAGATCCGGTCCTGCGCGCCGTTCACAACCAGAGTCGGAACGGTTATCGCGGCCAGCAAGCCGCGCATGTCTGTCCTGGAGAGTGCATTGAGTGCATCAAGCACGACGGCGGTGTCAGGAGCCGGTATCGACGCGAGCAGCTGTTTGATTTCCGCTCCGGAGGAGTGGTTTTCAAGCTCCCCCTCTGCAAACAGGCGGGTGTAAAAACCGTCCAGTGCCCGCTGCTTGTTACGCTGCACCTTGATTCGCATTCCGCCGGCTTCATTGACGGCAAGAGCGTGCGGAAAATCATCCGAAGCGGTAAATCGGGGAGTCGCAGACACCAGCACCATACCGGCCAGACGGCCTGACAGTGCTGCGAAAGATTGAATCGCGATTTGTGCGCCCATTGACCAACCGACCAGGATTACCTTCGATAACTTCAACTCGTCAAACAGGTCAACCAGATCCCCGGCAAAACCTTCGAAATCCAGGCCGTCGCATATCCCCCGGGAACGGCCATGGCCGCGAAGGTCGGGCGCCAGAAGCCGCATGGATGAGGAGATGCCGCCATACTGATACTTCCAGACCGCCGAGGACATGCACCAGCCATGGATCAGCACGACCGGGCACCCTGCCCCCCGCTCTTCATACCACAGCTGTTCGCCTCTGCGGTTCAGGTAACACGGCATCACAGAACCCCGAGACGCTTGCCGACCCGGCAGATTCGCTCGACGGCGTCCTCAATATCGTCGCGGGTATGAGTGGCCATCAAAGTAAACCTGAGGCGACAGGTGCCGGACGGCACCGTCGGAGGACGTATCCCCTGGGCAAAGAGCCCATCCGCCAGCAATTCTTCGGAAAACTGCATGGTGATATCGGCAGCACCGATGACAATCGGAACAATCTGGGTCGTGCCGTCAGGTATCCTGAAACCGGCCACTGACAGGCTGTTTCTGAAATTGCGGCTGTTGACGTGCAGTTGTTCTCTCAACCCGTCACCCTCCGGCGTCTGCACAAGTTCCACGGCCGCCAGCGAAGCGGCCAATACCGAAGGGGGCAGAGATGTTGAAAATATAAAGCTGCGGGCACGGTTGATCAACAGGGAGCGCAGCTCGGCCGATACGGCGGCATACGCCCCGAAACCTCCCAGCGCCTTGCCGAATGTACCCATCTGGACATCCACGTCACGGCTGACACCCTGAAGATCGGCACTCCCCCTCCCCCGTTCACCGAGAACCCCGCTGCCATGGGCATCATCGACCATTAGGAGCGCCCCATATCTTCGCTTGAGAGTGACCAGTTCGGCAAGCGGCGCGATATCTCCATCCATACTGAATACGCCGTCACTGACAATCAGGGAGCGCCCCACGGAATGCTTTTCCATGAGTGCCGCCAACTGCCGGTGGTCATTGTGGGGGTAGCGCACCAGACGAGCCCCGGAGAGCAGGATACCGTCAACGATACTGGCATGGTTGAGCCTGTCGGAAAACACCACATCACCACGCCCGACGAGAGCCGGAATGATGCCGGTATTGGCGGCATAGCCGCTGTTGAAGAGCAGCGCCGCTTCACTCATTTTAAAGGTGGCGACAGCGGATTCCAGCCGTTCGTGCAGTTCCATGGTCCCGGACACCAGACGGGAGGCGCCGCTTGATGTGCCATATTTCTCGATTGCCGCTATTGAAGCGGCCGCCAGGGCCGGGTGACCGGCCAATCCCAGATAGTTATTGGAACAGAGCAGCAGCACGTCGCGGCCGTTGCAGGTAACGTGCGCCGTCTGTCGGCCGCTGATCAGCCTGGTACTCCGCAGCAGGCCGCGGCTTCCAATTTCTTTCAGTTCGTTTTCTATCGTTCTTTGCATAGTTCCAATCTCACTGGTCAACCTGTTCAGGATTCACGGTTGACAATGGGTTCAAAAAAAACCGGGCACCTCGGGCCGCAGCACTACAGGTAATCCGTCAGCCCGGCGGTTCCCAAACGTTCAACCACCTTCTTCACGTCCTGACAGCGCTCGCGGTCGCAGACCAGGATCGCATCCGGCGTGGAGACGACAACCAAGTTATGAACGCCAACCGTCGCAACCATCCTTCCGTCGGCATAAATCAGGCAGTCGGAGGAATCGATGGCAATATGCCCGGCGGCGTTGACACAGACCGTCCCGTTATTATCAGGCTCAATAACCTCCGGCAGAGCGCTCCAGCTACCGACATCGCTCCACCCCATCTCGACCGGCACCATCTGGACCCGGGAAGATTTTTCCATAACCCCGTAATCGATCGAAACGCTCTCGATATCCTGATACAGAGCGGCAATCCGCTCCTTCAATCCGGTTTTTCCCGTCGCGGCGTTGGCGCGCATCAGCTTTACCAGTTTTCCGTGCAGAGCCGGCATGAATGTTTCCATTTCACCAAGGATCGTATCGGCCCGCCAAATAAACATGCCGCTGTTCCAAAAGAAGTTCCCTTCGTCCAGATAGCGCAGAGCCTCAGCCAGCGGCGGTTTTTCGACAAAGCACCTGACCGGGAACGGCCCCTGGGCATGCCCCGCATCAACCGCATCCATCCCGGCCTCGATATAGCCGTAACCGGTCTCGGGACGCGACGGCAGAATACCGAGAGTCACCAGAACACCATTTCGCGCCGCATCTCCCGCGAAGGTCAGCGTATCACGCAGCATCCCCTCGTTTTTTATGAAATGATCCGCGGGAAGAACGGCCATGATTCCGGAGGGGTCATGGGCGGCAACAAGTGCGGCGGCAAGACCGATGGCCGGGGCGGTATTGCGGGCGGCAGGCTCGGCGATGACGTCAATCGGGACCGAGTCGTAGAGCTGCATCTGCCGTTCGGTTTCGTCAGCCTGCAGCTGGTTGGTTATGATCAGGATCCGCTTCGGGTTTAGCGGCAGTATCCGCTCGACCGTACGCTGCAGCATGCTCCTGTCACCGGTGATCGAAATCAGCTGTTTGGGACGGGCAGCCCGCGAAAGCGGCCAGAATCTGGTTCCTGACCCACCGGCCAGAATGACTATATACATTGCTGATCTCCCGTTATTTGTACTGAATGCGGTCTATGAAACTTGCGATTGCGTGTCCCAGAAGGCTGATCGAGTCGGTCGTATCGAGAACATCCCAGAGCGTCTGGCGGAAGTATGCGACCTCCTGGCCGCTGACGCTATCGCGCAAAGTGGCTACGGCAGCTATCTTGAACCGTCCGACACGCGTGAATTTTCCGGTCAGAAGCAGTGTCGCGGCATCAGGTTTCCCGTCACGGGTAATTTTTTTATAGATGCGGTGCGACTTGACATAGCGTTCGATATGCTCGGACAATTCACCCGGGATCCGTGCATAGCGGAGTTCGCGCTGGCCCATTCCGGCATCGGGAGAATCGGTATACAGTTCCGGCTTGAGTTCAAAATCCCGAATCACGAGAGACGTGTAGCTGTACATAGGCTTGCTGTTGGTTACGACCTCCTCTTCAATAATCGTCGTGGAAGATGCGGCGCACCCGGCAGAAATCAGCAGCAGGCAGGCTGAGCAGAGGAGCAGCAGAGTGCGCTTGAAGGAACCTTGATTATTCGGCATTATGATTTTCGCAGCGGTTGTAGTCATCATTAAAACGGACGATGTCGTCTTCGCCCAGGTATTCCCCACTCTGTACCTCGATGATGACAAGCGGGATCTTGCCCGGGTTTTCAAGGCGGTGGTTCTGGCCGATCGGGATAAAGGTTGATTCGTTTACGTTGATAACCTGCCGTGTGTCGCCGCAGGTGACAAGGGCGGTGCCGGATACGACGATCCAGTGTTCACTGCGATGGTGATGTTTCTGCAGCGACAGGCGCTGGCCCGGAAGGACTTCAATCCGCTTTATTTTGTAATTGGTGTTCTCGTCGAGAACGGTATAGGTGCCCCAGGGGCGTTCACCACGTTCCATTTTTTATCCTTTTAAAAGTGGACTAGAGTTTCGAAGCCTCAGATATTCGCGCAGAGCGGCACGCCAAGCCTGCGGACGGAACCCGGTATCGCCGGTCAATTTACTGCATTCCAGAGTCGAATAGAGCGGCCGCCTGGCAGGGCGGTTCAATTCGGCAGTTGTCATCGGCCTGACCGATACGTTCAGGCCCTCCTCCTCAAAGATCGCCTTGGCAAACCGGTTCCACGAGCAGTACTCCGAATTGGCCGCGTGGTAAATTCCCCGGCAGCCGCTGTCTATCAGGGCAATAATTGCCCGAGCCAGGTCTATGGTCCAGGTCGGCGACCCGATCTGGTCATCGACAACGGCCAGTTCATCCTTTTCCGCTCCCAGCCGCAGCATGGTTTCGACAAAATTCTTGCCGTGCAGCCCGTACAGCCATTGGGTCCGCACAATCAGGTGCTCCGGGCAGAATGCGGCGTTCATTTCTCCCGCCAGCTTCGCTTCACCGTAGACGCTGAGCGGGCGCGGGGGGTCATCCTCAACGTACGGCGTTCCCTTGCCGCCGTCAAAAATATAATCGGTACTGACCTGCACCAGCAGGGCACCAAGATCGCGGCAGGCCATCGCCAGGTACGCCACCCCTTCGCCGTTTACCGCCATTGCCGTCTCGATGTTGCTCTCGCATCCGTCCACATCGGTATAGGCGGCGCAATTGACCACCACCGCGGGCTTCAAGTCGCCTATAACTTTCAACACCGATTCGGGCGACGTAATGTCAATCTCATCGATATCGATACCCCGCCCCCTGTCCCCCAGAAGCGCAAGCAGGTCTCGCCCCAGCATGCCGTATGCACCCACGACCAGGATCACGCGGCACCTCCGCCGTACTGGTTCTGGTAATAATCACGGTACGCCCCGGAAGTAACGTCTTCAACCCATTCCTGATTGGCAAGATACCAGTCGATCGTCTCGGCAATCCCCTGCTCAAAGGTATAAGAGGGGCTCCAGCCGAGATCATTTTTAAGCCGCGACGCATCAATGGCGTAGCGCCGGTCGTGGCCGGGGCGATCCTTGACGAAAGTGATCAGCGTGCGGTTCTCTCCGCGCGCCCGTCCGAGTCGATCATCCAGCAGGTCACAGATCAAATTGACAATATCGATATTTTTCCATTCGTTGTTGCCGCCGATATTATAGACCGAACCTGGGAGCGCCTTTTTCAGGACGACCTCGATCGCCGCAGCGTGATCACGGACATGCAGCCAGTCGCGGATGTTCAGGCCGTCGCCGTAGACCGGCAGCGGTTTCTTGTTGATGATATTGTGGATCAGGAGCGGTATCAGCTTTTCCGGGAAATGGTAGGGACCGTAGTTATTGGAGCAGCGGGTATTCAGGGTCGGCATGCCGAATGTTTCATGATAGGCGCGCACCAGCAGGTCAGCCCCGGCCTTGCTGGCCGAATACGGAGAATTGGCGGCCAGAGGTGTTTCTTCGGTAAAGTAACCGGTGTCACCCAGGCTGCCATAGACTTCATCGGTTGATATCTGGAGAAAACGGAAATCGGCAACGATACCGGAGTGCCAGTGTTTGCGGCTTTCTTCCAGCAAAATCTGTGTCCCGAGCACGTTGGTGCGGATGAATATTTCCGGGCCGGTGATGGAGCGATCGACATGGGACTCGGCCGCAAAATGCACGACCGCATCGATCCTCCCCTCGTCAAGCAGCCGGGCCACCAGGGGGGCATCACCTATATCACCCTTGACAAAGCGGTAATTCGGATTCCCTTCAAGCGCGGTCAGGTTTTCCAGATTGCCGGCGTACGTCAGGCAATCAAGATTGGTAACAGTGCATCCCGGATTGGACGCAATGAACGAGTGGATGAAATTGGAGCCTATAAAACCGGCCCCACCGGTAACAAGTAAAGATCTGGGGGTAAATATCATGGGAATATTTTCCTCTTGGTGCGTCAACTCACATATCCGTATCTATTCAGGATCAGGGTGGAGTGGCCGGCTTGAAGCTGCTTTCTTTTTTTTGCCGTTCTGGTATGATAGCGAACGTTTCAGTATCCTGACATCTTTACCAGGGGGAATAACCATGACAACCAATCCTGCATGCCGCTGCGGCGCCGATCACCATGGCCATCTCTGTATGCTGAAGAGTAACGGGTTGTATGATGAAATCGCGAAGGTTAGCAGCGACCCGAAGTTCTACTGCTTCACCTGCGGCGGTGAAGCCAACTGCCCTGAAAATCTGTGTGAACCGGCCCCGATCGTAGAGACGTAGTATCCTGCGTCTCTACAGTTTTGCATCACTCCTCCAGCGTAGCGTCCCTGGAATCCTCCAGCATCGCCTCTAATTCGACTATCTGGGTATCGGTTATGTCCAGGACTTCAGCTTCCTTCGTGCTTATCAGGACGATATCCGGCTCGTGAATCAGGCCGAGCCCGATCCGGTGGCAGGTCATGTTGACAAAGCGCACGATCGCCAGCATCTTGTTGACGGTGTCCCATTCTTCGGCGTGATGATCGCGGATAACGTCGCAGTACATCGCCGGAAAATTCCAGTGCTGCATCATGCGATATCCCTGTTCGACATGCATCACCTCAAATATTTCCAGAATCAGCTCATCATCGAAGAGAGAATTGATCACCCCCGCTACCACCAGCCGTTCAACTGATTTTAGCAGATAAAGCTTACCGACATCATGCAGAAGCGCCGCCAGATAGGTTTCATCAGCCACTCCGCGCATGCCGCAGGAATGGGCCAGCCAGCGAGCCCCGAGAGCGCAGCCGTGACTGTGCAGCCACAGTTCTTTCATATAGTGATCAAGCGCCGGATTACTGGATGAGTGTGCTGACGCCTGAGATGCGGCAATCACCAGGTTGATGACCTGCTGGGCTCCGAGCCGGATGACCGCTTCCTTGATCGTGGCTACTTTGGTGCGCCCCATATACATCGGAGAGTTGGCAATTTTAAGCATCTGGCTGGCCAGCGACATATCCTCATTGGCTACCTGAGAGACCTCGTCAACCGTAAAATCATAGTTCGAAAGCATTCTTTGCAGCTTCAGCGCCACAGGATGAAAGATCGGCAGTTCAATCGGCTGCGAAGCGAGCAGCCTGCGTACGGTTTCCGGAATAGATGCTGTCGTCATGACGTTCTCCTTGGCCAACATAGCTGGGTAACAACGGCGGCGCTACAACCTCATCAGCGTGTGGCTGATCATATGTGACCTAACATCCGCAACCGCAGTTATGACACACTTTTCTGAATTCGCTTGAGGGGGCGATAGTTTCCGGCGCAAACGCCACACGCCTGACAGCCGTGGCGATATCCTCCATAATATCCAGGCAACGGCTGACCCCGATAATATGGCCTACGCATTGATTGCTGTGCCCGTCCTGCGGGGAAGAGATTTTCACCACATTCAACAGGTCGGCATAACTGTTGATCGGGATGGTCGTATCCCGATCGCGCTCAACAGTCAAATGCACTCCCAGGCGCTTCATCTCCGTCGTTATACCAGACAGAAAATCCAGAAATGGCTGGCCGTCAAAATCAACGTACCAATCTTTTCGAAGGTGATTCTGCCCATGAATCGTGATGACCAGCTGTTTTGTTTTTTTACACGCCATGTCAGGTCACTCCGTAGCGGAAATCACGGTACTGCCGGACACTCGGCGTCCCATGCGGCAAACCCGGCGCCGGTCAGATTCAAAAATGAATCGATCCGCTGCCGGAAGAATTCATGCTGCCCGGCCTCCTCCAGGAGAAAAGAGAGCTCGTCTGCGGAAATGAGATGCCGTCGGTGCAGAAACCGGTACAGTTCGGATAAAGCCTTCAGATTGCGCTCCAGAGAGGCAAACTCCGGATCCAGCGTATGGGTGATGTACCAGGAACCGGCAAATTTGGTGACAATACCCGGCTGTGGGCGGACAATGTTCTGACGACCAAAGTCAATCAGGTAATCCCGCAGATAGAGGTCGGCAGCGAAGGCGAGTTCGGATGCCTGTTCAGCGGCCATCCCCTGCTGCTGGAGGAACAGGTAGAACTGCTTCAGAATCTGCTGGCAGCGTCCGTCCACCAACAGTTCCTCGTCTATGGTATCAAACTCGAAATCATCATGCTCAAATTCAATTTCAGGGACGTGCGTCATAATTTTAGCGCTCTTTCTTCGCAAGGTGGCTTGTAAATTTCTGCCATAACTGCAGCTGTTGGATTAGTAAATGGAGTTATCTCTATAAATCTGGCTAAAGAGGATTTAGTTCCAGCAGTTCCTTGTGTACAAACCTGCCGTTTTTCTGAATCAGGAGGTCGTCGAACCATATTTCACCATCGGCAAGAATCCGCACCAGGTCCCAATGCACGGAGGAGCGGTTACCATTGTCACATTCATCGTACGCCTGACCCGGGGTGAAATGGATTGAGCCGAAGATTTTTTCATCAAAAAGAATATTGCGCATCGGCTGGCGGATACCCGGATTGACACCAATCGCAAATTCTCCGATGTAGCGGGCGCCTTCATCGGCATCCAGAATTTTGTTGAGGGCCTTGCTCATCCCCCCTTCAGCGGTGGCCTTGATGATTTTGCCGTCGGCAAACTCGAAGCGGACACCGTTATATTCCTTCCCCTGGTAGATACTCGGGCAGTTATAGCTGATGTGCCCCTGGACGGAGTTTTTGACCGGAGCGGTGAACACCTCTCCGTCCGGCATATTGAGGCGGCCATCGCATTTAATGCCGGGAAGGCCGTCAATGCTGAAACAAAGATCCGTATCGGGGGCCAGGATCCGCACTTTTTTGGTGCGATCGATCAGTTTTTTCAGTTTTTCCTGCTTCCGTGACTCAGCCTTCCAGTCGATGCAGCAGGCAGAGAACAGATAATCCTCGTATTCGTCCAGACTCATCCGGGCTTCCTGGGCTGCGGCATGGGTCGGGTAGCGGGTCACGCACCAGCGTGTATGTTTGACCCGCTGGTCAACCAGAGGCCTGGTAAGCTTTGCATATGCAACCACCGCTTCCTGGCGGGCATTGGCCATGACCATAGAATTGTTGCCGGCTGAAATACCGATATAGACCGTCACGGTTTTGTAAAAATCGAGTTTATGCTGCGGGAAATGGTCAAGCTGCTGTTTGTTGGCGGTATTGTAGAAGAAACGATCGATTTCCGGCACGGAAAAGTTGTACTCTACGTAGGCGGCCCCGCGCCGGAGGCAGAGGGCATACAGCTCTTTGACAAGCGGCAGCGCCTCCAAACCGGCGGCGTTGATAAGCACGACGTCACCCTTTTTCACCCGGGTCGAGTAATCGACCAATATCTCTGCAACCTGCCGGATTCGTGGATCTTTCATCAGTAGCCTTTGTGAACGGTGGAATAATTCAATGCATCATCAGCCTGGTGACGCCCAGGACAAGTCCGCTTTGCGGTCCGGCCAGCAGCTGAACGCCAATCTTGAGAACCGGGGAAATAACATACGAAAACATGTTGGTGAAAAACACCAGCACGATGATAATAATCATTCCGTACGGCTCAATGCGGGACCAGGCGGCGGCCTGCCGGTACGGCAGCAATCCGACTAAAACGCGGCCGCCATCAAGGGGGGGCACCGGAATCATGTTGAAGATGGCAAGGAGAAGATTTATGTAGACTGAAAAAGCCAGCATCAGAACTACCGGCTCCGACAGCATGGAGACAGGCGATCCTGGTGCGGCAGGATTACCGATCGCCACCAGCCCGCGTAACAGCAACGCCGAAACCGTTGCCAGGATGATATTGGTAATCGGCCCGGCAGCCGCCACCCAGATCATATCGCGTTTGGGATTGCGGAGATTTTCAGAAACCACCGGCACCGGCTTGGCCCACCCTATGCCGATTAGAAAGATCATTATTGTACCGATAATATCGATATGTTTCAGCGGGTTAAGTGTCAGCCGTCCCAGCATCCTTGCCGTCGGATCGCCGAAACGCCAGGCGACATAGCCGTGGGAGACTTCGTGACACACAATTGCCAGCATACCGGGTACAAGCATTACCGAAATCTTGAGAAAGAAACTTTCCATCTAAGGGTCCTTTGAGCTGTATAAATCTGCAACACTTCTAGCAGAGTGGCCACGTAAAGTCAATTGCAAGGCGTCCTCTAAAACGCAGAAAAGGCGAGGTTTCCCCCGCCTTTCATGACTGCATGCAGTTCAGATTCTAATTAAATGTCGTAATACAGTTCAAACTCGAGAGGCACCGGACGCATACGGATAGGATTTACTTCTGCCTCGGTTTTGTACTCGATCCACTTCTCGATGACGTCAGGGGTAAATACGTCACCCTTCAGCAGGAACTCGTGGTCCTCCTTGAGACACTGCAGCGCTTCTTCGAGAGTACCAGGAGCTGAGGGGATATCTTTCAGCTCTTCCGGGGAAAGACCGTAAATATCCTTGTCCAGGGGCTGGCCCGGATCGATCTTGTTTTCGATGCCGTCGAGACCTGCCATCAGCATGGCGGCAAAGGCCAGGTAGCCGTTGCATGAAGGGTCCGGAGTACGGTATTCGACACGTTTGGCCTTCGGATTGGTGGACATCATCGGGATACGGAGTGAAGCGGAACGGTTACGGCTTGAATACGCCATATTTACCGGAGCTTCGAAACCGGGCACCAGTCGCTTGTACGAGTTGGTGGTCGGATTGGTGATGGCGCAGAGTGCCTTGGCGTGCTTGATGATGCCGCCGATGTACCAGAGCGCCATCTGGGACAGCCCGCCGTATTTGTCGCCGGCGAAGAGGTTCTGTCCGTCTCTCCAGATCGACATGTGGCAGTGCATCCCCGAGCCGTTGTCGCCGTAAAGCGGCTTGGGCATGAATGTTACCGTTTTGCCGTTGCGGTAGGCCACGTTCTTGATGACATATTTGAACCACTGCAGCTGGTCGGCCATATCGACCAGCGACGAAAAGCGCATGTCGATTTCGGCCTGGCCGCCGGTAGCGACTTCATGATGCTGGCACTCTACACGGATTCCGACACTCTGAAGCACTTCAACCATCTCGTTGCGCAGGTCATTCTGGGAATCAACCGGCGAGCAGGGGAAGTAGCCTTCTTTGTGGCGCGGTTTGTAGCCAAGGTTCGGGAACTCTTCACGACCGGTATTCCAGGCGCCTTCGGAGGAGTCAACGGCAAAAAAGGACTGGTTGGCTGTCGAAGAATAACGGACGTCGTCGAAGATGAAAAACTCGGCTTCGGGACCGAAGAAAGCGGTATCGCCGATGCCGGTGGACTTCAGATACATTTCAGCTTTTTTTGCGATGTTACGCGGATCGCGGGTGTAGTCTTCCTTGGTGATCGGATCGAAAATGTCGCAAATGATCGACATCGTCGGAACCTTGACAAAAGGGTCCATTTTAGCGGTGGTGGGATCGGGAAGCAGGATCATGTCGGAGGCATGAATAGGCTGCCAGCCGCGGATTGATGAGCCGTCAAAGCCCTGCCCCTCTTCAAAGGTATCTTCACCGAATTCCGTAATCGGCACTGAAACGTGCTGCCAGGTGCCAATAAAATCCATGAATTTGTAATCAACCATCTTCGCGCCATTTTCTTTGGCAAATTCCACTACTTGCTTTGGGGTCATCTGTTGCTCCTTTCGGTATTTGTTTTGTTACAGTGCATCTTCTCCGGTTTCCCCGGTTCTGATGCGAATTACTTCCTCCACGTTGGTAACAAATATTTTTCCATCACCGATCCGGCCGGTTTTGGCAGATTTTTCGATCGCTTCGACCACCTGCGGAAGAATCGAGTCCGCGACAATGATCTCTATCTTGATTTTGGGGATAAAATCAACCACATATTCCGCCCCCCTGTACAACTCCGTGTGACCTTTCTGACGTCCGAAACCCTTTACTTCGCTTATAGTTATACCCTGAATGCCGATTTCGTTAAGAGACTCTTTAACTTCATCCAGCTTGAACGGCTTTATAATCGCTTCAACTTTTTTCACGATAGTACCCTCCCGTTACGTGAGATTTTATGAAAGCAGTGACAACTTGTTTTAGAGATCGGCTCGGCAAATACGCCTCGCTGCCTCAAAAGCAAGCTCCTTGCCAATTTTTCATCTAAATATTATGACCGCATATTTGAATAGTTAGAAAAAATCGCCAACCTTTGCGGCATGAGCGGCCGCCACACATGCCCAACAAACAGTCACCGGCAGCACGGGCCTGCACATAATACAAGCACCGGACGCGGTCATTTCTCAGAGATTTATATCCTTGAGTTCCTTGATTATCTCAACCTGGCGCTGGTTGATGTAATACGCAATCTGCTGCTGAGAATGTTTTTCGGCATGAAATTCAATAAAGCAGGTGTACGGGGCGCTCGTCCCAAGGACTTTGACAATAGTTGCACGCATGCCCACCTCTAGCCTGGAACCACCATTAAGATCGGGCAGCTTCAAAAAGATGTTTATGTCAAGACCTGGCTCCAAAAGATCGGATGACATGGTGCTGACGGCGGCGCCACCCAGGGAGAGATCCTTGACATTGCCTTTGAGGATATCTCCCTCGAAAACCAGTTCCGCTTCAACCGGATTGTCAAGCAGGACCCGCACGAACCGTCTCATGTCCGAACGGATCAAGGCATAACCGAAATTGCAGAGAATAACCCGTTTTTTTGCGGCACTCACATAAAAGGCTTCACCGATCATATCTTCCGCAAAAGGGCTCTGGGGATGGGAATAAACGAGCGTTTTTTTCTCTATGTTGATTATTTTGGCCTGATACTCATGAACGGAAAACTCGGCCATTTCGTTTTCAATATTCAACAGGGTTGCATCATACGAAACGGGGATCTCTTTATAATAGTTCAAAAACGAGAAGGTCCGGCCGATCATTCCCTGCAGAAACTGGAGAATAACCAGCATATCTTCCCGTTCAGTTCCCCGCACGGCTTTGTCGTAATATTGAAACACCCAAGGCACCCCTGTAGATGATGAATTGAACAATTTTTCAAAATAGGCTATATGTGGAGAATGAATTTAACTATCAGAAAATGTGGCGCACGACAAGCACAATTGACACCCGCCGCCAAACGTCCTCATCAGCTTCGAATCGGCCTTGGCTCGTTGCCTCTGCTGTCTCTAACCCTTCTGTTCTGCCTCTCCGGCTCATTTGCCGATGCGGATATCTACCGTTTTGTCACTATCGACGGCGTTGAAACGTTTACCGATGCACCAAGCAACAAGAGCGCCACGGTGGTCATCAAAGACCGCGCGGCTCCCGCATCCAGGCAGCGAAAAACATCGAAGAAGCAGAAAACCCATGACATCTCGCTCGATGAAATAGTCCAAAAAGCGGTTGCCGCTTCGCTCAACCCGCAACAGTCCGACCAGTTCAGCTTTGAAGCCAACCTGCCGACGGTCGGCGGCACGATAACTTCGCGGGTCGGAATGAGAATCGACCCGATCGACGGAATCTGGCGCCAGCACAACGGGATTGATATAGCAATTCCTTCCGGCACCCCGGTCAGGTCGGTTGCACCCGGAATTGTTGTCTACAGCGGGAGCCGTTCCGGGTACGGGAACACCGTCGTTGTTGAGCATGACAACGGAATCATCACCCTTTACGCGCACAACAGCCGGCTCCTGGTAGCAGACGGACAGCCGGTAACCTCCGAGAGCATCCTGGCGTATTCCGGTTCAACCGGCAGGTCAACCGGTCCGCACCTCCATTTCGAAGCCTGGCAGTCCGGGACGAATGTCACCATGGCCTTTCTTCCCGACAGCGGCATAACCTTGCCGAGATCAACGCTGCTCGCCAGCAGTCAACGGGCGCCCCGTTTCCGGAGTGAAACGCTGTCCGACGGCTCGATCCTGTTTACCAACATCCCCTCGTCAACGCCCTGATGCACGACCAGATTGCAAAGTACACCGCAAAACTGATTGCAGACGGCTCGTCGCAGGCGGGATTGATCGCCTTTGCCGCCCAGGATGACGCCATGATTGCAGCTGGTGATCCGGCCCTGGCGTCACTGTCGCAATCGATACTCTCACGCCTGAACTGCCTCGCACTGGTCGTCGCCGCCCCTTCGCTTCCCTTTGCCGATTTTCTGGTCAGGCGGGCAGCAGGTCTTGAGCGCGGCATTGTCCCGCGCGACACCGAAACCCGCACATTTCTGCATGATATACCGATTGTACGGAAGGGTGAGATCGGCTCCGATCCTGCCGGGACCTGTGCCGGCCTGCTGGGGAATCGCAAAGGGATCGTCGTCGAAGGGGTCGGAATCATCGCGGCCGGGGCATTGACGGTTGAACAGGCCTATATCAACTGGTCTTCGGTTTTCCATTCAACTTATATCAAATACCTCGAAGACCTTCTCGAAAACGGCTTCATGCTCCCGGGCGAAGAGGAGGCCTTTGACCGGTTCCGCCGCGAACCGCTTCTGCCGCTCTCGTCCGAAGGGCTTGAATTCCGCCAGGGGCCGTTTTTTGAAAAGAAGGTCATTCTGGAGGAGATGTCCCGCGTTGGATGGTATACCGTCCAGCGGCGGCTGGTTGATTCTTTTTTCGGCAATATTTCCTATTCAAACGGGGAGCTGATCTATATTTCGCAAACCGCATCCAGCCTGGACGAACTCCCCGGCTGCATCGATCCGGTCCCATTCACAAACTGCTCGACGGTCGGCATAACCGCCTCCAGTGAGCTGGGTGCGCACCGTGCCATATTTGAAACGACCGGCTGCCGTGCCATTTTGCACGGTCATCCGCGCTTCGCGGTGGTCATGAGCATGATATGCGCCGAAAAGGAATCGTGCAGCGTTAAGGACTGCTGGAGAGATTGCACTAAAGTCCGTTTTCTGGGGGAGACGCCGGTGGTGGCGGGAGAGATAGGAGCCGGCGGCATAGCAAAAAATGTTCCTCCGGTGATCGGGTGTTCCGGTGCGGCGGTTGTTTACGGTCACGGCATCTTCAGTATCGGCATGACCGATTTCCGCGAGGCGTTCCAGGGGCTGGTCGATGTCGAGAACTGGTGCCGGGCGGAATATTTCCGGCGGTTTGATGAGAAATACGGAAAATAGCTAACCCCGCAGCTTCCTCGCGATCTCGAACAGCGCTATTCCGCCGGCAACCGAAGCATTCAGGGAGCTTACCCCGCCGTACTGGGGGATCGACATCACGACATCGCACTGCTTGCGCACGAGCGGCCTGATCCCCTCCCCCTCTCCTCCAACCACCAGCACGACGTTTCCAGAAAAATCGGCACCATAGACCGACTGCCTGGCAGCGCCATCTAGCCCGTACACCCAATAGCCGAGTTTTTTAAGTGTCTCAAGCGTTTGTGCAATATTGGTCACCATGGATACCGGAACGGTCTCCACGGCACCGGCCGACGTTTTTTCGGCGGCGGCAGTGATGCCGCAGGCCCGGTCTTTGGGAATAATCACTCCGTCAACCCCGGCACAGGCGGCCGAACGGATCAGCGCCCCCAGGTTGTGGGGGTCCTGTATCGCATCCAGAACCAGCACAAACCCTCCCCTGCCGGACTTGCCGATCGACTCCAACAGTTCACCGAAGTCGGTATAGCGGAATTGCTCGACTTCCAGGGCGATACCCTGATGGTGCGACGATGCGCACATTTTGGTCAGATCCACCTTGTCTCTCCGGTGAACCGCAACGCCCCGCTCCTCGGCCAGCCTGATGATTTTTTCAACGCGGTGGTCGGTGGCACTGATCTGCACGTACAGGTTGAAGGCGCCGCGTGTCCCCTGCAGAGCCTCTTTTACAGGGTTGACACCGAAGATCAGTTCACCCTTCATGGGGCACCGTCCATTATCTCGGCAGCGATACTTTCAGCCGCCTGAACAGGATCTGCCGCCCTGGCGATCGGCCGTCCGATAACCAGGTAGTCGGCCCCTGATGAAACAGCCTCTCCCGGAGTCATGATTCTCTTTTGGTCATCAGCCGCCGCAAATGTCGGACGAACCCCCGGGGTAACGATCAAAAAATCGGGTCCGCACGCCTCCCTGATCAGGCCGATCTCCAGGGGAGAGGCCACGACACCGTCCATGCCGGAGGCCTTGGCCAGCCGGGCCAGACGCACGACCATCTCCTGGACCGAATGCTCTATCCCCACCTGCTGCAGAGTCAGGGCGGTGGACGAGGTCAGTATCGTCACCGCCAGCAGCCGGGGACGCTCAGCCTCGCTGAATTCCTTCTGCACCGCGGCAACGGCGGTTTCCATCATTTCGGCACCACCCAGGGCGTGCAGATTGGCCAGTTGGACACCGAGCCGGGCGGCCTCGCACATCGCACTCGCAACCGTATTCGGGATGTCGTGGTATTTCAGATCAAGAAAGACCCGGCCGCCATGCCGCTGGACGGCCCTGACCGCTGCCGGACCGCAGGAGGTGAACAGCTCCTTGCCGACCTTGAACATGCCGACTTTACCAGCCAATGCTTCAGCCCACCGGTCTATGTCATCCAGACCATGTACATCAAGGGCAAATATGATTTTTTTTCGAGCTTCCTCTATCGTCATGGCATCCTCATTTCATTAATTTCAAAGCTGCTGCGGTAATTCCTTCCGCATCAATCCCGACATCCCTGCGCAGCTGGGCCTGGCTCCCCTGTTCGATATAGTGATCGGGAATGCCGAGTCGCCGCACCTTCACATGCTGCAGATTATTGTCATAGAGCAGTTCCAGAACGGCACTGCCGAATCCGCCCTGCAGGGCATTTTCCTCCACCGTCATGATCCGGCCGCTGCGGCGGGCGGCCCCCAGGATGAGTTCCGCATCGAGCGGCTTCACAAAACGGGCGTTAACAACCCCGGCGGCAATCCCCTTCACCTTGAGCGCTTCGGCCGCCCGTAGTGCCGGATAGACCGTAGCCCCGATCGCAACGATTGTCAGGTCATCGCCTTCAAGGAGCTGCTCACCCTTCCCTATTTCCAGGCATTTCAATTCAGTATCCAGCTCAACACCGTAACCAGAACCTCGCGGGTAGCGCAGCGACATCGGCAGACCGGAATAAACGGCAGTCTTAAGCATATGGCGCAGCTCATTCTCATCTTTGGGAGCCATCACCGTGATGTCCGGCAGGTGCCGCAGGTAGGAAAGATCGAAGGCGCCATGATGGGTCGGGCCGTCATCACCCACCAGTCCGGCCCGGTCCATGGCGATCGTTACCGGCAGTTTCTGCAGGCAGATATCATGAAAAACCTGATCGTACGCACGCTGCACAAAGGTCGAATAGATGGCGACCACCGGGCGAAATCCGCCTGCGGCCAGCCCTGCCGCAAAGGTCATGGCATGCTGTTCGGCTATGCCGACATCAAAAAAACGGTCCGGAAAACGCTGTGAAAACCGGGTGAGTCCGGTTCCATCAGGCATGGCGGCGGTTATGGCAATTATCTTTGGATCTTCTTCCGCCAATTGCACCATGGTCTCGCCGAACAGGTCCGTATAGGATTTGACCGCCGGCTTGTCGGCCCCTTTGCCGGTGGCAACATCAAAGGCACCGACGCCATGGTATTTGGCCGGGGTCTCTTCGGCAGGTTTGTACCCCTTCCCCTTGGTAGTCATGATATGAACCAGCAGCGGGCCGTCCAGTTCATTGATGTTCTTGAACACATCGACCAGCTGCCGCAGGTCATGACCGTCAAGTGGACCGAGATAATCAAAGCCGAGTGCTTCAAACAGCGAGCCGGGAGTAAGGAACCCCTTCAGCGAATTTTCGGCACGACGGGCAAACTGAAGGATGTCGGTGCCAAAAGCGGGAATATGCTTGAGCAGCACCTGCATCTCTTTTTTTAAATCACGGTAGTACCGCCCCGTCATCTTGCGGGAGATAAAGGCGGAAAAGGCGCCGACGTTCTTTGAAATCGACATTTCGTTGTCGTTCAGGATGACGATCAGATTTTTCTTGAGATGCCCGGCCTGGTTCAGTGCTTCAAAAGCCATGCCGCCGGTAAGTGAGCCGTCACCGATCACCGCAATCGAATGATTCCGTTTTCCGTCCAGACTGGCAGCCGCAGCCATGCCGAGTCCCGCCGAGATGGAGGTGGACGAGTGGCCGACCCCGAAGGCATCGTGCTCCGACTCACAGCGCTTCGGAAAGCCTGAAATCCCCTTGTACTGCCGCTGGGTATGAAAGCGGTCACGGCGCCCGGTGAGAATCTTGTGGGTATATGCCTGATGCCCGACGTCCCAGATTATTTTGTCGCCGGGGGAGTCAAAGCAGTAGTGCAGGGCGATGGACAGCTCGACCGTGCCGAGGTTGGAGCCGAGGTGACCGCCGGTGGCAGAAACCGTTTCCAGAAGGAATTTCCGGACCTCAGCCGCAAGTTCCGGCAGTTGTTCCGGCTTCAGTTTTTTCAGATCGGACGGCGAGTTGATTGCTTCAAGCAGCATTGTTATTACCTCTTTATGTTTCTAAACATAGCCGTTCGCACGGAACCACTCCACCGACCGCTCCAGGGCTTCCGCAACTGGCGTCTGCGTCAAGCCGAGTTCCCGAACCGCCCTTCCCGAGTCAAAATACATGTGATGCGCCGCCATCCGGACCCCCGCCAGCGGAATCAGCGGTTCGCGGCCGGTTATGCGTGAGAGCCCTTCATTGAGCCAGGCGGCCGCCAGTACCGGGGCATAGGGAAGCCGGACTTTCGGCGCCGGAATTCCGGTGATCTCCTGAAGCATCCCGAAGATGTCGCGCAGGGAAAGATTGGCGTTCCCCAATATGTATTTGCGGCCGCTACACCCTTTTTGTTCCGCCAGAATATGCCCGCGGGCACACTCCTCGACGGCAACCAGATTCAGACCGGTATCCAGATAGGCCGGCATCCTCCGTTTCAGAAAATCGACGATGATTTTTCCGGTGGGAGTAGGCTTAATATCCCACGGCCCCACCGGAGTCGAAGGATTGACGATCACCACCGGCAGCCCGAGGGCAACAAACCTCTCCGCCTCGCGCTCGGCAAGGAATTTGCTTTTCTTGTACGGCCCGACCATATCTGCCAGCGTGACCATCGTCTCTTCATTTCCCGGCAGACCGTTCCCGGGATTGCCCAGCGTCCCGACGCTGCTGGTGTAGACAACCCGTGAAATGCCGCTCTCCAGCGCCGCTTCCAGAACGGCGGTCGTGCCCCCCACATTGGTGCGGTACATTTCGTCAGGATTGCGCGTCCAGAGACGATAATCAGCCGCCGCATGGTACAGGACATCACACCCCTCAAGCCCGCGGCGCAAAGCGGAGCTGTCGAGCAGGTCACCCGTCCATATCTCCACATCAAGCCCTTCCAGGTTGGAAAGATTGGACGTTGAGCGCGCAAGTACCCGTACTTCCCGCCCATCTTTCAGCAGTTCGCGGACGATGCTGGCACCTATAAACCCGGTTGCGCCGGTAACAAAGGTCTTCATGGAAAAATGGTCACGTAACCGCGGTTTTTGCACTCTCACGCAGCAGCCGCCGGTATCTGCCGAGCGCTGTCAATGGGAAGCAATTACGGTAAATGTGGTATTTGATCATGAAAAACTTGGGGAATCCCGTTCCGGTAAACGCGTCCTCATCCCATGACCCATCCGGCTTCTGGGTTGAGACAAGATACTCTACGCCTCGGGAAACCGCCGTTGAATGCACCTCGCCGGCGGTAAAGAGCGAGAGAAGCGCCCAGGCGGTTTGCGACGGGGTACTGGGACCGCACCCCATCAGGGTACGGTCATCATACGACTCGCAGACCTCGCCCCACCCGCCATCCAGGTTCTGCTTGGACTTGAGCCAGTTGACCGCCCTGCTGATGTACTGCTGGGTCATATCCTCACCGATGGCCTCCAGCCCGCCGAGTACAGACCATGTGCCGTATATGTAGTTCACACCCCAGCGCCCCCACCAGGGGCCTTCCGGCTCCTGCTCCGCCTTGATAAAATCCAGCGCCCGGACAACGGCCGCATGATTTTTCGAGTAATTGAACGTACCCAGAAGCTCGAGCATACGACCGGTCAGGTCGGCGGTCGGCGGATCTATCAGCGCCTCAAGGTCGGCAAACGGGATCTTGTTCAGCAAATGTTTGGTGTTGTCCTTGTCGAATGCTCCCCAGCCGCCGTTTTCGCTCTGCATCCCGAGACACCAGGCAATGCCGCGCTTGATAGCCTGGTCTCTCTGTTTTTTATCCCGAACCTTGATATCTTTAAGCGCCAGCATGACAAAACCGGAATCATCCACATCGGGATACCAATCGTTCAAGAATTCAAACGCCCACCCACCCGGCTCAAGATCGGGAGATTTGACCTGCCAGTCCCCTTTGAAGCGGACCTCATGGTCCAGCAGCCATTGGGCGGATTTGACCAGGGAGGGATGGTCTACCGGAACACCCGCCTCCTGCATCGCCACCATCACCAGCGCGGTGTCCCACACGGGAGAAACGCATGACTGCAGCACCAGGCTCCCCTCATCCTCAATGCAGAAGTTGGCCAGCGCTTCAAGTCCCCCTGCAACAGCCGGATGGTCATTGGCATATCCGAGACAATGCAGGGCAAGAATGGAATTGAGCATGGCCGGCTGGATGCCGCCCCAATCTCCGCTCGGCTCCTGATGGTCCAGTATCCACTGTTCGGCGAGGGCAATCGACCTTTTCTTGAAAGGCCGAACAGGAGACGATTCATAAATCTTGAGCAGATGGTCAATGCCGATGAAAAAGTTCTTCCAGCTCACTATGCCGTCCTGGCGGGAAAAAGTATAATCCGTGGGACGGGGCGGACGGACAAACAATTCCTGGACCCTGGCCCGAGGGGGGAGTTTCCTCACCGGATTTTCCGACATGACAACCGAAAGCGGAATAATCGTCGCACGCGACCAGCTGGAAAGTTCGAAGACGTTAAAATAGGCCCATTCCGGGAGCATCATCAGCTCAATCGGCATGGAAGGCACTCCCAGCCAGGAGAATTCACCAAACAGAGCCAGGAATACCTTTGTGAACACCCGGGTCTTGAGAATTCCTCCTTTGGACAGGATGAAGTCACGAGCCCTGCACATGGCCGGATCATCAGCGGCGTACCCCGCGAGTTTCAGCGCAAAATACGCTTCCACGGTCGTTGAAAGATCTCCCGGGCCGCCGAACCAGAGCGACCAGGACCCCTCCTGCGTCTGTTTGCTCAGAATATAATGAGCCATTTTCCGTTCGCGCAGCCTGTCGACCATGCCAAGAAAATGAAACAGCATGATGTATTCAGCCGTTATGGTTACATTCGATTCGAGTTCGGCCCACCAGTAGCCTTCCGGGAGCTGCTCGCGAAAAAAGAAATCCCGGGTTCGTTCGATAGCCTTATCGAGAGGATTCTGCGCTTCGCCAACCATCTTTTTCCAGATTGTAGGAGGAAGATGATGTACTTTGCCCTGTATTTTTCCGGCAGGAAATGTATCGGCGCCGGTCGCATGGCCATTAAACGAAGTTAGAGAATTGGAAATTGAATACTTGTGCATTTTCATGCAGACCCGCTCCTCGCCAGCTCCAGCAGTACATCTTTGGAGTTAATTTCCTGGTGTAAAAGCCCCTTTTTTAGCATAATCACTCATAGTTGTATATATTTTCCATTTTCAACAGCACAATTTGGTTGTCAGCTCTCGGTTCGGTTATGCTGAAGTACGTTGTATAACCCATACCATGCTGATCCGCCATAACGCTTCGCTCCGACTGAAGCTGCTTGACAATGGGAACATTCAAACGCATAAATATGACCTGAACCTGCTTCGTTTTTTTGTGAGCACACCGGGAAGAGGCAATTATGCCACATTATTTGAAACAATTCTGCATGGTGGCAACAATTTTGTGCGCAGTGCCGCATACTGCCCAGGCCGTGCAGTGGCAGGCACTGAGCGGCACGGCTCGCTACAAAGTCGCGTACGACCAGGAGTCTGTCCGCCTTACACCACTGGGGCGACTGGAACTATGGCTCCGATTTATTCCTCGCGGGGAGGCGGAGCGAAAATCTGCGGCAGCAGAGCACAAGGAAAAACGCTATCGCTCCCATCTGGAATTTTATGAAATCGACTGCGGCGAGCAGGCGGCGCTGCTCGGATTGATTGATATTTTAGGCACATCAGGAAAACGGCTGAAACGACTGCAGGGGAGCAAACAACCGGATCAGATACCTCCCGGATCGGTTCTGGACAGCGCAGCACAGCGGATCTGCCCGGCTCTGGACGAAGAGACTGAAGAAGACAACGGTGTTGTGGAACCGGAACAGGCAGTTGCACCGGATGCGGCCGATGAACAAGGTATCGGGAGCGACACGCTGCTGCAGATTGAAAACCTGAAAACAAAAGCCGCCTCAAAAGAAGCCACCGCAGAAGCGTGGCGGGAGCTTGGAAACATCTATTTTGATAACGACCGTCCGGAACAGGCGATCAAAGCGTATGAACGCGCCCTGGCCCTGCGGCCCGACGACACCGACATACTGAACGACCAGGGCGCCATGTATCGCCAGACCGGTGATTTCGGGCGGGCAGCGGCAAATTTTGAAAAAGCGGTCGCCCTGGACCCCAATAATCTCGAAAGCCTGTATAACGGCGCTTACGTGTACGCCTTTGACCTGAATGACATCCCGAAAGCTCTCATCCTGTGGCGGCGGTATCTGATGCTGGAGCCCACCGGCGAGACAGCCCTGCAGGTGCGGTCTCTCGTAGAAAAGTACGGCAAATGACCGCTTTTGGTCCGATAAAATTGATTCAGTTTTTTGCGGCAGTATGTTACGTTGACTCATCAAGTTAAATGCGTGAGGTACTCTGCTTATGATTAATACGTTGCGAACAATAGTATTCAGTCTCGGCGTGTCGTTACTTCTGTCGGCGTGCGGCGGCGGTGGCGGGGGGTCAACTCCAGCACCCCCTCCGACTAAAGCCATGCTTAAAATCAGCACAGCGAATGTTCCGGCAGGGACACTCGTGGGCGGCGTGCAGATAGCCATTGTCCTGCCGGCCGGAGTCACTCCCAGCGTATTGTCCGGAAACGATGCCTCTGGATCGGTGGTTGCAAGCGGAAATGCCTCTACTGGTGCAATCACGCAATCCTCCTACGATGCCGCCACACGAACCCTGACCCCGGGAACGGTCTCCGGGACCCCTTTCTCTCCGGGCGAATTCCTGACGGTCACCTGTTCGATCGCATCCGGCACTACCGTCACTGCCGCGGACTTCCCGGCCCAGGCCACGGTAATCAGCCTTTTCGACGGCAACGCGGTTACAATACCCGGGGCCACATGCCCGATCAGCGTGACATTCCAATAGCAGGCCATGCGCGCCCGTAGCTCAGCTGGATAGAGTACCAGGCTTCGAACCTGGGTGTCGGCCGTTCGAATCGGTCCGGGCGTACCAAACAAAACAAATCTGATAATCCGGTCGCGGGTTATCAGATTTTTGCATTATTCGCCAAAGCAGCCACAAACCTTGACAACAGAGGCTGTGAAAGTTATAGTCACACCGTTAAGAAAGGGTATTTCAGAGGCGGCACTTACCATCGTTGCCGCTTTTATAATGCGCTCGTAGCTCAGCTGGATAGAGCAACGGCCTTCTAAGCCGTAGGTCGCTGGTTCGAGTCCAGCCGGGCGCACCAAAAAAAACAAGGACTTGACCGGTTACGGTCAAGTCCTTGTTTCGTATGGCAGCCGGTGGTGATATGCAACCGAGGGCGCGGGTGCGCTGAGCTGGCTACAGAACCAACCCCGTATCAGCTTGAACTTTTTGCTCTTCGCAAGTTGACGCCGCCTGTTCCCAGGGGATCTCCGCCTTCATCTCGCCGCAGCGTTCGCACGATATGATCGGTATCAGTGCCGAAATGTAGAAACGGATATTGAGGTGGTTTTCATGCAGCCAGCGGGACTTGCTTACCCGGGATGGCAGCTTGAGGGCTCCGCAGACAGGGCATGAAAACGTGCTCCCCTTTTTGCTGCGAATATGCAGCTCAATATCTCCGCTCCCTTCATCCACGGTCGCATTCAAAATGCGCCACTTGGACGAAAGGCCGAGAATCGCCGAGTAAAATGAATAATCAGGCATTCAGGCACCCACCATGAAAGAATGTATATCAAGAATAACGCTCTGTTCTTACATTATGCGTGCCATATTCAGCAAATGAGTTAACTGTACGTTTATTAATTGATAGTTGTATTTGTTGATTGACGGGCTTGGTAATTAATCTGTATCTTAAACGCCGGACTCAGATACTATCCACACTCCGCACATGCAGAGAAACAGGGCTTGCAGGCCGGTTGACGGCGCTTTTGCTCCCTGTAAAAATATTGGCAGGGATCGCCGGGCGATCCTGTCGGCTTGCGTGAATCAGCCGATATTATTCGCGGCGGCGTACGGGAAACGGGAGCGTCATGAAACCGGACGGAACAAAGAGCTCGGAATCGCTCGATGAAAAAGTGGCGATACTGGACGACCGCCATAGGCCGCTTCTTTTTTCGCCGCTGCGCCTGATGGCTATCCTGGTCATGTGCATATTCGTTGTCGAGTTTTTCGACATGTTCATCATTCAGATGCTGGACCCCCCGGAATGGGCTGTAACCCCGCTGGATGCGGCGATCCTGACGATTACCCTCTTTGCAATTCTCTATTTCAGCCTGTTCAAACCCCTCGTGGTACTGGTTAATGACTACAAACTGAAAGAGGCCCAACTGAAAGCCACCAAGGAGGAGCTGGAGCAGAAAGTACTGGAACGGACCTCCGAGCTCAATACAGCCTATCTCGACCTCTGGACGGAAAATGAAGAAACTCTCAAGGCCAGAGCGGCCTTGCGCGAAAGTGAAGACCGCTTCCGGCAGCTTTTCGAGCAGAGCGAGGATGCCATCGTCCTGATCTCTCCGGGGGACAACGCTATCATCGACGTAAACCCCACCGCGGAGCGGATCTTCCGGAAACAGCGGGGAGAGCTTCTCGAATCCGGCCTGCCGTCGCTGTGCGATCAGGAGGGGTGTTCGAGCCTTGCAACGGCTCTTGACCAGATCAACCGGGATAATTCCCCCGGGATGATCGAGGAGTTCGAATGCATTATCCCCCCGGGAGAGGCCCGCATTCTTTCATTCCACGGGAAAAAGATTCCCCTCCAGGGTTCCGAGGTTATTTACACGACCTTCCGCGACATCACAACCCGCGTCCACCTGGAGGAGCAGTCTCTGGAGATTCAGGCCCGGCTGATCCAGGCCAACCGGATGACCTCGCTGGGAACAATGGTCAGCAGCGTTGCCCACGAAATCAACAACCCGAACAACTTCCTGCTCATGAATGCCGGCATCGTCAAACGCGCCTGGAACGACATCGCCCCGATCGTTGAAGAGCATTTCCGGCGCAACGGGGACTTTGCCGTCGCCCAATCAACGTGGAGCGAGGCGCGCGCCTTTCTGCCCGACGCATTCGAGGGGATTCATCAGGGAGCGCTCAGAATCAGCGATATCGTGGGCAACCTCAAGGCATACGGACGCGAAGACCGTTTCAAGCGGGAATCCGTGGCCGATGTAAATGCCGTGGTCCAATTATCCGCATCGATTCTCAGCCATCACATTTCAAGCTCGACGCACAGATTCACTCTCGATCTGGCCGAAGGGTTGCCGCCGGTCAGCGGGAGCGCCCGGCAACTGGAGCAGGTCGTCATCAACCTGATACAGAATGCCCTCCTGGCGCTGCCGGATGCGGAGCACGCAGTGCGTGTCAGCACAAGCCTTGATCCGGAAAGCGGGCATGTGCTGATCCGCGTTTCAGACGAGGGGAGCGGCATTCCTCCCGAGATCTCCGACCGGATCATGGAACCGTTCTTCACGACCCGCCTGGAACGGGGCGGCACCGGCCTGGGCCTTGCGATCAGTTCATCGATTGTCAAGGAGCATGGCGGCAGCATCGAGTTCACTTCCCAACCGGGAGCCGGAGCGACATTCACCGTCAGGTTGTGCCGGGCGGCAAATTCAGAACAAGTGACAATAAACAGCGAGGTTAATCATGAACACAGCTAATCCGGCGCGCATACTGATCGTCGACGACGAGGTCAACTCCCTCAAGGCAACCGCCACGGTTCTCAAAATGAACGGCCTGACGGATGTTGTGACCGAATCCGACAGCCGCCGGGTCATGGAAATCATGAGTGCGGGTAGTATCAACATCGTTCTCCTCGACCTCTTCATGCCCAATGTCAGCGGCATGGAGCTGCTGCCGCTCCTGCGGGAGCGGTATCCGGATGTGCCGGTAATCATTGTGACGGCCGCATATGAACTGGAGCGGGCCGTGGAATGCATAAAGGCGGGGGCTTTTGATTATCTTGTCAAGCCGGTGGATTCCGAGCGGATGATAATCACCCTGAGAAAAGCCCTCGATTGCAGGACATTGGCCGATCAGGTCGCCAGCCTGCGCGATCATCTGGTGGAAGACCGCCTGGATAATCCGGAAATATTTGAGGAAATTGTATCCTGCAGCCGCAAGATGCGCGGCATCTTCCAGTATCTGGAGGTGGTTGCAAAATCACCCCAGCCGGTCCTGATTACCGGTGAATCCGGAACCGGCAAGGAACTGGTGACTCGCGCCATCCACCGCCTGAGCGGCTGCAAGGGAGAGCTGGTTTCGGTCAATCTTGCGGGACTGGACGACACGATGTTTTCGGACACTCTCTTCGGGCATAAAAAAGGCGCCTTTACCGGCGCGGAACAGCTTCGGGAAGGTTTGATCGTCAAGGCGGCGGGGGGCGTGATCCTGCTGGACGAGATCGGCGACCTGTGCGAGTCGTCGCAGATCAGGCTGCTGCGGCTCATTCAGGAACGGGAATTCTATCCGGTCGGTTCGGACACTCCCCGCAAATCCGAGGCACGCATCGTTTGCGCCAGCAATAAAAACCTCAAGGAGCTGGTTGCCTCGGGACGTTTCCGCAACGACCTCTTTTACCGGCTGAACGTCCACCATGTGGACCTGCCGCCGCTCAGGAACCGCAAGGAGGATCTCCCGCTGCTGCTGGAGCACCTACTCGCCAAGGCGGCAAAGGTGTTGCACAAGAAAAAGCCGA
This sequence comes from uncultured Geobacter sp., assembly GCA_964524835.1. GTDB lineage: Bacteria > Desulfobacterota > Desulfuromonadia > Geobacterales > Pseudopelobacteraceae > JACRCG01. The sequence continues at coordinate 112,101 of CAZGEG010000007.1, forward strand.
CCGCCCCACCTGAACTTGTCACGCTGCTGCAGCTCTATTCCTTCCCCGGCAACGTCCGGGAGCTGGAGGCACTGGTGTTCGATGCCGTTGCCCAGCATGTCTCGGGAATCCTCTCCATGGAAAATTTCCGGAAACTGATCGATGGGGAACAGCCACCGTCGCCCAGCGCTTCTCCGATACCGGCATCAGAAACGTCGCTGTCCGATCTTTTCGGGCACTTTCCCACCATTCGTGAGGTGGAGGAACGGGTCATCAGAGAGGCGATGGAGCTCGCCAAAGGCAATCAGGGTATTGCCGCCTCACTTCTCGGCATGACCAGACAGACGCTTAATAATCGCCTGAAAGTTGCCGCCAGGACGGAATGACAGGATACACTGCCGCGCTTCTTAGTTCTTTGCGTTCCAATTGCTTTTTTGATATGGTTCATATTTCCGGAATGGAAGAACGCTGCTACTGCACCTATCCGACGGTTCCCATGCAGAGACACCGCGGTAGTATCCACACTGGAGAAACTGCACGTGCAAAAGCTCAAATCAATAACAAATCCGGCAGGGAGAGAGAATGCACCGAACCGTTTCCGTCATAGGCCTGGGGTATGTCGGCCTGCCGTTGGCCGTCGCCTTCGCTGAAAAGTTTACCGTCATCGGTTTCGATATCGATGCCCGGCGGGTGCGGGAGCTGAAGGAAGGTTTCGACCGCACCGGGGAAGTGACCGCGCATGAACTGGATGAACGGAAGATCCATTTCAGCGACAGCATCGACGATCTGCGCCGGGCCGATTTTCACATCGTCGCCGTTCCCACACCGGTGACCGACGCCAACCAGCCGGACCTGACGCCGCTGCTGCGCGCTTCCGAAACAGCCGCCCGGGCCCTGAAGAGCGGCGACATAGTTGTCTATGAGTCTACGGTCTACCCCGGCGTGACCGAGGACGAATGCGTACCGCTGCTCGAAAAGGTTTCCGGACTCAGATGCGGAGTTGACTTCAAGGTCGGCTACAGCCCGGAGCGCATCAATCCGGGCGACAGGGAGCACACCTTTACCAGGATAACCAAGGTCGTGTCGGGCCAGGATGCCGAATCGCTGGAAATCATCGCCCGGGTTTATGCATCGGTGGTTACTGCCGGAGTGTTCCGCGCTGCGAGCATCAAGGTGGCGGAAGCGGCAAAAGTGATCGAAAACACCCAACGGGATCTGAACATCTCCCTGATGAACGAGCTGGCCCTGGTTTTCGACCGGCTGGGAATCGACACCGGCGCGGTGCTCGAAGCGGCGGGGACCAAGTGGAATTTCCTCAACTTCAAACCCGGCCTGGTCGGCGGCCACTGTATCGGTGTTGACCCGTACTATCTGACGCACATTGCGGAAAAAAACGGCTACATCCCCCAGGTTATCCTTGCCGGACGCCGCATCAACGACGGCATGGGGAGGTTTATCGCCCAGCGGACCGTCAAGGAGATGATTCACTCGGGCCACGGCATCCTGGGTTCCACCGTCACGGTGCTCGGCCTGACCTTCAAGGAGAACTGTCCCGACCTGCGCAATTCCAAGGTGAAGGACATCATCAGGGAGCTGCGGGACTACGGCGTAAACGTGCAGCTGCATGACCCGGCGGGAGACCCCGAGGTGATATTCCGCGAATACGGCCAGAAGCCCCTTGCCATGGAGGAGCTGCAACCTGCCGCGGCGGTCGTGGTGGCGGTAGAGCATCACCTCTACCGGCAGCTGGCACCGGCCGACTTCACCCGTTTGATGGGCGACAACCCGGTACTGATCGATGTCAAGAGCATCTATGACGCGGCGGCGCTCAGGTCGGCCGGCATTCGTGTCTGGCGCTTGTAAAAGTGCGGACGACCCCATTGCGCGGCACGGGAAGTGAGCGCAGTGACAATTCACCGAGAGGCCGTATGAACAATCCATATGAAGACGTCAGGAACCGCCTGCGGGAACGGCCGGCACGGTGGCTGGTCACCGGCGCGGCCGGCTTTATCGGCTCGAATCTGCTGGAACAGCTCCTGGAACTCGATCAGACTGTCGTGGGGCTGGATAATTTTTCCAGCGGAAAAGAGGCCAACCTGGCCCATGTTGCCGGACGGGTCGGCGAATCCCGCTGGCGGAACTTCACCTTCATCAGGGGAGATATCCGCTCTATCGAAACCTGCCAGGCGGCCTGCGCCGGGGCGGATTATGTCCTGCACGAAGCTGCGCTCGGCTCCGTGCCCCGTTCTATCGAGGATCCGCTCACCAGCAATGAAAACAATGTGACCGGAACGCTGAACATGCTGGTCGCCGCGCGGGACCAGCGGGTGAAGCGCCTGGTCTACGCCGCCAGCAGCTCCACCTACGGCGACCACCCCGCTCTCCCGAAGCGGGAAGAGGTCATCGGCAGGCCGTTATCTCCCTATGCCGTAACCAAATACGTAAACGAACTGTATGCCGAGGTCTTTGCCCGCTGTTACGGGCTGGAAACCATCGGACTGCGCTATTTCAACGTCTTCGGGCAGCGACAGGACCCGGACGGAGCCTATGCGGCGGTCATCCCCCGCTGGGTTGCGGCCATGATCAAGGGGGAGCCGGTCTATATCAACGGCAACGGCGAAACGAGCCGCGATTTCTGTTTTATCGACAATGTCGTCCAGATGAACCTGCTGGCGGCGACTTCGCCCAATCCCGAAGCGGTGAACCAGGTTTTCAACACGGCCGTTAATGCCCGTACCTCCCTGAATGAACTGTTTGCCATGCTCCGGGAACGACTGCTTCCCTTCTGCCCCCATCTGGCTGCGTTCGAACCGGTCTACCGCGACTTCCGTGCCGGTGACGTGCTCCATTCACAGGCCGACATCGGCAGGGCCGCGAACTTGCTCGGCTACACCCCGACCCATTCGGTTTCCCAGGGACTCGACAACGCGCTGCAGTGGTACCGGGAGAATATATCCTGACGCGTTTTCCCTTCCCCGCATACGACCGGATCCCCCGCTTCGGATTCCGCACCAGGCGGACCGGAGCGATCCGTATGCCGCAGTTAACCGGCCCGGGTTGTCAAAGAATCGTACAGCCATTTCAGTGCGGTTTTCACCTGCTCCTGGACATAACTAGCTGATAATCATTGTTTTAATGAATCACCACAATTAAAGGCATGCTCCTTGCTTTACATTGCCTGCGAACGGTACGCTTTATCTAAGTTCTGATGGCGGCAGCCGACTTGACACTATCCGTCTATTAAGTAAAAGCGAGGTTATTCATGGAGATAGTTCGTCCCGGTCTAGACAGATCCTGCTACAGGCTTTTATCCACCACTATTGCCGCTCTGATGCTGATGGCCGGAGCCGCCTGGGGCGCGATCGCGGTGCCGCCGCCGGCGCTTGTCCCGCTCAACCAGCTGGCCGTGCCGGAACCCCCCAACATCTTCCAGTTCGTCAAGAACAAGGCCGCTGCCATCAGGCTGGGGAAGGCATTTTTCTGGGACATGCAGGTCGGCAGCGACGGCATGACGGCATGCGCAACCTGCCATTTTTCCGCCGGAACGGACACCCGCCTCAAGAACACCATGAACCCGGGAACCAACGCCGGCGACACGGTCTTTCAGGTAAAGGGGCCGAACCAGACCCTGCTTCCGGGCGATTTCCCGTTCCATGAGCGGCAGGCGCCGGTTGATTTCAAAGCTTCACCGCAGGTGCGCGACTCGAATGATGTTGTCGGCTCCCAGGGGGTTCGCCTCAACCAGTTTGTCGATATCGTTCCCGGTTCGGCTGTTGACAACGGCTTTTCCATAGCCGACGCCATTTTCAATGTGAGCGGCGTCAACACCCGCCAGGTGACCGGACGCAACACCCCTTCGACGATCAATGCCGTTTTCAATTTCTCCAATTTCTGGGACGGCAGGGCCAGCTCGTTTTTTAACGGTTCCAGCCCTTTCGGCCCGCTCGATCAGGGCGCCGGTGTCTGGTTCAACGTGAACGGCACCCTGACCAAACAGCCGGTATCCTTTGAATTTGCCAGCCTCGCCTCCCAGGCTACCGGGCCGCCGCTCAGCGACGTGGAGATGTCCTTCCGGGGGCGTACCTTCCCGCAGCTGGGGCGCAAGATGTTCAGCCTGACGCCGCTGGCCAAGCAGACCGTCCATCCGGATGACAGCGAACTCGGCAATCTTTCCAGGGCAACCCTGCAGCCGGACGGCACCATCACCGGGCCCAAGGGGCTGAGCAGCAGTTACGCCCAGATGGTCAGGGACGCCTTCCAGAACAATTTATGGAACTCCAACCTGCTGACGCCGGACGGGTTTACCCAGATGGAAGCCAACTTTGCGCTTTACTGGGGACTAGCCATTCAGCTTTATGAGGCGACCCTGGTCTCCGACGACACCCCCTTCGACCGTTTTCTGGGTGGTGACGAAACAGCTCTGACCAACCAGCAGCAAGACGGCTTCAACCTCTTTTTCGGCGCCGGCAGATGCGACGTCTGCCACGGCGCCACCGAGCTGACCAACGCCTCGGACCGGGTGGCGCGCTTCATTTCCAATGCCGATCACGGCCTGCTGGAAGTGATGCCGGTGGCCAGCGGCCAGCAGATCGTCTACGACAACGGCTTCAACAATACCGCGGTGCGACCGACCGGAGAAGATCTCGGCCGGGCGGAACTCTCCCCCTTCAACAATCCGCTGACCGGCCTCAGGTTTCCCATCTCTTTTTCCAACCTGGCCGAACTGCAGGCGCTCGCCAAACTCCCCTTTGCCACCCCGAACCTAATTCCCGGGCTGCCGGCCACCTTTCCTGTCGCCAATAGCGGCGCCTTCAAGGTGCCTGGTCTGCGCAACGTCGAGCTGACCGCCCCCTACATGCATAACGGCTCAATGATGACGCTGGAAGAGGTTGTTGACTTCTATGCCCGCGGCGGCAATTTCCCCACGGCCAACAGGGCCAATCTCGACATCAACATCGTCGAACTGCCGGCACTGCAGGGTGACCCGCTTGCCAAGGCGGCCATGGTCGCCTTCATGAAATCCATGACCGATGAGCGGGTCCGCAATGAGGAGGCGCCGTTCGACCACCCGGAGATTTTCATTCCCAACGGCGATTCGGTAAACGATACCGACGTCATCCATCTGCCGGCGACCGGGATATTTGGCATACCAGTCCCCCTGACGGTAACCCTGACTTCAAACCTGTCCAGCCCGCAGGCTGCCGGTGCACAGATCACATTTACTGCTACTGGACAGGGAGGCCTCGGTGCATATGAGTACCGGTTCTGGCTCAACTCCGGTGCAGGTTATTTCATAGTTCAGGATTACAGCAACGCCAATACCTTTAACTGGACGCCTTCTGCAACCGGGGCCTACGACATTCTGGTTGATATAAGAAATGCCGGATCCACGGCAGTACGGGACGCTTCCGATAAACTTTTCTACTATCAGATCATGCCTGCAACCGCTACGGGCTTGATAGTTACATCTAATCTGGCAGCTCCGCAAGCTGTAGGTACACCGATTACCTTTACTGCCTTGGGACAGGGAGGAAGCGGTACATACGAATACAGGTTCTGGATCAACTCTGGAACAGGCTACAGCATCGTCCAGGAATACAGTACTGCCAATGTTCTGGTCTGGACACCAATCTCAGTTGGAGCCTACGACATTTTAGTGGATGTGAAAAATGTCGGATCCACTGCATTGAGAGAAGCCTCTACCAAGCTTTTTTACTACCAGATTGTTTCGACTGCCGCTACTGGGGTCACCGTAACCCCTGATTTGGCCAGTCCTCAAGCAAATGGCACTCCGATCACCTTTACCGCCTTCGGCCAGGGAGGTAGTGGCTCGTACGATTACCGATTCTGGGTCAACTCCGGCGCCGGCTACAACATTATTCAGGACTATAGTGCAACCAATACCTTTGTCTGGACTCCAACGTCGAGCGGAGCCTACGACATCCTGGTGGATGTGAAAAATAGCGGTTCTTCCGCATTCCGTGATGCATCTACGAAGATATTCTTTTATCAAATACAATGAATTGACTAAAGAACCATTCCGGCGATGTATAGAGAAGTAGTAACGTCACTTCTGTAGAAAAATTTAGTTGTACCGGATTCATGAGTTTGATTGTAATTTCTATTTATTTCTAAGTATAAGCGCCTTCTTGTATGTCATGGCAAAACGCTAGGCAACCTCCGGGATGGATGTATATATTTTTTGAAGTAACAGAAACGGGCAAATATTTATTGAGGGGGATATCATGTTTGGATTTGGAGTGCCGGAGCTCGTAATCATTCTCGTCATCGTGCTGGTGGTGTTCGGCGCCGGGAAATTGCCCGGAATCGGCAGCGCCTTGGGAAAGAGCATCACAAATTTCAAGAAAGGCATTGAGGACAAAGATGCGACCGAAATCAATGCCAAGGCCGACGACAAGGACAAGAAGGAAGGATAACCTCCTCTCCTTCCAGATCAATGCAGACATTCTTTAATCAAAGAAACCAGCAGGATCCGCTCAGGAAACAGAGGCCATAATCATGAAGTCATGTGTCGTTATTATTCTGGCGATGTTTTTTTGCGCCCCGCTTTACGCTGCCGAAACCGTTCAAAAGACGGAAAATGGCTTATTCGCCCTGGAGTTGTCTATTGCTGGAAGCGGCCTGAAAACCGGCGCAAACTCTTTTGACATAACGGTTCGTGACAGGAGCGGCAAATACGTCGAGGGCGCCCGGCTTACTGTCGTACCGTGGCTGCAGGAAAAGAACCACGGGGTCTGGGAAAAGCCGGTTGTGACCGAACGGGGCGACGGCAAATATCACGTCGAGAATGTTGCTATCGCGATGGCCGGGCGCTGGCACATCAGGATCATCGTCGCCAAAGGAACGCAGGAAGACCGGACCGAATTCCCCTTTGCCGTCGCGCGAAACGAACAGCCCCCGCCCGTCAAGGCGGACAAGCCCAAAGGGAAATATAAAAGAAGCGTACACAATTACGCCATCCCCAACGTGACGCTTCTCAATCAGGACGGGAAAAAGATCAATCTGCGGGCGCTTGTCGATTCAGGCAAGCCGGTCATCATCGATTTCATCTACACGACCTGCAACACTATCTGCCCGGTCCTCTCGGCCAGCTTCACCAACATCAGGAAAGAGCTGGGCAAGGACGCGGACAAGGTCCAGCTCATCTCGATCTCCATCGACCCGGAGCATGACCGGCCGGAGCAGATGAAGAAATACCTCTCCCGGTTCGGTGCGGGAAAAGGATGGGACTTCCTCACCGGCAGCAAGGACGATATCCGCAGGGTACTGCAGGCCCTCGATGCCGTAGTCGATGACAAAATGGCCCATGAACCGATCTATCTGCTGCGAGGCCCGAATTCCGACGAATGGGTCCGCATCAAGGGGCTCATGTGGAAGACCGACCTCCTCAATGAATTACGGAGGACAGAACAGAGATGAGATCTCAACTGACTTACCGTGCGGCGATTAAGGCGCTGTTCCTCCTCCTTTCGCTTTTCTGCCCGGCTGTTCAGGCCGCTGCTGATGACCGGGCGGCTGTAGCCGGTTTACCGGCCGAAGAGGCGCTCCGCCTGGGCGAGAAAATGTACCGTAAAGGCATTCTCCCTTCCGGAAAACCTGTAACGGCAATAGTCCAGGGCGACCTCGAACTGAGCGGCGAGATGTCCACCTGCGCCAGCTGTCACCTGCGCAGCGGCCTGGGCGCTCTTGAAGGCGGCATCCTTTCCCCCCCTACCAACGGGGCGTCTCTTTACTCCCCGCTGAAGAGCCTGAATGACATCCCCGGTTCGATCATGAAGCGCTCGATGTTCAAGGGGCCGCGGCCGGCGTATACCGATGAATCTCTGGCCAACATGCTGCAAAACGGTATCGGTCCGACAGGCGCGCAGCTGAGCGAAACCATGCCGCGCTACCTCCTGAGCGAGGATGAGATGAAAATCATGATTTTCTATCTCAAGAATCTCTCCTCGCACCTCTCCCCCGGCGTAACCGATGACGAAATCAGGTTCGCCACCATCGTTACCGCGGATATCAGTCGCGGCGACAGGGACGCGCTGCTGCTTCCGCTGCAGGCCTTTATCAGGGACGAATGGAATGCCCGCATCCCAGGGTCGCAATACCAGCAAAAGACCACGCCCGCCGCCGGCACACAACCGAATGCAAAAACCTACCGCAAACTGGCGCTCGATGTATGGGAGCTTAAAGGAAGCGCGGATACCTGGAACAGCCAGCTGGAAGCATTGTACCGGCAAAAGCCGGTGTTTGCCGTTCTGGGGGGGGTCGCGCCCGGCAAATGGGATCCTGTCCACGACTTTTGCGAGAAGAACCGGGTCCCCTGTATCCTCCCCGACACCAATCTGCCGGTTGTTGCGGAAGACGACTGGTATACGCTCTACTTTTCGAAAGGGTTCCATCAGGAGGGTGAGTCCGCCGCAAAATACCTGTCGCGGGTTTTCGCCCTCCCGCCCGGAAAAAAAGTTATCCAGCTGTACCGGGACAGTGATGAAGGAAGCGCCCTCGCCCGGGGTTTTGCCGAAACCTGGGCAAAGCTGGGCGACGCACCGCTTGTAAGCAGGCCGGTTGCCGGGGCAGAAAATATCGGCGCCGACTTCTGGAAAAAGCTCACCGTTTCCCACCCGGATGCGGTGCTGCTGGTCTGGCTCGCCCCGGCGGATCTTGCCGCTATCGACACTCTGGCGAAAGACGGTAACAAACCGTCCACAATCTTTTTCTCGGCCACCCAGCTAGGCGGAGAGTTCAGGATACTCCCGGATGCGATTCGTGAAGCGACTCTGCTGACCTTTCCGACCAGGCTTCCCGGCGAAGATGGGTACGCCGCGTCCATCGCAACCGGCTGGCTGAAGTATAAAAAAATACCGCTAACCAATATGGCTGTTTCCTCTAAATCCTATGTAATGACCAGATTACTATCAAGAATCCTCACCGACATGGGAGGGAGCCTGTACCGCGACTATTTCCTCGATATTTTTGACGACGGCAAGGACGAAACCAGCACCTCGGTGCTGCATCCCAAGCTCAGTTTCGGTCCGGGACAGCGCTACGCCTCGAAAGGATGCTACGTCGTCTCCCTGACCAAGGGCGATAATCCCAAGGTGGTGCGTCAGAGTGACTGGGTCATTTACTAATAAAACGATTGTCGGAAGTTTTTTGACTCGTTTTTTGCGATGAGTCTGTTTTTTTTGCACCCTGTCATGAAGGAGACAAGGCCGCATACCACTTCTAGCTGCCGGATATCATATATATTTTTTCCGCCCCGAGTAATTGGCATTATTTGTGCTGATAGCTGTGCGAAGTATCCTGGATTCAAAAAACTTCGCCGGGTACTGAGTAACAACCACTATGAAACTGTTTTTTCATAGCAGTTTAATAATATGGAGAAGGAGAAGACGATGAAAATGAAAAGGCGCGATTTCCTGAAATTGAGTGCAGCCGGTGTAGCAACGATTATTTTGAGCAACAGGCTTCCCGGCCTCGGGGTAACCAATGCCTTCGCAGCCACCAGCACGCTGGAGGTTTTCATCACCGACGCTTTGAAGGACATGGTCACCCATAACGAGGTCAACACGGCCCAGTGCTACTTCTGGATTTACAAGATGAGGGCCAACGGCGTCGATGTGCCGCCCGACTGCCCCGGCCCGACAATTGTCGCTCTGAAAGGCGATACTGTCAATATCACGGTAACAAATCAGCTTGATGAGCCGCACTCCTTCTATATTCCGGGCATGTTCGACAGCGGTCCGATCGCTCCGGGGGCAACATTTACCGGAACTTTCACCGCCTCGGTATCCGGTGGCCATCTCTATTACGACAATCTGAACGCTCCGGTCAACCGGGTCATGGGACTGCACGGTGCCCTCGTCGTCCGGCCGACCGCGGCGACCGGGATCGGCAACAAGATTACCCCTTACGATAACCCGTCGTTCCACGTGCAGGATCTTTTCAATCACTTCGGCGACCCCACGCACTGGCCTGGTCTGTCGTGGGAAGAGGCCGGTGCGGGCACCCCGCCGGCGCCGGGGGAAAATGTGTCCCTTACCGGCAACTCCTATTGTCCCCCCTTCAGGACCTATGCCTGGTGCCTGCACCAGGCCAGCCCCAGACTGTTCGCCGAAGTGGGGGATTACCCCTCCGGCCAGATTTACCCCGCCCAGGAATTCATGGACAAGTTTCTGCGCAGCCCGTTCAGCGCTACCAGGGACAACTATAACCCGGAATACTTCACCATCAACGGCCAGTCCGGGTTCTTTTCCCACTTCAGTCCGCAGATCACCCCCATGGGGCGCGTCGGCGAACCGGTGGTGATCCATATCCTCAATGCCGGTCTCTGGTCTCACTCGATGCACTACCACGCCAACCACTTCTACGTCACCGGCATCAACGGCGTGTCCAATCCCAACCCGATCTGGGTGGATGTCTACGGCGTCCTCCCCATGGACCGGATCGATTACACTGTGCCCTTCATGCGCCCGCCCAGCATCCCCAACGTGGGGGGCATCGGCCTGCCGGATACGCCGCTTACCACCGTATCGGTAGCGAACGGCGGCTTGACGCCGCCCCACCCCTGCTATCCGCCGACGGATGAGTTTGAAATGCACTTTCCGCCGGTCGGGACTTTTGCCCTGGCCCAGGACGGGATAACACCGGTTCCTTTGACACAACGCATGTCCCCTCTCTGCTATCCGATGCACGACCACTGCGAGCCGAGCCAGACAGCCCAGGGGGGCAACTACAACTGCGGCCTGATCTCGGGCATCTACATCCTGGGCGACCGGACAACCGGAAATCCGGCGGATATGAACTTCCCGATGGATGAGGACTTCAACATGATGTACCGCAATATCCGCGGCGTCAGCGGCGTTCCGTCGATTGACGCCGCCGCCGGGCCGCGCCCCTAGCGGGCGGCAACAAACGACTTTACGGAGCAATTATATAGTTCAGGATTTTGAAAGGAGACACGTTATGTCATTCACCAACCCCGCAAACATAATCACCCGCTGGTCGGTTGTCGGCATGGAAGGGATGTGGGCGAAAATGTTCGATCCACCCAAGGACAGCCCGGACACTCCGGACCTGTTGTTGCCGACCAATCCGGTTCCCGAGGTGCTGGCCACCGCCGGCTTTCAGAGGGCGCCCAACACGCCTCATACCGTTGTAATAGAGTTGATGCACGGCATCAAGCTGGACACCTGGGATTTCCGTCCAAACCAGATGATGTTTTTTCTTTTCAAAAATCCCGACTCGAATCTCCCTGTTACCGGTGACGAGTTCCCCAGCGCCACCATGCGCATGCCCCGGGGGGTGGTGTTCCACTGCATAACCGACGGCAAGGGGCCGCCCCCGCACACCATCCACTGGCACGGCATGGAGCCGACCACCATCAACGACGGCGTCGGCCACTGCTCCATGGAGATCGGCAGATACAACTACCAGTGGCAGCCCAACTACATCGGCTCCTATTTCGCCCACTGCCACCGCAACACCGTCCAGCACTTCGAGTTCGGCCTCTACTTCCTCATCCTCATCGAACCGCCTGACGCCTACTTCGCCACCCAGGTGAATCCGACCATCCCGATCGGTCACTGCCGGGACGGCAAGCGCCGCACTGCCGCCAACTTGGCGGCTTTCCCCCAGTTTCCGGACTGGAACTCCAACGAGACGTACGATCCCGACCCCTGGGTCCCTGTCGCGGGGCAGCCATGGACCGCCGATCCACGGATCCGCTTTGCCACCGACCCGCACGGCAACACCGTTTCCTATGACGTCGAGGCGCTCTGGGTCATGGATGACCGTGATTCCACGTGGAGCGACCTGGGTTCAAATGCTCGGGCTACCTACCCCCAGTACGGGACCAGGCCCGGTTTCAACGACAGCTTCCACAACAACGCCGACGTTCCGGCCTTGCCTACCGATTTTTTCGCCTTCAACGATTTTCATGCCGACTACTGGTATGTCACCGGGGTGCCGGTGCCTACCCCCCCTGGAGGGCCGGCGGCCAGCATTCCCCCCAACATCGTCATCCCTGCCGGGCTGAACAGCGGCGTTGCCGGCTCGCAGGTTTCCATCAATGCCGTCGTCGGTCAGACCATCCTGGTACGTTGCCTCGACGCCGCCTACAACAGCATCGAAGTGACCTTCCCGGTTGATGTCGTCATCATCGCCTGGGACGGGCGCGCCCTCGGCGTCATGCCCTACGGCCACAACGAAGCCTACCTGGTGCCGGCCGGCACGCCGATCAAGCAGACAACCGCCCGGCGTTTCGATGGCTTGATAAGGGCTACTGCGCCGATCAACTCGTATGCCACGGTAAAATTCATCAACACCCGCGGCCAGGTTCCGGGCACCCCGGATGAAGTGCTCTGCACCGCCCGTATCCCGATCAACATTTCGGCGGTGACAGTTACGGCGACAACTAGCGTACCAAGTCCTCAGTTAGTAGGCACTGCGGTGACAGTTACAGCAACCATAACTAGAGATCCCGGCAACCAGGCCCCGACAACCGGTACGTATGAATACCGGTTTTGGCTTAACTCCGGCGCCGGTTTCGAAATCGCACAGGACTATGATTCAGCTAATACATTCGTCTGGACTCCAGCTGTAAGTGGAGCCTATGACATCCTGGTAGACATGAGAAGTGTCGGTTCCACCGCTTTGCGGGATGCCTCCACCAAACTTTTCTACTATCAGATTACGTCAGTAGCTACAGGCGTTACTGCAACTCCTGATCTGGCCAGCCCCCAAGCGGCGGGTACGCCGATTACGATTACTGCTCTCGGCCAGGGTGGAAGCGGTTCGTATGAATACCGGTTCTGGCTCAACTCAGGTTCCGGCTTCAATATCACCCAGGACTTCAGTGCCACAAATACTTTAGTCTGGACGCCGGCGTTGAGCGGAGCCTATGACATACTGGTGGACGTGAGAAATGCGGGATCTACTGCCTTACGAGAGGCTTCCACGAAGATATTCTACTATCAGGTTCTACCATCAGCTGCAACAGGCGTAACAGTGACATCTGACAAATCTAGTCCGGTGTCGCTGGGAAATACAATCACCTACACAGCCCTCGGCCAAGGGGGAAGCGGTTCGTACGAATACCGGTTCTGGATCAACTCCGGCTCCGGCTTTACCATCGTCCAGGAATATAGCGCTACCAATACTTTTGCCTGGACTCCGGTTGTGACAGGAGCCTATGACCTTCTGGTAGATGTGCGGAGTGCCGGTTCAACGGCCCAAAGGGAAGCATCCACCAAGATTTTCTATTATCAAATTGTACCTGCAGCCGCAACCGGGGTCACCTTGACACCTAACCTTGCCAGTCCTCAGTCGGTGGGTACGCCGGTTACCTTCACCGCTCTTGGCCAGGGGGGAAGCGGTTCATACGAATTCCGCTTCTGGATCAACTCCGGCTTAGGCTTTGACATTGTTCAGGATTATAGCGCATCCAACGCACTGGTCTGGACACCGGTTGCAACCGGAGCCTACGATATCCTGGTTGATGTTAGGAGTACCGGTTCAGCGGCATTCCGCGAAGCATCCACAAAGCTCTTCTTCTATCAGATACAGTAAAGCAGGATTGTTAACAAGATGCCGACTTTTAGAAGCTTTTGTCATTGATGGAGGAGGGGCTTACGCCCCTCCTCGTTTTTTTGGCAGACATGGCTGCAAATCAACTGAGTGGTATATTATCCATTGAATTCAAGCAAATACGATTTTGCTATTCCAAAAGGTATTTTCCCATGTCGAAGATAAAACTTTTGGTCGTGCGCCTGGCAATTCTACTTGCTGTCCTGTCCTCCGCCGTTTTAGTCGGGGGTGATGGCGCCCTCCCCGCCACATGGTTTGTTCCCGAAGGGACCACTTTGGGCACCACTCAAGTGGCAAATTTTTTCGATGCGAACCAGCTCTATTTCAACGTCCAGAGTGCAATCAACAGTAATGGAGAAATCAGGGGAGAAATCACACCATCATCCGTTATCTACCAAACGGACGCAGGCAAACCCTTTGTTTCCAATCCTGCCAATAATCCGGTTACCTTTGCCGCACTGCTGGGAGGCGATCAGGTAAGGCCACGCAATGTGGTAACCAGGCAGCTTTCCGGTTTTGTCAAGGAAAGCGGGGTTGGCAGTGCGGCAACGTCAGCATTTATCCGCTTTGGCGACGCAACGACAAACGGGCCCGGAATCGTCAATCTCGTAAATAGTGGAAACGGTGTATGGACTGTGCCGAAAATCAATAACCCGGCACTTAGCAGTGCTGTTATTGCGGCTTTCAACAATGATACTCTCTACGTCAACATCTGCACCCAGACTAACCCCGGAGGTGAACTTCGAGGCCAGGATGACTAAGTTGGCGTAATTGCGCGGATTGATACTGCTAACAGTCTCCCTTATTATCATCATCTGGATGGCAGGCGCCTCCTGGGGAGCTACCCCGTCTGTCCGGGCGGGAGGTAACCACACCCTGGCGCTGAAGATGCCGGCACGAGGATAACGAATTACCAGATTACACCCTGACTCCACGATTACTTACATTTTTATAATAAACTGTTAGACTTACCGGCGACCCGCAGGTATGATTCCGGCTGACTGTTGCATTACCTGATAAGCAAAGGACGGAGAATGAACATACACATCGGCATACTGCTCGGGCTGCTTCTGTTGGCAGACACCTGCCGGGCAGGCTCGGGGGTAGACCCAAAAAAGGAAGTCGACAAGATCAACTACAGCGTCGGGTACCAGATCGGCGGCGACTTCCTGGCACTGGGTGTGGAGCTGAACTCCGAGGCTTTGCTGCAGGGGATCAGGGATGCTCTCGGCAAGAACGAGCCCCTGCTGCCCCGCCAGCAGATGAACTCGACGCTGGTGAATCTGAAGCAGAAAATTGTCGCCGGGCAGAAGGCCCTGCAAAAGCAGCATGCCGCGGAAAGCCGTCAGGCCGGCGCTGACTTCCTGAAAAACAATGCCGGGCAAAAGGGGGTAACGGTATTACCGAGCGGGGTTCAATACCTGGTGCTCACCGCCGGGACCGGAAAGAAACCGACCCTGAAGGATGACGTCGACGTTCACTATCGCCTTACCCGGGTTGATGGCACGGAAATCGGCAGCACCTATACCGGCAGCAAACCGAGAACCATCACCCTGTCCAAGGCTGTTCCGGGTTTGCAGGAAGTTCTGCCGCTGATGGCGGAAGGGTCCAGATGGAAGATTGTCTTCCCTGCCGAAGCAACCGCGGGTGCAGGTGAACTTCTTGAAAACCGTGGTACGATGATCTACGAAATGGAGTTGCTTTCCGTCAAGCCCGCCCGGCGGGATGAACCAAAGTGACAGAACAGAATACCACACGTAGCCGACCCAGCCGAACATAGGACAAATTCCTATGCGAACTTCAGGGATGCGTAGCTGAAATACGGACAACGGCTGATTATCCAACATTCCGTGGTTAAGGTATTATTATCTCACGTCGATTCACCACTGCCCGGCAGTGAATACACATTTTGGGGCGGGAAGTCGTTCCAGAAGGAGGATTCAGATGAGCCGCTACAGAAAGATTTTTGGCCGTTGTATCCCTTTACTCGCAGTTGCCGTTTTCACAGTGTTATCCGCTTCACCCGCACTATCCGCACCTGTCCCCGGGGGAACCCTCGACCCGGCAACCATCCCCAAATACGTCACCCCGCTGGTCATCCCGCCCGAGATGCCCAAAAGCGTCGGCTCGCCCGCACCGGCGGCCGACTACGACATCGCCGTGCGGCAGTTCAAGCAGCAGATCCTGCCGGGGGGGATATGGGGCTCCACTTTCCCGAATCCTTCCGGTGTAGGAACGATCGGCCCCTTCCCGGCGACAACGGTCTGGAGTTACGGCCGGGCGGCTGACCCACTCCCCGATTCCTCCGCAATCGGCGGTGCTGTCGGTGTCGCACCGGCGCAGAACTCGACCTTCAACTACCCGGCGTTCACCGTTGAAAACAGCACGGCAGTAACAACGTCAGTGCGCTGGATCAACGATCTGGTTGACCCGATCAGCGGCAATTATCTGCCGCATCTCTTCCCGGTCGATCAGACCCTGCACTGGGCAAATCCGCCCAAGGCGAACTGTGCCATGGGCGCCCCGAACCGCACCGACTGCGAGACCATGGTACCCGACCCCTATACCGGTCCGGTGCCGCTCGTAACCCATGTCCACGGCTCCCACGTCCAGCCGGACAGCGACGGCTACCCTGAGGCATGGTGGCTCCCTGGGGCTCCCGGCACCAAGGGGATTCCGGCGAGCTATGGAGAGCGCGGCAATGTCTTCACCCAGGCCAACAATGCCAATACCGTCGCCGGTTCCGCCTACTACAGCTATCAGAACACCCAGCCCGCCTCGACGCTCTGGTATCATGACCATGCCCTCGGCATGACACGGCTGAACGTCTATGCCGGCCCCGCCGGTTTCTGGCTCGTCCGTGGCGGCGCCAACGACACGGCTCCCGGCGTCCTGCCCGGACCGGCTCCGTCAATTGCCGGCGGCGACCCGAACTTTAACGCAGTAACCCGGGCAAGCATCCGCGAGATCCCGATCGCGATCCAGGACCGCTCCTTCAACGCCGACGGCTCGCTCTTTTATCCGGCCAGCCGTTCCTTCTTTGACACCTTTACCGGGCCGTACATCGGCACCATGCTGCCGGGTGAGTTTTCCGACATTTCCGGAATCTGGAACCCGGAAGCCTTTTTCAACACCATGGTCGTCAACGGCACGACCTGGCCGAAGCTGGATGTAGCACCGGCCCGTTATCGTTTGCGCCTGCTGGACGGCTGCAACTCGCGCACCCTCAACCTCTCCATGTTCGTCATCACCGGCCCCGGACCCGACGGCGTTTTCGGCACGGTTGATGACGTAAAAGGGGCGGAAGTGCCTTTCTACCAGATCGGCGGCGATCAGGGATTTCTTCCCAATGTTGTCAGGATCGAGACCGGACTGATTACCACGCTTCCCGGCAACGGCACGATTCCGGCCGCCGTTCCTGCTCCGCATCCATCCCAGGCCCTGCTGTTGGGACCGGCTGAACGCGCCGACGTAATCGTCGATTTCAGCGGCATGGCAAACGGCACCCGCGTCCGCATCTTCAACACCGCGCCCGACGGCCCCTTCGGCGGATTTCCGGACATTGCCGCCGATCCCCTCACCTCCGGTCAGGTGATGGATTTTATCGTCGATATTGCCTTGACAAAGCCGACCGACGCAACCACGACCCTGCCGCAGAACCTGGTGCTCCCGGCTGAAGCTCCCCTTGGCGCTGAAACCAATACCCGCATGGTGTCCCTTAACGAACTGATGTCCGATCAGGTCTGCGTCGAGATCGACCCCAACACCGGGGTAATCACCACCCTCTTTACCAGGCCCCCGGCTGATCCGACCTTTCTGGCGAACTGCCTGGTAACAGCGCCGCTTACCCCCGGCAACCTGGTCGATGCCATGGGACCTCGCCAGGCGCGGCTCGGCGTCATGACGGTCGATCCGCTTACCGGCAACCTGCTCTCCCAGAACCTGAAATGGGGTGATGCAATCACCGAGTTTCCGCAGCTGAACAGCATCGAAATCTGGGAAATATTTAATACCACCGTCGATGCCCACCCGATCCACCTGCACCTGGTCCGCTACGAAGTGATCAACCGGCAGAATCTGGACCCGGTCACCCTGCTGCCGGTGCCCGGAACGGTTACCGCGGCACAGCCGAATGAAGCAGGCTACAAGGATACCGTTGTCGCCCTGCCCGGCCAGGTGACCAGGATCAAGGCCAAGTTCGACATCGCCGGCCTGTATGTATGGCACTGCCATATTGTCGAGCATGAAGACAACGAAATGATGCGGCCGTTTATCGTTACCGCTCCGGCCACCGGTGTAACCCTTACTCCCGGTGCTGCAAGTCCGCAGGCCAGCGGTACTCCGATTACATTCACCGCAGCAGCCCTGGGAGGGTCGGGACCATTTGAATACCGGTTCTGGATCAACTCCGGCGCCGGCTTCACCATCGTTCAGGATTACAGTGCCGCTAACACCATGGTCTGGACGCCGGTCGCAACCGGAGCCTACGACATCCTCGTCGATGTAAGAAGCACCGGATCTTTGGCCGCACGGGAAGCGTCCACCAAGCTTTTTTATTATATGATCGTCCCCGTAGCCGCTACCGGAGTCACCGTGTCACCCGATCTGGCCAGCCCCCAGGCGGCAGGTACACCAATTACCTTCACAGCCCTCGGACAGGGGGGAAGCGGTTCGTACGAGTTCCGGTTCTGGATCAACTCCGGCGCCGGCTTCACCATCGTTCAGGATTACAGTGCC
>CAZGEG010000007.1:130518-179251 GCA_964524835.1 uncultured Geobacter sp.
GGACGCCGGTCGCAACCGGAGCCTACGACATCCTCGTCGATGTAAGAAGCACCGGTTCCACGTCATTCCGCGAAGCATCGACAAAAATATTCTTTTACCAGGTGCAATGAGTGACCGAATGGATGATTTATAATTAGTATTGCAGGAATCAATCATATCGCGTAGTAGTTAAAGCCTCTCAATAGCCGATTCCGTTTGTGAATCGATAACTCGTTACGAACAAAAATCCAACCGGTTGGCTGGTCCACAAGTCCGTTTGTCCCGATCATATGCATGGGGGCAAACGGACTTGTGCTAAGGACTCGCCAAGCTCATAAATTGTTTTGCTGCAGACAATACTAGAGTAGAGGCTTTTTATTCACGGCCAAATTAAAGATACGTAAGCAGGAGCATCTGGATGAATAGATTTTTACCCCGAATTATCATGATGTTGATGTTGGCCGCTATCGTGGCGGAGCTTTCCCCTGCCTGTGCCGCAGACCAAACGATCGAGGAGCTTCTTATGAAATCCTCGGTATCAGGAACAGGAGTGCCTGCTCCGTCATTCACAGTACCCCAGATGGTACCGAATTCATCACAGATCCCCAAAGTGGAG
Organism: uncultured Geobacter sp.; assembly: GCA_964524835.1. GTDB lineage: Bacteria > Desulfobacterota > Desulfuromonadia > Geobacterales > Pseudopelobacteraceae > JACRCG01. The sequence continues at coordinate 131,114 of CAZGEG010000007.1, forward strand.
CAACTGAGAGCCCCTACAACGGATAAAATCAAACCGCTCAGTGACGAGCAGGCACCAATCGTCGTCAAGGAAGTTCTATCTGCATCAAAAGAGCCGTCACCCCAGTCGTCTCTGGAAAAGATGATCACTTCCGACGACATCCTTGAAGCCGCCAAGGTCAGTGCCGTCAACCCTGCCAGAAGCCTCACGCAATTCGGGTACAATTACTTCAAAAATGCCGTTTTTTATCCTTCGAACGATGTCCCGGTCAGCAATGATTATCTGACCGGTCCGGGTGACACCCTGGTGCTGAACGTGTGGGGGAGCGTTGAAGGCACCTATGAGCTTCTGGTATCCCGCAGCGGCGAGGTCTTCCTTCCCAAGGGTGGACCTGTCAAGGTGGCAGGAGTGCCGTTCGGCAGACTGCCGGAGGTCTTCCGCCTTCGCCTGGCCAAGGAATACCGGGATTTCGACCTGTCCGTCAACATGGGCAAACTGCGTACTGTCAAGGTGAATGTAGTCGGTGAGGTCGCCGCACCGGGTAATTATACCCTCAGTTCCCTCTCAACCCTGCTGAATGCGTTAAGCGCGGCCGGCGGACCAACCAAGAACGGCAGCCTCAGGAGCATCAAGCTGCGTCATGCCGGACAGGCCGAGGAGACGGTCGATCTGTATGATTTTTTTACCAGAGGGGATAAGAACAGTGATATTCGGCTTCAGTCCGGCGACACAATCTTCGTGCCGGTAATCGGCCGTGTGGCGGCAATCTCGGGAGATGTGAAACGGCCCGCCATCTATGAACTGAAGGATGAATCCACACTTAAAGACCTGCTGGGTCTTGCCGAAGGGATCTCGGCAACCGGATACCTGCAGCGGGTACAGATTTCCCGGGTAGTAGCCAACGACAAGAAAAAAGTGCTCGACCTGAACCTTGATACTATTGCCACCGGAAAGACGCTTGACCAGCTTGCTGCTGCAGTAGCTATTCAGGATCTGGATATAGTCCGGGTTTTCCCGATTAACAGCCTCCTCCGCGATCACTTCCGGATGGAAGGGCACGTTGACCGACCCGGTTTTTTTGCCCTCAAGCCAGGCATGCGCCTCGGTGACGTTCTGACCCGTGACCATCTACTGCCAGAGTATTTTCCCGATTTCCTGGAAGTGACCAGGCTGATGCCGCCCGATCTCAGGCCGCAGAAAATCGTCGTGAAACTGGAGCGTGCGTTGGCACGCGACCCTGCCCAGGATATCGAGTTGAAGGAATTTGATGTAATTCGCGTCTTTTCCAGAAGTGATCTGGAACGGCAGCCAAAAGTAAAGATCACCGGCGAAGTCCAGAAGCCTGGAGAATTCCGCCTCTACAAAGATATGACCGTACGTGATCTGCTGATCCAGGCGGGCTATCCGAAACCCAGCGCCTATCTTGTCAGTGCAGAGATAAACCGGCTAAAAATAGACAGCGAAAAAGTAACTTCATTCCCCCTCAGTGTAAACCTGGCAGCAGTTCTGGCCGGTGATTCCAAGGCCAATATTCCGTTGGAACCGTTTGATGAGCTGATGGTTAAAAAAATCCCGAACTGGATGGAGGAAACAGACCGCTATATCTCCCTGGCGGGTGAGGTCCGCTTCCCCGGCGTATACCCGATTTATCGTGGAGAACGGCTCAGCTCGGTTATCGAGCGGGCCGGTGGTTTTACCGACATGGCCTACCTCCCCGGCACCAAATTCACCAGGGAGGTTCTGCGCCAGCTGCAGCAGAAGCAGATGGATGAGTCCCTTGCTAAAGCCGAAGAGCAAATTCTGAGAAAACAGACCGAGCTGGCTGCTGCCGCTTCATCAATGGAAGAAATGGAGGCGACTCGTGCTGCTCTCGACAGCCTGAAGCGCACTGTCGAGTTACTGAAGAGCAAACGGGCGGAAGGGCGCCTGCTAATCCGGATTGCCTCGCTGGCAGAGCTTAAAAATGATCCTTCCAACGTTGAACTGAAAGGAGGCGACAGCCTCTACGTGCCGAGCAACCCGAACGCCGTCTACGTCCTTGGCCAGGTGTACAATCCGGTCAGCGTTATCTTTCGGCCACAGCAGGATGTCGGCTTTTATCTGGACCGGGTGGGCGGACCTACCAGTGAAGCGGAAGAGGGAGAAATATACCTTGTGAAGATGGATGGGACAGTAATCAGCAGGAAGCAGTCCACCGGCTTCCTGTTCTTTAATCGTTTCATGTCGACCCAAGTTGATTCCGGAGACAACGTCATCGTACCGCAGCGCTATGAAAAGATTGCCTGGATGCGAGAGATTAAGGATATTGCCACTATCCTTGGACAAACGGCTCTAGCTGCGGGTGTATTAATAGCAGCCGGTCTGTAAACGCTACCACCTGATTCAATAATCCATATGGAGCACCAATGCAGAAGCTAAATGAAAAAACCGGCCCATCTCCAGCCCTCCTGCACGCGACCGTCGGCATCCGAGACTATATCGAAGTTATTGTCAAACGCAGGAGGATGATTGCCGGCATCACCGGCGCCGTTGCAGTTGTCACTGCAATATACAGCCTTTTACAGCCAGCCGTCTACACATCAAAAGCAAAAATCCTCCCACCCCAGCAGCAGGGAGGACTGCTCTCCGCAGCCATGATGCAGGGTGCTCTGGCAGCTATCGGCGGTGATCTGGCCGGTGAATCGAAGACGGCACGGCTGTACGCCGAGATGCTCCAGATTGAGAGCCTGCGTGACCCGGTTATTGATAAATTCAAACTGCATGATGTCTATGGCAAGAAATACCGCGAAGATGTCTATAAGGCCATGAATAAACGAATTCTGGTCACCACGGTCAAGGAAGGAATTATAACCATCAACGTGGATGATACAGACCCGAAACGGGCCGCCGACCTGGCAAACGGGCTTGTATCCGAACTGAAAAAGCTCACGACCAGCATGTCCATAACCGTCGCCGGCAACAGCAAAGGCTTTCTTGAAGAACGGATTGCCGTGGCCAAGACCGAACTGACTCAGACAGAAGACAATCTGAAGGGATTCCAGTCCAGGTACAAGACTATTGATGCCACACAACAGGCCACACTTTCAGTTACCGCCATCTCCCAACTGACGGCCCAGCTCAACTCGCAGGAAATTGAACTGAGCAACCTGCGCCGCACCTATGCCGATTCCAGCCAGAAGATTAAAGCAATGCAGCAGTCGATCATGGTGCTGAAGAATAAGATTGCCAGCCTACAGGCGGACGGCGGTTCGGCATCCCTACCCGGCTTTGAGAAGATTCCGGAGCGCGGGCAGGAATATCTGCATCTGATGCGAAAATTCAAGACCGCCGAAGCGGTGCACGAAATGCTCGTTAAACAGTACGAAGTGGCAAAACTCAACATGGAGAATGATGTGTCGACGATCCAAATTCTGCAGCAGGCCAGAATACCGACCAAATCGAACAAGAAGAAAAAGGCTGTATTCAACATCATTCTTGTAACCGGTGTTACTTTTATTTTTTCCCTGTTGGGCGCGCTGTCGTTTGAGCGCTTCAGTTTCCAATCGGGAAGAGGAAAAGAGAATTGAGGACATTCCCGAGTTTCATACTCCTCTGCAGAAAACCTGCGAAACTCATAATTATCTGTCGTTTTTGCGGCTTGTTCTAGGGTAGGTCAGGTATGCAGACATCTGTCATACGCTTCGAAATAAAAAAAATCATGGTGGGTTTTGTCTCCCTGCTTGGCTCAAGTGTCATTTCCGCAGTCGGTTTCATAATCATTGCTTCAAATCGACTGATATCATTTGATTCCGCCAGTGCTGTTTCCCTGATTCTCTTTGTCCAGTGGCAGACATTAGGACTGACGATAGCGAAATTAGGTATAGAGCAGGTTGTGTTTGCCATGGTGAGCGAGAACAACAGATCGTTCTTGGATCCGGCAAAATTCGTTTTCAGAAAAGCACTTCCTTTGGCAGCATTTTTTTCCCTAATTGTGCTGTACATTTTTTCACTTTGGGCGGCTTGTGTTACTTTCCTCACAATACTACTGGATACCTGGTCACTGATTATCGTGGCAGATATGAATGCCCGGCAGAGGTTTAAGACAACGGCCCTTTCCAATCTGTTCAATTACCCACTTTTCTTTTTTATTATTTTTACGGTCAATTATCTAGGAACGCTGACCACCACACTAACTCTCGCCATTTTCCTATTAACGAGCTTCCTTCGCTGGCTCTGGCTCTGGTGCAACAAAACAGTCAGATCAGAGATGCAAGAGGTCGTCTGTACGGCAAATGTGCAGATGGGGCTGCAGCAGACACTCAACTATATCCTTTTCCGAGCGGACCAGATTTTGCTTGCCGTCCTCGGCCTTAAACTGCAGTCAGCTGCCAATGCCAGTATCTACGTGTTTCTGGCCAAATTCCCTGAGCTGGTATCAGGTGTCATGGTTGTAGTCGGTACTGTGATCTTCCCGCGGGTTTATCTCAAATATCCTTTTGACCGCCAAACCCTTGTCGGCACAATCAAGAGCTTTTCAGGATTCATCTGTGCGTACGTTGCTGTTGTCTCGCTTGCTTTTTTTGTATATCTGCTTATCTGGAAGGGTGGGGCACTGTCGTTTTACCTGACTATCCCGTTTCTTTTGCATGCACTCTGCGTCATCCTGGTGAACAACATTACCTACTCCGCATTACGTCAAGGATATTTGCAGAAACTGCTGACCAATCTATCTTGGGCGGTGCTTGCTGGTGGAGCGTTATTTCTACTTCTGCAAACCCGATTCAGTATTAGTGCCTTGCCATGGCTTGTACCATTGCAGCTGCTGTTGTTCATTACTCTTTCCCTGACACTTGACTGGGGTCGACGGAGGGAACTGCATGTCTGACCCCTCCTTCCGGTTCGATGCCAAAGTGCTCTTTTTTATCCCCAGTTTCTACGGTGCCATTACCTGGGGCGCCTGGCTGATCCTTTACTCCATGTGTTTGGTCAGGCTTGACGAGTGCAGTTATACAGCACTGGTCATTTACCTGTTCGTCCAGTTAATCTTCTTGCTGGCACTGTTGCATGCTCTGCCGGCTTACAGCGAGTGCATCACCAGAAGGTGCTCAGAAAAACTGAATCTTCCGCAAGCGTATTCGCCAAACGATGTCAACAGACTGTTGCTGCTGCTGTTATATATAGTCGGTTTTATTGGCATTGCAAAATACGTTATTGATATATCCAGGGCAATGGGGGGGTTCTGGTGGTTTATGTTCGCCCTGCTTAACGAAGCCGTACAAATCAGGGCCCAGGCTGAATTCAGCAGCTCTATAGGCACCCAGATCGGCTATGCCGGCTGGATTGCCATCGGATTGACCATGCACTGGATCGCCGGGAATAATTTGTCTCGTTGGTGGCTGTTTCCTGCCCTCCTACAGTTCGCCGGCAACCTGGCCTATCTGGACCGAACCAGACCGCTCATGATTCTGTTAACTGCACTTTTTGTCATGCTCCCCTCGGCAGTAAGCCGCATTAATGTCAGGAAAATTGTCACTTGGGTGAGTACTTCGATGGTCGTGACGGTATTAACTTTCTGGGGCATGGCCGAATGGGTCGGCAAGACATACTACAAGTGGGCTGATGAGTCAGGAGCCTTGCCAGGCATTACTTATGACATCTATACCTATGGGGTCAGCGGCTTTGCCTATTTCAATAAAATGCTGGAGATCAATGTGCCTATATCGTACTTGCCGGAGCGGGTACTCTATCCATTGCTCAAATTCACTTCAAAATTCGAGTTGAATCAGGAGCCTCCAAGCCAGATACTCGATTTTTTCTATATTCCCTTTTCTACCAATATCGGCACCTTTTTGGAGCCTTTCTACAGCGACGGTGGTCTGGCTTTCATGCTCTTTGGAATACTTTTTTTTAGTTTCGGACTTAATGCAGTAGGACTCTTTTTTCTCAAGGCAAATACTTCTCTGGCCGACTACGCCTGGGCAAATCTCTGTCTGGCACTGACGCTGTCTTTTATTCTTAACAAGATGGTATCCTTTCCACTATGGCTGTTCTGCGGAATAGGACTCTTCAGTGCTATGGCTGCAAATCAGAATTCCTATTTTAAAGGGATCAAAATGTTCACTTACAAATCTAAATTTTAGTTGTATCAAGTTGAGAGAAATTGAATTTGGAAAATTTGTTGCTAAAACAGTTTGTAATTTAGTAAAGCAATATTTGTCTTTATCATCAGCAGGTCGGGTGGAAAATTGAAAGTTGTTTTTTTGACAAGATATGATCAAAAAGCTGCGAGTGTAAGGTATCGTTTTTTGCAGTACATCCCTTATCTCACATCGGCAGGAATGGAATGCATAACATCTCCTTTCTTTGACGATGAATATCTATCTAATCGTTTCAAACCAAATAGATTGCACTTGACGGGTATTTCAAGGGCATTTATACGAAGATTTGCTGCATTAATAAAAATTGCTCGAAATAAAGATACTCTCTTGGTAATTCAGGCGGAATTGCTTCCTTATTTCCCCGGAATATTTGAAAAGATTTTTTCTTTGGTTGGCATCCGTTATATTCTGGATTATGACGATGCAATATTTCATCTTTACGATCAACACCGACTCGGACTGGTAAGATGGCTGTTTAGCAAAAAAATTGCCCATATCATGCAAGGTGCGGAAATCGTCATTGCTGGCAACAGCTACATTGCCAATTACGCACTTAAAAACGGAGTAAGGCGGGTAATGGTTATCCCAACAGTGATCAATCTGGACCGATACCCACCTTACACGAGAGCTAATGCAAGAATTCCTCAGTTTACCATTGGCTGGATTGGTTCCCCTTCGACTAGTAAATTTTTGAAGTTGATTGCTCCAGCACTTGCAAAAGTCTGTGCAAACGGAAATGTGAGGGTGGTACTCATCGGCTCGGGAGAGATTGAACTGCCAGGTGTTCCGGTGGAAATTTTCCCTTGGCATGAGGATACGGAAGTTGACCTGATGCGTGACTTTGATGTTGGGATTATGCCGCTTCCGGATGAACCATGGGCTCGCGGGAAATGCGGCTTCAAGCTGATACAGTACATGGCATGCGGCCTGCCGGTTATCGCTTCACCGGTCGGGGTAAACTCTGAAATAGTACAGGAGGGCGTAAACGGCTTTCTGCCTGTTGACAATGCTGGCTGGGTCAAGGCGTTTGATTTTCTTCGTGAAAATGAAGAATCTCAACAAAATATGGGAGCAAGCGGGCGTCAGGCTGTTGAACAACGATACTGCCTTCAGGTCACTGCTCCCCGTCTGGTACGCCTGCTCGGTGAAGTTTCCAGTCCTGAAATGGGCTTATGAGAGAAACGATGAATTATCAAGGTATTTTATGAAAACTTGCTACATATCTGACGCGACCCTAGGCTATGGTGAAAAACCTCCTTTTAACCCATGCCGTCCACACCCTGAACTGATTGCAAATATCACCCCTGTTCTTGGTGACAATCCACTTCATGACGTTTTCCGATCACTATTGGCTTCAAACGGTTGCGATAGTGAAAATTTTGGTAAAACCGAATGGAATCCGTTGGGTTATTTAATTAAAACAGGCCACAAGGTAGTTCTAAAACCAAACTGGGTATTTGATGTCCGCAACCGCAAGCAGTTCGAACAACAGTTAACTACACATGGCGCTTTATTGCGCGTTGTGATTGACTATGTCGTCATCGCTTTGAAAGACAAGGGCAGAATTACTATTTGTGATGCTCCGTTACAATCGGCATCCTTTGAAGGGATTCTTCACGATAATTCAATCGCTGACATTATCAATGTCTATGCCGGCAAGAAGGATATTGTGATAGAGTACCTAGATTTGAGAAAAGAAGAAATGACACTTGATGCAAGCATGTCCAAAATAGTTGGTTCCCACAGTCTGCCGGGTGATCCTGCAGGTTATACGGAAATAGACCTAGGACCACTGTCGTATTTGGACAAACTATGCATCGAAAATGAGTCAGTCCGTTTTTCCGTCGGTGACTATGATGACAATATCACCAATAAAAATCACAAACTGGGTGTACACAAATATCTGCTTCCGAATACGGTGCTGGATTGTGATGTCTTCATCAACCTCCCGAAGATGAAAACCCATAAAAAAACCGGCATCACTGGCGCATTGAAAAATATTATCGGTATTAATGCATCCAAGGCTTATCTTGCCCACTGTTTTAAGGACAAAACAGGTGGAGACGAATTTTCAAAAAAATCGATCAAATCGCTACTCGCCGGTTTTATTGATCGAAAAGTAAAACCCGTTCTTCCTGCCTTTCTATGGACTTTACTGCGTTTTGGTTGGCGTAAATATCGAGATTATGTATTGGACAGTATGAAAAACGGGAAAAATGTCGACAATGTTCTCTTATCTTCTGGAGGCGGGTGGTATGGCAACAGGACTCTTTGGCGCACTATTTATGATTTGAACACAATAATTTTTTATGCAGACAAGACGGGCCGACTTAGCAGTTCTCAACAACGTGGCTATTTGGCTATAGTTGACGGCATTGTTGCCTGTGAGGGCGAAGGGCCTTTACATGGTACTACGAGAAAAGCTGGTACGATAATAATGGGAGATGATCCAATTGAAGTCGACGCCTGTATGGCCAATATTATGGGTTTTGATGGCAATAAGATCCCAATCATTGCTGAGGCAGTCAATATATCTACTTCATACAAATTTTCAAATTACGCTGGAGGCCAGAAGTTTGTAAATATATGTAATAGCATGCCACTAACTCCTTTTGTATCGCCATCCACCTGGAAAGCCCACATTGAGAAGAGTCCTGAATGAGCTCATTATTCAGCGCACTATGAAGACGCTAATTCCATGAATATTTACCAAAGTTTACCGCCGCTACTTCAAGACATGTCAGTATCTCTTCGGGGACTTCAGCTGAGATTTTTGAGATACCGCACAGAAACCTGGGAGGCTCTCGATAAATATCTGCAAAGCGAGTTGTGGTCACCTGCTGACATGGATTGTTTTGTCGATTCAGAGGTGATGCGCATTGTTCAGCATGCTTACGATACCACCCCCTTTTACCGCAGCTTCTACAATGAGCACGGAGTGCACCCGATTGATATTCAGGGAAGGCAGGACCTTACGAAATTGCCGATTCTTGAAAAGGATTTATTCCGGAAAAATATTTCTAATTGCATAACTAGCAGCTACAAGCCCTCTCAAATGTGGATCGCAAATACTTCCGGAACTACCGGAAAACCATTAAGTGTATTCCACACTCACTCAGATATGACCAAGCGTATGGCACTCATGGAGCGTCTCTATGGTTGGTATGGTCAGTCACGATGGCGGCGACGCGCCAGCTTTACAGGCAAGTTGATAGTACCTGTAGATCGCAAGGAAGAGCGTTTCTTCCGCAGGAACTGGCCTATCAACCAATGGTTGTTTTCTTCTCACCATCTCATGTCGGCCAATTTTGGAAAGTACACAAGGCAACTTGAACAGTGTGCGCCCTCACAAATAGACGGCATACTTTCACCCATTTACGTCATAGCCCAGTACCTCCGTAATGCCGGTTCACAGCTTACTGTAAAACCAGCAGTGGTTATTCCTACTTCAGAAACTCTCTGGCCATACATGCGCAGTGCAATTTCAGAAGCATTTGGCTGCCCTGTTGCCAACCAATACGGATCACAGGAAGGTGCGCCGCTTGCATACGAGTGTCAGGCCGGTTCCATGCATATTTGTCCGGAATCAGGAATTTTTGAGATTCTCGATGGCCGGAACAATCCTTGTAAACCAGGCCAGGTGGGTAAGTTGGTGGTAACCAGTTTTCTGTCCACTGGTACACCTTTGATTCGCTATTCTATCGGTGATACAGCTGTTTGGGGTGAAGAGGCGTGTTCGTGTGGCCGCCGAGCTCCTGTTTTGGCTGCTATTCTCGGACGGGTTGACGATATGTTGGTTTCATCGGAGCGTGGCATAATTCCGCGGGTGGACTCGGCCTTTAAAGGCGTCCCTGCTTCAATAATTATGTCCCAGTTGGCTCAGGTTGGCTTTGACCGTTTCGAATTGCGGTTGGTAGTAGATAAGAATATGTACAAGCCCGAACAGGGGCAAACCATTCAGAACAATCTGTGCGACTATTTAGGACGCAATTCTGAGATCAACATTCGCTTGTTTGACTCGTTGCCTCCAGGGCCGAGTGGAAAAATCAAGGCGATGAGTAACGAGTGGAGTGGTGGGAGAAATGCAATTACCGATCAATGGAACCTTCAGGATGTGCATCTATGAACCGGGGGGTAATCCCTGAAGCGTGTGGTGATCATCCGAGCGGAGATCAAAACTGGCAGTACCATCTTTGGGATGTGCTCATGTTCCAGGCATGGCTGGAGAAACAGACCGCATGAAAATAGTCGTGATTGCCGGTCTGGCCGAATCTCTCCTGAATTTCCGCGGACCACTGCTCGCGGCAATGAAAAATAGCGGGCATGAAGTTACCGCCCTCGCTCCCGGTGAAAATCCGGATGTTGCCGCCAGGCTGCTGGGCATGGGAGTGAATTACCGTGCAATACAGATGGACAGGACCGGCATGAACCCTCTGAAGGATGTGCGGTCCCTGTTCCAGATGAAAGCCATCATCAGCGACCTACGGCCCGACATTGTCCTGAGCTATACGATCAAGCCGGTCATCTATGGCTCGCTGGCCGCCCGCATGGCCGGGGTACCCCATACCTTCTCCATGATCACCGGCCTGGGATATGCTTTCATGGGAGAAAGCGCCGGAAAGAAAATCGTCAACAGAATTGTCTCATTTTTGTATCGAGCGGGCCTGGCGGGAAATGGCCATGTTTTTTTCCAGAATCCTGACGATCTGGCCATCTTTTGCGAGCGTGGACTGCTCGGCAGTCGACAGCAGGCCGTACTGATAAACGGGTCCGGCATCGATCTCGATTATTTTAAGTTTTCTACTCCGGTGCCAACCCGACCGCAGTTTCTGCTCATTGCCCGCCTGCTGCGTGACAAGGGAATTGCCGAATACGTGGCTGCAGCCGGGATACTGAAACAGAAATATCCGGAGGCTGTATTCAGGGTGCTGGGGCCCTTTGACAGTAATCCCGCGGCCATTAAACGGGTTGACATCGACAAGTGGCAGCGGGAGGGGAACATCGAATATCTGGGCGAGTCAGCGGACGTCAGACCTTACATCTCTGACTGCTCCGTGTATGTCCTTCCTTCGTACCGTGAAGGCACCCCTCGAACTGTTCTCGAAGCCATGGCCATGGGGCGGCCGATCGTGACTACGGATGTTCCCGGCTGCCGCGAAACGGTCCGGGAGGGCGAAAACGGCTTTCTGGTGCCGCTGCGGGACGCTCTCTCCCTTGCCAGGGCCATGGAAAAATTCATTCTCTATCCCGACCTGATCATACCGATGGGCACGAGGAGCAGGGAGATCGCCGTCGAGAAATACGATGTGCATAAAGTAAACGGGATAATACTGGATGCTATGGGACTTGATTGTGAAAAGATTTTTTGACACCATTTGCACTCTCGCAGGCCTGCTGCTGCTCAGCCCTCTGTTGGTGGTAACAGCTATCTTGGTGAGGTGCAGGCTCGGCTCACCGGTACTGTTCAGACAGGAAAGGCCGGGACTTTACGGCAAGCCATTCATCATGTTTAAATTCCGTACCATGACTGACCAACGGGACGCAGCCGGGAATGTTCTCCCTGATGCGGTACGACTTACTCCGTTCGGAAATTTCCTCCGCAACACAAGCCTTGACGAGCTGCCCGAGTTAATCAACGTCCTCAAGGGGGAAATGAGCCTCGTCGGACCGCGGCCGTTGCTGATGGAATATCTGGAACGGTACACCCCGGAACAGGCGCGTCGGCATGAGGTCAGGCCGGGCATCACCGGCTGGGCACAGGTAAACGGCAGGAATGCCATCAGCTGGGAACACAAATTTGCCCTCGACGCCTGGTATGTGGATCACCGCACTTTTCTTCTCGACCTCCGCATACTGCTGCTGACGATCGGAAAGGTATTCAGGAAGGAAGGGGTTTCCGAAGCAGGCCAGGCAACGATGAGCAAATTCATGGGGAGTAACCGGGATGACTGATAGCGGCAGTGAGAAGATATTTGTTTTCGGCGCCAGCGGCCATGCAAAGGTTGTGATCGATATCATCGAACGTCTGGGGTTGTACCGGGTTGATTGTCTTGTGGATGACAATCCTGCCCTGAAGGGGGATACTGTATTTGGGTACCATGTTGCCGGAGGAAGGGATGAGCTGCTTGAGCTCCGGATTAAAAACGGTGTCACACGCGGCATCGTGGCTATCGGCAGCAACCCGGCCCGCACAGCGGTGGCCGGCTGGCTTGCGGAAAACGGTTTCACCTTGGTGACGGCAGTACACCCTTCGGCGCAGCTCTCCAGAGGTGTGGAAGTGGGCAGCGGCTCTGCCATCATGGCAGGCGTTGCCATCAATGCCGGTGCGGTGATCGGCGAAAATGTCATTGTCAATACCGGGGCAACGATCGATCATGATTGCATCATCAAAAACGGGGTACACATCGCCCCCGGAGTCACTCTCTGCGGCACGGTACGGGTCGGCGCCGGAACTTTTGTCTGTGCGGGAACGACGATCATCCCCAATATCGTGATCGGCCAAAATGTGATCGTCGGGGCCGGGTCAACCGTGGTGCGGAACGTGCCGGATGGTGTGCAGGTATTGGGAACGCCTGCCCGCGAAGTCAACCGTCGCCATTAATTGGCTCATAATATGCAGTTATACATTCAGATTTATAAGAGGAGCAAGATTTGCATATTTTGACTTTTCCTTACTCCTTGAAACAACTGATAAATTCACAAGTCACCCTTTTCGGCTCACTCGCCAGGAGGTTTATTTTGAACGCTTTCGCCAACACAATTCATGGATTTGACAAAAAAATTGCACCCTTTTCCGAGAAACTGGCCATCGATGGCGGTCATCCACTTCGTGTATCACCCTTTGCCCCTTGGCCGCAATTTGACACCGATGAAATTTCAGCCGTGTCAGCAATTCTTGCCTCCGGCAAGGTTAACTACTGGACCGGAGAAGAGGGACGACAATTCGAAAAGGAATTTGCCGCCTTCATTGACTGCAAGCACGCCATTGCTGTTGCCAACGGCACCGTCGCGCTGGAGCTGGCTCTGTATGCTCTCGGCATCGGCCCGGGAGATGAAGTGATCGTCCCCTGTCGCACCTATATAGCTTCGGCAAGTTGTGCTGTCCTGCGTGGCGCTGTTCCGGTAATGGCCGATGTTGACCCTGTCAGCCAGAACATCACCGCTGATACAATCAAGGCCGCCATAACCCCCAGAACGAAAGCAATTATAGCAGTACACCTTGCCGGCTGGCCGTGCGACATGGAACCGATCCTGCAATTAGCACGGGAGCATGGCATAAAGGTTATTGAAGATTGCGCCCAGGCGCTTGGAGCAACCTACAAGGGGAGAGCGGTCGGTTCAATGGGAGACGCGGCCGCTTTTTCCTTCTGCCAGGACAAGATCATCACCACCGGCGGCGAAGGTGGCATGATGACTACCAATGACCCCGCCGTGTGGGAAAAGGCCTGGTCATTCAAGGATCACGGCAAGAGCTATGACGAGGTGTTCAAGCGGGATCACCCGCCCGGATTTCGCTGGCTGCACGAATCGTTCGGCACAAATATGCGAATGACGGAGATCCAGTCCGGCATCGGTCGCCGCCAGCTGAAAAAAATATTGTGGTGGCGCACTGCACGACGGAACAATGCCGCTGTTCTGACCGAGCGTTTTTCAGCTGTTCCCGCATTGAGAGTGACAATCCCCGGAGCGGATATCGGCCATGCCTATTACAAATATTACACCTTTGTGCGCCCGGAGATATTAAACAAGGGCTGGGACAGGGACAGGATAATGCAGGCGATCAATGCCGAAGGGATTCCCTGTTTTTCCGGCAGCTGTAGTGAAATATACCTGGAAAAGGCCTTCACCAATGCCGGACTGCAACCTGAAAATCGGCTTGAAGCAGCCAGAGAACTTGGCGAGACCAGCCTCATGTTCCTAGTCCACCCGACTCTTGGGAGGGAGGAAATAGAGGACACCTGTCTGGCAGTGGAAAAGGTGATGCGCGCGGCCTCCAGTTAATCCATACTGCTATTCAATCCCTGAACCAAAGACATGATGTTCTTCCGCTATTCCGGAGAATCGATTTGTTTTCTCCACGTTCACTCGTATTACCCGACCTTTCCCCTCTACCCTGATTCCCCGCATCGCCGGTGAAAAGCCACTGCTTTCGATCATGTTGCCGATGACCCGTATGTCTGCAAATTTTCCATTCCCCTCGTTGGTAACGTCGATTGCATAAGGGTATGCTCCGTAGTTGTTAAAGCTTGTGTCTCGGACGGTATTCCCTTCGATAAGGATGTTTGTGCAGTCGAGCGGGCGATGGCGATTGCCGTAGAGGATGATACCGGCCCCCGAGACAGTGTCAATGGTGTTCCCACTGATGATGGCATTCGTCGCTGCAGTGAGTTGGATTCCACTCCAGACCGTTCCGCGCTTTGCCCTTCCTCCCGTGATTGTGTTGTTAGTAATGGTTAGCCCGTCGAATCCCATAGTTGTATCTGGGGGAACAAGTGGCTGAAAGATGCCAGCAACACACTGGTCCAGTTCGCCGTTCAGCCTGATCGTGTTTGAATCGATAACGACATTCCTCACCTTCTGGATTGACCAGAGAGATATACCTATCTTCGTCATGTTGATGAATGTATTTTGCGTCCACTGTTGGTTGGCGGCAGCGACATAGTCGTCGGCGACGATATATCCACCCGTACTGTAGTTCTCAACTCTATTTCCGGTCACAGCCATGTCAAAACCGTGCATTTCGATTCCCGCTACAACAGCTACGGGGGGACCATTCTCATTGTACGGATTCGGGTTGGAAAGCCGGTTATTTTTCACCGCCACACTCCGTCCGCTGATATAAAGGGTGCTGTGGTCGCTCTGACGACGGTTGCCGGGAATGGCCGCTCCGACGTTGAAAAAATCACAGTTTTCAACGGAAGAGTCCGTCACCATATAGGAGAGGCTGTCACTGCCGAACTTAATAACGTTAGTTCCCGGGTGATTCTCGAACCTGACCCCTTCGATCCTGACGTTCTTTCCTGCTAACACCCAGATGGCCATTGCCCGACGAATAAGATTTCCCGTCGACCCCTTGACGAGATTGCGCGAACCATTGCCATCGATCGTGAAATTTTTGAATGATACGTTGCTGACAGTTTCCGCCTTAAGTGGCGCTAAAACGACGTAATCTCCCCCATTAGTGAAATTGTCTCCGACCTTCAGTACGCTACCGTGCCCCTCCCCTACGATGCTGACGCCCGATTTCGGTACGAGGATGGCATCGACAGCATCGCCGCTGCCTACAAGCTTGATTCTATTGCGGCGGTCAAGGAGATAAGTTCCGTTCGACAGTCTTACCTCCCCCCCCTTCTCCAGGCTATCAATGGCACTCTGGATGGCCATAGCGGACGATATTCCATTACCGGCGCCCCACCATTCGGGATGTACTTTGGTTATGGATGTGGATGCAAACCTGACGTTACCGGAGCCATTGAATATTTTTGCCTGAGGGGATTCAAGCATGCCGCCCAAGACAATCGTTTTCCCCACAGCAACATCGATGCTCGCATTCTTGTCAAGTTTCAGAGAGATGTTAGGCGGAACGGACAGGTTGTTTACCTTCTGAGGGGTTGAGATGGTGATCGTTGCTTTCGTGTCGCCAAGGACGCTTACTGCCGAAGAAAGGTTGGCAAACGCGGCAGCAGAAACGGTTTTACTCTGGGATTTAGGGGTTACTTGTGGTGGAACTGATGCATACCCCCCCCATGCAGCGAGCGGGAGCAGGAGCAAAAAACAAACTTCAAAGATGTGCATTTTGGTTACCTGCACAACTGGCCTGAATGCAAGCGCCTCACGCAACATGCCGACAAATTGTCCTGATGTTTCATACATAAGTTACCCCGTACTGCCGAAAAAGTTATCGTGCATTTTCCAGAATCCAGCAGAGGAAAACCAAGGAAATACTTGCCTACTCCAAAAATTTAACCTGCCGTTTAGTAAACAGAAAGGGCCTCCCAGCAGGAAGCCCTTTTTGTTTACGGCTGGAGCTAAACTCTTCCGCAGTGTCCAGTGGTTCTCTACTGGATCTGGTAGAAGAAGATGTTGGTAGCTGCGTCCCGGACCGTAGTCGTGCCGGCATTCCTGACATCGATCAGGATGTCGAAGTTGCCGGTAGCCGGCGGGAACCATGTCCAGGTGCGGAGTGTAGAGTAATCCTGCACCACGGTGTATCCGGAACCGGAATTAAGCCAGAAACGGTACTCATAACTGCCGGAACCGCCACTGCCTGCTGCGGTGATGACGATCGGTGCGTTTATCGGCTGCGGGCTCGTTTTGTCGGCTGTTGCTGTAACGCCGGATGCCAATGCAGGCTTGATTTGGTAGAATGAGTTTACATTCAGAGCCTCACGGAAGGCCGTTGAGCCAACGGCTCTTGTGTCAACCATGATGTCGTAATTGCCAGCCACGACCGGGGTCCAAGCAAATGTATTGGTGGTCGTGTAATTCTGAGCAACCATGAACGTGCCACCACTATTGATCCAGTAGCGATATTCGTATGGACCGGTACCGCCGCTTGCAGTTGCAGTAAAGGTTACGGTAGCGCCGGGGAGCTGCGGACTGGCAACACTCGGCGTAATAGTCACCGCCGTAGCAGGTAAAGGTGTGACATGGTAAGCAAGCTTGGTAACCAGAGCATCCCGGAAAGCAGCCGAGTTGACAATCCTTGTGTCGACCATGATGTCGTAGAAACCGCCTTTTGTCGGGGTCCAGATGAAAGTGTTACCTGATCCATAATTTTGAGCAATAGCATAACCGTTTCCTTCGTTGACCCAAAAGCGGTAGTCATAGGGGCCAGATCCGCCGGTAGCGGTTGCCGTGAAAGTTATAGGTGTTCCGGGAGCCTGCGGACTGGCCAAGCTCTCGGCCATCGTCACGGTTGTTGCCGGGGTGGCAATCTTATACTGGAAGAAATTGGCAGATGTTTCACGAACGGCACTGGATCCGACATTCCTGACGTCGACAAGCAGATCGTATGTGCCGGTATTTGTCGGCGTCCAGGTCCAGCTGTTGGCCACGCTGTAGGCTTGGGTCATAGTATATCCAGCACCAGAATTCAGCCAGAACTGGTATTCATAGCTGCCGCTACCGCCACTACCTGCCGCTATAAAAGTAATTGGCGTGTTAGGCACCTGCGGAGTCGCCTGTGTTACAGTAATAGTTGCAGCAGTAGCCGGCGGTGGCAGCGGTGAGATGACATAATTAATCTGGGTCGTCGCGGAGCCCAGTTCACCCACGATACCGGCGTTTCGTGCCGTGACGGCTATGGTATAACTGCCGGGCAGAGTGTTTGACCATGCCCAGCTGGGGGACGCTGAAAAATCCTGGACGAGCGACCAGACAGCGCCGTCATGCAGCTGGAAGCGATATTCATAACTGCCGGTGCCGCCGGTTGCCGAGGCGTTGACAACAATCGATGTGCCTTCCAGCTGCGGAGTGGTTTTGTTGGGCACCACGGAGACAGAAGTCACCGGAGGCAGCGGCGGAATAAGGGTGGTGACCGGAGCCGATGCCGTCCCCCCCAGCGCCGAGACGATCGTTATCGTTTTTGGCGGGATTTCGTATGATTTTGATTGCGGGCCCGAATTATCAACCACGGGGAATGTGACGTCAAGCTTGCCATTGGCCAGGGTTCCGAGGGGGTCCGTCAAGCCGGGCATGAAGACCTGCAGGTTCGGATTGGCCTTTTTGTCATAAGAAACGGCCAAAACGGAAAGAATTTTGGACTGCGGGTTGTAAACCGCATTTTCGATCACCACCTCATCCACGAGGGGTACTGTTTTCGCCGTGGGGGGGGTGTCGGCGGTGTTGGTCACCGTGACGGTGGCCGGGAGTCCTCCCGGAGGAGCAAAAAGGCCGCTCGCCGTGAAAAATTTCCCGTCTGCCGGGGCATTGGTCGTCATGTCCTGCGTCGGCAGGCCGGCACCGGTGACCTGGAGGGTGGATGCGGCCCCGGTCAGGGCGAAATTGCCGGGAAACGCGGCCGCAAGGTTCCTCTGGTTGGAGAGGGGCAGAGAGGTGGCGAACGCGTTTACCTGCATTTCGGTATCAGCCGCATTCCGTGCATAAGCGACCTTGTCCACCGTGAGCGGGGTCGGGATATCCCCTTCGTAGATCTTGCCGCTTATGTTGAACAGGGTGGTCTGCACGTCGAAGGCGTTGGGGCCCTGGACGCGGAAGAAGTTCGTCGGGTTCTGTGCGCTCGGGAACGTGCTTCCCAGCACCGTGCAGGGCACGTTGGGGTCCCCCAGATATAATCCCGAACCGGGGACCACGATCGGCGCCGTGGTGCAGTAGAGGAACGGGCCGACGCTCCCCAGCAGCGCGCCGGAATAATCTCCGGCGGCAGCAATACCGACGTCTTCCGTCATATTGATGCCGTTTGCCGTATCGGTTACGTTGAACGTATACTGCTTGAAGGGGGTAGAAACGGTATACAGGCCGACGTACGGGGTGTCGATCCTGATCCGCATCCTGGCAAAGCTGACCTGTGCGCCGGAGACCGGACTGCCGGTGGAATAGGCCGCTTCGAGCGCCTGGACGAGAAGCGCCTGCCCCGGCCTGGTAAGATCACCCTGGGTCGGAAAGTCAATTATGGCATCGCCGACCCACCAGAAGAGCTCGTCTCCCATGTTGGCCGGGAAGCTGAGCGGTGCCGCCGGATTGGGCTCCGCTGTGAGACACATGCCGCTCAGCCTGTCGGTGCATAGCTGGAGGGGCACCCGGTTGTTGTCGCGGTACCAGAGGGGAAATCCGTGTCCGAGAGGCGGGTTACCCCTGCCGAAAGTGCCTTCGGTACTGGGGTTCACCTCGGTGACGACCGGCCCGACATCGAGCAGCGCCGCCCCGGCGATGCCGGAGACGAGCTGCATCAACACGAGCACCGGCAGCAACAGTCCAAAATACTTTTTCAGTCGTATCATCATTTTGTTCTCCTTTTCGACAGCAAAATCTGCAGTGCCATGACGAATGACATATCTCGCCCGTGCGTCAACATATGCAGCGAAGCCAATTCAAATACCAGGAATACAAGGGTGCAAAACAACACCGCGAGCGGATGGTACACGCACCCGCAGGTCGTTGGAACCGAGCCGATGCATATCGCAAAGCATTAAACATACCAAACAAGGTAGTGTTATTTTTTCCAGCATCATATCAGAATGTTACCGGAAACAACACAAATCATGTCAGTTTCAATGGGTGCAAAAAATCCGACAGGGTGGCGTGATAAAACGTAGGGAGGGGGAAATCGGGCAACGATTCGTCTTCCGGCTCATGGGGCCAATTTATTTCGGCGGCTGGTCGCGATCGGGTAGGAGGCGGGATTACTCCCGCCGTCCTCCCACACCACCGTGCGTACGGTTCCGTACACGGCGGTTCATGAAGTTATTGAAGTCGGTGGTGCTGGTTCATAAGTGATACCAGCCCCAGTTTATCGAAGTAGGATTTCGGAACAGCCTTGTTCATATGCGCGGCCCCTGCATTCCACCAGGGGCCGTGGCCGTTTGTGGCCGACCGCCATGCCGTGGCTTCCGATAATCCCCGGCGCATCAAGTTCTTTGCTCGCGTATAGGGACGTTTCCACTGCTTCCAGAGAATCCGTCGCAGTTTCCGCCGCAACCATCCGTCCAGTTCCTCGAAGATGCCTTTTACTTCCGAGTATCGGAAGTAAATTATCCAGCCCCTTAGCTTCGGGGTCATCTCCTTGACCGTGGTTTGAATGTTCTTCCCCCTGCCCTGTCTGAAGATCTTCTTGAGGTTAGCCTTGAGTCTGGCAACCGCTTTCTTGGCCACGGTGAGCCGTGGTTTGCGGTGCCAGGTCATGCTGTAGCTCAAAAAGGATCTTTTCCACGGACGGTCAACCGCGCTTTTAGTTTGGTTGACCGTGAGCTTAAGCCGCTCGGACAGGTAGCTGGTTATGGAGGCCATGACCCGTTCGCCACTTGTCCGGGTTGCAACGTAGATGTTGCAGTCGTCGGCGTAGCGGCAGAAGCTGTGACCCCTTCCTTCCAGTTCCTTGTCCAGTTCGTCGAGGAGAATGTTGGACAGCAGTGGCGAGATTGGCCCGCCCTGCGGCGTGCCCTCGGTTCGTGCCGTGGTTAATCCTCCTTCGAGTATTCCTGCCTTGAGGTAGCTGTCGATAAGGAACAGTACCTGCCTGTCTCCGACTTTGCGTTTCACCAACGACATAAGGGTGTCGTGGTGGACGCGGTCAAAGAATTTCTCCAGGTCAATGTCAACCACCCATCTGAGGCCGTTCGCTACATGCTTCCGAGCGGCTTTAACTGCGTGATGGGCGCTCCTTTTGGGACGAAACCCGTAGGAGCTTTCGGAGAAACCAGGATCGAACAGCGGGTTTAGAACCTGCTGCACTGCCTGCTGGATGAGTCGGTCGAGAACGGTGGGGATTCCCAGCATCCGCGTGCCGCCTCCCGGTTTGGAAATTTCTATTTTCCGCACCGGTTGCGGGTGGTATGTTCCCGCCAGCAGTTCTTCTTTGATGCGCGGCTATTCTTCTTGTAAGTAACCCTTCAGGGCAGTTACCGGCATCTCATCGATACCGGGTGCACCTTTGTTGGATACTACACGGGAGTATGCCGCCATCATGTTGCCGCGACTGACGATCTTCTCCATCAGTCCCGTTGCCGCTTCCGGCCAGTGAGTTGCTTTCCTTCCCGTGACGTTTGCCGCACCACTCCCATACTCTCGCGGTTTCCGACCGCTACCCTCCGGGATGGCACCGGGCATCTCAACCCGGCCTTCTGCTGCTCCTGTCGTCATCGAAATTCAAGGCTCCTGTCCGCTTACTTCATGTTCGGCCCTTTGTCGGGTGGTTAAGCCGACTCGTATGGCCTCTGCTGACTTCTGAAAACCCATCCCGGCACCTCTCAATGCCGGTAGCACAAGGCAGGTTGACAGACCTCCCAGGGTAATGCGCGTGACCTTCATCCCATATACCCGCCGCATCTACAGCCACATCATCCTGAATGGTTATCGGGCTTTGAAGATAATCGCCTTCTCGCCCGGATGTGACTGCCTCATATGCGATTCCTGTCCGTCGGGCCGGGACTTTGCCTGCGGCTTCCTTCAGATTCCGCCTCGCGACGGACACCCTTGCCGTCCGGCTATCGGTTCCCACCATCAGGGTCCGAAGAGGACTTGCACCTCCAAGTCACCAATCAGCCACCACCGCTGATTGGATGGCGCTTACGCGCCACGCGCCATGCCTGGCGCACGACAATAAAAAAAGCCCTGATTTCTCAGGGCCTTTCGGACTTCGCCGGACTAAGCCGGAATTTAACTGGTGCGGTGGAATGGAATCGAACCATCACGGAGTTGCCCCCGCCAGCCCCTCAAGCTGGTGCGTCTACCAGTTCCGCCACCACCGCAAGCAGAGTGTACAAACAACGTACACAACTTTATATGTCTGAAATTTCAAAACCGCATATACCGTTCAACAAGGATGAGCTTTCTAACACAGCCGTCCGCTTTTATCAAGTGCTAATATTATTTTTTCTGTGCGGGCGCTGCAGGCGCAGCAGGCGCGGGAACCGAATCAGCCTTCTGAGGAGCAGGCGCGGCAGCCGGAGCCTGAACCGGAGCTGATTTTCCCTTGCCGGACATCATGGAAGAGGATGACGGCTGCCCGGAAATATAGGCCAGGGTCAATGACGTCAACATGAAAATAACCGCCGCGCTGGTAGTCAGTTTACTCAGGAAAGAAGTCCCGCCGCCGGCGCCGAAAACGGACTGACTACCACTGCTGCCGAATGATGCGCCCATTTCGGCGCCCTTTCCGGATTGCAGCAAAACGACAGCTATTAAAAACAGACTGACGAATACATGTAAAATTGTAAGAGCAATTGTCATACCAGATCCCCTAGCAATGTTTTAAAGAGAAAATTTATAGCACAGCAATTTGCATACTGTAAAGTTCTAAATGAAGCCGCAGCGGAAATCAGGCGTTAAACGCCGCTATTGCCGCAAATGATTCCGCCTTGAGGCTCGCTCCGCCGACCAGCGCTCCATCTATGTCAGGCTGGGTCATCAGGCCTTTGACGTTGTCCGGCTTGACACTGCCGCCATAGAGGATGCGCACTGCATCGGCGACCGACTGACCGAACATCCGGGCAATCATTCCGCGGATAAAGGCATGCACCTCCTGTGCCTGGGCGTCACTGGCGGTTTTTCCGGTACCGATGGCCCATACCGGTTCGTACGCGATGACGATCCGGCCAAACGTGTCTGCGGCAAGCCCGGCCAGACCACCCTGGATCTGTGTTTCTATGACTGAAAAGGTTTGATCAGACTCCCGTTCGGCCAGCAGCTCCCCGACGCAGACGATGGCGGTCAATCCGGCGGCGATGGCCGCTTTGGTTTTCCTGTTGACGCTCTGGTCGGTCTCGCCGAAATACTGGCGCCGTTCGGAATGCCCGATGATCACGAAGCTGCAGCCGGCGTCTTTCAGCAGTTTTGGCGCGACCTCTCCCGTGAAGGCCCCCTCTTCTTCCCAATAGCAGTCCTGAGCCGCCAGTTTGATGCCGGAGGCGCCAATGGCATCGCTGACACGGCTCAAAGCCGTGAATACCGGCGCAACGACGATTTCCACCCCCTTGACATTCGCCACGAGCGGTTTCAGTTGCTGCACCAGTGCGACGGATTCGGCGATCGTTTTAAAGAGTTTCCAGTTTCCAGCAATTACCGGTATTCGCATCAGGTTCCCCTTTATTTTGACGTGACTTCAAGCGCGTTGACGCCCGGCAGCGTTTTCCCTTCCAGCAGCTCCAGAAAGGCCCCGCCGCCGGTGGAGATATAGCTGACCCGGTTTTCCACTCCGGCCTTGCGCACGGCGGAATCGGTATCGCCGCCGCCGATGATGGTCGTGGCAAAGCAGTTGGCGACGGCTTCTGCCATCGCATAGGTCCCCCGGCAGAAGGCATCCATCTCAAAAACACCCATCGGGCCGTTCCAGATGACGGTCTTGGCATCGCGCAGGGTTTCCGCAAACAGGGTGGTCGTTGCCGGCCCGATATCGAGGGCCATCCACCCCGCGGGTATTTCCTGGGCGGTCGTGATGAAGTTGGTCGCGTTGGCCTCAAAAGCATTGGCTACAACACAATCCACCGGCAGATAGAACATGACCCCCTTGTCACGCGCCGTTTCCATGATGGCGCGCGCGGTCGGGATCAGCTCATCCTCCACCAGCGACTTGCCGACATTGTACCCCATGGCCTTCAGGAAGGTGAAGGCCATCCCGCCGCCGATAACGACCTTGTCCACCTTGTTGATCAGCGTTTCAAGCACCTCCAGCTTGCCGGAGACCTTGGCGCCGCCCAGAATCGCGACCAGCGGCCTGACCGGATTCTGCATGGCCTTGTCGAAAAAAGTCATTTCGTTCCGCATCAGAAAGCCGGCGGCGATAACCGGTATATGCTTCGTAATCGCTTCCACGGATGCATGGGCGCGATGTGACACGGCAAAGGCATCGTTGACGTATATTTCGCAGCCGTTGGCAAGCTTGGCCGCAAAGTCGGCGTCGTTTTTCTCCTCACCGGGGTAGAAACGCACGTTTTCAAGCATTACCGCTTCACCCGGTTTCATCGCGTTTACCAGTTTGTCCACTTCAGCCCCGAAGCAGTCCGGCGCCTGGGTCACCGGTTTGCCGAGCAGTTCTGCGAGCCGGGCAGTGGCGGGTGCCATACTGTATTTGGCCTTCTTCTCCCCCTTGGGACGACCGAGATGGGAAGCGAGGACGACTTTGGCACCCTGCTCGAGTACGTATTTTATGGTCGGCACCGCCCCGATGATGCGGGTATCCTCGGTGATTGCCCCCTTGTCATCCTGAGGCACATTAAAATCGACCCGGATGAAGACTTTTTTCCCCTTCAGGTCCTTGATTTCATCGATATAGCGAATAGACACCGTTCACCTCCTGTGTGATAAGAGCTGCGTATGCGGCAAAAAAAGAGGGGGATCAATTCCCCCCTCTCCTTTACATTGTACCGGAAATTATTTTTTGGAGGCGATCAGGCGGAAGAGGTCTACCACCCGGTTTGAAAATCCGCATTCGTTATCGTACCAGGAGAGCACCTTTACCATGGTGTCGCCGATAACCTTTGTGCAGGATGCATCGACGATGGATGAGAGCGGGTTGCCGTTGAAATCGATAGAAACGAGCGGCGCTTCCTCAAAGCCCAGAATCCCCTTGAGGGAACCTTTGGATGCTTTTTTGAGGGCGGCGTTGACCTTGGCGGCATCGGCCTTTTTCGTCAACGTCACGACCAGATCGACAACCGAGACATTCGAAGTCGGCACGCGGATGGCCATGCCGTCCAGCTTGCCTTTAAGCTCCGGCAGCACGAGGGAAACCGCCTTGGCGGCTCCGGTGGTTGTCGGGATCATCGACATCGCGGCGGCCCTGGCCCGGCGCAGGTCCTTGTGCGGCAGGTCGAGGATATTCTGGTCGTTGGTATAGGAGTGAACCGTCGTCACCAGCCCCTTCTCGATGCCGAACGTATCATGGAGAACTTTTGCGACAGGGGCCAGACAGTTGGTCGTACACGAAGCGTTGGAAATAATGAAATGCTTTTTGGAGTCATAGAGATGGTCGTTGACACCCATGACGATGGTAATATCCTCGTTGGTTGCCGGAGCTGAAATTACGACCCGCTTGGCGCCCGCCTGGATATGCATTCCGGCCTTTTCCTTGGAGGTGAAAATACCGGTCGATTCGAGCACTACGTCGATCTTGTCCTTTTTCCACGGAAGTTCGGCCGGATTCTTTACCGCATAGATTTTAATGGCCTTGCCGTTGATGATCAGCTGGTTGTCTTTGGCAACGACGGTGCCGGGAAAGGTGCCGTGTACGGAATCATACTTGAAAAGATGCGCCAGGGTGGCCGCATCGGTAAGGTCGTTGATCGCGACAAACTCGATATTCTTGTCCTTGCTTGCAGCCCTCAGCACCATTCTTCCGATCCTGCCAAATCCGTTGATTGCAACTCGTAACGCCATCACTGCCTCCTCTATCGTATGATATCCTGCGCTTGCACCGGTATACGGTAAAAACCTTTCAAATAATAGAGCATAATGACAAATCGTCAACCATATTTACGCACGATCTTGAAAAAAGTACTCCGCCGCAACAGTCTATTATTGGCGTGCGCTTGACACCTCACCCATTTAATGGGTAATGTGACGCGTATTCGGCGGTATTCGCGGCTGAGCACCGCTCAGCATGCCGCCTTATCGGGGCACAGGCAATTACTTCAACAGTGAATGGGACAATTTGACCAATGATTCGATTACCGGACGGAATACGGGCAGAAGCCGTTATCTTTGATTTTGACGGAGTTATTGTTGATACCGAACCGCTTCATTATGCTGCGTTTCAACGTGTTCTGGAACCTCTTGGACTTCATTTCACCTGGGAGGAATATGTAGAAACGTATATCGGTTTTGACGACAGGGATGCATTCAGGCATGCCTTTTCCTTGAAAGGGAAAGCACTCGGCCGGGAAGAATTACACCGCCTGATTGAACAAAAAGCCGCGTTCTTCGAGGAAGTCATCGGAGCGGGCGTTCCTGCGTATCCGGGCGTGCTGGATCTGATTTTCCGCCTGCACGAGCACACATTTCCTCTGGCCATATGCAGCGGAGCGCTCAGGTCTGACATCGACCCTATCCTGGCCATGCTCGGGATTTCGGACTGTTTCGACGTCATCGTAACCGCCGATGATGTCGCAGCGAGCAAGCCTGACCCGGAATGCTATCAGCTCGCCTTCCAGCGCCTGCACTCTGGTCACGGCTGCTCCTTTTCAAAGGAAGTGACGCTCGCCATAGAAGATACTCCTGCCGGGATATCCGCGGCCAAAGCGGCCGGTTTACTTGTGTGTGCCGTCACCAACAGCTATCCCGCCGACAGACTCGTTCAGGCGACATTTGTCACGGATTCGCTCACCATGCTTCTGTAAAAGACAATCCGCCGACGGACCAGCTCCTCCGGCTGCCATATCCGTTTTTTCAGATCAGCTCTTCACGACCTTGACCGAAGCCGCTATTCCTGCTAAAAGATACATTTCTTTGCTGCTCCAGACAATCACTCTCCCCATCCGGAGGTACACGCGTGACATTTCAAGACCTAATCCTTTCCCTGCAGGGGTACTGGGCCAAACAGGGGTGCATCATCCAGCAGCCCTATGACACCGAAAAAGGGGCCGGCACCTTCAACCCGGCCACCTTTCTGCGCGTGCTCGGCCCGGAGCCGTGGAACGTGGCCTACGTTGAGCCTTCGCGCCGCCCCACCGACGGCCGTTACGGCGAAAACCCCAACCGGCTGCAGCACTATTACCAGTTCCAGGTCATCATGAAGCCGTCGCCGCTCAATATCCTCGACCTCTACCTGGATTCGCTCCGTTCCTTCGGGCTCGATCCCGCCAAACATGATATCCGTTTTGTCGAAGACGACTGGGAATCGCCGACCCTGGGCGCCTGGGGTCTCGGGTGGGAGGTCTGGCTGGACGGGATGGAGATCACCCAGTTCACCTACTTCCAGCAGGCCGGCGGGATCGACCTGAAGCCGATACCGGCGGAAATTACCTACGGCTGCGAACGGATCGCCATGTACCTGCAGGGAGTCGACAACGTGTATGACCTGGAGTGGGTCAAGGGGATAAAATACGGCGACATCCATCACGAAAGCGAGGTCGAGTTCTCGCGCCACAACTTCGAAGAGGCCGATGTCGATATGCTTCTGCAGCTCTTCACGATGTACGAAAAGGAGTGCCTCCGCCTGGTTGAGAAGGAGCTGGTGCTGCCGGCCTACGATTACGTCATGAAGTGCTCCCATACCTTCAACCTGCTTGATGCCCGCGGGGCGATTTCGGTCACCGAGCGCGCCTCTTACATCGGTCGCGTCCGGGGCGTGGCCCGTGTCTGTGCCGAGGGATATCTGCGGATGCGTGAACGCCTGGGCTTTCCACTGCTGAAAGGAGGTGCCGCCTGATGAACACCAGAGAACTGTTTCTTGAAATCGGCTGCGAAGAAATTCCGGCCGGATTTATTCCGCGCGCCACAGCTGAAATGGAAGCGATCATCACCAGGGAGCTTGCAGTCGCCCGGCTCTCTTTCACCGAGATAAAAACGCTGGCGACGCCGCGACGCCTGGTGCTGGCAGTGAAGGGTATTCCGGCTGTGCAGCCTGACGCCGAAATAACCGCCACCGGCCCGTCGATCAAGGCCGCCTATGACGCGGACGGCAAGCCGACCAGGGCCGCAGAAGGGTTTGCCCGCGGGCAGGGAGTCGATGTAGCCGCCCTCCGGACAATTACCACCGACAAGGGTGAGTACCTGTTCGTCAGCAAGCAGGAGGTCGGCCGCCCGACCTACGAGATTCTGACGGAGCTGCTGCCGGGGTTGGTCGCGAATATCCCCTTCAAAAAATCGATGCGCTGGGGGGATCAGGAAGTACGCTTCGCCCGCCCGATCCACTGGATCGTGGCGCTGTTCGACGGCACGGTTGTTCCATTTTCCTTCGGCACGATTGAAAGCGGCAAAATCTCGCGCGGACACCGCTTCATGGCCAACACCACCTTTCCGGTGAGTGATTTCGCCGGCTACCTGGTTGATTGCGAACGGCATTTTGTCATCCCGGATCCGGAAAAACGCAAGGAGATCATCCGTCGGGAAACGCACCGTGTCGCCGCAGCCGCCGGCGGACGTCTGCTGCCCGATGAAGAGCTGCTGGAGCAGGTCACCTATCTGGTCGAATACCCGAGCGCCGTCCACGGCACCTTCTCCCCTGAATTCCTGAAGGTCCCCAAGGAGGTGCTGATTACTTCGATGCGCAGCCACCAGCGCTATTTTTCGATTGTTGATGCCGAAGGAAGGCTGCTCCCCGGCTTTATAACCATCAACAACACCCTTACCGAAGATCCCTCGGTCGTCGTCAAGGGAAACGAGCGGGTTCTGCGGGCACGTTTGTCCGATGCCCGGTTTTTCTTCGAGGAAGATCAGAAAGTACGTCTCGATGAGCGGGTGGAATCGCTCAAAAAGGTCGTCTACCAGCAGAAACTGGGAACATCCTTCGAGAAGATGGAGCGGTTCAGGTCGCTGGCCGAGGGGCTGGCCGAAGGGCTCAATCCGGCCGTCAAAATCCAGACTTCGCGGGCGGCCTGGCTCTGCAAGGCCGACCTGGTTTCCGCCATGGTGTGCGAATTCCCAGAAGTACAGGGGATCATGGGGCGCGAATACGCCCTGCTGGAAGGCGAAACGGCCGATGTTGCCAATGCCATCGCCGAGCATTACCTGCCGACCCAGGCGGGGGGAGAGCTCCCCGCATCGGACATCGGCGCCTTTGTATCGATCGCCGACAAAATGGATACGATCAGCGGCTGTTTCGGGGTCGGGCTAATCCCGACCGGCGCCGCCGATCCGTATGCGCTCCGGCGGGCAACCATCGGCATCATCGCCATCATTCTCGACAAGGGACACCGACTGTCGCTCTGCAGTCTGGTAAACGACTCCCTCACGCTGCTGGCCGCAAAACTGAACCGACCGAAGGAACAGGTCGCAGGCGACGTACTGGAGTTTTTCCGCGCCCGCTTCATCAACTTGATGGGCACCTCGTTTCCCGCCGATGCGGTCGAGGCTGCCGTCGCTGCCGGATTTGATGACCTGGTCGATGTCAGGGCACGCATCGCCGCGCTGGCGGAATTCAAGACCCATCCGGACTTTGAGCCGCTGACCGTGGCATTCAAGCGGGTCGGCAACATCATCAAGGAGGGTGTGGATGCTCCAGTCGACCCGGCCCTCTTCCAGGACGACGCCGAAGGTGCTTTGTACGAAGCGGTCCAGTCGGTAAAGAGCTCGTCTGACGGCCTGGTCTCCTCCGGCGCCTGGTTGGATGCACTGACCGAAATTGCCACGCTGCGCGGGCCGGTGGACCGTTTCTTCGACAAGGTCATGGTCATGGCCGACGATCCTCTGGTGCGGACAAACCGCCTGGCCCTCCTGACCACTATTGCCCGTTTGTTCGGTAGAATCGCCGATTTTTCCCGGATTGCGTAGATAATCCGGGCCAGTTTGTCATATAAGGGAGTTCATGCATGTCTTTTACCGTTCGTATCATCGCCGGCAACGCCCTCGGAATTATCCTGACCGTCGCCGCCATGGCGCTCTTCAACCCCAAGGGTGAACTGCTCGTTTCAATCGCGATAGGGGCCGTGCTTTTGATCATCATGTCGACCCTGCTCGGACTGCTGAGCAGCAGCGCTTTCAAGCCGCTGGCCGGCATTGTGACTGCACTTGAGAAGGCGGCCTCAGGCGATCTCTCAGTGCGGGCCGACGTTACCGGCGGGGGTGAATTTGCCCGACTGGCCACCGCCTTCAATTCCATGATGGCCGACATGAACAAGGCGATGCGCCAGTTCTTTTCCGTTGCGGACACGGTGCGCGATTCGGTCGTGATGGTTCGCGCCACCACCGATGCCATGGCCTCTGCCGCCGAAGATGTCGCCATTCAGGCCAGCACCATCGCCACAGCCAGCGAGGAGATGTCGGCCACTTCCGGGGATATCGCCCGCAACTGCCTGTATGCCGCCGAGAGCGCCCAGAAGGCGACCGAACAGACCCACAGCGGCTCCCAGCTTGTCCAGGGGAGCTCCCGCCTGATGGAAAACATCGCCCAGCGCGTCAACGTGTCGTCGCAAACGGTCGAGGGGTTAGGCCAGCGCTCCGATCAGATCGGCGCGATCGTCAATACCATTCAGGACATCGCCGACCAGACCAATCTGCTGGCACTGAACGCCGCCATCGAAGCGGCGCGGGCCGGTGAACAGGGACGCGGGTTCGCGGTCGTTGCCGATGAGGTACGGGCCCTGGCGGAGCGCACCACCAAGGCGACAAAAGAGATTGCCGCGATGATCAAGGCGATCCAGAGTGAAACGCAGAGTGCCGTCAACTCCATGTCGGAAGGGGTCGATGAGGTCAAGCGGGGCACGGTTGAGACGACCCGTTCCGGTGAAGCGCTGGAAGATATCCTTAACAAGATCAATGAGCTGACGATGCAGATCAGCCAGGTTGCGACCGCAGCCGAGGAGCAGACCGCCACGACACAGGAGATCACCAACAACATCCAGATGATCACCGATGTCGTCAACCGTAATGTGGAAAACTCGCGCAGCACGACCCAGGCGACCACCACGCTGGCCCGGGAGGTTGACAACCTGCATGAACTGGTCGGGCATTTCCGCCTGTCAAAGGCGCTGGAATGGGACGCATCATTTGCCACCGGCGTTTCGAAGTATGATGAGCAGCACAAGGTCCTCTTCAACATGGTCAACGATCTGGCCGATGCGATGCAGCAGAAAAAGAGCAAGGAGGCGGTCGGGCGCGTATTGAACGGGCTTGCCGAATACACCGTCAACCACTTTGCCGCTGAGGAGCGCGACTTCGCACACACTCGCTACCCTGAAGAGGCCCAGCACAAGGCGCTGCACAAGAAACTGCTGGACCAGGTCGTCGAGCTGATCGGGGCATTCAATGCCGGCAAGCCGCTCATAGCCCAGGACGTCATCAATTTTCTGCAGGACTGGCTGGTCAACCACATCAAGGGCACCGACAAGAAATACGGCCCGCACCTTAACAGGAACGGCATCAGATGATCGCAATTATCGACTACGGCATGGGCAACCTCCGCTCCGTACAGAAAGGATTTGAGAAGATCGGCAGCGAGGCGGTCGTTACCGACGATCCGCAGGTTATTCTCCGGGCCGACAGGGTCGTATTGCCCGGCGTCGGCGCTTTTCGTGACTG
Organism: uncultured Geobacter sp.; assembly: GCA_964524835.1. Taxonomy (GTDB): domain Bacteria; phylum Desulfobacterota; class Desulfuromonadia; order Geobacterales; family Pseudopelobacteraceae; genus JACRCG01. The sequence continues at coordinate 162,082 of CAZGEG010000007.1, forward strand.
CATGCACAATCTGGAACAGGGGGGGTTTGTCGAGCCGATCCTGAAGGTTATCGCGGAAGGCAGGCCGTTCCTGGGTATCTGCGTCGGCATGCAGCTGCTGTTCAGCGACAGCATTGAGTTCGGCCTGTACAGCGGACTGAACGTCATCCCCGGGCATGTCCTTCGATTTCCCGACCGGATGACGGTTGCGGACGAGAAGCTGAAAGTGCCGCAGATGGGGTGGAATCAGCTCCGCTTCAAACGCCGCCCGCCGGCCTTTGAGGGGATCGAAGAAGGCAGCAACGTCTATTTCGTACACTCGTATTACGTCAAGCCGGATGACAGCGGAGTAGTAGCAACTACGACCGACTACGGGATCGAGTTCTGTTCATCGGTCTGGAAGGACAATGTAGTTGCGACCCAGTTTCACCCGGAAAAATCGCAGGCGATCGGCCTGCGGATACTGAAGAATTTTGCGGAGCTAAAATGATCGTAATTCCCGCCATAGACCTGAAAGAAGGAAAATGCGTCCGCCTGGAACAGGGGCTGATGGAAAAGGATACCGTGTTCAGCGACAATCCGGGCGCACAGGCGCGCGACTGGCAGGATCAGGGGGCCGAGCTGCTGCATATCGTGGACCTTGACGGCGCCTTTGCCGGCCGGCCGAAAAACAGGGGAGCCATCGAGGCGATCCTGAAGGCCATCACCATTCCGGCCCAGTTGGGAGGAGGCATTCGCGACCTCGCCACCATCGAGGCATATCTGTCCCTGGGACTTTCGCGAGTCATCATCGGCACGGGCGCCCAGCGGAACCCTGAACTGGTGCGCGAAGCATGTGCCCGGTTTCCGGGACGGATCGTGGTCGGTATCGACGCGAAAAACGGCATGGTAGCAGTCCAGGGGTGGGCCGAACTGACCGACGTTACCGCTGTCGACCTCGCCAAAAAGTTCGAGGGTTTCGGCGTCTCGGCCATCATCTACACCGACATCGCCCGGGACGGGATGCTGCAGGGGCCGAATCTTGAGGCCACCAGGGGTCTGGCCGAATCCATCTCCATCCCGGTCATCGCCTCGGGAGGTGTCTCGACCCTGAGGGACATCGAGAATCTGATGGCGATCGAATCGTCCGGCATATCCGGCGTCATCACCGGCAAGGCGGTGTACACCGGGGCGATCAGACTGGACGAAGCGATCGCTCTCACGAAGGGACAGATCCGGAAATGCTGACCAAACGCATCATACCCTGCCTGGATGTGAAAGGGGGTCGTGTCGTCAAAGGGGTCCAGTTCCTGGAGCTGCGCGACGCCGGCGACCCGGTCGAGATAGCCGAAATGTACGATCACCAGGGAGCCGATGAGCTTACCTTTCTGGACATCACCGCCTCCAGTGATGACCGGGACATCATTATAGACGTAGTACAGAGGACCGCCGAGCGGGTATTCATGCCGCTGACCGTTGGCGGCGGCATCCGGACCGTTCAAGACATCCGCCGCCTGCTCAATGCCGGTGCTGATAAAACCTCCATCAACACCGCCGCGGTCGACAATCCTGATTTCGTTCGCGAAGCCGCCGAACGCTTCGGGTCCCAGTGCACGGTCGTGGCGATCGATGCCCGCCGGGTGCCGGGAGAAAAGCGGTGGCAGGTGTACACCCACGGCGGACGCACACCGACCGGTCTCGATGTTGTCGAATGGGCGGCCAGGATGGAAGCGTACGGCTCCGGCGAGATTCTCCTGACCAGCATGGATTGCGACGGCACCAAGGACGGCTATGATCTGGAACTGACCCGTGCCGTAGTGGACGCGATTTCAATCCCGGTTATCGCCTCCGGAGGGGTCGGTAATCTGGAGCACCTCTACGACGGCTTTACCACCGCCGGGGCGAGCGCCTGTCTGGCCGCATCGATCTTCCACTACCGGGAGTACACCATCGGAGAGGCGAAGGAATACCTGCGGGACAGAGGGGTGGAGGTACGGTTATGACGAACAGCAATGACATCCTTCAGGACGTCTATCAGGTCATACTCGACCGCAAGGACAATCCGACCGACAGCTCCTATACCGCGTCTCTCATGAGGGGTGGGATCGACAAGATTCTCAAGAAAGTCGGCGAGGAAGCAACTGAAGTTGTCATTGCCGCCAAAGGAGGGGCGCGTGAAGAAATTGTCTATGAGACGGCCGATCTGGTCTTTCATCTGCTTGTGCTGCTCGGGCATCAGAATATCCCTCCCGATGAAGTTTACAGCGAGCTGCGCCGGAGATTCGGCATCTCGGGAATTGTCGAGAAAGCGGCCCGTTCCGTGCCTCCTGTTCCCTGACCTGCTCCATGAATTTGTTTATTGACAATGGTACGCGGTGTGCTATTGTGAACAACTATCGATTTTTCTATCAATGACATCATATTAATTTTCACAATTTCAAAAGGACGGGGGTGATTTTACATGCCGGGAGTAAAAATAAAGGACAGCGAGCCGTTTGAAATGGCACTGAAGAAGTTCAAGAAACAGTGCGAAAAAGCGGGGATCCTCTCTGAAGTCCGCAAACGTGAGCACTTCGAGAAGCCAAGCATCAAACGGAAGAAAAAGGCAATCGCTGCACGCAAGCGCGCCCTCAAGAAACAGCGTAAAATGATCGACTAGTATTCCGTCTGACGGGGTCAGGAACAGACTGCATGACACTGAAAGAACAGCTTAACGATGCGATGAAAGCAGCCATGAAGGCGCGGGATAACCTGCGCCTTTCGGCTGTCCGCATGGTGCGTGCGGCAATTACGAATCGCGAAATTGAAACCCGTACGGAACTTGACGACCGGGCGGTGGTCGATGTCATCTCAACCCTGGCCAAGCAGCGCCGGGAATCCATCCGGATGTATCGGGACGGCAACCGGGATGAACTGGCTGAAAAGGAGGAACTGGAACTGGCTGTACTGCTCGGGTTCCTGCCGCTCCAGCTGAGTCCGGCCGATATTGACGCGCTTGTCGGTCAGGCCATCCTGGACCTGGAAGCACATGGCGCCAAGGATATGGGACGGGTTATGAAGGCGGTGACTCCACTTACCGCAGGCAAGGCTGATGGCAAAGTCGTAAGCGATGCTGTCAGGAGGCTGCTTGCGTGAACAGCTGCCTCCGAGTCAGGAACGTTCCGGCTCTAATTCGCATCCCAGCTCTGAATCGGAGTTAAAACCGGGGTTTAAGAAGCACACCGTCACGGGGCTTTCATTGAGATGGCCCCTTCTTTGTACATCGGTCCCGTCGCCACAATGAACCTTATTGACATCATCATTTTATCCGTTCTCTGCTTCTTTGCCCTCAAGGGGCTGGTACGGGGACTTGTCAATGAGGCATCCTCCCTTGCAGGCCTTCTTCTGGGAGGATGGCTGGCGTACCGGTATCATCCGTTGCTCGCAGTACCGATAAAAAGCGCGCTTCATCTGCCTGTACATCTGTCCTCGTTCCTTGCTTTTATCATCATACTGCTGGTTACCGGAATCTGTGCCCATATCATCGGCAATGTCATAACCGCAGCCCTGCGCCTTGTGATGCTGGGCAGCCTGAACCGGCTCGGCGGACTGCTTATCGGTGTCGCCGAGGGTGCATTGCTGCTCTGCATGGTATTCAGCATTGCCGCATCGGGATTCATGCCGGAACAGATACGGAGCAAAATCCGTTCGTCCGGGTCCGCGAATCTGCTGGCCCAGGCCGGAGACAGTTTTCTCTCGGAATGGCGTAATGCCAATGGTCAGAAGAAATGATACCGGAAGAGAAGGTACGCGAGGTTGCGGAGAGGCTGTCGATTGTTGAGGTTGTCTCGGATTATGTATCGCTGCGGCGGGCCGGCGGCAACTATCTTGGCCTTTGCCCGTTTCATGCCGAAAAAACTCCGTCATTCAATGTAAATCCGGCGCGGGAGATTTTTCACTGCTTCGGTTGCGGTGCCGGCGGCAACGCCTTCTCTTTTGTCATGAAGATCGAGGGTGTCAGCTTTCCCGAAGCGGTTAAACTGCTTGCCAGAAAGAGCGGGATCGAAATAGAGGAGCGGCAGCTCACCCCGTCCGAGAAAAAGTCACAGGACGAGCATGTACAGTTTCTGCGGATCAATGACCTGACGGCTTCTTACTATCGCTCAGTACTGCTGAACGGGCAGGAGGGGGAACCGGCCCGGCTGTACCTGTCCAATCGCTCGGTCGGGCCGGATATCTCCGAGGCCTACCGGCTCGGTTTTGCACCAGACCGGCGCGACGGCCTAGCCAGGCATCTCAAGAACAACGGCGTTGAACTGGAAAGTGCGCTTAAACTCGGGGTGGTCCGTAAATCCGATGCCGGATGGTACGACCTTTTCCGCAACCGCCTGATCTTCCCGATCCGTGATGCGCGCGGTCAGGTTATTGCTTTTGCCGGACGGGTACTGGATGCGGCTCTGCCGAAATATATCAACTCTCCCGAATCACCGCTCTACCACAAGAGCTCCGTGCTTTTCGGGCTTGACATGGCACTGCCGTCCGTCAGAACCGGTAATTCCGTTATCATCGTTGAAGGGTACTTCGACCACCTGGCATTGTACCGGGCCGGAGTGCAGAATGTTGTCGCCACCTGCGGAACGGCTCTGACCGGCATCCACGCCGGGCTGATCAAGCGCCACGCGGAGCGGGTCTACACCCTGTTCGACAGCGACAATGCGGGAAAAAAAGCCACCATCCGGTCGATGGAACTTTTTCTCGAGCAGCGCATCCCGGCGTATGTCATTTCATTACCAGCCGGAGATGATCCGGACAGCTTTCTGGCCGCACATTCAAGCGCGGATTTTACTGCGCTGCGTGACAAGGCGCGGCCGGCTTTTGAATATTTTGTCCGCACCCTGCTGGCGGAAACGCCTCCCGACAGCGTTGACAGCAAAGTCAGGGTGATCGATGAGATTGTTCCCCGTTTCCGTAAGATTGCCGATTCGGTTGAACGGGATTTATACGAGAAGGAGATTTGCCGGCTGCTGGGGATAACGGCCCATGCTTTCCGCAAACGGATGGGCGGAGGGAATCTCAAGCAGCAGCCCCCCCCGGAACTCCGGAACACGACCACGCAACCGGGTGACAATGTCCAGGACACCCTGCTGGCGCTGCTGCTGAATTATCCCGATGCCCGGGATGAAATAGTACGGGTTGGCCTTGAAACTGTCTTCAGGGATGACTATCTTGAACTTGCCGGTCTGATTCTTGAGCGTCTGTCAGGTTCAGACGACAGCCAGCTGCTGATCCGGCTTGCGGAAACGCTTGAGAAACCGGAGCAGAAAACACTCTTTTCCCGGATACTGGTTTCAGACGGGTATCTGGCAGATATCGAATGGCGGGCCGTTCTCGATCAGTGCACCAGAAGCCATGAAAAAAAGCAGCTCGGTTCGATCAAGGACATCGCCGCCCGACTGGCGGTGCTTGACCCGGGCTGCGATGAATACGGAGAGCTGCTGAAGCTGGCTGACACACTGCGCACACGGAAATCAAAACTGTAACTATAAATGCTGCTCCCTTGAGGTGAAAACACATGGCAAAGAAAAACATGGACGACGTTAAACAGCTGATCGATATCGGCAAGGAAAAGGGTTTTTTAACGTTTGACGAGGTCAATGATATACTCCCACCCGATATTGCTACTGACCAGATTGACGATGTTATGGGTATGTTCGGGGACATGGACATAGAAATAGTTGATTCCGCCCAGAAGATAAAGATCCCGAAAATGAAGAGCGACCTTGACGATGATGAAGAGTCGGAAGGCGAGTCGGAAGAGGTTGAGTTTGAGCCCGGCTCCATCGGACGCACCAGTGATCCTGTCCGCATGTACCTGCGTGAAATGGGGTCGGTGTCTCTTCTCACCCGTGAGGGTGAAGTTGAAATTGCCAAAAGGATCGAAGACGGCGAGCGGGACGTAGCCGGCGTAATTCTCAATACGCCGATCACAGTCAAGGAGGTTCTCTCTCTGGGAGAACGGCTTCGCAAGTTCCAGATGAACCCTTCGGAAGTCAGTAAGGAAGTTGAAGAGGAAGAGCTTGAGGAAGATGAAGAAGACGTTCAGAAAACCAGGATTCTCGAGATTATCGATGCGATTGTCGCACAGGACCAGTTGCTGATTGAAATTACAGAAACGGTTTCAGCGGCAAAATCTCCGGCAAAGAAGAAAGAGCTCGAAAAAAAGCTCCGTGAAGAAAAAGATCGTCAGGCTGATCTCCTGAAATCCCTGCGGCTGAAAGACCGTCACACCAACAAGGTTGCCGAGCGCCTTAAGGAGCTGTCCGGAAAGGTGGACAAGCTGCAGGCCGAGTTGTCAGACCTTGAGAAGCTCATCCCCCTGGACAAGCTGAAGGCGCTTCTTGACAAGCTGCAAAACGACGACGAAAAATGTACGACAGAACTCAACCGGCTCAAACTGGATGAAGAAGAAACCGCAAAAATGGAGAAGCGTCTTCGCACCGCTGCCCGCAAGATACAAAAAGTCGAGCAGGAATCGGGATTCAAGGCGCGTGACCTTGCTGCGGCGCTCAAGGCGATCGAAGAGGGCGAGTGCAAGGCCCGCATCGCCAAGAGCGAACTGATAGAAGCAAATTTACGCCTCGTTGTATCGATCGCAAAAAAATATACCAACCGCGGACTGCAGTTTCTCGACCTGATCCAGGAGGGAAATATAGGTCTGATGAAGGCGGTCGACAAGTTTGAATACCAACGCGGCTACAAGTTCTCAACCTATGCCACCTGGTGGATCCGTCAGGCAATTACCCGGGCGATTGCTGACCAGGCCCGCACCATCCGTATTCCGGTCCACATGATCGAGACCATCAACAAGCTGATCCGCACCAGCCGCCAGCTGGTGCAGGAAAATGGCCGCGAACCCTCACCGGAAGAAATTGCCGAGCGCATGCAGTTGCCGCTCGACAAGGTGCGCAAGGTACTGAAGATCGCCAAGGAACCGATCTCTCTTGAAACACCGATCGGAGAAGAAGAGGATTCCCATCTGGGAGATTTCATCGAGGACAAGGGTGTCATTTCACCGATTGAAGCGGTCATCAAGAACAACCTCTCGGAAAGCACCGCGAAAGTGCTCGCAACTCTGACACCGCGTGAAGAAAAAGTTCTCCGGATGAGGTTCGGCATCGGCGAAAAGAGCGACCACACACTGGAAGAGGTGGGCCAGGATTTCGAGGTTACCCGTGAGCGTATCCGACAGATTGAAGCGAAAGCCCTGCGCAAATTGCGGCACCCCAGCCGCAGCAAGAAATTGAAGAGTTTTGTGGACTGACCCGATGAATCAAGCGACTAAAATCATTATCAGGCTGTTACTGTCATTGATGGTTGTTTTTATTTCATTCGCCCCGGGAAACTCCGCCGACATAGATGATTCCACAGTTTTTGTCGACGCTTTCAACGCCTACCAGCAGAAGGATTACCTGCTGGCGATAGAAAAATGCGAGCTGCTGAACCAGGTTTTTCCAGACTCCCCACTCAGGGATGTCACCCTGCTTCTTATAGCCCGTGCCAGCCTCAAGTCCGGGGATAACGACCGTGCGGCGAAATCGGTTGTCCTGTTTTCGACCGAGTTTCCTGAAAGCAGCCTGAAGACGTCTGTTGAAGACGAGTTGAAACAGCTTGCAGTCCGCCATCTGAAAGGGGAGGTTCTTGCGGTTAATAAAACACTGCAGAGTGCCGCCCTTAAAGTCAGCAGTGACAGGATAGCCCGCGAACGTGAAGCCGAACTGAAAAGGGAGATGGAACGCGCAGCGCTAGCAAAGGCAGAGCAGGAACGCCTGGCCCTACTCAAGCTGGAAGATGAGCGGCGAGAGAAGGAACGCCTGCTGGCTGAAAAACGTGCCAGAGAAAGCATTATTGCAGCAATCACCGTCCATGAAGGTACAGTACCGGTAGCCGTTGGCGGCAGCGGCACCCTGGCGGTTGAAATCGCCAATAAGGGAATAGACAGCGAAGAGTTTTTACTGACCGTGTCAGCCGCCAAAGAAAACGAAGCCATCCTGACCTCTGCGGCCAAACCGGGAGAAAACATTACTCGTATACAACTCGCCGCAGGAGAAACATTCAAGGGAACAGTTGCATTCAAAATGCCGACGTTAATGGTCGATGGCCATCGATCCGTCATGACGATAAAAGCCGTGTCGGCCAGGTTCACTGATGTCGGTTTTCAAAAAGAGGCGGTTGTAACAAGTTCTGCGCCGCTCGTGCGCGCTGTTGCAAAACTGGCAAAACAGAAAGTTTCTCCGGGCGAAAAGCTTCGTTACCGTGTGACTGTTCTCAACGCCGGTTCATTGCCTGCACGGGATTTGACCGTTCGACTCCAGCTCCCACCCCAGGTAGATTTCCTGGGAGCCCCGGATGTTTCATTCAAGCAGGAGTCAGACGGCACGCTTGTCTTCACAGTGGATAAAGTCGAGATAGGCAAAATCGCGGAAATAAATCTGGCTGTGAAAATACGCGAGGACAGTGCCGTTGGTCAGGAATTAAGGGGGCGTGTAGAGGTCGTCAACGGGAGTCTGCAAAGAAAAGACATTTTTGCTGCGACCGCTTCCTTCGTACAGTCGAAATGATATTCATCTGCTATTGTTGCAGTCAGTGCCTCAGAGGAGACAACGCCATGAGTTACTGACATATTCAGAGCAGAACCATGTTGTCCCGATGAACCAGTACATCTCCGTAATGGTACCCTAGAATCCCCTCGATTTCCGAGCTTTTGCACCCGACCAGACGAACGGATTCCGCACTTGAATAGTCGGACAACCCACGAGCAAACTCAACGCCATCCGACCCGCACAATCTGACGCACGCGCCCCGTTCGAACCGTCCTTCAACCTGAACAACGCCGGAGGGAAGCAGACTTTTCCCCTTCTTCATCAGTGCGCTCCGCGCCCCGTCATCCACGATTATTCTGCCGGACGGTTTCAGAGTATAGGCGATCCAATGTTTTCGGCGATTGATCCCGGTTCCAGTGGGAAGAAACAGGGTCCCCACCTCCTCCCCCTGCAGGGCGGCGACAATAATCCCGCTCCGCTTTCCCGACACCATAATGGTCGCAACACCGTTTTTGCCGGCCTTCTTGGCGGCGGCCACCTTGGTCGCCATCCCTCCGGTGCCGACAGTCGAACCGGAACCGCCGGCGGCGCGCTCAACCTCGCGAGTGATTCCCTTGATCAGCGGGATCAGTGTCGCGTCCGGATGCGTATGCGGATCAGCGCTGTAGAACCCTTCGATATCGGTCAGAATCAGCAGCAGATGGGCCTCCGCCACATTGGTGACCAATGCCGACAGGTTGTCGTTATCGCCGAACTTGATCTCGTCAACCACAACCGTGTCATTTTCGTTAATTATCGGGATTATCCCGAAACCGAGCAGAGCATCGAGGGTCGCCCGGGCATTAAGAAAACGTTGACGGCTGCCGAGGTCCTCACTCGTTAACAGCAGCTGGGCCGCCTTGAGATTATTGGGAGCAAAAGAGTTCTCATATGCCAACATCAGGCGGGTCTGGCCGACTGCTGCCGCAGCCTGCTTGTGCGGAATGGTGCGCGGCTTGTCCGTCAGCCCCAGTTCACTCCGACCGGCCGCAATGGCGCCTGATGAGACAACGACTACTTCCACTCCCTGTCGGCGCAGAACAGCGATCTCGTCACAGATCCTGCCGATGACAGCCAGATCCAGTGCACCGGCTGAGTCAGTCAGCACCCTGCTCCCAATTTTAATCACGACCCGCTTTACTGTTTTGAGCAGTTCCTTCCGCATCACCACACCTCTTCCGGCGGACCCCACAAGCGTCGGGCTATTTCGTCCAGCAAATGATCGACACCTTCGCCGGTTGCAGAGGAAATCGGAAACACCGGGACCCCCTCCCCTTCGAACCACGCCTGTATGGCGGGGAGTTCCGCCCTTGTCTGCGGAAGATCGATTTTGGTAATAACCACAATCTGTTCCTTGGCAGCCAATTCGGGGCTGAAAAGTGCCAGCTCGCGATTTATGGATTCAAATTCCGCCCGCGGGTCGCGTTCCGGCATCCAGGAGATATCAACCAGGTGCAGCAAAATGCCGGAACGCTCCAGGTGCTTGAGAAAACGATGCCCCAGTCCGGCGCCCTCGTTGGCTCCCTCGATAATGCCGGGAATATCCGCCATGACAAAGGATTTATAATTTTTATACGGCACGACTCCAAGCGAGGGAACCATGGTGGTAAAGGGATAATCGGCTATCTTGGGGCGTGCAGCTGACACCTTGCTGATAAGCGATGATTTTCCGGCATTCGGCAAGCCAAGAAGCCCGACATCAGCCATCAGTTTCAACTCCAGCCGAAGTTTGCGTTCCTGGTGTTCTTCCCCCGGCTGGGCAAATTTCGGGGCCTTGTTGGTGGCGGATGCAAACCGGGCATTCCCCTGTCCACCCCTGCCTCCCTTCAGCAGAATCACCCGCTGGCCGTTTTCCGTCAGGTCCGCAAGGATATCATCCGTTTCCGCATCCTTCACAACCGTTCCGACCGGCACCTTGATCAGCAGGTCCTTGCCCCCCGCACCATGGCGGTTTTTGCCCATACCGTTATGACCGTTTTCCGCCTTCTGGTGGGGCCGGTGGCGCAGTTCCAGTAATGTTGAAAGTCCTGAAACCGCTTCTAAGATGACATCGCCACCCTTGCCGCCGTCACCGCCGCTTGGGCCGCCGAACTCTATAAACTTTTCGTGCCGGAAGGCGACACAACCGGCGCCGCCATGACCCGAAGATGCAAACAATGTTACTTCATCGATGAATTTCATCTACCTACTCCCCGTTCAGCCAGGCTTGAATCGCCAGCAAGCGCCCGTTCCACGCAGCGGTCAGACGCTCAGTAAGAAACGTAGCATATAAACTGTCAAACAGCTGCAACCCCTGATCCATCAGGAACATCCGTTCATAAAAAACCGCTTCACGCTCACTCATCTGATCGACGGTGGAATCTTTTTCAACACGCACCTGAGGACATTTGAAAGATGCAAAACCGAACGTATCACCTTTAAGAGTCAATTTCCAGGGGTTCTCGTCCTTTTCCATGCAGATCGTGGCGCTGGTAATCCGCTTGCCCCCCTTGAGGGCTGATATGGCCTCCAGGTAGCTGTCCTGGGAGCCTGAAACCGTGACCTTCTGAATCCCCCCCTCTTCACCCCCGCCCTGGAACTGGATACGATCATCGATCCAGGCGGAGAATTTCTCGCCGTTCGTAATGTGGCCGGGACGGCAAACCGAAAACTCGCCCTCTCCATTGACTCCACGCTGCAGCAGCCACAACATGAATTCCCACCCCAGCCACTGGTTATCGCGAATCAACGCGACAACCGCGTCAGAGCCGGACTGATTTGCTGCCTCCAGAGAGTCGAGCATTTGACCCTCCAGCAGTTTCCGGGCCCGTGCAAACGGATGAATAATAACCGGGCTGAACCCTTCAAAGGTTTTACGGAAGATATCTTCAAAGCGCTCGATTACTTTTGTCCCGAGACTGTAGAGCGTAAGTATTCCGCTCTTCTGATCCCACACTATATCAACGGTAGAAGGGATGGGAAGGCACCTGGTCATCAGGCGCAATTGAGTCTGCTCCTTGATCTCCTCGCGCTTATGCTTGGGAGTTCTTCTCAGGTTGGGATTTTGGGCCAGAAAAGCACCCTCTTCCCGTGCAGTGTGTGATTTAAGAACGGCAGCGGGGATTTTCCGCTGATCCCGGCGAAGAGAAAATACGACATAATTGTCGCGCCAAAAGTCGGATGGCACCTCAAATGAGGCATCGTCCGGTTTGTCCACCAGCGTCCAGCCCTCAGCAGATTCTTCGGTGGAATTCTCTATCGACTGGAACCCGCGGTCAGCCAGCTTTTTGGAAAACCACTGAAATTGATCGGTTCCCGGCAACTCACCCGTTACAGCGAACTGGGTAATACTTACAGTGTTGGCATATACGCCCATAACAGTTCTTCCTTTTTAATTACTTGCCCAGTAATCGGACATATTCTTCGAGAGATATGGAGCTGTGCCAATGCCCGCTCAACTTTCCGATCAGTGATCCCCCCCAAAACATCAGCACCACAAGAGCGGCAAACAGAAGACCAGGCACGGCGAAGCGGCGGACCACCCTCATTGACAGCGCTTCGTTGAAACGGCAGTGGCTGATGCATCGCCAGCAGCCGATACATTCGGGGGACGTGACACTTGTTTTGTGCATGACGTCTATATAGGTCGGGCAGACCTGACTGCAGACTCCGCACGATACGCAGCGATCCGTGTCCCTGTTTACACGCAGTGGCGAGAGCGTTGCAACCAGACCCAGCAGTGCCCCGTATGGGCAGAGATAGCGGCAGAACGGATTACGCAGCACTATCGATAACAGCACCAGCGTCAGGATTATTCCCAACGCCAGCGGGGATATGTGCAGAAAATAGTTCATCAGACGGACGTCAGCTATTTTGTGATAGTCTGATTGTATAAACGTGGTCAACTCGTCAACCGACATGGCTATGGCAATAAAATAGATGAAAAAAAGCATCAACAGATATTTCAGGCTCCGCAATCCGACATCAAGCCATGCAGGCAGACGCGGGTTTCGACGCATCAGGCGGAAGCCCCACTTCCAGGCAGCCTCGGAGAGCACCGCCACCGGGCATATCCACGAGCAGAACGATCGCCTCAGCAGGAGTGAAACCAGAATCACCGTGAGGAAGATAATTACCGCTGCCGGGTGAATTGAATTAATCCCTCCCCCTTTTAACCAGGAGGCGGTTCCCAACAGTCCTGATATGGGGAGAAAGCCGTCAATCCCATCCGGGCGGAGAGCAACGGCACCCGTAGAGCCGGTACTGACTGCCTGCACAAACTGGTAAAATTGTAACCCAAGCCAGACCATATACCCGAGAAAGGCGCATTGTACCAGAATTCGCAGTGGCTGCATATAACGGGCGGACATAAATCTCTCCAAAAACTAAGGCGGGTTGTTAACCCGCCTCGGTAAACTACTCGACTTTCAAGGCAATGTAATGCGCGGTCCCGTCGGGCCGTCGCAGCAGCAATCGCATCACATCCCCCTTTTTCAGAGTGGCAACGAGTTCGTTGTATTCTTTCGCTGTTTCCGGTCGGCGTCCGTTGATTTCAATTACGATGGAGCCGACGCTCACGCCGGCCTCTTCAGCCGAAGAGCCGGGCTTAACCTCGGTAACAACCAACCCTCTGCTGTCCCGAAGCCCTAGCCGGTCGGCAAGATCCTTCCGGATATCTTCTACTTTCACCCCGATCTTGTCGCTTTCCTTGCCACTGTCCGGACCAGATTCACTCTCTTTATCTTTCAGCTTGCCGACAACAAGTTCAAGGTCCTGCTTGGCACCATCGCGATAAATTATAATTCGGACTTTCTTGTTTATGGGGGTTGCAGCTACATACCGGGGCAGCTCGCTCCCCTCGGTAATTTGCCTCCCATCATATTCAACAATAACATCTCCAGCCTTGAGGCCGGCTTTTTCAGCCGGAGAATCCTTTTCAACCGATGCGATCAGTGCGCCTTTATCGGATTCGAGACCAAATGATTTGGCAAGGTCAGCAGTAAGCGGTTGGAACCGGACTCCGAGGTACCCCCTGGTTACTTTACCCGAATCACGCAACTGGTTGACGATTGATTTGGCCATGCTTATCGGAATAGCAAAGCCGATCCCCCCCCCACCGCCGGCTATAATGGCGGTATTTACTCCGATCACGCGCCCCTCTGCATTGAAAAGCGGACCGCCGGAGTTTCCGGGATTAATGGAGGCATCAGTCTGGATAAAATCATCGTAAGGACCGCTGCCGATGACTCTCCCCTTGGCGCTGACTATACCGGCCGTTACGGTGTGAGAAAGACCAAACGGGTTGCCGATGGCCATAACCCATTCCCCGACTTCTAGGCTGTCGCTGTCTCCCAGTTCGGCAAAAGGAAGCCGCTCCTTCTCACTGATCTTGATCAGAGCGAGGTCTACTTTCTCATCCGAACCCTTTATCTCCCCCTTGACTTCCCTGCCGTCGGATAATTTGACCATTACCTCGTCAGCTCCGTTAACGACATGGTTGTTTGTCAGAATATATCCGTCCGAACTGATAATAAAGCCGGTACCGAGGCTCTGTTCGCGATGAGGACGCTGTTGTGGGAGTTCATCAAAATAACGGTTAAAAAAGTCATCCAGGAAATTGTTGCCAAACGGGCTCTGCTGCGGTCTCCTGAGGCGCTGTTTCGGCTTTATATTTTTTGCGGTGCGGATGTTAACAACGGTTGGATTCACTTTTTTCGCAAGAGCGGCAAAGTCCGGACCGAAAGCTTTTGCTTCAGAAAGGTTTGGCTGAGACAGCGCAATAACCAACCCAATGACCAGAACATGAACTGCCGGGAAACGTGATAAAAACATAACTGACCTCCCTGCCATACTGAAAGATTGATTTAACTGGCAAGGGCGGGATCGCATAAGTCACGACACCGCCCCTGACTGTTCCCGTATGTAAAATAAACAATCAATCCGGAAAAATCAACCCCCGCTACCCCTCTTTTAAAATATAACCCTGACCACGAACGGTATGGATGAGTTTGGTAGGGAATTTTCCGTCGACTTTTTTCCTCAGATAATTAATATAAACGTCAATAATATTTGTAAACGTTTCGAATGGGTATTCCCAACAGTTGTCGGCAATGTTTGCGCGGGTCAGGACGTTTCCGGCATTTCGCACCATATATGCCAGAAGGTTGTATTCCTTTGCCGTAAGAACAATTTCGGTCTTGCCTCGCCACACTTTGTGGTTAACCGGATCAAGCCGCAGATCAGCAAAACGGATCTCCGCGCCACGGTCCTGTTCACTGCGCCGTACGAGTGCCCTCACCCTGGCCTGCAGTTCAGCGAAAGCAAACGGCTTCACCAGATAATCATCCGCGCCGGCATCTAGGCCGGAAACGACGTCGGTTGTTTCAGCTTTTGCCGTCAACATCAAAACGGGGACCTGATTGCCAGCCTCGCGCAATTCACGCACTACAGTCACGCCATCCTTTTTGGGCAGCATGCAATCAAGAATAATCAGATCGAATTCACCGCTGCTTGCACGTTTAAACCCATCAGCACCGTCGTAACAGAGAGTAACCTGGTAGTTATCGTCTTCAAGCCCTCTTTTAATGAAGCTGGCTACCTTTTTTTCATCTTCAACAATAAGTATTTTCATCTCGATCTCCTTTTTCATGGCATTCACAGCATAATTCAATATTCGGCGCCAGAACTAAGTTCCATGCGTCTCATTATTTCTGATGCGGATTCTTCTACCGACTTATTCGTAATGTTGAGAATATACCACTCCGGATGCTTTCTGTACAGCTGCCGGCACGCAGATATTTCATCTTCCACCTGCTGGTAGTCGTTATAGCTGCCACGCGGACTCTGCCGCATATTGATCAAACGGGATGTGCGGATCTCAACAAGCCGCTTCGGATCAATCAGCAGGCCGACAATCTTGGTCTGATCAATTTCAAAAAGCTCATCAGGAAGTGGTATACCGAAAACAATCGGCACGTTTGCAACCTTGTATCCTTTATGCGCAAGATACATTGAAAGGGGTGTTTTTGAAGAGCGCGACACTCCAACTAGAACAAGATCCGCCTTATGCAAATACCTGGTATCCTGACCGTCGTCATGTTTAACAGTAAAATTCACCGCCTCGACCCGGCGATAATAATCCGTGTCAATCCGGTGCAGCAAACCGGGTTTTTCACGCGAAGGCGCTCCCAGATAGCGGGAAAGGCTATAGATAAGTGGGCTGAGCAAATCAACGGTAATGAGGCCGCACTCCTCGGCGACACGCTCAACCGCCTCCGACAAATGCGGATCCACCAGAGTATAGACAACAAGTCCCGGAGCAAGAACCGCTACAGACAGAGCCTGTTGAACATCTGACTGAGTACTGACTTTAAAGAGCCGATGAACGCGGACATCATCATCATAAAATTGCGAGAGTGCAGCTCGGATTACTCGTTCGGCAGTCTCTCCGGTTGAATCTGAAAGTACGTAGATTGTTTTCATATTTATTGATCTGCATCATCCCTTAATGAGAAACCACGCGACTTTTCTCATGAGAATGTACGTCGTAGTTACCTGGTTGTCAAGTTTATTTTGTATTTGTTAATGCTGTATACATAATCAAGTTAGTTTTAACAGATAAATATTGACCTGTCCGGCTTGTTGGATATAATGTATACAAACTATCATATTCAGGGGGGTTACATGGGAAGAGAGTACACTTTACAAGAGGCAATCAGCCTGGCAATCAAGGCCGAGAAGGACAGCATGGACTTTTATCGGAGGGCCGCATCCGCCACCAAGAATGAGAGAGCAAGGAAAGTTCTCGATATGCTTGCAAACGAGGAGGTCGGGCATCTGAAGGCTTTTTTTGAACATTACAAAGGTGCTGAGTTTGGCGATCTGTCTGAATACATCAATTCGCCGGCAGACAAAAAAAACCCCGCATACATGAAACTTGAAAAAGCCATCACCGAAGACATGGTTGAACAAAAAGCGCTTGAACTTGCACTCATTGAAGAGAAAGATTGTATCGGGCAGTACACCCAGCTTGCACAAGGCGTGGTAGATCCGGCTGTGCGGGCAGTTTTCGCGCGCGTTGTAAAAGAGACCGAAGGTCATTACGCCTTGATTGAGTCGGAGTATGCCCACATCATGGGTATGGTTCATGAATCCGATCAGGACACTTTTGTGCGAGAATAATCGACGCGTGACCGTTGGGGACAACGTCTGCTTATAATGCCAACTGGAACTCCTCGCGTTCAAAGGGTTAACCATGAAGCCGATAGCATACCTTACAATTAGCAGCACATTTTGTATCGTCGCTGCATCACAGGCAGCAGAAGAGAAAGTGAATCTAGGCAATGTTACCGGCGGAGATTTCAGAAAAGCTCATGCAGTGATTGAGAAAAAATGTACCGCATGCCACTCGAAAAACAAGATTGACTTCGCTCTCGCATCCGGAAAGGATATGAAAGTGATCCAGATGGAAATGGAAAAACGGGGGGCTCTCCTGAGCCCGAATGAACGCGAAGTTCTTGGTATCTTCTGGAAACAGTCAAAACCAGTTTCAAAAAAGTGATCTTCTCCACAACCCAGTTTCATCCGGCCATGCAGCATCCGCTGTGTGGCCGTTT
>CAZGEG010000008.1:0-150775 GCA_964524835.1 uncultured Geobacter sp.
GCTTCATCGCCGCTATCCTGGGGACGCTGATGTTCCCGAATCGTCGCGCAGAAGAGATGTTCGACGAAATCTATGTCCGCCAGAACACCGGCCTCGGCATGGCCAAGGCGATCGATCATTAGTAAGTTGGAAGCTGTTTTCTGTGCTTTTGCAGAAAACAGCTTCGTTACTCAAAGCACTTATGCCGATTCCGGTCTGATGTCTTGAATTTCTGATGATAGTGTATATAGTGGGGATGGCTTCGGCCATCCCCTTTTTTTTACAATATTTTAGGTTTAATAAAGGAACAAATTTCATGAGGCACCGCCTTAACATGCTGAGGGAGTTTTCAGTGCCATTGCTGGCAGGGGTCGTTCTTGCCGTCGTTTGGGCAAATCTGGACCCGGCCAGTTATCATTCATTTAACAGTGCTCCCTTTATAGGTGGGCTTTCATTCCACTTTATTTCCAACGAACTGTTTATGGTTCTGTTCTTCGGAATTGCAGCCGTTGAAATCACACAGAGTTTTCTGCCGGGAGGTGACCTGAACCCTGTCTCCAAGGCAATTAACCCTTTGCTGGGAACTCTGGGCGGCGTTCTTGGGCCGATTGTGGTCTACTTGGGCTTAAACTCTGTATTCGGTGCAACGGAACTGAACAATGGCTGGGGTATTCCCACAGCCACTGACATTGCACTGGCCTGGCTGGTCGCCCGTATGGTTTTCGGAGCTGGCCACCCGGCGGTATCATATCTGCTGCTATTGGCAGTGACTGATGATGCCATAGGGCTGGCTATAATCGCAATTTTCTATCCCAACCCTACTTCACCCGTCGAGCCGGTGTGGCTGTTGTTGACCGTTTTGGGTATGGTTGTAGCCTGGGTTCTGCGCAGATTAAATGTACACAATTACTGGCCTTATCTTTTGGTAGGTGGGAGCTTGAGCTGGTTCGGCCTTCACCACGCCCACCTCCATCCGGCGTTGGCACTTGTCTTTGTCATACCTTTTTTGCCTCACGCTAAAAGGGAGTACAAACACCTCTTTGATGAAGACCCAAGCGACCTCACCCCTCTCTCAAGGTTTGAACACGAATGGAAGGTGGTTGTTGATTTTGGCCTGTTCATGTTCAGCCTCTCCAATGCCGGTGTGCAGTTTTCAAGCATGGGAACGGTCACTTGGCTTGTATTTACATCTCTTATTGTCGGCAAAACCATTGGCATTCTGGGATTTGGCTGGCTCGCCGCTAAACTTGGCTTTGCCTTGCCGCGTGGTATGAAGTTTGGCGATCTGTTGACAGCAGGCATGATTGCCGGCACAGGTTTCACTGTAGCTCTTTTTGTTGCTGGAGAGGCCTTCACCGATCCGGCCATTCGAGGTGCCGCCAAAATGGGGGCAATATTCAGCCTGATGGCTGCCTTGTTAGGATTTTTGATCGGCAAAACCGTCGGTGTGGTGAAAAAGCTGTAAATTAATCTCTTGTAATACAATACCCACGGAGGATTCCCCGTTCATGGATCGTTCCTTATTCACAACTCTGCTGGCATATACCTTTTCCATGCTGCTGCTATATCTGCTCTATACCATTCTTTCCCCCTTTCTGGGAGCACTGGTGTGGGCCGGTGCAATCTGCGTCATCACCCTTCCGCTCTACGGAAAACTCCTCACCCGTTGCAATGGGCATGAGATTGCCGCTGCTGCGTTATTGACTACGGCTGTTGTCCTGGCAGTTATTCTCCCACTGGTCGGCCTGATCTTCACCCTTTCACGGGAGGCTGCCCTGGCGTATCACTATCTGGAAAGTGCGACAGCTGGCGGTTCTACTCTTGCCTTGGGCAATATCCTTAATCACCCTGCCGTTATCCCTTGGCTGGAAAGGATCAGGCCGCTGACCAGTTCTGTCAGCCTGGATCTGGATACCATGCTGCTGCCGACGGTAAAAAAAGGAATTTCCGCCATGTTGAACTATTCAACGGGGATCGTGAAAAACTTCTTTGGATTCCTGTTCAAGCTTGTGCTGATGGTGATTTCGCTTTTTTTCTTCTACAAGGACGGGGCAAAGTTCTTGGAGCGCTTCTGGCTGATTATTGCAATCAGGGAGGGGCTGAAGGCTACCATAACTGAAACGGTTGAGAGGGTATTGGGAGCGGTCATGTACGGCATCGTCCTGACCTGTCTGGTGCAGGGGACACTGGGAGGACTTGGCTTCTGGGCTGCCGGGCTGCCGTCGCCGATCTTGTTCGGCTCATTGATGGCGATCTGCGCCCTGATACCGCTCATAGGCACAGCCCTGATCTGGATTCCCGGCGCGCTCTACCTGCTGATGCATGGCCAGACGATGCATGCGCTGCTGCTGGCCGCCTGGGGTGTCGTGGTTGTCAGCGGTATTGACAACATCATTCGACCCCTGTTTATCAGCGGCATAGCCAAACTCCACATTCTGGTGATAATACTTGGTGTACTCGGTGGATTACTTGCGTTCGGATTTACCGGGTTGGTGGCGGGTCCGGTGGTCCTGGCGCTGGTTCTCGTTTTTTTCGAGGAGTCCCGTCAGGAAACACTTCTTCCGGAAGGTCTCGATCATTCATGAAAAAGCTTTCAGCTGATAAGTAATACGTATTGGCACATTCACCACCGGGAGAAATATTGTGGAATCCATTGCAATTGAACTTGTACTGATCTTTTTTCTGATCATGGCGAATGGCTTTTTTGCCGGGTCCGAACTCGCCATCATCTCGGCCCGTAAAAGCACTATTGCTCGTCTTGTCGCACAGGGTAACAGCAGGGCAATGGTTGTGGAGAAGCTCCAGAATGACCCGCACCGATTTCTGGCAACGGTACAGATCGGCGTAACGGTTGTCGGCTCGCTGGCCTCGGCAGTCGGCGGGGCTACGGCTGTTGAATATTTGAAGCCGCTGCTGGATTCCGTTCCTTACGCTGTTGTTCGCGAAGCAGCCGAGCCGATCTCCATCGGTATCGTTGTCGCAGTTGTTTCATATTTTTCCCTGATTTTCGGCGAACTGGCCCCCAAGACGATCGGTCTCCAGTATGCGGACCGGATGTCGCTGCTTGTTGCGAAACCGGTAAATGCGCTGGCCACATTCGGCGGTGTGGCGGTAAAGTTCCTGACCCTGTCGAACCGGGCAGTGCTGGCGGTATTCGGCGTCAAACCCGCCAGCGGTCAGGAGTTTATCACCAGGGAGGAGGTATTGCATACCCTGTCAGAAGGAAAAGTGGCGGGAGCTCTGACCGAGCATGAACAGAAGGTGATCGAAAACATGCTGGATTTCAGCCGCACTCAGGTCAGTGAAGTAATGGTGCCCCGCAACAGAATGATCCTTCTGGACAAAGACTCGCCACGGGATGCTCTCATGCAGATTGTCCGGGAGAATATGTACACCCGCTATCCGGTATACCAGAACAGCCGGGATAACATCATCGGCTTCATCCACTGCAAGGATCTGTTTCTGCACCATCGTATCGAGCTGTCTGAATTCGCTCTTGATGAGATCATGAGGCCCCCTCTGTATGTTCCGGAAAATAAACGGGCCAGCGATCTACTCCGGGAGATGCAGCAAAAGAGGATGCAGATGGCGCTTGTTGTGGACGAATATGGTGATATCATCGGCCTGGTTACCACTGAAGACCTGCTGGAGGAGCTGGTCGGCGAGATCGAAGATGAGCACGATGTGGGAGAATTGCAGAGGTTTGAGCGACTCCCGGATGGCGCTCTCCTAGTTGACGGACTAATTTCGCTCAACGACCTGGAAGAAATTATCGATGTGAAATTAGAGGATGGTCTCTCCTGCGATACGCTGGCCGGAGTGATACTCAGTGAACTCGGCAGATTTCCGAAAAAAGGAGAACAGCTTGTGTGGCACGGCTTCGTGCTGACTTGCGAAGAGATTACTCCGACGTCGATAGTCAAGGTCAGGCTGATCGTGAAGGGATAGAAACACTGGAAGAATTTATCTGTCGGCATGTTTGTAACAACCCCCGTTGTCCTATACATTCACCTCGGAGCGAAAGTTCCTCCGCATAATTTACCTTTGCTCGAAAGGAACACGTATGAAGCACGTATCACTTCGAATAGTTTTACTGACAGCAATATTTTCGATTCTGTTTTTGACGATTATGTTGGCCGTCCCCCAACCCGGGTGGTCGGTTTCATCAGAAATAAAGCTATCAAAAGGACAGACTCTTTATGTGCCGGTCTACTCCAACGTTTTTACCGGGCCGCGGAAGCTCCCGCTCCAGCTTGCCGCAACCTTGAGCATCAGAAATACGGACAAGACGGAATCATTTAATGTCACTGCCATCGATTACCATGATACCAACGGCAAGCTGGTGAGGCGCCACCTTGAAAAACCGGCGGTTGTTGGTCCTTTGGCGAGCATATACGTTCACATTGAAGAAAAAGACACGATCGGCGGTTTTGGTGCAAAATTCATCGTCCGGTGGCAGGCCGCCAGCGCCATCAACTCTCCGATCATCGAGTGCGTCATGATCGGGGCCACCGGCGGCCAGGGGATATCTTTTGTCAGTCCCGGTCAGGAAATCAGAGAGTGATTAATCCTGAAAAACAATACTTCAGTTTGACTAAAGGCTGCTGATATGGAATTCGGGCTACTGAAAGACATCGTTCTTCTGCTGGGGTTGGCACTCTTTACCCTGGTTCTGTTCCGGCAGTTCAAAATCCCTTCGATTATCGGCTTCCTTGTAACCGGAATAATCGCCGGTCCCCATGCCCTGGGCTTCGTAAATAATATTCATGAAGTTGAGCAGATGGCAGAAATCGGTGTCGTACTGTTGCTCTTCACCATCGGGATAGAATTCTCTCTGAAGGAGCTGCTCAGAATCCGTCATCTGGTCCTCTGGGGAGGGGGGATCCAGGTAGGTCTCACCATAGGTCTCGTCGCCGCGGTCTCTTCACTCGCCGGTTTCACACCGTCAGAGTCCGTGTTCTTCGGTTTTCTGGTATCGCTCTCCAGCACCGCCATTCTGATGAAACTCCTGATGGATGCCGGTGAGATGGATACTCCCCACGGAAAGGCGGCTCTGGGAATTCTGATCTTCCAGGATCTGTGTGTCGTCCCATTGATGCTCTTCGTCCCGTTCCTTGGGGGGGGCGGCAAAGGCATCCCCGATGTGGCTCTGATAGCGGCAAAAGCAGCGGCCGTTGTCGTTATTGCCCACTTCGGATCACGCTTTGCCGTACCGTGGATCTTCAGCCAGGTCGTGCGCACCAGAAGCAGGGAACTCTTCATACTTACCATTATTTTCGTCGGATTCGGCACCGCATGGCTCACCGCCCAGGCAGGCCTCTCCCTTGCTCTTGGGGCCTTCATCGCCGGCCTGGCTATTTCCGAATCGGAATACAGCCATCAGGTCATGGGAGACATTATCCCGTTCAGGGACGCTTTCATCAGCCTCTTCTTCATCTCCGTCGGCATGCTCCTCAATCCGGCCTTCGTACTGTCAAACCCACTCCCTATTCTTGCCGTCGTGGCGATCATACTAGTCGTAAAATTCTTGGTCGTGGCAGGAGCAATCCTGTTATTGAAGTTCCCGGCACGCGTGGCCCTGACCAGTGGTCTCATCCTGGCGCAGGTCGGTGAATTCGCCTTTGTCCTCTCCCGTTCCGGTGTGAAATACGGACTTCTGTCGGAAACGACCTATCAGATATTCCTTGCATCATCAGTCGCCACAATGGCCCTGACACCGCTCTGCCTCATGATCTCACCCAGCTTTGCAGAAAAAGTATCCTCATTCCTTCCCCATCTGCTGCCGTCATTTCTTCTCAAGGGGACCAGAACCACCGGCGTGAGTCATGCCCGCTTTCCGATGGAAGGTCATGTCATTATTGTCGGTTACGGAGTAAACGGTAAAAATGTCTCAAAGGTGCTTACCGGCAACGGCATACCTTACCTTGCCATCGAAACTAATTATCTGACAGTGCGGAGCGAGAGGAAGAAGGGCATAAAAATAATCTTCGGGGATGCGTCCCGGCCGGAAATCCTGGAGCATGCCCATATTGGCAAGGCGCGCATCATGGTTGTGGCCATATCCGATGCCGCAACCACACGGCGTATCGTATCCCAGGCACGGAGTATGAACAGCACCATTCATCTGATCGTGAGAACCCGTTACATCGTGGAGATGGAGCCGCTGTACGCTCTCGGGGCAAATGAAGTCATTCCCGAGGAGTTTGAAACTTCCATTGAGATTTTTTCACGGGTGCTGAGAAATTATCTGGTACCACATGACCAGATCGAAGAGTGTATCGGGGGGATACGCAAGGATTCGTACCAGATGTTCCGTTCGATGAGCAGGCGCAATATTCATGCTGTTGGAATATCAAGTTATCTGGCCGGTTCCGAACTGTTGACCTGCAGGGTCCAGACAGGTTCCGCTGCTGACGGTTCCGTTCTCCGGGACGGCCTGGTCAGGGGAAAGTCCGGGGCGACCATTTTGGCAATAAAGCGGGGGGGTGAGGTGACTACGAATCCGGACCCGGTGTGGGAACTGCGCTCGGGTGATATCGTGCTGCTTCTGGGAGACACTCAGCAGCTTTTAGTCGCGTCAACCCTTTTTGATGCACCGGCTGAACGTTAGGGCCGGACCGCTATTGTGTGATAGAATGTGAAAAATGAATCCGGCAGAGGAGAGGGTCATGACCGTTTCCTCGGTATGCATTGACAATTGCATGGATTTGTAATATTCAATGTACGGGAACTCGAATATGACCAGAAACCGCATCTTCATCGCTGCAACCACCGTTGTAGCAGTTTTTTTCCTGACGTTCCTCGGAATGCGGATCTCCTTACTTGACAAGACTTCCAAACCAAAGCACCGGGTACGGGCGGTTATCACCCAGGTTGTCAAATCAGCTTCCATTGCAGGCTGTTTAGCAAAACAAAACTACTTTCCCACATTCGTCATTTCACTCAACTCCCTCAAATATCATATTCCTGAGTTTACCCTGTCCAGTTCCCGCGCAGGTGTTTTTTTAGACCCGATTGTTTCTCCCCATATTCGCCCCCTTGCAGGACGCTCACCACCCCTCTGCTGATAAAAATTCTGTTCCCGTATTGTTAGTTCCAGGAATTCCGCTTCTATACCATTGATTGTTCACGCGCATCGCTTTTTGACGGGAGTATTCCCGGTCACATTTGCGTTCGCCGTTGTGTTGACCGCGAGGAGAATTCATGACATCGCTCTCGATTGTCATACCTGTCTACAATGCTGAAAAAACCATCGGCGATCTCTGTCCGGTGCTTATATCGCTTCTTGCCGTCGACTATCTGCTTGAAATAGTTCTGGTCAACGATTTCAGCAGTGACGGAACAGATGCGGTCTGCAGGCGCCTCCAGAAGGAATATCCCGAAACGATCACCTATGCCCGGCTTTCACGCAACTTCGGTGAGCACAATGCCGTGATGGCCGGCCTTAACCTGGCGCGGGGCGACTTTGTGGTCATCATGGACGACGACTTCCAGAACCCCCCCGAAGAGGTCCCGCGGCTGATGGCCGAGATTCAGAAGGGATATGATGTGGTGTACAGCCAGTACCCTGATAAGCGGGATAGTCTGTTCCGCAACCTGGGCAGCTACCTGAACGGCAGCATGGCGCGGGTTCTCCTGCACAAGCCTGCGAACCTCTATCTGTCCAGCTTCAAGGCTATGAATCGTTTTCTCGTCGATGAACTCATAACCTACAAAACACCTACCCCCTATCTAGATGCCATTATCCTGCGCATAACCCGCAACATCGGAACCGTGGAGGTTCGCCACGACCGGCGAGTGTCCGGCAGTTCCGGCTATACCCTGAAAAAACTGGCGGCACTCTGGGGTGACATGATTGTGAGCTATTCACTGATTCCGCTCAGGATGCTGGCCTTGATCGGTTTAGTTCTTACACTGCTGGGGATGTATGCCGTGGCCGACATGCTTATCGGGAACATTCACCCCCGAATGACTGAGCCGACAGACCTGGAAGAGTTCACCTCTATAACCATGTTTTTCAGGGGATTCCAGTTGTTTGCAACGGGAGTTGTGGGTGAATACGTGGGACGCATTTAC
This sequence comes from uncultured Geobacter sp., assembly GCA_964524835.1. Lineage (GTDB taxonomy): Bacteria > Desulfobacterota > Desulfuromonadia > Geobacterales > Pseudopelobacteraceae > JACRCG01. The sequence continues at coordinate 8,056 of CAZGEG010000008.1, forward strand.
CTGAAGCTCAACCAGGAACCGCAGTATATTATCAGGGAAAAATTCCCTGCCCGACCGGAGCGACATGCGGCGAAGATTTATCGTTATGGTGCGTAATATTTTTACCGGAGGCTTAACCACTGCCATCGCGATACGTCCGAACGATGTTTCTGCCTTCATCGCTTCGCGCTGCTGCGACGCGGCGCTCCATGACGACGCCTATATTAACGACTGGATCATGCATGCCAGGAAGGATGCGACCTTGAAAACCATGCTTGTTCCGCTGGATGCCATGGACGGCTGGCAGCGGGATTCAGGCAGCGGCTGCATCAGTCACGAGTCCGGCCGGTTTTTCAGTGTGATTGGAGTTCATTGCCGCCACAGGGACGATAAAAATGAGCTTGAGTGGGACCAACCGATCATCGAGCAGCCCGAGACCGGTATTCTCGGCATCCTGGTGAAATCCATCAATGGCATTCTGCATTTCTGTCTGCAGGCCAAGGAGGAACCGGGAAATATCGGCGGCATCCAGCTGTCGCCGACGCTTCAGGCTACCTTCAGCAACTACACCGGCGCGCATGGCGGGACTACTCCGCTTTTTCTTGAACATTTCAGGCCCTCTGCACCCGATCGGGTCATATTTGCACGGATGCAGACCGAAGATGGCGGCCGCTTTCTCTACAAATCCAACCGTAACATGATCGTGGCGGTCGGGGACGATTTTCCGGAGGAATTGCCGAACGGCTTCATATGGTTGACTTTGCGGCAGGTGGCCGGTCTGATCGACTGGGAAAATCTGGTAAACGCCTGCACGCGCAGTATTCTGTCAAGCCTGATATTTTCGGCAGACCAGGTGATTGACGCCAGCTCCTGCGGAGAGAATATCCGAAAACGCATCGCGGCGCATAATCCGGAGGAGATATGGGAAACATTTCAGTGGCTCGATGACAGAAGAGCGGCAAACCACATGCTGGCAGAGCGTATCGGACTGAACGATCTGCAGGAATGGGGTATAGACGCAAAGGGTTTTTTCTCGCACCGGGAAAATCGTTTTTTCAGGATTGTCGGGCTCAAAGTTTCATCGGGAACCCGCGAGGCGCGAAGTTGGGGGCAGCCGATCATCGAAAACCTGTCCGCCGGGATCATAGGGTTGCTGGTCCGAAACGGCCGGAACGGAATCGAGCTGCTGCTGCAGGCAAAGGCTGAAGTCGGTAACCGGAGTACTGTGCAGCTGGGGCCGACGGTCCAGTTTACCCAGGGAAACTATGAGGGAAGCCGGAAGCTGACTAAGCCGTTTCTGTACGCTGAATTTCTGGAACCGGTCGATTTCCGCCTGCTCCATGAAAGCCAGCAGACGGAAGAGGGAGCCCGTTTCTACCGGGAATATCACCTGCACCGGATACTGATGCTGCCGGACGGCGCCGATCTGTCTATTCCTCCCGACTACCGCTGGCTGCCTCTGGAACAGGTCATTTTCCTGCTGCATCTGGGAGAGCAGGTCAACTCGTGCGCCCGGAGTATTCTGTCATGCCTGCTGTAAGCGGCGAGGGGGCAATCCGGGTCGGTATCCTGGGCTGTTCCGATATTGCCCGCCGCAAGTTCATTCCCGCCCTGCTGCAGAGCGGACAGGCGTCTCTTGCAGCGGTGGCGAGCAGGCGGCAGGACACGGCTGTTTCCACGGTGCCCGGTGTGCCGGTGAAGCTGATGACCTATCAGGGACTTGTCTGCGACCCATCCATCGACCTGATCTATATCTCGCTCCCTAACCATCTCCACGAAGAATGGAGCATACGCGCCCTGGAGCAGGGTAAACACGTACTGTGTGAAAAACCGCTGGCTCTGAATGCCGGTTCGGTTGTCCGGATGCTGGAGGCGGCTGGCAGGAACGGCAGGCTTCTGTACGAAAACCTCATGTACCTGCAGCACCCGCAGCACCAGGCGGTGAAGGAACTTATCATGGCAGGCAGTATCGGACGGATTCAGTCTCTGTGGAGCGAATTATCCTTTCCGGGGCCGGTTGAGGGGGATTTCAGGCTGGACCCGGCCATGGGAGGCGGAGCGTACAACGACATGAACCGTTATCCGCTGAGTGCGGCGCTCCGATTCCTGAATGGGAAGTCGCACCGCTTTCTCCGTGGAAGTGCGGAGGTGCGGGACGGCCTCACCCTGTCACTTCAGGCCGATTCCATCACCGAGGCGGGGGAGCGGTTCTCGTTCCTGACCGCTTTCAACCAGCCGTACCGGTCCTTCTACGAGATCAGCGGCGAGCGTGGAACCATAAGAGTCGAACGGGCATATACAACTCCGGCGGATATGGTGAAGAAGATTGCCGTAACGGTTGATGGAAACGATCAGTCTTTCAGCGTTCCACCATACGATCATTTTCTGGGTACAATCGAGCGTGTATGCAGTCTGATACGGAGTGGCCGGTGGGGTGGGGAACATGCAAAGGCACGCACGCTTTCATTACTGGCCGGAATGTTCCAGGAAAACTGCATTCGGAGGGAGGTGGGACATGGCGCGTAACAAAGTGAAAATCAGATACTGGAATTATCTTGAAGAATACGCCGCACATCGCGACGAATATCTGCGCGCCGTTGACGGCGTCTTCTCATCCGGACGCCTGATCCTGGGGCAGCAGGTGGCCTCCTTCGAACAGCGTTTCGCTGCTTATTGCGGCGTTGCTGCAGCCGTGGGGGTCAATTCTTGTACCGACGCCATTTTTCTCGCCCTGAAGGCTCTCGGAATCGGTCCGGGTGACGAGGTAATAACGGTATCCAACACGGCGGTTCCCACAGTGGCCGCAATCAGGGCTACCGGCGCCATGCCGGCGTTTGTGGATGTTGAGGAAGATACTTTCCTTATGGATGTGTCATTGCTTGACAGGGTCATATCCCGACGAACACGCTGCATTCTGCCGGTGCACCTGTTCGGGCAGATGGCGGACATGCTGCCGCTACTGGATTATGCCAGCCGCTACGGGCTGACAGTTGTAGAGGATTGCGCCCAGTCATGCGGCGCCACCTATAACGACTGCCGCGCCGGCAGTCTGGGCGACGCCGGAGCATTTTCCTTTTACCCTACCAAAGTTCTGGGAACCTTCGGCGACGGCGGTGCTGTGACTACCTCCCGTCCTGATCTATCCCTGCGCCTTAAGCGGTTGCGCATGTACGGCATGGACAGCGCCTATTACTCCGAGGAAGAGGGGTACAACTCCCGACTGGACGAAGTGCAGGCCGCCATCCTCAATCTAAGGCTGCCCGGATTGGAGGCAGCAATTGAGGGTCGCCGCCGTATCGCCCGAATCTATGATGATGGGTTGTCCGGAATTTTCGGTATTCATCTCCCGGTGGTCAGGATAGGGCGGAGTCACCAGTATTACCTCTATACTATCCGGACTGAACGCCGCGACGGTTTGACGGCATACCTGGCCGGAGAAGGAATAGAAACGAAAGTCAACTACCCCGACCCGATCCACCTGATGCGCGGGTACCGTTTTCTGGGATACCGCAGCGGGGCTCTTCCGGTCACGGAGCGGCTGGCAGGCACTATCCTTTCGCTCCCCATGTATCCGGAATTGCCGGAAGAACACGCCGCAGAGGTGGTCGCCGCCATCCGGCGCTACTTCGCACGGGAGTGATAACGGTATGAACCTGATCGAATACTCCCGCATGTACGAAGCCGAAGACCGCCACTGGTGGTATGTCGGGCTTCACCAGCTGATTCTGGGTACTGTTCAGCGGGAGTCGCAACGCCTGGGGCGGCCGCTGAAGATATTCGATGCCGGATGCGGTACCGGGCGGCTCTGTCAGCTTTTGGCGGCACACGGGCACAGTGTCAGCGGGTGTGACGCATCGGAGGAAGCGCTGCGCTTCTGCCGATTGCGCGGCGTCAGCGACGTTTATCAGGCTGATCTGAACAACATTGAGTATGAAACGGCGATCTTTGACGTCATCACTTCTGTCGATGTCCTGTACCACACCGGAATTACCGACGATGTTGCGGTCATGCGCCGACTGCGGAACGGCCTCAAACCGGGCGGCATGCTGATTCTGAACCTGGTGGCCTACGAATTTCTGCGCAGCGCTCATGACGTTGCGGTTCATACCAGGGAGCGTTATACACGTGCCATGCTCTGTGAACGGCTGAAAAGCGCCGGTTTAGAAATCGCCTTTGCAACAAATCGTGTCAGTATCCTGTTTCCCTTCATAGCGGTATTCCGAGTGTTGGCGCGGATTACCGTAAATAGAATAGCTGAACCGGGTGAAGTTTCTTCGGACACCTTCGTGCCACACCGGGTTATTAATGCTCTTTTGTTAAAAGTCATAGAATTGGAAAATATACTTCTTGAGGTGACTGCACTTCCTTTTGGCAGTTCAGTATTCGTGGTGGCTCGTAAACCGCAATAACTATATCTCCACTGGTTCTGGTACCGGTAAACCTTCATCTGTGCGGGTGGTCATGACTTATTTGGATACAGACGGGGAAAGCTTGTTTGATCAATATTCGGCAGGAAAATATGAAGAAAATTACCGATAATCACTGCATCATCGTTCTGGTTACCCTGTGCCTGGCTACGTATTGCAGGATATTTGATGCACCATTTATTTTTGATGATTTTGCTTACATTAAAGACAATCCGCTTATTCGCGGCTTTGGTAATTATTTCCATAGGCAGGGTGCGCTAGAAACATTTGCTGCAAATCCTCATGTCCTCAGAGATACGCTGAACAGCTTTTTAACTCGCCCGATATCTTATCTTACCTTTTCAATCAATTATTATTTTCACGGGGTCACTGTTGCCGGCTACCATCTTGTAAACATTGCAATACATACATTAAACGTAATTGCAGTATATTTACTGGTTCGATTGACTGCGAGACTGCTTTTAATAAAGAATCCAGGGTCAACGGATAAACCGTCATCACAGGATATCAGAAGGACAGCATTTATTACCGCCGCCCTTTTTGCAGTTCATCCGCTGATGACAAACTCGGTAACTTACATAATCCACAGGATGACTTCATTGGTGGCACTTTTCTATCTGACAAGCATTTTACTGTATGCTTACCATAGAGACTGCCAACACAAATCAATAAAAAATGCTCTGTATTGCCTTTCATTTATTTCCTGCTGTGCCGCTATGCTGACTAAGGAAAGTGCTTTTACTCTGCCGCTAATGATTTTACTTTACGAGCTGTTTTTTCTTCGTGGATTGCTGAAACTACGCATCGCCAGGCTCATACCTTTTTTTATTGCGATGATCATCGTACCGTATAATGTGATTATGCTTCAATCTGCTGAAACGTCACAGGTTGGCGGGGTGTTGGAGTCATCACTTAATGTCGTTAATTTTACCAACATATCGTCATGGGAATACTTGCTGACCCAATTCAGGGCAGTAGCCTTTTATCTTAAATTATTGCTGCTGCCGCTGAATTTAAGCTTGGAGCATGATTTCAGGGTGTCTTATTCCTTAGGCGATGTTGACGTGCTGCTGTCTGTGGCGTTACATCTGTCGCTAATCGGGTATGGCAGTTATCTTGTCTGGTCTTCGCAAAAACAAAGTAAGCACGCGGTTATAGATGGCTTGGCGGGATTCGGGATCATCTGGTTCTATGTAGCGCTTATGGTTGAATCCAGCTTTATTCCGCTGGATGTTATGGCCGTTGAGTACCGAACCTATTTGCCGTCTTTTGGTTTTTTTCTCTTCATAGTTTGCCAGGTAAACAGGTTGTTTGATCGATTAAATGAGCTCAGGAGTACTTCGCATCCATATTATTTGCTTTGGGTCCCACTGTTATGCCTGATGATGTTCCTGACCATGCTGAGAAACGAAGTTTGGCGAAAGCCTGATGAGATTTGGAAGCAAACAATTTCCATTTATCCAAAACTTGGCAGAGCCTACGCAAATCTTGCCGATTATTATATAAACAAAGGCGCACTAACGGACGCAATTCGGGTATACAAGGTTTCACTTAAGGAAATTCAATATGAGCCGGATTTGCATTATGAACTCGGGAACGTTTATATACTATCGAAAGAGTACGAATTGGCGATTCCAGAACTACAGCAGGCGATAATTATGAAGCCGGATATGTTTAAAGCATATGAAAGCTTGTCTAAGGCCTATGTTTTCATGGGGCGTTACGAACAGGCGAATGAAACATTCAAAATAGCAAGTAGATTACGCTATGTACGGCCTTGACTGGGAATTTACGTTACTAATGGATATATTCAATAAAAGGCCTGCCGATTGGCAGGCCTTTTATTGAATGAAACTTCGTGTTAACCGTCAGTAACCCAGTAAACGCGGCAGCCAGAGCGAAATGATCGGTACATAGGTGATCAGCAGCATGAATCCGACCATGGCGATAAGCCACGGCAGGACCGCCACCGAGAGCTCGGAAATCCCCATCTTGGTAATGCCGCTGGCCACGTACAGGTTCAGTCCGACCGGCGGGTGGCACATGCCGACTTCCATATTGACGGTGATGAGAACGCCGAAATGGATCGGATCGATGCCGAGCTTCATGGCCACCGGAAACAGGATCGGCGCCAGGATCAGGATGATCGAGGACGGCTCCATGACATTACCGGCCAGCAGCAGCAGCACGTTGGTTACCAGAAGGAAGGACACCACGCCCAAGTTGTGACCCAGAATCCAGTCCGCCATGATCTGCGGAATCTGCTCGTGGGTCATCAGGAAGGAGAACAGCACCGCGTTGGTGATGATGTACAGCAGCATCGCAGACATGCTGGCGGAATCGAGCAGAACTTTCGGAACTTTTGCAAAGGTGATGTCCTTGTATACGAACACCGCGACTAAAAAGGCATAAACCGCACTCATGGCCGCAGCCTCGGTCGGAGTGAACAAACCGCTGTAGATCCCGCCCAGTACGATCACGATCAGCAGCAGTCCCCAGATGCTTTCCCGGAATGCCTTGCCGCGCTCTGCCCATGTGGCTTTCGGCATGCGGGGATAATCATTTTTGCGGGCGATCCGCCAGGAAACAATCCCCAACAGAGTCATCAGCATTATGCCCGGTATAACCCCCCCCATGAACATGCCGCCGACCGAGGAGTTGGTTGCGACACAGTAAATAACCATCGGAATTGAGGGAGGAATCAGGATGCCGAGTGACCCGGAGGTCGTGATGACCCCGGCCCCGAAGCGCTTGGGATAGCCGGCTTTCACCATCGCCGGCAGCAGGATCGAGCCGATCGCCACGACCGTTGCCGGGCTTGACCCGGACACGGCGGCGAACAGGCCGCAGGCGAGAACTCCGGAGAGCGCCAGACCGCCGTACAGGTGCCCGACCATGGAGGTGGCGAAGTTGATCATTCGTTTGGCGACGCCGCCATGGGTCAGGAAATTTCCGGCCAGGATAAAGAACGGAATCGCCATGATCTCGAACTTTTCGATGCCGGTGAACAGCTTCATTGCGACCGCTTCGGTCGGAATGTTGGTGAAAAAGAAGAGGAATGAAAGGACGGTGAGTCCAAGCGCAATTGAGATCGGCATGCCGGTCAGCATCAGCAGCAGCAGCAGCGCAAATACGATGCCGGTGCTTCCGAGCATGGCTATCGCTCCGAGTGCCGCCGCGATACAGAGCAGCCATTTCGTTGCCTTCTGCTTGGAAAACTGTTCCCATCCAGCTACAGTTGTTGTACTCATCTGGCACCCCCATCTTTTCCCTGTCCATTGAACTTATGGACTTCATATTCTTCGAGCGCCTCGGTTGCATCCATGACTTTCAGATCTTCGATTCCATCGACATGGGTGTGATCGTGGTGCGGCAGTTCCCCGGTGCGGAAGAAGCTCCAGCCAACCTGCAGGAAACGGAAGCACATCAGATAGGAGCCGAGCGGCACTGCCGCATAGATGATCCAGGTCGGCCACTCCAGGTCCGGTGTGATCGGCCCTTCATACAATTCTCCGATATTCATTCCCAATTTGTTAATAACGGCGTAGTGCATGCCGTTTTCCCAGACGAAGCGGGCTCCCAGCGTGCCTATCAGGCTGGTGAACAGGGCGCCGCCGGCGATGCCGATAATGACGCATTTGACCCGCCATGAATCCGGCAGGCGGTTGACGATGACATCGACACCGACATGAATGCCGGTACGCACTCCATAGGCGGCACCGAACTTGGCCATCCAGACAAACATGTAGATGCAGAGTTCCTGGGACCAGCTCATGTTGATGGTCAGCAGCCAGTCCTGCAGGCCCGGAATCGGGATGCCGGACAGATAACGGTGCGCGACGGCTGCGAAGATTACCACCGTTGCCGCGCCGATGAGGAAGGTGATGATGATTTCCTCAAGATGGTCAAGATATTTCATCATGGTATCGACTCCTGTAAATGGACGTAAAAAAAGGCCGCTGCGAAGGCCGCAGCGGCCTGGAAATGGTTAATTCGGTGAGTATCCGGTGGCCTTGTAAACTTCCTGGACCAGGTCTGCTCCGATGCGTCCCATGTTATCCTTGTGGGCCTTGTCCATGGCTTTCTTCCAGGCTGCGCGCTCCGGTGCGGACAGGGTTACCAGCTGGGACTTGCCGGATTTTTTGACCGCCGCGATTGCTTCATCATTGTCTTTTTTGGCGATGTCATTGGCATAGACGGTGGCATCCTTCATAGCACCTTCGAGTATGGTGCGGATGTCGGCGGGGAGTCCGGCCCAGAACTTCTTGTTAACGATGACGGCGTAGCCGAGGTAGCCATGATCGGAGAGGGTTACGTACTTCTGCACTTCATGCATCTTCTGGGTATACAGGTTGGATGGCGGGTTTTCTGTGCCGTCCACAACGCCGGTCTGGAGCGCCTGATACACTTCCGAAAATGCCATTACCTGCGGATTTGCGCCGACCGAACGCATCTCTGAATCAAGAACTTTGGATGACTGGATGCGCATCTTCTGTCCCTTGAAGTCTTCTACTTTCTTGAGAGGCTTGTTGGCACTCATGACCTTGAAGCCGTTATCCCAATATGCCAGGCCGTGAATTCCCTTGGCCTCAAGTTTGGCCAGCAGTTTGGCGCCGACCGGTCCCTGGGTGACCTTGTGCAGTTCCTGATAGTTGTCGAAGATGAAGGGGAGGTCAAAAACCTCAAACTCCTTGACACCCAGCGGCGCAAACTTGGCCAGGGAAGGAGCCAGCATCTGCACGGCACCGAGCTGCAGCGCCTCCATCTCTTCCTTGTCCTTGTAGAGCTGGCTATTCGGGTAGACTTCGATCTTTACCCGCCCCTTGGTGCGCTCTTCGGCAATTTTTTTGAAGTAATCGGCGGCCTGGCCTTTTGGTGTGTGCTGGGCGACGACGTGGCTGAACTTGATCACGATCGGTGCGGCTTGGGCGGCCAGCGGCAGGGACAGGGCGGCAGCTGCGATGACCAGGGTTTTGAGACAGCGGTTAAGTTTCATACGAAATTCCTCCTTTTGGATGGGTGGTACATTACGATGGAGCTGTAGCCAGTAAAATGAGATATCGTTTTATTGATGCAATGTGGATGCCAACGACATCTGTGTCCGTAACAACCTGATATGTCGTTCTATTTATGAGTTTACATGAGATGGTGGTTCGTTTGAACGGGATCTAGTGGCTGAAACTGGCCAGCAGCGGTGGCGGTAATCAGCCACCGGGGCGGAAATGGAGAGGGGTTTTGAAGTGGAATGACGACGGTTTAAATATGGGTCGGTCGAAGGGGTAGCGTTATGCCGTTATAAACCGGTGGCTCATTTCGCCAAGCCCCAGCGATTCCAGCAGTTCAAACAGCCGTTCCGACGGCCTGCGGCGCGGCAGGTCCTTGTAGCTGGCAATAATCAGTTCGTTTTTCATGGAATGCTCCCAGCCGACCAACTCGGTTACAGTCACCTGGTAGCCGTGTGCCTCCAGCTGCAGACAGCGCAGGGCATTGGTGACCATGCTGCCGAATTCGCGAGTGTGCAAGGGGTGCCGCCAAATTTCGGCCAGACTGTTAGCGTCGAGCGCCGCCGCCTTGTGTTTGCGAAGTACGGCTGCAACTTCAGCCTGGCAGCAGGGGACCAGCACGATAAATCGGGCCTTTTTTGTGAGAGCGAACAGGATGGCATCGTCGGTGGCGGTATCGCAGGCGTGCAGGGCGGTAACGACATCAATCGTAGTCGGGAGGGCATCCGAGTGGATCGATTCGGCGACGGACAGGTTTAAAAAAGACATGCCGGGAAACTTGAGACGTTCTGCAAGTTCACGTGATTTTACAACCAGTTCATCACGCGTTTCAATGCCGAAAATATGCGGATATCCTTCCTGGTATTTGAAAAACAGGTCGTACAGGATAAATCCGAGGTACGACTTTCCGGCACCGTGATCTGCCAGGGTAATATCGGCGTGGTCAAACTGCACCTCCTTCAGGAGCGGTTCGATGAACTGGTACAGGTGGTTGACCTGCTTGAGCTTCCGCCTGCTGTCCTGATTCAGCTTGCCGTCACGGGTAAGGATGTGCAGCTCTTTCAGCAGCTCAAGGGACTGTCCCGGTTTGATGTCGTGTTTTTCTGGCATTTTCGATGATTTCCTGGAACGGGCAATGTAACTTTTTTACGTGATATCAGAAGTTGAACCTTCATCTATAATTCATATTTATCCATCTTGTAGCGGAGGGTACCGCGGGGAATCTTCAGCATGGCCGCACTCTGCAGTACATTTCCCCGGGTCTTTTCCAGGGCCAGTCGGATGATGTTTTTTTCAAAATTCATCACAGCGTCGTCCAGACCGGTATCTGTCGGCAGCTGAATCGATTGAGCAGGTTGTCCGGCGGTCAGTGGACCTGCGGCGGGAGTGACTCCGCGTATCTCCTGCGGGAGATGATCCGGCAGGAGAGCCGGACCGTAGTTCATGATGCAGATTCGCTCTATGACATTTCTCAATTCTCGGATGTTTCCCGGCCAGCCGTACTCCTCCATCAACAGTGCCGCTTCGGGAGACAGTGCCTTAAAGTCGCGGCCAAAGGAACGGCTGAAGGTGTCGAGGAAGTAGGAGGCGATGATGCTGATATCGTCCCGGCGCTCCCTGAGCGGCGGAATGTGGATTGGGAACACATTGATGCGGTAATAAAGGTCTTCGCGAAAAGTACCAGCGGATATCTTGTCTTGGAGGTTGCGATTTGTTGCCGCAATAATCCGGACATCGATGCTGATATCCTTGATTCCGCCGACGCGGCGGATTGTCCGCTCCTGCAGCACCCGGAGGAGTTTGGCCTGCATGGCCAGATCCATCTCGCCGATTTCATCGAGAAAAACCGTGCCGTGGTGCGCCTCTTCGAACAGCCCGGTTTTTCGTGCAGTGGCGCTGGTAAAGGAACCCTTCTCATGGCCGAAAAGTTCGCTCTCCAGTAACGAAGCGGGGATAGATGCGCAGTTGATGGCGACAAAGGCGGCATCATGGCGGTCGGAAAGGTCGTGAATTGCCCGGGCAATCAGTTCCTTGCCGGTGCCTGACTCACCGGTGATCAGAACCGTTGAGGGAATGCGGGCGATTTCACGGACCTGGTCAATTACTTCGCGAAAGGGTTTGCTCCTGCCTATCATCGGTGAACGCCCGGGCAGGCAGTTGTCGGCGCGTTTCAGGTTGCGTACCTCCCGCTTCAGGGTCTGGGTTTGAAGCGCGAGCTTGACAATTACCTTCAGGGCATCTGCCTTGAACGGTTTTTTCATGTAATGGAAAGCCCCCATTTTAAGGGCATCTACGGCGCTCTCCACCGATCCGAAGCCGGTAATGATGATCACCAGCAGCTCCGGGTCGAGTTCCTTCAGGATTTTCAGCACGTCAATGCCGTTCTCGGGTCCGAGGTTCAGATCCAGCAGAGCCAGATCGACTTCGCCGGAAGCAACCTGTTCACTCGCTTCCCTCATGTTGGAGGCCTGGCAGACCTGGTAGCCGTCGTCCGCCAATATCCGCGAGACAGTTTCCCGGATAAAGGCTTCGTCATCAATGATAAGAATTTTTTCCATAGAGTCGGTTGTGGAGGTTCAATTATCGAACAGCAGCTTGCGTTCAAAGTCCATCGAATGTGTCAGGCGCTGGGCGTCCTGAAGGGTAATCAGATCCTGGCGGTACAGCTGCAGCAGATGCATGTCGAGTGTTTGCATGTGATACTGGGACGCGCCGTTTTCAATATGCTTTTCAATTTCGTCAAGGCGCCCTTCGCGGATGCATGCCTGGATGGTAGTAGTAGCCCGCATGATCTCGACCGCCGGCAGAATGTTTTCACCCGATTTGTCCTTGACCAGGCGGATCGAAATCGTCGCGACCAGAATATCGGCCAGGCGGTGACGCATGATTTCCTGGGCATCGGGGGGGAAGTGCCCGATTATCCGGTTGATGGTTGAAACCGCACCCTGGGTGTGCAGGGTGGAAAGCACCAGATGCCCGGTTTCAGCCGCTTTGATGCAGGAATCGATGGTTTCCTTGTCGCGCATCTCTCCGACCATGATGACATCGGGATCCATTCTGAGCGCAGCTTTCAGGGCCGAAGCGAAGCTGTCGGTGTCAATGCCTATTTCCCGCTGAATGATGCAGCTTTTCTGCGATGAGAATAGAAATTCTATTGGATCTTCAATTGTTATGATGTTGTAGCTGAAGTTCTCGTTGAGGTGTCTTAGCATGGAGGCGAGCGATGTTGACTTGCCGTTGCCGGTTGGACCGGTCACCAGGATCAGGCCGTTTGGAACCTGGGCAATTTCCCCCAGGACCTGCGGCAGGTTCAAGTCTTCGAACGTCCCGATAACCGGAGGAATCACCCGCATGACGATGCCGAAATACCCCTTCTGCCGAAAGATGCTGACCCTGAAACGCCCTCCGGACTGGAGCGAGTAGGATGCATCGCACTCTTTGAGGTCATTGCTCACCTGGCGGCCATTGTGAGCCAGAACCGTTTCGGCGATAAACTGGGTGTCTGCAGGGGTCAGATTCGGCATTTTGGCGCGGACAAGCTGGCCACGCCCCCTGAAAAACGGCGGGTTGTCCACCTCGAAGTGGAGATCGGAGACTTTCTTTTGAAATGCGATTTCCAGAATCTGGTGCAGAATATTGGTATCCATCATGCCCCCCTGTAAATGGTCAAAGAGATATACATGCGATCAGACCGGTTTTTCAATGCTTTTGCGGTACAGGGCATTGTCAAGTATCGATCCGGCGTGTTGAGCGAGCGCTTCAAGCAGTGTGATCTGCGGCGGAGAAACCGGCCTGTCGCCAAAATCCGCATAGGTTACGGCAACAACCTTGCCGCGACTGGTCAGCGGAACTACCATGACTTTCGGACTGCGCGGCGCGCCGATTTCCTTGTACAGCACCTCCATCAAAACCGGGTCTCTCCGTTGTCCGTAATAAAGGCGGCCTTTCTCAACGACCTCCTGCAGAACCGTATTCCTCTCCAGGGGGATCCGGAACATGAGCGGCGCTGTCGGTCCCACCGTTTTTGCCGTGGTAACACCGATCGATTTTTCAGCTATCAATTCGGATTTTGCAACGACAAAGGTCATAACCCGCTCAAACTGGAGCGCGGCAAACCGGAGCATAGCCAGCGCAATTTCCGGCGGTTCAGATAGCGACTTCAGCTGATTGAGGGCTACGATGAACTGGTGACCTACTTCAGCGTTCGGCACGGGTTGAATCGATTTCAAAAATGATCCGATCCCGGAAAGAAACGCGACCATTTGCGGCACATACGAATCTTCATGACAGCGCAGGCAGGGGCGGGGAATGATTGATCTCGTTCCGGCGCCGAGAGCATCCATGCTGATAACGCGCCAGGTATGGCAGCAGGCGGTAATCAGGATTGAAATCTGGGGGTAGGCGGTGACCTTCCGGCGGACGAGTTCCAGACTCTGCGTCCCGTCGTTGTCGTGGGGAATGTCAATAACCAGGACCGGGTGGAGATCTCTACCCAGCGACTGTTCGATGACGATGTCCAGTCCCGTTTCTTCGTCTGAGGCAAAAATAAACAGATTTTCGTGCTTGCACACCGTCGTTATTGCGTGAGAAAGCAGGTCGTCCTGCGTCAGCAGGATAATTGCCGTAACCGGCGGTGCCGAATCCGAGGGTGCCGGATTGGAAAGGCCTGTCAGAAAAGAAACCAGTTGCTCCTGATGGTTGATCGTTGTTTCCGGAAGAGCGCGGGCAACCGTTTCCCGGTGTTCATCGATCGGGCCATGATCCTTGAGTCCGATAAAAACGTCCGGTATTTTCCGGGTAATTGAATCGAGCGCATCAAGGCCGAGCAGGTCGGCGGTAATATCCGTAGTGCCGGAGTCGGATACGGAAGGGGCTGTGTCGTCGCTCTTTTCCTCGGCAAAGAAAATCCTGCTCAGTGATCCGTCCCGCATTTTTTCATCATAGATGCGCAATGAATCCATCAATATTGCCTGAGCATTCAGCAGGATTTCCTGGTGCAGTTTTTCCGGGAAGTAGCGATATTCATCGGAAACATATACTTTTGAGACATCCAGCGAAAAAGTGCCGCTTGACCAGGTCAAAACCTCTACTATGGTCATTTCTATCAGTATTTCAAGCCCCTTGAAGGCGGTATCCTTGTCAATAGTTCCCTGTTCAATCAGGGTGGCGACCAGTGGTTTACGATTCTTTCCGGCCATCTTTTGTTCTGCCAGTGCCTGATCGAGAACATCCGTGGTAATGGCATTCATATCCACCAGCACCTTGCCGATGCGGACGCTGTTATTCAGATGGTTTGCGCTGACGAAAAAGCCCTCGTGAAAGACAAGCTGACTTTCACCCTTGGGGCTTTTCAGGTATAAAATGCCGGTTTTATTGGTCATATGCAGCAGTTGAATGACATCTACCAGCGGAAAATGTTCAAGGTCACCGTTGAATGACATGCAGCCCCCCTTTGTATGAATCGTAAACGGCAGGTACTATACCGCAAATAGTTTTATTTTGGTGCAGATTGTTGACAACCCGGTGAGAGTATTGGTGACATCTGGAAAATGTTTTGCTACAAAAGGGGTACGCATGGAGTAGAAATAACCGACACCAGGGGCCCTTGGAATATGAAGATAACCTGTCCTAAATGCAGCGCCGGCGGCACTGTTCCCGACCACGAAATCCCCGAATCCGGCCGATTTATCAGCTGTCCCCGCTGCCATGAAGGTTTTACCGTTACCAAGCCCCGTTCGGGCAGCGATGTCTATCTTGTGGACACCTGTCCTTCCTGCGGTTTCAGTACGTTTGGCGAAGAAACATTTAGTTCCTGCCCTAAATGCGGTGTTGCGGTCAAGATTTTTATTGAGCGGCAGCGGGAGGAACAGCGGCTGAAGCATGAGCAGGAGCTTCTGGGAAAAAAGCTCAACAATGTCGAGACAGCTCCGCCTCCACCGGAAACCGCAGCCGTCTCCGTTGCAGATTTTATCGACAATCTGCACCCGGTTAATCTTATCGGCTGGGGCGTCACAGCGGCCGCGATAATTATCCTTGGCCTCGGCGTGTGGGGAATAGCCGGGTATGACGGCGCCGGAATTCAGTCACGGTTGATGGAGGAGAGGGACGAGCAGGTATCAGGATTCTATGTATTTCTGCATTACGGCCTGATCCACTGGGTGCAACTGATATACGGTCTGTCCGCACTGACGGTTTCGATACTGTTCATGAAACGGCTGAAAGTCGGACTAATGGCGATGAGCGGCCTGTTGTGGACGACGATAGTTATTGTCCCGCTCTCTTTCATAATCAGCTTTGTCTATTGGGTGCTGGCTCCGATTCCCCACACGATCAGCGGGTATCTGATTGAAATCCTGAATATCTTCTTCATGGGGGCTCTGGCAGGAGTTCCTCTGTATCTGCTGGAGAGTTATCTTCACGATCGAAAGATAACCTCGATTGTCAAGCTCTGATATGGTTTTTCCTGCATTCTTATCGTTTCTCCCCTGGTTTGCTGCTGCGTGTCTGGCATTTGGGTCATTTTGCCGCGCCGGCCTGACGGTCGCACTTGCAGCCCAGCTTTTCTACCTGTTCAGCCGAGGTCTTGCTCTTGGCCGCCTGCCGCTGCTCGGGCCTCACGATACACTCCTCTTTTTCGCCATGTCACTGGCACTTATGGGGCTGCTTGCCTCGTTTTCTCCGGTCGTGCGCGGCAGGAGCTGGTTTACGGCCGCGGTTGGCGTCTCGGCAGCTGTCATTACGCTTGCCGCACTTCTGTTCAAGCCGCTCAACATGCCGCTGCCGCAGATTCTTGACACGCTCTGGTTTGAGCTGCACGTCGTCGTGGCGTTTTTCGGCTATGCGCTATTTGCTATCGGGGGGATTGCGAGTGCCGCATTTTTGCTGACCGGCATCCGGGGGCACCTTGATCTGTTCTACAAAACTGCGCTGGTGGGGTGGACGTTCTTTTCCCTTTCGATGGTTTCGGGTGGGATCTGGGGTTATTATGCATGGGGAACGTACTGGCTCTGGACGCCTAAAGAGCTCTGGACCTCAATACTCTGGCTGTTTTATGCCCTGATGCTGCACGTCAGGCTTAAGGGTGCCCGGTGGGATTCTATTGCTGCCTGGCTGGGAATCGCCGGCCTGTTTGTGATGTTGTTTACCTATCTTGGAGTCAGTCTGCTGATGAAAAGTTCGCATAGTTTCTAATGCCGGCAGTTTTTCAGTCCCGGTACCGTTTCAGCAATTCTCCGTACTCGTCGATTCTCCGGTCCCGGAGGAACGGCCAGATGCGGCGCACGTTTTCGCTTCTCGCACGGTCTATCTCTACTAGGATAATCTCTTCATTTTCCCGTGACCCTTCTGCCAGTATCTCCCCTTGAGGACCGGCCGCAAAACTCCCGCCCCAGAACTTGATGCCGGCATCCGGCTGCTGCTGTGAACATTCGAAACCGACCCGGTTGACCGCCAGAACCGGCAATCCGTTGGCAACCGCATGCCCGCGCTGTATCGTGACCCAGGCATGATACTGCCGCTGCTGCTCTTCAACCGTATCGTCAAGGTCCCAGCCGATGGCGGTCGGATAAATCAGCAGGTCAGCTCCCGCCAGTGCCATCAGGCGCGCGGCCTCGGGAAACCATTGATCCCAGCAGACCAGGACACCCAGGGTTCCGACAGAGGTTTTGACCGGGTTAAAGCCGAGGTCGCCGGGGGTGAAATAAAACTTTTCATAAAACCCGGGGTCATCGGGGATATGCATTTTGCGATAGATCCCGGCAATGGAGCCGTCTTTTTCAAATATGACCGCCGTGTTGTGGTAGAGACCGGGTGCCCGGCGCTCAAACAGCGAAGCGACGATTACCACGCCGAGTTCTCCGGCCAGTTTTCCCAGCGTTTCCGTAGAAGGGCCGGGGATCGGTTCGGCCAGGTCAAACAGGGCAGGGGACTCCACCTGACAGAAATAGGTGGAGGTGTGCAGTTCCTGCAGCACGACGAGTTGGGCACCGGAGGCCGCTGCCGTGCGGACCATCCCTGCCGTTCTTCCCAGGTTATCCTCCCGGCATTCCGTGCAGCTCTGCTGAATCAATGCGACGTTGAGCGGAGTCATGCCATAACCCCCTGGGGCAGTTGCATCGTCACGCAGTGCAGGGAACCGTGCTGTTCAAGGAGCGGCAGGCAGTCGATGCCGATGGTTTCACGTCCCGGAAAGGCCCGGGCTATGCGTTCCAGAGCGGTGCTGTCGTTCTCGGCATCGCGATAGGTCGGGACCAGCACCGCGCCGTTGATGATCAGGAAATTGGCATAGGTTGCCGGCAGCCGGTGTGCCAGTTCGTCAAAACGGGCCATTGGCAAGGGGAGGGGGACCAGGCGGTAGGGGGAGCCGTCGGGAGCCGTGAATGATTTAAGTTCGAGTTCCATTTGTTTCAACGGTTCAAAATGCTCATCGAGCGGATTGTCGCATGCCTGATAGACAATGGTATTGTCCGGACAGAATCGTGCCAGAGTGTCGATATGGGAATCGGTGTCATCACCGGCCAGACCTCCATGATTGAGCCAGAGAACCCGCTTTGCTCCGATCAGTGAGGCGAGCGCCTGTTCAATTTCGCTCTTGTCGAGCTGGGGGTTGCGGTTAGGCGAAAGGAGGCATTCTGCCGTGGTCAGGATCGTCCCGAGCCCGTCGCTTTCGATACTGCCTCCCTCCATGATCAATCCGATCGTATTCAGGCTGGGAAGCAGCTTGCCCTGTTGTTTAAGCTGGTTTGAAATAAGGTTGTCAAGATTGGCGGGAAACTTGAGCCCCCAACCGTTGAAACCGAAATCAAGCAGAGTCGGCTTGTTGTTGAAGATAACGGTGAGCGGCCCGAAATCACGCGCCCAGGTATCGTTATTCGGAATTTCGCAGATGGTAACCCTGGTCAGGTCAACGCCGGCCGTACCGAGATACTCTGCGGCGGATGCGGCATGGGGTGCGGTAAGGAGCACTCTTTCGAAGCGGGTAATCTGCCGGATAATCTCGACAAAGACCGGCCGGACATCGTCAAGCATGTATGACCAGTCGGTCCCTTCGTGCGGCCAGGCCATCAGCACGCCGTCCTGAATTTCCCATTCAGCAGGTAATCGTGGATTCACGGTAACTTCTCCATTGTATTTTTATGTATGCACTTCGTGCTGTTTTTATTGATTAATGGTGTTTGCAGGTGCGCGGTACTTTGAGTTTGCTTCGAATGCGAGACTATAGAACATTTTCCTGCCGCCATGCAAGAGCAGGATTAACGATATATGGCTATGAGTAATACCTCCGGTAGCGGCACCATGGCGGGAGCTAACATTCAAACACAACTAAATCGCCACCTAATCGCCACTAGTGTTACTTCTTTAGTGCTCCGTATATTAATGTCTGTCTAAGTACAACGTACTTGACATAATATATCTTATGGGACTTAAATGGGAAATCATTACAATTTGCTTGCATTTTCAGGGTTCTATCAGTAATGTATGCCAGTTCGCATCAAACGTGTTACGAGGAGCAGGACAAGGTATGAGTACTAAAGAAGAAGCAATTGAAGTTGAAGGCACCGTAATCGAGCCGCTGCCGAACGCGATGTTCCGCGTTAAGCTTGAAAACGATCATGTGGTACTTGCACATATTTCCGGAAAAATGCGAAAATATTTTATCAAGATACTTCCCGGCGACAAGGTTACCGTAGAGCTTTCTCCCTACGATCTCAGTCGTGGCCGCATTACCTACCGCGCCAAATAAACTGCTCTTTTTCTGGTTGATATGAACAGGCCCGTCCAAACTGGAGGGCTTGTGTTGTTTCAAAAATACACTGTGCGAGGAAATAATGTATACCGTAGCCGATCTGAAAAAAGGTTTGAAAATAATTCTTGATGGCGACCCTTACCTGGTAGTGGCTTTTGATTTTGTGAAGCCGGGCAAAGGCCAGGCTCTCTACCGTACCAAGATGCGCAACATGATCAACGGATCACTGCTTGACAGGACCTATCGCTCCGGTGAATCTTTCGAACCTGCCAGTCTCGAAGAGCGTACGATGGAGTATCTCTACAAGGAAGGCGAACATTACACCTTTATGGACCAGCAGACGTTTGAGCAGGTCGTAATGGAGGAAGAAACACTTGGTGATGCCAAGAACTACCTGCTTGAAAACCTGAAGGTCGAGGTCATGCTCTTTGGCGAGAAAGCCATCGGCATTTCCCTGCCGAACTTTGTCAATCTCCGGGTGACCGGGACCGAGCAGTGGGCGAAGGGCGACACCAGCGGCAACGACTCCAAGCCTGCCACGGTTGAAACCGGCTACGTTCTGCGAGTTCCCCCATTTATCGAGGAAGGCGAGCTGATCGTCATCGACACCCGCACCGGCGATTATTCAACCCGCGTCAAGGGCTAAGCCATGAAGATGGACGCCTTGTGGTTGCGGGCGCATGTAATCAAGGCAGTACGTGATTTTTTCTGGGAGCGGGGGTTTCTCGAAGTGGAGACCCCCCTTCTAATTCCCGCCAATGCACCTGAAGAACATATCAATCCGGTAAGTACTACCCTCCCCTCCTGGCAACTTCAGACCTCACCCGAAATCTGCATGAAACGCCTGCTCTGCAACGGCCACCAGAATCTGTTCCAGATATCCCGCTGCTGGCGCTCACACGAGCGCGGCTCCCGGCATCTATCTGAATTTACAATGCTGGAATGGTATCGGGCCGGGTGCGATTACCAGACCCTCATGACCGATTGTGAAGAGCTGCTGCAGCATGTGGCCGCTGTCTGCCTGCCTGGGAGCCGCAGTTTTGTTTACAAATCAGCAAATATCGATCCATTTGCCCCCTGGCAGCGTATCAGCGTCCAGGATGCGTTTTCGCGTTTCGGGATGGTTGATGTTTTGGACTGCGTCAGAAAAGGACTTTACGAGGAAATACTGACGTCGGCTGTCGAACCGGGGCTTGCCGGATTTTGCTCGCCGGTTATTTTGATGGACTATCCCGTTGAGCTGGCTGCCCTGGCTCGCACAAAACCGGGAAACCGGGAGCTGGCAGAGCGGTTTGAATTGTATGTCGGCGGACTTGAGCTGGCGAATGGTTTCAGTGAACTCAACGATCCAGTCGAACAGCGCCACCGTTTTGAAGAGTCCAATCGCGCCCGCAGACGCGCCGGCCAACCTGAGTTGCCGCTGCCGGAGCCGTTTCTCGATGCACTTGCAGCGATGCCGTCCGCGGCCGGTATCGCTCTGGGGGTTGACCGACTGGTAATGATTACCGCCGGAGTGGACTCAATTGATGACGTGGTAGCATTTACTCCTGAGGAATTGTAATGTCCTGGTAGGAGATCTGTTCGCCTCTGTAGGTGCGAAGCAGCAGTGTGGTCCCCCGAATTTCAACATCATCCGGGAGCAGGGCAACTTTCCCCTTCCCTCCCGGCAGATCGATGACGTACTGCGGCACTGCCAGTCCGGATATGTGGCCGCGCAGCCCGCGCATTATTTCCAGGCCGGTGCGGACAGAGGTCCTGAAGTGTGCGGTCCCCTGGACGAGGTCCATTTGATGCAGGTAATACGGCCGGACCCGCAGCCTGAGCAGGCCGGTCATCAAGCTCCTCATGGTCTCAACCGAATCATTCACCCCCTTCAGCAGCACCGTTTGATTGCCCAGCGGTATGCCGGCATCCGCCAGCAGGGTGCAGGCAGCCTCGGAAGCGGCGGTTATTTCGTCCGGATGATTGAAGTGGGTGTTGATATAGAGCGGATGAAACCTGCGGAGCAGGGTGCAGAGCTTCGGGGTAACCCGTTCAGGGAGCGTAACCGGTATCCTGGTCCCGATGCGGATAATTGCCACATGGGGTATTGCCCGCAGGCCGGTCAGGATTTTTGATAACGACCCATCGTCAAGCATCAGCGGGTCGCCGCCGGACAGGATGACGTCGTGGATCAAGGGATGCGCTGCAATATAGTTGAAGGTATTGCGGAGATCCTCATCTCCCATGGGAGCATCGCCGCTTCCCACAAGCCGCTTGCGCATGCAAAAGCGGCAGTACACCGGGCAGCGATTTGAAACCAGCAAAACGACCCGGTCAGGATAACGGTGAATAAGTCCCGGAACAGGACTTAAGGCGGACTCGTCCAAAGGATCCGGACATTGGGTGTGGTCATCCAGTTCACGTGCGTCCGGCATGCACTGTTTCCAGATTGCATCGTTCGGGTGCTTGATCAGGGAGGTATAATAGTCGCTCAGTCGAACCGGATACCGTGCTGAAACAGGAGGTAGTAAGCTGTCTTTTAAATTTATTGATTTTGTTATATTATAGTCTGATGTGCTGACATGTTTGATGTAACGCATTAATGATGACCTTGTCTGGTGATTTGACAGATACTAATACCGGGATGAAGCTGATTACTTTGATTTATCTTGAAAATAGTCAGCTTTTATGAAATACACAACTACTTATTGGAGTACTATTCCAAACAACACCAAGCGTCTATCTATCCGACCTGACAACCAACTGGTTACCTGCCATGTACACTAAATATTTTGGATTTAACGAAAAGCCTTTTACGCTGACGCCCAACCCCCGCTTCATCTACCTTAGCAAGCATCATAAAGAAGCATTTGCCCATCTGCTGTATGGAATCAACAATCATTACGGTTTTATCGAACTAATCGGAGAGGTTGGTACCGGTAAAACGACCGTACTCCGTACGCTTCTGGGCCAATTGAATGATGACAACTATCGATATGCGATGATATTCAACCCCTGCCTGACCGGAGTTGAACTGCTTCGCAGCATCAATCATGAATTTGGTCTTCACTCCGAAAGCACATTTGTGAATGAACTGCTTGAAGACCTTAACAGGTTCCTGCTTGCAGAAAATTCACGTGGGGTTACTGTCGTTCTTGTAATCGATGAAGCTCAGAATCTGTCACCGGAGATTCTTGAACAGTTGAGGCTTATTTCCAATCTTGAAACCGAAAATGACAAATTGATCCAGATCGTTCTGGCGGGTCAACCAGAACTATCGGCCCTTCTGAATCTGCCAAAATTACGGCAACTGAACCAGCGCATCGCCGTACGGTACCGGCTTCGACCCATGAGCATGGACGAGACCCGCACATACATTCGACATAGGATGGTAGTTGCAGGAGAGACGGGAGGTGTCTCTTTCAGTTACTCTGCACTTAAGTTGATACATCTGTATACTCGCGGATTACCCCGTCTTATTAATATCCTCTGTGACCGGGCGCTGCTTGTCAGTTATGGCGATGAACTGCGGCGAATTTCTGCTGGCACCATCATCCGGGCCATCCGGGAAATCCTGAATGTGCGTCAAGCGAGGCGCTACTCGTTAGCTCTTGCTGGAATCACTGCCCTGATTTTCCTCTGCACCGTTCTCTTCATGTCGTCCCTGCACGTCAGAAACAATACCGGGGAAGGCAGCAAACAGACTGAAAAAACAATTGGAAGCGTCAAATGAGCTCAATTCTCAAAGCACTGAAAAAGCTGGAGCAGGAAAAGTCAGGCCGTTTTCCTGATTCGTTGAAAATCAATTCGGACATCTTGATAACTGCCGATTATCCGCGGCGTTTTTCTCCGTTTGTAATTTCGCTGTTACTTCTGCTGGTATTTGGAGGCGGGGCCGCAGTCGCCGTTTTTTTTATGAAAGAAAAAACGGCTCCGCAGGCAACTACGGCAGTATCTCAGGCTATGACTGTAAAAAGCGTTGTCCCAACACCCCCCCAACCTATTCAGGGCAAGCCTGAAACCCTTCCCGCTGAAATAGTCGTAGTTCCGTCTCGCACCGGAACGTCCGGCGTTATGCCGCGTAAGCAGCAAAAAAAACCGGCAGCAACGGACAACTCTGCCGGGACCAGTGTCAATAAACCTATCCGGGCTGTTGAAGCAGAAAGACCCGTAACGACCCTGGACTTGAAGGGAGCCGCACTTCCTGCCGCTTCAGATGTTCCGGTACTCAGAGTCAACGGCATCGCATACCAGAACAGCGCAGCAGACAGTATGGCGATCATCAACGGAACACCGGTTTCAAGCGGATCAGTAATTGAAGGTATCACCGTGGAGGAGGTCCGGAAGGACCGGGTGCTGTTTCAGCGCAACGGGGAAAAGTTTGAAATCCAGCTGGGGCAATCGAACCGATAAGTGCGGGATCAGCGGACTATTACCCTGACAAACCTGGCCAGATAATCTACGCCTGACCAGACAGTCAGTGCGGTAGCGATCCAGAGAAAAAACATTCCTACGTTGTGCATATTGACGGTCAGGAGTGTGTGCGATATCCCGAAAAACCAGTTGTAGTCATAATGAAGAACGAGACCGATAATGGCAACAATCTGAAAGATCGTCTTGTATTTTCCCAGATCACTGGCCTGAATAACAATCCCCTCACTTGAAGCTATTCCGCGCAGACCGGTAATAATGATCTCACGCCCCAGGATGACCAGTACCATCCAGGCCGGTACCCGATTAAACGGGAGGATCATGATCAGGGCGGCCATGACTATCAGTTTATCGGCTATCGGATCGAGAAATTTGCCGAATATCGTAACGATGCCCATTCGGCGGGCCAGATAACCGTCCAGCCAGTCCGTAATCGATGCGACTGCGAAGAGGGCTGCGGCCCAAAAACCGGCCGCTCGGGATGGCGACATCAGGAATGCCGCAAGGAGCGGGATGGTCGCAATGCGCATCATGGTGAGGATATTTGGCAGGTTCAGGATCTGGTTCGACAGGCTTGTCATTATTAGGTTCCACTTTCCTGGTAAGACTTCATGTAGGAAAGAACCCGGGCTACATAGGTTCGGGTTTCATTGTAGGGCGGAATGCCGCCGTATTTGGCGACTTTACCGAGTCCGGCATTGTAGGCCGCAACGGCCAGCGACACATCACCCTTGAACGTATCAAGCAGAAAGCGGAGGTATTTCACTCCCCCCTCGACATTATCTTTCGGATTGAAGCGATCGGCGACTTTCAGTGATTTGGCGGTGCCGGGCATCAGCTGCATCAGGCCGCTGGCCCCTTTGCTGGAAACGGCGTTAGGGTTGTAGCCTGACTCGGCATGAATTACAGCCTTTACCAGACATTGATTAACACCGTATTTTTCCGAGCAGCTCCTGATGAGCTGTTCAAATTCGGCAGGATTAACAGAGGAAGCATATTTGAGTTTTGTCCGCAGTTCCTTATCTTTTTTGAAGTCACGCATGAAGACTTTAAAGCGCTTATCTGTGGGAGCATCGGTAAAATGGACGATGTCATCCTCATCAACATACCGGTATATATCGGCCTTTGCGGGGCATGGCGCAGTCAGCGCACAGAAAATTGCCACACAGAAACAGAGTATGATATGGGTAAGATATGGGGGGAGTGATGATTTCATTCTTTCAATAATCCCAAAAGATGCGGAATTGTCAAGAGAAATTCTGATTATGGTACTATTAGAGCCAGTTTGAAATTGACTTTTACGAGGTCATGCTCTAAAAAGATTCTTTGCATAAACGAGGAGATCAGTATGAATGGAAAACCTGTAACCTATAAAGATTCCGGAGTCGATATTGCTGCCGGCAATAGTTTTGTCAACCTTATCAAGCCGTTAGTCAAGGCCACTTCACGTCCGGAAGTCCTTGCCGACATCGGTGGATTCGGCGGCCTGTTTTCACTAAATACGTCAAAATATAAAAATCCGGTCCTGGTTTCAGGAACTGACGGCGTCGGTACAAAACTCAAGATTGCTTTTCTGGCTGACCGTCACGACACTGTTGGCATCGATCTGGTGGCCATGTGCGTAAACGACATAATTGTCCAGGGGGCCGAACCGCTCTTTTTTCTGGATTACCTTGCCACAGGAAAATTGCAACCTGAAAAAGCAGCCGAGATCGTGAAGGGTATTGCCGAAGGGTGCCTGCAGGCGGGATGCGCGCTGATTGGCGGAGAAACGGCCGAAATGCCGGGCTTCTACGCCGATGGTGAGTATGATGTTGCCGGTTTCACCGTCGGCGTTGTGGATCGTGAAAACATTATCGACGGTTCGGGCATATCCGTCGGCAATCGGCTGATCGGCATTGCATCAAGCGGTTTACACAGCAACGGCTATTCCCTGGCACGAACGTTGGTATTTGATCGTCTGGGGCTCTCCATACATGACGAATTTCCCGGCGCCGACGCATCGGTGGCCGACGTGCTGCTGAAGCCGACCCGTATTTATGTCCGCTCGATCCTGAATCTGCTGAAAGATTTTTCAATAAACGGTATCGCCCATATAACCGGCGGCGGTCTGCTGGAAAATGTTCCCCGTGTGCTTCCCAAAGGGTGCCAGGCCACTATTTACACGAACAGGTGGGAACAGCCGAACCTGTTTACCGTGCTGCAGAAGGCCGGCAACGTTGAGCGTGACGAAATGTACCGCACCTTCAACATGGGAATTGGAATGGTGCTTGCGGTGGCCGAAAACCAGGCTGAAGAGATCATTGACCGCTTGAAGGGTCTGGGTGAATCTGCCTCGATTATCGGTGAAATTGCCGCGTGCAGCGACGGAGATGAACGGGTCGAACTGGTGGAAGGGTAACGCTATGTCAGGGAACGCTCCCTGCCGCATTGGTGTCCTCGTCTCCGGTAACGGCACCAATCTCCAGGCTATCATCGACCGGATAGAAGCGGGTGAAATCCGTGCCGAGATCGCCTGCGTCATCAGCAACAAGGCTGATGCGTATGCCCTGACACGTGCAGTACGTCACGGAATACCGGTTGTAGTTCATGAAAATGCCGGGTATACCGAGCGCCGGTCATACGACGCCGCAACAGTCGATATCCTTCGCAGCCACGCGGTTGACCTGGTAATCCTGGCCGGTTTCATGAGAATTCTGACCGACGTCATGGTCAACGCCTTCCCGAATGCAATCATGAACATCCACCCCGCCCTTCTTCCTTCCTTCCCGGGTCTTCATGCCCAACAGCAGGCACTTGACTACGGTGTTCGCTACTCAGGCTGTACCGTACACTTTGTTGACTGCGGCACGGACACCGGACCGATTATCCTGCAGTCGGTCGTTCCCGTGAAACAGGATGACACGGAAGAAACCCTCTCGGCCCGGATACAGAAGGCGGAACATCATACGTTTGCCGAGGCGATCAAGCTGTTTGTAGAGGGAAATATCAAGGTTGAAGGCCACAGGGTGCTGATTTCGGCATAGCGGCCCGTTACTCGCTCACCCCGCCGAATTTTTTTATCAGACGACCTGAAGCAACATTCCATTCGCGCACCCAGTTATCCCCTCCTGAAGAATACAGTCGTTTCCCGTCAGGCGAAAACAGTACCTGAGTGGCGGAACTGTCGAGCTCGTTCTTCCAGGCTATTCTGCTCTCATGAATATTCCAGAGCATGACCGACTCATCCTCTTCGGCCAGAGCCATGAAATCGCCGTCTGGCGACAACGCTATACTGTTGATCAGCCGATTGTCGAAATCCAGGGTGCTCCTTAGACTTCTTGAGGAGACTGTCCACCCTTTGATGGTCATATCTTCCAGCGCGGCATACAGCAGCTGACCATTGGCCGAACCGGTCAGGGCCGTAACAGCATACCCTGACGGTTCCAGAAGCGTAGCTAGCGCTTCCGGGCCGGATATTCCCCACAACCGCACCGCTCCATCACTCCCGGCGGTTGCCAGTTCATTCCTCCCGGGTATAAACACCATGTAGCTGGCCTCTCCGGAATGTGCCCTGATACGCCGCACTACCGACCGGTCGGTGCGATTCCAGATCACAACCGTACCTTGCATATCCCCTGTGGCAATATAACGGCCATCTGCAGAAAAGGCCATTGAGACGATATTCGCGTTGTGCCCCTTCTCTTTGGAAGAAAGCACCCCGACGCGTCTGCCGCTTTCAACATCCCACAGAACCGGCATTATTTTGAAGTCGCGGGCCCAGAGCAGTTGAGTGGAATCAGGTGAAAAGGCCGCGGCGACCACACGGACACGCACCGCTTCCGGCTTTCCTATCTCACGCAGCAATGCACCGTTTTTCATATCCCAGATGAAATTGTTCTCGTCTTCATCAGAGGTTAAGGCAAGCCGACCATCTTTGCTTAATGCAAAGAGAGATATTTCCTTCAGGTAGCCGGTTTTTTTTGTATTTTTTTTGATTACCGCAGAAGGAATCGGGGTGGTATTACTTTTTTCAGCGGGAGCGGCATTTTTTGCGGATGCGAGTATATCTGCCGGCGCCGATTCAGGATGAAGCAGACAGACAACTGACAGCAGAAATACCATTGATGCGGTGATTCGGTTCATGTTGTTCCTTTCGGTTACCGACGACTTTATCAGGATGCGCTGCAATTACGTCATATTCCAGTTAGTATTGCAGTAACAAGTAGTTATGTGTATAAACACTCCAATTGCTGAACTTCAACGGAAGGCGGACGGCTGCTTGACGTATCTCTCAATAGTGTCGGGATACTATCATAGAGTGGATACAAAACTCCAGTACTGCTGTTTTGATCCGATAACGATTTTATCGTTATAATCACGGCATTGATCATGCGTCACTGTTGCCAACGTGCGCTGACCAGCATGCACGTATTTTCTTCATAATGTAGGTCGACATGAATTACGGTAGGTTCCAGCACGCCTTCTGTACAACTCTACCCATTTATTATGGAACCGGGTATTATAATACATGCAAGGCAGTCAATGTTAAGTTGCGCCAGATCTGGCGCCATTGTTCGCGGCAGAGGCAGCGTCTGCGGGTCGGTACGTTTTTCGTAGCTCTCTCAAGTAGTGTACCCGCTTCGAGTGAAGTGTTTTGCTCAGTGGGAATACATGGCGGACATACTGGAGCGGGGTGGTTCAATTGTGAATGCCCATTCTCCCTGTGAAGGGCAAGAGTCATGTTTCCACGTTCCTTCGTCATAGGCGACATCCACGGTTGCGCCGCCACCCTGAAACGGCTGGTAACGGACTCGCTCCGCCCTTCCCCCGATGACCGCATCTACCTGCTGGGTGACTTGATCGACCGGGGTCCGGACAGCAAAGGAGTACTGGACTTCATCTTTGAACTCAGGGATTGCGGCCTGTCCGTTGCCAGCATTCGTGGCAACCACGAGGAGATGTATCTGCAGGCATGCAATGATGATTACTTCCTGGGACTCTGGGCCGCCAATGGCGGTCTGGCCACCCTGGCCAGCTTCCGGGCCGACGGTCCCGGCGATATCCCCAAGCGCTACCGGGATTTTCTCTCCTCTTTGCCGTTCTACATCCTGCTGGACAACTTCGTCATCGTCCATGCCGGACTCAATTTCGATACGCTGAATCCCTTCAGCGATACCGAAGCCATGCTATGGACACGTTCACCTTTTGTTGATCAGCAGCGCATCGGCGGCCGGAGACTGGTCTGCGGCCACACGCCGGTCACGCGCACCCAACTCGAAGCGTCGCTCACCAGCAGCAAGATCATGCTGGACAACGGCTGCATCTTTGGCGGCCTTCCGGAAACGGGCAATCTGGCAGCGCTTGAGCTGGTGAGCATGACATCCTTCCTGCAACCCAACATCGACCTCTAAGCGAAACGCACTCCCGGTCCGGCCGGAAGTGCAAACAACCGACACTCTCTGCATCGTTGTGCGGTACGCGGTCGCACTGTCAAAGCAGCATGATTTTCGTGGCAGGGACCGACTTTGTAGCCGGCACCACCGGCAGCCCGGCCTCAAGATAAGCATCAAAGCCTCTTACCAGTCTATGGACATCGCTCCAGCCGCGATTAAGCAGCATCTCGGCTGCCCGCGCACTGATTTCTTCACCCGGGCAGTCGGACATAACAACAATCGGCCGGTCGTGAGGGATTTCCGCCAGATGCTGATCCAAAGCGTCACTTTCAACGCGCAATGCACCGCGAGCCTTGAAGAGGCTCCAGTCGTGCTCGTGATGATGCCGCAGTTCGATAAACATCAGTGGATCGCCATGCTTCATGCTCTGTTTCACCGCTTCAGCAGTAACATCAAATCCTTCCAGCATTGTACTCACCTCCCCTACTCTACTCCTGTCGATCAAGGCATCATGCCTTTCCGGCATGTCCATTTTAACATATTTGTCATTCAGGACGATACCAACAGCTGCGGATCATATGCTGAACAATCCACTGTAGAGTATTCAAAAGGTCATGGCACCTCCGCTCATGGCCTTTTTCCCGCGTTATGGCGTCCCGGATTTATCAAGGAACATCTTGATCAGGTCGATCGGAACCGGGAAGATGATGGTGGAGTTCTTTTCAGAAGCGATTTCCGCCAGGGTCTGCAGATAACGGAGCTGCAGTGCGGTCGGCTCCACGGCCAGGACTTTTGCCGCCTGGGCCAGTTTTTCCGAAGCCTGAAGTTCGCCTTCGGCGTGGATCACTTTGGCGCGCCGCTCACGCTCCGCCTCGGCCTGCTTGGCGATTGCCCGCTGCATCTCCTGCGGCAGGTCGATGTTCTTGACCTCGACATTGGCAACCTTGACCCCCCAAGGTCCGGTATGGCGGTCAAGTATCTCCTGCAGTTCCTTATTTATCTTCTCCCTGTTGGACAGAAGCTCGTCCAGATCAACCTGTCCGAGCACACTCCGCAGGGTGGTCTGGGACAGCTGGCTGGTTGCGTAGAGATAATCCTCAACTTCGACGATCGCCTTCTGAGGTTCCATGACCCGGAAATAAATGACAGCAGAAACCTTGACCGTGACATTGTCATGGGTAATGACGTCCTGGGGCGGCACCTCGAAGGCCACGGTCCGCAGCGTCACTCGGACCAGACGGTCGACGCCGGGGATGATAAAAAAGAGCCCCGGGCCCCGCACACCCACCATCCGTCCCAGCCGGAACAGCACGCCCCGCTCGTACTCGGGCAGGATTCGTACTGCGCTGCTGATGAACATGACGGCAAGGCCGAACAGAAAGACAAACGGGAGATAGTTGAAAATATCGAACATGGTGAACCTCCTTTAGATTGTGAAAAAGCGGAGAACCAATAAAGTCCTACCGCTGCAAAAGCTTCCGTACCTTGAGCTGCATACCTTCCACAGCCTCGACCGTGATGCGGCTTCCGGCGCTTATCGGCTCGTCGCTCCTGGCATCCCAGTACTCGCCGCGAATGAACACCTTTCCGTGCGGCGCGATCCCGCTTTCTGCCGTTCCCTCTGCCCCGATCAATCCCTCCTGACCCGTCGTCGGACGACGACGATGAACGGCCAGGGCCTTCGATACGACAACGACGAAAAAAACGGTAACGGCCAGAACCGTTACCAGCATAACACTCGAAGAAACGCGCAGATACGGTTCCGGTGATTCGAACAGCATCATGGATCCGAGCACCATGGCGATCAGTCCTCCCAGAGTCAGCATGCCGTTTGACACGACCTTGATCTCGGCAATCAGCAGTATCAACCCCAAAAGGATCAACAGGACACCGGCGTAGTTGACCGGCAGGGTCTGGAAGGCAAAAAAAGCCAGAAGCAGGGAGATGCCGCCGATCACCCCCGGCAGGATCACGCCGGGGTTGGAGAGTTCGAAAAACAGTCCCATCATTCCCAGCATCATCAGAATATAGGCCACGTTGGGATTGCTGATGGCATTCAGAATCCGATCCACCCTACCCATTTCAGCCGTCACCACCTCGGCACCTGCCAGGTCCAGGACCACTTCCCGGCCGTTCCGGCTGATGCGACGCCCTTCCAGTTGCCGCAGCAGATCGCTCCGGTCCCCGGCGATCATATCGGCAACCTTTCCGGCCAGCGCCCTGTCTGCGCTCAACGAGATGCTCTC
This sequence comes from uncultured Geobacter sp., assembly GCA_964524835.1. Lineage (GTDB taxonomy): Bacteria > Desulfobacterota > Desulfuromonadia > Geobacterales > Pseudopelobacteraceae > JACRCG01. Next base: position 39,244 of record CAZGEG010000008.1, read on the forward strand.
GCGCACCATCCGCCGCGCCAGCGCCTCATCCCGGCCCCGCTTGTGGGCAATCCCCTCGGCATAGGCCTCGGCATCATTGACAACCTTTGTCTCCAGGGTCTTGTCGGTGGTTTTTTCGCCCAGTGATACCGGGTGCGCCGCGCCGATATTGGTACCGGGCGCCATGGCGCACACATCGGCAGCCAGGGCAATGATCGCCCCGGCCGAGGCGGCGCGGGCACCGGACGGAGCCACATAGACCACAACCGGCACCGTGCTGGCCATGACATCCTTGACGATCTCCCGCATAGCCGTATCCAGGCCTCCCGGGGTGTCCATCTCGATCAAAACCAGTCGATCACCCATGCGTGACGCTTCATCAAGTTGGCGGTGAAGAAAGCGCGCCGTCACCGGCGTTATCGGATCATGAATCTCGACCAGCCGGATCTTCCCTTGTGCGGCAAACACCAGAGCGACACTTACAAGCAAGCCGATGACTGCAATCATGATTCTGCGCATATAACCTCCCCACCCTGCGTGTTTAATTATACGCCATTATCCCGAAACAACAATGATCCGATCTGCGTCCTCCCATTACCGCAAAATCTTGCATGAAGCGGTTTGATTACGCCCGATCTGTGGTTATGCTATACTGAAAGCGCCAAGGAGGTGTTTATCATGCCGGCTAAAAAAAGAGATTCCGCTGCTGGGGCTGAACGTGACGGTGCCTGCGATATCCGGATATGGAGCAAGGAGTGCGAGCACAGAGACTTCAAGGACATTAGCGACAAGTATCGGTGCGGGGTCTGCGAAACGATCCCCGTACTGAATCATGAGGTTCACCGGGCCGCAATGCCGTATGTCAGCGGTGATTACGACAGGCTGAGTTGATATGCGCTACTCGCCACTGCTGACAGACCTCTACGAACTGACCATGCTGGCCGGCTATCTGGACGAAGGTATGGCCGAAAAAAGCGCGGTGTTCGATTTGTATTTTCGAACCAATCCGTTTGAAGGCGGTTATGCAGTCTTTGCCGGTCTTGAGCCCGCACTGGACTTCCTTGAGGGGATCCGTTTTTCAGATGACGAGCTTGTTTACCTAAAGAGCTTGTCTCTGTTCAAGCCGCGTTTCATCGAATTTCTTCGTGACTTCAGGTTCCGAGGCGCGGTGACAGCGCCCCCGGAAGGTACACCGGTGTTTGCCAACGAACCGCTGCTGACCGTTGAGGGAACTCTTGCCGAAGCGCAGTTCGTCGAGACGATAATTCTGAATATTATCAATTTCCAGACCCTGACAGCTACCAAGGCGGCCCGCATCTGCCATGCCGCCGACGGAGCCGAAGTATTTGAATTCGGCTTGCGCAGGGCGCAGGGGCCGGATGGCGGGATGTCCGCCTCACGGGCAGCCTGTGTGGGAGGGTGCAGGGGCACGAGCAACGTGCTGGCCGGCAGGGTGTTCGGTCTGCCGGTGCGGGGAACCCAGGCCCATAGCTGGGTGCAGGCGTTTCCAGATGAACTGGATGCTTTCCGGGCCTATGCCGCGTCGTTTCCGGATGGCACCATCCTCCTGGTGGATACATACGACACCTTGAGAAGCGGCATCCCGAATGCAATCACTGTTGCACGGGAGCTGCGCGAGCGGGGGCACGAATTACGCGGCATTCGTATCGATTCGGGGGATTTGGCCTACCTCTCGCGCGAAGCACGGCGGATGCTGGACGGGGCCGGTTTCAGCGACGCGAGGATCGTAGTGTCCAATGACCTGGATGAATACGTGGTTGAGTCAGTGCGCAGTGATGGCGGGCGGGCGGATATTTACGGTGTCGGCACCAGACTGGCAACCTGCGCCGGTGCCGGAGGCGGCGCTCTGGGCGGGGTTTACAAGCTGGTAGAAATAGACGGGGAGCCCACACTGAAAATAACCGGCGATATTGCCAAGGCAACCCTGCCGGGGAGAAAAAAACTCATTAGGTGCCTGGAACCTGGAGGGGGCCTCATCCAGGACGTAGTCTGTCTTGATAACGAAGTAATCGGAGGCGGGGATACGGTTTATGATCCGGTAAATCCGCTGCATCATACGAAACTCCCTGCCAATGCCCGCCTGACGGAGCTTCGGGGAGTGGTTATGGAAGCCGGGCATCGCACGATCGGCAGAGAGTCGCTGGAAAACATGGCTGAACGCTGCAAAAGGGAGCTGAAGAGTCTTCCGAGCGGCTGTCTGCGGTTAATCAACCCCCATCGCTACAAAGTGTCCATTTCAAATTCCCTGAATTGTCTCAGGGGTGAGTTGATCGAAAGGATTGGAAAGAAGGTGCCATGACCATGGAAAGGGACGCTGCATTGCTGCTGGTTGATGTTCAGATCGATTTCTGTCCCGGAGGAGCACTCCCGGTGACGGATGGGGACAGGGTTGTCGCTCCTCTCAACCTGGTCGCTTCATGTTTTGCCGAGGCAGGATTGGCTGTGGTGGCCAGCCGTGACTGGCACCCGGTGGTAACGGGTCATTTCAAGGCGTTCGGTGGTGTCTGGCCACCCCATTGTGTCCAAGGGAGCGCCGGAGCCGCATTTCATACCGCTCTCCATCTGCCTGACGCTACGGTGGTTGTCTCCAAAGGCACCGAACCTGATTCGGATTCCTATTCGGCGTTCGACAGCCGGTCTGAAGATGGGGCGACACTCGGCGACATCCTTTCTGCGCGGACTATTCGAAAGCTCTACGTCGGAGGTCTTGCCACCGACTATTGCGTCCGCTCATCGGTTCTGGATGCACTGCATGCCGGGTATGAGGTCACTCTGCTGGTGGATGCGGTTGCCGGAGTTGATATCACGCAGGGGGATTCTGAAAAGGCGCTGGAAGAAATGCGGATGGCCGGTGCTTCCCTCAGTACGGCAGGTGAGACGGTCCGGAAGTTCTGCGCCAAGGACTGAACTTATTCTCTTCCCGTCGAATCAAGTGGCAGATAGCCCAGGGCCGGCGATAATCCGCCCGTCCGAAATCCCGTCTGTACTACAATGAGATGGCTGTCGAATTGTCTAAATGACATCCCCGCGTTATGCCATGAACACGTGACAGGTGAATGAGGAGATTCCTCTCAATTCAAATGCCCACTTTCCTGTTCCGGAAAGGGGGCATTTGAATTGTGCTTCAGAAAAAAATATACGCAGACTACTTGCCTCACGTCATATTCCAGATCAATTACACGATGCTGAAATATTCCAGCGGGTTGCACCACATAAAATGCCGCTATGGACTAACTATGGACTATGGTCCCCTACCCGAGTAAGTCAAAGCGAATTTGAGGTTCCAGATATTGTGCAAAATATCATAGTTTGGCGGTAAGCGTCACCACCTGCTCTGTATATAGCGTTGAAAATCTCGACGGGCATGATTCATAAACAGCAAGACTGGATGCAGTCGTCATGCGACACCTTTTTCATCAGCCAATAGCACGTATTTTTTAACCGTCCGTCGGTCAAGTCCAGTTGTCCGTGCTACATCTTCATAGGTGCCGAATCGTCGGTACAGCAGGCCGCAATACTCTGTCATCAGTTGCTGGGCATCCATGCTGCCGGCTTCAATCCCCGCCAGCAGGCGGTCGGTCGGTTCATTTGGGGTCGAAGCTGCAATGTCCCCTCGATAATGGCGGGAAATAATTATGCGGCGCACCGCCTGTTCCAGCTCGCGAACATTGCCCGGCCAGGCATAGTGCGGGCCCAGATCGCGGCTGAGTGATTCTCTCACCAAGCGGGCATGAGAGGCGGCTTCTTCGCTGACCATGCGCTTCAGGATGCTGCCGATCAGTGCTTCCAGTTCGCGAGGTTCTTCCTGGATTCGCTGCCTCAGCGGCGGTACGACGATGATGTCCGAACAGAGCCGGTAATAAAAGTCGTCACGGAACTGACCGGCGCGGCGCAGGTCATCCAGCGGACGGTTGGTGGCGGCGATTACCCGCCCCTGGAAGCGCTGGCGCTCATGACTCCCTACCGGAGTGAAGGTTCTCTCCTGAATCACCTGCAGCAGCTTGATCTGCACCGGCACAGAGACGTCACCAATTTCATCCAGGAAAATGGAGCCGTGGGGGGTGCAGCGGCTGAATATCCCTTCGTGGTTCTCAATGGCGCCGGTAAAAGCGCCTTTTTTGTGCCCGAACAGCTCCGACTCGAGCAATGATTCCGGATACTGGGAGAGGTTGATGGCAATGAAATTGCGGGTAAAGCTCTCGCTGAAGCGACCATTGCGGCCATCAAAAGGGATAAATCCGGATCGGCCGATTGCCGCCGCCGCCGCTCCCTTGCCGGTACCGGTCTCTCCAAGGAGCAGGGTGGAAAAGTCCTCCATACGGTTCCAGAGGTGCTGCTCATACCAGTTGATGTTGCAGGTGAATATGTTGTTCCACAACTGCAGTCGGAGGCCATGCATGGAACCGGAGAGACCGGTCAGGGCGGTTTCAATGAAGTAAAATGCACGCCGGATCTGATAAAAAATTCCCAGATAGCGATGACACCCACTTTCGTCAAGACCGAGGGCCGACATCGCCGTGAGGAGTTCTTTGGCAAAAGGCACCGGGATGATTGTGTCACCGGCCGCCATTTGCTTGAGTATAAAGTCATCGAATGTCTGGCGATAACGGTGATATATATCAAACAAAAAGACGGTTCTGAGCAGCTCCCGGTCATCCGTCCCATACTGGCTCAGGTTGTCGCGCCCCGACAACCTCAAACCGGCGAGGTGTTCGACTATACGTGTGATGGCCAACTCCACCAGATCGTTCCATGGGATGCAAGCGTCAGTACCGGCGATCTTCCGGTCCAGTTCAATACGTGCCGGACTGAAGGGATTGGCAAATGCCGCCTGAGCCACCGTCTTGAAAAATTCCCGTTCGGAAGGTGTCAACACTAATACTTTTGTCATGCATAATATGTACATCATGGTAGCATAAAGTGTCAATACCGCAGAACATTCCGACAGTTAATTTTACTTAACCAGCTAATATCATAACAGTTGCATAATATTTAGCATTCTGGCATGGTCCCTGATAAGCATGACATGCACCAACACTTCATTTGAATAACGGTGGACATATCATGCTCCCTTCTCCCGCCATTATTGACATCCACTGCCATACAGCAGGCATCGGCGCCGGCGCCAGCGGCTGTTTCGTCTCCAGCGCCATGCGCCGCAACGTCCGTTTCCCTTTTTTTCTAAAAACCTTCGGCGTTTCCGAACGCGAACTGCAGCAGCATGGTGACAGACTGATACTTGAGCGCCTGTCGCTGCGCCTGTCCGAATCTCAGCATGTCTCGTCGGCAGTGGTTCTGGCGATGGACGGCGTAGTGAACGCACATGGTGATCTGGATGAAGCTGCGACGGAAATCTACATCCCCAACGATTTTCTGGGACGGGAGTGTCGTAACCATTCAAATCTGCTTTTCGGTGCCAGCATCAACCCTCATCGTCTGGATGCCCTGGATCGGCTCGACAAGGCTGCAGAGGATGGAGCCGTATTGTTGAAGTGGCTCCCCTCAGTGCAGGGAATTAATCCCGCTGATGCACGGCTTAAACAATTTTATCGACGTCTGCAGGAGTTGAAGCTGCCGCTCTTGACCCACACCGGAGGCGAAGAGTCTTTTACACGCGTTGATAACAGCTTGGCCGACCCGATTCGTCTTCAGTGCGCGCTGGATGAGGGAGTAACCGTTATAGCCGCACACTGTGCCAGCAACGGACGCAACGCCGGACAAAAAAACATGGATCGCCTGTTGCCGCTTTTCAAGATGTATCCCAATCTTTACACTGACATTTCCAGCCTGACCCAGGTCAATCGCCTGGGGCACCTGCCCAAAGTGCTGCGGCATAACGATATCCATGACCGCCTGCTCTACGGCAGTGACATGCCGATCATCAACAGCTTCCTCACCTCACCCTGGTGGCACGCGTACCGTATTCCGTTTTCTGACGCGCGACGCATAGCCTCTATCAATAATCCATGGGACCGAAATGTCGCTTTGAAACGGGCGCTGGGTGTTACGGAAGAAGTTTTGTCCAACAGCTGTAAAATGTTTGCCGGGGCCACGCCTGCTCCATCCGATCTCTGCTCTTTTAACGGTGACTCAGCAGGACCGCAAAATTTCGATGAGGTATATTCATGAACAACACCAACAAGACGCCAAACAGCCTCTCCCGCTCTTTCAAGCGCCTCAACGCAACCCAGTTTTTGGGGGCCATGAACGACAACATTTTGAAGTTGTTGATCATCTTCTGCCTGATCGGTGCGCAGGGTGTGGATAAAGCCGGCGTGATCACCGCCACCGTCGGAGCGGCCTTCGTGCTGCCATTTCTTCTTTTCTCGGCTCCTGCAGGCTGCCTGGCAGATCGTCTGCGAAAATCACGGATGATCGTGGCGGTTAAGCTGGTCGAGGTGATCGTTACCGCCCTGGCGGTAGTTGCCTTCTACGTTGGCTGGCATAATGGGCTCTATCTGGTGATTTTCATGATGGCGGTCCACAGTGCCTTCTTCGCCCCGGCCAAGTACGGCGTCATTCCAGAGCTGACAGGACGCGACCAGCTTTCCCGCGCTAACGGACTGATTGAATCGTTCACCTATCTGGCCATCATCTTTGGCACAGTCCTGGCGTCGGCCCTGACTCAGGCTGTTGGCGGGCGTTATTGGCTGGCGGCACTGTTCAGCCTCGGCGTGGCAGTGGCGGGCTTGTGGACCGCTTCGGGCATGGATGCCACTCCTCGGGGTGATGCCGAACTGCATGTCGCCCTGTTCCCTACCGGAATTCTACGCACCGTAATGGCCATCCGTCATGACCGGCACCTCATGCTGGCGGTAATCGGCCAGTCCTATTTCATGTTTGTAGGAGCCTATGCCCAGCTTAACCTGATCGCCTACGGAATGCAGGAAATGGGGCTCTCCGAGGCCCGTAGCGGCTACCTCTTTCTGGCGGCGGCCCTCGGCATCGGCGGCGGCTCGCTGCTGGCAGCCAAATTATCAGGCCGCGATGTAGAGTTCGGTATCGTCCCGATCGGCGCGCTTGGCCTGACGATTACCCCGATCCTTCTGCACGCCGTTCCATCGACACTTGTATCCTGTATGGCGATCCTGGTGTTATTCGGCATCTCTGCCGGCCTGTTCAGCCTGCCGCTGCAGACCTTCATTCAGTTCCGGGCCGATCCGGCCAAACGTGGCGAAGTGCTTGCCGCTTCAAGCTTCATCAACTGGGTGGCAATCCTGATCGCATCTGGTATGACCTGGCTGTTCAGCGGGCCAATGGGACTCTCGGCGGCTCAGGGATTCAGCACCGTCGGCGTCATTACCCTGTTCTTCAGCCTGGTATCCTTTTGGGTGCTGCCCGATTTCCTGATCCGCTTCATCGCCCTGGTCACCATGCGGCTCTGCTATCGTTTGCGCATCTTCGGCGGCAAAAACCTGCCGGTGGACGGCCCTGCCCTGCTGATCCCCAACCATGTCACCTGGGTTGACGCCCTGCTCCTGACCGCCACCAACCAGCGCCGGATCAGGTTCGTCATGGAGCGCCGCATCTACAACACCCCGCTGCTGCGCGGCCTGTTCAGGCTGATGGGGGTAATACCGGTTTCCTCGGAGGATGGCAAAAAAAACTTACTGGAATTCATGAAGCAGGCCAGGGCTGCGCTGGACGACGGCTATATGGTCTGCATTTTCGCCGAAGGACAGCTGACCCGCAACGGCATGCTGCGTGAATTCCGCGGCGGCTTTGAGCGTATCGTCAAAGGGACAGATTACCCGATCATCCCGGTCTATATCGGCGGCGCCTGGGGGAGTATACTTTCCTATGCCCATGGCCGCCTGCTGTCACGCTTCCCCGCTTTTTCCCCCTATCCGATGACGATTCACTTCGGTACGCCGATGCCGTCATCCAGCACGGCCATGGAGGTGCGTCAGAAAGTCGCCGAACTCTCCTGCGATTCGTTTGATGCACGCAAACCGCTCCGGAGGTCGCTGGAGCAGTATTTCATCAACTCCGCCCGCCAGAACTGGGGACGCAAAGCTGTTGCGGACTCTTCGGGGAAAGAGCTCACCTATGGCCGGACGTTGGCAGGTGCGGTGGCATTGGCGGGGAAGCTGGAGAGGCAAATCCCCCCCGCCCCCCCTTTGCTAAGTGGGGAGAAAAGTCATGTCGGGTTATTACTGCCGCCGTCGGTGGGTGGTGTGCTTACCAATCTGGCCCTGATGCTGCTGGGCAGAATACCGGTAAACCTGAACTATACCGCCGCCGAAGCGTCGCTCCGTTCATCCATTGATCAATGCGGTATCACCACCATTGTTACCTCGAAGGCTTTTCTGGAAAAGGTGCCCTCGCTGGCGCAGCTGGAGGGGTTGATTCTGCTGGAGGACATCTTCCCCACCATCAGCGGCAGTGACAAACTGCTTGCCCTGCTGAAAGCCAGACTGCTGCCGTCTCGCCTGCTCTGCGGGCGGGAAGGCTTTACGGCTGACAGTGTCGCCACGGTCATTTTTTCATCAGGCAGCACCGGCGAGCCGAAAGGGGTCATGTTGAGCCACCACAACATCATGTCCAACATCGAGGCGCTGCGCATGGTCTTCCGGGTTAACGCCGCCGACAACGTCTGCTCCGCCCTCCCCTTCTTCCACTCCCTGGGTTTCACCGGCACACTCTGGTTCCCGCTGGTGTCCGGCTTCTCGGCCGCCTACCATCCCAACCCGATGGATGGGGAAAAGATCGCCCAATTGGTGCGGGAGCATAAGTCCACCATTCTGCTGGCCACGCCGACATTCCTGCTCGCCTACCTTCGACGCGCCAAGCGGGAGGATTTCGCCAGTCTGCGGCTGGTGATCACCGGCGCCGAGAAATTGAAAGCCAAAGTGGCCGATTCCTTCGAGGAAAGATTCGGCGTCAGGCCGATGGAGGGTTACGGCGCCACTGAGCTGGCGCCGGTCATCACGTTGTCGCTGCCGGACGTGAAGGTCGGCGGTGTCCGCCAGTACGGCTCCAAGGAAGGAAGCGTCGGACATCCTGTTCCGGGCGTGGTGATCAGGGTGGTCGATCCGGAAAGCGGCGCAGATCTGAAAGCCGGCGAAGCTGGATTGATGCTGGTCAAGGGGCCGAATGTTATGCTCGGCTATCTCGGCAGGCCGGACAAAACCGCAGAGGCGATCAAGGATGGCTGGTACATAACCGGTGACATCGGCGTACTGGACGACGACGGTTTCATCCGTATCACCGACCGTATGAGCCGTTTCAGCAAGATCGGCGGCGAGATGGTGCCGCACGGTGTGGTTGAGGACGAACTCCACAACCGCCTGGGGCAGACCGGGGTGGTAGCGGTGACGGCGGTACCGGACGATAAAAAGGGGGAACGGCTGGTGGTGCTGTACTCTCGCGATACAGCCGTTGATGCAGAAATCCTTCAGCGGCACATGGCCGAAAGCAGCCTCCCCAATCTCTGGAAACCGGGGCGGGACTGTTATGTGGAGGTGGAGTGTCTGCCTATTTTGGGGACCGGTAAGCTGGATTTGAAGGGGATCAAGGAGATTGCGTTGGCGGCGGTTGGGGGATGAGAATGGTTCTGAGGAATCGTAAACTGCTTGTTGGTTAAAATAAATTGGGGTATCTTCATCGCTCGCTGACACACTGGCATATTGGAAACGGTGAGGCGCTCCCTAGTGGAAGTTCACCGAACAAGGGAAGAGGCTTCTTGCGGCCAAGAAGAAATCGGGGGGCTCCCCTAGAAACCAGACAATTGTTTAAACGGCGAATGAATTGTCACGCTAACGACCCGCCAATGGAACCAGCGAGACTGCTTATCCACTTTCCAAGGAGGTTTATTAAGTGAATAGACTCGTAATCATTTTCCCTCTGTTATTTATGTTTTCGTCAGTACACCTGTGCAGCGCGGATGAAGGGGCGCGGGTCGAGCTTTTTGCGCCCAACGGCGTCGTCAAGAATGTCCGCCAGGTGACGGCCCGCTTTTCCCAGCCGATGACGACCTTCGGCGACCCCCGCAATGAATCCCCGTTTGATATATCCTGCCCGGAAAAAGGCACCGGCCGCTGGGCCGACGTGAAAAACTGGGTCTTCGACTTTGACCGCGATCTGTCGGCCGGAGTTGCCTGCTCCTACACGCTGCGGGATGGACTGAAGTCGCTTGCGGGAGGAGTCGTCTCGGGTGACAAGGTTTACTCCTTCACCACGGGAGGACCGGCAATAGTCGCTTCACGCCCCGGAAACGGCAAGACCGTCAGCGAGGACCAGATCTTTATTCTCACTCTCGATGGCGAGGCCGACGAGGCTTCGGTCCTGGCAAACGTCCGCTTCAGTGTCGAAGGGATAGCCGAACCGCTCGGCATCCGGATCGTCACCGGGACGGAACGAACAGCCGTGCTCAAGGCGGCAGGCCGTCCCGACAACGACAGAACCATCACCATCCGCTGCCGCCAGAACTTTCCGGGCAAAGCGGCGGTCAAACTCATCTGGGGTGCGGGTATCGCCTCCAGAAGCGGCGTTGCGACCGGCCAGGAGCAGATATACAACTTCACCGTGCGCGACCAGTTCACGGTTTCATTCAGCTGCGACCGGACCAATGCCAACGCCCCTTGCATCCCGATGCTCCCGATGCGGCTCAGCTTTTCCGCTCCGGTTCCGGCGAAACTGGCCAAAAAGATCGTCATGAAATCGGGCAAAAAGATGTACAAGCCGGATCTTGCGGGTGATGACGAAGATGGCGAAGCATCGGTACCAACCAACGATGTTCGCTTTATCAGGTTTAAAGGCCCTTTTCCGGAGAAAAAGTCTTTCGTAATCGAGTTGCCGAAAGGTTTGACCGACGACGCAGGGAGACATCCGGCCAACAGGGACAAATTCCCCCTCCAGGTCAGCACGGATGGCTTCCCGCCACTTGCCAAGTTTGCTGCCCCCTTCGGCATCGTCGAACTGAACAGCGAGTCGGCGATACCGGTCACCCTGCGCAACCTGGAACCACGTGTCAAGGCGCGGCAGTTTAACCCCGAAGAGCCGAAACCTGGCGTCGAGGAAAAGCTCAAGGAAGCTGGGAACAAGGTCATCGACAAGGCTCGTGCGGTCGGAGAGAAGCTGGCTGGCTGGCTTTCCGGGTCCAAAAAGAAAAAAGAAGAGAAAGTTGAAACCATAAAAGGAAAACAGCAACTGATTGCCGCCAACCGGGAGGAGAAGATTATCGAGTGGTTGCGCACGGTCCGTACCGCCCGGCGTAACAAGCCGATCCTGAACAAGGTGGGGGCGGAAGAGTTTGTCATTCCGAAGCCCAATGGCGAAAAAGCCTTCGAAGTGGTCGGGATTCCGATCAGGAAGGCCGGATTCCATATTGTTGAACTGGAGAGCCCGATCCTCGGCGCGGCGCTTCTGGACAAGCCCCGCCCGATGTATGTGTCGTCGGCGGCACTGGTGACGAACATGTCGGCCCACTTCAAGTGGGGGCGCGAATCATCCCTCGTCTGGGTGACCTCCCTGGACAAGGGGATGCCGATAGCCGGCGCCGAGGTAAATATTCGCGACTGTCAGGGGAAGCTGCAGTGGCATGGCAAAACCGATGCTGACGGTATCGCCCGGGTAAAAACCAGGTTTTCGGAAAAGCTCCCCTACTGTTCCGAAAAACATAAAAATGAGCCTGATGAAGACGACTATGCCGACAACCAGCAGCCGATGCTGCAAGGGATGTCCGGCGGCCTGTTCGTCTTTGCCCGGAAGCAGGATGATCTTACCTTCGTCCATTCCAGTTGGGACAAGGGTATCGAGAGCTGGCGCTTCAACCTCCCCGATGACGACTTCAAGGAGCAGGCCATCGCTCACACCGTTTTTGACCGGACTCTGGTGCGGGCCGGAGATACTGTGCACATGAAGCATTTCATGAGGAATCACGCCATGAAGGGTTTCGATCTGCGGGGCATGAAAGAGTTGCCGCAGGTGGCGCTGGTGAAGCATCGCGGCAGCGGACAGCGGTACGAATTTCTTCTCGCCTGGAAAGCGGACAACTCCGCCGAGACGAAGATGACCGTGCCGAAAGGGGCGGAACTGGGCTATTACGATGTCTATCTGGCTAAAAAAGCATCGGGAAAACCGAAGAAAACAACGGTAGGCGGGTACGAGGAAGGGGACGAGGAATACTTCAACGTCGATGGCTGGCAATCGGGTTACTTCCGCGTTGAAGAATTTCGCGTTCCGCTCATGAAGGGAGTGGTCGAACCGCCGAAAGAACCGGCGGTGAACGCCTCTTCGGTGGCCGTCGATCTCTATGTCTCCCACCTTTCCGGCGGCGGCGCCGGTGGGGCTCCGGTGAAGCTGCGAACACAGGTCAAGCCGCGTTCGATAAACTTTGACGATTACGAGGATTACACCTTTGCCAACGGCATGGTCGAAACCGGGGTGATGAAAGAGGAGTCCCCCGACCGTTCCAACGCGGACGAAGAAGACGATACGAACCGGGAAGTCCAGCCGAAGAAGCCGACCTATCGCAGCCGGGAATTCGTACTGGATAAAACGGGCGCACTCCGGGCGAATATCGACGACCTGCCGAAAATCACCTCCCCCCACACCCTGGTCACCGAACTGGAATTCCGCGATCCAAACGGTGAAATCCAGACCGTCACCGGCCGCGTGCCGCTCTGGTCGTCAAAACTGCTGGTGGGGATCAAGCCCGACTCATGGTCTTCATCCGCTGATGCCTTGAAATTCAAAAACGTAGTTGTAGACCTGAAGGGGCGGCCGTTGAAGGGGGTGCAGGTTAATGTGGAACTGTTCAGCAGGCAGCATTTTTCCCACCGTAAACGGCTCGTGGGGGGCTTCTACTCATACGAACATGTCACTGAAACCAAATCTCTCGGCCCCATCTGCTCAGGGGTTACGGATGACAAGGGTCTGCTGGAGTGCAACGCCAAGGCGCCTGTTTCCGGCAATGTCATCCTGCAGGCGACGGCCAGCGACGAGAACGGCTCCATCTCATCGTCGAACCGCGATGTCTGGGTTGCCGGCAAAGGGGAATGGTGGTTCGAGGCGGGAGACAGCGACCGCATCGACCTGATTCCGGAAAAGAAATCGTACGACCCCGGCGACAGCGCCAAATTCCAGGTGCGCTCCCCGTTTCGCTCGGCAACGGTGCTGATCACCGTCGAGCGCGAAGGGATCATTGATGCTTATGTGAAGAAGATCAGCGGCAAGGAGCCGGAGATTTCCGTGCCGATCAAGGGAAATTATGCGCCCAATGTCTTTATTTCCGCCCTCTGTGTGCGTGGCCGGGTAGCCGGGACCAAGCCAACGGCGCTGTTCGATCCCGGCAAACCGGCATATCGACTGGGGATCAGTGAAATCAAGGTTGGGAGAAAAGCTCATGAGCTGAAGGTGAATGTGTCGGCTGACAGCGACAGTTACAAGACGCGGGGCACGGCAAAGATCAGGATAAAGGTTTCTAGAGCGGACGGCAGTACGCTCCCCAAAGGGGCTGAAGTAGCGGTAGCCGCGGTTGACGAGGGGCTGCTGGAGCTGATGCCGAACAACAGCTGGAAACTGCTCGACGCCATGATGGGGAGGCGTGGTCACGAAATCCGGACCTCTACCGCTCAATCGCAGGTAGTTGGACGCCGTCATTTCGGCCTTAAAGCACTCCCGGCGGGTGGTGGCGGCGGCATGCGCTCGGCCCGCGAACTGTTCGATACCCTCTTGACCTGGAAGGGACGGGTCAAACTTGACGCCAACGGTGAAGCGACACTGGAAATTCCGCTCAACGATTCGCTCACCAGTTTCTCCGTGGTCGCCGTTGCCAGCGCGGGGAGCGGCCTGTTCGGCACCGGGCGCACCACTATCCGTACCACCCAGGATCTGATGCTGCTCTCGGGACTGCCGCCGCTGGTGAGGCAAGGTGACCGGTTTGTTGCCAGTTTCACCGTCCGCAACGCCTCCAACCGCGATATGTCGCTCTCGGTGACCGCCAAACCCTCCTGGTCAGACGGCACAGGTTTTGACCCTGTCGTGCTCAAACTGGCCCCAGGGGAAGCGAAAGAGGTCACATGGCCCGCGGATGTGCCTGCCGGCATTGAAACGGCGACATGGGAAGCGCAGGTCAAGGAAGAGAACGGCGAAGGCGCCGACAGTGTCAAGGTGAGCCAGCGGGTTATCGCAGCCGTCCCGGTCCATGTCTATCAGGCAACGGTTACGCAAGTGAATAATGACGTGAACCAGGAGATTGGTCTGGACGTGAGAATGCCGGACGATGCTGTCAAGGGACGCGGAGGCGTCAACGTGGTCATGCGCGCCAGGCTGACCGAGGGGCTCGGCGGTGTCGTCCATTACATGAAAAACTATCCCTATACCTGCATGGAGCAGACCGTATCGCGGGCGATCAGCCTCAAGGACGATGCCCTCTGGAAACAGATACTGACGGTTCTCCCCTCCTATCTTGACAGTGACGGTCTGGTGAAATACTTCCCCTCTCCCTGGCTCGACGGCAACCCGATGCTGACCGCCTACATCCTCTCCATCTCCAGGGAAGCCGGACGGGAACTGCCAAGAAACCTGATAAAGCAGATGGAAAAGGGGCTTGTTGCGTTCATCGAAGGGAAGATTCACCGGGAATCGTCGCTGCGCATGGCTGACCTCTCTATCCGGAAACTGGCCGCGATCGAGGCTCTTTCCCAGCGAGACAAAATAGACACCAAGCTCCTCTCAAGTGTTGCATTGGAGCCCAATCTCTGGCCAACCTCGGCGGTACTGGACTGGCTGAACATCCTGAAGCGAACCCAGGATCTGCCCGACCGGGCAAAGAGGCTAAAGGAGGCGGAGCAGATCATCCGTTCACGGCTGAACTTCCAGGGGACGGTCATGAATTTCTCCACCGAACGGTCGGACCGGCTCTGGTGGCTGATGGTTTCGGCGGACACCAATGCCCTGCGCACCCTGCTCACGTTCATGGACGAGAGCGCCTGGCGGGACGACATCCCCCGACTGGTGCGGGGCGCGATGGCCCGCCAGCAGCGTGGGGCATGGGAGACTACCATCGCCAATGCCTGGGGGGTCGTGGCGATGGACAGATTTTCGAAAAAGTTCGAGGCGACTCCGGTCAGCGGGACCACCAGGGTCGAGATCGCCAATACGACAAAATCGACCGACTGGGGTACGGACAAGAAAGGGAAGACACTCTCCTTCCCCTGGCCGGAAGGGACGGCCAAAATCGGCATTCACCACAATGGCGGCGGGAAACCGTGGGCCACGCTCATGACACTTGCCGCCATTCCGCTCAAGGAGCCGATTTCCAGCGGCTACCACATCAAGAAAACGGTAACACCCCTTGAACAGAGGGTAAAAAACCGGTGGAGCCGCGGCGATGCCGCCAGGGTGCGGCTGGAAATAGACGCACAAAGCGACATGACCTGGGTTGCGGTCAGCGACCCGGTTCCGGCCGGAACGACGATTCTCGGTTCGGGGCTCGGGAGGGATTCCTCCATCGTGACCGAGGGGGAGCGGAAGCTGAGTTGGCCGGTCTTCGACGAGCGGAGCTTCGAGGCTTACCGCGCCTACTACGACTATCTCCCAAAAGGGAAAATGATCGTCGAATATACCATCCGCTTCAATAATGAAGGGAATTTCCGCCTGCCGCCGACCAGGGTTGAGGCGCTCTATGCGCCGGAGATGTTCGGTGAGGCGCCGAATCAGATGTTGAAAGTCGGGGAGTGATGTCTCTCGTGAAAGCGATCCTGCTGTTTGTTTTCCTTATCCTGGCAACCGAGGCGAGCGCCCTCCCCTCTTTCCAGCAGGTGAAGTCGGCCCACCGCTGCTCCGATGCGCTCATTCTCGACCGGCGCGGCGAAGTGATCCATGAGCTGCGGATTGACAAGAGCGGCCGCCGCCTCGACTGGATGGAACTGAAAAACGTCTCGCCTGCCCTGGTGAAGGCGGTTCTGTATTCGGAAGACCGTCACTTTTATGAGCATGCCGGCATCGACTGGAAGGCGGTAGGCGCGGCAGCTTTCGGCAGACTGTTCAGCTCTAAAAAGCGCGGGGCCAGTACCATCAGCATGCAGCTTGCCGTGATGGTGAAGGCAGGGGGTACTCAGAAAGGACACAAGACGGTACGTCAGAAACTGGACCAGATGGAGGCTGCCCGCGATCTGGAGAAGGTTTGGCATAAAGATGAAATACTTGAAGCCTACCTGAACCTGATTACCTTCAGAGGGGAATTGCAGGGGATCGCCGCCGCCTCCAGGGGGGTGTTCGACAAGGAACCGTCCGGGCTTGACGACCGTGAATCATACGTCCTGGCGGCCCTGGTACGCTCCCCCAACGCCCAGCCTTACGAGGTGGGACGGCGTGCGGCAGCCCTCGCACAATCGCTGTCGCCTCATGCAAACCTCGATGACGTGCGGCTGTTTGCTTCCGAACGACTATCACGTCCCTACCGGGTGCTGCCACGCATCGCGCTTGCTCCGCATGTGGCCCGGCGGTTGACTGCGAGCGCCGGGTCCGGCCATGACAACAGTGGTCAAACGGCACACCGCCGCATCCCTTCAACACTTGATCTCAGGTTGCAACGCTTTGCCATGGAGACCATGCGCCAGCAACTCAACGCGCTTCAGGAGCGTAATGTGGGAGAAGGGGCCCTGATTGTGGTCGAGAACGCGACCGGCAATGTACTCGCCTACGTGGGAAGTGTCGGGAATAGCCAGGTTGATGGCGTAACCGCCCGGCGGCAGGCTGGTTCGACCCTGAAACCGTTTCTCTACGGACTTGCCATCGAAAGGCGTTTGCTGACGGCTGCATCACTGCTCGACGATTCCCCCCTGCACATCCCGACGGAGCGGGGGCTCTATGTCCCGCATGATTATGATCACCGCTCACGTGGCCCTGTCAGCGTTCGAACAGCGTTGTCGTCATCCCTCAACATTCCGGCGGTGAGAACGCAACTGCTCGTCGGCACCGAACCGTTCGCAGATCGGCTCCGCCACGTCGGTTTTGATCTGAAGCGACCGGCCGAATTCTACGGATTTTCCCTGGCGCTTGGCACCGCCGATGTGTCGCTGGAAGAGCTGGCCAACGCCTATCGCATGCTTGCCCAGGGAGGCATCCGGAGCGACCTTCGGCTGACCCCCGGCAGCGGAGGAAAAACCCGACGCGTGATGGAACGCAACGCCGCCCACATCGTTACCAATATCCTGGCTGACCGTACATCGCGAAGCATTACATTCGGCTTCGACAACCCTCTTACCACCCGCTTCTGGAGCGCCGTCAAAACCGGGACGAGCAAGGATATGCGTGACAACTGGTGTGTAGGCTTTTCACGCCGCTATACGGTCGCTGTCTGGGTGGGTAATTTTGGCGGTGAACCGATGTGGAATGTATCAGGCATCTCCGGAGCCGCCCCGGTCTGGCTGGAGTTGATGAACTACCTCCAGCGCAGCAGCCGCAGTACGGCGCCGCCGCAACCGGTTGGCGTTGTTTCGGCACGGGTCTCATTCCGTTCCGGCAGCGAGTCGGATCGAAACGAACTGTATCTGGCCGGCACCGAACCGTCGTCCCAGGCAACCGACCCGGCCAAGCACGATGCATGGTTAATCCCCCGGATCGCCTACCCCCCTGACGGAACCGTCATCGTATTTGATCCGGACATCCCTGAAGAAAATCAGCGGGTCTTCTTTGAAATGGAGAACGGCGGCAGCAATGAGCTCAGGTGGCAACTGAACGGCGAGCTGCTCCCACCAGGCGAGGATGGGAGGCGTTGGGCACCTCGCCCCGGCAAACAGAATCTCGCCCTTATTGACTTGTCAGGAAAAACATATGATACCGTTTCCTTTGAAGTTCGAGGTAATGCCAAAACTGATTTTATCATCAGATAGATACATTTTATGACAATACTATATTCATATTTTGCACATATCAACTTAATCACTTTCCTCCCACCCCATCCTCAACAGCATTTATATCTCGTATTATCAGCATATTGCGTCACTTTATAAATCTGGCACGCTCCCTGTAATACGTTTGGTAACTAACAAACACTGCATGGAGGATGTCATGGAAACCTTCGTATTGAAACTTGCCGTTGCCGTTATTCCCCTGGTTGCCCTCGTCGCTTCCGTCGTCACAATCTCAAGCATCTCATCCTGGTACGTACACCACCCGCTGGCCTGGCACCGCAGAAACCGCTCGATCCTGCGCGCACTGGCAGCCGGCGTGATGATGCGTTAAGCATCCGACAGAAACTGAAAAAAACAGGGAGGACGTCATGAAAACCTTAATCGCAAAACCGGGCATCACCGCTGTCACGATCATCGGACTGGTAACGATGGTCACCTTATCCGCACACGCAGCGAGGACGATTGGACGGCATTACAACAACGCACTGTCGCACACTGAGATCAAAACTGCGGCTCCGTGCAACTATGGCGAAGTGATGAACAACCTGTTCGGGAGATAGCCATGAACATTCTATTCGCAGTCATCGGCATTGTGGTGGGCGGGATGATGTTCCATTTCGTCGGAGCCGTTTCCGGCGGCGTAATTGGCTGGCTGTTCGGCGGACTGCATGACCTTCGGCAACGGCAAGCGGTCCTGGAGAAAGAAATGGCAGATCTTCGCAGTTGCCTGGACAAGGAACAGCGAGAGGAAATCCTGGAGAGTGAACTTGAGGAAATAACTGAGCTGCCGGAGTTTGAGTTCGGTTACGAGACAATTCCCCCCGCAGCGGAAGAGCCGCCTTTCTCCGCCTTCACCGCTCCAGCGCAAAAAGTCACTGAGGAAGAGTCATCTCGTCAGCAGCACTTCACCCATATCGAACCGGCACAACCCTCGGCTGCCGAGGAGTGGTTGCGCAACCTCCTCAGCGGCGAAAACCTGCTGGTCAAACTGGGGGTATTGATCCTCTTCTTCGGAGTTTCATTTCTGGTGAAATATGCCGCACAGCTTGGCCTTTTTCCCATTGAGCTGCGCCTGACAGCGGCAGCACTGGGCGGCTGCGCCCTGCTTGCCACCGGTTGGAAACTGCGGGACCGACGACCGGTCTACGCCCAGGTAATTCAGGGGGGCGGGGTCGGCATCCTCTATCTGACCACATATGCCACCATGCATCTCTATCACCTGATCCCGGCGGGAGCCGGCTTTGCTCTTCTGGTTGTTATCTGTTCCCTGTCGGCGGCCCTGGCGGTTATGCAGGATTCCCGCTCCCTTGCGGTGATGGGGAGCGTCGGCGGGTTCCTGACTCCGGAACTGGCGGGCATCGGCAGCAACAATCCGGCCATGCTGTTCGGCTACTATGCAATCATCAACGTCGGCATCCTTGCCATTGGGTATAAACGCGCCTGGCGCGAACTGAATCTGATTGGCTTTGTCGGCACCTTCATCGTTAGTGCCCTGTGGGGGAGCCACTTTTACCGTCCCGACTATTTCTTCAGTGTGGAACCGTTTCTGATGCTGTTCTTCCTGATCTACGCCGCCCTGCCGCTGCTCCATGGCCGGAGGCTGCCAACGGTACTTGACGGCTATATAGACGTTACGCTGGTCTTTGGCACGCCGATTCTAACCTTTGCCTTCCAGTCGGAACTGGTGCGTCAGTACGAATACGGCCTGGCCTGGAGCGCTCTGACAGCCGCGATCTTCTATATCACCCTGGCAGGTCGGCTGTTCCGCAGCGAGCCGGAGCGGATGCGCACCCTGACAGAGATATATCTGGCGCTCGGGACACTGTTCGGCACCCTCGCCATTCCGCTGGCCTTTGAAGGGCGCTGGACTTCTGCCGCCTGGAGCATCGAGGGAGCGGCGCTGATCTGGGTCGGCCTGCGTCAGGAGCGGACTCTGGCTCGCGCCTTCGGCTATGCACTGTTGATCGGTTCCGGGGTGATCTTCATCGGTGATGACGGCATGCGCAGCGGCGTCTGGCCGGTGCTGAACAGCTCCTATATCGGCACGCTTATGATCAGCGGCGCGGCGCTCTTCTCTGCCAGACTCATCGGGAGGAGTGCCTGTCCAAAATTAGCGTATGAACGTTACGCCGCGCCTCTGCTTTTCACCTGGGGGATGCTCTGGTGGTTTGGTGGCGGACTGAATGAAGTGATCGCCCATACCCTGCATAACCTGACTTTCGGGGCGATCCTGGTATTCATCGCTGCTTCCAGTTATGCCTGCAACCTTCTGCGTGAGCGACTTGACTGGCAGCTGCTGGAATGGCCGGCGCTGGCGCTCCTCCCCGCCATGTCCATCCCGTCCCTGCTTCTACTTCTGGACGGCCGCAGCTATCCATCACTTGAGGGTGGCTGGTTCGGCTGGCCGCTGGCTCTTACAGCATGGTACCTGATTCTGTACCGCAACAGAGATCGCACACCGCGCCTACATCCTTTAACCCATGCCGCGCCTCTCTGGCTGATGACCCTGCTGGTTTCATGGGAGCTGTCCGGACGCATCGCACATCACCTGCCCGGCATGGAAACCTGGGGATTCTGTGTCTGGGCTGTTGTTCCGGCCCTGATGGTACTGCTGATTGCCCGCCGTGGCGCAACGCTACCCTGGCCGGTGGATGGCAACATGCCAACTTACCTTGGTCTGGGCTCCGCACCGCTGGCACTCGGTTCTTTTCTATGGCTGCTGAATGCGAATTTCACCCAATCCGGCAATCCCTGGCCGCTGCCGTATCTGCCGCTGATCAACCCACTGGACGGCACAACCCTGATGGTGCTGATCAGCCTGAGCTGCTGGTACCGCGCTGTCCGGGGATCGCTGCTGGATCTGGCGCAGCATCTTCCGCACAGGGAAGCAACGGTGGCCCTGACGGCAACACTGTTTATCTGGCTGAACGCGATACTGCTCCGCTCCATCCACCACTGGTGCGGCGTGCCGTTCACCATTCACGACCTGTTCTCGTCGCTGACGGTCCAGACCACCCTTTCCATCTGCTGGTGCCTGCTGGCGTTGACGGTCATGACGCAGGCCACCCGCCGGGGATTACGCCTGATCTGGATGTGCGGAGGCGGTCTGTTGGGCGCGGTGGTGGCAAAACTGTTTCTGGTCGATCTGGCCGGGCACGGCAGCATTGCCCGCATCGTCTCCTTTGTGGTGGTCGGTCTGCTGATACTGCTGATCGGCTGGTTCTCGCCGGTGTCGCCCAGGGCGGCGGAAGGGGGTGTATCATGAAATCGCCATATTTGCCTCACGCGGAGACGCGGAGGGAGCGGAGAACGTCAAAAGTCTGTGATCACGCAACGACGCAACGAACGCGACGGAATAACTTAAGGCTTTTAACACGATACGGAAAGAATTTCAGGATGGGAAACGTCGTGTCGTTGCGTTCGTTGCGTGAGACAGTTTTCGGTTTTACCTTTGCGCACTTGGCGGGCTTTGCGCGAGGCCGGTTTTCAAGAATGTGTCATGCCGTGTTGCTTCTGCTAACCATATTAACCACAGGCACTTCAGCGCTGGCAGAGGATACTCCAAACATAAACGACTTCGCCCGTATGATGCCGCTGAACATCTCCGGGCCCGGCGCGCTCTATGAGCTGCCGCTGCCGGCTGAGGTATACAAGTGGAGCGAGCGGCGTGATCTGGGTGATCTCGCCCTGTTCAACGGCAGCGGCGAGATCGTCCCGTTCACCCTGCTGCAGCCGGCGCCGGTCAAGGCGTCTGCAACCGGACAACAACTGCCGCTCTTTCCGCTGAGCGCTTCGGTTCAGAAGCAAACCGGAAACATCGCAATGCAGGTTCGGACTGACGAACATGGCGCTATCGTTACACTCAATACCGCACTCGGAACTGCTTCTAACGGACTGGCAACTGGTTACATCGTTGATGCCACCACGCCTAATCGACCGGTCAGCGGCTTCGATATCAGCCTTACCCCCGCTGCAGCAGGATATGTGGGCACGTTGCGGGTAGAAAGCAGCGACAATTTGTTGGAGTGGCGGCAGCACGCCTTGGGGGCGGTCGCTACCCTGTCGGCGGATGAGCAGCGTCTGAGCAGAAACCGGATCGAGTTTCCCGCCATACAGGCCCGCTACTTCCGGCTCGTCATATCTCCCGATCAGGGTATCCCCCGGATCAACACCGTTACGCCCCGCTTTGAAACCCTCCAGAGTGCGCTGCGGCGCGAGACGGCCCGTTACATCATCACCCCGGTCAAGGGGAAGATTGGTGAATATCTGGCAAAGAGTGACGGCCATATGCCGGTTGACCGCCTGCGTCTGATATTTCCTGATGAGAACAGCATGGCCGGGGTCACCATTTTGTCGCGCCAGGATGACAAATCACCATGGATCGAGCGTGGCTGCGGCACCTTTTACCGCCTGCGCCGTGACGCAACCCTGGTGGAAAGCGGCGCAGTGGAGATTGCGCCGACCACTGACCGGCGGTGGCTGATCCGCGTCCATCCGTCTGGTAGCGGTTTGGGGAGCAGGTTGCCGCAACTTGAAGTCGGCTGGCAACCACACCGGCTGATCTTCGCCGCCCGTGGTGACGCCCCGTTCCGCCTGGCCTACGGTAGTGTCCGCATCGGACTTGATACTTTGCGCGACGACAGCATCGCGTCTGGTCTGGCGGATTGGGAAAAGCAACAGATCAAACCGCTCCCGGCCCAGGCCGGGACATCGGTAGAATCTGGCGGCAGACAGGCGTTGAAGCCGCGCATTCCGGCCACCACCTGGCGGAAGGTGCTGCTGTGGGGGGCACTGCTGTCGGGTGTGCTGGTGCTGGCCGGAATGGCGTGGCGATTGGTGAAGGAAATGGGATTGAGCGATGCAGAGAAAAACCCATAAGTAAAGCGAGACCTCCAAGGATTGGTAAGACCTTGGAGGTCTCCTCACAATAACCGTGTCATAACCGAATTGCCGATCCTTCTCATGGTGTTGTTTACCCCGCTCATACACACCGTCCTGTGATTGTCGCACCTACGCTGGTTTTTATTGCATGAGTCTGTTATAACAAACGCGTTCATCGTTGATGAAGATGAGAAGGTGATTTTTAGGGGTATTTTTTATGCCGATTTGTGCAGGACGGACAGACTTTTCGTCGTGCTGATCACAGGATAAATGTTCCGTTTAGGTTGATCAGCAGTTCACGCGCGTACGCGTGAACTGCTCAACAAGGAGTTGAACAAATTGTGAGGAAGCAATGAATAGAATAGAGGAATGGCGAAAGGTATTCAGAAAAATCGATGACGAAATATTGCAACCTTATAAATTCAACCGGCTCATTGCGGAAAGGTATTTTGAGGTCATAGAACCGACAATCAAAAATGGTGGCGATCCAACCTTTCATAACTGGTGCAATGATAATTACGGGCGGTCGCTACTTTTGACGATAAGGATGCTATGTGATGAAAATAAAGAGTCTTGCAGCATTCGGTACATTCTTGGTCAGATTGCAGAACATGCCAAAGAAATAAAGAAGAACGACTATATTTCCAGACAAGAAAGCCGGTGGCAAGACCTTGCGCAGAATCATTGGGACAAGGAAATAGGATCAGACCAAGAATCCCTACCGAAAGCAATACCTTTGAAGCACATTGAAGAATTGCGCTCTTTATCTACCTCGATTGTTGACGTAACTCATAACCATATTGCTCATAAAAGCCGCAAAGAGACTTCCGCATTTGCAATTGAGTTTGACGAAGCATACCGGGTAATCCGTCGATTGATTTCAATTTGTCATTTCTATGCTGATTTGATAGGAGAGTCGGTTCCGGATGACGATTCCAATGTCTCTCTTTGCTATGATTGGGAAAGCATCTTTTCTCAACCATGGCTTAAAGCCAGACAACCAGCGCCAGCACGTGGCCGCAAAACTCGCATTACGTAAGGCGCACCGCCGTTAGGCCACAAAGGAGTTAAGCCTATGAAGAAGTTTATTGCCGTCATTATCGCCGCCACAATAATTGGCGGTTTTGTTGGCGGAGAACTCATGGATCGGACTTTCTCTTTAACAGGCGCAGTTATTGGTGGTATTGGCCTTGCTAGCGTACTACTAGGTCTCGGTGCTTTCTTTGACGCTCAAGAGAAAAAGAAGCGCAAGAAAGAATTAACACCAGAGGTGCGGGCAGTTTTTGATCGAATGTTCGGTAATGCCCCAAGTGGTTCAACAAAAAATCAGACTGCACAAAATAGTCATTCAGGCGGAGGGACGGATCACCGCTCCGTTTACCTAACAACGACGTTTAACCTGCTTTCCATCCAACTGCTACCGAAGTATTCAAACCCGAAGCAAGCATTCGGCGCACTAATGACTAACAAACGAGCAGCCGGTTACGTGTTTGGATTTCATGATTCGCTGCTCCAAAAACTCGGCTTATATGACCCAAACCATAAAGATAGTTCTACGGATTTGCTCAAGCAAAGCTACAAAGGAATATTTGGTGAACAAGCAGGGTTTGCACTCTATACGATGTCATTGGGTTCGCAAGACGATTCTATTTTCATAGAGGGCCGTATGAACGGCGGGAATGAGATCGCAAATTACATTGATAGCAAAGTTCCGCCACTTGGCCTGGGAAGAATATTGATACTTGGAATGGATGCCTAACCCCCTGCTCAACTCAAGGAGTTAATATGAACGAAAATGTTGAAACCAATGCGCACGTTATTGATGCAGACGACTATTTGGCTGGCTTGGGATTTCAAATGGTTTGTTTATTGAAAACTCTCTCCAATGAAAGTAATGCTCCGTCTGAAATAGCAAAAGACTGGAAAACCCTTGAGGAGTGGCTAGGATGTGAAGGGAGGGCGCTAAATCAGCAAGACAAGGATCGCATAGGAAGGGCCTATAAATCATATTATGCCATAGGAATTGCTCCTAGCTTAAGCTTACAACCGACATTTGACCAATATAGACGGCAAGCAAAACATGAAAAATGGGAGATTGTGTCAATTCCTACTGTTGTTAGAGAAGTATTTGACCGTCAGCTTGCTACAGACAAAGAATTAGATGAGAAAAAAAAGGCAGAGCAGCTAAGACTAAAACAGCTAGTTGAACAGCGCCAAAAGCATCAATCGAAATCCTCAGATTCAACAGACAATCAGGCAAAGAAACTTTTCTTTAATAAAAAAATCAGGATTTGCATAGTCAGTCTGACATTATGGACAAGTTATGTTGTATTTAGAACTTGTGACTACTACGAGATGTTTGGCGTAGAGTTGAGGAGATGGGATTCTGGTTCTTTATGGTTAAATCTACTCCTTCCTCCTATCGTGGTTTTCATGGGTATCTATCTGCTCAAATGGATTCAGAGAGGAACTAAATAGTTGCCATCCATCGGCACGACCGGCCCAAAAGAAGGCCGGTCAGCCTCATGCCCGTTACAAGCACAAAAACAAACGAGCAAACAAATGACTAACTTTCGTAACTATACTGTTTTACTGATCATATTCACGCTGCTCCTGACTGGTTGCAGTACTCTGTACGGCGAGAAAAGAACTCAGTGGGATTTGAAGTCTTCGGAAGAAGACATGGAATTAACGGTTAAAATGCACCTTGCTAATGATCCTGTCGAACGGCAGCAACTTGAAGAACGGTTGAAAGATTTGAATTACAAGTGGCATGTCACCCTGGAAAACAGTGTGGAAGAAAATCCCCGGCTTCCGCTTAACGACAATGCCAGAGATAGCACCTTCAACCAATCAATCGATAAAAACCTGCGCGAAGGCGTAACTTCCGCAAAGTAAAGACATGCCTGTTGCATTTTGACAATTTATTCACTGGTTTAATCCAAAATCAAAGGATTACAGGTAATCTCCATGCGAAGATTCATGCTCCTTGCCGTTCTTATAGCAGCACTAACCTCACAAGCTTACGCCGACAATAAAAATCCATCACCGTTACAAACAGTCACCCTCCCCTCCTCCGCCCGCTCATCGGAAAAGATCTACAACCTCCCCGGCCTCGCCAATGTGGGTAGAGTCGCTCCAGGCGTTTTTCGTGGCGCCCAGCCGGGCAAGGATGGCTATGCCACCCTTAAAGCCATGGGGATCAAGACCGTGATCGACATGCGCACCACCGAGAGTGAAAAAATTCAGGTAGAAGCCGCCGGAATGCGGGCCATTGCCGTGCCGATCGAGATGACCTGTAACGGTCTGAAGGAAAAAGTGGACAGGGTGGTAGCGCTGATGGCCGACCCGGCCAACCAGCCGGTCTACATCCACTGCCGCCACGGCCAGGATCGCACCGGCATCACTGTGGCCGCCTATCGTATGAAGCAACAGGGGTGGCTCTTGGCCGATGCGGAGGCGGAGATGCAGGCGTTCGGATTTAACGATATGTGGGTAAATTTCAAGAAGTTTATCCGGCAGTATGGGGCGCAGATCGAGAAATAATAATTAATTGACGAGGAGTCTCCTTATGAAACATGCTTTGCTCGCCATTGCCACTCTGTTTTCCTTCTTTCTAACTCTGCCGGTTTTTGCCTCCGATGCCTGCCAAAATCATCTATCCTCATTTCACGGCCTCGACCGCGCTGCAGTGGAGAGTTCGCTGAAAAAGGAGGTTGAAGAGTTCCGCACTCTGGCAGAACGTACCCTGGCCCTGCGGGCCGAGACCATAAAAGTCGGCGTGGGCATCAAGAAAAAAATGGACAAGGGTAAGCCGCTGACCGGTGATGACCTGGCCTTGATCAATATCGGCATCAACGAGCATCTTTCCCTGCGCAATGAGCTGCTGACTGTTGCCGAAGCCCACGAATGCTGGCTGGACGGCTCAGAAAAAAAACTGATCAAACAGGGAATCACCCCCGAATCCCGCCTGACCGGGGTAATGCTGTCGCTCTCATCGGCCATGCTGCTGTACGATAACTACCTTTTGGCGGTTTCGCTCTTTGAGGGTGACAGCAAGCTGCGCCGCATACTTAACGAAAGCGACCCAGGATATGCCGTCACCAGCGCTGCCCTGGCCAAGGTGACGGTCAACTATAACTCCATCAACAACCGGGCCAGGGCACGCAAAGCGATAAAGTTTTACGAACGCGAGTCGGCCCGATTTAAACAGACGTTGGAAATGAACCCCGATATCGGCTATCTAAATCTATTGATTGCTCAGAGCCCCTCCAACTCCATGGTCAAAAATTGGTCTCCTTTTTATGTGGTCGGCCGTAAGCTTGGCTTCCTGACCGGCGTCACTACCGACACCCTGACCGGCATGGAGCGTGATGGTGTCAGTCTGTTCAGCATGGTCTTCGGCAACGCCGTTGGACTGGTTGAGACCCGCAAAGGCAAACTATATAAGAAAGCAGACGTGCTGTCCGAGGTGAGCAGTAGCCTGCGAGCCGGGGACATTCTTCTGGAGAAGACCCCCTTTCGCCTGACCGACAAGTTGATCCCCGGTTACTGGGGACATGCGGCGGTCTGGATCGGCAGCGAGGCCGAGTTGAAGGAGCTGGGTATCTGGGGAAATCCGCTGGTTGTTCAATACCATGACGAGATTCGCGAAGGCAGGTTGGTGGTGGAGGCACTGCGATCGGGCGTGGAGATGAACTCTCTGGAGCACTTCCTCAACATTGACAGTATCGGTGTACTGCGCAAGCCGGATCTGAGCCGTGAGGCGCGCGCCAACACAGTTATCCAAACACTTCGCCAGGTGGGCAAACCATACGACTTCAATTTTGACGTGGAATCGAAAGGCCGGGTCTACTGCTCCAAACTTGTCTACCTGTGCTACAGCGGCATCGAATGGCCGACCAAGAGATCACTGGGACGCACCACCTTTACCCCAGATGACGTGGCGGTCAGGGCCGCCAAGGACGGCCCACTCCAGTTGGTTACATTTTATCACGACGGCAACCGGGTCAGCGAAACTCCGTCGATTCGGATGGCGGAGTTGATGGGGTTAATTGCCAGTAAGTAAATTTTTTCATATGACTGTCGGAGGAATGATGCTCAGATACCTGATGCTGCCGTCGCTGTTGCGTGACAAGTCCATGTCAATGTTCCGGGCCTTTTGCCGAATCATTTCCGTTCTTCTGATCCTGTTGCCACTTCCCGGAATTGCCTCTACTGCAAATCAAAAACCACTTTCCGATGTCATCGTTCCACTGATCACCGCCCATCCCGGCAAATCGGGCGCCTATGTGCTGGAAAAGGGGGAAGAGGCCCTGCGTGCCCGGGCCTGGCTGACGGATCATGCCACCAACGGCATCGATGTGCAGTACTTCATCTGGAGCACGGACAATATCGGCATCCTGGCCAGTGAGGCGCTGTTGCGGGCAGCTGAACGGGGAGTTAAGGTGCGCGTGCTGGTGGATGACCTGTTGATCGACGCCCCGCCCGATTCAATGCTGGCTCTGGCGCAGCACCCGAATATCGATATCCGCATCTACAATCCCCGTCTGAACGTCGGCACCACAAAACTCAAAAAGATAGGTAATGTGGCCACCGGCCTGCGAACCGTCAACCAGCGCATGCACGACAAGACGGCCCTGTTCGACGGCCTGGCGGGAATCACCGGCGGTCGCAATATGGCCGACGAGTACTTCGATTACAATCAAACCTACAATTTCCGAGATCGCGACATGCTGGTTCTGGGGCCGGTGGTGGCCGACATGGAGGCAAGCTTTCAGCGTTTCTGGGATAGTAAGTACGTGGTGCCGGTGGAAAAGCTGCTGGCAAAAGAGATGAAGCGCATGACGCTTGAGCGGGTTGGAGAGGTGTACGCAGGATTGCACGCCTATGCTTCCAAACCGGAGAACTTCGCCCCGGAGGTGCAGCAGGCGTTAGAAGACCTCCCAAGGAAATTTGAGCGGTTGTCACGGGAGCTTGTCTGGGATAACGTGCGTTTCCTGTGCGACCTGCCCGGCAAGAACAGTACCCGTCGCCGCTTCGACGGAGGCGGCAGATCCACTGCAGCCCTGGTGGAAGAACTGAAAAAAGCCAGGAAAAGCGTCACCATCCAATCTCCCTATCTGGTCATGCCCAAGGGTGGATTGGAACTGTTCCGCGATCTGGTCAAACGTGGCGTGGACGTGCGAATCGTTACAAATTCACTGGCATCGACCGACAACCTGCAGGCCTTCAGCGGCTATTACAAGCAGCGCCAGTCCATATTGAAGAGCGGCATCAAGGTATTCGAATTCAAGTCCGATCCGGCCATCAAGCGGGAACTGATCGAGCGCTACCCCAAACTGGAAAAGCAGGCGCCGGTTTTTGCCATCCATGCCAAGAGCATGGTGATCGACGGGACGACACTCTTCGTCGGTACTTTCAACTTCGATCCCCGCTCGGCCAACCTGAATACCGAGGTAGGGGTGCTGATTCGCAACCCGGTCCTGGCGGGACAGGTTGAAAAAAGTATCGAGCGGGACATGTCGCCGGAAAACAGCTGGAGTGCCGCCGACAATGCAGACCGCTTCGCACCGCCGGAAAAACTCCGCAAGGTGAGGCTCTGGAAGGCGCTGCCGCTGGAGCCGTTTTTGTAGCCCGGTGTACATTTAATGTATATCGGCATGACTTTCCGTATCAGATCCGCTGTTCGCAACAAAATAATTGTCAAGTAAATACCAATAGTTGTGCAATACAAGTCTTTTGGCACGACATCTGTAAAAGAAGCGACTGCTGCTACTGCAATACAATAACATCATAGGCGGACACCATGCCCAGCGACTCATCCCATGCAAAAAGCTTTCTGGATCGCCTCTTTCACGGACAAAACAAAGAACAGCTTCTCCAGCGTCTTTCGCCACACGACACCTCCCCGGCGCGGCATGTTCCTGGAGGCGCGCACATCACACCGGAGATCGTTGAGCGTCGTTGGCACCGTATCACCGCCCCGCCGGGTGCCCGCGAGACCCTGTTGAACAGTGCCGATATCGAGCAGATGGCCAGCTACAGCCACAATATCGAAAATTTCATCGGCATGACGCGGCTGCCACTGGGAGTGGCTGGGCCGTTGCGGGTTAATGGCCTGTTTGCCCAGGGGGACTATTACCTGCCGCTGGCCACAACCGAGGCAGCGCTGGTGGCGTCATACCACCGGGGAGCCTGCCTGCTTTCCCAGGTGGGGGGATGCAGCGCCATGCTGCTGGCCGAAGGAGTCAGCCGATCGCCCGGTTTTGCCTTCGACACTGCCCGGCAGGCAGGTCTCTTTGCCGCCTGGGTGATTGAACATCAGGAAGAAATACGGAGTGCCGCCCAATCAACAACCAGGCACGGCACCTTGGAAGATCTGCGCATCACCATCGAAGGAAACCACGTTTATCTGCTGCTGGAGTTCAGAACCGGCGACGCCTCGGGACAGAACATGGCTACCATCGCCACCGAGGCGGCCTGTGCCCTGATCAGGGAGCAGTCGCCGGTCAAGCCGGACTATTTCTTTGTCGAAGCCAACATGTCCGGTGACAAGAAAGCCAGCGCCCAGTCCTTTCTCACCGTGCGCGGCAAAAAAGTCACCGCCGAGGCGATCATTCCGGCCGAACTGGTTGAACAGACGTTGCATACCACTCCCGGACGCATGAGTGACTACTGGCGCATGTCGGCCATGGGAGGCGTGCTCTCCGGCACCATCGGGGTGCAGGGGCATTATGCCAACGGCCTGGCGGCTCTCTATATCGCCTGCGGCCAGGATGCGGCATGCATTGCCGAGTCGGCTGTGGGGGTGACCCGTTTTGAAGTCCGCCCGGACGGAGCGCTGTATGCAGCTGTCACCCTGCCCAACCTGATGGTGGGGACCGTCGGCGGCGGCACTGCACTACCGAGCCAGAGAGCCTGCCTGGAACTGATGGGGCTGTACGGAGAGGGACATGCCCGAGCCCTGGCGGAAGTCTGTGCCGGTATGTCCCTGGCTGGCGAACTTTCCATCATCGGCGCGCTGGCGGCCGGCGAATTCACCCGCGCTCACCGCAAGCTGGCCCGTGGCAAGGAGCATACCGCCATCGGAGCGTATCATGACTAACCGCTGGTGGACCTATCAGAAGGAACGCTTCCCGATTTTTGCCCACGGCCCCCTGATCCTCGCCTTCAGCATGTCGGCCATGAGTTATTCAGCCCTGTTGCGGGGCGAATTATCACTGCGACCGGCTGCGGCTCTGGTGGCCTTTGTCACCGCTTTGCTCTTTTTCCTTCAGTTGCGCATCGCCGATGAATTCAAGGATGCAGAGGACGATGCCCGCTGGCGTCCGTATCGTCCCGTGCCGCGTGGGCTGGTCACCTTGCGGGAGCTCGGGTGGATCGGCATCGGAGCCGCACTCATCCAGCTGGCCGGCTCCCTCTGGCTCAGGCCGTTGCAGGCACTCTGGCTGGTGGTGGCCTGGACCTGGCTGGCCCTGATGACGAAGGAATTCTTCGTGCATGAATGGCTCAAGGCTCACCCCATCACCTACATGCTCTCCCACATGATCATCATGCCGGTCTTCGATATCTATGCCACCGCCTGCGACTGGCTCATGGCGGGCACCGCTCCGCCACGCGGGCTCGTCTGGTTCCTGGCGGTCAGCTATATGAACGGAATCGTCATCGAGATTGGCCGCAAGATCCGCTCACCTCACGACGAGGAGGAAGGGGTCGAAACCTATTCCGCCCTGTGGGGTCGTGGACCGGCTCTGCTGATCTGGCTCGGCGCCATGCTGCTGACGGCGGTCTGTGCCTGGCGCGGCGCTCTCCTGATCGGCTTTGCCACACCGGTGGTCGTACTCCTGTTTCTGCTTTTATCCGTTGCCGCTCTGTTGGCAGTATCCTTCAACGCTGCACCGTTGCCCGGACGGGGCAAGCGCGTCGAACTGGTCTCCGGCATCTGGACCCTGATGATGTATCTGAGTCTTGGAGCGGTACCGCTTGCTCTTCGCTATCTGC
This sequence comes from uncultured Geobacter sp., assembly GCA_964524835.1. Lineage (GTDB taxonomy): Bacteria > Desulfobacterota > Desulfuromonadia > Geobacterales > Pseudopelobacteraceae > JACRCG01. Next base: position 70,992 of record CAZGEG010000008.1, read on the forward strand.
ACGGAGGTGCCTGATGAGCCGCATTCTGACGCAGTGGGACATATCATCACGGGGCCGGATGGGAGGCAAGGCAGGGGCGCTGGCAGCGCTTACGGCCGCCGACCTTCCAATCCCCCCCTGGTTCGTAGTTTCTCCGGGTGATGCACCGGAGAGCTTCCCTCCTGAGATGCTCTCAATGATCGAAGGCGGCGATCAGGAACTCCGGCAGGATCAGCTGGAACGCCTTGTGCCGGGCGAAGAACTCTGCCGCGAGATCGCTGATGCCATGGCACGGCTCTGTCCCAATGGCGAACCGGTGGCGGTACGCTCTTCAGCGCTGGATGAGGATGGAGGCGAGCACTCCTTTGCCGGTCAGCTGGATTCGTTTCTCTTCGTGCCGCTGGCGGATGTACCGGACAAGGTGGCGGCGGTATGGCGCTCCGGTTTCAATGAGCGGGTACTGGCCTATCGCCGGGAGAAGGGTCTGTCTCCACTGCCGTCGCTTCCGGCGGTGCTGGTGCAGCGCATGGTAACCGCCGATATGGCCGGAGTCGCTTTCAGCGCCGATCCGGTCAGCGGGCGCCGCGGTGTCGCCGTGGTAAGCGGAGTGTACGGACTAGGCACATCTCTGGTTTCTGGCGAGTGTGATGCCGATACCTGGCGGGTGGATCGGGACGGTAACTTTATCGAAAAACAGATCGTCGATAAACGGATGGCTCACCGCGCCGATTTCGGCAGTCATGAAGGTGTGTCGGGAGCGGCAGTCGCAACGGAGCTGGCGAGCCTCCCCTGCCTGAACGAGGAACAGGTTCGCGCCGTGGCCGATCTGGCCCGCCGCGCCGCACGCCATTTCGGACGACCGCAGGATATCGAGTGGGCCATGGAAAACAGTACCCTCTTCCTGCTCCAATCCCGCCCCATCACCTCACTGGCAGCACTCCCCGATCAGGACGGCGGCCTCAATATCTGGGATAACAGCAACATCGCAGAGAGTTACGGCGGCGTCACCACTCCGCTGACCTTTTCCTTTGCCCGTCATATCTACGAAGAGGTTTACCGGCAGTTTTGCCGCATCATGGCGGTTCCGCATGAAGCCATTGCGGCCAATGAACGCGTTTTCCCCCGCATGCTCGGTCTGGTACGGGGTCGAGTCTACTACAACCTGCTCAACTGGTACCGGCTTCTGGCCCTGCTCCCCGGATTCTCCACCAACCGTCGTTTCATGGAGCAGATGATGGGGGTCAAGGAAGGGATACCGGAAGAGATCCTGAACGAGGCGGTGGCGACCTATCGGGTGGCAGCGTGGCGGGATAGGCTGAACCTGGTCGGAAGCGTTGCCGGTTTGGTGAAGAATCTGCGCGGCCTGAACAGCAGTATCCCCCGCTTCTACGACCGTCTCAATACTGCCCTGGCGCTACCCTGCCCGCCTCTAACGGAGCAGCGCCCGGATGAACTGGCCGGCCATTACCGTATGCTGGAGACACAGCTGCTCACCCGCTGGGACGCGCCGCTGATAAACGATTTCTTTGCCATGGTCTTCTATGGCCTGCTGCGCAAGCTGGCCTCATCCTGGTGCGGTGATGATCAGGAAACACTGCAAAACAATCTCCTTTCCGGTGAAGGAGGCATCATCAGCGCCGAACCGGCCCGGAGGGTGCGGCAGATGGCCGTGATTGCATCGGCTGACCCGTCCCTGACCGAACTGCTGGCCACCGGAGGCGTAGCTGCCATGGACAGAGGCATTGCGGCCCATGGGGAACTGGATCCGCTCTACCGCGCCTATCTGGAAAAGTTCGGCGACCGCTGCCTGGATGAACTGAAGCTGGAGAGCGCCACGCTCCACGACGACCCGCTGCCGCTGCAGCGTTCCATCGGCGAATTCGCCCGGCGCATCATCAGCGGCGCCGCAGGCATTGCGCTCGATGAAGCGGCCATCAGGAATGCGGCGGAAGCGCGGGTGAATGGTGCGCTGGCAGTCAATCCTCTGAAGCGCCTGCTTTTCGGCTGGGTGCTGGGACAGGCCCGGAGCAGAGTGCGTGACCGGGAAAATTTGCGATTCGAGAGAACCCGCCTCTTCGGACGCGTACGGCGAATCTTCGTAGAAATGGGTAAACGTTTTCACGCCGACGGGATCCTGGACGACCCGCGCGACATCTTCTGGCTGGAGAAAGACGAAATATTCGGTTTTGTGGAAGGGACCGCCTCCAGTACCAATCTGGCCGGGCTGGCGGAGCTGCGGAGAAGGGAATTCGATGGTTGGCAGGCTATGGAGCCGCCTGCCGACCGTTTTGACACCTGCGGCATGGTCAGCCACGCCCAGCCGTGCCGTTCCACTGCTGCCGCCCCTCTTATGCCCCAAGGGGACACGATGAAAGGTCTCGGCTGCTGTCCCGGTGTGGTACGCGGCACGGTACGGGTCATCACCGACCCACGCGGTGCGACCATCCGGCAGGGAGAGATTCTGGTGGCCGAGCGGACCGACCCCGGCTGGATCATGCTTTTTCCGGCCTGTTCCGGGCTCTTGGTTGAACGGGGGAGCCTGCTTTCCCATTCAGCCATCGTGGCCCGTGAAATGGGTATCCCGGCAGTAGTCTCCATTCCCGGTATTACCCGCTGGCTCAAGAGCGGCGATCTGGTGGAGATGGACGGTGCCAGTGGAGTGGTGCGCAAACTTGATCAGGAGGAACCACTCCATGCGCAGTGAAGCCGCCAGCAACGCCGATTTTACCGCCATTCGCTACGCGCAGTGCTGGGAGGATGCCGACATTCTCATGGAAGGGCTGGCCATCCAACCCGGCGACACCTGCCTCTCCATCGCCTCGGCCGGTGACAACTCACTGGCCATGCTGGCATGTGGGGCCGGACGGGTCATCGCCCTGGACCTGAATCCCTCCCAGCTGGCCTGCCTGGAGCTGAGGGTGGCTGCCTATCGGGAACTGTTGCACCCCGAACTGCTGGAACTGGTCGGTTCGATGCCGAGTACAAGGCGCGGTGATCTCTATCGGCGCTGTCGAAAGTTGCTTGGCCCGGACACGCGGGCCTTCTGGGATGCTCATGCAGCCGGGATCGAGGCCGGCATCGGCAGTGCCGGTAAATTCGAGCGCTACTTCGCCCTGTTTCGCCAGCGGATCTTGCCGCTGATCCACTCCCGCAGCACCATCGAGCGGCTGCTGGTCGGCGGCGCTCCGGCGGAGCGGGAACAATTCTACCGTGAGGTGTGGGACAGCTGGCGCTGGCGGCTGTTGTTTCGCTTTTTCTTCTCCCGTTTCGTCATGGGACGACTGGGGCGCGACCCCAGCTTCTTCCGTTATGTGGAGGGGAGCGTGGCCGGGCGGATTCTGGCCCGCACCCGTCACGCATTGACCTTCCTCAACCCGGCTGACAATCCCTACCTGCAATGGATTCTGACCGGCCGGCACACCAGCGCCCTCCCCCTCGCCCTGCGTCCCGAAAACTTCGAGGCCATTCGCGCCAATCTTGACCGCCTGGAGTGGCACTGCCTGCCGCTGGAGGAATTCCTTGTGCAAGAGGGGGCTGACTCGGTTGACCGTTTCAACCTGAGTGATATCTTCGAGTACATGTCGGAAGAGAATCACCAGCGGCTGCTGGAACGGCTGGTGCGTGCCGGACGAAGCGGCGGGCGGCTGGCCTACTGGAACATGCTGGCCCCCCGCAGCCGTCCGGAGTGCATGGCCGGAATACTGCGTTCTCTGGAGTTGGAAGCGCGGCATCTCTTTCAGCAGGACAAGGCCTTTTTTTACAGCGCCTTTATACTGGAGGAGATTGTCTGATGCTCTCCCCGTGGTTCGGCATACTGCTGGTGCTGGTGGTTCTGTGGAGCGTCATGGCCGGCTTGAAGCTGATCAGTGCCCGCTGCCATCTGCATCCCGAGACCAGCCGCAAAGCGGTGCATATCGCCATGGGGCTGGTGACGCTTTCTTTTCCCTGGCTGTTCACAGCGGCGTGGCCGGTTCTGCTGCTGGCTGCCCTGGCGGTTGCCGCACTGACGGGTACACGCCTTATCGCTCCGTTACGGGAGCGTTTCGGCGCAGTACTGCACGGGGTGGAGCGCCATTCCCTGGGCGAAGTCTACTTTCCTCTGGCCGTGGCGGCGCTCTACCTGCTTTCTGAGGGAAACCATCTACTCTATGCAATTCCGCTCCTGACCCTGACCCTGGCAGATGCCGTGGCGGCATTGGTGGGAGTACGCTACGGCCAGCACCGTTTCTGTACCTCCGAGGGAACAAAAAGCGCCGAGGGTTCGCTGGCCTTCTTCATGGTTGCATTTTTGAGCGCCCATGTACCGCTCCTGCTGTTAAGCGATACCGGACGTGCCGAATCGCTCCTGATCGCCCTGGTGCTGAGAATTCTGGTGATGATGTTTGAGGCGGTCTCGGTAGGAGGAGTTGATAACCTCTTCATTCCGCTCGGCTGCTACGCCCTGCTCCGGCGCTATCAGACGCTGGAAGCGGACGATCTGCTCTTCCGGCTGGGCGCAATTATTCTGCTGGCAGTGCTGGTCTTTGCCTGGCGGCGGCGTACGACCCTCAAGGAGAGCGGCCTGCTGGCAGCGGCGCTGGTCGGGTACATGAACTGGGCTTTAGGCGGCTGGCAATGGCTGGCCGTGTCGCTCGTGCTCTTTCTGACCTATACCCTGCTCTGGCCGCGCAGCGAGGACAGCGATCATCCGGTGCACACGGTGCGTGCGATCGCCTCGGTGGCCGCGCCGGGGATGGTCTGGCTGCTGGCGATGCTGCAAAACAATACCACGGGCGGTTTCTATGAGCCGTTTGTGCTTTCCTACGCAGCCCATTCGGTCATGGTCGGCATGACGCAAATCGGATATGCCAGGCCCGGCATGACGTCGAGGCTGCGCCTGACGCACGCCGCCGTGCGGAGCTGGCTGCTGTTTATGCCGCTTTTCTTTTTGCCTCTGTTGCCGGCAGCGGACTTCGATATTCAACAGCGAGCACTCTGCTACTCAGCCGGGCTGCTGAATGCCGGAATTGCTGTGCCGCTGCTTTTTGCTGCAGGAACCCTGCACCGGTGGATAGTGCAGATTTACGGCGACAGCGATGAGGGGTATGCCCGCTGGCTGCGTCGAGGAGGGGTTGCGTTCTGCTTCTCATTCACCCAATGGGTACTGTTTGCAGTCTGTTTTCCGATAATGGCGCCGTTAATAGCAGGTTTGATACAGCTGCGTTGATGCGTCAAATTGCTGCCATGTCTGTTGAACTTTGAGGAGCGTTCCATGGATCAATTCGTACTGATAACCCACACCGATGAACCTTCCCTCTTTTCCGGGACTGAAGCGGTCCCGCTGATAAGCGCCGACGAGCTGGCCCGTCACTCCCCTGATGCCCACTGGCTGCTGACGGATGGCGGCAGTGACGTACTTGCCCGCTGTTCACTCTGGTGGCAGATTGTCCCGGAATTACCGGAGCAGCGTCTCGGCATTATCGGACACTATGCCGCACGAGACTCGAAATCGTCCATAAAACTGCTGACCTACGTCTGCAACCAGTTGAAGGAACAAGACTGCACCATGGCAGTGGGTCCGCTGGACGGCACAACCTGGCGACGCTACCGTTTCATCGTCGAGCGCGGCCCGGAGCCGCCGTTCTTCCTGGAACCGGATAATCCCGAAGAGTGGCCGGGTCACTTCACTGACGCCGGATTCGAGGAATTTGCCTCCTACAGCTCATCTCTCAACACAAATCTGGAATATGTCGATCCACGCATGGAGTCGGTGACCGAACGTATGGAGCGCAACGGAATCAATATCCGGCATCTCGATCCGGCCCGTTTTGATCAGGAACTGGACGCCATTTTCGAACTCTCCCTGACCGGTTTCCAGCACAATTTCCTGTATACTCCCATCAGCCGGGACGAATTCAAAGCCGCCTATCGCAAGGTTCAGCCGTATATCAGGCCGGAACTGACCCTGTTGGCGGAGCATGAGGGGAAAGCCGCCGGATTTCTGTTCGCCATTCCCGACATGCTCCAGGCCCAGCGAAGCGGCTCAATCGATACAGTGATCATGAAATCCATCGCCGTACTTCCTGGAAAGACCTACGGCGGACTGGGCAACCTGCTGATGGTGCGTACCATCGGCAACATCCGCGAACTTGGCTACAAGAGGGCTATCCACGCTCTGACATATGATGGCAACAGCAGCGCCCGCAACATGAGCTCCCATTATGCCCAGCCGATTCGACGGTATGCCCTGTTCAGCCGGGAGCTGGCGTGAACATCGCCGGGATCCTGCAGCGACAGGCGCACGAACGCCCCGATACTCCGGCCATTATCGATATGTGCTGCGGCCGGGAACGGGTGACCACCTTTGCCGGACTGGAAAGGGCATCGGCCGGAGGAGCAGCCCTGCTGCGGGAAGCATGTCTTGCCAGCGGCGACACGGTGCTGGTCTTCCAGCCCATGTCGGCGGAATTGTATATCGCCTTGATGGCTCTCTTCCGTGTGGGGATGACCGCCATGTTCCTCGATCCTTCGGCCGGACGGGAACATATCGAGCGCTGTTGCGCCATCCGCCCTCCCGCCGCACTGATCGCCTCCCCCAAAGCGCACCTGCTGCGGCTGATTTCGCCGGCCCTGCGCCGCATTCCCCGCCACATCTGTTTCAGTCGATTCATGCCGGGCTGCATTTCATGGAGCCGCTCCGAGCGGATTCAACCTCACCAGCCGATAGCTCCATGCACAAACGACACGCCGGCCCTGATCACCTTTACCAGCGGCAGCACCGGCCAACCCAAGGCGGCGGTGCGCAGTCACGGTTTTCTTCTGGAACAGCACCATGTACTGGAACGAGCCATCCGCCTTACCGCCGGCGCTATCGACCTGGCAACGCTGCCGGTCTTCGTGCTGGCCAATCTGGCCACAGGGGTCACCTCCCTGATACCCGACGCGGATCTGCGGTACCCGGGAAGGATCGAGGCAGATCCGGTCCTGCGGCAGATTGAACGCCATCGTCCTGCGTCCATGGCGGCGTCGCCCGCCTTTCTGGAGCGAATATGCGACGCAAGTGAATCCAATGGGCGCACGATTTCGGGATTCCGTTACGTCTTCACCGGCGGAGCTCCGGTGTTTCCCGACCACCTGGATCGCCTGGCGGCAACATTTCCCGATGCCGAGGTGGTTGCAGTGTACGGCTCCACTGAAGCGGAGCCGATTGCCCACATCAGCCGCCGTGCCGTGAGCAGTGATGATCTGTCGGCAATGAAAGCGGGCGGTGGACTCTTGGCCGGTGAACCTGTGCCGGAAATCACTGTTCGGGTAATAGCTCACTGCTGGGGCACTCCCCTGGGTAAATTGAGTGAATTCGGTTTTTCCCGCTTGTGTCTGCCGACGGACAAGGCTGGTGAAATTGTCGTTACGGGCGGCCATGTGCTGAAAGGATATCTGAACGGAACAGGCGACGAGGAAACCAAGTTCCGGGTAAATGAGACTGTCTGGCATCGCACCGGTGACAGCGGATATTTCGATGACGCGGGGCGGCTGTGGTTATTAGGTCGCTGCGCGGCGGTCATAAATGACGAGCACGGTCACCTGTATCCCTTTGCTGTTGAGTGCGCCGCCCGCCAGTTTTCCGGCATTTCCCGGGCAGCGCTCGTCAACCGGCAGGGGCAACGGATCCTGTTTGTGCAACCGGGAAAAGGTGCTCATATCGACACTATTGCCGTGCGCAATGCCCTGGCGTGGGCACAGCTTGATACGGTACGGGAGCTTGATGAGATACCGCTCGACAAACGGCATAATGCCAAAGTTGATTATGGCCGTCTGGCGAGGATTGATTGAACTTTGGGAAGGTTGTCATATGGATGGTCATACAAATAGCAGTTTAAACAGAACGCCCCCATCTCGCAGCTCGATTTGGGGGCTTCTTTATTTAGTCATGCGCGGAACGGTCGGTAATACTAAGGACTGTTTATGGACTATGACAGATGAAAAACGGTCCATTCCGGTCAAAATACGTCGTAACAATAATGCTAACTATTACATTAATAAATGTTGCTCAACCAGCTAATTACAATGCCTATTTACCACACAGTACCCCTCTGTAACAGCCCGTCAAAACATCACGTCATGTTCCAGATCATCATCTCCAGCATATCCCGCCAGCTCTTGCCGATCTCGTTAACGACCGTCGGTTCGAACCCGCAATGCATCATGCACTGGGCACAACGGACGTCCTTCCCCACCCCGTACTTTTCCCAGTCGGTCTTTGCCATCATCTCCGCAAAGGTCGGATAGTGGGCGTCAGTGATCAGGTAACAGGGAGCCTTCCACCCGCGCGGATTTCGGGTCGGATTGCCCCAGGGGGTGCATTCCAGCTTCTTTTCGCCTTTGAGAAAGCGCAGATACATCGGGGTGGAATAAAAGCGGTGTTTTTTGCTCATCTCGTATACGTCAACAAACTTCTTCTCGATATCACGGCGTTCAAGAAATAGTTTTTCGCCGACCGCTTCGTAGCCGAAGCCGGGAGCAACGAGCACCCCGTCAACCCCGTAATCTTCGAGTTTGCTGAAAAGCATCTCAATCTCAACCAGGTCGGTATCTTTAAAAATGGTCGTGTTCGTACAGACACGAAACCCCTTCTCCTTGGCTTTTTTTATGCCGGCCAGCGCGGTTTTGAAGGCGCCTTTGCGCTCCAAGATACGGTCGTGGGTTTCTTCCAGGCCGTCGACATGGATATTGAGCGTAAAATTCGGGTGGGGGGGCATGTCATCAAGCGCCTTTTCAAGCAGGATACCGTTTGTACAGAGGTAGATATGCTTGCCCCGCTGCAGTATCGCAGCGATCAGTTCCTGAATCTGCGGATAGAGAAACGGTTCACCCCCCGTTATGGTGACGACCGGTGCCGGACATTCGTCAACCGATTTCAAACATTCCTCCAGAGTCATCATCTCCTGTATCGTATCGGCGTATTCACGGATTCTGCCGCAGCCGGAACAGGCCAGGTTGCAGAGGTGGGTCGGTTCCAGCATCAGGACCAGCGGATACTTTTCCACCTTTCTCATCTTGTTGCTGAAAATATATTTTGTCAGGTCGTAATTGAGACGGAGGGGGAAACGCATTGATTTAATTCCTTTATTTTACCTGCTGGCGGTGTGCGGCGGATTGATGTGAAAGCATTGATTTTGGTCTGGTCGCCGTAAGCTATCTCTCCCACATTTCCTTCTTGTCCCTGCCGAGATAGGCACGTTTAACTTCGGCATTCTCCAGCAGTTCTTCCGCCGGTCCTTCCAGGATGACCTTGCCGGTTTCCATGACATAGCCGCGGTCGGCCAGCCTTAGGGCCGCCTTGGCATTCTGCTCCACCAGCAGGATGGTGGTGCCGTTTTCCCGGCGCAACCGTTCCAGCACGCGAAAAATCTCCTGCACGACCAGCGGCGCCAGCCCCATCGATGGCTCATCGAGGAGCAGCATTTTTGGATTTGCCATCAGGGCCCGCCCGATGGCGAGCATCTGCTGTTCTCCCCCCGACATGGTGCCAGCCAGCTGCCTGCGGCGCTCTTCGAGGCGGGGGAACAGGGCGAATACCTTGTCCATGTCCTTGTGGATGGCGCTCTTCCCTTCCCGGTTCCGATAGCGCAGATACGCGCCAAGCTCCAGATTGTCCTCAACGGAGAGCGGCTTGAACACCTGCCGCCCCTCCGGCACCTGTGAAATGCCGCGCTGTACAACCTTGTCCGGGGAAAGCGCCGTGACCGCTTCCCTGCAAAACACAATTTCACCGGCCGAGGCGGGGGTTACGCCCGATATGGTGTTAAGTATGGTGGTCTTGCCGGCGCCGTTGGCACCGATAAGGGTCACGATCTCACCCTCCCCGAGATGCAGGGAAACATTCTTGAGCGCGTGTACTTTTCCGTAGTAGGTATTGATGTTTGTAAGGCGAAGCATCAGTCGTCATCCCCCAGATATGCCGCGATGACCTCAGGGCTTTCCTGTATTTCCCGGGGAGTCCCTTCAGCCAGCTTGCTGCCGAGGTTGAGAACGATGATCCGGTCACAGATATCCATAACCAGCTCCATATCGTGCTCCACCAGGACGACGGTGATTCCCAGGTCCCGGATCCGCTTGATCAACTGGGCCAGGGCGACGGTCTCCTGGCTGTTAAGCCCGGCCGCCGGTTCGTCCATCAGGATGATGCGCGGCTCGACAGCCAGCGCCCGGGCGATCTCCAGCAGGCGCCCCTTTCCGAACGGGAGGCTCCCGGCGGTATGATCTGCCAGATCGGCAATACCGGCAAATTCAAGCCACTTTCCGGCGCCGGCACGGATACGCCGCTCCTCGGAAATGCTCCAGGGCATCTTGAGAGCACAGGCGAGCAGACCGGCAGAGCTTCTGGTGTGCATGCCGACCATGACGTTTTCCAGTACCGTCATCCCCCCGAACAGCTCGATATTCTGAAATGTTCGTACCATGGCAAGCCGGGCCAGCTTTTCCGGCGGCAAACCGGTGACATCCACCCCCTCCAGCAGTACCGTGCCTGCCGTCTGCTGGTAAATGCCGGTGATAATGTTGAAAAGCGTTGTCTTACCGGCTCCGTTCGGACCGATGACTCCGGTAATATCCCCTTTTGACATTGAAAAGGAAACGGAATCGAGTGCCGTTACGCCGCCGAAGATCTGGGTAATGCCGGAGACCTCAAGCATGGCCGCCCTCCCCTCTCCCGGCGAGCTTCCTGAACAGGGCGGGGATGCCCCGCACGAGTCCGCCCGGCATGTACATCACCATGACCATCAGCAGACCGCCGTAGATGATGATGTCGTACTCGTTGGCGCCGCGCAGGAATTCCGGCAACAGCGTCAGGAGCGCCGCACCGAGGAACGAACCGTATATACTCCCCAGTCCTCCGATAACGACCATAGTCAGCAGCTCTATGGAAAAATTGAAGCCGAATGATGCCGGAGATATAAACGTCATGGTATGTGCGTAGAGGCTGCCGGCAAGGGAAGATATGACCGCGGAAAGGGCGAATATCTGTACCTTCAGGAGCCGGGCATTAACACCCAGGACCTGTGCCGCAACCTCTGAATCGTGCACCGCCCGCAGTGCGCGACCGACGCGGGAGTTTGCCAGGTTGAGCGAAAACAGCATAACCGCCAGGGTCACCCCCCAGATCAGGTAGTAATTCTTTACGTCGGAGTCAAAGGTTACCCCGGCCAGTTTCAGGTTTGGAATTCCGGACAACCCCGAAGGGCCGCCGGTCAAATCGACCGTTTCGTTGAAAACGATGTACATGATTATGCCGAGGCCGAGTGTTGCCATGGCCAGGTAATGTCCTTTGAGCTTCAGGACCGGAAATCCAATCAGTCCTGCAAGACAGCCGACGACAACCGCAGCAGTCGGCATGGCTATCCATGGATTTACGCTGTAGGTGGCCGTCATTACCCCGGAGAGATAGGCGCCCAGGCCGAAGAAACCGGCATGTCCGAGGGATATCTGACCCGCATAGCCGAGGAGCAGGTTGAGTGCGATTGCGAGCATGGTGTTGATGCCGACAAAAACCAGCACGTTCATCAGGTACCCGCCGCTGAACAACTGCGGGGCAGCCATCACCACGAGGGAAAAAACGATAAACAGGATGAGGTCTCGTTTCATGGTTTCAGACCCGTTCCGAATCGGCTTTGCCGAAGAGGCCCTGCGGCCGAATGAACAGGATCAGCAGCAAGATGATGAAGGCGATGGCATCCTTGTAGCCTGAAGAAATCAGTCCGGCCCCGAGCGATTCGAGCACTCCCAGAATCAGGCCCCCGATCACCGTCGAAATTCCGCTGCTCATTCCGCCGATGATTGCCGCACAAAAACCTTTCAGCCCGAGCATGACGCCGACGTCGTAGGCGGTCATCGTCAAGGGGGCCACGATGATGCCGGCAACGGCGCCCATTGCTGAGCTGATGATGAACGAGAACAGCACCATCCGCTTCACGTCGATTCCAACCAGGCCGGCGGCGCGGCGGTTGTAGGAGCAGGCCCGCATGGCCTTGCCGCTGATGGTATGGTAGAAATAGATCTTGTTGATGAGAATAATAACCAGGGTGATGGCAAGTATCCAGAGATGCTGCGGGAGTATGGTTGCTCCGCCGATTGCGATCGGGGCGTCGCCTGAAAAGGGGGGAATGGCATGGGTGTCTTTCCCCCACACCAGCATCGCCACGCCGCGTATCAGGATGCTGCCGCCGATGGTTATGATGACCAGATTGATCGGGGTCGGCTGGCGGAGCGGCCGGATGGCGAGGCGTTCAAATAAAATGCCGACCACGGTGGAAACGGCGACGGCACAGGGAACCGCCGCCCAAAGCGGAAGCTTGAGGAGCTCCAGGCATGACAGCGTCAGCAGGCCGCCCAGCATGACAAATTCACCCTGGGCAAAATTGATGATGCCGGTAGCGTTGTAAATGATCGAAAATCCGATCCCGATGAGGGCGTAGATGGCGCCGGTTGATAAACCGGACAGCGTGTATTGAAGGATCTGGTCGAACTGCATTGTACCTCATAAATGTAGGGGCGAACGAATTGTTCGCCCCTACGAAAGGAATCTGTTCCTGCTCACTCTATTTTACAATCACCCAGTCTTTATTCCTGATTTCTACCAGCACAAACGCATCCTTGCCCAAACCGGCATGATCCTGGGGCGAATAATTGAAGCTGCCGCCGATGCCGGCAAAGCCCCTGGTCTTCTCGAGCTGGTCACGAATTGCCGCCGCGGTATCGGCGCCGTTGTCAACGGCATTCCTGATCAGCATGACCGCATCCCAGGCGTGTCCGCCGAAATGGTCCCCTTCCGTCTTGAAGTGGTTCTGGTAATCCTTGACGAAGGCCAGCAGGGACTTCTTCTGCTTGTCGGACCCGGGCAGGATATCGGCGACAACAACCTTGCCGGAAGGGAGCCTGATACCTTCCGCAGCATCACCTGCAAGTTCGATGAATTTCTTGGATGATACGCCGTGGCTCATGAACAGGGGTGTTTTGATGCCGAGCTGACGGACATTCTTGGCAACGACAGCTGGACCGGGGTTGGTGCCCCAGCAGATAATCGCCTGGGTGTGGGAACCGCGAATTTTGGTCAACTGGGCGGTCATGTCGGTGTCTTTGGGACCATAGGTGTCGTCGGAGACGATGGTAATTCCGTATTTGGCCGCCTGGCTCTTCAGCTGCTCGCGCCCCGAGGCGCCGAAACCGTCCGAGACGGTCAGGATGGAGACGTTTGTCTGTTTGGTCCTCTGCAAATACTCAAAAATCTTGCCGACCGCCAGGGAATCGTTCTGGGCGGTCTTGAAAACCCATTTTTTGACCGGATCGGTAATCTTGCTTCCGGCGGAGCAGGAGATAAGAGGAACCTGTTCCTTTTCCGCCACCGGGATGACCGCCATGGTTTCGCCGGTCGTGCTCGGGCCGATGATGGCGACAACCTTGTCGTCCTTGATCAGTTTTGTTGCCAGCTGGACGGCTTTTGTCGCGTCTCCGGTCGTGTCGTATGCGACCAGTTCAAGCTTGTGTCCCTTGACACCGCCAGCCTTGTTGATCTCATCAATTACCATCTTCGCGCTGTTGCGCTCCGGTTCCCCAAGAAAAGCCGCAGGGCCGGTAACTGCAAACAGGCCACCGATTCTTATCGGAGCGGCGGCATCTGCTGTCGCTGAAAACAGTACGGTAAAAGCTGCGAGTAAGAAGCTCATAACTTTAACGTTCATAGTAAATCTCCCTGGAGTCAGTTGGTTTTTACTTGATCAGCGACCAGTCGCCCTTGACGACCATGACCATTTCAAAGGCGGAGAGATCAAGACCGTTGTGGTCTTTGGGGGACATCGTGAAAATGCCCGATATGCTCACCAGTTTGCTGGTCTGCTCGATGCCGTTACGAATCTGTTCCGGGGTGGCGCCGTTCTTTTTGATGGCTCCCGTCGCAAGCAGGAAGGCGTCATAGGCATAGCCGCCAAAGGTCGAGGCTTCTGTGCCGTAGGCTTTCCTGTAGGACTGGTCGTACCCTTTCAGCAGCTTGTACTGTGCATCTCCCTTTGGAAGAGCGTCGTATATGGCGAGTTTGCCGGCAGGAAGCATGACCCCTTCGGCCGAATCGGCGCCGGCCAGTTCGATATACTTTTTAGAGGCGACCCCGTGGCTCATGTAGAGCGGCGTCTTGAGCCCGAGCTGCTTGACGTTCTTCGTGATAACCGCCGGACCAGGGTTGGTACCCCAGCAGATGATCGCATCCGGCTTGATACCGCGTATTTTGGTCAACTGTGAGGTCATATCGGTATCTTTCGGGCCGTACACTTCATCGGCCACGATCGTAAAGCCTTTCTGCTTGGCCAGCACCTTTATCTGTTCACGACCCGAGGCGCCAAATCCGTCTGTAACCGTCAACAGGGCGATACTTTTCTGTTTTTTGCTCGCCATGTAGTTGAGAATTTTTTCGGCGGCGACATGATCGTTGGCCGGGGTTTTGAAAACCCACTGCTTGGCCGGGTCAGTGATTTTGATGCCGGCAGCGCAGGAAATAAGAGGTATTTTTTCTTTTTCAACTACCGGAATGACAGCCATACTCTCGCCGGTGGTGCTTGGCCCGATGATGACGCTGACCTTGTCATCCCTGATCAATTTGGTTGCCAGCTGGACGGCTTTGGTGGCATCACCGCCGGTGTCGTAAATTACGGCCTCCAGCTTCATGCCGTTGATGCCCCCTTTTTCGTTTGCCTCTTTCACCAGCATCTCAAGGGTCCGTTTTTCCGGTTCCCCGAGGAACGAAGCCGGTCCGGTAACGGCAAAAAGCGCGCCGATCTTGACCGTGCCGGATGCAAACGATACGGTTGCACCGATGAGAATCAAACAGATGCTGCCCAGCAGTAACGACACCTTTTTCATTTTGACCTCCAATGTTTTTTTACAGCATGGAAATAGTTCCTGCACTTAATCGGCAGAAATCAACTTCGCTAACTCACTGACTCTGTTTAAAAGGGCTTTGCTACATGGAATACAGCCGACTGCCTTCGAGCATCTTGAAGTTGCGGGAAGTCAGGGCGGTGATCGCCTTGTCCGTTTCATCAAAACGGAAAATGATAACCGCATTGCCGGCACAGCGCTCAACAAATGCATACATGTACTCGACGTTGATCGCTTCCTGGTCGAGAGCCTGGAGAATGGCGGACAAACCGCCGGGACGGTCCGGCACCTCTACCGCGACCACCTCAGTCCTGTTGACGGTAAAGCCGGCCTCTTTCAGCACCGTCACGGCTTTTGTTCCGTCATTGACAATCAGCCGCAGGATGCCGAAATCAGATGTGTCGGCGAGTGAAAGCGCCCGGATATTTATTCCTGCTTCACCGAGTATGCGGGTGATTTCAGCCAGTCGGCCGGACTTGTTTTCAATAAAGATGGATATCTGTTCAACTTTCATATTTACCTCCCATGTTAACCAAAACCCAACCACCCCCAACCCCTCCTTTGTAAGGAGGGGAGCTTTAAAGTCCCCCTCCTGTTTTAGGAGGACCCAAAGGGCCTAAAGGGCTAGGGGTGGTAAGGTTTAGTAGTTATCGCTTCCGGTTATCAATCACTCGTTGTGCCTTGCCTTCACTCCGCTGTATCGTCTTCGGCTCGACCAGTTTAGCCGTACAGGTGACGCCCAGCATATCCTTGATCTCTTTTTCTACCCGTCGCGACAGTGCCTGAAGCACCTTGATCTCATCCGAGAAGAGATGTTCGCTGACCTCAACCTGAACCGTCAAAGTGTCCAGTGTCCCCTGCCGGTCGACTATCAAAAGGTAATGCGGTTCAATTCCCTCGATTCCGACCAGAATAGCCTCTATCTGGGACGGAAACACGTTTACCCCCCGGATGATCAGCATGTCGTCGGAGCGGCCGCTCATGCGGGCGATACGGGCGTGGGTGCGGCCGCAGATGCACGGCTCGTAGGTCAGGCTGGTAATGTCCCGGGTCCGGTAGCGGATCAGCGGAATGCCCTGCTTGGTTATCGTAGTTATAACCAGTTCACCGCGCTCCCCTTCCGGGAGGTTCTCCCCGGTTTCCGGGTCGATGATTTCCGGGATGAAGTGATCTTCCCAGATATGGAGGCCCCGCTTGGCTTCGATGCATTCGATCGCCACGCCCGGCCCCATGATCTCCGACAGACCGTAGATGTCTATTGCGTTGAGGTTCAGCTTCCCCTCGATTTCACCCCGCATCGCTTCAGACCAGGGTTCCGCGCCGAAAATGCCGACCCGCAGCTTCAGTTTCTTGAAATCAATCCCTTCCGCCCCCGCCTCTTCAGCCATGAACAGCGAATACGAGGGGGTACAGGTCAGGATTGTCGAACCGAAATCCTGCATGATCATGATCTGGCGCTTGGTATTGCCGCCGGATATCGGTATGACTGAGGCGCCCAGCCGCTCGGCGCCGTAGTGGGCGCCCAGGCCGCCGGTGAACAGGCCGTAGCCGTAGGCGTTGTGGATAATGTCGCCCTTGTGGGCTCCGGCAGCTACAAAAGAGCGCGCCATCAGGTCGCTCCAGATCGAAATATCGTTCCGGGTGTAACCGACGACGGTCGGTTTGCCGGTCGTGCCGCTCGACGCATGGATCCTCACGATCTCTTCCATCGGGGCGGCAAACAGGCCGTACGGGTAGGAATCGCGCATATCCTGTTTGGTCGTGAACGGGAGTTTCTGCAGATCTTCCAGCCTCGACACGACAGAGGGGGTTACGCCTGCTGCTCCAAAAGAAGTTTTGTAAAACGGGACATTGGCATATACACGCTCAAGCGTTGATTGCAGCCGTTTCAGCTGCAGTGCCTCAAGTGCGGGGCGCGGCAAGGTTTCGAATTCTTCGTTGAAGAACATACTGTCGTGACCTCGTTTGGAATTATACAAGTCCAGCGGCATAACTTTCCCCGGTATAACCGTCCACGACAACATCGAGGTGGCCGTCGTTAGGGCAAAACAGAAGACCATGTATCGGCACATCCTTCGGTATCAGCGGGTTATGTCTGATTATCTTGACTACCCGCTCCACGTTTTCCACGGGATGCGCAAAGATGCCCAGCCATTGTTTCAAATCCGGGATATGGATGTCGATGATATCGGGAGTTATGCCGCGGCTCACCATGTCCCGCTTGACCAACTCGGCATCAATCTTAGCCATGCCGCAGTCCCTGTGGCCGATGACAAATACTTCATCTACTCCCAGCATGAATATCCCGGCCACCAGACTGCGGATAACTGCCCCTGACATCGGATCGACAATAGTATTGCCGGCGTTCTTGATAACCTTGGCCTCGCCCCGCTTGAGTCCCATCGCCGGTTCAAGGAAATCGACCAGACGGGTATCCATGCAGGTGAATATGGCCAGCTGTTTCTGCGGCGACTTGGGAAGCGGAGGAAAGGCATTCGGCTTCACAAAATTCTTGTTGGCGGAAATGATTGCTTCAAGTTGCGTCATCAGAGCGCCCTCCCCATCAGGAAGGCCCGTTGATTGACCTCCAGCGCCTTGGCCGGGACCATCTTTTTCAGTGCTTTCATCCAGTACTCTTCGGAGATGCAGAGCCGTTTGGAGACCGCTCCCAGCAGTACCGTGTTGGCAGCCTTGACGTTACCGGCATCAGTGGCCATTTTCTGGCCGTCGACCAGCAGGAAATCGGCGAACTGCGCCTCGATGCGCTCCGCCAGACCAGCCGGATAAATCTCCTGCCCCATCAGCACCGAAGGCGGTGATATCTTCAGGTCGTTGGCGACAACTGTACCGCCCGGCTTGAGAAGAGGCAGGGCCCGGCAGGTCTCCATCAGTTCGAAGCCGAACAGGATGTCCCCCTCCCCCTCCGGAACAATCGGTGAAAACACCTCCGAGCCGTAACGGACATGGGACACAACGCTGCCTCCGCGTTGGGACATACCGTGAATCTCGCTTTTTTTGACATCGAAACCGGCCAGCATCGCCGCTTCGGAAAGTATTTCGGAGGCCAGCAGAATACCCTGGCCGCCGACCCCTACCAGGAGGATGTTTTTGATCTGTTCGTTCATTTCAGGCTCCCGATCGCATCAAATTTACACAACTGACGGCAGACATCACAGCCGGTGCAGAGCAGCGGGTCGATGCCGGCCTTCCCCTTCCTGCTCCCGTCACCCGCCGGGCGCCATTCGATTGCCGGACAGCCGATCTTCAGGCAGGCGCGGCAGCCGGTGCATTTTTCCGCATCAACCGCGTAGACCGGCCCTTTCTGGAAGACGTCATCCCGCTTGATCAGCACGCACGGCTTGTTGGTGATGATCACCGATGGCTCGGGTCGCTCCATCTCTTCGGCAATTACCCGATTGGTTTCTTCAAGATCGAGCGGATTGATGACGCGGATATTCCGTACTCCCAGCGCCTTGCAGAGCAGCGGGATGTTTACGGCGTGTGACGGTTCGTCCATCAACGTAAATCCCGAAGCCGGATTATCCTGCCGGCCGGTCATCGCGGTAATGCTGTTGTCGAGGATGATCAGGGTGGCCGGCGAGTTGTTATAAACCATGTCCATCAGGCCATTCACTCCGGTATGCAGGAAGGTCGAGTCGCCGATGACGGCAACAACCTTTTTCTTTTCCTCGGCGGAGACAACCTTGGCCACACCGGTCGCCATACCGACTGATGCGCCCATGCAGACACAGGTGTCCATCGCCGAGAGCGGCGGCATGAAGCCGAGTGTGTAGCAGCCGATATCGCCGGTGACATAGGCTTTAAGCTGATTGAGCGCGTAGAAAACGCCGCGGTGTGGACAGCCGGGACACATGTTGGGCGGCCGGCCGGGCAGTTTGTCGGCCGGGATGCTGGCCGGCTGCGGCAGGCCGAAGGCACTCCGGAGCCTCCCGGGGGTCAGCTCGCCGCAGAGGGAGATGAATTCCTTGCCGGCAGCTTTAATCCCCATCGCCTTGACCTGATCTTCGATAAAGGGGTCAAGCTCCTCGATGACATAGAGTGTGTCGACTTTAGAAGCAAATTCCCGGATCAGATCATGCGGCAGCGGGTATACCATACCCAGTTTGAGGGTTGAAGCGTTCGGCAGGACTTCCCTGACATACTGGTAACAGATGCCGGCGGTTATGATGCCGATGGAAGGATCGCGGAACTCCGTGCGGTTGAGCGGCATAGTGGAAGCGGCTTTGGAAAGATCCTGCAGCTTCTGTTCGATCAGCGGGTGGCGAACGCGGGCATTGCCCGGGAGCATGACCAGTTTGGCCGGATTCTTTTCGAGCTTCGGCAGCGGCAGGCCGGTAACCCGTTCCCCCAGTTCGACAACCGACTTGCCGTGGGAAATGCGGGTGCTGCTCCTGAGCATGACCGGCGCGTCATACTGCTCGGACAGTTCAAAAGCCAGCCGGGTAAACTCCTTGCACTCCCGCGAATCGGACGGCTCCAGCATCGGCACCTTGGCAAAGCGGGCATAGTTGCGGCTGTCCTGCTCATTCTGGGATGAATGCATTTCCGGATCATCGGCGGCAACAAGTACGAGGCCGCCGCGCACTCCGGTATAGGCAAGGGTAAAGAGCGGGTCGGCCGCCACGTTGACGCCGACATGCTTCATCGTGCAGAGGGCCCGGCCGCCGCCGAATGAGGCTCCGATCGCGACTTCCAGTGCCACCTTTTCATTGGGGGCCCAGGAGGAGTCGATCTCTTTGTACCTGATTGTGTTTTCAAGAATTTCGGTGGAAGGCGTGCCGGGATAGGCGCTCGCAACGAGGCAGCCGGCTTCATAGGCACCGCGAGCAATAGCCTCGTTGCCGGAGAGAATTTCTTTCATCAGTGCATCCTTTGTAGCGAACAGTGAGAGTAGAAATAACAGCGGCGGACTATACTAAAAATGCCGTGATAATGCAATTTGTTTGAGATATTCGGCCAAAAGTGCGCGTTATTTTGCTCGGATCAAAAATTGGTTACCACCCCTCTACGCTTGACAAAGTGCTCAGACGAGTTCAATAATTCGCCTTCTTGAATACCCACAATTTCCGGAAGGAATCACCATGCGCATCGAAAGTGATTTTCTTGTTATCGGCAGCGGTATCGCCGGTCTTTCCTTTGCCCTCCAGGCAGCCGACCATGGCAGCGTCGCCATTGTTACCAAACGTGATATTTCAGAATCGGCGACCAAGTATGCCCAGGGGGGCATCGCCTCCGTTTATTCCGACGAGGACTCATTCGATGCCCATATCGAGGATACTCTGGTTGCGGGGGCCGGCATCTGCCATGAAGATGTCGTCAGGATGGTGGTGGAGGAAGGTCCGCAGACCATTCGCAATCTGATCGAGTGGGGGGTGAAATTCACCACCAGCGGCGAATCCTATGATCTGACCCGCGAGGGGGGGCACAGCGCCCGCCGTATCCTGCACGCCGAGGACAAGGGGGCACATAGGGGACGTAGTTAAGTTTGTAAACTAGCCACAATAACATGCAAATCCGGGTTCATCTTATATATCTCTTCGCCTCGCCGTGATGCCAAACAGACTCCGGCGCGGCTGATATTCAACATTCGCGCCACCGAAGCCCCATTAAACCCCAGTTTGATGACGGCAATATAGCATAATGCTCCCCTGGCGTCGGAAAGCTCTTTGCGTTTGCCACCTTGCCGTAAGGATGCCGGTTCAATGGAAAATATGTGCGCGATGCACCGGATAATTTCATCCAGGGATACACCGCTTGGCTCTATTCCGGAAGCTTGCGTCTCCTGTTGCAGTTGTTCCACAAAACTCCCGCTGCCGAGAATTCTTTCATCGTATGTTTCATACGCTTCTGATCCGGACAATTTAAGGGATCGCCGCAATCCGCCGCCAACCAATTCATCCCTTTTCCCCTGACGAATTCCGTCCATAACAAATGCTCGGTACTTTTTACGCGCGCTTCCCTTTCTTACGTCGAACATCTGGAGCACCTCTTCCACGTTCTGTCCCGCACATGCTCCCTTTCCCATAATAACGGCATGCCCCGACCATTGATACGAATCAAGGACGTCAAGCGATTCAGCCAGGCCAATCCTCAAGGGATTGAGATGAATATAGCGGACCAGCTCAAGAAGATAAGAATCTTCCTCACAAACAATAGATTTGTAGCGATTCTGGAAGAGATGACCGCTACGATGATGGCGCAGGTTGAAGACGACTGCATAGCCTGTCAGCAGGCGACGCATGAACACAGAAAGCTTGGTCGATTGGGGTCGCAGGAGTAAGTGGAAATGGTTGGACATTAGCGCCCAGGCAAGACAATCGGTTCCGGTAGAGATGAGGAGTTTCGACAAGCGTTCAAGAAATAGCGCTTTGTCATCGTCATCGAGAAAGATGTCTCGCTTTTCGATGCCGCGAACCATCACATGCTGGAGAAGACCTGGAATATCGATACGGGCTGTTCTTGGCATAGCAGGGACAATAGCACGGGGACGTAGTCAAATCAACTAACTTAACTACGTCCCCTTAGCCTTACCCCCCTTGGTAAGTTGAAGTTTACCCCCGCCCTGAACAGGTCACATTGTCTTAGATTGGAGCGATGCATAACATATTTACTCACGGTAGCAAGCACCCCCAACCCATACCGAACGCTCGGCCAAAAGCTGATGGAAGAGGCCTCAGGGAAATATTTTGTGGGACAACTGATCTCGCCGATGCGGAAACCGAAGGCAACCGCCTGTACGAGCATCTCATTATCAAATACAAAATTGTCGGAGTTAGTTTGCAGCGGCAATGTTTCAAGCACCCTGCGGCTGAAAGCGCGGTAACCGGTATGATATTCCGAGAGCTTGACACCCAGTACCATGTTTTCAAAAGCGGTCAGAAAACGGTTGGCAACATATTTGTAACGGGGCATTCCGCCCTGCAGCGCACCGCCCCCCAGAATGCGTGAGCCCAGAACAATATCATAATGCCCGGAGGTGATCATGCATGCCATGGCGGTCACAAGTCGCGGAGAATACTGATAATCAGGATGAACCATGACAACAATGTCGGCCCCCAGTTCCAGCGCGGTCCGATAACAGGTTTTCTGGTTGGCGCCATAGCCGCCGTTGACCGGATGGATGATCGTCCTGATGCCAAGCTCTTCCGCAACCCCGGCCGTGTTGTCGCTGGAAGCATCATCGACCAGTACTACCTCGTCAACATATTCGTGCGGAAGCTCTGCATACGTTTGACGCAGCGTTTTTTCGGCATTGTATGCCGGCATGACCACGATAAGTTTGTTGCCCAGTATCATTATGTTCTCGCTTGATTCACATTTTGAATTTTAAGATATGTAATTTACACATATACAGCTACCAGTCTCGTTGCCACTAACCAAGACTCCGAGATTTCCCTCGTGTTTATTGCTTCCTTTTTAGATCAAGAGCAAGTCCCAGTTTAATTTTCGCCATCATGTGATTTGGATTTATCTTAAGTACCTCCTGGTACTCATATATCGCTGCATTAAAGTCTCCTTTGCTGGCTAGAGCAATCCCCAGGTTGATACGCGCTTCCAAGTAATTCGGGTTTATCCTGAGAGTCTCTTGGTACTCATGTATCGCTGCATTAAAGTCTCCTTTGCTGGCAAGAGCAACCCCTAGGTTGTTATGCGCTTCCATGTAGTTCGGATTTATCCTAAGTGCTTTCTGGTACGCATGGATCGCTGCATCCAAGTCACCTTTGCTGGCAAGAGCAATTCCCAGGTTGTTATGCGCTTCAAAGTATTTCGGGTTTATCCTAAGAGTCTCTTGGTACTCATGTATCGCTGCATCCAAGTCCCCTTTGCTGGCAAGAGCAGTTCCCAAGCTGAAATGTATCGTAGAGCTTCTTGTTGCAACTTGAATTGAATGCCGGAAGAGGGAAATGTTGTCCTGCCAGTAGACAAGTTGTTGCCATGTAAGAACGGCTAATGCGATTATTACTGCAGCAGCTAGCAATGAAAGAAGATACTGACGAAAAGACAGGTCTTTGACAAGATTCGGTACGCCCCATGCGATCATGATAAAAAGTCCTATCACTGGAATATATGAGTAGCGATCTGCCATAGACTGACTTCCTACTTGGATGATACCGATAACGGGTAATAGCGTAACGAGAAACCAGAACCATCCAACCATAAGATAAGGATTTCTAAGCCTGAGCCGAATAGCGGCCGCAGATATAAAAAGAAGAATGAGAAGCGAACCGATGGTCTGCCATAGCGGAATGGACAAAGGAAAAGGATACAAAAGGGCAAGATCGTGGGGCCAGAGTGTTTTACCGATGTACTTCACATAAGCAATCAGAGCATTCTCAATGCGTGGCATTAATGGATGAACATCAAGACTGCTCATCGCCCTTCCATTATGCTGGGCATAGATGGTTACAACACCTGAAAAGAGTGAACAAATAAAGAAGGGAATTTTCTCTTTTATTATGGATTTTGTCCTGCCTGAAAGTGTACAAAACCCGTGCTCCTGCTCCAAGTTCCGGAAGCGGTCGAGAGGCCAGTAATCCAAGAGGAGCATAACCATAGGAAGGGTCACAAGCATCGGTTTAGACATGAGCCCGAGCATAAAGGAAAATAGAGTAAGAATGTACAGCGTTAGCTTCTGTTTTCTCACATAATTGACATACAATATAAGCGTCAAAAACCAGAAAAATGCACTTAAAACATTCTTTCGCTCTGCCACCCAAGCAACCGATTCCACATTAAATGGATGCAGGGCAAATAAAATAGCTACAAATGAACTTTGCCAAAGAGCACCGGTCAATCGCAATAAAAGAAAGAAGAGGAGAAGTGTGGAAACTACATGAATACCTACGTTGGTGAGATGGTGCCCCCTGGGGTTCAGGCTGTACATCTGGACATCCGCCATGTGCGATAACCAAGTTACAGGGTGCCAGTTGCTTGCATCAACAGAAGTAAAGGCCCAGATAATATTTGCGCTATTTATACCTGTTGTCACATGTGGGTTTCCGGTAACATAATCACAGTCGTCTAAAATTATAAACTCGTGATTCCCCACCTGCCAATATATGGCTAGCGTAATAACAATCAGCACCATGCTAATTAAAATTGTAGGGCGTATTCTGCTGACATTCCCAGAGATTTTTTTACGGACTTCGAAAATCGAGTTTTCCATTCTATCTTTCAAAGAATGTTTAACTGTTTTTTTCATTATTGTTCTCCTGGAAAATCAATCGCAATCAGGAAGCTATTATGATCATTCATTAGTTTCAGTAATACGACACTGAAAAGTAAATCGCTAAAGTATCACAATTAAGCGGTTACATTCTAGAAATTACTGAAAGATTCATCTTCGTAATGTCAATCGCCACTAAACTGCGTCAAGTTCATTTTCCAGTTTAGAGATCAATGTTTGGGTATTCCGGCGAAGCCGACTGCTGTTCCGGTGTGGTAATGGATGCATACGATTGCAGCTTACGGATCACTTCCATACAGCCGCCATCGGCATCCAACACTTGGCTGAAGGAGGCCCAGAAGGTGATTCTTTGAAAGCAGCCTGCTCCGACTCATGGTGCCAGACACTTCCTTCTTCAGCAAGACACGAAGATGAATTTCTAAAAGACCTCACCGATTTGCTTGAATGACTTCAGTTGCAGCAAGGCCAGTTTTTTAGCGAGTTTCTGTTGAACGGCAAGGGTACCGACGCTGAATCTGCGTAGGAAACCTGGGAACAATGGCGTGAAATATGCGGTATTTATCATAAGGCACTAAACATGTTGATTACTTATCACTAATAAAATTAGTTATCTTGTCACAATTTCACATGCTAATGGCCTTATACTAGCGCCATTCACCTAGGCCCCTATAGTTGATAATGTTTAATACCAGACCCCTACTGACCCCTGCCCCCACCGTATCCTGACCCGCATCTTACTACCTCAGCACTGATGGGGGTAGATGAAGCAGACCCGATGTGTCAAGTCTGCTTCATCTATCATAACCTCAATATATTACTGACAAGCAACCGCATTGTAATTAGCATCGAACGTACCGAAACATTTGATCGGGCTCGAAACAACTGCAATACCACCATTTATCAGTGAGTTATTCACGGCAAACAAACCACTACCGCCATTTAAAAGCGCCAAGTAATCAGCTGTAACGTCGATTGTTGAATTGGCAACAACCGCGCTTCCTGAATAGGCTGTCCTTATGCCAACCCCACCATTTGGCAAGCTGATGGTAACATTATTCAGGGTTGCCTTGCTATAAACGTACAAGCCTTTAACATCAAACGGTATGGAAATTTGAATCGGTGTAAATCCAGCATTTGTGATCTTAACATTAGTAAGCTCAATATCAACAGCAGTGCTATTTGCAACGCCCACGGAACCATTGCTGAGAAGATTCACGACTAGGTCTCTGGCAACAGCCGGAGTTGTGAGAGTTGACGAGCTGTTAATTTTTTCCGTCAGAACTCCACCAACCATGGCGTTTATGGTGAGAGACCGTACTTCTGAGCCATTTTGCAGCAAAACGCCTGCGTTAAGGGTTGTCAGGCCTTCCCCTGATCCTTCAAGTGTTATGTTTTCAGGGACAGCAAAATAGGTATTACCGTTGCTACCAGAACTGAGGTTGTAGCTGCCAGGCATGATTTTAAGGAGACAGGGCGCAGCACCGCACCATGTTGAGGTTGCTGCCAAAGCCTGCTGTAAGTCCGAATAATCACCTCCAGAAGTTGCGACGACCGCCACATTCGCATATTTTTTCTGATAAGCGCTATCATGCGAATGGTCACCAGCTGCCACTGTGCCACTGGCAGTCCCGATTGGAAGGTTCGATGAATTGATTGTGCCGACGAGATCAGAGGCATTGTGACCATGTGCTCCAAGCTTGCTTCCAGAGATTGTTCCAGTGATCTTGGCATCCGTAACTGCGCCGTCAATAATCTTCACAGCCGTTACCGCCCCATCCTGAATATGCCCCGTTTTCACCCCGCTGCCCGAATTCGTGTTTTGCCCCGACGTTCCATCCGCCTCCTTGAGTTTGACCGAAGTCACCTCATCATTAAGCACAGCCGCAAACGACATGGACACCGGTGACAACATCGCAGTTAAAACCGCCACCAACAGCAAACTTACCACTCCACTTCCGAATCTTTTCATCTGTACTTCCTCCTCTGCTGGAATTATGCGGTTCATTGACCGCACACCGATTTCATTTCATAAAAACTCAGTCCACGCAAAAACGACACTTGGAGGGAGAGTCATAAATAAAACATCAACAGTTTATTTAAAACTTCCGCTATCCAAAAGCGCGGCGGCTTACCGAGGCTTCGACCTCCTCCCAATCAACATTCAATCAACTCATCGCCCCATAAATCGAGCGACTTAACTAACTCTATTAAGCATTGAAATCAAGTGTAATTCCGGGCATTTAATGCTCGCAAATGTGTAAAGTTTTTTACACATTTCATTATTAATCCTTTATTTCAATATGTTACAAAGTGTAAAATTTCTTTACACATTGCGTAACATACTGATTTTAAAACATTTATTTTAATAAATTTTTTTGAGATTTTTTGGGGGAAGAAGGTCTGATTTGCCGGTTTTCGGGATAATGACGGCGGTTTTGTTTCAGGTCGTTATCAATCACGTCGTTCAAGGAATAATATTGCCAATTTTATGATGGAGTTTAGCCGTGTGTCGGCGATTATCAATCAAGGAAACCTTGCCTTGCTTGACATAATTGCAAATACATTTTGCATTAAAGCCATTTCGCCACTATTATGCAAACTATACTTTCTATAAAATGGTGATCGATATGACCGTTGTCGAGGTAAAATTACAGAAACTTGGCTCCAGGCTGCGAAGCGTTCGTCTGAGTCGAAACGATACTCAGGCGATGTTTGCCGCCCGTATCGGAATAAGTGTTCCCACGCTTCGTAAAATGGAATCCGGCGACTCCACCGTTCTAATCGGCCACTGGGCAAATGCCCTGGACCTACTTGACCGCGAGGAGGAAATCGATGCGATCTTGGCCGAGCCTGAAGATCTGTTTGCCAAATACAAGATGATGAATGCTTCGACACGCAGAAGGGCTTCTGGGAGGACGTGATGATCCACCGGATCGGAGTTTGGGAGCAAACGACAGGAAAGCACCTCCCGGTCGGGGAGATGGTGTGCGAAATCACCGACAAAGGTCGCGGCAAAGGCGCTTTCAGGTATGAGCGGGAATATCTTGAGAGGGTTGATGCCTTCCCGCTCGACCCGGTAAACCTCCCGTTGAAACCGGTATCCTTCCCGGTTGAGCACCCCGGTGTTTTCAGTGTCTTTGAAGACAGCCTTCCCGATGACTGGGGGCGTAAACTACTTATCCGCAAGTACCGGATCACGCGGCACAAGCAGAATCTGCCAAACCTGCTGGCTGCCCTTGGTAACGGTGGACTCGGCGCATTGTCGTACTCGCTACACGATAAACCTCACCCGTCACCTTCGAATACCGCCATCCACAAACTGGAATCGCTTGTCCCGGCTGCCGAGTTGTTCGAGCGCGGCACAATCCAAAATACCGATCTTTCCCTGCTTCTGGATGCCGGCAGCCCTCCCGGAGGGACTCGTCCCAAAGCCGTAATTTTCGACGAGTTGAACAATATTCACTATCTTGCCAAGTTTCCGAGTGTCAAGGATCATGTGGATGTGGTGAAGATCGAAGCCGCCACAATGAGTCTGGCGGCAAAAGCCGGCCTCAACGTTCCATCCACCAGGCTCGTCCAATGCGAGAGCAAATCCGTCCTCCTTGTCCAGCGTTTTGATATCATGCCGGACGGTCGCCGGCACATGATCAGTCTTCAGACCCTTCTAAAGGCACATGGTTACTACCAGTTCAGGTACCGGGATGTTCTGAGAATCGTGCGTAAATATAGCGCCGACCCGCTGGAGGACTCGGAGCTGCTCTTTCGCCGGATGGCTTTCAATGCTATAGTGGGCAACACTGACGATCATTTGAAAAAATTCTGGATGGTCTTTGATCATGAACTGAACTGGCGTCTTTCGCCTACTTTTGGTCACAATCCCGACATTGGAAACCGGGGGGAGCATGTCCTGTATTTTGAGAGAGACCCGTACTATCACGGACGAAAAGAACTTGAGAATCTGGGGCGGAGGTGGGGAATCCACAAAGCGGAGGCGGTGGTATCGCAGGTATTTGAAGCCGTGACCGGCTGGAAAAACGAGTTTTTCCTTGCCGGCGTTTCGGAATCAGACATCGACCGATTCGGGGAAATAGATGTGCGCCTCGGGAGATAATGCACCCCGTATTCTATAATATCCTGGGCAATCCATGACCACCGCAACTGGCGGTAACCCGCTAAAACCGGATTACGGAGCGCCGTCCCCCCTCTCCTCTTGACAAATCCGCCCTACAGGTCAATAATTCGTTATTTCCTGTATACACAACCGTTTAAAGGGAAGTATATCATGCGCATCGAAAGTGATTTTCTTGTTATCGGCAGCGGTATCGCCGGTCTCTCCTTTGCCCTCCAGGCAGCCGACCATGGCAGCGTCGCCATTGTTACCAAACGTGATATTTCAGAATCGGCGACCAAGTATGCCCAGGGGGGCATCGCCTCCGTTTATTCCGACGAGGACTCATTCGATGCCCATATCGAGGATACTCTGGTTGCGGGGGCCGGCATCTGCCATGAAGATGTCGTCAGGATGGTGGTGGAGGAAGGTCCGCAGACCATTCGCAATCTGATCGAGTGGGGGGTGAAATTCACCACCAGCGGCGAATCCTATGATCTGACCCGCGAGGGGGGGCACAGCGCCCGCCGTATCCTGCACGCCGAGGACATCACCGGGCGCGAGATCGAGCGGGCGCTGGTCGAAGCGGTCAGGCAGCACCCTGCGATTACGATCTATGAAAACCACATCGCCATCGACCTGATAACCTCTGCCAAGATCGAACGCCGCCAGCTGGAGCAGAACCGCTGCCTTGGCGCCTACGTGCTGGACATCCCCGGCGATACCGTTGTGACCTTCAGCTCTAAGATCACGCTCCTGGCCAGCGGCGGCGCCGGCAAGGTGTACCTTTATACCTGCAACCCCGACGTTGCGTCCGGTGACGGCGTTGCCATGGCGTATCGCGCCGGTGCCACGATTGCAAACATGGAATTCATGCAGTTCCACCCCACCACACTGTTTCACCCTCTGGCAAAATCATTTCTCATTTCGGAAGCGGTGCGTGGAGAAGGCGCGATCCTGCGCCGGCGTGACGGCACCGCGTTTATGGAGAAATACCAC
Source organism: uncultured Geobacter sp. (assembly GCA_964524835.1). Taxonomy (GTDB): domain Bacteria; phylum Desulfobacterota; class Desulfuromonadia; order Geobacterales; family Pseudopelobacteraceae; genus JACRCG01. Next base: position 100,190 of record CAZGEG010000008.1, read on the forward strand.
AAGCTGAAGGATCTGGCGCCCCGCGACATCGTTGCCCGCGCCATAGACAACGAGATGAAGATCAGCGGTGATGACTGCGCCTATCTCGATATCACCCATGAGCCGGCGGATGTCGTCCGCAACCGGTTTCCCAATATTTACCAGACCTGTATGGAGTTCGGACTGGATATGACCAGGGAGTGGCTTCCGGTCGTGCCTGCCGCCCACTACCTCTGCGGTGGTGTGGCGGTCAATTTTGATGCCGAAACGGATATCCCCGGTCTGTACGCCATTGGAGAAACCGCCTTCACCGGCCTGCATGGCGCCAACCGCCTTGCCAGCAACTCACTTCTTGAAGCCGCGGTATATGCAGGGCGCGCCTACCGCCATTCCAGTGACGTCATCAGATCGCTTCCGAGCGACCATCGTGACATACCTGCCTGGGACTCAGGCACCGCCACCAACAGTGACGAGATGGTGGTCGTTTCCCAGAACTGGGACGAAATCCGTCGCACCATGTGGAATTATGTCGGTATCGTGCGTTCCGACAAGCGACTGGCACGGGCCATGAGCCGCATTATGCTGATCCAGGGGGAAATAGAGGAGTATTACTGGAATTTCAACGTGACTTCCGACCTGATCGAATTGCGCAACATCGCCACTGTAGCGGAGCTGATCATAACCTGTGCCCAAAAGCGCAAGGAGTCCCGCGGGCTGCACTACAATCTGGACTACCCTTTCCTTGATGACCTGAACGGAAAAAGAGACAGTTTTGTCAAGAAACAGTTTTAAAAGGAGCTGCAACCGTGGAAATCGGCGAAATTCGCAAGCGGATTGACCTTCTGGATGACGTGCTGCTGCGCATCTTTAACGAGCGTGCCCGGTTGGCGCTGGAAATCGGACATGCCAAAAAAGAGCTGAAACTGCCGGTGTTTGATCCGGCCCGGGAAAAGCGGATTTTTCAGCGCATGAAAGAGGATAACCCCGGCCCGCTGGACGATGAAGCAATTATCAGGATGTTCGAGCGCGTCGTCGATGAATCCCGTCGTCTGGAACGCATAATGTCACATAAAGAAGAAGATTAGGGAGTGTCTGTAATATGCTGATTATAATGAAGAAACATGCGGAAGAGACGGCGCTGGATTCAATCAAGGAATATCTGATCACCCGTGATTTTGACATTCATCAGTCTACCGGGGCAAACCGCACCATCATCGGTGTGATCGGCGACACCTCAACCCTTAATGACCATGAGATCGAAACCATGCCGGGAGTCAGTCAGGTGGTGCGAATCAGGAAGGATGACTAGAAGCGGGATGTAACTTCACAATCATCCGGAAGTACAATTGTCTTGACACAGCCTGGCGGACAGTGATAAACAACTAGCTTCAATTTCGTTACTTACTCAAGAAAATTTTTGGAGGTGCAGTTTGGCTCATCATAAGTCGGCAATCAAGAGGATCAAGCAGACAGTAAAGAAAACCGCCCGTAATCGTCATGTATCATCGACGCTGAAAACATATATCAAGCGCGTTCGTGAAGCGGTGGAAGCCAAAGACAAGGATGCCGCCGTTGCAGCTCTCAAGGTGGCCATCCCGGTCATTGATGCCACTGCGACCAAGGGTGTCATTCACAGTTCGACGGCTTCCCGCAATGTTTCACGCCTGACAAAACTGGTCAACACTCTCGGCTAAATCATATTCATAGCTATAAAAAGGGGGCTGCGATTCCGCATGCCCCCTTTTTGCGTAGCAGGGATTTGCAACCTGCTGTTACCACCCGCCGGTGCAAATCCCCATCGTCATCCCGTGCAGAAGGGCATATGACTGCCCCCCTCCCGTTTTTGAAGCAACATCGCACCGATAAAACTCCTCGAAAATCCGCTTCAGTTCCCTTCTCGAAAAGGTGCGGGCCTGCGCAACAATATCACCCAAAAAAAACGCATTTATATTGAGCTCCCTGCCGATATCTGCCTGCTGCATCTTCTTGTCGAGCAGCTCTCTGACGCGCCATAATTTTCGAAAGTGGCTTGTCAGGGCGCCGATTATCATCGGCGCGTCCTCGCCGTGAAGAAAAAGCGCATCGAGACTCCTGATCGAATTCGGCAGGTCACGAAGCCCCAGAAATTTCGCCAGTTCAAAGGCGGTAAAAGCCTTGCTGCTGCTGGCCATTACCTTGACGTCATCGACTGTTATGCGCGGCTTTGCACCGGCGTAGACCACCAGCTTTTCAATCTGCGAGCTCAGTTCCTGCAGGTTGTTGCCGATCAGTGCCGACAATAGTTCAGCGGCGGCTGTTTCTATAGGCTTTCCCTGGGCGACCGATTCACTTTGAATAAATCCTGACAGCTTGTTGTCGTAGAACCGCTTGTATTCGACCAGGACGCCATGCTTTTTGAATTCCAGGAAAAACTTCTTGCGCTGATCGATCTTGGTACCGGTCAGCAGCAGGCAGGTGCCGGGAGCCGGATTCTGGATATACGGCAGCATGGTTTCGAGAGCATCAGCTTTAAGCTGTTCAGCCCGCTTGACCAGTACCGCGCGCCGTTCCGAGAACATCGGCAGGGTCTGGGCGGCATCGATGATGTCCACCCCTTTTGATTCATTGCCATAATAGACATTGAAATTGAAGTCTTTAAGGGAAGGGTCAATCGCCCGCTCAAGCAGCATGCCCACCGCACGCTCGACCAGAAACTGCTCTTCGCCGTACAGAAAACAGACGGCCGGCACATTGCCCTTCTTCAGGGATGTTTCAAACTCCTGGGGTGTCATAGTCAGTAGGACTCTTCCAGTGCGGAAATGAATTTTTGAGCGACAAGCCGGGCGGCAGCATCAAGGGCCTGTTCTTCAGCGTTGTGCTGCAGGGCAAGATCCCTGTTGGCAGGATACTGTCTTGTCCCTTGAATCTGCCCTTTCCAGAGCGGAATAGCCTCTCCCCTTCTGGATACTTCAAGTTCAACAATCAACGACAGGCTGAATTCCCGGGCCTGATCGAGGGCGTTATACGAAACCGCCCTGCTGGAATAGGAAATAAGCCGCGCCTTCATGGCAAGATCGGCACCTTCTTCATTCGCGGCAGGAGACAATCCTCGCCGGGCGTGAAGTTCTTCATAAAAAGCCCGGCGAAGAACGGTTTGCGCCGTCGGGCTGACACTCTCGTTGCTGAAAAACGGTACCCAGATGTTCCGGGCAGGTCCAATCTGCCGGGAGGGTTGCGAGTTAGTCAGGTGATAGCCGCACCCTGCGGCAGTGATCAGCAGAAGGGCAAGCGCCAACCTTTGTACCCACAGCGAAGTTGACATCCCCTACCCCACTACAATATTGACAAGTTTGCCCTGTACGCAAATAACCTTGCGGACCGTCATTCCCTCGATGAACTGCGCGACCTTTTCATCCGCCAGCGCACGAGCCTTGAGTTCATCCTCGCCGGCTCCGGCAGCAACCGTGATCTTGGAGCGCAGTTTGCCGTTGACCTGGACGACAACCAGAAGCTCTTCGTCAATTACTGCGGTCGGGTCATAATCGGGCCAGGAGGTCAGGGTCAACTGTGTCGAATTGCCCAGTCGCTGCCAGAGTTCCTCGGTGATATGAGGGACGAAAGGGGCCATCAGAAGAATGACGCTCTGGAGTGCTTCTTTCATTACCGCCGGGAATTGCGGCGAGGCAAGCTCTGCAGGTTGCAGAATGTTAAGGAGCTCCATTACGGAAGCAATCGCCGTATTGAAATGGAAACGTTCGTCGATATCCTCGCTCACCTTGCGGATCGTTTTATGGACGGCTCTGCGCAAGGTTCGTTCTTCGGCGGTGAGCGAACCGGTGTCAAGAGGTCCGGCGCACCGCACCATTTCTAGCCGGTCATGTACCAGTTTCCAGATGCGGCTCAAGAAACGGAAGGAGCCCTCTACCCCCTGGTCGTTCCAGTCCAGGTCCTTTTCCGGAGGTGCGGCAAAAAGTGAAAACAGCCGGGCGGTGTCTGCACCGTACCTTGAGATCAGGGCGTCTGGATCGACAGCATTCCCCTTCGACTTGCTCATTTTGGCGCCGTCTTTAATGACCATCCCCTGCGTCAGAAGATTAACAAACGGTTCATTGGCAGAAGTATGTCCCAGATCTCGCATTACTTTTGTAAAGAAGCGCGCATACAACAGGTGCAGCACGGCATGCTCGATACCGCCGATGTACTGATCAACCGGCATCCAGTGGTCAACAGCTTCACGGTCGAGGATGCCCTCCTTGAAATCGGGACAGCAGTAACGGAGGTAATACCAGGATGACTGTACAAACGTGTCCATCGTATCGGTTTCACGACGGGCAGCTTTTCCGCACGCGGGACAGGAACAGTGCACGAACGACTCCATCCGGGCCAGCGGACTTCCCCCTTCACCGCTGAAGGCGACATCTTTCGGCAGTACGACCGGCAGATCCTTTTCAGGCACCGGTACCACGCCGCAGCTGTCGCAGTAGATCACCGGGATCGGGTTGCCCCAATAGCGCTGGCGGGAAATTCCCCAGTCGCGGAGACGGAAATTGGTCGTTTTGGTGCCTTTTCCTTCCTGTTGCAGGAAATCGGCTATCGCTTCTTTGGCGTCACCGCTCTGCAGGCCGTCGAATCGGCCTGAATGCGTCATGATACCCGCATCGGTATACGCCTCGGTCATGCCGGCCGGATCAAGCGTAACTCCGGCTGGCTGGATTACGACCTGCAGCGGCAGGTCGTATTTTTTGGCGAACTCAAAATCGCGCTGGTCGTGGGTCGGTACCGCCATGACGGCACCGGTGCCGTAATCCATCAGGACAAAGTTGGCCAGGAAGACCGGCATCCGCGCTCCGGTCAAGGGATTGATGCAGTAGGAGCCGGTAAAGACCCCCTCTTTCTCGAAATCATCGGCGGTGCGCTTGATGCGGTCGGTTTTTCTTATTTTTTCGATAAAAGCGACGACCGCTTCTCTCCGCTCAGGGACGGCCAGTTCAAGGGCGCGGGGATGCTCAGGGGCCAGCGACATGAAGGTCGCACCGAAGACCGTGTCCTGGCGGGTCGTGAATACCCGGACCGGTTCCGTGCTATTTTCGACCGGGAAATCGATTTCGCAGCCGAAACTCTTGCCGATCCAGTTACGCTGCATGACGAGCACCCGCTCCGGCCAGCCGGGAAGTTTGTAGGTGTTTTCAAGCAGCTCTTCGGCATAATCGGTTATCCGGAAAAACCACTGGTCAAGCTCCTTCAGCGTAACATCACTGTCGCATCGCCAGCAGCCGCCGTCTTCAACCTGCTCATTGGCGAGAACGGTTTCGCATTTCGGGCACCAGTTGACGTAGGAGGTCTTCTTGTAGGCCAGTCCCTTGGCAAACATTTCCAGAAAAAGCTTCTGCTCCCAGCGGTAATAATCGACGTCACAGGTGGCAAGTTCGCGGTCCCAGTCGTAGGAGAAACCCATCTTCTTGATCTGGTTCCGCATGTAGGCAATATTTTCATGCGTCCAGGTCGCGGGATGGCTCTTGTTCTGGATGGCGGCGTTTTCAGCCGGCATGCCGAATGCGTCCCACCCCATCGGATGCATGACGTTGAATCCGCGCATCCTTTTGAACCTGCCGATAACGTCGCCGATGGAATAATTGCGGACGTGCCCCATGTGGATGCGGCCGGACGGATAAGGGAACATCTCCAGGAGATAATATTTCTGTTTATCCTGGTCTGCCGCTGCTTTAAACGTCTGTTCGCATTCCCAGACCGACTGCCATTTCTGTTCCACGTCTTTTGGTACGTACTTCTGCTCCACGGTAATTTCCTTTCGTGCCTTGAATAATCTGGATATCTGTTTATTGCATCTGCTGCGGTCGCCAATCCGACTCTTTCTGATGGCAGCGTTCGCAGGTCGTCGGATCCTTGACGCTGAACGCCATGCTGAAGCCGTGGCAACTGCCGCAGAACTTGCCCTGGTCCATCTCCTTCATCACCCAGCGCTTGTCTGATGATCCCGAGGGGACGACGGTATAATGACAATCACTGCAATTATACCCTTTCTCTGTATGCGGCTTATGGCTGAATTCAACATTGCCGGTATTGGGGGAAAGCTCGTAACGAATCGACCGCGGAGTTCCGGGGTGGCACTTCAGGCAGTTGGATTTTACACTGAAAGCCGTTTTTTCATCATGGCAGTTGCCGCAGGATCTGCCCTGCTCCATCTGGTTCATGGTGAAACGTTTATTGCCGGGACCCGGAATGTACAGTGCGGGGTGGCAGTCCTTGCAGCTGTAGGCCGCTACATGCACAGTATGGCTGAATTCGGCGCTGCCGGGGCGGAAATGGATCTGCTTGACCGTATGGCATTTCTGACAGTCGGATTTTACGCCAAATGCGGTCTTCCCGTCATGGCAGGTGCCGCACGAGCTCCCCTTTTCCATTTCGGCCATGCTCTTTCGCACGCTCTCTTTTCCGGCTTTGAAAATTTGATTATGGCATTCCACACAGGTATACATGCCCTTGTGAACAGTATGGCTGAAGGTTGTGTCGCCGGTTTCCTTGACACTGAAAACGACATTGACGGTGGATTTGTGACATTTGTCACAATCACCTTTTACACTGAAAACAGTTGAGCCGTCGTGGCAGCTGCCGCATGAAGAACCCTTTTCCATCTGCGCCATGGAAAACCGCTTGTTATCAGGCCCGGCGCTGTATAACCGGCTATGGCAATCGCTGCAGGTGTATACGTCAAGATGCTTGTCATGGTTAAAGCGGGCGTCATGAGAAAACAGCACTTCCTTGACGGGATGGCATTTACTGCAGGACTTGACACCGAAGGCGTTTTTCCCGTCATGACAACTCCCGCATGATTTCCCCTTGTCCATTTCGTTCATAGTGAAGCGTCTGGAAGCAGCCCCGGCTGCAGCGATGCCGTTATGGCACTGGCCGCAGGTGAAATAGGCGCGATGTTTCGCGTGACTGAATGTAACTGTGCCGGCATCCTTAACCGGGAAGACTCGATCAGGGGGGGAGGATGGGTGACATTTTTCGCAATTACCAGATACGCCGAAGGCCGCCTTGCCGTCATGACACGCGCCGCACGATTTCCCCTGCTCCATTTGCGGCATCGTATAGCGGACACTGCGGCTTCCGCCTATAAATACGGCACTGTGGCATTCATCGCATTTAAACATCTTGAGGTGGTCGCCATGGCTGAATCGTGCGTCGAAAGCCTTGAAACGGATGTCCATGACGTTTTTATGGCATTTCTGGCATTCGCCGGTGACGGAAAAAGCGGCTTTTCCGTTGTGGCAGGCACCGCAGGATTTACCGGATTCCATGTCAAGCATCGTATGCCGCACCCGATTCGGTCCGGGTACGAAAATCTTGTTGTGACATTCCGAACAGGCAAATGACATCTCCAGATGGGCGGTGTGACTGAATACCGACCCTCCGGCCAGCGGTATTTCTCCAACCTGGTGACATTTAACGCAATCTCCGGAAACTGAAAAAGCGCTTTTGCCGTCGTGGCAGCTGCCGCAGGATTTCCCCCGCTGCATCTGGGACATGGTGACGTGCGGGTTGGTCTTGTCCGCTTTATAAAGGGCGTCATGGCAATCCGTACAGGTGTACATGCCGAGATGCTTGCTGTGTTTGAAAGTCAGCGTTCCGAAATCGGGTATGACCATCGCTACTTCATCAACCGTGTGACAACTGGAGCAGTTGTTCAGTTGCGGTGTTTTTGGATTTTCCTTGTTGTGGCAAGCGCCGCAAGATTTCCCCTTTTCCATTTCAGCCATGGTAACGGAGCGGTTGTTTTTACGGTTTATATGGAAAATGGAATTGTGACAGGCGGCACAGTTGTTGTTCAGGCTTTTGAGGTGATTTTCATGGCTGAAGGGGATGCTTCCGGCGTTCCTGCTTTTAATATGGAGCGTCTGCTTGAAATCTGCAGAGACAGACCAAGGAAGAGCCATAACGACCGCCAGCAAAAATATATGTAGAAACCGTTTCATTAATAATCACCTTCAGGCTTAAAAATATCAGGAAAATCCACCCTGGATAATGATTTCTGCCGCAACCCGGTCCAACGGAACTGAGCGATCAACCACACCGGTAGCTACCGCTTCCCGCGGCATGCCGTACACGATGGCGGTTTCTTCCGATTCTGCAATAACGTACCCGCCCTGCTCTTTTATGGCCCGTACACCTTTGCTGCCGTCATTTCCCATGCCGGTCAGGATCACGGCCGCCACCCTGTTGCGGTATATGCCGGCACAGGACTGGAGCATGACATCGACAGAAGGGACATACCGATCGGTTTCAGAAGGCGCAACAATGCGCGCTGTTACCTGTCCTCCGCATACGTCGAAGGTCATGTTCCTGCCGCCAGGTGCAATCAGGATTCTGCCGGGAAGAACAAGATCCCCGTCCTCGGCTTCTTTGATATCAAAGAGCGAGGTGCGATTGAGCCGGTCTGCGAAGGCCTTGGTAAAACCTGCGGGCATGTGCTGTGAAACAACGACCGCAAAAGGGTACTTCTGTTCAAATGCGGTGAATATCTGCTGCAGGGCGGGCGGCCCACCGGTCGAGGTGCCGATTGCCACAAGATCAATCGCATGATGAATGCCGATCCCGGCCTTTCCTGCCGCTGCCGGTTCGGCTGCTGCGCGCTCAGGAACTGCGCTTCCGGAGACCGTCCGGACGTGGCTTCCCGGCTTCAGTGCAAGAATCTGCAATACTTTTTTCTGCAGATCTTCCTTTATGGAGAGCAGATCAACAGAAGCGCTGCTGGAAGGTTTTGCCACAAAGTCAAGTGCACCAAGTTCAAGCGCCCTGAAAACCTTGTCCGCGCCGCTCAAGGCACTGATAACAATCACCGGAAGTGAAAAACGGGTGGTCAGGATGCGAAGCAGCGTAAATCCGTCCATCTTCGGCATCTCCAGATCCAGTGTTATCAGATCCGGTTTGAGTGCAATGACCTTCTGAATCCCCTCTTCTCCGTTTATCGCATACCCCACGACTTCAACAGAATCAAGCCCTTCCAGCATGCGGGTTATAGTGCGACGGCTGAAAGCCGAGTCATCAACAACAACGACCCTGATCTTTTTCACAGGTGACCTCCCGTCGGAAGACGTTCGGGTTTTTGATATATCATGTCGTTTTTGAAGTGACGGAGAGTGAACATTGTTGTGACATTCATAAGCGATTCAGAGTGACCCAGCAGGAGAAATCCGCCATCATAGAGTGCGGTGTGAAATGATTCAATGACACGTTTTTTGGCCGCCTGGTCAAAGTAGATTATGACGTTGCGACAGAAAATAAGGTCTACCTTGCCGAGCATCGTCAGGCGATTTGTGTCAAAAAGATTGAGATGACTGATGGTTACCAACTCACGGATAGAATCATTTACTTTATAGCCGTCATCTTGCTGATGGAAAAAACGTTTCAGATCGCTCTCTTCAGTCGCCCGAAAGGAAGATCTGCCGTATACGGCGCGGCGGGCCTGCTGCAGTACCTTCTGGCTGATATCGGTGCCGATGATCTCTATTCTCCACCCTGACAGTTCAGGTATGGTACTCAGCAGCATCGCGATAGTGTACGGTTCTTCTCCTGTCGAGCACCCTGCACTCCAGATGCGCAGTGAGCGGTTACCATGCGCAGCCTTGCTTTTGATCAGTTCAGGGATGATCTCTTCGGTAAAAGCTCTGAGCTGGAACGACTCACGAAAAAAATAAGTTTCGTTTGTCGTAAGAACATCCATGATATCCATTAGTTCCTGCTCTTTGCTCCTGTTGTACTTCAAAAAATGGTAGTAGTCATAAAACGTGGGGAGATTCAGGTCTGTCAAGCGGTGGGAAAGGCGCTTTTCAAGAATGTACTTTGAGTCCTGGTCAAAATAAATACCGCAATGTGCGTAGATACAGTCACGCAATAGGTGGAATTCATCGTCGGACATACTATGATCGTTGGCAAAAGAGAACGTCATGAACAACCCGGTTTGATAACGCGCTCGAGAGATTTGGCCGCCTGACGGGCAATGTCCGGATCACTGCTGTCTACCGCATGCCGGATAATCTCCTCCGACTCTGATCCGCCAATTACTTCGAGAATTTTCAAGCTGGTTATCATCAACAGACCTTCCGTCCCGGTATGAATATTTTTAATGATAGAGAGCGCCTTGGCCGGTTCAATCCTGGCGATGGCTTTTAATGCTGCAGACTGCACCCAGACATCCTGATCATTCAAGGCATGTTCAAGAGCGTCGAGTGTTGCCGTGTCCTGCAAATTTCCAAGGGCATCGGCAACCGCTATGCGGACTTCAGGATCCTCATCAGCCAGCGCCAATACAAGCATCGAACCGGATGTCTCGACCCTGTTGGTTCCTATGGCAGAAACAGCGGCTTTACGAACCTGCGGGTCTTCGTCTTTTATGAGAAGAAGCAGCCGATCCTGTTCTCCCAAAGAAGCCAGCAAAAACGCAGCAGCTTTCCGGTGGTGAGGTTCCTTTGATGAGCAGAAACGGCCTACTTCAGCAAGAATTGCTGAACGGCTGATGATGACCAGTGACTGCAGACTGGCAGCCGCGGCCGCATATACGTTCGCTTCACTGTCGTCAATCAGCGCAATCAGTTCGGGAACCAATGTAATCAGGCCAAGCTTCCCGACCGCCCGTGCAGCTGCATTGCGAACCTGCGGTGAGGGGTCGCGAAGAGCATTCCTGATTATGTCATTAAAACCGGAATAGCCGCACTCGGCAATCAGAATGCAGAGGCCGCTGCGTCCATTCTCTTCAAGAGTTGAATATCGTGAGATAATTTCATACAGCGCTTCACGTCCGAAGCTCTTCAGTGCTGAAAGAGCTGCAGTTGAAGACCTCTCGTCCGAATATGCTTCAATCAACAGCGGAATGAAACGGGTGTCCCTGGTCACAACACCGGTCCAGAGCAGGGATTCAGTCAAGACTTCATCCCGTTTGTCATACAATTCAAGCAACCCGTTAATAATATCGCTTTCCTTCAGGAACTGGAGAGCTTCGCGAATCATTGACTGTGATGCAGCCGAAGAGCGGCCGTATATTTTATACAGGGCTTTCAACGCGGCGGCACGGCTGTTTTTCTGAAGACAGGATAAGCCGTTCAGCAGAAGCTTGAAGGAACTTTCATCGGAAATGGTACCCAGGCATTCAAAAACAGCCTTTCTGAGTATATCCTGATCTGCCAGTTTTATCAGCGCTTCCGGTACCGGAGCCGGCTTTGCCAGGGTTCCCAATGCACCCAGCGCGCTGAAGCGAAACAGTACCTCGTCTCTCTCAAGAATCGATTGCATAAGGCTCTCTGCCGCTTCCGCATTACCCAGTGCGCCCAGTTGCTCCGCGGCGGCTGATGCAACATTCACTTCGGGATCATTTAGGGCCTGTAACAATGCCGGAACAAAGATCGGATCACCGATAGCCCCCATGACGTCGACAACAAATTTTCGCACATCGTCATCCCGATCCTGTACCATTTTCAGCAACGACGAGGCGGACGCGGAGCCGAGCCTAATAACGGCTTCTGCTGCAGAGTTCCGCAGACCGGCATTATCCTCATTGCGGAGGAGGTTCAGCAGCAGCTCAACGGACACGAGATCGGGTTTCGAACAGACATAACACTCAACCGCCTCTTTGCGCACCCGCCAGCTTTCATCTCCCATTGCAGTAAATAAAATGGCCTGTGCGTCAAGACATGGAATATCCCGCAACGAATACAGGGCTGACCTGCGAATTTCCTCATCAGCGGATTGAAGGGCGTTGCGTATATCTTGTAGATCCATTACCTGGCGACTCCTGACCCTGATAAACAGGATACTTGCGTTTGTACATTTCTTATCCCGCAACGGCAGGATACGTTACCTCATACTTACAGGCGTGCGCTCTGCCTGCAGGAAAGTGCTATGCGGATGCGACCGCTTGATTTCCGGTATGGGTACGAAGAAGTGAATCAATATCCAGAATCATGAAGACGCGGTTATTTGACAGGCAGACACCCAGCAGAAACTCCATTCCCACCCCCTCTGTCATCTGGATCGGCGGTTTTATGTCGTCGACAGGTACAGAAACAACCTCCATGACGTCGTCCACCACGAGGGCCAGCTGCTGCTTGACCAGTGACACAATCAGCAGCTTTCCGACCGGCACGCCGGCCTCAACGGGCATCCCGAGTCGCTTGCGCATATTCATGACCGGTATAACAGACCCGCGCAGGTTGATAACACCCTCCAGAAGTGGAGAAGCGCAGGGCAGTGGCGAGAGTGTCTGAGGTACGAGGATTTCTCGTATTCTCATGATATCGACAGCAAACAGCTTGTCCCCGAGACTGAAACAGGCGAGCTGGACATGAGTGGTTGCACCCTCCATGCTATTCACTGGCTCCGGGAATGGAGAGCAGCCTGTTGATCTCATCGATAATCATTGCTGACTTGAACGGTTTGACCAGATAAGCATTGGCACCGCATAAAACCCCCCGGTCATGATCGTCCTGGGCTTTTTTCCCGGTCAGCATGATGATCGGCACAGCGGCGGTGCGAGGATCTTTACGTATCTGCCGGCAGACCTCAAAGCCATCGATATCCGGCAGCATGATGTCCAGGAGTACGAGGTCAAACTCATCCACCCCGATCTTGTCGATCGCCAATTTACCGGTAGCTGCGCTAATGACTTCAAATCCCTTGACTGTCAGGAGAATTGTCTCCAGCTTGAGAAGGCTTTCTTCATCTTCAACGATCAGTACTCTCTTTTTTTTCAGCATGCCGGCCCCTTTTCAGTACAGATTGATGTCAGCAATGTTTTCCAGATTCAAGATTATGATCAATCGTCCGTCGGAACGACCAAGTCCGCTGATAAAATCGCGGTCTACCCCATCCAGGATGGCAGGAGCAGCTTCTACGTCATCCGGGTGTACCTGCACAACCTGGATTACTTCATCTACCAGCAGGCCGCTGAAAGAATTATTGTTTTTGATGACAACAACCCGCTCCTTGCCTGTGGGCATTTCCCGAGCCAGGCCGAGCCGGGTGCGCATATCAATGATCGGAATTATCGTGCCCCGCAACGAAAGAATCCCGGAAACAAACAGCGGGGCACGGGGGACCTCGGTTACCTCTCTCGGCTTGATGATTTCTTTGATATCCAGAATATTTATACCATAGATTTCATCAGAAACCCGAAAGCAGAGGAATTCCAGCGGGGATTCGGCAACAGTCAGGCTGTTGACGTCATCGGCAATGGTCGACTCATCATCACACCCGGCCGCGGTTCTGCCGGCCAGAATGATTTCCAGTGGTGTGCCTGTTGTGCCGACAGGTTCCTGAAGGGCGGCAGCAGGCAATGGAGATACCGACTCTATGCAGGGAGCGGGAGCAGGATGATTTTCTTTCTGAAAAAAATCCACTTCGGGTGAAACGGAAGCGGCCGGAACCGTATCGAGTACGATTCTTGTCAGACCGGGCAACGGTGAAGCGGAGACTACAGGTTCGTCACCGGCCACATTGAGCGTCTGCAAAGATTTTTTCCTGATTTTTGCGAGATCCATATCTGTACCGCCTACATCATCAATTCATCTTTAATTTCGTTGATTATGCTCGAATCAATCAGGGCGGCATCGCATCCGTACGCGACAAGCAGGGCATTGGTCGCCATGGAATTGATTTTTCGCGGCACACCGCCGCTCAGTTCATGAATGCGCTGCACGGCATCCGGCGTGAATAAGCCGGGAGTACCGCCGGCGGCCTCGAGCCGAAAATCGAGGTATTCCATGATTTCATCCAGCAACAGTGGTTTCAGGTGGTAATGAAGCGAAATACGCTGCCGCAGAGGTTCAAAGCGGCTTGAAGCCATCATCGGGCGCAATTCCGGCTGCCCCATGATGATAACTCCGAGCAGGTTACGGTCATCCAGCTGAAAGTTGGTCAGAAGCCTGATCTCATCAAACACCTCCGCATCAGTAATCATCTGGGCCTCGTCAATTACCAGCACCGGGCAGATATCCCGTTGGTTAAGGGAATATACGGCGGTATGGATCTGGTTTATCAGAGTGTCTTTGGCATCGGCCGGCTGTTCTATCTCCAGAATCCTGGCAAAGGTCCGGAGAAATTCAATCGCATTCAAACGCGGATTGATGATGTAGCAGAACCGGAAACGGGGTCCGAGGCGATCCATAAGAGCCCGCGACAGGGTGGTTTTGCCGCAGCCGATCTCTCCGGTCAGGACGGCGAGTTCACGCTCTTCAACGACGAACTCAAGCCGGGCTAGCGCCTCTTCATGCCCGCGGCTCAAAAACAGGAACCGGGGATCGGGGGTTTTGCTGAACGGTTTTTCCCTGAAACCGAAATAACGTTTATACATGTATGTCAGCTCCCCGAACGCATCGTTTCATTGATTATTCCGCCGATGTCGAGGACGAGTATTGTGCGCTGGTCTCCAAGGTCTGCGGCCCCGGAAACCCCCCGGAATTTCTTGAAAGAGTCGCCTAGCGGCTTTATCACGATATCCTGCTGGCAGACCAGATCGTCAACCGCGATACCGAGACGCTTTTCAGCGACCCCGACGACGACGACATAAAATTCTTTCGGAGGTTCGTCACTGCGGAGTATGTCGAAATAATGCTCAAGTCTCAGCAGAGGCAGAGTCGATTCCCGGAGCTGTACGACCTCTTTGCGCTCAACTGTCATGATATCCTTGTCCGTCATCAACAGCGATTCAAGCACCGATGTGATCGGCAGAGCATACGTCCTGCCGCTGCAGCGTACCATCAGGGCCTTGATGATCGCCAGTGTGATCGGCAGGGTGATAATAAAGCGGCTTCCCTCCCCCCTGCGTGTCTCGATATCGACCATCCCGGACACCGCCGAGATGTTGTTCTTGACAACATCCATGCCGACGCCCCGTCCGGAAACCTCGCTGACGGTTTCATTGGTTGAAAAACCGGGCAGAAAGATGAAATCGATTGCGTCACGGTCGGACACCGTACTGACATCGTTTACCAGCCCTTTTTGCAACGCCTTTTTTTTGACCTTCTCGACATCGATACCGCCGCCGTCATCCTCAATTTCAATAACGACGTGATTGCCTTTTTGATACGACGAGATCCGGATGGTGCCTTTTTCATCCTTGCCCTGCGCCAGGCGTTCATCCCGGGACTCGATGCCGTGATCAATGGCGTTGCGGATAATATGCATCATCGGATCCGAGATGTCTTCGACGATAAGTTTATCCAGCTCGGTATCGGCCCCGAAAAACTTGAGGTCGACCCGCTTCCCCTGCTCACGGGATATTTTCCGTACAATGCGCGACATCTTCTCGTACAATTGCCCGATCGGGATCATGCGGATCTCCATAACCCCTTTCTGGAGATCGGAAAGTTTTCTTTCAAGCCCTTTTGCCGCTTTGCCCAGCTCGATGGAGAGGTGTGAAAACCCCTCGTTGCGCATCTTGTTGGTAACGCCCGCAATGGTCGAGTTGGCGAGTACGAGTTCGCCGACGATGTTCATCAGTTCGTCAAGCTTGCCGATATCGACCCTGACTGTCCGGCTCATGCTTTTGGCGCTGAGAGAAGCGTCGTCTGCCGGAGGTGACGGAGGGGGTGTCGGGGATTCGGCTTGTGCCTGCGGTGACCCGGCCGGTGCAACAGCCGCCGTTTCGGCACGGGCTGCAGGTGCATCCGCGTCGGGGAAGGCGGCACCCTGCGGTTTTTCCGGTGACCCGCCGGAGCCGAGCTGCGTAACCGTGACGCTATCCTGCTCGATGGCTGCTTTCATCTCGTCGAGTGCATTCTTTGAACCGAAAAGAATGTCGAAATCGATATTGGTTTCGAGGTTTACGCCGGCACTCGGCAAGGTGCTGATAACTTCTCCGCACCCTTTCAATATATCCGTGACAGCCGACAATTCTGTATCGAATGTTGTCAGATCAAATGATGTATGGATATTGAAGATGGTCCGGCCTTTGGCAAGATTGTCTTTGAGACGGTGCTCTTCGTATTCCGTCAGAGCGCCACGCACATGAGCGGGCAGTCCAAGCTCCTCCAGAGGTGACACACCGGTCTGTATTTCCGGTGGGGCAAGGCAGGCATTTATTTTCGTAATAGTCGCCGCTATTTCCCGCGCCATGCTTGTCTCTTCGCCGGAGGCAAGCGTCCGGACCAGGGAACTGAGCAGTTCATGGGAATCAAACAGGACAGCCATAAGTTTCTGGGTGAGATTCAGTTTGCCGAGCCTCAGCCAGTCGAGCAGGTTTTCCATGTTATGCGAAAGCTCGGCGACACCGCTGAAGCCGAACATTCCGGCCAATCCCTTCAAGGAGTGGGCCCCGCGAAATATTGAGTTCAGAACGTCTGGATTCAATTCACCGCTCTCAGCCATATCGGAGAGGTCAGATAATTCAGAGCCGAGCTGCTCGACGATCTCCTCCGCTTCTGCAAGAAAATCCTGAACGGCTTTCGTATGTGTGGCGTTCTGTTCACTCATTACTGCACACCTCAAACACCTGTCAGAGCGTTTTGTCCAGATACTTGCTGATCAATTGCTGGAGAATCGCAGGAGAAAAAGGCTTGACCAGATATTCATCCGCACCAAGCTGTTTACCTTTTTCAATATCCTTTGCACTCCCTTCCGTTGAGATGATGAAAACAGGTATGTTAGTGTAATTAGGGTTGGCCCTAAGATAACTGATCAACTCAAGTCCGTTGATATCTGGCATATTAATATCGGTCATAATCAGATCTACATGATCGCGAGGAAGCAGTCGCAGCGCTTCAAAACCGCTTGAGGCTTCGACTGTCCGGTAGTCACCGAGGGTTTCAACGATAGCAACCAGCAGGGCACGCATGGTCGACGAGTCATCAGCAATTAATATGGTTTTGGAACTCACGCGGCGACCCTCTCATATAACTGACGTTCTAATAAGGATTTTTCTAATGCAATTCCTGCCTGAGACAGGAAAATAGACAGCGGTTCTACATCTCCAATCGGTTTTCCGTCCGGGAGGTTGTCTCCATAGAGAAACCCGATGACTCGGGACTGGCTGACCAGTGGACCGATAAAAACTTCGGCGGGGGTGCCGTCACCCAGTTGGTCAAAAATATGGGAATCAAGCGGCGTTGACGCCGGCGTGAACGTATGTGGTCGTCCGGTTCGCAGCGGTTCCGAAAACATTGAGCTGGATTCCTGGGGGAACTGTATCGACCGCACTTTTTCATCGCCGCTGATGGTGCCGCCTGTGATACCGAATTGTCCGAATCCGGAAATGATCTGGTCACTGACAGTAAAAATGATGGCCCGGTTTACGAATTCTGAAGCGAATCGAAGCACCAGCAGCAGGACTCCGCCTTGCAGGTCAGGATTGTTCAGCTCCTCCAGCATGCCGCGCAGCAGGGAAAATCCTCCAATCTGCTGGGAGGATTCAACGGCACGCGGCATATCTTCATCCTCCCCCATTTCAATGCGCAGCTCATCACCCAGATTGAACCGGTTTTGCCACTCCCCGTCAGGTGCGACCTCTTCGGAACGATCAATGACGTGCATAACCTTGGCAAGAAAGCTGTCCAGTATGGCCGGAGTATTGATTTCGGCCCGGCGGGGCTTGATCACGAAAGGATACCCGCAGTCGTGAATCTTCTGCTCGGCCTCGGCATGATGATAGTCGGTCATGACAATCAGCTGCAGGTCGTGAAAGTTTCGGCGCAGAAGTTCCATAAGCTCGAGACCGCCCAGAACTCCTGATCCGTCCATTTTAGGCATTATCAGGTCAATCAGGACTGCAGGGCGCTCACCGCTTCTATGTAGGGAATCAACCATGATCAGTGTGTCTTCGCTGCGTGTCATTGCATGGACGGTAAAGCCTTTATCCTCAAGCCTGTCGGCAATTTTCCGCAATGTCGGGCCGTCATCATCGACAATGACAACCGGTGGCTGTACCGGAGGCATGGAGGAAGCTGCCCCCCCGGCGCTGTTCAGCAGATCAAAGTCAAGCACCGACTCACCGTCTGGAAGGTCACCATCGGCACTGCCGGCTTCGGCCGCATGACGCCTTTCATCGAGGATCCTGGTCCCTTCCATGGCTAGAAACTGCGGATTCAGTCCCTGATCCAGCATGAACTGAAGCGGATCCATCTTTGTGCCGTCAACCGTTTCAATAGATTTCTGGACTGTAAATTTAAATGTACCCTCTGACCAGGCGAACAGGGAAAAGACAACATTTTCAATCTGTTCCCGCACAACTTCTTCAATAGTTTCTTGCGGCACGCCGAAGTTTTTGACTAGAATCACCCCGAGGCGTTCACGAAAACCGTGCTCCTGCTGGAAGGAAAGGCCCTTGCGCAGTACGGACAGATCAATGATCCCCCGTTGAATCAACACCTCACCCAGACTTTGCTGATAAGCGCTTGAGGAAGCCCGTACAACCTGGCCTTGACGAAAAAAAACCGAGCCATCCCTTCCCTTGCTGCTTAGGGAAAGGACACCGGTTTTTCTACTGAGACTGACAATCTGTAAAATCTCGCCAAGTCCGAGCTCTTCGAGGTTACCTTCCAGGCTCATTCGTCACAATCCATCTGCGTGGTACCAATCGGAGAAGCCCCGATTGAATCACGAGCAGTTTTCGATTACGTTAGGGAGGATAAAAACTGGCAAAATATATCGCAACAGTGAACTCAAGTAAAGCCTTAAAGGGGGTAATTGCCTATGTGTTGCGCTCGGATCCACCTTTACTACGGGATGTATCCGTTTTGTCGCGTCCCCGGAACATCAGGCGCAGCGGTACACCTTCGAATCCGAACGCATCGCGGAATTTATTGATAAGATAGCGCTCATACGAGTAATGAATGTTTTCCGGCTGATTGGTGAAAATTACAAAGGCCGGGGGCCTGGTGGCAACCTGGGTGGCAAAATAGAATTTTACCCTGCGGCCGTGAGACAGCGGAGCATGGTGGGATTCAATGGCATCGGTAAACACATGCACAAGTTCCGACGTGGTTACGCGCCGGCAATACTGGGCCATAACCTCATCGACGGTTTCTATGATCTTGCCGGTACGCTGGCCGGTTTTGGCAGATACGAAGACAATCGGAGCGTACGCCATGTATTTGAAACCGTCCCTGATTTTTTCCGTATAGGTTTTGAAGGTCGCGTTGTCCTTATCGAGGAGATCCCACTTGTTAATGACAAACACACACCCCTTGCCCGCTTCGTGGATGTAGCCGGAAATTCGCTCGTCCTGCTCGGTGACCCCCTCGTCCGCGTCGATCACCATCAGCACAACGTCAGCTCGTTCGATACTGCGCAGGGCATCACAGACGCTGTACTTTTCCAGTTTTTCAGTAGTTTTCCCCTTGCGGCGGATACCGGCGGTATCGATCAGGACGTAAGGTTTTTTGTTGCAGGTGAATGGGGTGTCGACCGAATCCCGCGTGGTGCCGGCAGTCGGATTGGCCACTACCCGCTCAAAGCCGAGCAGCTTGTTGACAAGCGATGACTTGCCGACATTGGGGCGCCCGACAACGGCGATTCGGGTGACATTCTCTTCAGGGTCGGCGACGTCAGTCGGCGGAAAAACGGCCATAATGTTTTCAACCAGATCAACCACGCCGCGATTATGCTCGGCCGAAATGGTGTACAGCTCGCCGATTCCGAGGGAATAGAATTCCGCCGATTCATTTTCAAGTTTATCTCCGTCAACCTTGTTGACGACAAAAAACACCGGCTTCTTGACGCGCCGCAGCATTTCGGCCACCTCAATATCCGCCGGAGTCAAGCCGCTTCGGGCATCCATCATGAAGATGATGATATCAGCCTCTTCAATTGCAAGTTTTGACTGCTCACGCATCTGCTGCAGCAGGCGGTTTTCGGTTACCGGCTCGAATCCGCCGGTGTCGATGAGGATGAACGGCTTTTCGAAACGGGTAATGTTGGCGTAGTTGCGGTCACGCGTAACTCCGGGGGTGTCGTCGACAATGGCACGACGATGACCCAGCAGACGGTTGAACAGGGTTGATTTGCCCACATTGGGGCGGCCGACAATTGCTACTAATGGTTTCATTCGTATCCCAGTTCTCTCAATTTAGACGGTCGTTCGCTCCAGTTTTCAACCACCTTGACGAACAGTTCCAGATATACCCTGGTGGCAAGCAGACGCTCGATATCCTGTCGGGCCTGACTACCGATCTTTTTCAGCATCTCACCCTTCGAGCCGATTATGATCCCCTTCTGGGTGGCCCGCTCCAGCATGATGGCAGCCGAAATGGCGATGACGCCGTTTTCCCGCTCAATAAAACTCTCCACGACGACCGCCGTCGAATACGGTACCTCGTCGCGGGTCAGACGGAAAACTTTTTCGCGGATCATCTCGGCAACAATAAACTTTTCCGGCATATCGGTCAAAATGTCGTCCGGGAACATGGCCGGACCTTCGGGGAGATAGCCGCTGACCACCGACACCAGATGGGCCACTCCGTCATTGCGGCCGGCGGATACCGGAACGATTTCCCTGAACGGGTGGAGCGCGGCCCAGTCGGCTATTTTTTTCAGCACCTGGTTCTTGTCGGCGAGCAGATCGATCTTGTTGATAACCAGCACAACCGGAATCTTTACTTTGCCGAGGACATCCTGGATGAAGGCGGGATCGGCGGCGGAGGTCGCTTCTACGACCAGCATCAGGAGATCGACCCCGCTGATTGCCGACCTGGCCACATCCACCATGCTACGGTTCAGCCGGGAATGGCCGCTGTGGATACCGGGGGTATCGATAAAAACGATCTGGCCGCCCGGGATATTGTGAATCCCCTGTATCCGGTTGCGGGTCGTCTGTGGTTTGTCCGAAGTAATGACAATCTTCTCGCCGATGATGCTGTTCAGAAGCGTTGATTTCCCCACGTTCGGGCGACCGATGATTGAAACAAATCCTGATGTAAAATTCTCTTTTTTCATGCTGATATGTACCACTCCTTCATGTGTTACTTCTTGGCAGCCCATACATCGCGCAAGGTGACTATCCGGTTGAATACGAGTTTGCCGGGGAGAGAATCTTTCGGGTCCGGCCGGAAATATCCCTGTCGTTCAAATTGGTAGCGGGTTTCAACATCCGCCCCGGCCAGGGAGGCTTCAAGCCTGCAGTCGGAAAGGGTTTCAACGGAAGCGGGATTCAAGAACTGCTTGTAGTCGGCACCGCCCCGGTCGGGATTGGGATCGCTGAAGAGCCGGTCGAACAGCCGCACTTCAGCGGTCACGGCGTGGCGGGCGGAAACCCAGTGAATAACCCCTTTGACCTTTCGTCCGTCGGAGGTATGTATTCCCTCGCGAGACGCGGGGTCATATTCGCCGTGAAGCTCCAGAACCGTTCCCTGCCCATCCTTTACGACGCCTGTGCAGGTGACGATATAGCCGAAGCGGAGCTTGACCTCACCGCCGACAGTCAGGCGGTGGAAGCCTTTGCTCGGGGTCTCCATGAAATCGTCGGAGTCGATCCAGATCTCGCGGGAGAAGGGGATCGTACGGTTGCCCATCTCCGGTTTCTGCGGGTGGTTTGCCGCTAGCATTTCTTCGACCTGATTGGCAGGGTAATTATCTATCACCAGCTTTATGGGACGTAGTACCGCCATGGCTCGCGGCGCAGTTTCATTCAGGTCGGTGCGGACGCACTCCTCCAGGATCGATGCATCGATCCATGAATCGCTGCGACCCACGCCGATCTGTTCGCAAAAAGCCCGTACCGCTGCCGGGGTGTAGCCGCGCCGCTTGATCCCCACCAGGGTCGGCATGCGCGGATCATCCCAGCCGCTGACCGTGCCGAGCTGCACCAGTTCCTGCAGTTTCCGCTTGCTCATGACTGTGTAGGTCAGATTCAGGCGGGCAAATTCATACTGGCGCGGCCGCGCCGGAACCGGGAGGTTATCCAGGAACCATTCGTAGAGCGGCTTGTGGGATTCAAACTCCAGAGTGCAGATCGAGTGCGTAATCCCCTCTATCGCATCGGTCTGCCCATGGGCGAAGTCGTACATCGGGTAGATCTTCCAGGCGTCGCCGACGTGCGGATGCGGCGTATGGAGGATCCGGTACAGGACCGGGTCGCGCAGGCTGATATTGGGCGAGGCCATGTCTATTTTGGCCCGCAGCACACGAGTGCCATCCGGGAACTCGCCGGAACGCATCCGGCTGAAAAGGCTGAGGTTTTCTTCCACCGATCGGCTGCGATACGGGCTCTCTTTTCCCGGTTCGGTCAGCGTGCCGCGATAGGCGCGGATCTCCTCGCCGCTCAGATCCTCGACGTACGCTTTTCCCCGCTCGATCAGGAAGATCGCCCACCGGTACAGTTGCTCGAAATTGTCCGAGGCGTAATAGAGATGTTTGCCCCAGTCGAAGCCGAGCCAGAGGACACTTTCCTTGATGGAGTCGATATATTCCCGCTCTTCTTTTGCCGGGTTCGTGTCATCAAAGCGGAGGTGGCAGCGTCCGCCGAAATCGCGCGCCAGACCGAAGTTGATGCAGATCGACTTGGCATGACCGATATGGAGGTAGCCGTTCGGTTCGGGCGGAAAGCGGGTCACGACGCCGCTGTGTTTGCCGCTTTTGAGGTCCTCGTCAATAATGGTGCGGAGAAAGTTATTGGCTGCGGGGGCGGCCTGTTCAATACTGGTCATGATACCCTCGTGAATGCGTGTTTCATAGCTCCCCCAGAAACGAGTTCGGGTAGGCTTTGATGATTCTGACATCGACGAAACTGCCGATCAGGGAACGGTCCCCGGTAAAATTGACGATGCGGCCGATATCGGCCTTGCCGGAAACCTGGCCGGGGAGTTTCCCCTCCCCTTCGACCAGGACAGTCATCACGCTGCCGACGTAGGGGGCGCTGATTTCGCCCGTATGGCGGCGCTGAAGTTCCATCAGCCGCTCCAGGCGCGCCATTTTTACCGCACGCGGCAGGTCGTCACTCATCCCGGCCGCCCTGGTGCCGGGACGGGGCGAGTAGACAAAGGAAAACAGGTCGATGTAGCGCACCTCCTCCATCAGGGAGAGGGTCTGTTCGAAATCCGCATCGCTTTCGCCGGGAAAACCGACGATGATGTCGCCGGTAAAAACCAGATCGGGGCGGAGCGACTTGAGCGAGCGCACCTTGTCCAGATAGGAAGCACGGGTATAGCCGCGTCCCATCAGCTTCAGCACCGCATCGCTGCCGGATTGTGCCGGGAGGTGGATCTGGCCGCTCAGCTTCGGCACGTCACCAAAGCAGGAAATCAGCTCATCGGACATATCCTTGGGGTGCGATGTTGTAAAACGGATGCGATCGATACCGGTAATTCCGGCAACCTGCCGGATCAATTCGGCAAACGACGGCTCGGATCCGGTTTTAAGGCCGTAGGAGTTGACGTTCTGGCCAAGCAGGATAACCTCCCTGACCCCCTCATCGGCAAGCTGCCTGACTTCCGCCAGGATATCCGCCGAGCGGCGGCTGATTTCACGGCCACGCACGAAGGGAACGATGCAGTACGAACAGAAGTTGTCGCACCCCTGCATGACCGTCACGAACCGTGACAGCCGTGACTCCCCCTTGATGGAGGGAAACAGGTCCAGGCGCTGGTCGTTATCGATGAAGGTCGTTTCGGAGCGGCGCTCGCCACCTTCGGCACCGCGCACCATTTCCGGCAGCAGATGAAGGTTGTGGGTACCGATCACCAGATCCAGGTAAGGCAGCTTGCGGAGGAGTTCCTCCCCCTCCTGCTGGGCCACGCAGCCGCCTACGGCAATGATCTGCTTCTTGCCGTCCCGCTTGTAGATCCGCAGGTTGGCGAGCCGTTTATAGACTTTATCCTCCGCGCCACCACGCACACTGCAGGTATTGAGCAGGATCATGTCCGAGGAGGCCGGATCGTTGGTCGGTGCATACCCGAGGTCTCCCAGCATCGAGACGATCCGTTCGGAATCGTTCACATTCATCTGGCAGCCGTAGGTTTCTATGTAGAGCAGTTTATCGAGCATAGTGGATCGTACTTTATACGCGACAACCGCCTGTAAAGTCAAATTAATTGGCGTTTCAGGAACAGGGAGCCTTATTTCAGCACCTTGACAAACTGCATATCAGAAACGTATTGTCAGGGCAGATTCGAATTACCGAGAGTGGAAGAGCAGCAGATGATTATCAACTGGAATGATATAGACACCGTACTGCTGGACATGGATGGCACGATCCTTGATCGCCATTTCGACGACCACTTCTGGCTGGAGCATGTGCCGAAGCGCTGGAGCCAGCGCAATCATACAACCCTGGAATACGCCAAGGAACATCTGTACAACCTGTTCCGCAACCAGGAAAACACCCTCAACTGGACCGATCTGGATTACTGGTCGGACCGCCTCGATCTCGACATCCCGGTGCTCAAACTGGAAATTGAGCATTTGATCGCCGTCCATCCCCATGTGATCGAATTTCTGCTATTCCTCAAGCATACCGGCAAAATTGTCTGGCTGGTCACCAACGCCCACTCGAAAACTCTCGATCTGAAGTTGAAGAGAACCCGCATCGGTCCCTATTTCGACGGCATTATTTCCGCCCATCAGGTGGGACTGCCGAAGGAGGATACCCGTTTCTGGGGGAAGTTGCAGAATTTTGTCAGCTATGAACCGGAACGGACACTGCTGGGTGAAGACAGCGAGACCAACCTGACAACGGCGCAAAGCTACTTGATACGCTACCTCGTCTACATCAGCCGCTACAGTTCAAAGGTAGAGCCGCGTCAATCGGTTCACTTTCCCACGATAGACTACTTCAACCGTCTTATCCCGGAGGCAGGAAGCAGCTGCATAACGATCCGTTAGCAAACAACGGAAGGCAAAAAAACCGGAGACACGATACCTGTTCCGTACCGGTCGCCGGTTTTTACGCCGTTGTTAAATGGAAACACCTTACATTCTTCTCAGCATTGTCCTGAACTTTTCAAGCTTAGAAGCACCCTCTTCAATCAGCTGGATCAGGTCTTTTCGGGCGCTGCCCGCTGCATCCCTGCCCTTTTCCAGCAGATCGTCGGTCTTTTCACCGATGGCATCAACCAGGTTGGATACGTTGGCAGCAAGATCTTCAACCACCTCGTCGGCACGGTTACGTGCTTTTTTTGAATACCGGGAAATATCCTTCCTCGTTCTGCTTCCGGACTGGGGAGCATACAGCAGAGCCAGGCCGGCTCCAATGACTCCGCCTGCAAATATCAATAAAGCGGCAGCGGCGATTTTCTTATCCTTGTCTTCCATACGTGACCTCCCTTTTGAATATGATGACTCTTATCATACCTCATCTGTTGCATATGACAAGCTTCTTCCCGCTATATCTTATTGCATAATTGTGTTATAAAATTACTGCTTTTATACTCACATTTACACCAAGGACCTTAACATGAAAAACAGTAACTATGATGTTCTGATAATCGGCGGAGGTCCTGCCGGTCTTTCGACTGCCTATCTGTGCCATAAGCATGGCCTCTCCTATCTTGTTCTTGAATCCGGAAAAGCTATTTTCCAGGGGATCGCCAATACTTATCCGGAAGGAAAGCTGGTGTACGCATCAAAACCCAAAGATGCCCCCGACCCGTTCATGGTGGATGAATTGCGCCCGCCGGACAAGCCGGTGACTGTGGAGAGTTATCTGCAGTATGTTCAGCATTTTGTTCAGCACGAAAATCTCCACGTTCAAACTGAAGTGGATTTTGAAGATATCAAGGATGAACGTGACGGCTTGACAGTCATTACGTCCAAAGGGAATTTCAAAGGCAAAAAGGTTGTGCTTTCCTTCGGCAGCAACATTCCACGCGAACTCAGCGTATATGGTGATGCCAAGATGGTCGCCAAGAACGTCGACGATCCCGGCAAATATGTAGGAATCAAAACCCTGGTAATCGGCGGCGGCAACACGGCAGCTGACGTGATTATCAATATTCTCAAGGCCAAACGGGAGGCAAGGGACACCCACCCGGTCTACTGGGCGCACAAGGCCGAAACGTTTGATGTCAATAAAGAGACGGCGCAACGTCTGGGAGAGGAAATCCTTTTAGGAGGAAACATCAGGCTGTTGCCGGGTGCGATGCCTCGTATCGGTGAAGTCGATGAACAGGGGGTTGACCGGCTGGTCATTCGGATCAATGTATTCGAGCAGGCTGACGGCATCGATCTCTACCATGCCTTGAGTTTCCCGATGCATAATGTCATCGCCTGCATCGGATCACAGGGGCCGGTTCCGATCTTCGATAAGCTTAATATCCAGAGTATTGCCTGCACTGCCGGTGTCTGCAAGATCGCCAAGGAGGGAGAACGCGTGGTACTGCTTACTTCGGAGTTTGAATCCACCCGCAAGGGGGTATATGTCATTGGAGGAGCAATCTCCCCGTCGTACATGAAGATCAGCGCGGGATCGATCGCGGAGGAAAAGCATCCCAATCTCATCTACACCGCCATCAATGATGCATACTACGTAGTTGAGGCCATCCGGGCAAAGCTTGCCAATTAAAAAATAAGATCCAGCACGCATATGCAGAGGCCCGCCGACCCGGTAGTTCTGCTGTTTTTTATACTGGTCGCCTTGATTTTCGTGTACCCTGTCACTACATTCGCTGTACCCAGGATTGTTTTAATACGAGACCACTGCCATTAATCAGTGTACAAGGAGCTGTAAATAATGAAAAAACATGCACTTAGACTTTTCACCTTATTGGCTGCCGCGTTGTTTCTGACCGCCACTGTCCTGGAATTCGAAGCTCATGCAAGAGCGGGCGGAAGCCGTTCCTCGGGAAGCCGCGGTTCGCGCAGCTATTCCCGCCCCGCCAGTCCAACTTCGCAGCCGGCGCCATCCCGCTCCCAACAGGCAGCACCCTCCCCTCCCCTCCAGCAACCTGCGGCGGGCGGATTCATGAGGAGCATGGCCGGCGGGATAGCCGGAGGCCTGCTCGGCGGCATGCTGTTCAGGAGCCTCGGGTTCAGCGGCATGGGCGGCGGCATGGGTGGAGGCGGCATCGGACTGTTCGAGATCATACTGCTGGCCGGAATCGGTTACCTCATCTATCGCTACATCAAGAAAAAGAGGGAAGGCGGTTCAATGAGCTCTTTTCAAGCCGAACCATACCGGGGTGGTACGGTAACCCCGATTTCCCGGGAGGTACAGCAACCGGCTTTAGAAACAGAGGATGTTGAGACCGGCCTTGCACATATCCGCCAGTTTGACCCGTACTTTGACGAAAACCGGTATACCGATCTGGTTATGGACAACTTTTTCAAGATCCAGGGAGCCTGGATGAATCGCGATCTGGCTCCGGTTCAGGCTCTTCTTACAGATGAAATGCGCCGTGTTTTTCAGGCGGATATCGACAAACTTGTCAGCGACAAACAGATCAACCGCCTCGAAAACATCGCCGTCCGGAAAGTGGACGTCGTCGAAGCGTGGCAGGAATCGGGGCAGGACTTCATCAATACCCTGGTATATGCCAACCTGCTCGACTATACGACCGATGAAGCCGGTTTCGTATTATCCGGCAGCAAGAGCGATCCGATCAAGTTCGAGGAGTACTGGACCTTCAGCCGTCCGGTCGGCAATAACCCGTGGAAACTGTCGGCAATCGATCAAAAATAGCCTTAACTTCTCTTAGCTGTTCAGGCTGAAGTCTGAGGGCTGAAGAGTGAAGATTTCCCTTCGGTCTTCAGCCTTCAGACTAATAATCCAGAACGGTTACAATTAATCCACGTTTATTCTCCAATTGACCTCTCTGCCATGAAAACATCATGAACCCCCTCAATCTTGCAACAATCAACATCTCCGGTCTCAACCTGATCGAAGCGAGCGCCGGCACCGGCAAGACCTGGACAATAGCAGCTCTCTACATTCTGCTGCTTCTTGAGAAGGAGCTGCGTCCGGAGGAGATTCTTGTGGTGACCTATACAAAGGCCGCCACTGCGGAACTGCGTGAACGGATCAGACGCCGTATCGCAACGACACTTGATCTCTACTCCAGCGGACGGGCTCCGGCCGATGACGATCTTGAGCGGCTCCTCCTGTCTGCCCGTCCCCAGGAGGGCGAACGGGCAAAAAAACTCCTGACGCGGGCATTGTATTCATTTGATGATGCCGCCATTTTTACCATTCACGGTTTTTGCCAACGGGCGCTCCTGGAGAACGCGTTTGAAAGCGGCTCCCTTTTCGGCAGTGACATGATCAGCGACCAGAAAGCGGTTGTCAAACAGGTCTGCGATGACTTCTGGCGGGCACGGGTCATGACCCAGCCGGATGATTTTGTCGAGTACCTTGTTGCCGGCGGCTATACCCCGGAAAAACTTGCCAAACCACTTGATGGACACTTCCAGAACCCCGATCTGATTATTGTCCCGCAAGGTGAAAACGTCCAGGTTGCTCCGCTGATAGCAGAGCGCAACTGGCTCTATGCGCGGCTCTGCACTCACTGGAACAGCGATCGCAGCACGATTATCGGACAGATAGCACAGGCACGCCTGAACCAGCTGAGCTATAAGCCTTCCCAGATAGAGGCTGCTTCACACGCGATGGACAGCTGGGTGGCAGGCGGGAATGCGGCTCTGGACAACAGCAAACTTGATTTTTTTTCAGCGGCTAAGATCAGCTCCAAAACCACCAAGGCATCTCCCGGTCCGCCCGATCACCCCTTTTTCGAAGTCTGCCAGCAGCTGTCCGAGGTGCTGACTTCAATCAAGCACGCGTTCCAGGACAGGATAATTTCCTGTCTGCATGATTTTAAAAGGTGGCTCGAACTGGAATTACACCAGCGCAAGAAAATGCTGAATCAGCGTGCCTTCGATGACTTACTGCTGGATCTTCACCTGGCACTTGAAGCGGAGTCCGGTGCAGCTCTTGCTGAAAAACTGCAGCAGCGCTACAAGGCTGCCATGATTGACGAATTTCAGGATACAGATCCTCTGCAGTGGAATATTTTCAAGCGGATAGGAACCGGCCAGGATTACCCGCTGTTTCTGATTGGCGACCCGAAGCAGGCTATCTACAGCTTCCGCGGGGCGGATGTCATTGCCTATCTGAATGCCGGCAAGAGCGTCCATGCCCGGAACATGCATACCCTGGGAATCAACTTTCGATCTGATTCCAGGCTGGTTAACGCAGTCAATGCCCTGTTTAATTCCGGTCCCGCCCCTTTCATGCATCAGGATATTCCCTTCGAGCCGGTCAGCTCGGGTCGTTCAACGAATGACCGGTTATTATTCAACGGCGTCCCGGATGAACGGCCGCTCCGGGTCTGGGTCTACCCCCGCAGTGACGAATCAAGAGCCGAGGTAAAACCGGTTGCCACCCGCACCATCGTTCAGGCGGTGGCGGGAGAAATCTCCCGGTTGCTCGAACCGGAGCGCGTCACAATTTCGCTGTCCGCCCAGGTACGCCCGCTGAAGCCGGGAGACATCGCCGTGCTGGTAAAAACCCACAAACAGGCAGACCGGATACAGGAGGCTTTGTCATCGCTCGGTGTTCCGTCGGTGCAGCAGGGTAGCACCACAATCTTTGAAACGTCCGAAGCGCTCGATCTGCTGCGGATTCTGCGGGCAGCATCAGAGCCGCATCGGGAAGCGCTGGTTCGTGAAGCCCTGCTGACAGGCAGTATGGGACTGAGTGCCAATCAGGTTTCGCAATATGTGGAACATTCAGGGGAAGATCCCGAGTGGGAATCCTGGCTGATCCGTTTTCAGAACCTGCATACGGTTGCGGGATCCGGCGGCGTTGTTGCTCTTGCTTCACGCCTGCTGGGGAGCTGTGGCGTCCGGCAGCGACTATTGTCACGTGTCGGTGGAGAACGCAGCCTGACCAATCTTCTGCACTGTTCCGAATTGCTGCACCAGGTCGAACGTGAACAGGGGAAAAACTTGTCCGGCCTGATCTCATGGCTTGAGCGGAAAATCGGGCGGCCAGGCAGGGATGATGCGGCATTGCTCCGACTTGAAACGGACGAAAATGCGGTAATGATCTCAACCATTCATGCCAGCAAGGGACTGCAGTACCCGGTTGTATTTGTGCCGTTTGCGTGGGATGCCCATTCCGGGCCGGCAGACAGGGCGCTGTTCCACAATGACGATGGGGAGCTGGTGCTGGATCTGGCGGGTGGGGAAGAAAACCTGCAGCGAGCGACGGCAGAGCAGAGTGCGGAGGCCGTCCGCCTGCTGTATGTCGCGCTAACAAGGGCGGAGTTCCGCTGTTATACCGTGTGGGGTGGCATCAACGGCGCTGCCGACTCGCCGCTTTTTCACCTGTTGCACGGCGGGCAGGCATCCCGGGATGCCAGGAGTTTTCATGCAGCGGGTGACCGGGCGATTCTCGATGACATGCAACACCTTTCAAGCAGCGGTGATAACGGCATTTTCGCCGGGATGATGCCGGTACATGAAGCGGTACCCCCGTATCAGAGAAATGATTCCGCCGTGTTTCCCTACACCTGTCGGGCGATGGCGCACCCTCCGCTCGATGATTGGCACGTTGCCAGCTTCAGCGGCTTGACCTCCGGGTCGGGTCACAATTTCGAACCTCATGACCACGATACGCTACCGGTTGATTCGGCAGCAGTCCAACCGGAAGCGGAAAGCTCTGCAGGTGGCTTGTCGATCTTTCACTTTCCCCGTGGAGCAAAGGCGGGAACCTGCCTCCATGAAATATTTGAGCAGCTCCAGTATCCCCGTTTGTACCGTGACGGCATCACCGCCACGGTACGCTCCGCGCTGGCTGACAACGGCTTCCACGAGCAGTGGCTGCCTGCCGTAAGGAACATGGTTGAAGCAGTCACCTCCGCCCGGATCATTCCGGAACATCCTGATTTCACCCTGGGGCAACTGAAAACAGGTGACTGGCAGACCGAGATGGAGTTTTATCTGCCGGTCAGGCATCTTGCACCAGACATCCTGCGGAACCTGTTTGTAGGTGTGCTCGACGGAGATCGTTTCGGAGATTATTTCGAGGTACTGAACCGGCTTTCGTTCCGACAGAGCCGCGGTATGCTGCAGGGTTTCATTGACCTGATTTTTACGCACAACGGCCGATACTTTCTTCTTGACTGGAAATCAAACCATCTCGGCATGAAGACGGCCGACTATAATCAGGACAGGATGCACGACTCGATGTGCCGCAGCGCCTATATTCTGCAATATCATCTGTATACCCTGGCGTTGGACCGCCTGTTGAAAGTGCGGCTGCCCGGTTACAGTTATGACAATCATTTCGGAGGTGTACTGTACCTGTACATTCGGGGGATTTCAGCAGGATCTGCAACGGACGGAATCTACTGCGGCCGTCCACAGCCTGAGTTCATACGGCGGGCAGGCGAGTTGATGCTGAATTGACTCTGCTTACTTCTGGTGCAGCTTTTCATCGTACTTTCTGATGCCCTCATCAAATATTCTCTGAATTTCCGCCTTTGGATGCTCATGAATATAGTACCAGTAATAGGAGGCCAGTAACACGAGTAACACCACAAATAACAGAAACATGCTTAACCGGGTAACGGTTCTTCTGATGACTGCCCCTCTGGACGTGTCATAATTTCTGTCATTACCCTCTCCCTCCCGACACAGGTACCTTTCACGCAACTGCCGGATTCTTTTGAGCTGAATACTGGAAATGTATTTTATAATCGCATCCCGGTCACGTTCGTCTATGTACACAAACTGCACACCGGTATTGAAAAAATCACGGTCGCTTCCGGCCGGATAATTGCGATTGGCAAACACAACCCGGCCAACGACATCTATTACCCGCTGCGGCACCGGCAGAAAAATCTCCAGCTGTGTATACTCACCGTTCTCGAAGCCCTGATGGGTATTGATGCGCAGGCCGCCACCACTGATATTGGCAGCCAGCGGGATAATGCCATCCCAGGAGTCGTGCGCCCCCGACTCTCCCCGGTCACGGTCTGGCACCTCTTCACCACCGCCTGCCTTCGATGAAAGGTGTGGTCGTTCAAGTGACGGCCCGGACTCGGCGGGAAGCAGCTCTCTGGTCCAACGGTGATCCGGTCTGTCGATTTCGAGCAACTTCCGGCGGGTACGTCGCTCTTCCCACTGTGTATGTAACAGAGCACTATTCTGTTCATGGCTGACAAAGCATTTGATCGGAAGATAGGCGTCAATTCGGTAAAACTCGCGCAATTCATCCGATACAACCTCGCCGATCAGCCGCAGCAGCAATTCCCTGGCGTCACCTTCGGAAACAATGATGGCCCTGCAGCAGAAGGCGTTACCTTCACCGCCGCCGCGTAATTCGAGGATCTGTCCATAATGCAGCGAAACATCCACCGGCAGAACATCACGGGACAGCTGCAGCGAAACAAGATCCTCATCGATTTCCAGGATTACTGCCCAGTCCTTGAAAACACCGGTATCGGGAAGCGGGATACCGACCCCGACCTTTTTCCCGACCGGAAAATAATGTGCATAGAGATCGATATCACTCATGGGTCATGAATCTCGAATCCCTGCAACGCAGCTGGCCGATCATTTTTTAAGTACGCTGTTCAGTGACGCCAGCAGCTGGTCAATGGCTACCTTGTGCACACCCGCGCCGTGCCCCAATGTCTCGAGATCGGCTATCTGGCATTCGTAACAATCAAGGTTATACTGCTTGAAAACGGGGAGGGTTTCAGGGTGTCGTGCGATGATGTCTGCAATTATCATTTCTTGAGTGATCATGATGAACCTCCTGTTAAAAAAATGGGCGTCCTGCAACGCCCCTTCGTCGCTCAAAGTTGCGTTACCGGGGAAGACGTCAACTCGTGCACTTACTCTTATAATTTTTCATCACTGTTCCTCAACAATCACATGTAGACAAATGTTCCAAGAAGACCACTGATGACTACGATAAGCCGTATTTCAGCCGCAATGCCGATTTCACTTCCTGCGGAACGAATTTGTCGATATCTCCGTTAAGCGAGCAGACCTCCTTGACAATAGACGAGGAAAGGTATCCGTACTGCAGGGAAGTCATCATGAACAGAGTTTCAATCTGCCGGCCGATGCTGCTGTTCATCTGGGCTATCTGAAACTCGTACTCGAAATCAGATATTGCCCGGAGACCGCGGATGATGACATGGGCCCCACGGGAAGAGACGTAATCGATCAGAAGACCGCTGAACGTGTCTACGGTGACCCTCCCCTCCCCCTTTACGACATCCTGAATCAACTCAACCCGTTCATCCGTTGTAAACAGAGCATTTTTCTGAGAGTTCCTTGCAACGGCAACAATTATTTCGTCAAAAATAGTCAGACCCCGCTTGATTATATCGATGTGGCCGTACGTAATGGGATCGAATGACCCCGGATAGACAGCAATTTTCTTCATTTTTCCTCCTGAATAAAAAATTCGAGTGCTGTTTCTCCGTACACACGCCGGTCAAACCGCTGCAGGGTCCCGTATGACTCTTGTAACGGGTTCCGGACCGGGCATTCTGCAACCAGTATGGAACCGGGCATCAAAAGAGCGGCTGTGCCAAGCGCTCCAGGTATGCGCTGATATAAATCCGAATCATACGGCGGATCAAAGAACACAAGATCAAAGTGCTGATTCCGACCTCCAATAACAGCTAACGCTTTTTCCGCATCCATAGTCACAATTTCTGAGCGGGACCATCCATTGACTACCAGCAGATTTTTTTCAATTATCGCCTTAACCGATGGGTTGCATTCAATAAAACAACACAGACCGGCTCCCCGACTTAACGCTTCTATGCCGAGACCGCCGGTGCCGGCACAGATATCGAGCACCCGAATATCTGCAAAATCAATACGGCTGGCAAGAATACTGAATAGAGCTTCCTTCACGCGATCAGAAGTCGGTCTTGTTGTTATTCCGGGTGGTGCTATCAGTTTCCTTCCACGTCCGGTTCCCGCGATGACCCGCATGCACACGACCCTCAAACTCAGATTTCATCGGAAGCTAGCGCAAATAATGCCATTGGTCAAGCGTGAAGAATTTGCCGTCATTTCGAATAGTATCACAAACGTATCATTACGACAGGCGACGAATTAATTGCCCTTTTGACCGTACCTCTCTGAATCTGCTGTCCACGGCCCAGCTCTCAGGTTATGTAGCGAAATCCGACTGCCCTGTTTCCGGATGGAAGGTCTATTCCACAGCTGATTTTTAACAGCTTGTATTGAATCGATGAGTCTGCTACCGTACGCAAGTGAAATTATTTGTACAACAAAGTCGATACATCCGTTTCATTACCCTTGTAACTCCATTATTTCTGGTTTTTGTTGGAATGAGAGTGCCGGACGTATCCCGTCCACACAAGCCCAGGCCGATGCGTCGGGCGGTAATTGATAAGAAGCCTGTCCAAACCGAATTGCAGTCGGTCGTAGAAATTGATTTAGACCCCGTTATTGCCTATTTGCCTCCCCTTGTTTTTCTTTCCATTGGAGTGCAATCCCCTGAAACACCCCACATCCATGCGCCGGTTCCTCTGTCGTCGCTGAGTCCCTTTCCTCCACGAGCACCACCGGTACCAACCCATCCCGCATAATCAACACTCATTTATTCAGTATTTCCGTGTTTCTGAATAGGACGCACCGGTGCGTCTCATTCCCATAATTTCATATCACCAGGAGTATCTACCCATGATTCAGCGTATATCGTTTAATGCCGTCTTCGTTTTAATTGCTGCCATGCTCATGACTGCCGGCTGTGCCAAGCAAGCCGTTGTCAAGAATGACGAAGGAATCGCACCGGCCCCGGTTGTCAAGCAGATTGACCCGCCAAAATCCGGCGAGACGGCACCATCAAAAGTTGCCGCTACAGAAGCGGCAGCCCAGATTCCAATCCAGCCTGCTTCTTCAGCTGTTCAGGTGCAAAAAACATCAACAAATGAACAGCTGCAGTCTGCCCTGAATACTATTTACTTCCCCCTGGATTCCAACACTCTTACAGAACCGGCACGCAGCACCCTGGCAAAAAATGCCGACGTACTGATGAAGCAATCTTTGGCAAAAATACGTATCGAGGGCTACTGTGACGAGCGGGGTTCGGCCGAGTACAACCTGGCGCTGGGTGAGCGACGTGCCAAAGCCGCCCAACAATACTTGGTTACGCTGGGAGTCAAGCCTGACCGTCTGGTCACCATCAGTTACGGCAAGGAAAAACCGGCAGCCCAAGGGAGCGATGAGGACGCCTGGGCAAAAAACCGTCGAGATGAGTTTGTTGTTATAGGGAAATGATCAACACGCCCCCGGTAGTGCCGGGGGCGTGTATTATTGATCGAGGGAGTACCCGGCAGTTCCCGATTCACCCATTCCGTATGTACAACACAGCCCTCAAATTCCGGCAGCAGCCCTCCGCCTCTTACCCGGACACCACCTGTTGCATTCTCAAACAATTAATCAAATTGTATACTCGCTTGCTTGACATAACGTCGCCCCATGCTTAACTCTTAAGCAGATGCAGTAAAAACAGTGTAAAAGAGGCACATACATGGACTTCAACAAACTTACGCAAAAATCCCAGGAAGCATTCGCCGAAGCGCAAAGCAAGGCCGTTTCGTTCGGACATGTGGAAGTGGATGGCGAACACCTGCTCTGGGCGCTGCTGGATCAGCCTGACGGTCTCGTGCCGCGCCTGCTGCAGCGGATGGATATCCGTCCGGAAATGGTCAAAAACGAGATAGTGGCCGCACTGGACCGAATACCGAGAGTCTCCGGTCCTGGTGCGGAGGCGGGAAAGATATATGTGTCGCAGCGCCTGTCGCGCATTCTTGTTGACGCTGAAAACGAGGCCAAACGACTGAAAGACGAATACGTCTCGGTCGAACACCTGTTTATGGCACTGCTGGCAGAAGGGGAAAAGGTGCCCTCCGGACGGATACTCAAACTGGCGGGCGTAAACCGCGAACGCTTCCTGAAGACCCTGACCGAGGTGCGCGGAAGCCAGCGGGTTCAAAGTGCCAATCCCGAGGCAACCTACGAAGCTTTGGAGAAGTATGGCCGTGACCTGGTGAAAATGGCTCGCACGGACAAACTTGATCCGGTCATCGGCCGGGATGAAGAAGTGCGCCGGGTGATCAGGGTCTTGTCCCGCAAAACCAAGAACAACCCGGTGCTGATCGGCGAGCCGGGGGTCGGCAAAACCGCCATTGTCGAAGGCCTGGCCCAACGCATCGTGCGGGGGGACGTGCCGGAGGGCCTGAAGGACAAGATTATCTTTGCCCTGGATATGGGAGCGTTGATAGCCGGGGCCAAATACCGCGGTGAGTTCGAGGAGCGTCTGAAGGCGGTGCTTAACGAGGTAAAGGAGGCGCAGGGGCGGATCATTCTCTTTATCGATGAACTGCATACCATCGTCGGTGCCGGCAAGGCCGAGGGCTCAATGGATGCGGGCAACATGCTGAAACCGATGCTGGCCCGGGGCGAACTGCACTGCATCGGCGCCACCACCCTTGATGAATACCGCCTGCATATCGAAAAGGATGCCGCACTGGAGCGCCGCTTCCAACCGGTGCTGGTCGAACAGCCGACGGTGGAGGATACGGTATCGATCCTGCGGGGTTTACGGGAGCGCTTCGAGGTGCACCACGGGGTCAGGATTCAAGACAATGCCCTGGTGGCGGCGGCCACCCTTTCCAACCGCTATATCACCGAGCGGTTCCTGCCTGACAAGGCGATCGACCTGGTGGATGAGGCATGCGCCATGCTCCGAACGGAAATTGACTCCCTGCCGTCGGAACTGGACACCATATCACGCCGGGTGATGCAGCTGGAGATCGAGGAGGTCGCTCTAAAAAAAGAAAAGGACAAAGCCAGCATGGAGCGGCTGGAGGCGCTGCGAAAGGAGTTGGCCAATGACCGGGAAAAGGCCAGCACCATGCGGGCGCAGTATGATTCGGAAAAGATCGCAATCCAGCGGGTGCAGGGGTTGCGCGAGCAGCTTGAAAAAACCCGCCGTGAAATCGAGCAGGCGGAGCGGGCCGGCAACCTGGAACAGGCCTCGCGCCTCAAATATTCCGAACTTCCCGGCCTTGAAACCGCCCTGAAAAATGAAGAAACGGCATTGGGCCATAAACAGGGGGGGCAGAAACTGCTGCGGGAAGAGGTCACCGAAGATGAGATCGCCGAAATTGTCGCGCATTGGACCGGAATACCGGTCTTAAGGCTGGTGGAAGGGGAGCGGGAAAAGCTGCTGCGGCTGGAGGATATCCTGCATCAACGGGTTATCGGACAGGACGAGGCGGTGCAACTGGTGTCGGACGCCGTGCTCCGGGCGCGCTCCGGCATCAAGGACCCGCGCCGCCCGATCGGCTCCTTCATCTTCTTAGGCCCTACCGGGGTCGGCAAGACCGAACTGGCACGAAGCCTGGCGGAAGCGCTATTCGATTCCGAGGAGAACATGGTGCGGATCGACATGTCCGAGTACATGGAAAAGTTTGCCGTGTCCAGACTGATCGGCGCTCCCCCCGGCTACGTCGGCTATGAGGAAGGGGGACAGCTGACCGAAGCGGTCCGGCGCAAGCCCTACAGTGTCCTGCTGTTCGATGAAATCGAGAAGGCCCACCCGGACGTATTCAACATCCTGTTGCAGATTCTCGACGACGGCCGGGTAACCGACAGTCACGGCAGGACGGTCAGCTTCAAGAATACCGTCATCATAATGACGTCCAACATCGGCTCCGCCTATCTGCTGGAAGGGATCACCCCGAACGGCGACATCAGGGAGGATGCGCGCAAAAGCGTCATGAACGAACTGAAAGCCGGTTTTCGCCCCGAGTTTCTGAACCGCGTGGATGATATCGTGCTCTTCAAACCGTTGCATATCGACGAGGTGAAGAAAATTGCCGATCTTCTTGCGGCACAGCTCAAGGGCCGCCTGAAGGATCAACACATAACGCTTGAAATTAGCGAAGAAGCGTTGGGTTTTATTGCCAAGGCCGGGTACGATCCGGTGTACGGCGCGCGCCCTCTCAAGCGCTACCTGCAGCGCGAACTTGAAACCCGGGTGGCCAGGGCGATAATCGGCGGCGTCGTGATCGAAGGAGGAACGTTGAAAGTGGAGCTTGAAAACGGAACGCTCTGCATTAAATGAGTGAAGGGTGAAGATGATAAAAAAGGGGTTCACATGATGTGAACCCCTTTTTTATCACTGAATCAGTGTTACTCAGACCAGATCCTGAACTCCCTGATGGATGATGTCGAAAAGCTCCTGGATATTCTCCTCGGCGATGCAGGAGAAGGCGATGCGCAGATCGGTCTTGTTGATGGAAATGGCGCCTACTCCGTACTTGTCCAACAGATGGAGACGCAGCTTTTCGGCATCTACGGTTTTCAGTTTCAGACACATGAAGTAACCGGAGTTGAACGGGTAGTAATCCCAGGCTTTCTGGTACTTGTCGCTACCCAGAACCTGTTTTGTCTTCAGCGCGCGCCCCTTCATGACCTGGAACTTCTCTTCCTTCTGGTCAAGGAACTGTGGCGAACGGAGCGCCTCAATGACAAATGTTTGGGAGGGATGTGGGCAGTTGGAGATCTTGGCGCGGATGATACCCATGGCCTTTTTCTCCAGGGCGGTCATGACTGGCGTGTTTTCAAACTCGTTGCCGTCGGCGAAAGTAATGAAGCCGGTACGGAAGCCCCAGACGAACTCCTCCTTGGTGGCGCCATCCAGCTTGATTGCCAGGATGCGCGGGTGGAGGTTGGCCAGTTTGCCGAACAGCGACTCCTTCAGGCTGTCCTCGTAGAAGAGACCGAAATAGGCGTCATCGGCGATCGCAACTACATTGCATCCCGCTTCCGCCACTTCCTTGATCGCCGCCACAATGGCATCCCCCTCGGCCACGGTCGGGGTGTAGCCGCTGGGGTTGTTGGGGAAGTTGAGCAGGACGATGGCCTTGCCCTTTTCTTCGGCGCTGTTCATCAGCTCAGCCTTGAAGGCATCCACATCATAGCCGCCGATAGCGGTAAAGGTCGGGTGTTTTTTGACGATAGCGCCGTTGCAGGTGCCGAAGGTCAGGTTGTAGTTGCCCCAGAGCATGTCGGGCAGAATCAGATGATCCCCTTTGTCGACGAACATGTCGCCGACGATGGAGAGGCCGTGGGTCAGCGCATTGGTGACGATGGGGTTACTGAAATGTTTGCCGTTCTGGCTGGGGTTTTCCCGCAGCATTTTTTCACGCCAGAGGGAGCGCAGTTCCGGCTTGCCGGCCGGTGGCGCATAGGGATAGATATCCTTGGGATCAAAGGCGGAGAGCTTGTCCTGGATGCACTGCAGGAACATTGGCCCGCCGTTCTCGGTGGCGATGCCGATGGTGGCGTTGTATTTGTGAGCCTTGTCCTTGGCTTCGGCCGACTGGGTCAGGATACCCTTGGGAAAGAAGAGGTTCTTTCCGAGATCTGATAGCATTTCCAGGACATGGGGGCTGTGTTGGGCAAGCAGGTCGTTCAGTTCTTGGGCCAATGGGTTCATCGTTTTCCTCCTGAGTTTTTATCGTACTTATACCAGAATCCGGCAGGGTTGCAAAAGGTTATAGAACAGTACCGCCCCTGTTTTGTCAATAGAGAATTGACTCACCCGGCCGAGCAGGTTCTGTATGATACGGCTATCGTAACCGGACTGCCAGAGACAAGTGTCAATGGAATGACGAAAGGTGTGGTCAGTGACTTTTTCTGATACCGGTCTGTCCGGATTGGGGACGCTGATCAGAAGTTCGTAAACAACGATCCATTAAATATGTTTTTATGCTGACATGCCTTGTGATATAAAAATGTTTCTGTTACCTGAGCTTGACCGGATTTCCGCCGATTAACGTTTTGATGTTTGCAGCCGAATGCCGGATAATGACAATTACAGGAGAACCATGATGAACATCAGGAAAAAATATCTCGATTACGAGTACGAAGAGGTGCTTGACGGCAGGGTACGCGAGTTGATCAGGGTCGGGTGCGCCATTGCGGTTGGTTGTCCGACTTGACTGAAGAAACACTTCGCGGTCGCGAAGTCGCATGGAGCCACCGATTCTGAACTGCGGGAAGCAATCGCATACGGCATGATCGCACCTGGAGGACGGGCGAAGAATTTTGCTCTTGATATGCTCGCAGAAATTGAGGAGGCATCTGATTCGTCGGACCAGCCGGCAGAGAACCGGTCTTAGGAGTCTTAGGATATCAGTCAAGGCCGAAGAATTATAAATGACAAAACGGGCTGCCTGTTGGAGGCAAACCGGTACGAACAACAGGCCGGGCTGCTTCCGACCGTTACGCCTCCTGCCTACTTCCGCACGAAGATCTCCTTGGCCAGATTGGTGTCGATGGCAAATTCAGAATAGCCGACCCGGAAAATATATGACGGGTACGCCTGCACCAGGACGATCTTGTTGCCTGGCAGAACTCCCATTGCCATCAACTTCTGCATTTTTTTATTATCATCGGTCTGGATGTAGGCAATCTCCCCCTCCTGCCCCGATTTGAATTCGGTCAGCGGCACAACCCCCAGGTCACCGTCGGCCCGCGCCCGGAGGCAGCATTCTCCCGGTGGTATCGGCTTGCCGTGCGGGCAGGTCGCCGGGTGATTGAGCATCGTGCAGAGCTTTACATCGGCCCCATCATTGAGAAGATGTTCGAATTGACATGCTTTTAATTCACCGTCGTCACCACGGATATTAAGCACATCCATCAGCAGACGCTCCGCCAGGCGGTGGCGGCGGATCGTCTGCTTCCCCTCGCCGCGCCCCTCAGGGCGGAAGTAGATCATGCCCTGGCGGATCTCTATCAGTGCGTGACCGGTCAATTCGGAGTACGCGGGATCGTCCGCGGAATACCCCAGCTTCTCCGGGTCGAGAAAAGCCGCCCCCCCCTCTTCCACCGCAACCCACAACGCTTCGAGGACCTCTTCCGCTTTTTCCGACAGTTTCATCCCTTATCTCCTTTACTATCATTTTTTCCGAAGAATATTTTCAGTTTTTTAACTACAGTGGACTCAAGCGGATTCTTGTAGTTGCAGCGCGGACAATGGACGCTGTGGCAGCCGCCTGGACAACCGCCGCACCCCTTTTTGCCGCTTTCCTCCTCGAATTCGAACCCGCAGAAGCCGCAGATCATGACAATAGCCCCGTTACCAGCAAAGCCTTGTTCAGTACGTAGCCGCTGCCGAAGGCAAACAGGCTGACAAAAACGCCGATGGCGCCTGCTACCTTCCACCCCCTTTCCTTTTTCATGATCAGGAACTGGGCGACACAGGGTATGAACAGGGTCAGGGTTACGGCGGCTACCGTCAGTTGGCGGGCATCCATAAGTCCCTTGGTCTGCAGCTCGTACAAGCCGGCAGCCCCGTAATCGCGGCGGAAGAAACCGAAGATGAACGCCACCGCCGTCTCTTTCGGCAGACCGATGGAGGCCATCACCGGGGTCATGGCGGTGATCATTTTATCGAAGAAGCCGGTGATCTTACCCAGCCAGAGCAGTACCGAAGCCAGCACGAACAGCGGCAGGATCTCCAGGAAATACCACTGCATGCGGGTATAGGTCTTGGTAACCACGTTGCCGAGCTGGGGGAGGCGCATCGGAGGAATTTCCATGTAAAACATGGGCGCCTCGCCGGGAAGAATTTTTGCCGAGAGCAGTCCGACGACGATGAACAGCAGGAGCAGGCAGCCGCCCCACACCGCCAGTGCGCCGGGAAACTTGGAGAGAAGGGACATGATCACCCCGAGCTGGGCCGAGCAGGGGATCGCCAGCGACAGGAGGATGGTTGCGATGACCCGTTCACGGGTCGTCTCCAGGGTGCGGGTGACCATGGTGGCCATGGTGTCGCAACCGAAACCGAGAACCATCGGGATCACCGCCCGGCCGGTCATGCCGAAATGTTTGAAGATGCGGTCAACCAGCAGCGCCAGGCGGGGGAAATAGCCGGTGTCTTCCAGAAAGGAGAAAAAGATGAAGAAGGTCGCCACGATCGGCAGGATGATGCCGACGGCGTAGCGGATGCCGAGGGTGATGATGCCGTATTCGCCGACGAACAGCTCCTGGATTATTTCCCAGGGGATCAGCGACTTGACCAAGGCGGTGATCCAGGGGTTGAAGATCTCCTCAAAGATCTTCCCTTCAAGAAAGTCGACCACGGTGCCGGCGCCAAAGACCCCGACAAACTGGTACAAGCCGAAGTATAGCACAATCAGCAGCATCGGGATGCCGGTCAAAGGCTGCACCGCCAGACGCGACAGGCGCTCTGCAATCGTTACCACCCTCTTTACCGGGGAGGTGAAGACGCCGTTCACGATCCGCCGGACCATCTCGTTGCGCTCCAGCGACAGGTCGAGGTGGAACGACTCGCGCCGGTCAAAGGCGATCTCGCGCACCTTCTCTGCCAGGGGAGCATAGCCGTCTCCCTCGCGGTGCCGCACCATCCCGGTGATTTCCTCATCCTGCTGCAGCAGCAGCAGGGCCAGGGCACGGCGGGAGAGAATGTACTCCCCTTCCATCAGGCCGGCCACCTCGTTGATGTCGCGCTCCAGCAGGCGGCTGTATTCAAAGCGTTCCTGTTCGCAGGGGCAGCGATAGGCATTCAATGCCGAGCGGATCTCGTCGATGCCGCGTTTGCGCGCGGTAGCCGCCCCAATCACCGGGATGCCGAGTTTCTGTTGCAACAGCTTCAGGTCGATGGCGAGACCCATCCGCTCGGCCTCATCCATGATGTTGACCACCAGAACAACCGGCAGACCGGCCTCGATCAGCTGGATCGTCATGGCCAGCATCCGCTCCAGATTGCGGGCGTCCAGCACGTGTATCACCACGTCGGGAGTTTCGTGCAGCAGGATCTCGCGGGCCACCCGCTCCTCTTCGGTGATGGTGTGGATCGAATACATTCCGGGGGTGTCGATCACCTGCCACTGCTTACCGTTGATGACGGCGTTCCCGCGCGCGACCTCCACCGAGGTACCGGGATAATTGGATACCGTCACGTAGGCTCCGGTCAGGGCGTTGAACAGGACGCTTTTGCCGACATTGGGATTGCCGACCAGGGCTACTTTCCTGGCATTCCCGTTCAAGGGTGCTTCTGACTGCTTCGAACAACATGTAGCCATGTTAGAAGTTCCTTTGTTATGCTTTTGACATTCATTTTCAGTGAGAATATAAATTAATACCCTCCCGGAATGCGGAGGGTATTAAAAATTATTTCCTGCAGGCGGCACAGAGGCCATATATTTCCAGCTTGTGGTTCTTGATCAGAAAACCGTGCCGTGAGGCGATTTCATCCTGTAGCTTTTCTATGGTTTCGTCCTCGAATTCGATGATGGAGTTGCAGCCGGTACAGACCAGGTGGTCATGATGCTCACCGGCAACGACGTGCTCATAGCGCGTCTGGCCGTCATGCAGCAGAATCTCACGCGCCAGGCCGGCCTCCGTAAAAAGCTTGAGCGTACGGTACACTGTTGCCTGGCCGACGCCGGGGTTGCTGGCTTTCACTTTCAGATACAGCTCTTCGACACTGATATGCTGATGGGTTGAGAGGAATATATCGAGGATGGCATCACGCTGACGGGTTGAGCGAAGACCTTTGGATGCTGCAAAACTGTTGAACATTTTCTTTTTTTCGAGAATCATTCGCCCTCCTTATTGAACACGATTATCAATATAAGGAGGGCGAGGAAGAAAGGCAAGCATTATTTAACCGGCAGAAAATTTCATGCTTTCGTGGCGGTCAACAGGTACCGCCCCACCCAGTTCTTGGCAAACTGGTATGCAGTGCGGCCGCAACGCTTGCTTTTGTCATGGGACCACTGGATGGCGTCTCGCTCGATTTCGCTGCTCCAGGGGATCTGCACGCTGCGTAGGCTGCACTCTTTTTCGACGTTAAGTCGTACGGCATCAAGATAGCGGTCCTGGGAGAAGGCATAGAACGCTACCCAGATTCCGAAACGGTCGGAGAGGGATACTTTTTCCTCCATCGCTTCGCTTTGCTGAAGCTCTCCTTTGACAAACTTTCCCCCCAGGTGATCGGATTCATATTCCGGCAGCAGGTGGCGACGATTGGAGGTTACGTAAATCAGAACGTTTTCGGGCGCGGAATAGACCGATCCATCCAGGGCGCTTTTGAGCATTTTGTAACTCAGCTCCCCGACTTCGAAGGTCAGGTCGTCGCAGAGCAGGATAAACCGGTATGGCTGGTTTTCGACGGCGTTGAAAATTTCTGAAAGATAGATCAGATCTTCCTTTTCTACCTGAATGAAACGCAACCCTTGGGGGGCGAATTCGTTAAGGAGCGCCTTGACCAGGGAAGACTTGCCGGAACCGCGTGATCCCCACAACAGGGCGTTATTTGCCGGCAGTCCGGCCAGAAACTGGCGGGTATTGCTGACCATGATTTCTTTTTGTTCCTCTACACCGAGCAGCTCCTTCAGTGAAGTGGTGTCTGTCACCCGGACCGGTTCCAGGTATCCGGAGAAGGAGTGGCGCCGCCAGTTCGCGGCGGGGCAGTGTTCCCAGTCTATCGGAGCAACTGCTTTAGGCAGGAGCATTTCTACG
This sequence comes from uncultured Geobacter sp., assembly GCA_964524835.1. Taxonomy (GTDB): domain Bacteria; phylum Desulfobacterota; class Desulfuromonadia; order Geobacterales; family Pseudopelobacteraceae; genus JACRCG01. Next base: position 144,644 of record CAZGEG010000008.1, read on the forward strand.
GAGCCGAGCACGCGTTCGAGTTGGGCAACGACTTCAGGTTTCAAGTTAAACATGGATCCGGCTCTCTCTTTTGTACAGTGGAAAATAACCTGTTTGCCAGGGTTTTACTTGATACAGATGATCTTAAGGCATGATGCGGCCGCTAACTAGCCGGGAAAAGGGACTAAAATGCGGTCTCACTGTATACGTCATTCGTCCGTACACTGTCAAATCAAAAATCAGGAGATGAATCTTCTATTGCTATTTATTTTGAATTTTATGTAAAAAGGGTGAGATGTGTAATTCAGTGCAGCTGATGTTTACGGAGTATCATGAAAATCATTGATTTGATCAGCCCGGATAAAAAATTCATATCACTCGAGTTTTTTCCTCCCAAAGCGCGCCATGATTGGCCCGTTTTTTTTCAGACAGTTGAGCGCCTCGCCCGGCTTGATCCTCTCTTCGCCTCCGTGACATACGGCGCCGGAGGGAGCACAAATGCGGATTCGCTGGAAATAGTCACCCGCATCCAGCAGGAATACGGCCTCGAGACGATGGCTCACCTGACCTGCATCGGTTCAAGTACCGGAGAAATTGACCGGTTCCTGAGTGATCTGGCAGCAGCAGGGGTTGACAATGTGCTGGCCCTGCGCGGTGATCTGCCGCTGGATGGTTCGGTTGATATTTCATCCCCCTCCCCTCTGCAGTATGCTTCCGATCAGGTCACCCTTATCCGTTCTTCGTTTCCCTCAATGGGGATCGGTGTCGCCGGATACCCGGAAGTTCACCCTGAGGCCGAAAGCCTGCACGCGGACCTCGCCTTTTTAAAACTGAAGCTCGACATCGGGGCAGACTTTGCCATAACGCAACTGTTCTTTGACAACAGCCTCTATTTCGACTTTGTAAAGCGTGCCAGGGAAGCGGGGATTACAAAGCCGATCATACCGGGGATTCTTCCGGTCGTCAGCCTGAAGGTTATTAATAGAATCGTATCGCTCTGTGGTGCGTCCATTCCGCCGGATTTTCTTGCGGACCTGGAACAGGCGGATCAGGTGGGGGGGGCTGCAGCGGTACAAAAAGTCGGCGTTGCCCATGCCCGGCGGCAAATCCAGGAACTTCTGGAAGCCGGCGTTCCTGGAGTGCATATCTACACTCTGAACCGGGCCGAAGTTGTCGTGGAACTGATAGAGGGGATGGGGCTGTAGAAACAGTGACGCAATTTACTCGTGTCTCTACTTCTTCCTTTTCCGTGAACCCGTGGACGGCTCTGCAGGAGCGCCATGGTAACCGCAGTCGGGGGGAAGCCATCGCAGGTTCCTTACAAGTTCAGGCGTCAGCTTTATGCAGCCGGGATTGATCTCAAAGCGGCGCTTGAAAATCTTGCAGCGACGAGAGACCACGTCAAGAAACCGGCAGGCAGACTGCATATAAAAGATGTTGCCCCGCTCATCCTCTATTTTTTCAAAACAACAACTGCCGCACTGCTTGCAGCGGCTGTCCCAATCGGGGTCTTCGGCAGGGATGTCGGTCATCGCTTATTTTTTACCCCTTTGAACCCTGGAACTCAACATATCCGCCAATGTTCCCATACCTTTGGGCGCATCATCCGACTGGCGACGGAATTCAGTCATCGTGGCCTCTTCCTCTGCGGCTGCTCGGGCCGGTCCGGCCAGGGCGAGGGAGATGCGACGATTGCCGCGGTCGATGCTCTCGATTTTGACTTCGACCTGTTCCCCTTCCTTTACGACTTCCCGGGGGTGGTTGATCCGCTTCCCCGACCCCAGTTTCGAGATGTGGAGCAGACCGTCCACGCCGTCGCTCAAGGTGACAAATGCCCCGAAAGTGTCCAGCCGTGCAACCGTCCCGATGTGAAACGATCCTTCCGGGTACCTGCCAATCACCTGTTCCCACGGATCGGCCAGGGTGTCCTTGACACTCAAGGAAATTCGATCCTTCTCCCTGTCGATCGATTTGATCACAACTTCCAGCTGCTGGCCTACGCTCAGTACTTCGCGGACATCTTTTACCCGGCTCCAGCCGATCTCTGAAATCGGGAGCAGACCTTCCAGGCCGCCGATGTCGATAAAAGCGCCATAATCCTGCAGTGAGATAACCGTTCCGCTCACCTTCATCCCTTCGCTGATTCCCGCCTGCGCCTCCTCTTTCAGTCGGTGCTGTTCCTCCTCCAGCAAGGCGCGCCGGGAGACGACGATGTTGCGGCCGTTTTCCGCGTATTCGCTGATCCGGAACGTCAGGCGTGTGCCGATCAGCGCCTCGGGGCTCTCGACGCGCCGAAGCGCGATCTGGGAATACGGGCAGAACGCGCGGGCCGTTCCCCCCAGCTTTATCTCGTATCCACCCTTGATCTCTTTCTCCACCACCCCTTCCACCGGCACACCTGCCTGCCAGGCCTGCTCCAGCTGAGTGCTGCCTCCACCACCGGTGGCACTGCCGCCGATTCTGGTCGAAAAGCGCATCTCGCCATGGCTTGAAGAGAGGAAATAAGCGGAAACAGTATCGCCTTCCGCGACGGTGAGGTTGCCGTCACTATCCAGGAATTCCTTCCGTTCGATGACCCCCTCCCCTTTCTGGCCGGTGTCCATGAAAATCCATTCCGTACCGATCTTCAGCACCTTTCCCGTCAGCTTCTGCCCCGGTTCCAGCCATCGTTTATTCTCCTTGCTGCTCTGTTCAAGCAGTTCGGCAAAGCTCCCGTCATCGGTCTCGACAGCTTCTTCAGCCATCTCATCGTCAATGTCATGCTTACTTTTCATGTGTGTATCACTCCCTTGGATAACGACATATACAGAACTGATTCCTCACGCGGAGCCTCAGAGGACGTGGAGGAAAATCAAAAACGGGAAAATTGTGTATAAACTGTAAAATCTTAAGCATTTGACTGCTTGTTTGCTCATTTTCTCCGCGTGAAAAAAGTTCCGTCTTCGACCCGTCGAGCTTAGAACTATAGCACATCTGACCTGATAATCAATTATGTATAAATACCGGCAGCCGTTTCCAGAAACAGATTTTTACATCGTTCCCCCTTGAAAACCCGATCTGTTGTGATTATGTTTAAGCCATCAGATTCCATCATACAGAAGGAGACGCAACCGTTATGTCCAAAACCACCAAACAGTTTCAGACCGAAGTTCAGCAATTGCTCGATCTGGTTATCCACTCACTATATTCCAACAAGGACATATTCCTGCGCGAGCTTATTTCCAACGCTTCCGACGCGATCGACAAGGTCCGCTTTGAATCACATTCCGACGAGTCTCTTCTGGAAGGAAACAGCGACTGGAAGATCAAGCTGATCCCGGACAAGGAAGCCGGCACCCTGACCATCCGCGACAACGGCATCGGCATGAACATGGCCGAAGTGGAGGAAAATATCGGCACGATCGCCCGCTCCGGCACCAAGGCGTTCATGCAGTCGTTGAAGGAAAAGGCCGCCAGCGATAATCCCGAGTTGATCGGACAGTTCGGCGTCGGATTCTACGCCTCCTTCATGGTGGCAGACCGCGTAACGATGGAAACACGCAAGGGGGGAGCAGCGGCGGACGGATGCCGCTGGGAATCAACCGGCGATGGCAGCTACACGGTCGAGGAGTGCAGCCGTGAACTGCGCGGCACCGAAATCACCCTGCATCTCAAGGAAGAGTTCAAACAGTATCTGGATGAATGGAAGATCCGCTCCATCGTCAAAAAATATTCCGACTACATCCAGTATCCGGTCGTCATGGACGTCACCCGCAGTGAGACCCCGAAAGGGGTGAACGGCGAAGAAATCGAAGGCGCCGGCACAATCGAGAAGACCGAAGAACAGACCCTGAATTCGATGAAGGCCATCTGGACCCGGGCCAAGAGCGATGTCACCGAAGAGGAATACACCGAGTTCTACAAGCATGTCTCCCACGACTATGACGCACCGTTCCGCACGATTCACTTTTCGGCCGAAGGGGCCAGCGAATTCAAGGCGCTGCTATATCTGCCGGCCAAGAAGCCGTTCGACATGTTCATGAACGACCGGAAGAAGGGGCTTCAGTTGTATGTGCGTCGAGTGTTCATCAGCGACAAATGCGAAGAGCTGATTCCGGACTACCTCCGCTTCGTCAAGGGGGTCGTGGATTCTTCCGATCTGCCGCTCAATGTGTCCCGCGAAATCCTCCAGGAGGACGTGCAGATCAAACGGATCCAGAAGAGTCTGGTCGGCAAGATTCTTTCGACACTTTCAGAGGTTAAGGAACAGAACTTCGATGAATACGTTACCTTCTGGAAGGAATTCGGACAGGTCATCAAGGAGGGGATGCACTTCGACTACGCCAATAAGGAAAAGCTGCAGGAACTGATCCTGTTTGAAAGCACCTCCACCGATGCCGGTTCCTTTGTGTCGCTGAAAGATTATGCCTGCAGGATGCCGGAAGGGCAGAAGGATATCTATTACATCACCGGCGCAAGCCGCGAAACGCTGGAGCAGTCCCCGCACCTGGAGGCTTTCCGCGCCAAGGGATTTGAAGTCCTCTTCCTGACCGATCCGGTCGATGAATGGGTCGTCCAGTCGCTGACCGAATACAATGAGAAGCATCTCAAAGCCGTTGACCGCGGCGATATCAGCCTGGACAGCGAAGATGAGAAGAAGGAAAAGGAAAAGAAGCGCGAAGAGGCCCAGAAGGAGTTCCGTGACCTTATCTCCCTGATGAGCGACCGCCTGAAAGACAAGGTCAAGGAGGTTCGTTTCTCAAACCGCCTGACCGACAGCGCCTGCTGCCTTGTCGCCGATGAATTCGGCATGAACGCCAACATGGAACGCATCATGAAGGCGATGAACCAGGCTGTTCCCGAATCCAAACGGATCCTGGAACTGAACCCGGACCATGCCATCCTGAAGGCGATGGCTTCAATCCACCAGAAAGATGCGTCTGCAGCGGCGCTGGCCGACTATGCCGACCTGCTCTATGACCAGGCGCTCCTGACGGAAGGCTCCACGATCAAGGACCCGCTCCGCTTTACGAGGCTGGTGAGCGACCTGATGGTAAAAGCAGCCCAGTAATATTTGGTCCGAATCGGGAAGATGAATCCAGCACGGCCTCCGGGAATTATGATTCCCGGAGGCCGTTTCTGTATTAATATCCTTTTGCCGTCTACCGCCGTCACGAGAAACACCGGCATACCGGTTGATGAGAAAACGGTATTGCGATGGTAAACGTGATACGCTATATCCATACAAAAGACACGCAGAGCACAGGAGTGAAAAATCATGGGACTTTTTGCGGGAACAGTAAAAAATACAAGTTCGTCGGAAACCAAGAAGTTTTATTCGGATTACGGACAACTGCTTGTGGATGGAGAAATCATAGAGGCGGGATTCGCTGTGCTCCGGGATACATTCCTGTTCACCAACAAGAGGTTGATCATTGTGGATATACAGGGCATTTCCGGCAAGCAGATCGAGTATTTTTCAATACCGTACAGCAACATCACTAAATTCAGCGTGCAGACCGGCGAAAGTTTCGACCTTAACGCCGAATTGAAACTGTGGATCGGCAGTGACACGATTCCGCTTGAGAAGAGATTCAACAAGGACGTGAGTGTATATGAGGTGCAAAAGGTTCTGGCGCGCCATGTTCTGAAATAGCGCTCAATATTGGCCCAAAAAAAAGAGGGCAACAGCATTCAAGCGTTGCCCTCTTTTCAGAATAGATGCGGTGTCTGCTACTTATGGCAGCCCTTGCAGTTTGTGGGACCCTTCTTCATATCGGTATGGCACCCCTTGCAGCTTTTATGGGCATACTCCTTGCCAAACCCTTCAATCTTGCCGGACTCTTTCTCATGGCACTTTTTGCAGTCCCCAACCGCCGCTGCGTGTGCCTTGTGATCAAAGTTGACCTCTTTTTTCATCTTGATCGATTCAGGGGCAGCGGCAAAAGCGGTTCCTGTGAAGGCGACGAGGGCAATCAGTGCGACAAATGTTCTTTTCATGTGTGGCTCCTTTGAATCTGTTATAAAATGACTTCAGAAGTGAAATTGTATACAGCCTCGAGACTTTGTCAACACGATGACGAAAAAAACATCAAATATCCTGCCTCCCTCCGGACAATATCGGGTAGGAGGCGGAATTACTTCCGCCGTCCTCCCACACCACCGTGCGTACGG
>CAZGEG010000009.1:0-131907 GCA_964524835.1 uncultured Geobacter sp.
CTACCACAGCTGATTCGATGGAGCTTGCGCTCCACGCGCCCTGCCAGGCGCACAACAAAACAGGGCCGCATCATCGGATGCGGCCCTGTTTCTGTTTCATGCGCCTTAACCGGCAGCCTGTCCGCACTTGCCGCCGGTCAGTACTTGGCCATAATGCCGTTCAATTCCTCTTTGGAGGTATCCGGGAAGCGTTTCAGGGACCAGTTCCCGATCCAGGCCTTGAACTGTCCCAGATTCTTCTGGCGCTCCTCCTCCGTGGCCCCCAGATGCTGGTACATATTGCCCGGTTTGCCGTCCTTGGCGCCCTTTCCGTCGTCGAGCCGCCTCATCATCGCTCCGGTATTGGGCCAGCCGACAAATGATACCAAGTGGCTGTAGGTGTCCATCCTCATTGCCAGCCCCTTGGCTAGCCATGTATCCTTTTCCTTCTTGAACTGCTGATACTCCGGGGCCGAATCAGGGCCGTGACAGGCAAGACACTGTTTTTCCACGATCCCTTTGATGCTGCCGCTCCAGGTTGTCTCCTGGGCATGTACCGCCGATGTCGCCAGAACGGTGAAACCGATTGTTACAATAATTTTTTTCATGTCCGTTTTTCCTTTTGAATGTAGTCATGCCCTCGGGCATGCAGTGAATTATATCGTTCTCTTTAACACCTTCCTGATGCTTGATTATTTCGGGGCTGGCAAGGGATGAGGCGGCGTGCCGTCAGAAGAACTCGGGAAGGTATGCATCATCATGAAGTCGAAGTTTCTGATCCGGTCAGCACGATTTGGTACCTGCTGCGTTGTGTACGATCAGCAGACAGTTCAGGCAGTCCCGCAGCGTGCAGACACCGCACGAGTGATGCATGAAAACCGGAATATTGTTGAGTTTGGCGGCACTCATCGCTTCATTTTTCACCCGGTGCGATACCTTGTTGGTGAATATCACCACTGCATCGGCTTTTTTCAGCTTTGCGCCCATGTTGTTTACTGATCTGGTAAAGACCCGCAGCTCAATACCTGCACGTCCGGCTTCACCCAGGTAATGTTTCTCCAGTCTGTCCATTCCCCCGATCAATGCTATGCACATACAAGCTCCTTTCCTTGGATTTCGCAGAAACGTTTCCACGTGATACTGAAGTTTCTTATCAATATCCCGGCAAAAAAAATGGATGCCTGGGGTTGTGCAGTTCAAGCGCCTCGTGATCTCCCGATGCCAGAACGGCACACATCCGTTGGCGGCAGCAGCGGAATTGTTCGGCCAGACCAAGGCTCCGTACCGGGTCTCCGTAGATTTTCCAGGGCCCCTGGCAGGCAAACGGGAGGTTGACCAGACCCATAAAGGCTGCCACATCCTTGGCGGGATAGCCGATGAAAAGGCCGATCTCGTGGGGGAAGGAATCATTCTTCCCAACGCGGCGACACAGCTCTTCCAGCAATGACTCACACGAAGCACCAGCTTCGTAACCGGCCTTGTGCAACAGAGCGCGAATTCCCGCATGGGAGAGGTGGCATTCAAGGTTGTTGTGGCTGTAGCAGAGCAGCAGAAGCGCCCGCTCCCTGTCCTGAAGCACGATGAAATCTAGGCCGTCAAGACGAGCGGCAAGTTCTTCGTGGTAACGCTGCCATAGCTGGTAGAGATTACGGCCGCAGGGACGGGTGCGATTCACCAGAGAGACCAGATTTGCCGGTTTCACCCCGGCCAGCAGCTCGGAACACTCCAGCATCAGGTGCGCAGTCAGGCAGTCCAGCGGATTACTAAAGCGTTCAAGCATATGCGACTGAAAGGTCTGGGCAGATGACTTGATCGGTGCGAACATTTTATTTGAAAAAGCCATTGCCACTCCCCCCCACCAGTCTGTAATTGATTTTCAGTATCAATACAGGATAGCGGAAATGGTGTCAACATTTTTTTCGGGGGTGTTTTTGAAAGCGGCAGGAAATGCGGAAAACAGCTGAGAAGGTCATTCCTTACGGGCACGGTACTCCAGGTACGGGCGGCGCAGCTGACGACCGCCCCGCGGCCTGCCCGCCCCTGCCGACCGATGAACTGAGACAACAGTCTTAGAAACGGGCAACCCGCCCTCCCCTCACTGCACCTCAAGCGCGGGTTCTGCGAGCGCCGCCAGCTGTTCCCGCAATTCGAGAATATGCTCGCCCCAGTAACGGGTGGTGTTGAACCAGAAAAAGGTGTGCGGGAACAGCGGGTCCCCCCAGCGCCGGGCCAGCCAGGCGCTGTAATGCAGCATGCGCAGCGTGCGCAGCGGCTCGATCAGGCGCAGTTCCCGGGGGTCGAAATCATTGAACTCCCGGTATCCCTCCAGCAGCGAATCCAGCTGGGCCAGCTGCCGGGGGCGTTCACCGGAAAACATCATCCAGAGGTCCTGTACGGCGGGCGCCATGCGGGCGTCATCAAAATCGACGAAATGGGGGGCGTTGTCGCGCCAGAGAATATTTCCGGCATGGCAGTCGCCGTGCGTCCTGATGATGCGGATCGGACCGACCTCGGCCAGGATCGTGTCGATGGCTTCCAGCAGCTGCCCGGTCACGGCGCTGTAACTGGCGCGGTACTCATCGGGGATGAAGCGTTCCTCGATCAGGCGCACGCTGTTGGTGCCGAAACTCTGCCGGTCCAGGGTCGGCCGGTGAACGAACGGCTTCACCGCGCCGGCGCCGTGAATCCGTCCGAGCAGTCGGCCCAGGATTTTCAGATTGTCGAGATTGTCGAATTCCGGGGCATGCCCCCCCTGCCTTGGGTACAGGGCAAAGTGAAACCCGTCGTACTGCAGCAGGCTTTTCCCGTCAGTATTTTTGAGTGGTGCGACAATCGGCAGCTCATGCTCTATTAGCTCAAAGCAAAAACTGTGCTCCTCCAATAGCTGCGCTTCGCTCCACCGGTGCGGGCGGTAAAATTTGGCGATCAGCGGCTGGGAATCGTCGATACCGACCTGATAGACCCGGTTCTCATAGCTGTTGAGGGCAAATACGCGGCGATCGCAGGAAAAGCCACTGTTTTCCACTGCATCCATGACCCGGTCGGGGGTGAGTCGCTGAAACGGATGGGCACTCTCGGTCATGATGTACGTCCTATTGTACGGCAAAGTTCATTCGATATGGACAGTATGGCCTCATTCACCCGGCTGTGCTAGGTTATTGTCAGTTTGTATGCTAGAATTGCTTCCGGTTGTCAAGTTTTGGCGCCTACTCCGGCAGCCGCTGCCGGAACATTCCACTCAAGAAAACGGAACCCGATTCCATGAGCAGTTTTACTCCCAACGGCCTGATAGTTGCCCATCACGGCATCTCGGTCGAGGTCTTGTTCGAGAACGGCCAGCGCCGGATGGTGCGGGTCAAGCGCAACTCCGGGCATGTGGTCGGGGACAACGTCGTGGTCACGGGCGAAGTCCTGAAACGCCTGCCGCGCCGGACCGAGCTGCAGCGTCGCGATGCCCGGGGGGGTGTCCACCTGGTAGGCGCAAACCTGGATGTCCTCGGCATCGTCGTCGCGCCGCTGTCGCCGGGCGGTTTTATCGACCGGGCGATAGTTGCCGCCCAATCGGCCCAGCTGCAGCCGTTCCTGGTCGTCAACAAATGCGATCTCGACGGCACGGCAGAACTGCTGGAAGAGCTGAGACGGGTGTACGGCGGGTCGTTGCCGATATTTCCGATCAGCGCCGCCACGCGGAGCGGCCTCGGCCCGCTGGAGGAGTTTCTGAGCCAGGGGCATCGCGGCGCTTTTGTCGGCACGACCGGAGTCGGCAAGAGCTCCCTGTTGAACGCGCTCTGCCCGGATATAGATCTTAAGGTAGGGAGCCTCAGCGAGTACAAGGGGATGGGGCGGCACACCACGACCGTCTCCACGCTGCACGCCCTTGCGGGCGGCGGCGAACTGGTGGATACCCCCGGGTTTCGCGATTTCGGGCTGGTTGATATAACGGTCGAAGAGCTGGCCGAATATTTCCCCGGTTTTGAAGCGCACCGGGATGTTTCCTGCAAATTCCGCAACTGCCGGCACCGCACCGAACCGGGATGTGCCGTGCTGTTGCTGGTCGAACAGGGGCGGATCCCGGCCGAGCGGTACACAACCTACATGGAAATCCTCAAAGAGGTAGAGAGTCTTCAGGCGGCCGCCCGCAGCAGGGACTGGAAAAACAATTGAAAGACTGGTTGAAGACTGAAGGCTGAAGGTTGTGAGGAAATCGGTGCATTTTGCGAGGTATTATATTTTTAAAATCACCTTCAGCCCTCAGCCTTCAGCCTAACCACCCGGAGTAGCCATGATCAAAACCACCTATGTAATCGGCCACCGCAACCCGGACACCGACTCCATCGCCTCGGCGATCGGCTACGCCGCACTGAAGCAGCGGCAGGGGGACAACTCCGTTATCGCCGCCATGGCCGGCGCCCCCAACCCCCAGACCCGCTATATCCTCGACCGCCTCGAGATTCCGGATCCGCTCTTTCTGGCCGATGTGCACCCCAAAGTGCGCGACACCCTCAAGCGGCAGCCGGTGACGGTTCATCGGCAGGCCTCAGCCTACGAGGCGCTGGAGCTGTTCAACAGGAGCGGCGTGCGGGTCCTGCCGGTGGTCGATGGCGATAACCGCCCCTGCGGCCTGCTCTCGCTGCTGCGGCTTTCGGAAAGCTACCTGCTTCCCAGCAAGGACAAACTCCGCCAGGTTACGACCAGCCTGCCGAGCCTAGCCAGAACACTCGCCGCCCCTTTTGAAGCCGGGTCATGCTCCGATACCCCGATTACCCTGAACCTGTTCATCGGGGCGATGCGGGAGGAATCATTCAGCAGCATGATCGACGGCTATGATCCACGGGAATTGCTGATCATGACCGGCAACCGCCGCACTATCCAGCTGGCCGCCATTGAACGGGGCGTACGGGTACTGGTCGTAACCGGCGGGCATCGACCGGAGGACGGGTTGATGGGGCTGGCCCGGGAACAGGGTGTAACGGTGCTGCTGACACCCCACGACACCGCCACTGCCGCCTGGCTGGCACGGCTCTCCACGCCGGTCGCCCACCTCGCCGAGCAGGAGTTTACCGGCATCGGCGTCGACAAATCACTTGCCACCCTGCGGCAGAAACTACTGGGAACCAACGTGTCGGCCGTACTGGCACTGGAAGGTGATGGAACCCTGGCCGGCGTCGCGACCAAGTCATCCCTCCTCGCGCCACTCCCCTACAACCTGATCCTGGTGGATCACAACGAACTGGGACAGGCGGTGCCGGGCGCCGAGCTGGTAGAAATCGCCGAAGTCATCGACCACCACAAGCTCGGCAACGGCCACTCCAGCGCCCCGATCTCCTTTATCACCTCGCCGGTCGGCAGCACCTGCACCCTGGTGGCGAGGCGCTACCGGGAATGCGGCATGGAGCCGGAGGGGCAGCTTGCCGCCCTGCTCCTGTCCGGCATCCTCTCCGACACGGTGATCCTCAAATCACCCACCACGACCGCTGCCGACCACGAGATGGTGGCCTGGCTTGAAGGTGTTTCCGGCCTCGTCGCCGTCGATTTCGGCCGCGATATATTTGCCGCCAGCAGCTCCCTGAAAAACTACGGCTCGGCCGAGCGGGTAGTGGCTGCCGACTTCAAGCTCTTTACCCACGAAAAATACAGTATCGGCCTCGGGCAGGTCGAGGTGATCGGTTTCGACGAGTTCTACGGCATGAAGGAGGATTTGCTGGCTGCCCTGGCGGAGATCAAACGACGCGACAATCTCTTCATCGCCGGACTGATGGTGACCGATATCACCTCCGAAACAACGCTCTTTCTGGTAGAGGGACATACCCGCATCGCCCATGTCATGGAATACCCGCAGCTGGAGCCGCACCTGTATGAGCTGAAGAACGTCATGTCCCGCAAGAAGCAGATGGTGCCGCATCTGCTGAAAATCCTGGCCAGGGTCTGACCGATGGAGCCGGCGGAGATCCTGGAGCGGTCACGGGGGGTCATGCTCGCTCAGTGGCGTGAATTGCTGCGGTTGAGGGTTGAAGTCCTGAAAACCTCAGACCTTGAGGCCATCCATGACCTGAGGGTGGCATCCCGCCGCTTCCGGGCCGCGGTGGGTCTGTTTGAACCGTGGATACCGCCGAAGAGAGCCGCGCTGCTGAAAAAACGCAGCAGGAAACTGACGAGGATGCTGGGCGGTCTGCGCAATATCGATGAAGCGATCCTTTTCTTCCGGCAGCATACCCCGGCCGGCTGCGGCGGAGGATACCAGATCTGCCGCATTCTTGCGGAGATGCGCCCCGGAGAGTTGGCGCGGATTAAAAAGGGGCTCAAATTATTTGACGCTCGCGGTCTCGCCCGGACCGTGCGGAAAGCGGCGGCCGGTATGGAGGGAGCGCGGGGTACGGACATCCTGCCGGCCTATTTCTCCGACACCGGACTCAGGCTCTTTCAGCCGATACACGACCTTCTCCCTCTGGCGACTTCCCGCGAACGGAGCGGGTCCCGCCACCTCCTCCGGATAGCCATCAAGAAATGGCGCTACTTCTTCGAAATCGCCGCGCCGGTACTGGGGCATGATTACAGCTCGATATTGGGTCTGCTCAAGGAATACCAGACCATTCTGGGGCGCATGAATGACGTTGCGGAGTTCGGCGCGCTCTGCGGCAGACTGGCACTATCCCGGCACGAGCGCCGATTTGTCGAAGCGACCCTGCAGGTCGAGGACGAGCTGCTGCTGCAGAAACTTGCTGAGCTTATCAAGCAGAAACCGTTGGCCTATACCTTCCCGTTTTGAAAGCTGATCAACATGCAAGTGATTGTTTGCCTTATGACATTCAGATATACTCTATTCAGATAGTCACACACAGGCAGGAGGCATCTCATGGATCTGCGCAATACACGCACCACCATCCTTTCCCATGGCGACCCGGAACGGAAGCGGGCCGAGATCCTGGAATATTTCCACGCCACCTTCGACATCGACGAAAAACTCTACGACACGCTCCGCTACGACGACACGTTTTACCTCCGCGCCGACCGGCTGCGCCACCCGCTGATCTTCTATTTCGGCCACACCGCCACCTTCTATATCAACAAACTGACGGTGGCAAAGGTCATCGACAAACGCATCAATCCCCGCTTCGAATCTATGTTTGCCGTCGGGGTGGACGAGATGTCCTGGGACGACCTGAATGAAGCCCATTACGACTGGCCGACCCGCGGAGAGGTCAAGGAGTACCGCGACCAGGTTCGCAAGCTGGTGGACGGGCTGATCCGCACCCTGCCGCTGACCCTCCCGATCACCTGGGAAGAGCCGTTCTGGGGGATCATGATGGGGATCGAACACCAGCGCATCCACCTGGAAACCTCCTCGGTGCTGATCCGCCAGCTCCCGCTCGAGCAAGTGCAGCAGCTCCCCTTGTGGGATATCTGCCCTGCCGCGGGTGAACCGCCCGCCAACCGGCTCCTGGATGTGGCGGGGGGGACGGTTACGCTCGGCAAGGGGAAAGACCACCCGCTCTACGGCTGGGACAACGAGTACGGCACACACTCTGCAATCGTGGCCGGCTTCAAGGCCGCACAGTTTCTGACCTCCAACCGGGAATTCCTGGCGTTCGTTGAAGAAGGCGGTTATCACGATCAGCAGTGGTGGACGGAGGAAGGATGGCACTGGCGCGAGTTCAGGCAGGCCGGGCATCCCCTGTTCTGGATCAAGGGGAGTGAGGGGTGGAAGCTGCGCACGATGGCCAGCGAGATCGAGATGCCCTGGAACTGGCCGGTGGAGGTCAACTATCTCGAAGCCAAGGCCTTCTGCAACTGGAAGTCGGCCGGAAGCGGGAAGCCGATCCGGCTGCCGAGCGAAGACGAGTGGAACCGGCTGCGGGACGTGTGCAACATTCCCGACCAGCCGTACTGGGACAGGGCGCCGGGCAACATCAACCTGGAGTGGTGGGCTTCCTCCTGCCCGATCGACCGCTTCAGGACCGGCGACTTCTTCGACGTGCTCGGCAACGCCTGGCAGTGGACCGAAACCCCGATCTACCCGTTCCACGGCTTCGAAATCCACCCCTGGTACGACGACTTCTCCACCCCGACGTTCGACACCCGCCACAACCTGATCAAGGGAGGATCCTGGATCTCGACCGGCAACGAGGCGACGCGGGATTCCCGTTATGCCTTCCGGCGCCACTTTTTCCAGCACGCCGGATTCCGCTACGTGGAAAGTTCCGCGCCGATCGTCATCCACGATGACCGGTACGAAAGCGATGCCCTGACGGCCCAGTACTGCGACGCCCACTACGGCCCCGGGCACTTCGGCGTCGCCAATTTTCCGGCGGCCGCCGCGAAAATCTGCCTGGAGCAGATGCAGGGACGTTCCATGGGACACGCCCTCGATCTGGGGTGCGCCCTGGGGAGGGCGTCTTTCGAGCTGGCGCAGGGCGGTTTTGCACGGGTGACCGGGCTGGACTTCTCCACCCGCTTTTTCCGCTTGGCCGCACGGATGCAGGAGGAGGGCTCCCTGCGCTATACGCTGCCGGAAGAGGGGGAGATCGTTTCGTTTCACGAGATTACCCTGGCGGAGCTGGGACTGGAGGGGATCCGCGACCGGGTGCAGTTTTTCCAGGGCGACGCCTGCAACCTGCCGGAGAAGTTCAGCGGCTACGACCTGGTGCTGGCCGCCAACCTGATCGACCGGCTCTACTCGCCGCGCAAATTTCTCGCCACCATACACGAGCGGATGAATCCGGACGGACTGCTGGTGATCACCTCCCCTTATACCTGGCTGGAGGAGTACACCAAAAAAGAGGAGTGGCTGGGGGGGTACCGCGAAGCGGGCGAACCGGTCTGGTCGCTGGATGGCCTGAAGGAGGCGCTGGCGCCGCATTTCCGCCTGCTGGGCGAGCCGCGCGACGTGCCGTTCGTAATTCGCGAGACGCGGAGAAAATTCCAGCATACCGTGGCAGAGCTGACGGTGTGGGAATTGAGGGAAGGAAAATGACGACAGTACATCTCATGCCGGCCCTCTTCATCGGCCACGGCAGCCCGATGAACGCCATCGAGGAGAGCGTCTACGCCGCGGCCTGGCGAGAGGCGGCGGCTTCGATTCCGCGGCCGGAGGCGATCCTCTGCATCTCGGCCCACTGGGAGACCGAGGGAACCTTCGTCACCGCCATGACGCAGCCGAAGACGATCCACGACTTCTACGGATTTCCCGATGAACTGTACCGGGTGCAGTACCCGGCCCCCGGCTCGCCGGAACTGGCCGGGCGGGTACATAAGCTGACCACATCCACCGCGGTGCGGCTGGACGACGGCTACTCCTGGGGGCTGGACCACGGCGCCTGGTCGGTGCTGCGGCGCATGTACCCCGAGGCCGACATCCCGACCGTGCAGCTCAGCCTCGACCGGACGCAGCACCCGCGCTTCCACTACGACCTGGGAGCGGAGCTGGCGGCGCTCCGCAGCGAGGGGGTGCTGATCGTCGGGAGCGGCAATATCGTCCACAACCTGCGCCTGCTGCAGTGGGAAGCCGGCGAGCCCTACCCCTGGGCGGCGGAGTTCGACCGGACGGCCGCGGAACTTATTCTGTCCGGCGAGCATGACCGGCTGGTAGCCTATCCGGCCCTGGGCGAAGCCGCCCGTCTCTCGATTCCGACCAGCGAGCATTACCTGCCGCTGCTCTACATCCTGGCCCTGCAGCAGCCGGGTGAAGCGGCCTCATTTTTCGCCGAAGGGCTGCCGCTGGGCTCAATTTCCATGCGCTCGGTCAGGATCGGATGATTTCGGCTATGATGACTTTACGGTGAGGTCGTTGAAGAACACGGCAGGCAGGACATGAGGATTGAAATTAATTGAAGCAAACGGAGGAATTATGGCATTGGTCTGGGACAACAGCCTCGTACTGGGAGTAGAGGAGGTAGACGAGCAGCACCGTGAAATTTTCCGACATTTCGAGAAGCTTTCCACCGCCTGCCAGAGCGGCCAAGGGGAAGAGGTACTGGACGAGGTGCTGACGTTTCTGGACGACTACGTCGCCCGTCATTTTTCAAGCGAGGAAGCCCTCATGGAGCGGCACCGTTATCCTAAGCTTCCCGAGCAGCGGGAGCAGCATGCCATATTCCGCCAGGTGATCGAAGAGTTGCACAATCGATCCCGCGAAGGACTGCACGGACATGAGCTGTCTCTGGCAATCGACCGCCAGCTTGTTCGCTGGCTGATTCAGCATATCCGCAGCTTCGACCGGGAGTTGGCCGAGTATATCGCGGCACACCCGGCGTAACCTGCGGAGGGTCTCACGTTCTCAGCGTCACGACCGTAGCGCCGTCACGCCCCTCATGCGCTTCACCGGAGCGGTGTCCCTCCACCAGCGGGTGCCGCTCCAGTTCCTCCCTTACGGCGTCCCGCAGACGGCCGCTGCCGACCCCGTGAATCACCCGCACCTCCCGCAGACCGGCAGAATGGGCGTGGTTGATGAACGGCTCCAGTTCCGCCAGCGCCTCCTCCACCCGCATCCCGATCAGCTTCAACTCACGCTGTTCACTCTCGACAATATTCATCTTCCAAGGAGCGGCGGCCGATTTTTTACCGCTCCGCTCCGGAGCCCCCTGAGGCTTGAACAGATCCGCCAGAGGGACGTCCAGCTCCATCCGCCCCGCCCTCACCCGCGCCTTGGCATGTCGCCCGTCAAGCGTCAGCACGACGCCGTCATACCCCAACGAGCCGATATGAACCGGGTCCCCCTGCTTGACCGACTTCAGCGGCACCAGTAGCTGGGCAGCCCCCCCCGGCTTGAGCCGGGCCGTCAGTTTCTCCTCGACCTGGTGCAGCTCATCGACGATTTCGCTCCGCTTCTCCCGCTTCAGCTGATCAAGCAGCGCGTTGGTGCGCCGCCTCGTGTCGGAAATCAGCTCCCTGGCATCGCTCCACCCCTTTTCGGCGGCCTCTTTGCGGATTTGGAGTACCTGGTCCGCCCGGGCGTCAAGTTCGGCGCTCCGCTGGTCAAGCGACCGCTGGCGCGTTTCAAGAGAGGCGCGAAGATCTTCAAACTCTTTGCGCTTCTGGCGCAGTTCGGTCAACAGCCCGGCGAATTCGCTGCCGGCATTGCCGAGCATCCGGCGGGCAAAGGATATCACCCGCTCCGGCATGCCGAAACGGCGGGCGATCTCCACGGCATGGGATTGCCCCGGTTCCCCGACGATCAGGCGATAGAGCGGCGTGAAGCTGGCATCGTCGAACTCCATCCCGGCGTTGATCATGCCGGGAGTCTGGTGGACAAAGCCGATGATATCGCTCAGATGCGTGGTCGCGATCACCATGCTCCCCTGCTGCTGCAGCTCATGCAGCACCCCGCAGGCAATGGCCGCCCCCTGCAGCGGTTCGGTGCCGGCCCCCAGTTCGTCCAGCAGCACCAGTGTGGAAACGCCGCTCTGGCCGAGGATGGCGGTAATCCGGGCGGCATGGGCCGAAAAGGTGGAGTGGCTCTGCTCGATCGACTGTTCATCACCGATATCCACAAGGAGCGAATCGAGCAGCGGAAAGGTCGAGCGCGGTCCGGCCGGCACCGGCAGTCCGGAGAGCGCCATCAGCGCCAGCATCCCTGCCGTCTTGAGGGCGATGGTCTTGCCACCGGCATTGGGGCCGGTGATGACCATGACCGAAGCTGAATCCGGAGCAGCGCCGCCCAGCGCCAGCCCGAGCGGTTCGACGTTTTTCACCATGCCGCGCTTCTGCATCAGCAGCAGCAGCGGGTGCCGGGCCTCCACGAGGCACAATACACCGTCTTCATTAAGCGTAGCCGGCTCCAGGTCGAACTCGATCGCAAAGCGCGCCATGCTGTGCAGGCGATCCAGCTCCAGCAGCGTTTCAAAGCAGGCGGCGATCCGGTCGGCATCTTCGCGCAGCCAGCCGGAGAGCTGGCGCAGGATGCGGATCTCCTCGGCCTTCTCCTCGGCGGTGAGATTTTCCAGTTCGTTGACGAAGGGGATAATCTCCAGCGGCTCCATGAACGCGGTTTCGCCCGAGGAGGAGACGTCATGCACGACCCCCTTGACCATTCCCTTCGAATCCATGCGCACCGGAATGACCCAGCGTCCGGAACGCTGCGTGATGAAATCGTCCTGCAGGAACTTCTCGATGCCGCTGTCGCGGATAATCTCCTCGATCTTTTTACGGATTCGTCCCGCCAGCCCCCGTTTGGCGCGGCGGGTTTCCTTCAGCAGCGTCGAAGCGGAATCCATGATGCTGCCGTCGCTGTCGATAGAGGCCGCAAGCGGTTCCAGAATATCGGGGAAGCCCTTGGGCTGCGGTTCAATTGATTTCAGCAGCGGGATATCCTCGCGGTGTGAAAACTGGCGCGCCAGGTCGGCATACAACCGCAGCACCGGAATAAACAGGAGCAGGTCGAGCGGCGACAGGATCGCACCGGCCGGACCAAGCTGGTCGAGAGAGGGGCGGATATCCTCAAAGCTCCCCAGGGCAAGCGAAATCCCGGATCGATCGAGGGCGCGGATCTCGCCGACCCTCCCCGAAGCCGTACGGATTTCATGGAGGTTTTCAAGGGGACGGATGGTGTTGATACGTTCAACCGTGCAGGAACTGTGGGCATGCCGGGATATTTCGGCCAGAAGTTTGTCGAATTCAAGCCGGGCTAGTGTTTCTGAAGCTATCATGTGGGGTAACCTTTGTGTTGTAATGTGATTTATTGCGGTACTGCCCAGCCCCGGAAAAATTTTGCACCGGGATACATCGTCCCCCGGAAGTTTCGGTGCGTATTCAGAAATCCAGCGGGCTTCTCGGCTCCTTCACCGTCCTGACCGGGACGCAGTGGGTGTAGATCATCGTCGTTTTAAGACTTGCATGCCCCAGCAATGTCTGAATCACACGGATATCGTAGCCTGCCTGCAAGAGATGGGTGGCGAAGGAGTGGCGGAACGTATGAGCGGTGACTTTTTTGGGGATCCTGGCACGGCGGACCGCATAGTAAAGCGCTTCCTGAAATTCGGACTCGTGTATATGATAGCGACGCAGTTCCCCTGTTTCCACCACGGTCGTCAGAGGCTTCTGTGGAAAGAACCACTGATACATAAATTCCTTTGGCGCTTTAGGATATTTTTTCTCCAGCTCGTCGTCCAGAAACACCCCGTCATATCCCGCAGCCAGATCTTTATCATGCATTTCCCCCACCACCGTCAACTGATCTCTCAATTCCGCGGTAATTGATTCCGGGATCGGCACAGTTCTGTCTTTCTTTCCCTTGCCATGCACCAATAGCTTGCCGGCATCGAAATTAAAATCTCCTACCCGTATTTGCAGACATTCAAACAAGCGCAATCCGCAGCCGAAGAGAACTTTGACAACAAGATTGTACGGATAGGAGAGTTGCTTCAAAATAGCATCAATCTCCGCCCGGGAAAGCACCATCGGAATATAGAGCGATTTTTTCGCACGCGGCACATCACGCAATTCACCGAATTCTCTTTTAAGTCCGTGGGAGAAGAGAAAGAGGAGAGAATTGAATGCCTGATTTTGAGTTGATGCGGCAACCTTCCCCTTTACAGCCAGATACGTCAAATATTCTTTCACATCGGCATTTGTCACATCTTGCGGTGGTTTATGTTTCAGAAAATATTGAAAACGACGTGACCAGTTTGCGTAGGTTTTTAATGTTTTACGCGAATAATGCCGGACTTTTATTTCCCCGGCCATCTTGTCCAGAACCTCGTCCCATTCAGGTGAATCTGATTTTTCCTGGTATCCAGCTTCGTTGTAATTGGAAGTTCGCGCTATCTTTCTGAAATAGTGGGGCGTGTTTTGCGAGATAGGCTGAAGTTCCGGTTGTGTTTGCTCGACAAGTGATTCAGCTGATACCGGTTTTTGGTTTACACCATCAGAATCGGCTGCTTCTACATAATATGAAGTGTTGCTCTCTTTTTGTTTCCGGATTTCCAGATTATCCATCTGAAAGTAAAGTGATACCGCATTCGCCGCTCGTTGCCTCTGTGCCAGTGACTGTTTTTTATCCTGTAATTTTGCGGTAAAAAGTCGTACCCGTTCGGACCTTGCCTCTGAAACAGGATATTTGTCGCAAAAGTCAAGATAATACCGGAGCCATTTTTTATATTCCGCATGAGAAGAGACAGGCACTCCGTTTTTGATGAGATAAGCTATATATTTTGTAAAAACGTCATTTGGAATAGTGATCATGCATTCTCCTTTGACATGAATCATTATGGGGTTATATAGTGCGGACTTAATATAAAATAATTAGGCTCCTTACGAATTATTGGCCTCTGGTCGATAGGACATGTGAGTCGCCATGGAGTGTTGATCGGATTCCGGTCAACAGGAGATATAGAATATTATCCTGTGTTGTAAATGTATATTTATTGGATAGTTGTGTCAATACTGTTTTGATATCTATTTAATAGAGTCGTAGTTGAATGGAAGATGACCGGATTCCGGTCAAATACGAGTTATGTGAATAAAAAATGACAACTATGGATCGAATTTTATACCCACTCATCATTATCTTGACAGCACCCGTGCTGCATTATATGGGGCTAAATTGGCGGAGATCGGCTGCACTTTCTTTTCTTGTGGTGCTTGTAGTTTTGGTGCTCAGAGAAAAGACCCCCTGGGCTAGCATCCAGTATGGTCGCCATCACGGAAAGGGAAACAAACTCAAAAACCAAGGAAATAACGAGAGGGCAATAATCCATTTTAAAGAGGCACTGTTATATGCGGAGAAAACAGGAAACAAGGGGACAGTAGCATTCGAAAACGAATGTATTGCTATCACTCTCTTGGAGCTGAAGAACCCAGTCGAAGCGAAACAATATGCGGAGCGCAGTATAGAAATCTACCGGACCTTAGCAGGCCAAAACGAAGATGAGTTTTTTGCGGAGGCTGTTTCACGCGTTGAGAAGCTAGTGAGCGAAATGCGCACATAACACTCGGTTAGACCAGTCGGCGATAAATCCGCCGCTGGTCACCCTCAAGCCGTTGAACAGAGGATAAAGGATAACCAATGATAAGCGAGACTACTTGGCACAGAAGTGAGGAAAAGCAAACGAGATTCGAGTGGTGTGCAATGAATGAAGGGCTTCAACTAAAGCATGAGAACGAAAATCCGCCTTATGTAATTCCTTGGAGAATGTTTCATTCAATCCTGCGGCAAGCAATGTCTATGGCATCAGCAAACAACGGTGAAATAACAGCAGGAACACACCAATCGAATCCTTCTCCTGGCTCAGTTGGAGAATGGGTGCTTGCACAAAATTTTACCCTTGAACCTGGTGCCCTATCACCTAGGCATTTGTCCTTCCTCGGCCCCATATTCGGCCGCATGGGCTTCTTCACCCGAAGGATTGAAGGGAACTCGATAAAGTGGGTGCTTACAGTATGACTCAACCTGCTGAAGTTGCATTCTGGCTCCAACCTCAAGTTGTTGTGCCTGTCATTTCAACAGTTCTCGCTTCAGTAATTATACCGATACTGCTCCATCACCTGAAGTACAAGCGTGAGCGAGCTGAAATGGTGTTTAAGGCAAGAAAAGAAGCTTATGAGGAATATTTCAAAAAATTTGAAAAGTCAGCGGCAAACATAGGTCAGGAGTATGACAAGTATACAAACGAAATCCTCCCGCAGGCGTTCCTTAAACTGCTACACAGCGGCAACTCTCCAGAGGGAATAGTTGAGTTTCAGGCTACGGTCGGAAGTTTCCCCCATCAAATCCAAGAAAGTCACCGAAGTGTATTGGAGGAAATGACAACGCTCCAAATTTTTGCATCGCCAACTCTACTCACGCTCATAAAACAATACGAGGATCTTCATCGTGAAATGATGGCTCAGGCCGCACCATGGCTGCAAGAGGCAAACAAGAAACTGACTGTTCCTGATCTCGAATCTCCTATAGCAGATGAAATGAAACAACGTGGCACAAGAATCGAATCCCTCAAAAATGAGATCATTGCGCAGATGAGGGCTGAGCTTGGTACTGACAGGTGATGTCCAACGAGGCCAGTGGACCGGGTCGCGATAAAACCGCGCCCGGTCACCGCCCAAGCCGTTGGACAATAAGACATGAGTGAAGAGATAAAAGAAATCAAAGAGCTGAAAAGGGCAATAATAAAGGATCTATGGAGAGTTGCGCCTGCATATCTCATCTATTTTCTCGTTGCCGCAATAATCCTTGTAGCCATCTTTGGAGAAATCAAATATGGCGCGAATTTGCCATACCTGACGTCCTTATTGGTAATTGGGATACCTTTCCTCGTTTGTTTCTGTCACTTGATGGCAAAAGCAGAGAATTACAGAATCAAGTTTACTAAGGCCGGTGGGGACACAAAAGCAGCAAGTAACTTCATAAGAGTTCTGATAATCATTATCCCATTTATAGTTTTGTACTGCGCTTTGTTCTTTTTCAAGTTGCTTGCCAGGATACAAGGATGAGCCCAATCGGGTAACCGGGCGGGCGGGTCATGGGGGCACCCCGTTGGGCGAAGAACATAATGAACATTCGAAAGTATTCATAGCATTGTTCGGGAGTTTAAAGATGGAGTATAGAGTCGCGCTAGGTCTTTTTGGGCTTCTAATTGGAAGTGCTGGTGGTTTTATCCTGTTCAATCAAAGATTTCCTCAAAGGTGGAATGCTGCACCTTCTGTCGAAGGACCTTTAGCCTCAGTTGGTGGCTTGGTGCTAATAGGTTTTGGGATCTACTATCTTTACAGTGCAATAATAAAAAGAACAAAGAATGACGAAGAGAGGTAATTTGCTTCCGACACTTGAGCGAACACAGCTGAGGGTCAGAACACAGCTGAGGGTCAGAACACAGCTGAGGGTCAGGTCTTGAAAAGTGGGTTTTTGAGTGAAAATGCCAAAAAAAGTGATTTTTCAAGACTTGACCCCATGCTACATGCGAGTTGGGGTTGGCTGATTTCCTCGGAACAAAGGTATGTAGGAGATAAAGGGGACAGATTTATTTATTGATCGACTCCAGAGGTTATGGTAATAGCACCATATGCCAAGAACAGCACGAATCATCATAACTGACTACCCTCATCACATTATCCAGCGAGGCCACAACCGCCAAGTGGTTTTCGTCTCCGACGACGACTACTTGTTCTACCTTGATAATCTTCAGGAATGGAAAGAAAAGCTGAACTGTAAATTATATGGATATTGCCTGATGACTAACCACGTTCACCTGATCATCGACCCCGGCGCAGAGGAGCAAAATCTGGCGTTGCTGATGAAAAGAGTTGCCGGGCGTCAGACGAGGTATGTAAATAAACAGGAAAAGCGGAGCGGCACACTTTGGGAGGGTCGCTATAAATCCAGTCCGATCAGCACGAATGATTACCTGTTGGCTTGCTGCCGCTATGTGGAGCTCAATCCAGTGCGCGCCGAAATAGTTGCCGTACCGGAAGCCTACCGTTGGTCGAGTTATGGCGCTAAAGTGGGTCTTGCGCAACAGGGTGTTGTGGATTTTGATCCATTGTATATGGGCATGTCATCGACAGAAAAGAAACGACAGGACAATTACCGGGATTATATGCTTGGTACGATATCCGAGGAAGAAACGGACCAAATACGCCGAGCAATCCAGCGTGGCCAATTAACAGGCGCAAGCAAGTTTATTGATGAAATAGAGGAAAAGATGGGAAAAAGGGTAGAGTTTCGCGGGCAAGGTAGACCAAGGAAACCGTAAAAATAAATCTGTCCCCTTTTGATAAGGTAGACCAAGGAAACCGTAAAAATAAATCTGTCCCCTTTTGATACCTTTTGATAATAAAAATAAATCTGTCCCCTTTTGATGCCCTTTTGATGTCCCCTTTTGAATCCTTCATCCGCTCCCTTAAGTGGCACGTCTCCAATCAACATAAAATCAAAGGCAAACCTATTTCCACCCTGATCCCCGGCATAGCCTCCTCCAAATTCGACACTCCCGGCAAGCGCCACTTTTCTCGTCTGCTTTAGGCAAAGCTGGATGACGACTACCTCTGCCGGTACAACGTCCCCATCGGCCCTTCTCGACTCCATCCCGACTTTATATCTTTTACCCGCAACGGGGCTTGCTTGAACCAGACCTGCTTGAGGCAAACATGTAATGTATCTAAAATCTGTGCCGTGAGCGGAACTGGTCGCCGAGAAACCATCCCCTGAAAAAATCGAAGTTGTTCAGCAGAACCTTCAGAACGCCCTTCTCCCGTTTCCTGATAAAATAATTCCCCCTGAACAGTGCCGGGCTGAAAAAAAGCTTGAAGTTTTCCCAGTTCATCAGGCGATTGAGCTGCCGGTTGTTCAGGGTGCGGGTTCTGACGTTGCAGATGAAACCGGTGTATCTGCTCAGGTCGTCGGGGTTGGTGATCAGGCCGGCTTCGAGCAGCTCCTCGCGAATCCGGGTTCCCGGATAGGGGGTGACGCACTGGACATAGGGAAGGTCGATCCGGAGCCTTCTGGCGGCCCGGAACACCTCCCGGATATCCTCGCGGCTGTCATCCGGATTGCCGATGATGAATCCACCCATCACGCCGATGTCATGACTGCGCAGCCGGCTTACCGCCTCCTCCGTCTTCTCCCGGATGTCCCCTTTCTGGAACAGCCGGAGGTTCTTCATCTGCACCGCTTCTATCCCGAGGAACACCATGCTGAAGTTGGCCCGTGCCAGCGACGGGATCAGTCCGGGATCGCTGACGATACCGGCAACCGACGCCTGGACCAGGTATTCCATGCTGTTCAGGCCATGTTCGACGATGGCTTCCGCGAGACCCCTGAAACGGGGGGCGTCCAGCGTGATATTGTCGTCAACCAGCAGCACCGTTTTCGTCCCGCGTCTCTTCAGCTCCTTCAGGTCGGCGATCACCCGGACGATGGCATAACAGCGAAAGTTTGAGCCGTACATCCCGCTGATGGAGCAGAAGGTGCAGGGCATGGTGCAGCCGCGCGACGTTTCGACACAGTCCATCTTCCTGCCAAAATAGGTAAAGTTGTCCAGTATACGGGCATCCCTGTTCGGCAGCGGCAGCAGCTGAACATCCAGAAGGCTGCCGGGCGGGTTGTGGATGAAGGCTCCATCCCGGAGCCAGGAAAGCCCCGGCACTGCGGAAAAATCCCGCGACCCTTCCAGGGCTTTTGCCAGGGCGGGCAGCGCCCGCTCCCCTTCGCCCCGCACCAGAAAATCGAACGGCGCGACATTTGCGCAAGTCAGTTCCTCATATGCCAGGCTCGCGTGGTATCCACCCAGTACGATGTTAGCCTCCGGCGCGGCCTCCCGGCAGATCGACATGACTTCCAGGGCGCTGTTGTACTGAAAGCTCATGCTGCTGACGCCGATCAGCCCGGGGCGGAATTCTGCCAACAGTTCCTTCAGCCTGGAGCGGATATTCGTATGAACCAGCACCAGATCGGCAATCCTGACCTCATGGGCTGTGAGATGGGCGGCAATGGAGCAGAGGCCCAGGTTGGGCACCTTGATTATCCGGTGAAAGTTGTTGGCCGCATCAGGCATGGCCAGGAGCAGTATTTTCAATGTTCCACCCTTCTTGATCCCGTTTTCCGGTTATAAACCCCGGCCGTTCTCCAGCATGCTCATTATATGGGACGAACAATAATAAGCAAACCGCGATATCTTGTTACATTGACAGTGTCGGGGAGATTGGTTCTTCTCAGGAACTAAAATAACTAACGACATAAAAATATTTACTGAGTACTTTTTCCGGTATCAGCGAAAAGGTTGTATTCTGTTATACTACTCCGGAATAGTAGTCCTGATGCGAATCTTACTGAGGAGGACGTCTTCATGAGCATGTTTAAAGAGTTTAAGGAGTTTGCAGTGAAGGGGAATGTCGTTGACATGGCGGTAGGTATAATAATCGGAGCAGCATTTGGTAAAATTATCTCGTCCCTTGTCGGCGACGTGATTATGCCGCCAATAGGCGTCGTATTGGGTGGCGTAGATTTTTCCAATTTATCGATTGTAGTCCAGGAAGCAGTTGATAAAAAGCCGGCTGTTGTAATCAGCTACGGGAAGTTTTTGCAAACTATTATAGATTTCACAATTATTGCTCTCGCCATGTTTATGGCAGTGAAGGGTATGAACTCTCTCAAGAAAAAGGAGGCAGCTGCAGTAGCTGCGCCGCCAAATACAGAGTTGCTGCTTGCGGAAATCCGGGACTTGCTCAAGGATAAAAAATAGCGCCAGCAGAGCGGTACCCTGCAAAACAGCAGGAATGTCGGTGCCGTGCCCGCAAATGTAGCGTGGCTGGCTGATCTGCAAGGTGTGAAAGGAAAGGCATGAGCTTACTTGAAGGTGGCCAGGACGTATTCGGCAATCGTGCGGGCATCCTTGTCCGAGATGGTCTCCGCGTCGAACCTGATCATCCGGGATCGTGGATTGCGCATGATTCTGACAATATCCTCCGGTGTGGTGATATGGTGCTTCCGCAAGACAGAACCGTGAAGGGTTCGTTTCGGATCTGACACGTTGCCGCCGTCGGGATGGCAGTTACGGCAGAACTGCCTGAACAGCGCCTCTCCCGATGGCACCTGCCCCTGCGGGTTGGTTGCCGCCTGCCGCTCTGGAGCAGTGCGGGGCGCTTCCGAATTACGTGGAGATTCTTTTGAGCAGCCGCACATAAGGCAGATGGCGACAGCCGCAGCGAAACATGTTCCGGTCGTTGTTCTGGACAAGTCGTCTCCTTTTTTGATGTAATGTCAGGGAAGCAGAACTATCTTGCCCAGTGTGCTCTTTTCCATGACGTCATGGTGTGCGGCTGCCGCATCAGCCAGGGGGATCTCCCGGCTCACGACCGGGCGCAGCGTTCCATCTTCAAGGCCGGCTGCGAACGCCGTATGCATGCTTGCCAGTTCCTTGTCAGAGGCGTTGTATAGTGTCATGCCGAGTATGGTCGCTTCCCGCGACATGATGCTGCGCGGATCGATCTCCACCCGTCCACGGCTGCCGATGATCACAATCCTTCCGCTGGTCGCCAGGACCGGCAGATCGAGGTCGAGGTTGACATTGGCCAGCATCTCCAGGATTACGTCAACCCCCCTGCCGCAGGTCAATTCCCGAACCTTTTCCAGATAGCCTTGTTCCCGATGGTTCAGCACATGGTGCGCCCCCTGGGCCGCGGCGAGCTCGCGCCCCGCTTCCGTTCCGGCTGTGCCGATAACCGTCATGCCGGCCCTGCGGGCGAGCTGGATCGCTGCGACCCCCACGCCGCCGCTCGCACCATGCACGAGGACCGACTCGCCGGCCTGCGCCCCGGCCCGCTGGAACAGCGCCCGGTAGGCGGCACCGTAAGGCACGCCGATCGCAGCACCCTGGCCGAACGTTACCGCATCCGGCAGCGGGTGTGTCTGGAATTCCTTGCAGAGCACCTGACCGGCGTAAGTGCCGGAGAGTGACCAGGCAACATAGACCCGCTGACCGACGGACCGGTGATTGACTCCGTCTCCAATGCCGGTGATAATCCCGGCAGCGTCGAGGCCGGGCGTATAGGGAAGTTTTAGATCCGGCCGGTACAGTCCGGAGCGGATATAGACATCAACCGGATTGACACCGACCGCCTGTACAGCTACGACAACCTGGCCCGGACCCGGCACGGGGTCGGCAACATCTTCCAGCTTCATAACTTCGGGAGGGCCGAAGAAGTGGACACGTATCGCTTTCATTTATTTTTTCCTTTCGTGATGAGGTCTGTTCACGCAGAGACATTTTACACCTGATTGCTGGCAAAAACAAAATACAAGTACTGCCCGTTCATGTATATTCTGTTTTAGTACCCAGGAACCGACCATGCCAATTTTTAGACAATTATCCATAATCGTCGCCATCGCTGTCGCACTGTTCGTTGTATCCGGTTGCTCACCACAGGTGCATCTCCCCGGCAAACTGGTCGTGAAACCGAAAGTCGAAAGCGGACATTTTGTCGCCGCTGACGGGGCGATGCTGCCGCTGAGAACTTGGCTTCCCGTGGATAGCCGGGCCTCGGCGGTCATTGTTGCACTTCACGGTTTCAACGATTACAGCAATTTTTTCGCTTTGCCCGGAAACTATCTGAGTCGCCGCGGTATCGCCTGCTACGCCTATGACCAGCGCGGTTTCGGCGCCTCACCCGGGCATGGGTTCTGGTCGGGCATCGAGGCATACACTAACGACCTCTCCTCTTTTGTCACCGAAGTCCGCATCCGGCACCCTGGTGTGCCGCTCTATGTATTGGGGGAAAGCATGGGGGGGGCGGTGGCCATCGTCGCCATGACCGGAAACAATCCGCCGCAGGCCGACGGAGTCATCCTCGTCGCACCGGCGGTATGGGCACGGGAAACCATGCCCTGGTATCAACGATGGCTGCTTGACGCCGCCTCGCATACTCTCCCCTGGGTGCGGCTGACAGGGAAAGGGCTGAAGCGCTCGGCCTCGGACAACAGTGAGATGCTGCGGGCCCTGGGGCGCGACCCGCTTTTCATCAAGAAAACTCGCATTGATGCCCTGTACGGCCTCACCAATCTGATGGATGAGGCACTGTCGCGGGCTGAGAAACTGCAGATACCGACTCTGGTCCAGTACGGCGGCAATGACCAGATTATCCCCAAGGAACCGATGTTCCTGTTGCTCGGGAAAATATCCGGGACATCCCGAATAGCCTTCTACGAGCGCGGTTATCATATGTTGCTGAGGGACCTGCAGGGAGAAAAGCCGTTGGCCGATATCGCCGCCTGGATAGCCTGTCATGACGGCCCCTTGCCCTACGGCTCGGACAGGTGGAAATGAACCTCCGTACGGGTTGGTGCCGCATCAGTCGGGGGTCCTTATGAAGAAATGGCTTGAGGCGCCCAGGGTGGTGTAGCAAGGCAAGATAACGGCACCCCAGTAACAGAATCCGCTTTGTGGCATACCTGTGCAAAAGAAAGAGCCGCGCTACCCTGACTCGGGTAAAGCGCGGCTCTTTTTGCCATTTGTAACGTCTTTCTCCGCCCGCTGAGTCCGTGCCAGCCCGGAACATTCTCATTCAGCCCGGGTACTCTCCGCTGCCAGCAGTCTCCCCAGAACCCCCGCAACGTCAGCCATGCTGTACGGTTTAACTATCGTCGCGCAGAAGCCGAAGCGGGGAGAGTCCGCCATGACCGGATCATTCGAGTAGCCGCTCGAAACGACCAGGCGGGCCTGAGGGTCAATCTTCAGGATCTGCTGCGCGGCCTCCTTGCCCCCCATGCCGCCGGGAACAGTCAGGTCCATGATCACGGCGGAGAACGGGGTCCCTGCAGCCCTGGCTGCCGCGTAGAGCGCGATGGCTTCGTCACCGTTGCTGCAAGTCTGTACGCGGTACCCCAGTTCGCCCAGCATGTCGGCTGCCAGGTCCCTCAGGATCTCTTCATCGTCCATGACCAGCAGAGACCGGTGATCACCCGCCTCCATTGCAGTCATCTCCGATTCAGCCGCAGCAATGTTCCGGGAGCTTGCGGGCAGCAGGATGTCAAAGGTCGTACCTCTGCCGACGGTGGAGCGGACACTGACATGCCCGCCATGCTTGCTGACTATCGAGTAGACTGAAGCCAGCCCGAGTCCGTTGCCGGACGGCTTGGTGGTGAAATAGGGGTCGAAGATCTTTTTCAGGTCTTTGGCCGCTATGCCGCATCCCGTGTCGGCAATGGTTATCCTGACATAGTTCCCCTCCATCAGAGCCGGTATTTGTGCGGTATCCAGGGTGACGTTCTCTGCGGTGATGGCGATGGTACCGCCATCCGGCATGGACTGTGCGGCGTTGATGATGATGTTGTTGAATGCCTGGCTGAGCTGCCCTTCATCGGCATCGATGTCAGAGAGGTTGTCCGGGATGGAGATGCTGCTCAGCACGTTGGAGCCGTGCAGGACCAGCGAAGCGGCTGCTTCGATGATCTGCCGGGCGGAAACGGTTTTTTTAATGGGCTGGCTCCCTTTAGCAAAGGTAAGCAGCTGATGGGCAAGGTCGGCGGCCCGCCGGGAAGCCGTTTCGGCCTGCTCCAGAATCTTCGATGATCTGTGAGATTCATCGATGAGCTTCCGTGCGAAAGAGATGTTTCCCATGATTCCGGTCAGGATGTTGTTGAAATCATGGGCGATGCCGCCCGCCAGGACACCTAAGGATTCCAGCTTCTGGCTCTTGATGCGCTCCTCCTGCATGGCGCGCCGCTCGGTGATGTCGCGCACGATGGCGCAATTGTATTCCCGGTCGTCATATCTGAAATAGTTGGCCGTTATTTCGACCGGAATATCACGGCAGTCCAGTGTTCTGTGGGTGGATTCAAACTGGAGGCTCCCGGCCCGCTTCAACTCTTCCCAGTGTGCCGGCCATTTCTCGGCGGGAAATTCCGGATCGATATCAGAGACAGACATGGTAAGAAATTGTTCATGGGAGTAGCCGAGCATCTTTTCCGCGGCCCCGTTCACATCCCAGAACCGTGCATCCGGGGTGATCCAGAAGATTGCATCGGCAATGTTTCCCAGAGTGAAATCCTTGAGTCTCAGCATGTCATCGATGCGTTTACGCTCGGTGATGTCCATGATGATCCCGTACCAGACGATGGTTCCATCTTCCCGTTTCTGCGGCTGGGCTACGCCGTACAGCCATTTCAGCCCCTGCCGTGGCAGAACCACGCGATATTTGCATTTCCACTGGTTGAGCGTCAGTGCGGATTCATTGATGGTGGCAAAGATGTGGTTATGGTCGTCGGGATGGAATCGTTGAAAGGCGGTTGTGGCATCACGCTGAATATCTTCGGGTGACAATTCATAGATGTCGTATGAGTTGCTGCTGGCGTAGGGGATTTCAAAGTGCCCATCCGTATGCAGGGTTGCTTTGAAGAGAATGCCCGGCACCTGCTTGGAGAGGTTGTGTAGCATCATGTGGTTTTGCTGCAGCGCGGTTTCTGCAAGCTCACGCTGTTTGAGAAAGCGGTTTATCAGAACAAACAGCAGCCATGAGGTCAGGCCAATGAACACGATTCCCTTGAATATCGCCATGCGGGTTAATATGGAAGGGTCCTGCACGAGCCATCCGAGGACGGTGTCGGAGCAGTAAATCCAGAGGGTGCCGGAAATGGCGTAAATGGAAACTATTTCCAGCACGCCCCGGCGGCGTTCCTTTTTTGAAGTTATGCTCATGCAGGCTCCAGTACGGCTTTTGTGATGTCCCATAACGGTCATGGGCATTGCCGGGTCATAGTTGCCGAAATAATCGCATTCGATTGTAATCTTTTATAGATCTACTTTGTACCACATTTTTTGGTAAGGGGGGAATGCGGTGATCTCTTCCCTGTACAATGCAGAAAGATACCGGAGCGTTCAATTGGCTCAGGTTGGCGCTGGTTACTTGTGGGGCCGTTTGACGTTTTGAGATTCTAGGGTATTATTCAATTTGACCGGGCAAAACATCCATGTAGCTATGAACTGCCCCCTGAATATCAGGCATAAAACTGAAACTTACAGGCTTCGGTGCTGCAATGCGAAAACTCATATCGTATATACTGTTCGTCCTTCTTGTCATCTCGTCATTCGAATCGGGGCATCACTGCTTTTGCGCCTCTCATGCACAATCTAAATCGATTTCAAAAAAACACTGCCCAGATATATCTGTGGCTGACCTTCATGACATATTTCAAGAAGCTCCATTAGTTCTCACCGTTACCTACCTGCAGCCCGGCATCCCTCCGGGGCCGGTCTCCTCCACGATTGTTGTTTCCTGCCACAGTCGCGCCCCTCCCGTCTGATTTTTTCTACCCGGTTGTAACTGACTAAAGTACCTTCTGTGATTCTCTGAAGAGGCGCCGGTATGAATAATCGCCTGGTCATCACCATTTCTCTGCTCTTGACATTGGGATGCGAGCGGACCTCGTCCACGGATGTTTCACCACCGATGAAGTCGTATAAAATCGGGGAAACGGTATACGTGTGCGGGTGCCCACCCGTCTGCGACTGCGGCATAATCGCCAGTTTCCCTGGCGGTAACTGCGCCTGTAATATGCCACTTAAGCGGGGAACCGTTGTCAGAGAAAATAACGGGTCCGTTACCATCCAGCTTGACGGAAGACAAAAAACTATTTTCCTGCAATAGAAAAGGCCGCAACTGGCTAAATAAATCATATTTATAAGGGAGTATTGTATGCAGATTTCAAATACAGCATGTATCTTGCTCAGCCTTATCATCGCCTGGGCAATAAATGGTTGCAGTTCTGGGACGGGTGATACCGGTTCAATAGTCTCAGACAAAGTGTTATCCGCAGCAGCCACCAAAGGGAGTCTACAGGGGCACGCCGGCGGATTCGTCGATATTGATGGCGATGGTATAGACGACATGGTAGTCACTGCGCCGTATGCCAACTCCCCGTCCGGTCTGGGTGTAGCCCTGGTGTACAAGGGGGCGGCAAACGGGTTTTCGACGGGCCCCGTCCAACTCCTTAACGGCGGAACAAATTTCGGCTATGATTTTGTCACCCTGGGAGATGTCAATGGAGACGGCAAAGCCGATTATGCCGTAAGCGCACTTAACGGCAGTAGTGACGCTGTTTCTTTGAGCGGAAACATCAGAGTCTTCAAAGGCGCCAGCAACGGACAACTGTTTGCGACTATTTCCGGTGAAACGGCACTTGACAAGTTCGGATACGATCTCGCAGCAGGAGACCTTAACAACGACGGAATAAAAGAAATTATCGTCGGGGCGCCATTCAACACCCCAAACGGAAGACCCGATCTGTATCAGGGTGGCGCAGTGTACGTGTATGATTTTACCGCAAAACAGCTGAACAAGCTGCCTGCTACATCCATACACAAAGGTCTTGGCTGGAAAGTGGCTGCTGGCGATATCAACGGCGACGGCATTGACGACCTGGCCTTTACTGCTGCCGGCAAGGTTCTGGTCTATTACGGCAAGTCCGGCTTCTCTCCTGCGACCGATTCGCCGGACGTCACCATTTCCAGCAGTGCTGCAGGTTTCGGCAGCACGGTTTCAGTGGTAGGAGACATCGACGGGGACGGTTACAAGGATGTCGCTATCAGCACTATTTATTCATATGGAACCGGAATCTGCACTGTCCATATTGTCAAGGGGGGCACCGGTTCGCGGTTGATCAATCTCAATGCGGCAACCAGCGACGTCCTCACCCAGATAAACGGTGAATCGACGCTCGATGCGTTCGGCACCACCATTATTCCTGTGGGAGACATGGAAAACGATGGCAAGGAGGATTTCGTCGTTTCTGCCGTACACGCCGATAATGACAGTTTCAAGGCTACTGGCAGGGTATACCTCTTTAAGGGCAAGGACATTACAAGCCCGACTACCCCCATCACAGCGGCATCGATGTTCAAAGGGAATGCAAAGGATATGCACTTTGGCAGATTCATGGCTGCGTTCAGCAAAAACGGTCCAAAACTGCTCATCGGTGCTCCGACTGAGAACGCCAATACAGGCGGGGTCTACGGGGTAAGTCTGGACGGTGGACAGCCCGTATTCCAGGCAAGCTCCGGGGGAACAACCACAACGGGTGAAAATTGCTGCAAAGTAATTGCAAAGGGAGGGCGTTGACATGAAGAAATCACTACTGGGCGGTGTTGCCATTATCTTGGCCTTCACCGGGGTTGTGTACTGCGCTGTCGTGTATGATTCAAGCAACTTTACATCCAGGGAGCGGCAATGGCAGCCAGCTCCCACCGGTTACGCAGCCGGTAATGGCAATGGTGCAGGTACCGGCACCCACCACGCGGGAGAGGACTGCGGGATATGCCACAAACCCGGGGGAAGAGGACCGGATTTTGTCATGGCCGGCACCATGTATGTAGACCGGGCGGCTACCGCGACAATGCAGGGTGGTGAGATCATTATGGAGGACTACAATGGAGGTATTATTAGCCTGACCAGCAACAGCGCAGGCAATTTCTGGACTACTGCCCCAATCGCAAGCAATCCTTATACTGTGACCACATATCACGGTGGCCCGCCGTTCACGCCTCTGTACACCATGTATTCTTCGGGCCAGTTGAAGACTCCTGCCGATCCGCTCGATTCCCAGACATGGAAGTACAAGACATGGGTACGGTCAGGTTCGGCTATCCGGCCGATGATGACCATCGCCGGTGTGGGCGGCGGAACTACGGCACCCCGCATGAGTTGCAACATGCACCATGCCGGGCTAGGCGCACGAGGGGGGCTTACCGCCCATGACAGAAGCACGCTTGCTGCGTACCCCGCAGCCGGCCTCAGCTATCAAAAACATATTTTTCCGATTCTGAGGAGCAAATGCGCACCGTGCCACATTCCGGGGAGAACTAATACGAGTCTGTCTACAAAGGCTGAATACCTTTCTTCGACTCAGGCCGTATCCGGCAGCCTGCTGGATTTCAGTAGCGGGCTTGACCTGATGACCTATGAAGGATCTACGGTAAGCGGGGTGGTAAAGGTGGGAATCGGTGATGTTGTGAACGTCTCTTCGCCAAACGCGAGCCTTGTTCTCAGCAAGACACTTGAAGGTGCTGTGCACGGGGGCGGCAGTTTCTGGACGTTGCAGGATTCCGACTACAAGGCCATTTCCCAGTGGATTGCCGAAGGCGCCCAGAAAAACTAGGCATGTCCTCGGCAGGACAGCTGTTCCATACGCCTGTAGTACAGGCATAAGCGTCACTTTCATGTAGGCGCCAGCGTTCTTGCTATGGTGGATAATGCGCTGATATCTCGACAGAGTTTGAAGCCGCCATACAATTACTCTTCTTATTCTTTTGCGGTGCATAAAAAAAACAGGGGTTACGGTTATGCCGTAGCCCCTTGTTGCGTATCGTCAAGTAATTAGCGGTCCGATTTTGCGTGCCAAGATTTACAGCATCAATGCACCACCGGCGATAATAACCCGTTCGCTCCCATCCGCCATGATCGCGGTCAGGGTCGGCTGATAAAACACGTAATCCTCGTGGAAAGGGGCGCTTACCGTCCCTCCGAAGCCGCTGTTGTCCCCCAGGGCGATGTGGATCGTGCCGAGGATCTTCTCCGCTTCCAGCACGTTGTCCGGGCGGCTCGCCTTGTCGTTGGTGCCGATGCCGAGTTCGGCAATGTTGCGGCAGTTGGCGTTTTCAATAAATCTGGACTCCAGTCTGGCGCGGTGGGGATCATTTCCCTCGATCCCGGCAACCACGCCGTTCTTGACGGTCAGGCGGAGCGGTTCGTCGAGCTTGCGGGTCGGCCCCCATTCGATCACCATGACCCCGTGGCTCTTCCCCTCCAGCGGCGCCAGATATGCTTCGCCGGCCGGCAGGTTGCCGAAGCTTCCCGGAGCTGTCAGCAGGCCGTCGTCCCCTTCGGCGTTACGTCCCTGTTTGCAGATGTTCATATCGGTGCCGTTCGGGGTAGTGACCCGGATCCATTCCGCCTTGTTGACCGCTTCCACGAGGACGCCGGTACGGACGGCCAGGGCGCGCCAGTCAACGGTCATCGAGGTATGGAACATCTCCGGGTCGAAATGCGGCAGGCTGGCAAAGCGGCAGCCGGCAACACAGGCCAGTGCCCGATAGCGGGTATGGCTGGTGGAGTTGTTTGACATGGCGATGATGATCCCGGCGACATCCTCCCTGTGCGTCAGGACAATTTCGCCGGCACGGGAGATCTCGTCCGCACCCGCACTCTTGGCGAGGAGGTGTGCCATCAATCCCTCTGATTTCAATGCCGCGATGATGCCGTCGCCAAAGGTCGCGAGCCACAGTTCCTCCGGCGGCTCGGCTCCCGAGGCGGGTGTGGCGGGAAATTCCACGAAACTGCCGCTGCCATAGACTCTCGCGGAAAATCCGGCCGCCGCACGGGCGGTGGCATTCAGCCGCGTCCGCCGGTCAAGATCGGCTGCGGAAGGGGTCTCGTCGGGGCGGATGGTGTCGCTGAATACCAGCACCCGTTCCCCCTGTTTAATTCCCATGTTGGTTTCAAAGAGTCTGCGGAATGCCTCATCAAGATTGGTCTGGTCTGGCATGCGATATAATTCCTCCCGGATATTGTGATTGAAAACTACCCGCTGTATACGCGTATAGCACATCAGGGCAGAAAGGTAAAACCGGTTGGATAAACAGACGCGAACGGGTCTGTTTTTTCCTTGATTTATAAGGTGTTATTGTGATAATCATGCATACTGTATACAATTGTCGTTTCTGTTTTTGTTCAATAATTGCGAGTACTTAACTCTATTGTCAGGGTTGGTTGGTGGAGGTTTTTGTGGCACAGGTCGTTTTTTCAACGTGGGGCGGAAGTGTAGTCGATAACAGGAACGTATCGGGTGAACCGGCAGCGGTCAGCTTCAAGCTGCCGGTGGCGTTTGACGGAGAAAAGCCGCTGAAGGCCTTCATGGGTTGGGACGGCATGATCCTGTTCGACAAGTATGTGGATGTTCCTGCCATGACCGCCGAGTACATGAAGCGCGTCCAGACCCTGTACTGCTGCGGCAGATGCACTCCCGGCAAGAAGGGAACCAAGGTGCTGATGGACCTGTTCCGGAATGTGCTGGAAGGCACGGCAAGCGAAGCGGACCTGGACACGGTCGGCGACCTGGCCGAACTGCTCAAAAACTGCAAGTGCACGCTCTGTCAGAGCGCCACGGTGCCGGTATTCGATGCGGTTACGCACTACCGTGCCGATTTCCTGGCCTATATCAACAGTGCCTGCGGGCCTAATACCGAGCCGTCGCAATTTATCCACAAGATAACCGCCCCTTGCATGGACAAGTGTCCGGCCCATATCGACATCCCCAAATATGTCGAGGAGATCAAGAACTATCAGTATTCCGAGGCGCTGGCCACCATCCGCGAAAATATGCCGATGCCGGCAGTCTGCGGCCGGGTCTGCCCGCACCCCTGCGAGACCGCCTGCCGCCGCAAGAACGTGGACGATGCCATCAATATCATGGTGCTGAAACGCACCGCCTCCGATTACGAGTGGCAGCACAACCTCACCCCCCCCATGCAGCCCAAGCCGGCCAAGGCGAAGAAGGTCGCCATCGTCGGCGCCGGACCTGCCGGACTGGCCTGTGCCTACTACCTGGGGCTGGAAGGCTATAAATC
Source organism: uncultured Geobacter sp. (assembly GCA_964524835.1). Taxonomy (GTDB): domain Bacteria; phylum Desulfobacterota; class Desulfuromonadia; order Geobacterales; family Pseudopelobacteraceae; genus JACRCG01. Next base: position 31,020 of record CAZGEG010000009.1, read on the forward strand.
GACGATCTTCGAGGCGCTTCCCGAAGGGTACGGTGGCGGCATGATCGCCGTCGGCATCCCGGCCTACCGTATGCCGCGCCCCATCCTGCAGCGCGATGTGGACATCATCGCGTCGGTCGGGGCAGAGATAAAATACAATACGCGGGTCGGCAAGGACATCACCCTGCCGGAGCTGAAGCAGCAGTACGACGCCGTGTTCCTGGCGCCCGGCGCCCACCGCTCCAAGCCGATGGGTGTCGAGGGTGAGGACAAGGGGTACAAGGGCTTCCTCTCCGGGGGCATCGACTTCCTGCGCGAGGCCTACCTGGGCAATCCGACCGGCATGGGCAAGAAAGTCTGCGTGGTCGGCGGCGGCAACACCGCCATCGACTGTGTCCGGGTAGCCCTGCGTGAGGGGGCCGAAGAATCGATCCTGCTGTATCGCCGCTCCCGCAAGGAGATGCCGGCTGACGTGTGGGAGGTTGACGGTGCCGACGAGGAAGGGGTGCGTTTCGAGTTTCAGGTGCTGCCGACCAGGATCATCGTTGATGCAAACGAACAGGTCACCGGCGTCGAGTGCGTCCGCATGGCCATGGGTGAGCCGGATGCCTCCGGTCGCCGTCGCCCTGAACCGGTGCCGGGCAGCGAGTTCATCGTCGAGTGCGATACGGTCATCCCGGCCATCGGCCAGGATCCCGACCTGAGCTTCATCCCGCCCGACATGGGCATCGACATCACCAAGTGGAACACGGTCGTCACCAAGTACCTGCCGCTGAAGGATGCCGCCGGCAAGGACCTGAAGGACGGCATGGGCAACATGCTCTCCCGCTCGCTGATCACCGACTGCGACGGCGTATTCGCCGGCGGCGATGCCGAGATCGGGCCGCTGACCGTGGTCGCCTGCATCGGCAACGCCCACCGTGCCGCCCTGGTAATACAGCGTTGGCTGGAAGAGGGGAAGGCCTATCTTTCCGACCAGGATATCTTCGATGACCTGCTGAGCTATCTGGGAGTCTACGACAAAGGGGAGCAGGTCCCCTGGCTGGATTCCTGCGACCGCGCCAACCAGAAAGAGGTGCATGGCAGGGAACGCGCGGCGAAAGGAAACTACCGTGAGGTCGAACTCGGCTTCAGCGACAGCACGGCGCAGGTCGAGGCGGATCGGTGTCTCCGCTGCTACAGGATGGCAATGGTAGCCCTGTAGGAAGCGGTGTTCCCGCATCACGATGCGGTATTACAGTATTCGAATAACGATTGATGGAGATATACGGCATGGCACACACAGAGTCCAGCGGCAAGAGTACGACGGCAACACTCACTATCGACGGCACAGAGGTGACGGTGCCAGTCGGCGCCACCATCCTGGAGGCGGCTGCGGAGCTGGGGATTAAAATCCCGACCCTCTGCTGGCTGAAGAAGGTCTCAACGACCGGAGCCTGCCGGATTTGCGTGGTCAAGATTGAAGGTGTCGCACGATTTATGACCGCCTGCAACACTCCGGTCAAGGACGGCATTACGGTCACCACGACGTCGCCGGAACTTGAAGCGGCCCGGAAGAAGACGCTGGAGCTGATGCTTGTCAATCACCCGCTTGACTGCCCGGTCTGCGACGCCGGGGGAGAGTGCGACCTGCAGGACACCTGCTACTCCCTCAAGGTTGACAAAAACAGCTACGGAGCCGCTCTGGAGCGCCTGCCGATCCGTTATGACTGGAGGCTGCTGGAGAGTGACCCGAACCGCTGCATCCTCTGCGAAAAGTGCGTCAAAGTCTGCCGTGAGGTTGTCGGCCGTGAGGCGATCGAAGTCGTTGACCGTGGCGACAATACGATTATCGACACACTGACCCGTGAGCCGCTGGACTGTGATTTCTGCGGCAACTGCATCGGTGCCTGCCCGACCGGAACGCTGATCAGCAAGCCATTCAAATTCAGGGGACGCCCCTGGGCGTTTGACGTCACCCCCGGCGTCTGTACCTTCTGTTCGTCCGGCTGCGAGGTCGAGTACCATGCCAGGAACGGCCGGATCGAGCGGGTTACCAGCTCGGATGACGGCTACAACAAGGGCAACCTCTGCATCAACGGCCGTTTCGGGTTCGCCGCTTTCAATGCTCCGGATCGCCTGGCATCACCCCTGATGAAGGACAGCTCCGGACAACTGAAAAAAGTTTCCTGGGACGTTGCACTGGGAGCCGTCGCCACTGGGTTCAAGAATGCTGTTGCCGTTTCGGGCGGGAATGCCGTTGCCGGCATCGGTTCTCCGCGGGTAACCACCGAAGAAAGCTACCTCTTCCAGAAGTTCCTGCGCGGGGCGCTCGGAAGCAACAATATCGACTCCGAGGCCCGTCTCGGCTACCTCCCCGCCCAGGAGGTGCAATGGAAAATGCTCGGTTACAGCGGCGGTACCAACGGGATGGATGCCATCGAGAAGGCCACGGCAATCGTAGTCATCGGAGCCGATCTCAAGGCCGAGTCGGCCGGGTTTGCCTATCGCGTTATTCAGGCCGCCACAAAAAACGACGCAAAACTCGTGCTTGCCGGCAGCCGCGCCAGTTCCATGAACAAGTACGCCAACGCCTTTCTGCAGTGCCATCCCGGCAGCGAAGCCTGGCTGGTTGCCGGCCTTAACAAGGCAGTGCTGGCCGAAGGGCTTGCTGCAGGGAACCTGACGGAACCGGAGGGGTTGAAGTCATCGCTTGACGCCCTTTCGTTCGAGCGCATCTTTGAGGTATCCGGCATCTCCGAGGCGCGGTTTCGTGAAGCTGCCGCTCTTATCTGCACAGGCGGCCGCACCGCAGTTATCTACGGGGCCGATATCATCCGTTCGGCCGACAGCAGGAACGCCGTCGCAGGATCTGTTGATCTGGCGCTGCTGACCGGCGCCGTCGCGGAGACAGGAGCCGGGATCTATCCGCTTGACGAGAAAAACAACACCCAGGGGATGCTCGACATGGGGGTCTGCCCTGAGTACCTTCCCGGTTACCATACCTACGGCCATGCCGCTGCCGCATTCAGTGCCGCCTGGAACGCCGCGGTACCTGCGGTTCCCGGCAAAGACCTGTTCCAGATACTGGATGCGATCGAAGCCGGCCAGATCAAGGCGCTGTACGTCATGGGGAGTGATCCGCTTCATTTCATGCCGGATCGCAGCCGGGTCATGAAGGCGCTGCAGAAATTGGAACTGCTGGTCGTTCAAGACCTTTTCCTGACCGATACCGCAAAACTGGCGCACGTTGTACTCCCGGCCGCAACCGGCGCCGAAAAAGCCGGTTCGTTCACTTCGGTCGACAACCGGGTACAATGCTTCAACGCCGCCGTTAAGCCGGCCGGCGACGCCCGCAGTGATGCCGATATCCTGGCGGCGTTGTTCAGTCTGGTTTCGCCGGGAACATCCGGTTCCGCGCAGACGCTTGACGCCCTGCACCACGAGATCACCACTCTGACCGGCCTGTACAGCGAGGTCTGCGATCACGACGGCTGCCGCATGGGTCGTGTCAAGAACCGTACGGCAACAACCGTCTGCCTTCCGCTGGCACCGCTGGCGCCGGCCACGACAACCCGCCCGTTTGCGTTGACGATCGGTTCGGTGCTGCACCATAACGGCTCGATGACAACCAGATCCGAGAACAATATGCTTGTAGCGGGCGAAGCATATGCATTTCTCAACAGCCAGGATGCTTCCTCCCTCGGTATCGGATCCGGAGAAATGCTGAAGATAACCTCTGATCTCGCCAGTGTTGCCCTGAAGGTACGAGTTTCAGATGATCAGCAGATCGGATCGCTGTTTGTGCCGGCCCACTTCAGAGACACGGCCGTTACTACTCTGACCGGCTCCGCCTCTTTTCCGCAGTACGTTTCGCTCTCAAAAGGGTGAGAACATTGGTACTCTCCCGTATCTTCCCGCAAAAAACGCCGCTTCCGCGGCGTTTTTTTTTGAATGCCGGGATCCTGCCGTAATCATGATATATTCACGGTCAGATACAAAGGAGGAGAGTGCAATGAATTATTATGACCGTGGCGGGTCTCTGCCGGATACAACGACTGATCAAACGGTAAGAGTGCAATGAGCGTTGCTATACGGAACCGTCACAGAGCCCTGCTCCAGGCGGAAACGCATCTTCATCCGCACGGCCGGGTAGGGCAGCTGTCGGTCTGTCTTGTCTCCCCAAGCCGCTACCAGACCGGCATGAGCAGTCTTGGTTTTCAGACGGCATACGCTCTTCTGGCCGGCTCAAACGGCATACGCTGCGAACGGGGTTTTCTCCCGGACCGTGAGGAGCTGGAAGAATACCGCCGCAGCGGAACGCCGCTCCTTTCGCTTGAGTCCTCGACCCCCCTGGCTGATTTTGACGTGATCGCCTTTTCCACCTCGTTTGAGCCGGACTACCTGAATATCCCACTGATCCTCAAGTTGGCGCGGATTCCGTTTTACTCGAGCACGCGCAGCCAGTCCGACCCGCTGATCATCGCCGGAGGAGCAGCCTTCTTTATCAACCCGGAACCGGTCGCCGATTTTATCGATGCCATCTGCATCGGTGAAGGTGAGGATGTCATTCCCGCCATGGTCGCCACGCTCCTCTCTCCCGTTGACAACGGCAGAAGCGGTCTGATGCAGGCCCTGTCGGCGCTTCCCGGTGTATATGTCCCCTCTCTGTATCACCCCCGCTATCATGGGGGAACACTGGTCGAGTACGCTGCGGGAGTCGGTGCACCGTTGCCGGTCATGCGCGCCCCGGTCTGTCTGGAGCAACATGAACCATCATCTTCCCAGATCCTGACGGAAAATACGGAGTTCGGAGACATGTTCCTGGTGGAAGTCAGCCGGGGCTGTCCGCGCGGCTGCCGCTTCTGCAGTTCCGGGTTTATCTATGGCGCGTTCCGCCAGCAGCCGTTCGACCACGTTGTTGCCCTGATCGACGAGGGGCTTACCCATCGCCGCAAGGTCGGGCTGGTGGGTGCGGCTGTGTCCGATTATGCAGGGATTGGCCGGCTCTGCCGCTATATTGTGGACAAGGGGGCCAGAGTGTCGGTTTCATCCCTGCGGATTGATCGAATCGATTCCGACATGCTGGAGGCCCTGATCGCCAGCGGCCACAAAACGATTTCACTGGCCCCGGAGGGAGGATCGCAGCGGATGCGCGACCTGATCCGCAAGAACCTGACCGAAGCCCAGATCCTGGACGCGTGCGAAATGCTGGTCGCACATGATATTCTCAATCTGAAACTCTACTTCATCATCGGTCTGCCGGGCGAAACGGATGCCGACCTTGACGAAATGGTCCGCCTGGTCGAAACGATCCGGGAGCGGGTCATCGAGCGGGGACGAGCGAACAAGCGGCTGGGTGAAATCACCGTGTCGGTCAACCCCTTCATTCCCAAGCCGTTCACCCCCTTTCAGTGGTGCGGCATGGAACCGCTCCCCTCGCTGGAGGGGAAGGTCAAGCTGCTTGAAAGCCGATTGCGGCGGTTGTCCAACGTCAAGCTGAAGGTTGAAAGCCTGCGTGAGTCTTATCTGCAGGCGCTGTTGTCGCGCGGTGATCGCCGCTTGTCGGCGCTGCTGATCGAGTTGGCGGAAGGGTCGAACCTCAAAAAGGCCGCCAGATCCTGCGGTATTGATACGGGGTGGTATGTGGAGCGCACAATTGCCGGAGATGAACTCCTGCCGTGGAGCATCATCGGCACAGCGGATCAGGGAATGCTGCGCAGCGAACACTCCCGGGCGTTTGATGGAGGGGCTGGACAGTCATGAAGAGTTGCACTCTTTGCGGTAAGGAATATGATGAGAAGGGTGTCCGTTCCCCGTACGCCGAGGCAGGTGAATGGCTGGCCGGCGAGGTGTGGCAGGATGCCGGCGAGTTATGCCCGCTCTGTCTTGAGAACCGGGCCCGGCTGGTGATGATGTACGGTCACGAGATAAATTCGTGAGATCAAAGAAAGAAGCTGCCGCTGTATAAAGATAATTGCCCAAGTACCCCTGGAGTTCGGGCTCAAGCCGCTCATGACTCCGGATCAGTTGAAGACCTTGCGGCGCGAGAGTTATATATAAAATTTAACGAATGACATATTCTGACATATAGTTGTTGTAGTGTGAGGGCACCTAAATCACACCACACGATCATAAATGGGAATAACGATGGAAAACTGCCTTATCCCACAAGCAATAGCAGTAATGGCGGCAACATCACGCTTGATAGATTTCCAGCACTCTTGGGAGATGAGAGTATATATTTCAGATTCAGCCCAAAAGAGTGGGTGCAGACACTGGTATAGCTATGCTTGTTTTTCCTCTATGAAGGTGCCAATTGCTAAATAACAAAAACGATTTTGATTATGCTTACCTCGATCACTTGAAGTCCTCTAACCCTTCCGTGAAACTTCTCTCTGCGCCCAGTGCGCCATTGATTCTCTCTTTTGTGCATCAGATATTCATTCAAGGTGACCGTGACTCCATCAGCCAGACGGATATTGCCTCAAAATTAAGTGATTTTCTCTTCACCATCAATTCGAGCTACGGCGAGAATACCTATCCGCAAACACCCAAAAAGTATCTCGAAGATTGGGCAAACGCGGGTTACCTCCGGAAGTTCTATTCAGGAGGTGACGAACCGCTTTTTGAACCGACACCGGCCGTCACCAAGGTCATAGAGTGGATTCAAAGCCTTACTCATCGCCAGTTTGTAGGAACCGAATCAAGAATACTCACTATCTTCAGTCTGCTGCAAAACATGGTAACGCAAACCCTGGAAGATCCTGAAGATCAGGTCGCTGAACTGGAAAAACAGAAAGCCGAGCTACAATCGCAGATAGACCTGATAAAACGGGGGGAGCGGCGGCCTTATGACTCTACAAGGATCAAAGAGCAGTTCTTCCAGATTGAGGACGCTGTACGACAACTTATCGGCGATTTTCGACAGATTGAAAAAAACTTCCGCGACCTGAACACTGAGACGAAGCAAAAAATTGCTACCAGTGACCTGGCCAAGGGTAAGCTCCTCGACAGCATATTCAACAGTCAGGATCTTATCAGGGACAAAGATCAATGGAAGTCCTTTGCCGCCTTCTGGGAACTGATGCTGTCTCCTGAAAGACAGGATAGACTGGATGAAATGCTCCGTCAGGTTTTCGGTTTGGATGAAATAAAGGAGCTCGAACCGAAACCATACCTTCTGCGGACACGCCAGATGCTTATAGATGCTGGCGGCAGGGTTTATAAAGGGTCTCGCAAAATAGCAGAGCAGTTGCGGAGGTATCTTGAGAGCAAGATGTATCTTGAGAACCGCCGGATTATCGAGATAATTCGTCCGATAGAACAGAAGGCTATTGAACTGCGGGATGCCGATATTTCACGGAAACAGAGCTTCATGGAAATTCAGGAAATCGGAGTGGATATCAGCCTGATAATGGCCAACCGGCTGTTCGTAGTGCCGACCGTTCCGGTTATTTCAAGCGAGGACATTATCACCGGTCTGGACTCAGAAACAGACACCGATATGCTGTTCATGCAGCAGTTCATAGACCGCGACAAACTGAAGAACAACATCCACTCTTCCCTTCTAAAGCATCCGCAGGTGAGTCTCGCCCACCTGATTGTTGAATACCCCCTCGAATATGGAGCCGCTGAGTTAGTCGTGTATTTGGATATTGCCCATACCAACGGTAGGCACGTGATCGATAAGGACGCGACCGATTATATTTTGATCAAACGGGCAGATGGGTCTGAGTGCATCGTTAAAATGTGCCGAGTCATCTTTGTGCGATAGGAGGAGCAATGTCACTTTCTTACCAAGACTCACTTGAGATTAGGATTGCAACGATTTGCCTGTTCAAAGGCATTCTCTACAGGGATGGGAATCCAAAAATATGGGCCGACATGCTTAAAAACATCGTTTCCCTCGAAAATTACTTCCAGATCGTCGGTCTGCGGGTTTATGTCGATGAAGCTGAAGGATACGCATATCTCAAACAGGACGTGCGGGATGAAGAGAACTCAGACACGCCTACTCTCATTCGAAAACAACAGTTATCCTACCATTTGAGCTTGATGTGCGTTCTTCTCCGGAAGAAACTTGTCGAACAGGACGCTTCCGGCAGCGAATTCCGGTTGGTGCTTTCGCGAGAAGAGATAATGGAGATGATGCTGGTCTATTCCTCTGGATTCTCCAATGAGGCCAAAACCGTCAAGCAGATCCAGGCAGACATCAACAAGCTATGCGATTACGGACTGCTGCGTGAGTTGAAAGGTGAGGAAGACCGCTTTGAAGTCATGCGCATCATCAAAAGCTTCGTTGATGCCGACTGGCTTGTCGAGTTCAATCAAAAACTTGAGGAGTACGTAACCTATGGAAGAAATGCAGCTTGATTTTTCCAGTGACAACACCACGGCCGGTTTTCGTCTCCATCGGTTTGAGGTACTGAACTGGGGCACTTTCGACCAGAAAATATGGAATATTGGTCCTGAAGGTCACAGCTCCCTTGTTACTGGCGACATAGGTTCCGGCAAGACAACCCTGGTAGACGGTATTGCGACGCTTCTGGTACCGCCGGGCAAAACCATCTACAACAGGACCGCATCCGGAGAGGGAGGCAGCAATAAAGAGCGGAACAAGTATTCCTATGTCCGGGGCGAATATAAGAAGGTTCGCGGGGAAGATTCTGGTAAGGCTGAAGCGGAGTATCTGCGGAGCGAGAACACGTACTCCGTGCTGTTGGCGTATTTCTACAACGAGGGGTTTCTTGAGAAGGTGACGCTTGCTCAGGTTTTCTCCATCCGGAACCACAAGGTTGATACCTTTTTTGTGGTTTCTTCGGATTCTCTGACAATCCAGCAGGATTTTACCAACTTCGGAACCGATATAAAGAGCCTCAAAGACCGCCTCAGCAAAACTCCCAATACCAAGACTTATACAGAGTTTTCTGAATATGGTTCACGCTTCAGACAGATTTTCGGAGGACTGTCGGAGGAAGCGTTTATCCTGTTTCGCGACACGATCTCGACTAAACAGATTGTCGATCTTACCAGTTTCGTAAAATCGCTGATGCTGGAAAAATCCGATAAGACTGTGGGCACAATCGATGATCTCTGTAACAGCTTCGACAATCTGAACCAAGCCTATAATGCCGTATCCAAGGCAAAAGACCAGATAGAAATGCTCAGACCGATAGTGGATGACGGTACCCGCTATCAGGACCAGGAGCAGACCCTGGCATCGGTGACGGTCTGCAGTGAAGCGATCCCCTCCTATTTTGCCCGATTTGAAAAGACCCTCTGGGAAAACAAAATACAGAAGACTGAGGTTGAAATTGAGAAAATAAAAGAGAAGATCACCACTCTGGAGTCGGACCTTGTTAAGCACCGCCAGAGGGAGTCGCTCCTCAAGAAAAATATCGACAAAGCTGGAGGCGGTCTGCTTGAAAAAATTGAAGACCGTATAATCGAGTTGGAACAAGAGCGGGACCGCAGAAAGGAGATGAACGATAGATACCAGGCTTGTCTGAGACAGATCAAGCTGCCAGCCGTCCTGGAGGAAGCTGATTTTTATGCCACTCGCAGTCTAGTTGAAGAATTGCTGGACGAAATAGAGTCCAAAAGAATCGAAAACGAAAACCATCTTTTTAATGCAAAGGTTGAGCTTGACCAAAAATCAGTTCAGTTGGTCTCGGTCGGCAATGAGATCGACCTTCTTAAAAAACGCAAAAGCAATATCCGGCCCGAAGCTCTCAAGATAAGAATGGCGATTTGTGAGGCTCTGCAGATAGAGGAAGATGACCTCCCGTTTGCAGGCGAGCTGATCAGGGTCAACGAACAGGAAAAGGAATGGCAAGGGGCAATCGAGAAGGTTCTACACAGTTTTGGTTTGAGCCTGTTGGTGTCAGACGACCTTTATTCCAAAGTGAGCGCTTATGTAGATCAGACCAACCTGCGTGGCCGTCTGGTTTATTATCGCATCCGCAAGAATGATGGGAAAGACGGTTATCGGGATATTGCCCCTCATTCTATCGTCCGTAAGCTCGATTTTAAGGACGACTCGCCACTCTACGAAGGTCTGATCACCAGATTAAACGATCAGTACGCAGATGTCATATGCTGCAAAACTATCGAGCAGTTCCGGAAAGAACCGGTTGCAGTAACTCTCCAGGGTCAGATAAAGAAAGGGCGAAAACACGAGAAGGATGACCGGAAGGCGCTAAACGACAGCCGTGATTTCATCCTCGGGTGGAATAATAAGGAAAAACTCGCTGCTCTTGAGAAAGAGCTTGATCAGCTATTCCGCGACCGTAACTCTCTTGATAAAAAGATTACGGAACTCAGGGAGGTCAAGACTGAGCTGGAATCCCAACGGGATATTACCAAGAAGTTTGAGGCATATACTTCTTTCAAGGACATTGATTGGGAGAGCGTTGTTAAAGAAATCGAGCTCCAGCAGATTAAAAAACGGGAGATAGAGGAGAGCTCCAATGTTATCGAAACGCTTAAGAAGCAGCTTAATGATGTGACCATTGATATCAAAAACGATAGTGAATACCTCAAAAAGTTTATCGATCAGGGGGGCGGGCTTAAGACTACTCTTACAAATGAAAACGATGCTCTCACCCGGGCAATCAGTGGGATTACTCCCCAGCATGAGTCGATATGGCCGGAACTGGATAACATAGCAGAGGGGAAGCTCACTACTACTAATTACACCCTTGAGAACATCAAGAGGTTATCTGACGAACTAACCAGATATCTTCATACCGAAATGGAACGATGGAAGAAGCAAAATTTCAATCTCAGGGACAGGATCATCGCCTCTATGACGCGGTACTGCACCCGCTACGAAGCGGAGTGCAAGGAGTTCAATGCCGCCATCGGTTCCCTTGACGAGTTTACAAAGCTGCTTAGCAAGTTGGAGGAGGAGGATCTACCTCGACATATCGACAACTTCCGTCGCATGTTGCGTGAAGAGACCATCAATGGGCTTGCGCTGTTAACCAATGAGCTGGAGAAGAGCAGCAGCGACATCATCGAGCGGATAAAGTGGATAAATCTTTCCCTGAAGGAGATTGAATACAATCCGGGACGCTATATCAAACTGATGCCGGATAAGCACATTGACCGGGAGATATCCGAGTTCAACGCTATGGTCAAAGATTGTATGTCTGGTACTGCCGGCGGTGATCCGGATGAAATTTACACCGAGGAGCGGTTCTGCAAAGTACGGGATATTGTCCTCCGGCTTAGGTCTGATGTCGCGTGGACTAAAAAAGTAACCGACGTGAGGAACTGGTTCACCTTTTCGGCTCGGGAGAACCTGCGGGAAGACGATTCCGAGTGGGAAACCTATGATGATACTACCGGAAAGTCTGGTGGTCAGAAGGAAAAACTGGCCTATACGATTCTCGCCTCTGCCCTTGCTTACCAGTTCGGTCTCTCCTGGGGTGAAAAGCAGTCCAGGTCTCTGCGGTTTATTGCGGTTGACGAAGCATTCGGCAGGATGTCGGAAGAGAGTACACGCTACGGGCTTGAACTGTTCAAAAAGTTGAACCTTCAGTTCCTGATAATTACCCCGTTACAGAAGATAAACGTCATCGAGAACTATGTGAAAAATATCCACTACGTTCACAATTACGAGGGCAGGAAATCTGTAGTCCGGAAGCTGAGTATCGTAGAGTACCAGGCAAAGAAGGAGCAAATCCTCGTAGTTAAAGAGAATAGTAAGTTGGCACAGGAGGTGATAGGTGATTACACCGAGTGAAATACGTTCCAAGTGCCAGCGGATCTGGCAGTCCGATTCGTTTTGGGAGTCGCTTGCCCAAGGCCAATCGGAACCGGTGATTGAGATCCCGTTCGGCAAACTCAAGGCTAAGGAGTTGTTGACGGATTTTGCAGTCACAAGCGCCAGTGTAACTGCGCTCCGAAACGAGAGCAAGGAGGTCAGGGGGTACGGATACACTATCGGCTATACCGAGTCATCACATCGTCAGCTAGGCGCCCAGAAACTTCCTACACGTATTTATTTTGAAACGCTTGATGATTTCACTCGGTTCGCCGGCAAAAAGAAGGAGCTCGAAGATTATCGCCGACTTGCCAAGGAAACAATATCGTACCGGCCAGAGCTGCAAAAATGGGTAGAGAGAAATCCGCACCGCCTGATTGAGAACAAAGGGTCTTGGAACAAGATCATGGCTGTTTGCACGTACTTTTTGAACCACCCATCTCAGGGTCTCTACTTGCGTCAGCTTGACATACCGAATGTGGACACCAAGTTTATCGAGAATAACAAGTCTATTCTGAGGGACCTCCTTGACGAAGTATTACCGGACAGTGCTATTAACCGGGGCGTCGCAGGTTTCTCCGCACACGGCTTTGAGCGACGCTACTACCTTTTGTACGAAGAACAGTCCATCAGGTTCCGAATCTTGGACAAGAAGATAGCCTTTCTCGGTGTAGCAACCGACATTTCTCTGCCGGCCGCTCAGTTCAACGCTCTCAACTTTCCCTGTAAAAGAGTCTTTTTTACAGAAAACAAGACCAACTCGCTGTGCTTCCCAGACGTTGCTGATTCTATAGTGGTGTTTGGTGGTGGGTATGGCATTAGTGCCCTCAAGGAAGCGTCTTGGTTTCGTGATAAGGAAATTATTTATTGGGGGGATATCGACACTCATGGCTTTTCGATACTATCCCAGTTGAGAGGCTATTTTTCGCACGTACATTCGATTATGATGGATATCCAGACGTTACACGCCTTCAAAACCCAATGGGTCGAGGAAGAGGAAGAAAAACGCTGTAGGACTGAATTATCAAATCTTACCTGCGATGAATGGCAGGTATATTCCGATCTGCGGGACAATATCCATGGTGATCGGGTCCGGCTAGAGCAGGAAAAAATCAGCTTCTCTTATTTGTGCCAAACAATCCAAGAAACCTTGGAAGGAGAGTAATCAGTGGATACATATAGAATTCACTGGACGAGCTGGAAAAGAGGGGGAAAGATCAAGACGATGGGGTCGGACCAAGCTAATTTGCTGTATTTACAAATCAAAACGACGTTATAGAAGCCATTTGAGTCTTAGAAGCGCGTTTTTGTGGGTAGAAGTGGCTGCTAAAAATTGCAAAACGGGATGTAAGTTGCTATTGTCTTTTAGGCATTATTCTCGGTGCTTTCAAGGAATCAAGCAGTCTAACAAACCTCATGAATGGAATTTCGCTTGCATATTACGTCTAACCAAGCTATATCTATAGATAACAACACCCCCCAAGCCTATCCGGTAGTTCGCTGCCGTGACGCTCAAACCGGGGGGTTTATTTTTTTGTGGTCCGCCGATGCGCTACGCTAAGCGCCCCTTCACCATTGCCGAACAGGCTTCCCGCCTCATTGATCGGGGGCTTGTCTGTAATGATCCCGTTCGGTTGGAAAAATACCTCGCCAATATCGGCTATTACCGTCTGAGTGCCTATTGGCATCCTTTTGAACTCCCTCCAAACGGCACTTCCCGCAATCATAATTTTCTGCTAGGTACCACCTTCGAAAAGGTGCTGAACCTGTATATCTTCGACCGCAAGCTGCGCCTGCTGGTAATGGAGGCTATAGAGCGTATCGAGGTGGCTGTGCGTACGCAGTGGGCAACCGCACTTGCGATGAGGCATGGTAGCCATGCCCACATGGAGGCCAGTCTGTTTAGGGATCCATGGCGGCATGCCCGAGATCTGGAGAAGATCGCTACAGAGCTGGAAAAAAGCACAGAGCCCTTTGTCGTACATTATCGAAACCAGTATGATGAGCCGCCTTTACCGCCTATCTGGGCCATTGTTGAAACTATGACGCTCGGTACGCTTTCCAGATGGTTCAAAAATACCTGTGAAACTGCTGCCAAGAAGGAAGTTACCCAAGCCTTGGCTATGCCGACAATTGAGGTTCTGGAGCAGGTTCTGCACACACTCACTCCGATTAGAAATATATGTGCCCATCATGGTCGCCTCTGGAACCGTCGCTTTCCTATGGCCTTACCGGTTATCAGACGGTTGCGGGGGAGTCTGATCGCACCGGATGCTCCACACCATCAAGCCCGGCATCTATTCAATTATCTGGTGGTACTGTCGGCTTTGATGAATGCCATCAATCACAGAAGCAGCTGGACACGTCGTGTTATGGAATTTGTGGGTACACTGGATGAATCCGGACGGCGATCAATGGGTTTTCCGGATGACTGGCTTGAGCGGCAACCCTGGTGTTGATGGATAACTCGTAGAGTTTCATTTTTGAGAACAGGAGCGTGGCGCAGGGTCACGCTTGCTTAGTTGTTTTATTGCCACCACTACAACCACTTGCTACCCACTATCATCGTCATTTGTATAGAGTGTAAGTCCACTCAAAAGATTAATAAGAAAGGCCACTTGTTAAGGTGACCTTTCGCATTTCTAGAGTTTCAATTTCACGCCGCCATCTTCAAAGGCGTGATGTGCATCTCTGTTGTTCGTCTGGCAACTCTCAAATCATAGTCCGATTGCAGGTTAAGCCACAATACCGGCGATACTCCGTAATATGCCCCCAAGCGCAAGGCAGTGTCAGCCGTAATTGACCGCTTGCCGTTGACGATGGTGCTTATCCGCCCCGGTGGTACTCCGATCTCACGAGCAAGGCGATTTATGCTGACACCCATAGGATTCAAGAAGTCTTCAAGCAGGATTTCACCGGGGTGTATGGGGTCAAGATAAGTGGTCATAGTGCCCGCTTCATCTTTGTAATCAGGATTTACAAATCAAACAAATTCTTATCTGGCCGCCACCGCTTCAGCCGCCGCCCGTCCGAGCGCCTCGCACTGCTCAAGGGTTTCCGGTTTCGGCGAAAACTGTGCCCGCACCGTATCACCCACCAGCTTGAAGCCCAGGCTCTTCAAGCGGTCCTCCGCCATCTTGCAGGCCTCGCCGCTCCAGCCGTAGCTGCCGAAGATTCCCGCCAGATTGGTCTTCAGCGTTACGGTGCTGAGATAGGCCAGCACTTCCCACATCGGCTTGGCTATATCGCGATTGAACGTCGGGATACCGAAAATCAGGGCATCGGCTTCTTCCATCAGGTTGCGCAGTTCGCCGGCGTTAAGGCTGTTGATATGGTAGCTGGCGACCTCTATTCCCCTCCCTGAAGCACCTGCGGCGACTGCTTGAGCCATCCTTTCGGTGCTGCCATGGGGTGAAAGGAACAGAAGAACTATTTTTTTGCTCTGTGACGTCGGCTTGCTCCAGCTTTCAAACTGCTGAATAACCTTCCACGGGTCCTTCCGGATGATCGGCCCGTGGCTCGGGCAGATCATGTCGATCACGTCGTGGCGGATCTTCTCGACGGCTGACAGAACCTTGTCCTTGAAGGGGCGGAAAATGCAATCGAAATAGAAATGGCGCGCAGAGGTAAAATCATCCACCTCGTCGTTGAAGATGCGTCCGGTCTGCCAGTAGTGGGCTGCAAACGCATCGCAGGAAAAGAGGATCTTTTCCTCTTCCAGCCGTGTGAAGATTGTGTCGGGCCAGTGGAGGAACGGGGCTGAGATAAAGCGGAGTGTACGCCCCCCCAGATCGAGGGTGTCTCCGTCTTTAACGGTCTGGCAGGCAATCGGCTTGAGGAGAATATTGCCGAGAAAATTCCTGGCGGACGACGAGCAGTAGACGACTGCCTGCGGTGCCTGTTCCAGCAGGTACGACAGTGAGCCGGAGTGGTCGTGCTCGGTATGGTTGACGATTATATAATCGATGGTTTTTGGGTCTACCAGCGATCTGACCTTATCCATATATTCGTCAACAAACTTACCTTCGACGGTATCGATAAGAACGGTTTTGTCCGATCCTTTCAGCAGATAGGCATTGTAACTGGTGCCATGTTCCGTCGGGAAAAGATCGTCAAAGACCCGCAGGTCCGGATCCTCTGATCCGATCCAGTAGAGCCCCTGTTTTATTTCTATCGGACCCAGCATAGCGTGGTATCTCCTTTTTTTGCGTGCAACAATCCGCAGCGGTGAGGTGGCTGCATGCTCAAATGTATTCTGATATGTCAGAATCGGCTTGCAATATATCAGAACTGATATCTCGACTACAAGCTGCAAATAGTCACTTTACAATTGTTTTGACGCCCTGATTCTGCTACACAGGTCGGTATGAAAGAAAACGTCCGTTCACGCATAAACATGCTGAAACCATTGCTGAAAGACCCCGTGCCCGGTGTCAGGAGCGCGGCAGCCGAGGCAATTGAAAAGCTGGAAGCGACCAGCAGTGTTACCGGAATCATTGCCACGCTGAAAACCGGGGATATGGGAGCCCGGGTCGGCGCCATCTATGCCCTGGGCGAGATCGGCGGGGAGCAGGTTCTTCCGCCGCTTGTTTATTGTGCCGGGCGGTCCGAAGTCGATATCCGTTCGGCGGCCGCAGCGGCACTGGGGAGGTTGGCCCTGCCGGCGGCATTCGCGACCCTGGTGGAGCTTCTCGGTGACGAAAGCCCGACCGTTCAGGGTCGGGCGATAGCTGCGCTGCGGAACTTCCCGGCCACACCGGATGTTTTCAACAAACTGCGCCCCTTCCTGAGTGCAAGTGACGGTGTGCTGGAAGCCGAAGCGGCATTAACCCTTGCAGAGCTCAATGACCAGTATTCACTCTGTCAGATACGTGAACTCCTGTCTTCGCATCATGCCTCAACCCGCCAGGCGGCAGCGACTGCCCTCAGCATTATTCCCCTTCAGTAGTGCCCACGCGCAATAAGCCGTCCGATATCGATGTTTTTAAGCAGCGGGTCGACTACAGCCACTATCCGGGCGTACTGTATCCCGTCCGGACCGACCAGAGGCTGCTCGCGCGGTGCCGCTAAAGTCGCGCCTTCGCCGTCAATCAGTACGCGCACCAGCGGCGAACTTTCATCCAACGGGTTGGGGCGGGACACTATTGCAACCTCGTTGGTATCGAGCCGCACCAGCGTTCCGACCGGATAGTTGCCCATCATTTCCACAAAGCGCTCAACAATGTTCCCGTCCAGAATTGTGTTTGTCAGTTTCTGCATCTCGTTCAAGGCCGTCCTCGGGTTGACCGGATGCTGGTAGACACGCAGCGTTGTAATCGCATCATAGGTATCGGCGATGGCAACAATGTCAATCATCTGGTTGAACGGGAGCTTGCTTGCCCATTCAGGATAGCCGCTCCGGTTGAAGTGCAGGTGATGGCCCAGCACAACCGAGGAAATATGGGGTGCCATCCCTTCCATCTCCCGGATGATTTTCGACCCGAGTTCAGGGTGTCGCTTCATCTCGTCAAATTCTTCGCTGGAAAGCTTTCCCGGCTTGTTCAGGATCGCCTTTGGAATCATGGTCTTGCCGATGTCATGGAGCTGTCCCGCAATCCCCAGATCCCTGACGGCGGCTTCATTCAGGCCTAGAGTAGATCCCAGCGCCATCGACAGGACGCCGACATTAACGCAATGATTAAAGGTGTAGTTGTCGTAATCCTTGATCATGGTCAAGCCCAGCAGCGCCGATGGATCCTGCATGGTTATCCCGGCCATCTGGTCAACAACCTCTATAAGCGGGGCGCTGTTCGGTATGCGGCCCCGTTCAATGTCGCGGCAGATTGTCCTGATGGCAGAGAGGGCCCTGTTGTATGTTTCAATATGATCACCATCGGTTTCGCCTTCAATCTCATCGTCCGATGGATTAAAACTTTCGTCACCTTGACGGACGAGTGAAACATGGGTGATCCCCCCTTCCGCCATCTGGCGTGTAAGGGCCTCAAAACGTACGCCCTTGGTGGAAAAGAGCTTGACGAACACCTCCAGCTCATCAAAGCTGAGCGACGGGGACACCGCAATACGGCTGATCTCCTTCTCCAGCATCCGGTTCGTCAGGTCGGCGATGGCAGCCGAAGGTGCGATGAAGAGGTGATCGTCAAAGAACATGATGCCGTCGATCAATCCCCAGGAAATCTGTTCCTCTCCGCCGAGAGCCGAAGTCAGGATTCTATACAGCTCCGTGAGAGGCTGCCTGATCGCCGGGTGTGATGCTGGGTAAAAGGCTATTCCTTTAACCGCTCCGGAAAAAAGCGTTACCAGTCTGAGCGCATTCGGCTTGTCAAGAGATCCCATCGGGTCTCCCTTCCGTTCTTTCAATCATTGCTACCGCATCCGAGCAGGCAGAGCCGAGTTCCCCGCCGCCGGAAACCAGTTTTTTAAGGGCCGGCACTGCTCTGACATCGCCCAGCCTGCCCAGGCATGATGCTATAGCCGCTTTCAGCAGCTTCCCCCGCGCAGCAGCCAGTAGATGCCATTCATCGAGGAGTGTAACAAGATGCGGCGTTACCTGCCGGTCGCCGACCAGGGCGATGGCTGCCAGTGCATCGATTTTGAGCGGGAGTGACGTTAAAAACAGGTCTCTCGATAACACGATTTTCATGAGTTCGGGCAATGCCGCCCTGCTTTTCATACCGCCCAGTGAAGCGATTGCCTGGGGATGCAGAGCCGGATCTGAACCGCGAAGGACGCCCAGAACAGCGTCTTCGGCCTCAGGCCCGCCGAGCTGTGCCAAGCTGCGGATGGCTTCCTTCTGTACGCGGATATCCGGAAACTGCAGGCATTTCTTCAGCGCCGGAAGCGCCTCGCGGCTTGCGATGGTTCCCAGGATGGCACAGATATTCCGTATGATGAACCAGCGGGAGTCTTGCAGCAGGCCCAGAAGCGAAGGGACTGCCGCCTCGCCCACCCCCCCCAGCATGGTGGCAAGCGTCTTTCTGACCTTGAGGCTGTTGGTACGCCCCATCAGCTCGACCGCCGCCGTGATGGCGGCAGCGCCTCCGGTTTTGAAAACCGCCCGCAGGGCTCGCTCCGATACCCCCTTGCCCTGTTCGATCCGTTCGAACACCGCTTGCAGGACTTCACTACCGGCGATAATCTGTTCAATCGCGCCTTGTGCGTACCCGCGCATGCTTTCGCTGCGGCTTTCGTCTCCGGCGTGGCCGGCAAGCAGATCAATCAAAGGGAAAAGCAGGGATGTTTCACCGAGCGTGTGAAGATCGTCAGTATAGCCAACCGCGTGCCGGACCAGTATCAGGTAGCTGTCTTCATCAACGCAGGCTGTCAATCGGTCAAGAAGGGTCCGGAGCTGCTGTTCCGGTGAAGATTCATCCGCTTGGGCGGGCTGCTGTGCCGCTGCCGGCGCAGCTGCTTCGCCGGTTTCGGCGTCATCTATCCCCTGTGGAACAATGCCGCTCTGTTCTATCGTGTGGCGTTTTCTCCGGATGGCCGCCAGATCGAACTCGTTGGCCCAGATGGTGCGAATGCCGCGCGAGGCCATCATCGCGTCGATCCCGCCGGATTGCTGGATCTCTTCGGGAGGCAGGCAGAGGAGTTTGCAGAGTTCGAGCAGGTCTTCCTGGAACAGGTCGGAAGTAAAAGTAATTTTCTGAACCCGGCGCACAAAAAGCTCATAGGCAAGAGCGGTCGTCACCCCCGAGGCGTCCTTGAGAAATTCGCCATCCGGGAAGCTGAAGCCGGTGCGGCCGCAGGCGAGTGAAAGCGTATTGCCGTCGAGCTGCTCCTGCAGTGCTGAATGGGCCAGGGTCAGGCTGTTGCGCCGGGTCGGATGCCCTTTCGGATAAAACCTCCACGCCCTCACGGCGCGATAAAAGGTTCCGAGCGCATCAAGTATTCCCTGGGTTGTTGGTGGTCGATAGAAATCCATTGCCGTTCCTTGTATTAAAGCTCGGAATTATGCCATACTGCGCCGAAAATGTCTTTCCCAAAATTCATTATGGTCATGCAGCGCCTATTAACATACGCGAGGGGTGTATGAAGCAGAAAACGATCTTTACCTGCCAGAAATGCGGCAGCCAGTCCCCCAAATGGCTTGGCAAATGTCCCGACTGCGGCTCCTGGAACAGCCTGGTGGAGGAGGCGGTCGTCAAGATTTCCCATGCGGCCCGCCCGACAGGAGGGACACTCCCCATACCGATCTGTGATGTTCCCCCTCAAGCGGAGACCCGCAGGCCGACCGGCATCGGGGAGCTCGACCGGGTTCTGGGAGGCGGCATCGTCCCCGGCTCACTGGTGCTGATCGGCGGCGATCCCGGCATCGGCAAATCGACACTGCTGCTGCAGGCGATGCATACTTTGGCAGAGGAAGCGGGAAAGGTGCTTTATGTGTCGGGCGAGGAGTCCGCTTCCCAGACCAGGCTGAGGGGCGAACGGCTCGGTGCGTCAAGCAGGAACCTGCTGATCCTGGCGGAAAATTCGCTTGAGGCTATCCTGGCTCAGGCAGCCGCTCTGAAGCCTGCGGCAATGGTGGTTGACTCGATCCAGACCGTCTGGACCTCGGCACTCGAATCGGCTCCCGGCAGCGTCAGCCAGGTGCGGGAATCGGCCGGCAAGCTCATGCTGCTCGCCAAGGGGAGTGATATCCCGATATTCATCGTCGGCCACGTGACCAAGGATGGCTCGATTGCCGGCCCGCGGGTGCTGGAGCACATGGTAGACACGGTACTCTATTTCGAGGGGGACGGCAGCCACCCGTTCCGCATTCTGCGTGCGGTGAAAAACCGCTTCGGCTCGACCAATGAGATCGGTGTCTTCGAGATGAAGCAGGAAGGGCTGTGCGGGGTGGCGAATCCTTCGGAACTATTCCTTTCCGAGCGCCCCCTCGGTGTCTCCGGCTCGGTTGTCACCACCTCGCTGGAGGGGAGCCGGCCGCTGCTGGTCGAGCTTCAGGCGCTGGTGACCCCGTCATCCTACGGTGTTCCCCGCCGGACGACCATCGGCGTCGACCATAATCGCCTGGCTTTGCTGGTCGCGGTGCTGGAGAAGAAGGTCGGCCTGCATATGGCCGGACAGGATATTTTTCTGAATGCTGCCGGCGGGGCGCGGCTGAACGAGCCGGCAGCCGACCTGGCGATGATCATGGCGGTTGCCTCCAGCCATCTGGACAAGGCCATCCCCCCGGATACGGTGGTATTCGGCGAAGTCGGTCTGGCTGGGGAGGTGCGTGCCGTCACCCAGCCGGAATTGCGCATCGCCGAGGCTGAAAAGCTCGGCTTCAAGCGCTGCATCATTCCGGACGGCAGTCTGAAGCGCCTGAAAAAACGGGGTATCAAGCTGGAGGGGGTTTCAACGGTTCAAGGTGCGATGGATTTAATCTTTGAAACGTGACCGGACTGGGTGGGAAAAATTTAGGGGTATTTCGGGAAAAACATGCCTGCTGCGAATATCAGATTAAGCCAAAACCACCTGGATTATTTGTATGAAACGGAATTCACCGTTCAGCCGTACGAAGCCGACCAGCACAACTTTGCCCGGCCGGTAGCGCTGCTCAACTACCTGCAGTCCGCTGCCGGAATACATGCGGCACGGTTGGGAGTCGCGGTATCGGACCTGCGCAAAAGCGGTCACACCTGGGTGCTGTCGCGGGTTCATCTTGCCATGGAGCGCTACCCCCGCGGAGGGCGTACGGTTCGGGTACGGACCTGGCCCGCCACGAGAGACAGGCTCTTCACGGTAAGGGATTTTCAGCTGTTCGACACCGCCGCGGTTTTGATCGGCAGGGCGACGACCTCCTGGGCGGTATTGAATCTTGAAACCCGAAGGCCTGTGAAACTGGCGGACGTGCTGCCACAGTACCCGATAAACCCCGAGCGGTCGTTACACGACATGTTCGGCACGCTCCCCCAGCTTGAAAAACCAGACTATGAATTGCGCCTGCCGGTGTTGCGGGGAGATCTGGACATCAACCGGCATGTGAACAATACGGTCTATGCCGGATGGGCGCTGGAGACAATCCCGGAGGAAGTGGACAGCAGCTGTTTTCTTGCCGGAATCGAAATTGATTTCCGCGCCGAGGCTCTCTACGGCGACTCCATCGTTGCCCGCACGGCAAGGGGGGCAGAGGAGGGATGTTTCATTCACCGCATCGAGAATGTGAGTGACGGACGGGAGGTGGCCCGGCTTCGGACGCACTGGAGAACTCTGGCCCCCGGAGCTCATTGACCCTTCAGCGCACAGAAATATTTTGACCTCCCCCCCACCGTATGTTATATCAAGATAAGTTGATATAACGAAACCGTTCAAATTGATTTAACTATGATTGAAACCTTTAAATCCCTGGGTGACCCCTGTCGCATCCGCCTGACCGCAGTTCTTCTGGCCGGTGAATTCACGGTGCAGGAGCTGACCCGCATCATGGGAATGGGGCAGTCGCGAGTT
This sequence comes from uncultured Geobacter sp., assembly GCA_964524835.1. Classification (GTDB taxonomy): domain Bacteria; phylum Desulfobacterota; class Desulfuromonadia; order Geobacterales; family Pseudopelobacteraceae; genus JACRCG01. The sequence continues at coordinate 53,185 of CAZGEG010000009.1, forward strand.
TCGCGCCACCTGAAGATCCTGACCGAAGCCGGCGTGCTGAGCGTCAAGAGGCAGGGGACGTGGAGTTACTACCGGACCGGCGACGGGAACAGGTTCTTCAGCGCCATCCGCCCGGCGTTCGAGCGGGAGCTTGACTTGCTCCCCGAGCGAAACCGTGACCTGGCAGCCGTTGCGGAGGTCTTGGAGGAGCGCCGCCGCCGCAGCCAGGAGTTTTTCGACCGGCATGCCCGCCAGTGGGATGATCTGGCCCGCACCCTGCTGCCGCTGCCGGAATATCGCCGGCGACTGCTGGAACTGGTGCCGGGAGGTGCCTGTGTACTGGAAATCGGCATCGGCACCGGCGGCCTGCTGACGGAACTGGCGACCCGTGTCACGCAGGTGATCGGCGTGGACCATTCACCGGCCATGCTGGAAGAAGCGCGCCGTCGGCTCGATGACAGGGGCATCAGCGGCATCGATCTGCGCCTGGGCGAGATGAGCCACCTGCCGCTGCCCGACGGCTCGGTAGGGTGCGTCGTGGCCAACATGGTGCTGCACCACGCCGCCGACCCGCCGGCCGTACTTGCCGAGATCCGGCGGGTGCTGGCCCCCGGCGGGACGCTGCTGCTGGCTGATCTTGCCCGCCACGAACGCGAAGCGGCGAGGGAACAGCTGGCCGACCAGTGGCTGGGGTTTGAGGAGAACGAGCTGGCAGAGTGGCTGATACGGGCAGGTTTTGCGGAAGTCACCATTGAGAGGATTGCGGCAGTTGCAGGACAGGAAGCGGTATTGCTGGTGCGGGGTGAGACGACCGGCCTGAGCAAACGACAAAAAAAGTCACAACCAAAAGGAGCAGAACCATGAATCAGGATTTTATCGTAGCAGACCTTAAGCTGGCCGACTGGGGCCGCAAGGAGATCAGGATCGCCGAGACCGAGATGCCGGGACTGATGGCCATCCGCGAGGAGTTCGCCAAAGCGCAGCCGCTGAAGGGCGCCCGCATCACCGGCTCGCTGCACATGACCATCCAGACCGCCGTGCTGATCGAAACGCTGACCGCCCTGGGAGCCGAGGTGCGCTGGGCATCCTGCAACATCTTCTCGACCCAGGACCACGCCGCTGCCGCGATCGCCGCCTCCGGCGTGCCGGTCTTCGCCGTCAAGGGCGAGACTCTGGAGCAGTACTGGGACTACACCCACCGCATCTTCGAATGGTCCGACGGCGGTTTCTCCAACATGATCCTGGACGACGGCGGCGACGCCACCCTGCTGCTGCACCTGGGCGCCAGGGCCGAAAAGGACCTCTCCGTGCTGGCCAAGCCCGGTTCGGAGGAGGAAACGATCCTCTATGCCGCCATCAAGGCCAAACTGGCCGTCGCTCCTGCCTGGTATTCCGTCCGTCTGGCCCGGATCAAGGGCGTGACCGAAGAGACCACCACCGGCGTGCATCGTCTGTACCAGATGCATGAGCGGGGCGACCTGAAATTCCCGGCCATCAACGTCAACGACTCGGTCACCAAGTCCAAGTTCGACAACCTCTACGGCTGCCGCGAATCACTCGTGGACGGCATCAAGCGCGCCACCGACGTGATGATCGCCGGCAAGGTTGCCCTGATCTGCGGTTACGGCGATGTGGGCAAGGGTTCGGCCCAGGCGATGCGCGCCCTGTCCGCCCAGGTGTGGGTTACCGAAGTCGATCCGATCTGCGCCCTGCAGGCCGCCATGGAAGGGTACCGCGTGGTGACGATGGAATACGCCGCCGACAAGGCCGACATCTTTGTCACCTGCACCGGCAACTATCACGTCATCACTCATGAGCACATGGTCAAAATGAAGGACCAGGCCATCGTCTGCAACATCGGCCATTTCGACAACGAGATCGAAGTTGCTGCCATCGAAAAATACCAGTGGGAGGAGATCAAGCCGCAGGTGGATCACATCATCTTCCCCGACGGCAAGCGCATCATCCTGCTGGCCAAGGGGCGCCTGGTCAACCTGGGATGCGGCACCGGCCATCCCAGCTACGTCATGTCCTCCTCCTTCGCCAACCAGACCATCGCCCAGATCGAGCTGTTCTGCAATCCGGACAACTATCCGGTCGGTGTCTACGTTCTCCCCAAACACCTGGACGAAAAGGTGGCCCGTCTGCAGCTGAAAAAGCTGAACGCGCAGTTGAGCGTGCTGACCGACGAGCAGGCCGCTTACATCGGCGTGCCGAAGGAAGGGCCGTACAAGGCGGAGCAGTATCGTTACTGACAGAAAGCCGTAGATCGAGAGCAAGAGCAACAAAGAAGCCGCCCTGCACAGCATGCAGGCGGCATCTTTGTTGTGTCCGTTTGAAGTCGGACCCTGACGGGCGGCACCGGTCAAACAAAAAAACCGGGCGGGGCACAAGGCCCCGCCCGGAGTTAATCCGTTACATCCAATGACGTATTTTAAAACACATTTATATTAGTGCTGAGTCGCCTGCCGAAGCTGTCGAATGCTGCCAGCCAGAGATTGCCGCTTGTCGGGGTAAAAGCCTGGCCGGTGCTTGTTACCGGGTTCAGCGTAATCAGTTTGCTTCGGTCTGCCGGTGCGAGCGAGTACTCGGCCCTCGCAGAATTGCCTGCATTGTCATTGATGTTCACAGACAACCAGTCGTTAAGCAGACCCGCAGGCAGGGTCCAGCCGACCGTGATGCTTCCGCCGGTAAATGCTCTCAACTGGGCCGCGGTCGGTGCGGTTACGGCCGGGAACATGGCGGCGGTCAGCTCACTGTTCAGGTAGGGACGTTTCTTGAGTTTTTCGGTATATGTTGCCGTCAAGGTCGTACCGGTATACAGCTGAATTGTGTAGACCTCACCGCTGTCGGCAATTGCACCGATTTGAGTATCAGTCATGTAATACATGTTGCCGTTGAACTGGTTCCCCTCTATGGCAAACCATTCCTGACTAATCTGCTTGACAAGGGTGACCGGTACGGCAAGCCCCGTGCCGGAGACAACCGCCGACGTAATCCCCTTGGCGCCGCGGTCTTCGATGTTAATATTCAATCCCGTTTGCATCGTGGCGGGATTGCTGTTCTGAATAAAATAATCTGCACTTGGAATAATATCGACATGGGCGATGCGTTGATCTCCCTGCATATACCAGATGCCGTTCTTCTTGATCATCTGGAACGTTATCGGGCTGTCATTGATTGAGACCGATCCGTTCTGGATAATGTCAAATGTGACGACGGCTGTTCCCGCCGCCGTATTCATGGATTGGATGGAGACGTTGGTAAACGAGATGCCGATAATACTCGGATCGGTGGTTATTTCAGAGAGAAAAGAGGCCAGATTTTGCCCCCCGTCCATGAAGGTGGCGCTGTCAAACAGACTGAGCAGGGTTGCGTTAGTTTCACTGGGAAGGCTGGTGGCGAAGAGGGCGGAGAATTTCTTGAACCCGGCGCTGATCGCCTGGATGTCGGTAACTCCGGTTGCCACGCCTGTCGTGTCGTCAAGAACGCCGGAATAGGCCCCTGTTGTGACATTCGATGTCATCTGCTGCAGGGTGATGATGTTGGTAATGGTTGCCACGCCAGTGGCGGTATCCGTCGTAACCCTGAGAACGTCCAGAGCCGCATCGAGACCGGTATGGTCGGTGCTGAACGAAGCCCTGAGCAGGTCGATCGAACTACTGACACCCACCGCCTGGAGAACCGGCAGGAGCTTGGTCTTCAGGGCATCTGACTGCGCGGTCAGTTGTGCGGCGGTGAGCCCGCTGAAACTGCCGCTGTCAAAATAGGTCTTGGCAATCGATCCGGCGATGTTCGCCACGATCAGGTCGGTGAGCGGGGTGACATTGATCGTGCCGCCGACGTCCGCCGACGTTCCGGCCGAGTAGAGGTGATATTCGTTGCCGCCGACATAGCCGTCGGCCCGAACCATGTACGGCGCCTTCAATCCGCTGACATCAACCGTGTACTTGCCGTCGGCCGCGATGGGAACGGTTTTTGTCAGGGCTGTTGGAGTTGTGCTGTCCTTGATGGTGACGCTGCCGATGATTGGCGCCCCTGCTGCCGCGGTACCGGACAGCAATGTCGATGGTGCGGGTGTTCCGCCTCCTCCGCCCCCGCCGCAGGCCGATACAAGCAGGGTGACAGCCGCGAACAGGCCCGTTGTAAGGGACATGGTGATGATCTTTTTCATGATCGACTCCTCTTTTGCCTTGGATTGCAACATTGTTATATCCAAAATACAGTAATAAAACAGTTAAGTCAATTGCACTGAAAACGCGAATATTGTCAGACGCCGCAAAGCCTTTTATTATGGGGTGTAGGGCGCAAGTGAAAAAAACGGAAGAAAATAGAATGGAGTGTCGAACCGGATGTGCCGCCTGCTGCATCGCGCCGTCTATATCGTCGGCAATTCCCGGAATGCCGGGAGGCAAACCGGCCGGGTTGCGCTGTCCACAATTGACGGAAAGCAACCGCTGCCGGATATTTGGGCGGCCAGAACGGCCTGCGGTCTGCTGCAGTCTGCGGCCAGCAGAGGAGATGTGCGGCATCAGCGCTGCCGAAGCGATGGAAAAACTGGAGTGGTGGGAACGGTTGACGCGCCCGGAGGTTCAGCACTCCGGGTAAAACGCCCCGGAGCACCGCTGCCGCAATCGCTACTTCTTCTGGCCGGTCTGATCCAGCGCTTTGATCAGCGCGTCGGTAACATCCTTCGCTTCGACGGAGCTGCCGATGTGGAGCAGTTCCTTTTTGACCACGATGGCGGCGTATTCGCCGGCTTTGCCAAATTCCACCGCCGCCTGTTCAATCGCCCTGAAAAGCGCTCCGGTCTCTTTTTCCTGCAGGGCAAGAAATTCCTCTTCCGAGGCCTGGGCGAGCTTCTGCAGCTCCTCCAGCTTCTTCTGGAACTCCTTCGCTTTGGCCTCACGCTGCTTTGGGGCCATCGTGGCTATTTTCGCCTCAATTGATGTTTTCAGCTTATCAAGCGTTTTCTTCTTCCCCTCGATTTTCTCCTGAAGGCTGTCTTTCTTCGCGGTAAGCTGGGCCCTGAGCGCTTTACCCCACTCCGATTCCGTGCCGATGCGAACTATATCCACATAGCCGATGCGGGCATTTTGAGCTGCTGCCCCAGGTTTCGGGGCGGCATCGGCCGGTGCCGAAACCGCCGTCTGAGGTGGAGTCGACGGTTTTATCTCGGCGGCGTTTTCGGCAGCGAAGACGAAAGAGGGGAGTGCAACAATACAGGCGATCAGAACTCTTTTGAAATATGTGGGCATGTTTTCTCTCTTTTTACCTTGGATTATGTGGTGCGGATAACGTATGGAAGTGCCTGTGAACGGGCGGTCTTGATGCGGCGCAGCAGCGACAAAAGCAGCGCTCCAACCAGCAGCAACAGCGAAGCCGCGGAGACCAGCGGGTGCGCAACAGCGACAACAAGCGGCGTCAGGGCCAGGCGTGCCACGCCCCGCAGTGCCTCGTGCCGGGCAATGAATTCAGCCAGCGGCGGGCTGCTGCGGTAGTATAGCGCGACAAAAGCCCGGCCCGGGGCGTTGGTCAGCAGGTAGTCGTCCCGGAAATTCCGCAGCAACTGAACCTGCGGGTGCAGATAGCTGCCGTAGGCGGCCGTGGCGATGAAGCAGCCGCTGCCGCTGGAGCTGGTTGTTGCAGGCGGCGGTGTCGGCTCGACTACAGGAACGAGTCTGCCGTCAGTACTGAAGTTGGCGTTGTGACTGTCCGCAGCCGTTGTGTTTGCAATCAGGAGGACCACTTCATCAGTTATTCCGAGGCCGCTCGTTGCATAGGAAGTGAAAGTGGACGTGCTGCTTGCGGTGGCAGTTAATTCAGTGCCGTTTTTGAATAGTGCGGTTTGAATCCCGGTGGTTTTGTTGATGGAAATCGTCAGAGAAGTCACACCTGCGGTAGGAGTGAACCGGTAATAGGCAAATGAGTAATGGGGAAGCGTAATCGATGGCGTCGGGCTGCTGCCGGCGCTTACCGGAAATGCCGCATAAGTGGCGACCGGAGCATAGGCATGTATTCTGCCCGTGTCATAGTTATGGTTAGTCCAGTCTCTTGTGTAGACGCGCCTGGCAAAACCAAAGAAATCGTTGCCGAGAGAACTGCCATAAGTGGAAGAAAGCAAGCTGTCCAGTACCGGAGCCATGGGTATGTCGGCACCGTTCCCTGGGCTTGCCAGGCCGGCCAGTCGCTCCCAGGAACTGAGGATTGCGCCTGCTCCGTGAGCTTCCACAAGATAGCGGTTGAAGATCCAGCGGCCGTACCCGCCTCCGGTCGCGAGATTTTCCGGAGTATCCAGAGACAGATTGCTCTGAGTGAACCATGCTGTTATGTAGCTGTAAAGCTGGTTAACATCGTCATACAATTCATCTTCCATCCAGGTTGAGGTGGCTTCCGCGTACCAGATGTCAAAATACAAGGTATATCCATACTGCACTGCATGGTGATACTCGTGGGCGGCAGTGATCTGCAGGCTCTGGGGCGGCAGGTAGAGATTCGGTTTGTAGATATTGTCAGTGAAGTTGTTGTCAATTTCCATCCAGCTGGTGATCGAGTTGGGAAAGCCTGCTGAAGGGGCGAATACACCGCTATGCGTTACTCCGTAATATCTCTGCGGTGCAAGATCGCGCAGATAGACGTCGTATGGAGCGCCCGCAGGCAGTGTTGGAGCGGATCGATATCCCCGGCCGCTGTAGCTTGCATAGATATCTTCAAAAGTGGCGGCAACCGTTTCCACCCAGTCGGGGACTCCGATGATGCCGTTGAAGTCTGTCAGTGGCGGGGCGTCGTTGCCGATGGTGGCGTAATGCACTACGAAGTGACCGCCAATGGAAGTGTACGTTGCCGGATTCGCCAGCACCGGCAGTGCCAGTTGCTTTGCCAGGGTCTTCTGTGTCGATGGTTCCAGCAGATTCCAGTCGCGCTTCAGGCCATGCTTGAGCGGCATGCCGCAGCGGGCCGATTCCTGGACTTCCGGTGCTGCCGACAGTATCGCTTTCTGGAGCTGCTCGATTTTTGTCTCACCGAACTGCTGCAGGTAATAATCATCCAGGGGTCCTGCCGATACGGCTGTTGAAAACTGAAGCAGAATTACTGTAACTAGAGTAAATCGAGCGTAAATTGCGCCCATTAATCCACCATCCTTTTGCCGGCCCTGAGCGGTACAAGTGTCGTTATGCCGCGTTCGACGGTGATCTCGGCGGTAAACGGTTCACTGCCGATGGTATAGGTCCCGGCCGGCAGAACGACCACGAAATAGCCCTGTTCGTCGGTCTGTACCGTAACAAACTGTTTGCCGCCCGAGGAGATCAGAAGCGGCACGCGCGGGTAGGGCACGAATCCGCTGCCGCCTCCGAGCTTGCCGCCGGAACTTTGCAGATAGCAGATTCCGGCAATGACACCCGCTCCGTCAGGAAGTGCGGTCTGCTCGATATCTGCAGCCTGGGTCGTCAGGACGACCGGCCGTACCTTTTCCCGCACCGCTACATAGGCACTTCCGTCAATTGCCGGGCCCGGCGTGAAGGCGTTGCCGTTGAAGTGGTAATAATTCCAGACGTCGGCAGGACGATTCGCCGCTGCAGATGCCGCTGCGGGAAGTGCCGCGCAGAGAAGTAAGACCAGTAACGCATGGATTGATTTAGACATGGCGACCGCCTTTAAAGCGATATGGGTTCTCTGTACATACTGCCCAATTTGCAGCGGTGAAGTCAAACGGAATAACGGCCTGTTCCCTCAATGCTTGACAAACCGGTGTGTTGGCTATATTTTTACTGACCTATTTTAAAGCTTGTACGAAATTATACGCAGACCCGAGAGGAGTTCACCGTCATGGCAGAAAAATTCATCTTCACCTCCGAATCCGTATCCGAGGGGCATCCGGACAAGGTTGCCGACCAGATTTCCGATGCTATTCTCGACGCAATCCTGGCCCAGGATCCCAAAGCACGTGTCGCGTGCGAAACCCTCGTCACTACCGGCATGGCCGTTATAGCCGGCGAGATCACGACAACCGCGTACGCCGACATGCCTTCAATCGTCCGTGAAACCATCAGGGAAATCGGCTACACCGACTCCGCCATGGGTTTTGATTACGAAACCTGTGCCGTGCTGGTTTCCATCGACAAACAATCGCCCGATATAGCCCAGGGTGTTTCCGAAGGTGAAGGCTTGCACAAGGAGCAGGGGGCCGGCGACCAGGGGCTGATGTTTGGCTACGCCTGCAATGAAACACCGGAACTGATGCCGATGCCGATCCAGCTGGCCCATCAGCTGGTAGCAAAGCTGGCCGAAGTGCGCAAATCCGGCCAGTTGAACTTTCTCCGTCCCGACTCCAAGTCCCAGGTGTCGGTTGAATACGTTGACGGCAAGCCGAGCCGCATCGACACGGTTGTCATTTCCACCCAGCATACTCCCGACGTAACTCACAAGAGAATCGAGGAAGAGGTCATCGCGGAAGTGGTCAGGAAGGTTATTCCGGCGCACCTGCTGGATGCCGATACCCGCTACTTCATCAACCCGACCGGCCGCTTTGTCGTCGGCGGCCCGATGGGTGACTGCGGTCTGACCGGCCGCAAGATCATTGTCGATACCTATGGCGGTATGGGTCGCCACGGCGGCGGCGCCTTCTCCGGCAAGGATCCTTCCAAGGTCGACCGCTCGGCCGCCTATATGGGGCGCTATGTCGCCAAGAATCTGGTTGCATCCGGTTTGTGCGACCGCTGCGAGGTACAGGTGGCATACGCCATCGGCGTAGCCGAGCCGGTCTCGATCATGGTCCATACCTTCGGTACCGGCAAGCTGTCGGAAGATCGTCTGTCAGCGCTGGTCCGCGAAACATTCGACATGCGCCCGCGGGCCATCATCGAGCAGCTTGACCTGCTCCGCCCGATCTATCGCAAAACCGCGGCGTACGGCCACTTCGGCCGCGAGCTGCCCGAATTCACCTGGGAGCGGACCGACAAAGCCGCACTGCTGAAACAGAAAGCGGGCATTTAGTCTGAAAGAACATAATGGGGCGGTGCTTAACCGCCCTATTTTTTTATCTACGCACTGAGAGCCGCCATGCCAACCAGCACTATCGGACATAACCCTCTGCTTTTCGGTCATGACGAACGATCCGGCATTATTGCGGTGGAGTCGGTAGGTCACTTCATCAGACTTTTTTTCAGGACTGACGGTCGCGTGCATTTTCATGATGAACCGTTTAAGTCGTTTATCCTGGTCAATGACCCGGGGATGGTTTCCGGCTGCCGTGTGCCGTGTGCCGTGCGGCAATTGGCCGGTGACGACTTTTTTCGCTGCCAGTTGCTGTTTGATTCGTGGGGCGACTGTCTGGCCGCCCGCGATTTTCTGGCGGCAAAAACCGGCAAAGGGTATTCGGCCCCCGATGCGCCCTATCTGTTTCTGCCCGACCTCTCCCACCAGTACATGCTGTCCAGCGGGACCACGCTCTTCAAGGGCCTTGAGTTCTCCGAGCTGCGCTGCCTCGCGCTCGATATCGAAACCGCGTGTGCGGAGGGGTATGGCTTTTCGAATCCGGAACGTCCCGAAGACCGGATCATTTCGATTGCGCTCAAGGATTCCCATGGAGAAGAAACCGTGCTGCGGGGTAACCTGCTGACCGAACCGGAGCTGCTGCAGGCTCTGAACGGCGCCATCCATCGCTGCGATCCGGACGTCATCACCGGGCACAATATGTTCCGCTTTGACCTCGACTACATCGGCAAGCGGGCGAAGAGGCACGGCATCAGCCTGAGCTGGGGACGCAACGGATCATCGCCGCATATCAACCCGCATGCCCGCTGGAGTCTGGCGGAGAAGAATCTTGAATACCCGCGCTGGGATGTCTATGGCAGACACCTAATCGACACCTATTTTCTTGTGCAACTGTACGATGTGGCCGGACGCAATCTTGAAAACCATGGACTAAAGGCTGTAGCGCGACATTTCGGAATTGCAGCCGAGGACCGTACCTACCTGTCCGGCGCCGACATCTCAGCCGTTTTCCGGAATGACCCGGAACAGCTCTTTTCCTACAACCTGGATGATGTCCGGGAAACGCTTTCACTGTTCCGGCTGCTCGGCTACGCCTGGTTTCTGCAGAGCCGCATGTTCCCCTATTCCTTTCAAAGCTGCGTTATTCGCGGCAACGCCACCCGCATCAATGCTCTCTTCCTGCGCGAATACCTGCATCGCGGTCATGCCGTCCCCGCCCGCACTTCCGCTGCCGCCCCTTTTGAAGGCGGCTATACGGAGTCGCCAATTCAGGGGATTATCGGCCCGATCGTCCATTGCGATGTGGCATCGCTTTATCCGTCATTGATGCTGACCTATCAGCTGTCCCCCGCCAAGGACAGTCTGAGGCTGTTTCTCCCGATGCTTGCGGACCTGCGCCGTTTCAGGCTGACCGCCAAGCAGCTGGCGCGGGGCTCCGCGGAGGATTCGGAGCGTCACTATTATGATGCGCTTCAGCAGGTGTTCAAAGTGCTGATCAATTCGTTCTATGGTTACCTGGGGGCGGCCCTGCACAATTTTTCCGACCCGGCGACCGCCGCCGAGGTGACCCGCCTTGGCCGGGTCACGATCAGGAACATGATCGACCTGCTTCTGTCTGAAGGGGCCCGGCCGGTGGAGGTGGATACTGACGGTATTTATTTTCAACCGCCTGAAGGGTGCGCAACCGAGGAGGCTGAAAGGGAGATGGTGGAGCGCATTTCCCGGAAGTTTCCGGAAGGGATCGAGGTCGAACTGGATGGACGCTATCGCTCCATGTTTGCCTATAAGGCCAAAAATTATGCCCTGCAGGAGTATGACGGCAGGATCATCATCAAGGGAAGCGGGCTCCGTTCCCGTGGAGTGGAGCCGTATCTGCGTGAATACATGCGTGAAGTTATCGGACGTCTGCTGACCGGAAAAGGAGATACGGTCGGGCGTCTGTATGAAGATTACTGTGCCCGCCTGCGAACACGGAGCCTGGATGTCGCCTGGGTGGCCCGGAGCGAGACTCTCAACGAGTCACCGGAGAGTTATCGTGAAAAGCTTCGGGCGGGCAAGCGTAATCATTCGGCCGCTTTTGAGATCGCCCTAGCTTCGGGCAAGCCCTACCGTGCCGGTGACCATGTCAGCTACTATGTCAGCGGCTCCGGCAGGGATGCAACTGCGTACGAGCAGTGCCGCCCGGTGGCTTCTTTTGATCCGTCACACCCGGATATCAATGTTCAGTATTACATTGAAAAGTTGCGACATGTTCAAAAACGGTTTGAGCCATTTCTGCCGCAGGAGCCGACCCTTTTTGACCTGTGACGCTTGCAAGCGCGGTTTCTTTATGGTAAGAGGGTAAGGGCGTCGCTGGGGCGCAATGCTTGCGCCCTTGCTGCAGTAACCAGCACTGTTCCATTGTTACCAGGGCGTATGCGATACGCCCCTACAAAAGGAGACCGTATGAAAAAGGTTCTGTTGATAGTAGCGTTTCTATCCGCTTTTGTTGCCCTGGGGCCGGGTCCGGCGTCTGCCGATCAGCAGCCGGAAATGATCGCGGAGAAAATGGCCATCAAGTTAACGAGAGGGGTTACCAATGTGGTTACCAGCATTGTTGAGCTTCCGAAGCAGACGATCCTTACCGGGCGGGACATGGGGCCGGTCGGCTATATCATCGGTCCGATCAAGGGTGTCGGGATGACGTTCTATCGGGGAGTTATCGGAGTCGTGGAAACTGTTTTCTGCATGGTTCCCCAGCCGGGTTATTATGACCCGATGATGGACCCGGAATTTGTCTGGCAGGGATGGGAGCCGAAAAGAGACACGACAAAGGCGGTTGCCGAGGAAAAATAACAACTGGTCTGCTACTGAAAAACAGAAAAGGCGAGTCCGACATCCGGCTCGCCTTTTCTGTATAATCTTAGTCCCCGCCTTGATTCTGGGGGTCCCAAAGTGCCATAGGCGACCAGGTTTTCAGGCTAATCGCCGGCGGAGATAGGCCTCAAATTCGGCACTGAATTCCTTTCGTTTGAGCGCCATATCAACGGTAGCTTTCAGGAAACCGAGCTTGTCGCCGCAATCATGTCGCATCCCCTCGAACAGACAGCCGTAAACCTTCTCTTCCTTTGACAGTGCCAGGATGGCATCGGTCAACTGGATTTCCCCCCCTTTTCCCGGCTCCTGCTTCTGGAGGATGTCGAAAATTCGCGGGGTCAGCACGTAGCGGCCGATGATAGCCATGTCTGAGGGGGCTTCATCGCGGGCCGGCTTTTCAACCATGTCGGTGACATGGAACGTACGCGCACTGATCTGATCCGCAGATACGCAACCGTACGAAGAGATATTTTCCATAGGTACTTTTTCCAGCGCCAGCACCGACCCCCCTTGCTGGTCGAAAACTTCCAGAAGCTGACCGAGGCAGGGGCGCTCGCTGTCAATTATATCGTCGCCCAGCAGGACTGCAAAGGGCTCGTTGCCGACAAAATCCCGGGCGCAGAGAATGGCGTGACCAAGCCCCATCGCCTGCCGTTGCCTGACGTAGAATATGTTGACCATCTCGGCTATTTCGCGCACCCGCGAAAGCTCTCGGTCCTTCCCCTTGTCGTAGAGATGCGCTTCCAGTTCAACCGAAATATCGAAGTGATCTTCAATATTATGTTTACCGCGGCCGGTCACAAACAGTATCTGCTCTATTCCCGAAGCCACCGCTTCCTCAACGACATACTGCACCAGCGGCTTGTCAATCAGCGGCAGCATTTCTTTGGGAGATGATTTCGTTGCCGGAAGAAAACGGGTGCCGAGGCCGGCAACCGGGAAAACAGCCTTTTTGACTTTCACGGTAGAACTCCGTTCATTAATGGATTTATCACTTGCCTTCAGAAGCTCCGGTAAATACCATGACATATAGATCTTGCCGAACATCGAAAACGGCAGGAAACAGTAAAATAATGTATTGACAACCCGGTTTCGTCAGGAGTATCAATGAGCAACATACCTCAACGAAAAGGCAAAATCAGGGTAACCTGGTGACGCAAAACCACGGGTCCTGTCAAGGACAGCCGGGTCACCAAAAAGAGGGCGATTGCACCCTAATAGACGCCCTTTATTTCTGTATCAGAAAAGAAGGGCGTTTTTTATTTGAACATCCGCGTGATGAAACGCACAAGCAGCAGCAAGGGTGACCAATTGATTCTATCCAGCACAGCAGCCACCACCGGCACAGGCAGCCGGCTTCGGAGCCTCCGTCTTCGGGCAGTAGCCGGTATTGAACCAGCCGTCACCCTTCAGGCTGAAAGCGGTGGCTGAGATCATCTTCTCAACCGCGGCACCGCACTGCGGACATTGGCTTGCCGGCGGGTCGGAAAATTTCTGGCGCAATTCAAATTGGTGTAGGCAGCTTTTGCAACGGTATTCGTACATCGGCATGACGTGTAAACTCCTCTGAAGTGATAAGTTAATAGCCCACTATAATGATGCAGAGGCAGGTTTGTCAATGATACGACTGAAGATGACAAGTTTGGTTTACTTTGGATTTTAGGTCTGTTTTATGCTTGTCAGTTGGTACAGCCGCTTCATGTACGTTATTTACCCGAATCAGGTGACTCCGAAAGCTTTCCGGCGGAAAGAAATATCGCCTGTCAATCAGTACTTTATGGAGAATAAAACGGGTTCAGGTGCGTTCGGTCAGGGCTTCGTGTCGTTGGTAATGTCAGCCATATCACCGGACAACAGGCTGCTTTGTTTGTATATTTACAGTATATGGAGTTTTGAATAGTACTGGTCACCTCTTGACAAGCTCGTTTAGTAGGGTATGTATAAACTGGTTTTTTATTTCACCGACGAACCTGAAAGGAGATATCACCCAGCCTTTGCTTCAGACACCGAAAATCGTACAACATACCATGGCTCAGCAGAACGCATCTTCCGGAAAGGAGGGAATATTTTGAAACGTAACTACATGAATAAAAGCTGTTTGGCCCTTGGAGCTGGGGTGGCAGTGCTGGCTTCAACGCTGCTGTGGTCATCGCCGTCCCTGGCGTATGACTATTCTGTTTCAGGTGAGTCCAGCACCATCTTCCGCATGCGGACCACTATCGACAAGAAGGACATTTTCCCCGCCTACGAGTACCTCCGCCTCAACATGACCGACAACCGCAGCGATGGTTCCGGGGTGTCATTTTACCTGGGAGCTTGGGGTCGTGCCGATCTGGGGGACAAGTCAACGTCAAACAGTACCGACGGTGATCTACAGTATGCTTACCTCACCTACCGCGCGCCGAAAAACAACTCCGCTGCCACCATCGGCCGCCAGTTCATCAGTGAGGGAGTTGCAGCCGAGCGAATCGACGGCCTCTACCTGCGCAGCGATTTTGCCTATGGCATCGGCGCCGCGGCGTTTTTCGGCAATACCGTCCTCGCTGAGCCGACCTATAAGGGCGGAACGGTGGTCTACGGCACCCGGCTCTCCCAGACCGACAAGAAATATTACACTGTCGGCCTGAGCATCCTCAAAAGTGAACGGGAGAACGACTCCCGCTATCGTGAAGAAGAGGGATTGGATCTCTGGATTCGGCCGCTTCCCCAGGTGGACCTGACCGGCCGTTCAACCTACAACTCCATCACCGACGGCTGGATGGAACACAGCTATGCCGCCTCCTATTCGCCGCTGTCAGCGCTCCGGCTCGGGGCCGACTTTACCCGCATCAACTTCAAGGATTATCTGTACGGTATGACCACATCGGCGTTAAGTACCATCAACCCGGTCTGGAACAGCAACGAAAGACAGACGGCCGTAGGCGTCAATGCCTCCTACACCGCGGTCAAGAACCTGACCATAGCGGCGGACTACAAATTCTACAGCTACAAACAGTCCGGCGACGCCTTGTATTTCGGCGGCAAGGCCACCTACTCCCTCCCGGAAGTGCTTGTGGTCGGTGCGGGCCTCCATCGCATGGAGGGTGAAATCGACAAGTTGCGCTATGTCGAGTTCCGAGCCTTTGCCTCCAAGAAAATCGGTCCTGCCGACCTGACGATTGACGCAATCAACGTAAACTACGACAAGGAAATCAACGGCAACAGAAACAGCTATGCGATCACCGGAGCAGCCCTTTACGAGGTCAACCGGAAGTTGAAAGTCGGGGCCGATGTTGAATACTCGAGAAATCCCGATTTTGACCGCGAGACTCGCGCTCTCGTCAAGGCGATCTACACGTTTGACTCAAAGTTTGCTGCTGAGGGGGGGACAAAGAGTGAAAAATAAAATTGTAATCATGTCAATTCTTCTGCTGATGATGAGCCTGCTGTACGCCTGCGCCAACACCACCAGTCTGCCGCGTACACACCCTGAAGACGTCAGCAAGCTGGGTCTGCCCGACTGCACGGCATGCCACAGCGACTCGTGGGGAGCCATGAACCACCGCGCTCCCGACTTTATGGCCAAGCATCGCTTCTATGCCTCTTCGTCCCGTCAGGCATGCAGCTCCTGCCACCAGGAATCATTCTGCAGCGACTGCCACTCCCGCAAGGAAGAAATTAAGCCGAGTGACAAGTTCAGCAGTTCGCCCGAGCGTACTCTTCCTCACCGTGGTGATTATCTCAGCCAGCACAAGATCGACGGCAGGGTAAATCCGGTCAGCTGTGTCAAATGTCACGGCCGCCAGAATAATGAGAGGTGCGCGTCATGCCATCGATAAAACCATCTCATGTAATAGTTACCGCTCTCCTGGCCCTGGC
Source organism: uncultured Geobacter sp. (assembly GCA_964524835.1). Taxonomy (GTDB): domain Bacteria; phylum Desulfobacterota; class Desulfuromonadia; order Geobacterales; family Pseudopelobacteraceae; genus JACRCG01. The sequence continues at coordinate 68,872 of CAZGEG010000009.1, forward strand.
GCTTGGCGGCTGCGGCGACAAGAACGACAAAGCGGTTTTCAGCCCCGTAGGCGGACACTCTTCAGATTGGGCTACGGCTCACAAAACATCGGCCAAGAATGACCTTGAAACGTGCGTGGAATGTCATGGGTCGAACCTGGACGGCGGCATAGCAAAAGTATCCTGCACTCTATGCCACCTGGGTAACGCAGGGGCGATTCACCCGGCGCAATGGGGGAACTTCGCCTATGCAAGGCACAAAGCCTTTGTCGCTGCAAACGGCACCTCAAGCTGCGCCAATGCCGCCTGCCACGGCGCTGCGCTGGCAGGAGTCGACAGGTCGCCGAACTGCGCCACCAGGTGCCATATTGGGGGGGCGTTCAATAAACATCCTGCTGACTGGACGAATATCTCCAGTCACAAAAACTACCTGAGCACGATTGCAAACGTCTCCACTTCGTGCAAGACATCCGCCTGTCACGGAACCGACGGCAAAGGGGTGTTTTTGAGCGGTCCCGCGTGCGACCAGTGTCATTCAATGAAATAACTCTATCAGGCCGCAATCATGTTGTCTGGGTAAGGAAGGAGAATTCAATGCACAAAATTTTGAAGAGGTTTCTGGCTTTGGCCTTACTGGCCTGTTTCCCTCTTGTTTTTTCCGCATGTGGTGGAGGCGGCGGGGGTGACGGCGGAAGTGTCGAGATGACCACGATCTCCGGCATCGCCGTGAAAGGCCCGATTAAAGGGGCTTTGGTGCGGGTGTACAAGCTGAGAAGCGACGGGACGACGGGTGAACTGCTTGGTAACGGCATCTCCGGAAATGACGGCGCCTATGCTATCCAGGTTCCCAAAGCAAAAGCGGTTGCCCCGCTTCTCGTCACAGTCACCGGACAGACAGGCGCATCGTATGCGAGCGAGTCAACGGGAACTGATGTCATATTTTCAACGGCAGAAACGTTCAACGCTGCTCTTGATACGTTCGACACCAATAAAAGCTACACGGTCAGTCCGCTGACAGATGCGTCATATCAGCAGTTGCAGAAGTTTCTGACCGGAAGTCCATCTTCCGCTGTCGATGCAAAAATCGTCAGTGCAGCAAATGCCAGAGTCGCAACTCTGTATAACGTGGCCGACATTCTGTCCAATCCGGCCACCGACCCTTCCTACGCAGCTGCGCTTAAAATCATCGATCAGATGATAGTTGACTCGAAAGTTAATGGCGCAACCAATACGCTGCAGACGATGAATCTCATAAATCTGGCGTTTGTTGATGTGAATACCCAGGCGTATCAGCGGTATCGTACTGCTCTTGTTGCCGCTGCGACCGCGGTTATAGCGAGAGAGCCTTCTATTGCTGCGGTCGTTAACGCAATACTTGCGACGGCTGCCAATCCGCCGGCTGAACCCGACTTTACCGACACCACCGCTCCGAATGCCGTCACGAATCTGAGAGCGTTCCCAGCCGCAGAAACGGCCACAACAAGTTCCGTCACCCTCACCTGGACGGCAGCAACCACATCAGGCCGAAACCGGGTTACCGGTTATGAGGTTTATCGTGACGGCAACAAAATCGCCTCTGTTACGGCAGTAGGCTACGTTGACAAGCCTTTGGCGCCGTCAACTACGTATAAATATTTTGTGGTTGCCTTCGATGCCGCCGCGAACCGTTCGGCTGCAAGCGCTGAAGTCACCGCGACAACGCCCGCGGCTCCGAATCTTAATGTGACTATTGGAGGCCAGCTTTCCCCTGGAATACTGGCCCTGCCGCAAAATGACATTGCAGCGCCAACCGCTCCGGCCAACTTGGCTGCATCTACATCCGCCCTGAATGCAACTTCCAGTTCGGTGCAGCTCTCATGGAGCGCTTCGGCAGACAATATCGCCGTGACCGGCTATGAAGTATTCCGGGATGGCAACAAGATCAGCACGGTGACGCAACCAGGTTACACGGATCCATCAGTTACCTCCAACGTTACCTATGTCTATACCGTCAGGTCATTTGACGCTGCCGGAAACCGCTCTGTTGCAAGCAACCAGGTGTCGGTGAATCCGCCTCCCGCATCACTTGGGGTGACGGTCGGTGGTCAGGTGCTGACACCACCTTAGCTCCAGGGGTAAGATCCGCCGGCCGATGCGAAAAGCAACTTCCATCGATATTCCGGCAGCAGCGAAACTATTCAGTTAACACTCGGATTTACATTTTATAAGAAAGGGGATGATTATCAGCAGCATAAACCCGGCATTTACCAGGCAGTTTACCGAACAGCACAAAACCAGACAGGAGGAAAGTAATTATGAGAAGTAAATTATGGTACATCGTAACGTTTGTAGCATTTGCCCTGTTACCTCTTGCAGGCTGTAGCGGCAGTGGTTCTAGCGCCGCAAAAGTTACGGAAAAGGGCACTGAAGTTACGGTCAGCGGCAATGTTGACGCCAAAGCTTCCGGCAAAAGCGTGTTTTTGTCAGCTACGTCAGCAAATGCTGCGAACAATGTCTTCGTTTATGATGCCCTCAACGGAGCGCAGCTCGGTTCAGCCGCCATCGGCAGTGACGGCAGCTTCAGCAATCTCACGTTCACCCTGCCGACAACCAAGACGGTTCTGGTATTCAAGGCCATTGTTGCCCAGGGAACCTTCCGCAGTGTCGTGCCGATCGATCTGAGCAACCCTCCGGCGGCCGGAACCGTCACGGGCAGCAACCCGATCAGCATCGTTATCAGCCAGGACAGCACTAATGTAACATCCATCACATCCAGCATGCTCGGTCTTGCCGGTCTGCTGGGTGATACCGGCATGACGCTTGCTTCCGCCGGAAAGACCTACGCAGAAGCAGCCAAGATTGTCGTTGACTTCGGCGGCCAGCAGCTGGCATACGGCGGAACCGGCCTTGCCCTGAGCGGCAAGTTCAGCAGCGCAGCGCTGCTCCCCGCGCTGGATGCCAACAACCTGGACGGCAGCGAACTGAACAACATGATCCTGGACGGTTCGATTACCTCCGTTGCCATTCCGGGCAACAAGCCGATCGTCAGCTTCCAGGTAGTCAACAAGGCTACCGGGAAAGGCGTCAGAGGGCTCAAAACCTTCAACCTCGTGATCGCCCAGCTCAAGCCGGGCGTTGCCGGCGCTCCTTCCGAGTGGCTGAGCTACATGGTGACCGCAACATCACGCCCCGGTACTGATGTTGCTACAAACCTCACTGCAAACCCACCCGTTATCGGCTACACCGTAATCGATAACGGTGACGGTTCATACTCTGTCGTCTTTGCAAAAGACATCAAGACAACCACCGGCCCGACAGTTACATATGACGCCAGCCTGACCCACCGCATTATGGTCGGCATCCGCACAACGCCTTCGGTTGTTACGCAGCAGAACGGCGTCAACCTGAGCAACTTCTACAACGAGAAATACTTCATCAAGGACTTTATCCCCGCTACTCCGGCTGTTGCTCCGACGGAAATGCGCGACATGACCACCACCGAATCCTGTAACGAGTGCCACGGCAAAATCGGCGTGACCACTCCTCACGGCGGTCGCGGCGATGTGAAATACTGCATGATGTGCCATACTTCACAGCGTGCGATCGGTCGCACGAATTCCGCCTCTGTTGCAGGCGTATTTACCGGTACGACCTATATTACCGACGGTGAAGTTTCCGGCGATTTTGTCACCATGATTCACAAGATTCACATGGGCAGCAAACTCACCAAGACCGGCTATGACTACGCCGGCGTAAAATTCAACAATATCGTTTATCCCAAGAATGTCGACAACTGCCGCCAGTGCCACAAGGGCGACACCACGGCACAACTGGCTCTTGCTCCACAGGCCAATAACTGGAAAGAAAAACCGAGCCGTAAATCCTGCGGTTCCTGCCATGACAACATCAACTTCGCCACCGGCGCCAATGCAAAAGTCGGCGGAACAGCACATGCCGCACAAACTTCCGATGAATTCTGCGTAGGCTGCCACGGCACGGCCGGTTTTATCCCGGTTGAAACTTCCCACGCATCGGAAAACGCAACGGTTAACAACCCGATTACCAAGGCCGGTCTGACCAACTTCTACTACGAAGTCTCCAGCGCCGTTGTAGATCCGGTCACCAACAATCTGTCCATCAAATTCCGGATCCAGCAAAATACCGGTTCGCTTACCGCTGCCAAAAACAATGTGGTATTTGACGGCAACGCCACAAATCCGCTGGTCGGCTACACCGGCGGCCCCAGCTTCCTGCTGGCCTACTACCAGAATACCGCCAACCAGCCCGCCGCCACCAATTCCGCGGACTACAACAACCTGGGTGTGAAAGCCGCCCAGCCGAAAACCGTATCCATCGGCCAACTGATTGGTACTCCTTCCGGCGCCCGCGGCACCCTCGGCGCACCAGACGCCAGCGGTTTCTATACCGCGGTCGTCAACTCCGCATTCGCCTTCCCTGCTGGGTCAACCCTGCGTGCCGTAGGCCTGCAGGGCTACTTTACCCAGGCTGCCGGCACCGGCGGCATCACTGTCGCAACCGGCCGCCACGCCCTTTCGGCGGTCAAGCCCGTAACCGGCGATGCGGTGCGCCGTGAAGTCATCGATTCAACCAAATGCGGCAATTGCCACGAGTGGTTCGAAGGGCATGGCGGCAACCGCGTGGCCGGTTTGGGCACGGTTGGTCAGTCCATCTGTACCCTCTGCCACGTGCCGAACCTCTCCACCAGCGGTCGCGGCATCCAGCAATCGCTGCTGCAGTTTATCGTAGACAACCCTGTCGGCACTTCGCTGGCAGCGGTGACAAACTTCCTCAGCACCGCCAACCCGCAGGCCAGCTTCAGCGGCACTGTCAGCGCAGAAGCCAAGGCAGCCAACACCGCTCTGGTTGCGGCTCTGGGTAACGATCCAACCCTGTATCCCGAAGCTTCCAACAACTTCAAGGATATGATTCACGGTGTTCATGCCGGCAGCAACTCGCTGGTTGTGGGAACTTCACTCCAGTTCGTCCGCGACAGAAGCACCAGCGGCGAATTCGAGTATAACTTTGACTTCGTCACGTTCCCAGGGGTCCTCAAGGACTGCAGGGCGTGCCACAAAGACTTCCCTGTCAGCGCCACCAATCCGGCCGTTGACGCCTCCAAAGCAACCTACACCAGCATTCCGGCCGGCGTACAGTCAAGTACCCAGGTCACAACATCCGGTGTTCCATTGACGCTGCAGACCGCACCGGGCGTAGGCAACAACGTGACGCAGGTTGACGCCGACCGCAAGAGCCTGCCGAACGCGCAGGATCTGGTCAACACCCCGTTCACGGCCACCTGCAAGGCGTGCCACAGCAGACCGAATGCCCTGGCCCACTTCAAGACCATGGGCGGTTCCGTCAACGTACCACGCAGCCAGGCAGACCCGAACGCGGAAGCGTGTGTGACCTGCCACGGCACAACCGGACCGAACGCAATCTGGAATGTTCACCGGTTCTCGGTGGTATCGGAAGACTAATCAGCAAAGAAACAGAGTAAGATAATATCTCCGGGGCACAACTCAACGTGCCCCGGCGTTTAAACGAGAAACCCTCCGCGGCAGTCCTGCCGCGGAGGGTTTCTGATTTAGGTGGAGAAAACAGTTTCAGGCATTGCCTTAATCTGGTATGGATATACTCCATGAAAAAATTAATTCTTTACACATTGCTGGCATTCATCGCTTATCTTGCATACGTCACCATTTCCCTGGTTCTGCTGCCGCCGGTCGCCGCTCTGGCCGACAAGAAGTTCACCGCCACCATTCAGGTCAAGGATTGGCAGGGCGACTTTCACGACTTTGTCGTCGGTCCGAAAAACCGCTACTGGACGCCGTCGGGAAGAATCCCGGCCGAGATGAAATGGGCGGTGATTCTGGCGGAGGACGCCAACTTCTACAAGCATGAAGGCTTCGATGTCAAAGCCATCAAGAATGCGATCAAGTACGATCTGGAGAAGAAGAGCCTGAAGCGGGGCGCCTCGACCATTACCCAGCAGACCGCCAAGAACCTGTTCCTCTCCCGCGAGAAGACGATCACCCGCAAGCTGAAGGAAATATACCTGGCGTACCGGATGGAGCAGGAGCTTACCAAGGGGCGCATCATCGAGCTGTATCTGAACGTGGTCGAGCTGGGGCCGATGGTGTACGGCATCGGACATGGGGCGCAGTATTATTTCGGCAAGCCGGCATCAAGCCTGACGCCGCGCGAATGCGCCTTTCTGGCCGCCATGCTCCCCGGCCCGCGGGTGGCCTACAATCCCTACAAGAACCTCGGCAAGGTGCTGAAGCGCTCCGATATGATCCTGCGGCTGCTGCGCCAGAAAGGTGTCCTTGGCGAAGGTGAGTATCAGGCCGCCCTGGCGGAGTCGCCCAATGTTGGCCGGTTGCAGAAGAAGATTGACGAGGTCATCAGCACCCCGCCGGTCTTTACAGCCTCGTCATCGGCCGGAATTGAAACGGTCGAAGTACCGGATGGGGAACAGCTGGAAAAAGTGCCGGAGGCGGAGAAAAATGCTTCAGGAGAACAGAAGGATTACGGCAGCACGCCCCAGCCACCCGTGCCGGTGGAGGCCGTTCCGGAGAATAAATAGGGGCGGTATTCTCGTACGAATCGAAATACGAGAGGACCTGCGGGCCACTGGGCGAACCTGCCTTGTGGCCTGTTTTATGGAAAAAGGGTGGAGTTAAAATGGTGGCGTGGGTGGCGCGGGGTGGTGTATATAAGTGGTCTATAATTTGTAAAAGTTGTCTTACAGCGTCTTAAACCGATTGGGAACAAGAAGCATGAGAAGGAAGCACAAGCAGCGTAGAAATATGGAATCAGCGCTTACCTGCAATGACGAGTTCACCCTGCCGAATTCGGATGCCCAGTTTGCCTTTATCGCAGGGTATACCGAAGGCGGCTTTCCGTACGGGACCACTTGGGATGAGTTGAGGGGAGAATGTTATATCGAGGATGTGTCGATGGCGGATAAAAAAGCCCCGAATACTACGTTTCGCGAGTGGGTGCCGGATTTAGATAAATGGCCGGGTTCATGGATGGGTGTCAAAGAAGACCTTGAATACGGCAGGCAGATCTTTCCCTATTTTGAGCATTTCCTTCAGGAGTTGTATGATGAAGGCCTTTCCAGAAAGACCTTCGTCCAGTATCGGGATAATCTGTGGCTTCTTGGTGGCTCAATCATCACAGGGGTCTCAAACTACGAGGAACACCACATCGATCCGCTTAAAAAGTTGCATGATTCCGTGATTGCAGATGGTATCCTTCCTGATCACCATGACCATATGAGTCGAGCCGAGTTAAATGCCTTTGCCAGGATGTGCCGCAAGTTCGAGAAGTTTCTTGATCAACAATATGGATCGCTTTTCTAATAATGTCGGAGAGGTAAATGGGGATGAAAAAGACCGTACAAAATGCCAGTGCGAGTAATAGGGCAACTCTCGAAAACATTGGGAACAAGGAGTGGCGATTCGTTGAGATTCCGTATGAAATGGAGATGAAGTTCAATGACCTGCTTGATGCACGGGATTTTGGCAGCGTTACTCCGGCGGAGATGGAGCGGCAACTCCGGGAGCTGTTGCATGAGGCTCCCAACTTTATCGATGTGTATCACCATCTGGCGATGCTCCTTAATCAGCGAGGGAAGAGTCAGGAGGCTCAGTTGCTGTGGCAGCAGGCGGTGAACATCGGCATGCAGTGTTTCATTGAACAGTTCAGTTCTGCCGGTAACAAGCTGGAATGGGGCTGGCTCGAAAACCGCCCCTTTTTGCGGTCCTATCATTCACTTGGTCTTCAATACATGGAAAACGGCAATACCGAGATGGCGCTCTCCATTTTCAAAACAATCTTATCCCTGAATCCGGGCGACAACCAGGGTGTCCGTGCGCTTGTGGTCGATTGCTGCCTGAAATTGAAAATGTACAAGGATGTCCTGGCGGTATGTAAGGATTCACAAGCTGACCACATGGCCGAAACGATATACGGTCGCGTTCTGGCTCTTGTCGCCCTTAAGCAGCTGGTCAAGGCGGAAAAGGCTTTCAGGCAGGCGGTTGCTGTTTTACCGCTGGTGGCGGCAGAAATTGTAAAGGCTCGTCATCCGCGACCGCGAAATATGGAAGAGGGGCGTTATACAGTTGGCGGTGCGGATCAGGCTTGGTATTACTGGCGGGAGGCGGGGAAGTACTGGGAGGAGGTGCCGGGGGCGATTGAGTTTGTCAGGGAGGGGTTAAAAGGGCGGGGGTAGAGTGCGGTTTATTTGTTGAAAATTCTTGGAATACGACTACAATCACACGTTATTTTCAGGCTTACCCGAAAGTGAAATTGATGTTTTTAATGGAGACATAATTCCCAATATGCCAATCAGAGTTTTCGACTTTTTTTCAGGATGTGGTGGAACCAGCGCTGGGTTCAGAGATGCCGGTATGCTTAATACCTTTGCCCTGGATATTGACGCCGACTCCGCGAAAACTTTCAGTGCAAACTTTCCCGGTGTCCCTTTTCTTCGCCAAGATATTTCCGAGGTTTCAACCGAACACATACGTCCGTTAGTTGAAGCATGCGGTAACGATCCGTTGCTTTTTTGCGGATGCGCACCCTGCCAGCCGTTCACCAAACAAAGAACCAATCCGAAGCCGGATGATATAAGAGTGCCGTTATTAGGCGAATTCCAGCGTTTTGTCAGTTACTACAGACCCGAATATGTTTTTGTAGAAAATGTTCCGGGACTTCAAAAAGTTTGGAAATCAGACGGGATCTTTCAGAAATTCACTGATTTCTTGAGGACATCAGGGTATTCGGTGGATTTTGGAATTGTAGCGTCTCAAGTGTATGGAGTCCCACAGCAAAGAAGGCGTTTGGTCCTTATTGCCAGCCGTGTAGGCGAAATAAAGCATCCTGAAAAAACTCACGGTCCGGGAACAAATAATCTTCGCTTCTCTTCCGTCAGGGATTGGATCGAACATCTTCCGCGATTAGCTGCCGGTGAAGAACATCCCACCGTTTCTGATCACAGGGCGGCTTGTTTATCCCCGGACAATTTTGAACGTATTGCCATGACGCCGCCAGGTTGCGGACGTGAAAGCTGGTTACCTCATTTGCAGCTTAAATGCCATAAAACCCATAATGGTCATACTGACGTCTACGGCCGAATGCGATGGGATGAACCGTCCAGCGGCTTAACCACACGTTGCATAAGCCTGTCGAATGGTAGATTTGGCCATCCGGAACAAAACCGCGCTATCAGTGTTAGAGAGGCTGCCTGTTTGCAGACGTTTCCTGAGAATTTCGTTTTTCACGGGAACCTGAATTCCAAGGCACGACAGATTGGCAATGCTGTTCCGGTGAAATTGGCCGAAGTTTTCGGAAGGCATTTTGTTGAGCACGTGCAGCAGCATGCGAATGGAGCCACCAATATGCAGTTCCTGCATAATGTAGAGCAAGCCGAAGGCGGTATTCATGGCTAAATTTAAGACACGAGCACGAACAGTTGACATGCTTGGACGTCAACAAATTGCAGACGTTTCAACTGCCATAAGTGAACTCTTTAAAAATGCCCATGATGCCTATGCCGATCATGTCGAAGTTGATTACTTCCGATCAGACAATTTGCTCGTTATTCGCGATGACGGCATCGGAATGACAAAGGATGAGTTTGAAAACCGTTGGCTTGTCCTGGGTACAGAAAGCAAACTTGACTCTGCATCACACAATGAAACGTTTAAACCAGCCGATAAGCCCAAACGGGCTATCATGGGTGAAAAAGGTATAGGTCGCTTGGCCATAGCTCTGCTGGGTTCCCAGGTTCTAGTTTTAACAAGAGCAAAGAGAGGGCGCCGTTTAAGTGATCTATCAATGTGCTTTATTCACTGGGGACTTTTTGCAATTCCTTCGCTGAATTTGGACGATCTTGACTTCCCGGTTATTGTGATCCCTGGTGGGACATTGCCAAGCGCAAAAGAGGTTAAGGAGTTAGTTAACCAAAACCAAAAACTTGTCGAATCTCTACAGGACAAATATCCGCAATGTGATTTCGCGACCGTCTTAAATGAAATGCAAGACGCACAAATCGACCCTGAAGATTTAGCTGATTTCCTGGAGGGCCTGTCCTTGAAGGGGAATGGTGCCGGAACTCACTTCCTAATTCCCCGAGCAAATGAAGAGATACGAGCGGAAATTGAACGGGAACGGCAATCAAAAACAAAAGAATTTTCAAAGTGTCTACTTGGATTCTGCAACTCGACCTTTTCCACAAATACATCACCACCGCTGGAAACAGCATTCCGATATTGGCCATCTGATACAGTTCATGAGGATCTAATTGGTTCAGGCGAGTTTTTCACAAAACATGACCTTGAATGTGCCGACCAATATATTTGTGGTGAAATCAACGAATACGGCCAGTTTAAAGGTACCGTCCGCGTTTACGAAAAAGAGTATGAAAATCACGTTATTTCATGGAATAGAGGTGCAGGCAAAGAAACATTATGCGGTCCATTTAAGATAGAATTCGGGTATCTACAAGGCAATAGATACGAAAGTCAAGCAGATCCTGATGACTACAGTATAATCAACTCTAAACTTGACCAGATCGGGGGGCTCTACGTCTACCGTGACGGGATCAGGATACTTCCTTACGGTAATACTGATGTTGACTGGCTAAACATTGAAACCCGACGAAACAAAGGGATGACACACTATTTCTTCTCATATAGGCGAATCTACGGCGCGGTGTGTCTGACGCGAGAAGAGAATGGCCGGTTACAGGAAAAAGCGGGACGCGAAGGCTTTCAAAAAGACAAGGTATATCGACAGCTTAAAGAGGTATTGGAACATCTATTTGTTCAGTTGGCAGCGGACTTTTTCAGAAAAGACGCCGATTTTGGCGACTACTTTAGAGAAAGAAAAACCGAGTTGGAACGATTAGATAGCGCACGCAGGAAACGTGACAAACAAGTCGGCACAAAAAGAAAAACCCTGACAGCTGCACTGGATTTGTTTTTTCAGAGTACTTCGCAAAAACTCCCTGAGGCAGAAATTGATTCTTTGCGATTACAAGTCCATGCGCGCATGAAGTCCGCATCAAAAATGGATAACCAAGACGAAGCAGCCGAAGAACTTCTTGAAGCAGAAAACGAGGCCAATCGCCGTTTAGCCGAAATCCGGCGCAGTTATCAAATTGCTAAACCCCGAGGTGTCGGGCTCACAAAGCAGCTTGATCGCGACTGGACAGCATATCAGCGGGAACAAGAACGTCTGGAGTTGCAACTCTTTTCGCCCCTCTCCAAGGAAGTCGCAGAAAGCTTAGGCCTAATGGCTGAAGAGGCACGTATCTATATCGATCAGCGACGTCGTTTGAAAAATCTGATCGATCAGGTTGCGAAGAACCGAGAGTCGGAAGTCAAATCAGAAGCCGGCATGCTTGAGAAAGCGGCAGCCGATACTCGCCGCATTGCAATTGATACAGCCAGAAATGCGATTCAGGAATTCAGGAACATAGTGAAAAAGGTCGAGATCGACTTTGCAGAGCAGGATTTTGCAGACATATCCTCTCAACATGCCGAAGAAATCCGGCAAATGTATGAATTGCGAATTGAAGAGGTTGGACAAAGGAACGCGGAATCACTTGGACGGGTTCGCGAAATGCTCACGAGTATTTCTGAAAACATGGAGCAAGTCTCAGATATTGGGCATCTCGACATGATTGAGGCAATGGATACAGAGTTGCAGGGTCTCAGAGAGCAAGCTGATACCGATGCAGAACTTGTCCAGCTAGGTTTAGCTGTTGCTGTAATTAACCATGAATTCGTAGCCGCAATAAAAGGGATTCGGCACAAACTTCGTGAACTTGGCTCTTGGGCAAGAGCAAATGATGATTTACTTCCTCTTTATCAGGAAATTAGAACTAATTTCGATCACCTCGATGCACATTTAAATCTGTTCACTCCATTACAACGCCGGCTGCAACGTAAGCGGACAATAATCAAAGGTAGCGAAATAAATCACTATGTCAGAACACTATTTAGTGTCCGATTTAAAAGGCATGATATCGATCTGATAGTATCTCAGGAATTCCTTGATTCTGAGGTGCCAAGCTTTCCATCCACGATATATCCAGTTTTTGTAAATATCATTGATAACGCAGTATTCTGGCTTAAAGATATTCAAGGACAACGAACCATTACGTTGGACTTTTCAGGTAATTCCTATCTCATAAGCAACAACGGACCAGCCATTCACAACAGGGATATTGAAGCTATTTTTGAACAAGGATTTTCACGTAAACCGGGAGGACGTGGGCTTGGTTTGTTCATCTCCAGAAAAGCTCTGCGAAAAGAAGGCATGGATTTGAATGTCGCGCAGCCTGGAAGCACAGAAAGCGGGACAACTTTTGAAGTTTTGTGTCCGGAGGGAGTAGATGAGTAAAGCATTATCCATGGATAGCTTTTCGAGAAATGCAGTTGAAAATTTTGTGCAAACAGTAGTTTTTGTTGATGACAAGATTTACGCGCCATCGCCCAAAGGAACGGTTATAGAAGAAAAGAAACTCTCTGGTCCCAAAACCAGAAAACCGGCCACAAAAAGTGCCGAGGAGGAAAAAAACTCTGATATTTCAGTTGAGCCCCATATAAAACCTGAAGTAATAACCTCATTTTTTTCCCCTCACGATATCCAAGCAAGCTTTGCTAAAAAACGTATTGTCTGTTCGTTGCACCAACCTCACAAAGCAAGTCCTTTGGGAATAGAATCTGATACTTATAAGCTATGTGCATCCGCAGATATTGTAATTGTTGACTGGGACCTTTACGGTGACAATGGCACAAAAGCCAAAACACTTATCGAGAACTTGATTCTTCAGAGCCTTGAAGAAGATCCCCACCAGTTACGCCTAGTCTTGATTTATACAGACAGCCCAAATCTTTTTGACATTGCAGATCAGGCTTCTGAGAAGCTAACGGCCAAAATTTACGATAAAGATGCTGATAAAGGTCTTGCATTCCACACATTAAATGCCCGTGTTGTTGTCTTAGGCAAACCGGCACAAAGACTAGAAGCATTCAAACCATTTGAGGTGGATGAAGTAGATTTAGCCGACAGAGCAGTTTCCGAATTCTGTAAGTTGACTGATGGTATGTTGCAAGGCGGCATTCTGATGGGGCTTGCGACTATTAGAAAGCAGAGCCGGAAAATATTGACAAAATTCCATTCTGGTTTAGATGCAGCTTTTTTGACCCATCGAGCACTGGGCTTGCCTCATGAAGAGGCTTTTGATCACATAACCCCTTTGCTCGTAGCAGAAATTCAAGCGGTTCTTGAAGACACCCTAAAATCACCTCTTTTCCCCGACTCAGTCGTAGAGGATTGGTGCAACACTAAAGACTTTGGGAAACATGCCCAGGCTTTAATTCAGGGCGCTGCTATAAAAAACTATGCTTATGATTTCTGTCGTTTAGGCTATGAAGCTACCAACAAACATCGTCTAAATCCATCTCCTTCAAAAAAACAACTTCAAACCGTACTTTGCCCTGATGATAAGTTCGCCACGTCCCCACAGCCTGACATTTCAAGCATGAAGCAGCTTGCTGTACTAATGAGCCAAAGAACCCATTACGACAGCCAAAGACGGTTTTTAAAATTGGGGACAATACTGAGGGAGTGCGCTGGCCTTAAACGATACCTGATATGCATTCAACCTGTGTGTGATAGTATTCGTCTCAAAGGGAGCAACCCATTCCTTTTCTGTTATATGACGGTCGATCCTACGAAAAAAGCTACTCACATTGTACCTAACGAGAATAGTTATTGTGAATTAACCTTTAACCCCAGCAAAGAAAACAGAACTACCATAAGTTTTACTGCCAATCATAAAATGAAGGTGGCAGCTGAGAAGGAGACATCCACTTGTTATCTTTTTTCAGATGACAATGAAAATACGTTTCAATGGGTTGCACAGCTTAAACCTGAACATGCTCAACGGGCTGTTGAGCAATTTGCCAGTGAGTTAAGCCGAGTTGGCCTCACAGAATCAGAGTGGCTTCGAGTAAAAGCATAATCAGAGTGGATATGCTGCCATAGTCCAGATAACGATAATGATAAGAACAAAGCCATCAGCACAGAAAAGCCGAATGATGAGCCAGGTCAGAACAAAAGGAACCACTCCGGAACTGGCCCTTCGATCCGCGCTTCATTCTGCTGGTTTCCGATTTCGTCTGCACCGAAAAGACCTTCCCGGCAAACCCGATATTGTCCTTCCGAAAAATAAATGCGCCATTTTCGTACATGGCTGCTTTTGGCATCATCACGAAGGGTGCATCAAATCAAAGATGCCCAAATCAAATATTGAGTTTTGGCAGAAGAAAATTGCTGCCAACATACAGCGTGACAAATCTAATCAGGACGATTTGGAAAAAATGGGCTGGCAGGTTCTTGTTGTGTGGGAATGCGATATTAAGAAAGATGTGTGCGGTGTGGTGAAGCAAGCTGTTGATTTAATATCATAAAGACAAGAAAAACTCAAAGGAGACATGCTCCAGGTAACGGCATAATGTACCTGAAAATGATATAATAAGGCGGTTTGCTGCCGGTCTGAAGAATTTTCACGATATCTATAAAAACGTTATTGATGCGTGGATTTTGTATGACAACTCCGGAAACGTACCGAAAGTTATCGAGCGAGGTGAAGACAATGAATAGAAAAGAAAGGTTGCCTGAGAATCCTGAATTTGCGGATGTGGACGCAGCATTGAAGAGAGCTGCCAAGACGGCGCATCTCCTGGCTCGCAAGACCAAAACCCCCTGCTATGTCTGGCAGGATGGCAAGATCGTGGATATTTCCAGGCTGAAGAAAACTTCGGATAAGGGTGTTATAGCACTTGGCAAGTAATATGATTGTCAAGGAGTACCGCTTTTTATCTTCCGAAAGTTACCCCGGAAATACCACAAAACCAAAACAATACTGCATCTGAAACACCAAAGGAGTACGCAGTAGATGAAAATAAAAACCGACCTTAAAAACCTGACCCTCCCCGCTCTTGAGCAATTCCTTCAAGGCCAGGGGAAAGAGCGCTTCCGCGCCCTCCAGGTGTACAAATGGATCTACCAGCAGGATGCCCACGGCTTCGAGGAGATGACCAATATCTCCAAGGCGCTGCGCATGGAATTGGCGGAAACAGCCTTCATCAGCAACCTGGAGCCTGAAGCGATAGAGGAGGGAAGTGACGGCACCCGCAAATACCTCTTCAACCTGGGGGACGGCAATGCGGTCGAATCGGTGCTGATCCCGATCGAGGGGCGCAATACGCTCTGCATCTCGTCGCAGGTCGGCTGCGCCATGGCGTGCGAGTTCTGCCTGACCGGCACCTTCAAGCTGACCCGCAACCTGACCACGGCCGAGATCGTCAACCAGATCATGGCTGTCAAGCGGGATCTGATTAAGAATCCACCCGCCCTGCAGGCAGGTGGCGGGAAGCTCCTCGAAAATGATGATGAGGGCGTTGACGGTGAAGTCGAAGGTCCCGAGTCGCCGGCTGCTCTCCGCAATATCGTCATGATGGGGATGGGCGAACCGCTGCACAATCTGGATAACGTCATCCCGGCCATTCAGATCATGATCGACGGCAACGGCCTGCAGCTCTCCAACCGCCGGGTAACGGTCTCCACCTGCGGTCTCGTGCCGGAGATGGAGCGGCTGGGGCGCGAGATCCCCAACGTCAACCTTGCGGTATCGCTGAACGCCACGACCGACGAACTACGCAACCGGATCATGCCGGTGAACCGGAGCTATCCGCTCAAGGAACTATTGAAAGCGTGCAAGGAGTTCCCGCTGCCGGGACGACGCAAGGTCACCTTCGAATATGTCATGCTGGGGGGGGTAAATGATTCGCTGGATGATGCGAAGCGGCTGCTGAAGCTGATCAGCGACATTCCCAACAAGGTCAACCTGATTCCCTTCAATGAACATGAAGGGTGCGACTTCAAGGCGCCAACCCGTGCGGCTATCGACGCTTTTCACAAATATCTGATCGACCGGCATGTGACGGTCATTACGCGCGACAGCCGGGGAGGGGATATTTCGGCGGCGTGCGGACAGTTGAAGGGGAAGCTGGAAAAGAATGGCATTACTCTTCATTGAACGGAGGGGAGTCCCCTTGCGGGTGCCCGCTTTTGACGTAAGCGGCAATTACATGGTTGTCGGCGACTTCAACTAGGGCGGGTCAAGACCCGCCCCTACAAAGACAAAGACCTCCGGAGCTGTACAGCCTCGGAGGTCTTTGATTATTAACGTCGTGTTCGAAGCAATTACGCCTGCGGACGACGTGAACGGTACTCGATCACCGGTTCGTGTCTGGCGGCAGGTGCGCTGCGCGGGGTGCTGCCGGCCGGTTTCGCCGATTTGCTCCAGGTTTTTGCCTGGCCGTCACGGCCGCCGGCCGGTTTGCCGAAGCGTCCGGCAGGTCCGCCCGGTCCGCTTTTGCGTGGGCCGCCGCTGCGACCGGCAGGTTTGCGCAGGGTTGTCGTCGGTTCGTGACCGGCGATCTGCAGTTCCGGCAGTTTTTTGCCGATAAAGCGCTCGATGCGCTCCAGATAGTTGCGCTCGCCGGCCGATGCGAATGAAATGGCTATTCCCGTTGCTCCGGCGCGGCCGGTACGGCCGATGCGGTGGACATAATCCTCGGCAAAGCGGGGGAGGTCGAAATTGATAACATGGCTGACGCCGTTTACGTCCAGACCGCGGGCGGCAACGTCGGTGGCCACCAGCAGGCGGATGCCGCCGCGGCGCATGCGATCGATGGTTTTGTTGCGGGCCATCTGGGTCATGTCGCCGTGCAGGGCAGCCGCAGGGTAGCCGTTGCGGGAGAGTTCACGGGACAATTCGTCGGCATCACGCTTGGTGGCGGAGAAGATGATGGCGCGGGTCAGTTCGGAATCGCTGACGAGATGGTTGAGGAGCTCTTTTTTATGGTTCAGGTTGTCGGTGACATGCAGGCGCTGTTCGATCAGGGCGTGCGATGAGGTGCTGACTGCCAGCTGGATCCTTTTCGGTTCGCGCATCATCTTCTCGGCCAGTCTGGCGATGTCGCCTTCCATGGTGGCGGTGAACATGAGGGTCTGGCGATCGGAAGGGGTGCGGTCTACAATTTTGTTGATGTCTTCGCTGAACCCCATGTCGAGCATGCGGTCGGCCTCATCAAGAACCAGCATCTCCAGACGGTCGAGGCGGATGCTGCCACGTTCAATATGATCTACCAGGCGTCCGGGGGTGGCGACGATGATGTCAACCGGCGCGGAAAGCAGGCGGAGCTGTTCGCGATACGGCATGCCGCCGAGCAGTGTGCCGCAACGGGGACGGATACCGCGACCGTAGTTGCGGGCGGACTCCATTACCTGGCCGGCCAGCTCACGCGTCGGCGCCAGGACGAGAACACGCGGTCCTTTGCCGGGGAGGGTCGATTTTTTTGTCAGGAGCTCAAGAGCCGGCAGCACGAAAGCGGCGGTCTTGCCGGTGCCGGTCTGGGCGGTGGCGATCAGGTCGTGACCAGCAAGTACTAGAGGGATTGATTGTTCCTGAATGGGGGTCGGGGTTGTGTAGCCGCAGGCGGTAATCGCCTGCAGGATGGCCGGATTAAGGCCCAGTTCTTCAAACGTCATGTTTATTCCTTTTTCTGGGAGCGGTGTAAAGACAAAAGCGCACACGGACCGAGGAATCAAACGGATGATTCCAGGAAAGGTAAATGCAGTAACGTGCGGGCAGACAATAAATCTTCGCCTGCCGTACGGTCTGCTTGTTTCAATCGGGATTGAAGCTACAGGGGGGGCAGAATGCGATGATCAAGAGAGAAACAGCGGACACCATACCGCTGCTTCATATGGTACAACAATTAGTCACCATAGATGCTATGGCTATTAAAAGCAAGCTTTTATTTGATTGTGATGCGTCTGCTGCGTATACGACTGAATCTGCCCTTGTACATTGATCCTGCGTCGTGCTAACTTTGCACGTATCAATATCAGGTTCGTCCCTGAAAAATGGTGATAAGTGCCTTTACGAAGTACTATTCTGCCGGGAAGCGCATAATATTTCTTCGAACTTACTAAACAAAGAGGAGTTCCGAGTGTCAAAACAGTTCGTCAGTGAGATCAAAGATCGAGATCCGGTCAATGCGGTATTTCTGGTCAAGGACAAGATCCTGGCCATGGCCAAGAACGGCAAGCCGTACATGAACCTGAGGCTGATGGATAAGAGCGGCGATATTGAAGCCAAGGTGTGGGACAACACCGAACTGCTCGACAAACAGTTTGACAAGGACGATTTCGTTTCGGTACGCGGCAAGGCTTCGGTCTACATGAACAAAATGCAGGTTGTCATTGCAGAGATCGCCAAGGTACCGGAGGAGCAGGTTGTGCTGGCCGATTTTCTCCCGCTGTCTCCGCGCCCTCTTGACGAGATGCGGCAGGAATTGATCGATACGGTTGCCGCACTTGGAAACCCGCACCTAAAAAAGCTGATGGAGGCCTTTCTGGCCGACGAATCGTTTCTGCGTCTGTACTGCCAGGCTCCGGCCGCCAAGGGGATGCATCACGTCTACCTGGGAGGCCTGCTGGAGCATTCGCTTTCACTGGTCAAACTGTCCCAGGCAATTGTACCGCTGTACGGCGGGATAAACGAGGATCTGCTTGTCGTAGGGTCACTGCTGCACGATGTCGGCAAGATCTTTGAGATGAGTTTTTCGAGGTCTATTGATTATACCGACGCAGGCAAGCTGCTGGGGCATATTTCAATCGGCGTGGAACTGGTGGATGAGAAGATCCGCGTGGTGGATGGCTTTCCGCGCGAACTGGCCCTGCTGCTCAAGCATATGCTGCTGTCCCACCATGGCCAGTACGAATACGGTTCGCCCAAGCGGCCCAAAACGATTGAAGCGACAATCCTTAATTATCTGGATGATCTGGACTCGAAGATTAACGGTATCAAGGCTCACATCGCCAAAGAAACCGTTTCGACGTCGCGCTGGACCGCGCATCATCGGCTGTATGACCGCTATTTTTTCAAGGGCAACGGGATGGACGGCGAGTTGACCGGTGAGCAGGAGTTGAGCTGCGATCCGGATGAAGCCTGCCAGGCGGCGCCGAAACCGGTGGACAGGGTTGTAGTTCGCGAGGAACGACAGTCGTTCAACAACCAGCCGCTCAAGGGTCTGGAAAATATGAAGTTATTTTGAGCCAAGTTCAGGCTTGACACCGCCGACAGGAGTGCGGCATAATCAGCACCGAACGAACGTTCTAGCGAGTTGTCATATGGCCCAAGCACCCAAGGAACCACAAAAAACGCGTGATCTGATCCTGTCCACGGCCCTGCTGCTTTTTACCGAACGGGGATATTTTGCGACATCGGTCCATGACATTCGCCGCTCCGCCAACCTGAGTATCGGGTC
Source organism: uncultured Geobacter sp. (assembly GCA_964524835.1). GTDB lineage: Bacteria > Desulfobacterota > Desulfuromonadia > Geobacterales > Pseudopelobacteraceae > JACRCG01. The sequence continues at coordinate 88,275 of CAZGEG010000009.1, forward strand.
GATATACCACCATTTCAACAGCAAGGAATCGATCGCCCGCGCCATTTACGATGACCTGCTTTCCCGCATAACCGGTGTGGCTGAAGAGGCGGCGGCAACAGCAACGACAACCAGGGGCAAATGCCGGGCGATTATTGCCGCACTGTTTGCCCTTGCGGAAAGCGACCCGCTCACCATGCACTTTGTTCTTCATGCCCGTCACCGGGAGTTCCTTCCCGAGGCGCTGCCGATCTGTTCCACCAGGCCGTTCGAAATGATGAGGGAAATCATAACCGACGGCATAGCCTCCGGTGAGGTACGTCAAATGGATCCCATTGTTGCCAGCGCCGTTGTCTTCGGCGGCGCGATCAGGTTGATACATCTGGCCCTGGATGATGTTCTGCCTAGGACCATAACAACATACCTGGAAGAAACCGTTGAAGCCGGCTGGCGCGGCATTGCCAACTGATTTTTTTTGCCTGATATTAGAACGAGTGTTCGTTCTAAAAAAACCTGGAGGTTTACACGATGAAAACATTGCTACTTGCAGCACTGACTTCCCTTCTGTTTGCCGCTTCTACACCAATGACTGCCGATGCGGCCACTCCGGACGACCGTACCGCCCTGCAGGGAGTAAAATCCGGCAAGGGGATCTTCGATATCAACATAACCGATGTCGATAAACTTCCGCTGTATCTGCAGGTGATAAAGGAAACCGATGATGGTTTGAAAAAACAGGGGGTCAAGCCCGACCTGGTCGTTGCATTCAGGGGCGGCGCGGTCCGGTTCGTTTCCGGCAACCGCACTGGTTTCAACCCGGAACAGAAGGTGAGCCTGGGGCATGCCGATGCGTTGCTTCAGGAATTGGTGAAGCGGGGGGTGCGTTTCGAGGCCTGTGCCGTCGCCACCCGTCTGTTCAAGGTAGATAACGCCACCATCATCCCCGACGTGAAGGTGGTCGGCAATACCTTCATCTCGCTGATCGGCTACCAGGCCAAGGGATACGCGATAATCCCGATCCAATAACAAAAAGGAGGTGAAAGAGTTCAGTCAAGCGAGTTCAGAGTGGATTTGACAATCAAGCAAAACAAGGAGAATATTGTATGTATCGTTTTCTTATTGTACTGACACTGCTGTGTGCAACCAGCGCGTATGCCAACACCTGCATCGACTGCCATACCAACGAAGCCGCCCTGAAAAAACTGGTGGTTGTCAAGGCCGCCGGTGGTGAAGAAGGGGTTGGTTGAGCAGGCGCACCGCCTTCGGTGAAGGCGGACGAGGCCTACAAAGGCTATCTGGTAGACAAAACAATCGTAACGACTGATGTGCATCTTTCGATCGGCTGCGTCAAATGCCATGGCGGCGACAGCTCCGCCAAGGAGAAGGATGCGGCCCACAAGGGTTTCAACCGCCGCCCCTCCGACAACCTGTCTCTCTGCGGCGAATGCCACAGCAAAGAAGCGGAATCATACCGCACCTCGCTCCACTACACGACCCACGGTTTTGCGAAGGGTATCGCCTCCAGGCTTTCTCCCGCGGAAATCAAGATTTTCAAGGAAAAGGTGTTCCCCAAAACATGCAATAACTGTCACGCCTCCTGCGGCGACTGCCATGTGCGGGGGCCGGTTATCGGCGGCGTGAGCGTCGGCCTGCTCGCCGGCCACAAATTTGTGCGCCGGGCCGAGGCCAAGACTTGCGGGGCCTGTCATGGCGGCCGGGTCTATCCCGAGTTCACCGGTGAATCCGGTGGCCCGCCCGATGTCCACTATCAGGCCGGAATGAACTGCATGAACTGTCACAGTCTGCCGGAGATGCATGGAGACGGCAAGATTTACGGATCCCGCCATGAGATTCCCGGGCGGCCGTCCTGCATCAAGTGTCATCCAACCTCAACCCCCAAATCCCGGGCCAGCCATGATCAGCACAGCGGCAGGCTCACCTGCACCACCTGCCACAGCGCGGCGCCATACAACAACTGTTACGGCTGTCACTTCGGCAAAGGGGCGCAAGCCAAACCGGGCAGGATTATCGGCAAGGATTGGCTCACCGGCAAAGTAACAACCCTGAGGGTCATACCGACCGTGCGGGATACTTTTGCGGCAGTCGGCATCAAGCAGGAGAACTTCGACGCGTTGCCTAACTACTGGGGGGCATCTCCGCACAATATCAAGAAGAGGACTGATCAGACCCGCAATTGCGATACCTGCCACAAGGAGAGAAAGGGTTACCTGGAAAAGGAAAATCTTATCCCTGACGGATCGAAACTGAACGACGGCTTGATAATCCCCAAAAAGGAGAAGTAACCATGCGTACACTTATCATCGGCTTGCTGCTGTTATGCACAACCGCCACGGGTTGGGCCGGCAGTCTGGCGCCAATCGTCACCAGCGACTGGCTCGAGAAGAACCTTTCAGAGGTCAGGATCATCGATATCCGCAAGGCGGATGAGTATCGGGAAGGGCACCTGCCGGGGGCGATCAACATCATGTACGGCGCACTGGCGGTCAAAAAGGACAACCTGGACAATGAAATGCCGCAGGCCGACGACCTTGCGGATGTCCTCAACGCGGCCGGACTTACCGCCAAGTCGAAGGTGGTGGTCTATAACAAGGTGGACAACATCATGGAACGGGCCAATTTGACCAGGGTCGCCCAGACGCTGATCTATGCCGGAATTGAAAATGTTGCCGTACTTGACGGCGGCTGGAACAAATGGAGCGCAGACAAGAAAGCGGTGGTCACTGAGACCGCTGCCGTTAAACCGGGCAACGGGACCTTTGCGTTCAACAACAGGATCATTGTTGATCAGAAGCAGGTGTTGGAGCGACACGGCAAGGCCTTGTTTGTCGATACCCGCGATCCCGAATTCTTCTTCGGATCCGCCAAGCTGCCGTTTGTCGAGAGGTTTGGCCGGATCAAGGGGGCGGTATCTCTTCCCTCTTCCTGGGCCTTTTCCAAAGAGGGCGCCTTCCGCCCTGTCGACGAGTTGCAGAAGTATGTCACCGGGGTGATTGGAAACGACAAGAATCGCGAGATCATCGTCTACTGTGATTCAGGGCGGCTCGCTTCGGTCTGGTGGCTCATGCTGACCCAGGTCTTCGGCTATACGAAAGTGGCAATGTATGACGGCAGCAGCCAGGATTTCATGAAAAACCCCACCTTCCCGATTGACCAATTCCGCTGGTAAAGCGGAAGAGCATCACCTTGAGCAGAAAACAAGATTCCGGGCCTGGATAGTAATCCGGGCCCGGGTTGAATGGGTTCCTTGTAGCAACCCGCGACGAGATGCTCAAGCAGCATGAGTCACGTCACTCCGATGATATTCATAGCATCGATCAGATCCGGAATATCGGCATCCTGAAGAGTGCGGACATCCAGCAGATATTGTCCCTTGCTTATCCTGCCGAGCACCGGCACCCTGCACCGCCTGAATACCGCCTCTATCTGCTGAGGAGACCGCCCTTCCGCCTCTACGGTGATGAGGAACGTAGGGAGGTCAAGGAGCGGCAACGAACCGCCCCCGACAAGCGAGCTCCCCTTGATGATTTTCAGTTGGAGCGAAGACGGGATTTTCGGGCTAATTCTGCGGATATAGGACGTAGCCTTTACCTTCAGTGCTTCAGGCTGAATTGTCAGCATGCGGATTGTGGGTATCTCGGCCAGCGCCGCTCTGTCGTCACGGTACAACCTCAATGTTGCTTCAAGCGCGGCAAGGGTGAACTTGTCTACCCGGAGAGCTCTCAAAAGCTGATTCTTTCTCAGCCTGGCGACTAAATCCCTTTTCCCCAGTATGATGCCGGCCTGCGGCCCGCCGAGCATCTTGTCGCCGCTGCAGGTTACGATATCCACGCCCGCCTTCAGATACTCCTGAACCGGGGTCTCGCCGGTTATGCCGAACTTTGAGAGGTCGAGCAGCGAACCGCTCCCGATGTCGGCCATGACCGGGATCCCTTTCTCCCTCCCGAGTCCGACCAGTTGAGCAGCGGTCACCTCCGCGGTAAACCCTACGACGGAGAAGTTACTGGTATGTACCTTGAGAAGCAGGGCGGTTTCCCCGGTAAGGGCGGCGTGATAATCTTTCAGATGGGTGCGGTTCGTCGTGCCTACCTCCCTAAGAATTCCGCCGCTCAGCCTCATTACATCCGGTATCCTGAAAGAACCGCCGATCTCGACCAGCTCCCCCCTTGAAATCACGACCTCCCTGCCTGATGCCAGCTCCGAAAGAGACAGCAGGACTGCCGCGGCATTATTGTTTACGACAATTGCCGCTTCAGCGCCGGTCAGTTCGCACAGGAGCGACTCCACATGAAAGTAGCGCTCCCCGCGCTCCCCTGTCGACATGTCCATTTCAAGATTTGAATACCTTTCCGCAACCGCCAATAACTGTCGACAGGCGGATTTTGAAAGAAGAGAACGTCCGAGATTGGTATGGATCACAACGCCGGTGCCGTTCACAACAGGGTGAAGGCTGGGAGCCAGGGTGCGCTCCAGCTCGACCGCGATCAATCCGCAGAGATGACTCTCGTCAATCGGAGCCGGCAGCCTGCCGTTAACCGAATCGCTCCTGAGACGATCCAGTATGGTCCGCACAGCTGAAAGCACAACCGGCCTGGGATAGGATTCAAGCAGTGAACTCAAGGGGGGGAGAGATAACACCTTATCAACCTTGGGAATTGAGTGGACAACATTTTTCATTGGCAGCTCCAGGGCAGATTCGGCGAATTCGTCAGAGTTGAACAGCCGTGGATTGTAATTCAGCCCCTTTTCATTTCAATCCGTAATTCCGAAATCTTCTTTCTCAGCGTATTCCGGTTTATGCCAAGTATATCGGCGGCTTTTACCTGGTTCCAACGGCATTTCTCCAGCACGAGACGGATCAGGGGGCGCTCGACCTGTTCCAGCACCATGGCAAAAATATCCCCCTTCTCAAGCCCCTCTATGCCGTTCATGCAGGAGCGCAGCTTCACGTCGACCAGGTCTTCCAGCGAGGTTTCCTGCGTTCCGGTCTGCGGATGCTCCTTAGCCGGGAGCAGACCACCGAAGTCAAGCGCAGTCAGCAGCGGATCATTCGACAAGATCACGGCCCGCTTGATCGAATTTTCAAGCTCGCGCACATTGCCGGGCCAGGAGTATGAACGGAGGAGAGCCACCGCGTCATCGGTCAGACGTTTGGGAGAAACCGCCATTTCCGTGCAGGAGCGCGACAGGAAGTAGTTGGCCAGATCGGGGATATCGTCGCGACGTTCGCGCAACGGGGCGAGAGTGATCGGCACGACATTCAGGCGGTAGTAGAGGTCTTCGCGGAACTCCTTCTGTCGCACCTTCTCGACCAGTGACTGGTTGGTCGCGGCGACAATCCTGACATCGACCGGTATCGTCTGGTTCCCCCCGACACGGGTGACCTCCTGTTCCTGCAGCACCCGCAGGATTTTAGCCTGCAGATCGAGCGGCATATCGCCGATCTCGTCGAGAAAGAGCGTGCCGTGGTTGGCCTGCTCGAACTTTCCCTGCTTCCGCTCTCCGGCGCCGGTAAAGGCGCCCTTTTCCGAGCCGAACAGTTCGCTCTCCAGCAGGTCACGGGGGATGGCGGCGCAGTTGATGGCCACGAACGGTTTCCCGAGGCGTTCCGAATTGTAGTGGACGGCACGTGCCACCAGCTCCTTACCTGTCCCGGATTCCCCCTGAATCAGGATCGTGACATCACTGACGGCCACCTTGCCGATCGTTTTGTAGACCTCCTGCATAGCGGCGGAATTGCCGACGATGTTCTTCTCGACCTGATAGCGGTCTTTCAGCTCCTGTTTGAGAGTCGTTACCTGCCCGGCAATATCGCGCGCCCTGGCGACCTTTTCGATGATGGCATCAATCACGTCGAGGTCGAACGGCTTGGTGATGTAGTCGTACGCACCCCGCTTCATCGCCTCCACCGCATTTTTCATGCTTGCTTCGGCCGTCATGATGACGACGAGCAGAGCGTTGTTCAGTTCGCGCACCTTGTCCAGGAGGTCGAGTCCGGTGATGCCGGGCATCTTGATGTCGAGGATGGCAAGATCGTAACAGTTGTCCTTGATCAGTTCCAGAGCATGACGCCCGTCATGGGCCAGATCCACGCTGAAGCCCTTTTGCTTGAGCGCCTTTGAAAGCACCCAGCGGATGCTTTCTTCATCATCGGCTACCAGAATTCTGTTAAGCGGCATGGGAAACCTCTTTCATTTGTGTGAAGAGTGAGGGGTGAAAGGTGAAGAGTGAATGATAAAAATATTCGCCTTACTCCTTACCCCTCATTTTTTTACTCTTTATCGTACAAGCGGCAGCAGTACCGTAAATTTCGTGCCGTGCCCCGGATCCGATTCGGCCTTGATCATGCCGCGATGCTCCGAGACGATCTTGTGGCAGATTGTCAGCCCCAGGCCGGTGCCGCCCGATTTGGTGCTGAAAAACGGCGTCCAGATGTTCTCCAGATCCTCCTGCGGAATGCCGGGGCCGTCATCAGCCACCTCTATGGCGACCATGCGGGAATTCCGCTCGTTCTGTGTCATGCGATAATCGGACAGAACCCTGCTTGACACCGTCAGGCGGCCGTCAACACCCATCGCATCGATCGCGTTGCAGATCAGGTTCAGAAACAGCCGGGTCAGCATCTCCTCATCGGCCATGATGTCCGGGATGCTGGGGTCGAAGTGCTGGATAAACGCGATCTCCCGGTCGGCCACGGCCTGCTTCTGCAGCAGCAGAATATCTCCAAGAATCTTGTGCAGATTGACCGGAGCAAGCTTGAGCGCCCGCGGGGAAGCCAGTTCCAGCAGTTCGCGGATAATATGGTCGATGCGCTCCGTTTCCCGGATCATGACCCGTGTATACTCGAGCATCCCGCTCTCAGGCTCGAATTCCCGCTCCAGCAGTTGGGCGGCACCTTTAATGCCTCCCAGAGGGTTTTTTACCTCATGGGCAAGCCCGGCGGCAAGGGTGCCCAGAGTGGAAAGACGGTCGGCCTGCCGGACTGCCGCCTCCAGTTCGCGGACATAGGTAATGTCCTTGAGTGTCAATATCGCGCCGATATTTTCGCCGCTCCCTTCAACGAGCGGGTAGCAGGTAACGGCGACCGGCGTAATCCTCCCGGTAGACCGGACGACGACATTTTCATGGTCCGAGATAGTGATGCCGGTTCGCATTGTTTTGGTCAGCATCTCGATCAGCGTCGTCTCGAGCGTGAACAGCTTCTCGAATTCAACCCCTGAAGCCTGCTTTTGCGAGAAGCCGGTGATCGCCTCCGCAGCGGGATTGCACAGCGTAATGCGGCCATTGCTCCCGACGACGATAACACCATCCCCCACGCTGTCGATCACGGTGGCGTAGTAGTCATCACGTTTTTTCTGCTGCTGTTCACTCTGCATTTCTAGTCTTGAGCATGTTCCGGGTTGTCGGGTATGCTCCGAATCCTTTCCGTCAGACGGTGAATATCCTGGATCGAATGGGCTGAGTTGGCTGTCCGGCGGATTTCGGCCGCCCCGGCAAAACCTTTGGCATACCAGCCGATATGTTTCTTGATCTCCCGGACGGCGACCGCTTCGCCCCGATCCTCAATGAACAGCTTCAGATGCTTTTCAATGGTGTCGGCCCGCTCAGTGGTGCCGGCCGGTGCGCAGGTTCCGGACTGATCCAGCTCTCGGACCTGCCTGAAAATCCAGGGCGCCCCGAGCGCGCCGCGCGCAATCATGATGCCGTCGCAGCCGGTCTCTTCCAGCATCCGGAAGCAGTCTTCCGGGGTGAACAGGTCGCCGCTTCCCAATACGGGAATCGAAAGCGCCGCTTTCATCTCCCTCAGCTGGGACCAGTCGGCCTGGCCGGAAAACATCAGAGAGCGGCTGCGCGGATGGAGGGTGATGGCATCACATCCCTCGGCCTCCGCGATCCGCCCCACTTCCTGAAATACATTGTCGCCGCAGTGCCAGCCGGAGCGGATCTTGATCGTCAGCGGCAGGATCGTGGCGGCGCGCACCGCGCGTATGATCGCGGCGATTTTGAGCGGTTCCTGCAGCAGTGCGCTTCCGGCACCGGTTCCGACAACCTTGCGTACCGGGCACCCCATGTTGATGTCCAGCAGGTCGCCGTGCCCCTCAACCATGCGTGCCGCTTCAGCCAGGTCTGCAGGTTTGTCTCCGAAAAGCTGGATGCCGAGCGGCCGGTCTCCGGGGGAGCTCTTCAAAAGGGCCAGCGTCTTGACCCCTTCGCGCACCATGCCGTTGACGCTTACCATTTCGGTATAAGCCAGTGAAGCTCCTGCTTGACGACAGATCAGGCGGAACGGCAGATTTGTAATTCCCGCCAGGGGTGCAAGCACGACGTTGTGCCGGAGGACGAGAGAGCCAATTGTTAGTGGTTTTAGCATGATGCACACTTGATGATACGAACCGGGAGGGAGGAAAACAGCCTTGAACTGCCTAATTTTTGGGCATAGTAGCACAGTCGGGATAAATGGCAAGGGTAAAAAACAGATTTTTATTGCCAACGGGCGTATTTCCGTTTTTAATACGGCTAAGACATGTTAACAGCACAAGGAGAACTGCAATGTTTGGAATCGGCATGCCGGAAATGATTATTATTCTCGTGATCGCCCTGATCGTCATCGGTCCGCACAAGTTACCGGAGTTGGCCAAATCGCTGGGAAAGGGTCTGGCAGAATTCAAGAAGGCTTCGGAAGGGCTCCAGAATTCTCTACAGGAAGAAGCCAGAAAAACTGAAGAAGCCGTAAAGGACCCGGCGCAGCAGGCAAAGCCAACCGCCGCCGCAGCTGAACCGGTTGCACCGGGCGGGACAACAGAGCCGCATCCGGCTGAAAAGAAAGAAACGCTGCACACCTGATCTAGGGAACAGGTTATTTTGGCATAATAAAACGAGAGCCGGGTCAACCCGGCTCTCGTTTTATTTCTGATGCGCTCATGTGAAATTATTTCACCTGAATATTGATCTGCTTCGGTTTCGTATCTTCTTTCTTCGGGAGAGTAATCGTCAGAACCCCCTTGTCGCAACTGGCGGCAACCTTTTCCTGGTCTACGGTTGTCGGCAGGCTGAAGCTGCGCTGGAAACTGCCGAAATATCTCTCGATGCGATGGTAATTCTCCTTTTTAACCTCATCCTCGTGCTTGCGCTCACCTTTCAGAATCAGGGTGCTGTCCTCAATGCGTACTTCGATGTCTTTCTGATCCACGTCGGGAAGCTCGGCCTTGATGATGATGGAGTCGGCTGTTTCATAAATATCGACCGCCGGCTGCCAGAGCCCCTCTTTGATGTCCTCACTGGGGAGGTCGTGATTCCAGGAGAGGTTGAGGAGCCTGTTCATCTGGTCCTGCATGGTGCGCAACTCCCGGAGCGGGTTGTACTTTACAAGTGCCATGGCTGTATCCTCCTTTATAACGATCAGATTTGTACAATGTCCTGCTCTTGAAAGAATAATCACGATTTATGAAATGTCAAGACAAGCCATTTCCACAGGTCTGCTGCAAAAACTCCAGACTTTTCAGCTTTCTGGCGGAATGGGTGGCCAGCGACTCATCCAGCAGGATGCCGGCACTATGAAGCGCATCCTCATCAAAGGCAATCCCCCCGAAACGACTGGTGCCCAGGCAGGATCTGAGGCCATGCAGGGATGATGATGGCATCTGGCGCCCGGTTGCGGCACAGAAACGGCAGACCAGCTCCCCCCCCTGCTGCATGAGCGCCCCGCGTTCGCCGAAATCAGAGCCGCAGCGGCTGCACCCCTCCAGTGAAGGGCGGTAGCCGAGAATGTTGAGCAGGTTGATTTCAAAGAACCGCCGGTCGGCATTGTCCACAAGGCCGGAGTCCAGGCGCTCAAGATAGGCTGCGAGCAGACGGTACAGGCGCGGCAGCGGCTGCCCTTCCGGGGTGAGGCACTCCACCAGTTCGCAGGCATACAGCCCATGGGCGATTGCTCCGAGCCGGCCCCGAATCCCGGGATGGAGCGTGATGACGTCGGCGCTCCGCAGGGAAGAGAGCCCCTCCTTGCAGTTCAGTTGAACATGGATTCGGGCTAAGGTCTCCAGCGCCGGGCCGAAACGTTTGCGGCTGTTGCGGGCGCCGCGGGCAAATCCCTTTAGCCGGCCATGTTCAAGCGTGAACAGCGACACGATCCGGTCGCTTTCACCGTAGTCGGAGTTTGAGAGCACGAAGGCCTGCAACTTTTCCACGGGGGACAGCCGCCTTAACCGACCAACTCACGATGATGAGTTGCTGCGCGCCTTGCATCTTCTACCAGTACCTCTTCGGCAATGGCCTGAAACTGTTCCATCAACTGCGGGTCAAAAAAAGCCTCCGACATTTCCCGCATTATTTCCCGGACCTGGTCACTTGTACAGGCAGCACGGTATGGGCGCCGCGACCGGAGGGAGTCAAAAACATCTGCGATGGTGACAATCCGGGCTTCGATAGCTATCTCCTCTCCTTTTAGCCCGTAGGGATAGCCGCTGCCGTCAAATTTTTCATGATGATACAGGACCATATTGACCACCGCAGAGGGAAGACCGGCCTGACGGACTACTTCCGCCCCCCAGAGCGGATGTCTGTGAATGATCTTCATACTCGGTTCATCCAAGCTTCCCGGATAATTGAGTACGGCCTTCGGCACACCGATCTTGCCGCAGTCATGCAGCCAGCCGCCGCACTTGATGTTGACAATGCTTTCTTCCGGCAAGCCAACTTTCTCGGCAAGAGTGGACGCGTCTTCATCGACAAAAAGCACGGTTTTGATGCCAGATCCTTTTAAAAAACCCTTCTGCATTAATTTATCCGGCATAGTCATTTCCCCTTGTCGAGATCGGGCTGCTGGCGCCATGGTGGCCGCACAAAAGACACTCAGGTGTATGAATGCAAAGCATTTTTCCGCACCCGAAGGGAGCAGAAACAACATCAGCAGGGCATCAGGCGTATCGATGAAACGGCTTGACCCGGATATCGTTGTCTACGAAACCGGTGCCAACCGCTGCAGCACGCTCTTCGCCATCTCAAGAATTCCCTCGAACGAGGTATCCTTCAAGGTGCAGACCAGCTTGAAATCGGGGGTGAACTGGTATTTTTTCGGCTCGCTCCGCATCATGCCGATGATCGTGTCTGGCGAGGCCGGGGTGCGGGGGTGGAACGAAATGATCACCGCACGGCCGTCGAAGTCGATCTGGCGAACGACCAGCGCCTTCAGCAGCACCCGCAGCTTCATGATCTCGAACAGGTAGGAGGTCGCAAGCGGATACTTGCCGAAGCGGTCGAGCACTTCGTTCTGCACGTCCAGCACATCCTCTTCACTTTCCGCCTGGGTCAGCTTCTTGTAAATCACCAGGCGCTGTCCCGCATCCTTCACATACGCCTCGGGGATAAAGGCCGGCACCTTGAGATTGATTTCCGGCTCGACCTGCAGGGCGCTCTCCTCGCCGCGCATCCGGGCGATCGTCTCCTCCAGCATCTGGTTGTACAGTTCGAAACCGATCTCGGTAACCGTTCCGGACTGGCGGTTGCCGAGCATGTCACCCGCCCCGCGGATCTCCATGTCGTGCGTCGCGATGCGGAAACCGGCCCCCAGCTCCGAGATTTCCTGCAGTACCCGGAGCCGTTCGCGGGCATCCGAGCTGATGGCCGCCTCCCCCGGGATCAGCAGATAGGCGTAGCCGCGCTGGGTGGAGCGCCCCACCCTCCCCCGCAGCTGGTAGAGCTGCGACAGGCCGAACTTGTCGGCATGATCGACGATCAGGGTATTGGCGTTGGGGATGTCGAGGCCGGATTCGATGATCGTGGTGCAGAGGAGCAGGTTGGTCTCGCCATGCATGAAACCGAGCATGACCTTCTCCAGTTCGTGCTCCCCCATCTGGCCGTGCCCGACGGCGATCTTTGCTTCCGGCACCAGCTGGGTCAGCAGTTCCGCCCGTTTGGCGATGGTCTGCACCCGGTTGTGGACGAAGAAGACCTGACCGCCGCGGCGCAGTTCGCGCAGCACCGCCTCGCGGATCAGCTCTTCGGAGAAGCGGGAGACGATGGTCTTGACCGCCAGGCGGTCCACCGGCGGCGTATCGATGATCGAGAGGTCGCGGATCCCCATCATCGACATGTAGAGCGTGCGCGGAATCGGCGTGGCGGTGAGGGTCATCACGTCGACGACGGCCCGGAACGACTTGAGCCGTTCCTTGTCCTTGACCCCGAAGCGCTGTTCCTCGTCGATGATCATTAGCCCCAGGTCCTTGAAGGCGACATCCTTCTGCAGCAGGCGGTGGGTACCGATGATGATGTCGATATCCCCCTTCTTGAGGCGTTCGAGGATAGCCTTCTGCTCCTTGGCGGTGCGGAAGCGGGAGAGCACCTCGACCGTGACCGGGTAATCCTTCAGCCGTTCGCGGAAGGTTTCGTAATGTTGCTGGGCGAGTATCGTGGTGGGAACGAGGATGCCGACCTGCTTGCCGTCCAGCGCCGACTTGAAAGCCCCCCGCAGGGCGACCTCGGTCTTGCCGTAGCCGACATCGCCGCAAACGAGGCGATCCATCGGTTTCGAATGCTGCATGTCCGCCAGCACGTCCTGGATCGCGGAGAGCTGGTCGGGGGTCTCCTCCCAGGCGAATGACGCCTCGAACTCCCGGTACATCTCGTCGGGGGGGGAAAAGGAGAACCCTTCGGAGAGCTGCCGCCGAGCATAGATCTCCAGCAGCTCCCCGGCCAGCTCCTCGATGTTCTTGCGCGCCTTGCCCTTGGATTTTTCCCAGGAAATCCCGCCAAGCTTGTCCAGCGACGGATGACTCCCTTCCGGGCCGACATAGCGCTGGACCAGCCCGAGGCGATCGACAGGGAGAAACAGCTTGTCCGAACCGGCGTACTCCAGCAGGAGGAAATCCCCGGCGACGCTCCCGACGCTGATATGCTGCAGTCCGCGGTACAGCCCGATGCCGTGGTCGATATGCACCATGTAATCGCCCGGCTTGAGTTCGGCCAGGGAGGCCAGGAGCTGCTTCTTGCGCATCTCCGAAACGCCGCGGCGACGGACCCGTTTGCCGAACAGCTCTTCCTCGGCGATCAGAATCAGGCGGGAGGATGGGAGCCGGAAGCCGCGGGAGATGTCGCCGATCAGGATGGTGATGGATGGTAGAGACGCAGCACGCTGCGTCTCAGCACCCACAACATCATGGAATCCCGCTTCACTGATAGTGCAGGGTATGTTGTACGGTTTCAGTAGATCCTTGAGACGCTCGGCCTGCGGCTGCTGATGGCAGGCGATCGCAATCCCCTCCCCGCCGTCGAGCCATCCGCGCAGCTTTCCCGCCAACGGAGCCAGGGCGTGACTACTCTCCTTCGACACGCTGACCCTTAGGTCGCTGTTTTCTTCGCAGGGGATTGCAATGGTCGAGCTTTCCTCCTGAGCGCCCATGACCAGTCCGGGCAGCTCGACCACGCGCCGCCCGGAGATGATCGCCTTCAGCTCCGTTTCGGACAGGAACAGTTCCACCGCCGGTGAATGGGCCAGACCGTCGGCGGCAGCCTTGGCGACGCCCGCCTCAATTTCTTCGCTGACACCGAGAACGGCATAATTGATCGCCTCAGGGTCGAGCAGGATCAGCGGCGCCCCGGGGGCATAGTCGAAAATGGTTTCGAGAGCGGGGTGGAGGAGCGGCTGCAGGAAGTCGATACCCTGGAAATAAACCGCATTCTGCAGGTCCTCCAGTATCGTGCGGCGGCGATTGGCCGGGATGTCAAGGTCATCGCAGAGCTGTTTCAGGCGGGGTGCGATATCCGCCAGCACCTCATCCGACAGCAGCAGCTCCCGAGACGGGAGCAGCACCAGCTCCTCGACCGGCTGCAAGGATCGCTGCGTCAGCGGATCAAAGGCGCGCATGGTCTCGGCCGTGTCGCCAAAAAACTCGATTCTGACCGGCGCCCTGAGGTTGGGGGGAAAGATGTCGAGAATTCCTCCCCGCACGGCAAAAGTGCCGCGATCCTCCACCAGCGGCACATTGGCGTACCCCATCCGGATCAGCCGGGCGAGCAGGTCGTCCCGCTCGAACTCTTCGCCGGGGAGCAGATAGCAGGATGAGTCGTTCAGGACTTTCCGGGGGAGCAGCCGCTGCAGCGCCGCCGCCACCGGCATGACGGTGATCCGGGACTGGCCGCTCTGCAGCCGGAAGAGCGTATCCAGCCGGGCGCCGGTCACGTCGGGGTGCGGAGAGGCTGCTGAAAACGGCGCCGCATCCCAGGAGGGAAAGAGCGCCGCGTGCAGGTCACCTCCGGAGAAGAATGCCAGTTCCCGGCAGAATTCTTCCGCCGCCTCCTGGGTCGGGGCGATCACCAGCGGGGTGTCAAGGCCGGCCCGCACCAGTTCCACGACGAACAGGGCCGGGGACGAGCCTTTCAGGCCCGGGATAACGATGCGCCGTTCGCCGCGGCGAAGTGCGGCAATGCTGTCAATAGTCTGGGGGATAAGGGAGGTCATAGTGGTCATCGATGTCGTGCGGTATAGTCTGTCAGTGCTTTCGCAGGCCGGCTTTGAGCTTCGGCTTGCCGTCTTCGATCACGACCCTGAAGGCGAGATGATCGGTGCCGAGCCTGGCGGCCAGTGCCGGTTTCTGCTTTTCAATGGTTGCCGCAACCAGCTCGCGGGTGATCTTGTCAATCGGCATGTTACAGGCTTTTCGCGCCTCACGGAGCTCATGGACGAGACGGTCAAGGTCCGAATCAGCTGTCGGCTGCGGGGGTTCGACCTGCTTCTTTTCCGGCCTGTCCTTCTGGCGCAGGTGCAGGTCGCTGATAAAACGGTCGCGCGAATAGCGCCCCTCCTCCATCAGCTTCAGGATCCGGTTCCAGTGTTCGCGATAGGTGTTGAAACGGGCCACCAGCATGGTGAAGCGGTGCTTGTGCATCGTATTGTTGATCGGCACGCCGCTGTAGCGGCGCACCAGCTTTTCCACCTCGCCCAGCACCGGAAGCGGCTCCCGCTTCTCGAGGCCGATAAAGTACTGCTCGTACTTCGTGATCAGCTCGTTCAGTTTTTTGTCAAGGAGTATGACGTCCTCTGCAATTGCCATCGCCAGACCTTAAATGAAAGACTATAAATAATCGGGTAGATACTATAGCCGAACCGGCAGATAAGTAAAGGTCAAAGATGGGTTACGGCATCGCAACTGCGCTAATCTCTTGACGCTTTGGCCATCAATCGCATAAAGTGCGCGGATGCATTTTCCACATTATTCGTATGGAGCCTTTTGAATGGAATCTCTTGCCTCTATAGTACTCGCCGCCGGAAAAGGTACCCGCATGAAATCGGGGCTGATCAAGGTACTTCACCCCGTTGCCGGAGCTCCGATGATCGCCTGGCCGGTCGCGGCGGCCCGTGAAGCCGGCTCGGACAGGATTGTGCTGGTGATCGGTCACCAGGCCTCTGCGGTGCAGGGAGCTTTCCGGGGCGCTCCCGACATTCTCTGCGCCATGCAGGAGGAACAGCTCGGCACCGGTCATGCCGTTGCCTGCGCGCTGGAAGCGCTGCCCGGATTCCGCGGCACCGTGCTGATACTCTGCGGAGACACCCCCCTGCTGCGGGCGGAGACCCTGAAAAGCATGCTGGCGTACCACCAGGGCAACCAGGCGGCCGTAACGGTGCTGACCGCGGTGATGGATGACCCGTACGGCTACGGCCGCGTCGTCCGCGACACCTCCGGCCGGGTGACCCGCATCGTCGAACAGAAGGATGCCGACCCGGAAGAGCAGGAAATCCGCGAGATCAACAGCGGCATCTACTGCATGGATTCGGACTTTCTCTTCAGCAATATCAAGGGAATCGGCAATGACAACGCCCAGGGAGAATATTACCTGACCGACCTGCTGTCGATTGCCGTCCGGAAGGGGTTGGTCTGCCTGGCTCTTCAGGCCGCCGATGCCGACGAGATCATGGGGGTAAACGACCGCGTTCAGCTGGCCGAAGCCGCCCGCATTCTGCGCCGCCGCATCAACCGCGACCATATGCTGAACGGTGTAACCCTGATCAACCCGGATCAGACCTATATCGACCAGGGCGTCACGATCGGCGCCGACACAACCATCCATCCCGGCTGCCATATCGGCGGCCGTTCCGTCATCGGCTGCGGCTGCGAGATAGAGTCCGGCGTCAGCATCACCGGCTGCCGGATCGGCGATGACTGCCATATCAAGGCGGCGTCCGTGCTGGAAGATTCCGAGCTGGGCGAGGATGTGGCGGTCGGCCCGATGGCGCACCTGCGCCCCGGCACGATCCTCGGCAGCAAGGTCAAGATCGGCAACTTCGTCGAAACCAAGAAGATCGTCATGGGAGAGGGCTCCAAAGCGTCGCACCTGACCTACCTGGGCGACGCCGAGATCGGCAGCAACGTCAACATCGGCTGCGGGACGATTACCTGCAACTACGACGGCGTCAACAAGCACCGCACCGTTATCGGCGACGACGTGTTCATCGGCAGCGACGTGCAGCTGGTCGCGCCGGTCTCCGTCGGCCGCAACTCGCTGGTGGCTGCCGGCACGACCGTCACGACCGATGTGCCCCCCGATTCACTTGCCATATCACGGGTCCCGCAGGTCAACAAGGAAGGGTGGCGTCTGAAAAAAAAGTAGCGGAAGGCGATAGCCTTGCCGTTCAAAAGCGACGTTTTTGCGTACCATGGCAGGAGAACCATGACTGAACACACGCAGGTCATACCGCACGGCTCACCGATATTGATCATCGAGGATGATCCCTTGTTTGCCGGACTGATGGAAACGGCACTGGCAAATTATGGCTTTACCTGCCGGTGCTTCTTCAGCGGCAGCGAGGCTCTTGGGTGGCTTGCAGAGAACGCTCCGCGGTTGATCCTCCTGGACTATTCACTTCCCGATATGAACGGAACCCAGTTCATCGAGCAGATAAGTGTCATGGGAATGATGATCCCGTTCATCATGGTGACCGGCTGCAACGATGCCGGCCTCGCAGTGCAGATGATGAAGACCGGGGCCTGCGATTATCTGTTGAAGGATGCAACCTTCCTCAAACGTCTTCCTGACGCTGTTGCCCGCACCATCCACGACAGCGAACTCATGGAGCGCCTGCGGCGCACCGAGACGCTGCTGCGCCAGAGCGAGACCAGGCTGGCGCGTGCCCAGAAGATCGCCCGCCTGGGAAGCTGGGAATTGGACCTCCTCTCCGGTGACATTTACTGGTCAGACGAACTGTACCGGATCTTCGGCCTGCAGCAGCGACACGGCACGGCGATAACCATGGAGTGGCTGTATTCCATGATAAATCCGCTCGATCTCGTCACAGTAAAAAAGGCGGTGCGCAATACGATCAGAAACGGCTCCGTCCTCGACATCAACTATAGAATCATTTCCGGCGATGAGGAGGAAAAGGTCGTCAACAGCCAGGGAGAGCTCGAATATGACGATTCGGGCCGCGCCACCCTCCTTTCCGGTACGACGCTCGACATCACCGCCAGGATCAATGCAGAAAGCGAAATCCAGCAGTTGATCAACTACGACTCACTGACCGGGCTTCCCAATCGCACCCTGCTCCATGACCGGCTCAACCTCGCCATCGCTCAGGCTTCCCGTGACAGGCAGCTGCTCGGGGTACTGATACTCGACCTTGACCGCTTCAAGCACATCAACGAGTCCCTGGGACACCGGGCGGGAGACAAGTTGCTGAAGGCGGTTGCCAAGCGGCTGCAGGCGTGCCTGCGTGACAGTGACACACTGGCGAGGTTGGGAGGCGACGAATACGTGGCGATTCTGGTAGACGTGAATCATGAAGAGGGCATCGCCACCGTTGCCAAAAAAATCCTGGCGGTCGTATCCGAACCGTTTTATATCGACGGCACCGAGATTTTTTCAACCTGCAGCATCGGCATCGCCGTGTTCCCGACTGACGGAGAGGACAGCCACACGCTGCTGAAGCATGCCGACATGGCCATGTACCTGGCCAAGGACGTGGAACGGAACAACTTCCAGTTCTTCTCGCGCGAGTTGAACAATCTGGTGTCTGAACGGATGATGCTGATAAACTCCATGCGCAAGGGGCTCGAACGGGATGAATTTTTTCTGGTCTATCAGCCCCAGGTGGATGCGCGCACCGGCAGGATTTTCGGCATGGAGGCGCTGGTACGCTGGCAACACCCCGACTTGGGGCTGCTGTCACCGGAGCGGTTCATCAACCTCGCGGAAGAAAACGGCTTCATCATTCCGCTCGGGGAGTGGGTGTTGAGATGCGCCTGCCGCCAGAACAAGGCCTGGCAGGATCAGGGACTCCCACTGGTACGGGTGTCGGTAAATCTTTCGGCCAGACAGTTCGGCCAGTATCATCTTGAAGAAGTTGTCGCCGCGATACTGCTCGAAACGGGACTGGCTCCCCAATGGCTTGAGCTTGAACTGACCGAGAGCGTCATCATGAAGGATGCCGAACAGAATATCGTTCTTTTGAACAAGTTCAAGGCGATGGGTATTTCGCTGGCTATTGATGATTTCGGCACCGGTTATTCCTCCCTTTCCTACCTGAAGAACTTCCCGATCAGCCGCCTTAAAATCGACCGTTCCTTTGTGCGGGACCTCACCACCAACCAGGACGACGCCGCCATTGCCCGGATCATCATCGACATCGCCCACTCCCTCAACCTTTCCGTCATCGCCGAAGGGGTGGAAACACGCGCCCAGATGCAGTTCCTCTCCTTCAACAACTGCGTCGAAATGCAGGGGTACCTTTTCAGCCGGCCGGTCCCGGCTGTCGAATTTACCGAACTCCTCAGGAACGGACTGAAACCGTGACCGACTCCCCCTGCCACAATTCGCTCTACCTGCCGTCGGAGTGCGAGATTGTCGCGGTTATCGACCTGACAACCGGTGAAAAACTGTTCCGGATCAGGCGGACGGACGGCGCCCCGCTCGGTCACCTCCCCGGGCAGTTCGTGCAGCTATCCCTGCTCGGCTGGGGGGAAGCGCCGATTTCGGTCGCCTCGTCGCCGACCAGGGACGGTGGGTTCGAACTCGGGGTGCGCCGCGCCGGCAGCCTCACCGGCGCGATGCACCTTTTGAAGGCCGGCGACACCCTCGGCATTCGCGGCCCCTTCGGCAGGCCCTTCGACCTGCCGCTGCTGCGCGGTCAGGATCTGCTGCTGATCTCAGGCGGCTGCGGTCTGGCGCCGCTCCGCTCGCTGATCCAGTACTGCGAGGACCGCCCGGCGGAATTCGGTCGGATCTCGATCCTTCACGGCGCCAGAAGCCCGGCGCACACCCTCTTCAAGGATGAACTCGCCCTGTGGGAGCGATCTGCCCGCTTTGCCTGCAGCCTGACGGTAGACAGCGCCACCGGAGAGGAGTGCTACGACGGCAGCGTCGGCCTGATCACCGGACTGATCCACCCGCTGTCGTTTGACCCCGGCAGGACGGTCGCCGTGGTCGTCGGACCGCCCCCAATGTACCGGGCCGTCATCGCCGAGCTGCAGAAGAAAGGGCTCCCGTCCGACCGGATCGTGCTCTCCCTGGAACGGCAGATGCGCTGCGGGGTCGGCAAATGCGGACACTGCTCGATCGAGCACCTCTACTGCTGCCAGGACGGCCCGGTTTTCCGGCTCGATGAAATAGAACATCTGCGGGGTGCCCTATGAAGCGGACGCTGACAGTCTGCCCCTACTGCGGCACCGGCTGCACCTTCTACCTCGTCAGCGACGGCGGCCGCCTCGTCGGCGTCGAGCCGAGCACGACCCATCCGGTCAGCCGCGGCGGCCTCTGCGTCAAGGGGTGGAACGCCTTCGCCTTCGTCCACCACCCGGACCGCCTCACGACGCCGCTCGTGCGGCGTGACGGCGTGCTGCAGCAGGCATCGTGGGACGAGGCGCTGGAGCTGGTAGCCCGGCGGCTGCGTGCGGTTCAGGAAAAGCACGGTCCGGACGCGGTCATGTTCGCCTCCTCGGCCAAGGCGACCAACGAGGAGAATTACCTGCTGATGAAGCTGGCCCGGGCGGTGTTCGGCACCAACAACATCGACCACTGCGCCCGCCTCTGCCACTCCTCCACCGTAACCGGACTTGCCGAAACGTTCGGCTCAGGGGCGATGACCAACTCCATCTCCTGCTTCGACCAGGCCGACGTGATCCTCGTCATCGGCTCCAACACCACCGAACAGCACCCTCTGATCGGCAGCCGCATCCTGAACGCGGTCCGGAACGGGACGAGCCTGATCGTGGCCGACAACCGGGCAATCCGCCTCTCCCGCCACGCCGAACTGCATCTGCGCCACCAAAACGGCAGCGACGTCGCCCTGCTGAACGGCATGATGCACGTCATCATCACCGAGGGGCTGGAGGACCGGGAGTTCATCGCCGCCCGCACCGCTAATTATGCGGCGCTGGCCGCAGCCGTGGCCGACTGGACGCCGGAGCGGGCCGCCGCCGCCACCGGCCTGATCGCCGGCGAGATCGTCGCGGCGGCGCGGCTTTTTGCCGGGGCGAAACGGGGCATGATCGCCTACTCCATGGGGATCACCCAGCACAGCCACGGCGTCGACAACGTCCGCTGCATCGCCGCGCTGGCGATGCTGACCGGCAACGTGGGGCGCCCCGGGGCCGGCGTCAATCCGCTGCGCGGCCAGAACAACGTGCAGGGAGGGTGCGACATGGGGGCCCTCCCCGACCTCTACAGCGGCTATCAGAAGGTATCCGACCCAATCATGCGTGAGAAGTTCGCCCGCGCCTGGGGGGTGATATCACTGCCGGAAACGCCCGGCCTGCCGCTGACACGGGCCATGGACGCCGCGTCTGCAGGGACGTTGCAGGGGATGTTCATCATGGGGGAGAACCCGATGCTCTCCGACCCGGACCAGGGGCATGCCCGGAGAGTTTTGGAGGGTCTGGAACTGCTGGTGGTGCAGGACATCTTCCTGACCGAGACCGCCGCACTGGCCGATATCGTGCTGCCGGCCGCCTGCTACGCCGAAAAGGAGGGAACCTTCACCAACACCGAGCGCCGCGTCCAGCGGGTGAGGAAGGCGGTGGAACCGCCGGGAGAGGCCCGCGCCGACTGGGAGATCATCTGCGACATCGCCCTCCGCGCCGGCTACGAGGGGAAGCGCTACGCCGATCCTGCGGAAATAATGGACGAGATCGCCGGGCTCACCCCGATCTACGGCGGCATCGCTTTTGGCCGCCTTGACCCGCACGGTCTGCAGTGGCCCTGCCCCGAGCGGAGCCACCCCGGCACCCCGATCCTGCACACGGAGAGTTTTACCCGCGGCCTGGGGCGCTTCAGCCCGGCCATTCACCGCCTGCCTGCCGAAATTCCCGACGAGAGCTACCCCATGGTGCTGACCACCGGCCGCACCTACTTCCACTGGCATACCGGCACGATGACCCGCCGCACCCACCTGCTCGACCGGGAGGAGCCCCGCTCCTTTATTGAACTGCATCCGGACGACGCCGCCCATCTCGGGATCAGCCATCGCGACCGGCTGCTGGTATCGAGCCGTCGCGGCGAGGTGCGGACCGAGGCGCGGGTTACCACGATGGTGATCCCCGGGGTCGTGTTCATGCCGTTTCATTTCGCCGAAGGGGCGGCCAATGCCCTCACCAACAATGTCCTCGACCCCGAGTCGTCCATTCCGGAATTCAAGGTCTGCGCGGTGAGGGTGGAGAAGCTGTCATGAGAATCCTGACTTTGGACCGTCTTGAGCCGTTTTTTGCCGTCCTTGCACAGACGCGGGAGCTGCGCCTGCCGATCCTGCTCCCGGACGGCACCCGTGTCATCGGCTCTCCGGGTGACGGCCATCTCGCCCTGCATGGCGGCGCCGTTGCGGGCAAGCCGACCGCCGCCTTCTTCCCCCAGCAGGGCACGATTTTTACTTCCGCCGGAAGCGTACTGCAAGAGCCGCCCCCGCCGGACCCCCCGCTCTTCGTGCTCGGCTTCACCCCCCGCGACCTGGGCTGCCTCCGCTTCATCGACCGCTTTTTTTCCGCCGGCCGGCGCGACGACGTCTACTTCCGCCACCGCCAGCATGCAGTGATTGCCGGAATCTCCGGCTGCTGCGGCCCGGGAGGTGTATTGCTTCCCCCTGCCGGGGGCGACTGCGATCTGGAATTATTCTGGGAGGGGAACGGCTGGCTGGTGATTCCGTACAGCGAAGCTGGGACCGGGATAGTTGCGGAGCTGCCGGACACCGCCCCGCCGGAGTCGGTGGAGCTGTTCCGCCAGGCCTCAATGACACCTCCAGACGAGAACGAACTGTTGATCCGCCGTGCCTCGGAACTGCTTCGCGCCGATCGCGTCCCCGATTCCTTCTGGGAGGAGATCGGCGACCGCTGCATCGCCTGCACCGGCTGCAACCTGGCCTGCCCCACCTGCACCTGCTTCGGGGTGCAGGACTGGCGTACGGCGGTGCAGACCGAGCGGAGCCGCATGTGGGATTCCTGCCAGCTGGACGGCTTCATGCGCGAAGCGAGCGGCCACAACCCGCTCGGGAGCGAGGCGCTCCGCACCCGGCGGCGCATCCATCACAAGCTGGCCGCCGACCCGGAAAAATGGGGGGAAATCAGCTGTTTTCTCTGCGGGAGATGCGACACCGTCTGTCCTACCGGGATCGGGATAGTCGCTGTGTCGCGTGAGCTGGTAGCCCGTTTCGGATAAAGCGGCTGGTGCAGACAACCGGGTACCCCAGCCGGTGCAGGTAAGAAGGACAAAATATATTTCTAATTATGAGAACCCTTTTTTTCATATTAATCCAGTCGGCAGGCCGATAGCCGGGCCGCGTGCACACGGTCCGGCTATCCCGTTCATCTTATCCGGTCTTTACTGATCTCATCAGCCGCCATACAGAATAGTTTCCTGCATTTCTACGGAAAGGTCCTTGAATTCAGTTCGTTGCCTGAAGGTGCCGTCAGTGCCGTTGTCGACATTTACCGTTTGAGAACCGGTTGTGCCGGCAGTGGTGGCACAGCCGCTTAACATGGCAAACAGTGCTGCAATCAAAACGTATCGTATCTTTTTCATAATTTGTATCTCCTTAAACTATATTTCCTCAGGAATGGCGGCGCCTTACCATTCTAAAAGGCGTACAAAGCTACAGGTATTTTATCCAGCCGGCTCAGCTATGTTATTAACGCATGGTTTATGCTGTGTGGTTTCCTGAACCGGAAGCGGGTAATGACAAGCGACCAAACGCCCCTGTGCGATTTCGCTCAGCTCCGGTTGATCCGCAGCGCAGCGGGCCTGGGCACGAGGGCAACGGGTGCGGAAGCGGCAGCCGCTGGGCGGGTCGAGCGGCGACGGCAATTCGCCGGGGAGCATGCCGCTGGCCTGGATCGAACTGCCCGGATCGGGGCGAGGCACGGCATCCAATAGCGCCCTGGTGTAGGGGTGGGCAGGGGTGGCGTACAAATCCTCGCAGGGGGAAATCTCGCAAAGTCGTCCGAGGTACATCACCGCTACCCGGTCGCAGACGTTCTTCACTACCGCCAGATCGTGGGCGATGAACAGCATGGCCAGCCCGTATGATGATTTGATGTCACGGAGCAGGTTGAGGATTTGCGCCTGTACTGAAACGTCCAGCGACGAGACCGGCTCGTCGCAGACCAGCAGCTGCGTTCCGGTTATCAGGGCGCGAGCGATGCCGGCCCGCTGGCACTCTCCTCCGGAGAGCTGCTGCGGCTTGCTGCCATGGTGCCGTTCCGGGTCGAGGCCGACCGCCGCCATCATCTCCCGCGTCAGCCGCTTTCGCTCTGCGGTATCCATTCCGCCCAAATACAGGAGCGGTGCGGCGATGCTCTCTCCTACAGCTCGGGAAGGGTTGAGGGATGAGAGCGGATCCTGGAAGACCATCTGGAAGCGGCGGCGCATCTCCTTCAACCGCGTACCGTGGAGAGTTGTCAGATCAACACCGTCCAGCAGCACCCTGCCGGAATCCGGCGGTGGAATCTGCATGATCGCGCGGGCCAGCGACGACTTGCCGCACCCCGATTCCCCCACGAGCCCCAGCGTTTCATTGTGCCGGATTTCAAAGGAAACGCCGGAAACGGCGTGCACTTTGCGACCCTGCGTGGCCGGAAATTCGACGACAACATCCTCGAGCCGCAGCAACGGTTTCTGTAGCTCCCTGTCGTTCACAGGTACTCCTCCGGTTGTCCGCAGGGAAACCAGCATGAGTACCGATGGTCGTTGCCAGCGCCGGCAACAAGGGGCGGGTATTCAATGCGGCACCTTTCCCCTGCTCTCGGACAGCGTGGGGCAAAACGGCACCCCGGCGGCAATGCGGCAAAATTCGGGGGGAGGTCCGGGATATTCGGCAGCCGGCGGTGAGGCGTGTCTTCGATACGCGGAATCGCATCGAACAGCGCCCTGGTATAGGGCATTCTCATGTTCCGGAACAGTTCGGCCGTCGGGGCCTGCTCGACGATTCGGCCGGCATACATCACCGCAACGCTGTCGGCACAACCGGCCACTACACCCAGATCATGGCTGACCAGCAGGATCGCCATGTCCCGCTCCTGCCGGAGCCGGGCCAGCAGCGCGAGGATTTCCGCCTGAACGGTCACATCCAGCGCCGTCGTCGGCTCATCGGCGATCAGCAGCTTCGGCTCGCAGGCCAGGGCGATGGCAATGGCCACCCGCTGGCGCATGCCGCCGGAAAGCTGGTGCGGATAGCAGGAGAGCCGCTCCTCGGGACGGGGAATGCCTACGGAGTGAAGGAGGAAAAGGGCGCGCTCCATCCCCTCGCGGCGCGGGATGCCGAGATGGACGCGCATCGGTTCGATGATCTGAGCGGCAACCGTCATGACCGGATTCAGTGACGAGAGAGGGTTCTGCAGGACTACGCCAATCTCCTTCCCCCGGAGCCGGTTCAGTTCCCGCTCGGACAGCTTGCCGGTATCGCGGCTATCAAAGCGGATGTTCCCTTGCGCCGGGACCAGCCCGAGAATGGCGCGGCAGAGCATGCTCTTGCCGCTCCCCGACTCCCCGACCAGCGCCAACGTCTTCCCCTTTTCCAGGAAAAGCGAAATCGCGTCCACCGGACGGATCGGACCCTGTTCGGTATGGAGTTCAACCGTCAGGCCCTCCACGGCGAGCAGATGACGGTCAGATTCGGTCATAGCGTCCTCTCAGTCCGTCTCCGACAACATTCACCGACAATACTGTCAGAAACATCACTGCCGTCGGGATCATCGCAACATGCGGCGTCTGCTCCAGCACATCGCGACCTGCGGCGATCATCCCCCCCCAGCTTGGGGTCGGCGAAGGAACGCTCAGGCCGAGAAAACCGAGCCCCCCTTCGGCAACGATGACGAATCCTGCTACAACCAGAGTGTACGCCATCAGCGGCCCAAGTATATTGGGGAGGATTTCCCTGATCAGGATGGATGTATCGCCCGCACCGCCGATCCGTGCCGCCTGGACGAATTCCCTTTCGCTGAATCTGATGGTATTGGCCCTGACTACCCTGACAAAGCGGGGAGAGATCAGGAGTCCCAGTCCCAGAGTGATCGTAATGAGACTCGGCCCGAGAACGGAGGTGAACACCAGCAGAAAGACCAGCCCCGGGAAGGCGAGAAGTACATCGGCGCAGGTCATGATGATGCGTTCAAGCCAGCCGCGGTAATAGCCGGACGGCATCCCGAGCAGCAGTCCAACGCTCAGACCGAGCAGCGGCGCGCAGGTGCCTACCGTCAGCGAGACCCGTGCTCCGAAGAGGAGCCGTGCCACGATATCTCGCCCGGTAGCGTCGGTGCCGAGCAGGTGTGCTCCACCGGGCCTGGCGGCGAGATGGTCAAAGTCGATCTGATCCAGAGTGAAGGGAAGCGGCCAGAGGCCAACGCTGGCGGCACAGAGAACCACCAGTGCCAGCCAGCATATGGCGGCATAGAAGCTCAGGCAGTTATTACGGCACGGGTTAGCCATTAGCCACCCCCGTCCGTACTCGCGGATCCAGCATGGAGTAGCAGAGGTCCACCAGGAAATTGATGCCGACATAGGCAACGGTGATCAACAACACCGTCCCCTGCACCACCGGATAGTCCTGGGCAAAGATGGCGGTCACGAGGAGTCTGCCGATTCCCGGGAGCGCAAAGACTGTTTCAATAATGACCGCCCCGCTGATCAGGCTGGCTGTCTGCATGCCGAGCACGGTGATAAAGGTAAAACTGGATGGACGCAGGGCATGGACCAGCAGAATGCGCCAAGGGGAGAGCCCCTTGCAGCGGGCCAGCAAAATGAAGTCCTCCTTGAGAGTAGCGATCAGGTCGCTCCGCAGCACCCGCATAAGGGTCACCCATTCCACCAGGGCGATCGAGAGCGCCGGGAGCAGGAATCCCTTCAGGTTCGCCACAACTCCTGCACTCAATGGGGTGTAGCCGGTGGCGGGGAGCAGCTTGAGTTTCAGTGCGCAGAGGAATACCAGCCCCATCGCCATCGCATAGTTCGGGAGCGACGCACAGCCGAAAGCGACTGTCCCGGTGACCCGGTCGAGGAGCGAACCGGAGCGCCAGGCGGTGATAATCCCCGCGGGGAGCGCGAGCAGCAGCGCAAAAAACTGTGAGAGCGCCAGCAGCTCCAGCGTCACCGGGAGATGACTGCGCAGCGCATGGATGACCGGCTGCTCCGTGGCCAGCGACTTCCCGAATTCTCCCCGGCAGACGCCTCCGATCCATGCGGCATACCGGACGAGCACCGGCCGGTTCAGGCCGAGACGTTCCCGTATCTCCGCCAGATCTGCGGAGTTCGCGCCATGTCCTGCAATTTCAGCGGCGATGTCCGTGGGAAGTCGGTCAGTCATGAAAAAGGTCAGCAGTGTGACCGCCACCACGACCAGCAGCAGGTGGAGCAGTTTTTTCCAGACCAATGTCATGTATGCCCCACAGCCATCCGTCATTATTTCTGCTTCAACCAGACAAATACCGGATCTACCCAAATATCCGCCGGTTTGAAGAAGAGCTGGTGCCCGGACGAGCTGTCCAGAACGATTTCCCTGGCAGAGAAACCTTCCCTTGATCTGGCAAAAACCGGGCCGCAGCTTCCGGCGATCTTGTCCGAAGCCGCATAGAGCGACAGGAAGTTCCCCTTCAGTGTGCCGAAGTCCGGGTACCCTTTCTCCAGCCCCTTGATGCCGCAGCCGGCCAGAATTGCATAGCTGATCTTCGGGTTCTGCAACTGCGCCGCCACCTGTAGAGTGATGACGCCCCCCTTGGAATGTCCGGCGACCGTGATATTCTCGGGCGGAACACCGGCATCCAGCAGCGTGCGGACATCCGCCGCCGCTTTTTTCCCGTATTCGATCACCGAGACATCCTTGGGCCGGATTTCGCTGATGACGGTGTACCCCTTGTCGGTGAAGGCTTTCAGAATGTCGTAATATTTGCAGTCGCCATCCACACCTTTTGTTTCGACATAATAATTGTGATGATAGAACAGGTATTGTACGGATGGATTGACGGCTGCCGGCATCCCATACGATGGCTCTGCCGCCCGGACTGCCGGGACTGCGTAGAATGCGGCCAGAAGCACCAGAGTACAGATAATCAAACTTGTACAGATAATGCGGTTCATGTGCGCCTCTTATTTCCCCGTTTTAGTTCCGTCCAACCATGCATCGCTGACCCGGATAACCCCTTGACGAACATTGTCGATTCCCTTGACCCCCATCTTGGCGATGACATGAAAACGCCGCCCGCCGCCGTAGAGGAAGATCGCATCCTCGTTGATCAGGGCGGCCACGCCGCAGAGCGCCTTTTCCCGCACCTTCCGATCCATGCTCATCTGCTGGATCATCAGCAGTTCATCCATTTTCGGGTTTTTGTACTTGCTGAAGTTCAGGGTACTGCCGGAGTAGAGATTGTTCTTCAATATCGGCCCCATGTCGTCAAAATCTCTCATCTTCCAGCCGGTAATCTGGTAATCGCCGGTGATGCCGCGCTTTGCCAGCTGCGCTTCGGCCAGGGGGGTAAGCGTGAGCGTCACGCCGACCTCCTTGAACAGCCGCTGCATGATTTCTCCCGCTTCTTTACCCCGCGGGGTGTTGGTATGATTCATCTCCAGGGTGACCGGCATGCCGTACTCCGCCAGCAGTTTGCGGGCCTTGGCCGGGTCGTATTCCCGGTATGACGCAGTGCCGCACCCCAGCTGCCCGCCGAACGGCTCTTTTGCCAGCGGCAGAGTCCCCTTGTAGTCCGCCTTTATAAGCAGCTCCTGGTTCCACGCGTGGGCGAGGGCCTGCCGGACTCTGGCGTCATTCAGCGGCGGTTTGGAGGCGTTGAGGAGAAAATTGTATGGCCCGCCCGAGTCGCTGGAGTAGACCTTGAGGGAGCGCTCTTCACGGGCCTGGAGGATGCTGGCGCCGCGATCGGTCTGGATCACGTCGATCTCCCCGGACTGCAGGCTGGCAAACCTGGCCTGCATATCCGGCATTGGCCGGAAGACTACGCTGTCCAAATGCCCTTTCCCCTTGCGCCAGTAATTGGGGTTTCTGACCACGGTCAGGCGGTCGTTGGCGAGCCATTCCTTGAACATGTAGGGACCGGTTCCGACCGGTGCCCGGTTCTGGGTATCCTCTTTGAGCGCCTTGGGAGAAGCGATGAACACTGCAAAAGACTGAGGCTCGGACAGGGCATTTTTGAACGTCGCCCAGGGGTGCTTCAGATTGAAGCGAACCGTGAAATCGTCCGCTTTTTGCACCGATTCGATCGTGTCAATCGCCGTGAGGGCAAAGTATTTATTTTTGGGATCGAGGAGCCGCTGCCAGTGTCCAACCACCGCATCGGCATTGAACGGGGTGCCGTCATGGAAACTGACCCCTTTGCGCAGTTTGATTGTCCAACTCTTGCCGTCCTTTGACGGTTTGGCGGAGAGGGCAAGCTCCGGCACGAGGTTCCCCTTGGGGTCCAGGTCGAACAGACGCTCCTCAATGGCCATTATCACAGTGCGGTCGGCAATCCCCATATAATTAGCTTTCAGCGGATCGAAGCCCCGTAACTCCAGCTCCAGGCCGACCGTCAGGGTACCGCCCGACTGCGGGGCAGCCACCGCCATCTTTCCCTCGCCGAAGATCACCAATGCCGCCAGAAAGCATATTCCGGTGAATCGGGCAACACGCCATAATGTACACCCTTTGCCATTACTCATTCTCTCCTCCTGCACCGCAAAAATGTACCGCATGAACAAAACGGAAAACCTCAGATACGTGTATGCTCTTGTTAACGCCATGGAACCATGCCTCCTTGCAGGCTGATGATGTAACAATTTCAATTGGGCTGAATCCCCGCTCCCGCAGGAACGGTTCGATCTCTTCATCCTTGATTCCGAAGCGGAACGGCTCTCCCCAATCCTTCACCCGCTTGTGCATTCTTTGTGCTTCCCTGCCGGAATGTGTCCCATCTACTACCGCCTGCGGGAAGTAGTCGAAGATGATGGAGCTGCCGCACCCGGAATGACGCGTCACAAAATCAAAGGTAGCGTCAACCGCCGCGGCGGTCAGGTAATAGATTACCCCCTCCCAGAGAAACAGAGTTTTTTTGGTCCGATCGTATCCTGAGTCGCAGAGTCGGCTGCGCAGATCGTCTGTGCAAAAATCGACCGGAACAAAAACGACATAATCCGGCACTCCTCCGAACAGGTTCTTGAGCTTCTCGAACTTCACCGTCTGGGTGGCAGGATGGTCGACTTCAAAAACCTTCACGTTACTGTCGGGAGCGACAAGCCGATAGGCCCTCGAATCGAAGCCGGCGCCGAGAATGACAAGCTGTTCGATCCCGTCGCCCAGCGTGGCTGCCATCCGCTCGTCAATATAGCGCGTGCGGGCCAGAATCCCGCCGCGAAGGCCGGGACACCTCTTTTCGGAGAGCCAGCCAAAAGCCTTTCCAAGCAAGGGATATTTGCGGAGTATCAGGAAAAAAGGGCTGAGAAAATGGGGGGCATAGAGGTCGTTGCAGATCCTGTCAGCCGCGGGCTTTCTCACTTCCCTGGCCCGAACGGCGGTCGTTCCTTCCGATGTCCGACTCGGTTTTCCGGTTTTCATACGTGTGTCCCCTCAGATCTTCGTCGTGAACTGGAGTCTGAATCCGTCGTAGATTGCCATGGTAGCCCTGCGGATATAATCATCGACATCCGGGATGCCTCTTTCCTCAAGATAATTGCAGTTGGCATTCAGCCAATACGCCAGCTTTTGGGCAAACATCATCCTGGTGATTCTGATCATTTTCAGTTCCAGCTCGTCCAGTCCTTTGAAGAGCGGGTAATCCACCAATGTTGCCGCGATGAATTCATTAAGATCCTGTCCCATCTGCTTGCTTAATTCCATATTTCTGCCATCCCAGAAACAACGGAACAGAAACCTCTCCTCCTCGGCAAACCTGACATAGTTGATTCCCTGATCGATCCACCTGTCGCCGGTCCGATCAATCAGCATCCGTTCCTTGAGCAGTTCCATCGCCTTCAGGCAGACCGCATCCTCCAGCTCCCGTGCATTGGCGAACTGGGAGTAAATCGGCATCGTGGAGGATTTAATGGCTTTGGCAACAGCGGTGACCGAGAAGCCATTCCAGCCGTTTTTCCTGACCAATTCAAAAGCAGCGCCGATGATCTCATCACGACCGAACTGCATGTTTCTCGGTGACATACGTAACCTCGATTGTTTTATAGACAGTTTATATAATCCATTTATATAAAGACCGTATGAATGTCAATAATAAAATATCGCTGACAGTTTATTATTGGAGCCCAGACTCGGCTCCCACGTGAAATACAAAAGGGCCGTCGTTAGACAGCCCACTTGTAGCCATATATTGATTTCGAACTTTCCAATATGCGGCTCATTCAGCTCTACTTGGAACGTGTTAAATGCCGTAGCACGGGAGTTGGTGGCGCGTTTCGGATAGAGCCGAATATGAGCGCCTTTAGTTTGACCCGATACTCCACCCGCCAATTTTCCGCATGGCCTTATGTGCCTCTTCTCCTGAAATAAAATAAAGGCCGCGTGCCAACTCGACAATTGTTCGAAGTTGAGACGCGGCCCGTTTGGCTGCCACCCTTGGTTTGGTCTTTTCAATTAGCGTACATAAGAACGTCCGAAGCCCATTGGTTCAGACTCTTTCCATGAGCTTCAGCCATCATTGCAGCGTGGGCATGAACCTCAGGGGGGACTCGTAACATAAGTTTGCCCGAATAGGGTTTCTGCGGAGCTCTTCCCAGTTTTTCACATGAAGCCAGATAGTCATCTACCGCCTCAAAGAAGGCTGCGCGCAGCTCTTTCACGGAAACGGCGTGAAAACCAATGACGTCTTTAATCCCTGCTATGTGGCCAACGAAGCATCCATCTTCATCACTGTATTCAATTCTGGCGGCATATCCTTTGTAAGTCATTGTATTCATGGTTTTACTCCCGCGTTCTCCAAAAATGTTTTAGCGTCCCTGATTTGATACGGCTTTGCCTCTTTTGCCGGGTGTGGCCGGTGAAATGCGGCAATCACCCCGTTCAAAACAAAGCGGACCCGTGACCCTGCCCCCTCAATAGTCTGTGCACCCAATGAGATAAATAGTGATTCAATCCGGCGCCATTCCAGTGTCGCTGGAACCGGCTGCGAAAAAATATCATCCAGCGTTTTTCGATGGGACTTGTTCATATGGAGATAATAACCACGAAGAGGCTTAGTTTGCAATCATATTATGATATCGTTTGGAAAATATTCCAGAGACATAATGCAGATTATTAGTACCAGGTACGTTGGAAGATAAGCGGCTTTACGTTCCCTTTTGTGAGGAAACAGTACTGGATTGTTGAATAAACTGCACGGCGATGGAAACTATGGGGTGCCGGATGGCAGGTAATCCTCCCGCAGCGGTGAGAACACCTCCACTGCCACCGACTCCTCGACTATTTCGGCGCAGTGAAGCACGTCGCCCGGAATGCACCAGCTGTCCCCCGCCTGCACGTCATGGACGTCCGCGCCGACCGTCAGCCGGATCCGTCCCT
Organism: uncultured Geobacter sp.; assembly: GCA_964524835.1. Classification (GTDB taxonomy): domain Bacteria; phylum Desulfobacterota; class Desulfuromonadia; order Geobacterales; family Pseudopelobacteraceae; genus JACRCG01. Next base: position 120,226 of record CAZGEG010000009.1, read on the forward strand.
TTACCAGGTATCCGGTCTGTTCGTGGGGGTGGGAGTGAAGAGGGAGGACCGCCCCTTTCTGCAGCAGGAACTCCACCATCAGCGTCTTGTCGCCATGCACCAGGGTCTTCTGTTCTATTCCAGCCAAAGGCTGCCGGTACCCTTTATCGCTCTGTTTTTCAAACATCTTTGCCCTCCGTGGCTTCGTAATATGTTCCTGTAATTATATTCACAACTGCACCTATACCTGAGGACAATTTGAGTTTATGCATTAGACAGCAGATTGTGAGGCAGCAGAACAACGACCCGATCAAAAGCAGACGCCGGAGAGGAGTTCAATCCCCTGCTCTATCTCGCCGGCGGTCATTCCGCCGAAGCCGAGCAGTAATGTCGCCGCTTCCGGTTGGCCGGTGACGTGGAAAGCAGAAAACGGGAACAGCCGGATGCCTTTTTGTCGTGCCCGATCGATGATCTCCGCTTCGCTGTAAAGCGTATCGGGCAGCATCAGAACGACATGGAGTCCGGCACCCTGGCCGATAACGACGGCCCGTGCGCCAAAATGGGTATCAACTGATCGCAGCAGGATATCGTGTTTCTTTTTATAGATCATGCGCATCCGCCGTATATGCCGCTCCCAGTGTCCCTGCTCCATGAAATTCGCCATGGTTCTCTGTTCCAGCAGTGAGACCGAGGGGAAATAATTCCGGTAAAGCCGGCGGTAGGTTGCGAGCAATGAGTAGGGGAGCACCATGTAGCTCAAGCGGAGTGCCGGGGAGAGTATTTTTGAGAAGGTCCCCGTATAGACTATGTTTCCGGTCGGGCGCAGTCCTTGTAGTGAGGGTATGGGCTTTCCCTGGTAGCGAAGTTCGCTGTCATAATCGTCTTCGATGATGAACCTGCCACCCGATTCCGCCCATTCAATCAATGCCAGCCGGTTAGCCACCGGCATCACATACCCCAGGGGCAACTGGTGTGAGGGGGTGACGTAGGCAATGGTGCTGTTACCACTCTTCAGATGGTTCAGGTCAATCCCCTCCTGCCCGACAGGAACAGGGAAGACCGTGTACGCATGGTTTTGGAAAACTGACCGCGGCAGGTGGTAACCGGGATTCTCGACAGCTACCTCGGAATGACTACCCTTCAGCAGTTGTGCGATAATTTCGAGACTTTGCTGAAGTCCGGTGCAGACGATTATTTGATCCGGGTCGCAGGTCACGCCGCGTGATCGTTCCAGATAGCTTTGGATAGAGCAGCGCAATCCCCAGTCCCCCTGGAGATCACCATACTGGACAAGCTGCTGGCTGTTTCGGCGCAGACCTTCAGTAAAACATTTTCGCCACAGTTCCGTGGGAAAACTTTCCGGATCGAGGCGCGCAGGATGGAAATCATAGGCGAAGCAGGATGGAGGGCCCGGAAGGTGGTCGTTTTTGCCCGGTTTGCCGGAGAGAGCTTGCGGAGCAGCCTCCGGGCCAAGTGCCGACACGAAATAGCCGCTGCGTGGTCTGCTGTAGATGTATCCTTCGGCGTAAAGCTCCTGGTAGGCCCCATCGACAGTGTTGCGGCTGGCTGAAAGTTCGCTGGCCATATCCCTGACAGACGGGAGCCTGGATTCGGCAGGCAGCTTGCCTGACAGGATCTGCTCCCTGATCTGGTTATAGAGTTGTTTGTACAACGGCACAGGAATACTGTTGTTCAGGATGAACATGTCGCCCCTGCAGCGCAACGAGTTTGAGCTGCTTTTGAAGTTGGATTTCTTGTCAACACGACTCGCCGGTCTTTTCTGCATACTTGCATAGTATATAATCTGCCACCATAAAATAAACAAAAACTGCCACTGCCATTGGTTGCAGGCATGGCATATGCTGGCATCACTCAAGTCAAGCCAGGCAACACCACAACTAACAGGAGGTAATTGCAATGATCCCGGAAAAATTGCTGGAAATCATGAAACAGGATGGAGTGGTCGCAATTGCAACACTGGGTGAGGATGGCCCGCATATGGTCAACACCTGGAACAGTTATCTGAGAGCCACCGAAGATGGCCGTCTGTTGATACCTGCCGGTTACATGCATCGTACCGAGGCGAACATCGCTTTCAACCCGGAAGTACTGATAACGCTGGGAAGCAGTAAAATCAAAGGTCTGTATGGACCGGGCGCAGGTTACCTGATCAAGGGCAAGGCGCAATTTGTAACCTCTGGTCCGGATTTTGATGTTCTCAAGGCAAAATTCGATTGGCTGCGGGCCACAGTAGCCGTTACCATCGAGTCTGCCACTCAGACGTGGTAAATTTGACTGCTGCAGCATCTCGTTATTTGTAGAGCAATGGTAACTAATGACAATAGGGAGAATCGCCATGGATGTCGCAGAAAAAGTTTTAGAAGTTTTGCGAGCGGAAGGCCAGCCGCTAAACGCCGGAAAAATCGCTGAGCTTGGTGGTCTTGACCGCAAAGATGTCGACAAGGCAATGACGAAACTGAAAAAAGAAGAAAAGATCGTTTCGCCGGTACGTTGTTATTGGACAGCGGCTTAGGATAGGCACTTTGAATTATTCACGCCTCAGGAGTGTCTGACTCTGTAGTTCTCCGATGGATGTTAAACAAAGAGGGATACTCCCAATACGGTGAGCATCCCTCTTTGTTTGTTTTGCATGAAATCCGGAATCTACAGAGGGAAGAGTCGGCGTGGAGGCATCCCAGGCGTCAGAACCGGTAGGTGAACTCAACCATGTGAAAATCCGCCCCGGTGGTGTGAGATCCGTTAATGCCTGCATCGGAATAGTGCATAAACCGATAGCCCAACCCCAGGCGTTCGTAGAGCGGCACGCCGGCGCCCAGGGTCAGGGCAAATTGGAATGGACCGCCGTAGTCCTGCGTTCCAAAGCGATGTTTGCTGAGCAGCGCTCCTCCAACTCCCATGTCCAGAGCAAACCTGCCGTCTTGGCTCCCAAGGGCAAGAACAGGGATGAGAGATACGACGAGCGCGGTTTTTCCTGCTCCCAGAAGAACCCCGGCGCTCGCCATCAGCCGCGTACCCGCTCCCCAGCCTGACGGTGAATACAGCTCCCAGGGCAGCCCGAAGCCCATCACCGCGTCGTACTCATGAAACGTCTCCGGCTGTACGGCTCCGAGCACGGTCACCCCTGAGACGCGCGCTCGCATTCCGACGCTCTGCAAACGCAGGTCATCAGCGCTGCTCGGCTTGGGGGCAAGGAGACACAAGACGAGGCCCATCAGCGCCAACCACACAAAGGTTCCTGTACACGAGGCCTCGCCTGGGTCGCTGCCGCAGGCCTGACTGGTGGTCATTGTCATTTTCCTGTCCTCCGGAATAAATCCTGTGCGACGCCCTTCATAAAATCACTTTCAACAGATATGCGATAGTTAGTTTCCGGCCGGGCGGGTTCAGGTGCATGAGCTCCTTCAAATTGGTGTCTTCCTGACACTGACCATCTGTGAGCATTGTTCCTTATGCGACCAACTATTATTCAAGAGGTGAGCAGAACGCCGCTCATGTCGTTGTCCGCTTGCCGTATGAAGCGCCCCAGCTCATTATCTTCCAGAGATGCCATCTCGCCGAGCGTGACCGTTTTCAAGGTGTCGATCTCGCTGTCGCCGCTATTGTAGGTGGTGGTATAAAAAGCGATGCGCTTTCCCCGGTCAAGCCCCATCTCCAGCAACTGACGGGCACCGCTCCGGATCAGCTGCAGCTTCCGGTGAAGGTCGGGCAGATTCTTCACCGTCCAGACCCCCAGGTAGATGGGGCTGTTGATGTTCCGCACGTCCCCGACCAGTTCTCCCCGCAGCAGATGTTCCTTGTCGCGGCAGAGGTACGGCACAAAGTCGAGATGCTCGGCAAACTTGCGGTCGGTCATCAGGAAATTGCCGTTTTCGGGATTGAGGGTGAATATCATGGTGCGGCCGACCGCCTGACCGTAACTCTGGAACAACACGCCCTTGAACTCCTGAAACGGCACATGCTGCGCGATGTAGGTCTCGTTCCTGCTGATGCGACTGGTTATCCCCAGCAGCCATGAGCCGACAGAGGGATTGTCGATGCGGCACTTTCTTACTTCGTCCTTCAACAAGCTGAATGATTTGCCCCCAAAGCGGTACAGCATGACACTCTGGAAGATGTCACGGACATTATTGTACCTGCTGAAATGGTAGATAAGATCGTAGCTGAACAGCTCCATCTGCCGGAGTTGCCAGATGAAGGCGTCAATATCATCCCTGCTGCTGTCAGCGCCTAGCTGAATCGTCTGTGTCGACTTGATGAACCTGACATACCGGCTCCCCAGATCCGTCAGTAACGCCGTATCCCTGGTTGTGCTCCTCTTCAGGGTGATGGTCCAGCGGGTAAACTCACCCTCCCTGCTTTCCACGGAAATGTGGTCTGCTCCAAACGTGGCGTAGGTCTGCCTTGTCCCGATCCCTTCGCCCGTCTCCCCCTTGGTTGACCTGCCGACAAAGAGCGGAACATAATCCACCCCCCGCACCAGCCTCTCTGCCGCGATACCGATGCCGTTGTCGGTGATGGCAAGGGTAACTGTTTCGTCGTGCTGATCCAGCTCAAACTCTAGCAAACCGGTTCTTCCCGCCGACTTGATGGCGTCCATCGCATTGGAGACGATATTTAGCAGGGCGCGACTGAAGCTTATGTAGCTGCCGTTGACAGGATCGATCCGGTTCTTGAGAATCAGCCGCACCTCGCAGGAGCTGTCAACCGCTTCCACAAACGGAATGACCCGTTCCGTTATGAGATTATTGAGAGAAACCTTGTGTGAAAGATGGGTCGTATCCTCGTACATGTTAAGGGTGTTCAGCAGAACGGTGGTCTCCCGGTTGATATCCTCGGCCACCTTGCTGAAGTTGTCCACCGACATCATGGAGGTCATGTCAAAGAGTACCTTCAGCGATTTCTTTACGTCGTGGCGTACATTTGACAGCTCTTCGACAATCGAAACCTCGGGGCGTTGCGTTGAAACCACCTTTTCCCTGAGCGTCCGCGCCGTCACAGACATCAGGTGAAACTTCATCTTGCGGTAGACGACCAGATCTTCGATGCAGAAGCCCTTGCTCCTGAAGAAATCAATGGAGCTGATCAGCTTTTCCCAAACGTAGAGGTAGATGTTGGCATCAGGGGCCACCGTATGGGCAAGATAGCGGACAAAAGCCGTGCCGATCCCCTTGCCCCGGCCGAAGGGGCTGGTCACCTGGCGGTAGATGTGAAATTTCTTCCGGTCCGGCGTCGCATACACGAGCAGATAGCCGAGCAACTCCCCCTTTTCCTCCCACACAAAGCTGTGCTCGTAATCGATATCGATCGCCTTGTCGAGAATATAAGGGGAAGGGATTAGTAGCGAGTCGATGTTAAGAAGCGGGAGATGCGTAATCGCCTTCTCGTAATCGGGGGTTAGTTTTTTAATGTACGGGAATTGACTCGCTTGCCATTTCATTGCGTAACTGGCCTTTCTATTTTTGAACAGGCATGGCTTTGACCTGCCGGGTTTTTGGACAGGTCTTGTAATAATCAATTTCGGATGGAAATGACTGCATGGTCAATATTAGCCTATAAGCAACAGAGTGAAAAGGACGTTTTAATACGCGGAATCAAGTTTTCTCAGCAGACAGGCATGGGCCGAGAGACCCGCCCCGTACGCGACCATGACGCACCACTCCCCGGCAGAAATACCTTCACGCAGCAGTTCTTCCAGGACAAACCAGACCGTCGGCGACGACATGTTGCCGTATTCCGCCAGGACGGTGCGGGTTGCCCGGAGCTGCTCCTCGGGAACCCCGATTTCGTCCCGCACGGCGTTGATGATCTTCTCGCCGCCGGTGTGGAACGCCCAATGCCTGATGTCGCAGGTCTTCAGCCCTTGCGATGACAGCAGGTCTGACACCACCCCTGCCGCAGCCACTCTCACCAGGTCCGGCAGTCCCGTAGAGAGCTGGTTATGGAGCTGTCCCTCCTTGTGCACGAAGCGGATGGAATCGCGCTGCTCCGGTGCATAGCGTACCGCCGAGGCGACCAGTTCGAATCCCGCCGGTCTGCTCGTGAGAACGGCCGCGGCCGCTCCGTCGCCGAACAGCGCATTGGAGAGGATCAGACTCAGGTCGTTACCCATCTGGAAAACCGAGCTGCAGATCTCAACGGCCACACTCACCACCACGCCGCCGTTCGACTTGAGCAGCGACTCCGCCAGCTGGAGATTGGGAATCGCCCCGCCGCAGCCGCTCCCCACCAGATCGTACATCCTCGTGGTGCGGGTGAGTCCCAGCCGTTCCATGATATAGGTCGAGATGCCGGGGCAGATGTATCCGGTACAGGTGTTCACGACGAGAGCGGTCACATCACGTGCGCTGACACCCGCCTGTTCCAGCGCCCTGGTAACGGCCCGGCAGGAGAGCTCGATGGAGTGCTCGGTAAACCGCGCGATCTTCCCGTCGGGTGATTCGTCCATGATGCGGGACGGCTCTTCCACGGCGAAATGCCTCTTCCGGATGCCCGGATGGGAGAAGGTCGCCCTGATCAGCCCCAGGCTCCGGGCGGTCAGCCTCGAAGCATAGTGCTTTTTTACAAGCTCCGCGGAAGCGGCCTGATCCGAGCTGAAGGGGGGCACAACGCAGGCGAAGGAGGCGATGTAAGCGTTACTCTTTTGTGTGCTCAGGGATTTACCCTGTTTGCCGGCTTCTTCCATTTTTCACCAGTTCTCCCCGGACAAGCCGGGATAATAAACTCAGGTTGATAGACTGAAGGTTGAAGACTGTTAGTAAAAAACCTGCACGATGACCAAACAAGAAATGTTTACCTTCAGCCTTCAGCCTCAACACCTGGTTGTTACTTTACACATCCATTCCAACCAGCCTGAGTCCGCGCCTGATGACCCCGGTGTGCCTCCAGAGCGGCGGCCGCAGACCGAGTTTATGGCTGACCCGGTGAATGGCCGGCAGCAGGGAGTGACCCATGGATGCCATGTTGATGAAGTTCATCCGGTTTTTCATGGACTCTTTCAGCTCCCGGTCCAGCCAATCCGCATCCACTCCGGGTGAAACATAGAACAGAGGGGCAAGCATCTCTTCAGGCGGATGTGAGAGCACCCCCTCTGATCGGGCAATAGCCTCCAGTTCCGTCCCGGGATAGATGCGAATGCCGGTATTGAAGAACGCCACGTCCATGGGGCGGATATTTTTCCGGGCAAATTCCAGCGTTTCCCTCACCGTTTCCCGGGTTTCTCCCGGCCCTCCCAGCATGAAGATCCAGGCGCAGGGGATCCGGTGCCGGCGCACCACCTCGGCGGCATGATACACATCAAAGCTCGTGAACCCTTTGCGCAGACCCAGCAGCACCGGATCGGAAGCGCTCTCAAGGGTAATGCCCATGCCCACGAAGCCTGCCCGTTCCATGGCCGTCACCAGCCCGTCGTCAAAATCACGTGGATTCAGCTCCAGGCACTGGAGCCTCGCGTTATGCCTGACCCGGGCCAGGGCGGCACAAACCTCCATGGCGTGCTCCAACGGCGCATTGAACACGCTGTCCACGAACTCGATATCCCGCAGCCCCATTGCCGCGAGCCGCAGCACGGCAGCTGCTATGCTGCCGGGATCCTTCAGGCGGCAGCTGCTCCCCTCGATCTTCGGGTAGGTACAGTAGACGCATTGGAACCGGCACCCGGTCTTGGTCTGGATCGGAACTGTCGCCATCCGGGAGAGATACGCCCTTGTATCCAGCCACCGGTGATAGTCAGGGGCCGTGCAGGCCGTCGAAAACTCCGAAGCGGCGGAGCTGTTGCGGTGGAAAATGCCGTTTTCGATATATGCGACACCGGGCAGGTCACGAAATGGTTCATCGCGCGAAATGCGCTCGAGGAGCTGCGGGAAGACGATCTCGCCGTCCCCGACGACGGCGCAGGTTGCGGACGCCAGACGGAGTATCTGCTCGGGCATCACGCCAAGCGCCGCCCCGCCCAGGATTACCGGCACGCCGGTCCTGCCCCGGATGGCGGCCGCGAAACGCTGCAGATCACCCAGGAAAAACAGTCGGCTCCCCATGTCGTTATTGTCGATGTTGCGCACCGAAAGAGCCACTGCATCCGGATTCACGCCTGACAGGGCCGCTTCGATCCGGGCCAGGGAATCTTCCGTAAACATCAGGTCAAGGAAGAAAACGGTGTGCCCCGCACGCTCCGCGGCGTGCGCAACGATGCAGGCGCCAATGGGCATCACGGGCATCGGGAGGATGTTTCGATTTGTGCTGATGAGAAGAATTTTCATTGTGTGCGGAGGAGTGTACAGTCGATACGGCAATTAGTCAAAGAGTCGAAGTTGCAGCATCGTTGGTTCGGCACTATTCGTCGGCTGCGGGAATTTCCTCCTGCAGGGCTGAATAAACCAGGACAACCCTGGCCGGATACGTCTCTTCAATCCGGATCACTCTGTCCGGGAAATAGCTGCGGGTGAAATCCCGGAGTTCTCCGGGCAGGAACGCCCTCCTGATGGACAGGCGGCCATCGAAATAATGATAGCTCCGGCGCGTCACCAGACCGCTGAAAAGAGTAAAGCCCAGGTATGCCCAGTTCGATCTCTTGAGGTCATTCATCACGAAAGCGAGCCGCGTCCGGGCAATGACGCTGTCCAGGAATATCCTGATATCATCCCAGTCCAAATGATGCAGCAGGTGGTTTGAAAACACAAAATCAAAGGGACCCAACCCGCCCAATTTCAGCGCATTACCCTCGACGATGCGGATCTCGGGATAGTCCCCGATCGCGTGAGACGCGATCGGGAGGGTGCGCGCGTCATTGTCCAGCGCGACAATGTTCAGCCGTAAACCCCGCCGCCGCGCTTCGCGGGCGGCCCACAGTGCGGTATCGCACCCGCCCGCCCCGACTTCCAAAAGTGTGTACACCCGATCGGGGTGCTGCTCCATTATTGTGAAAAAGTGCTTCCGCAGCAGCCTGCTGTTCGCGCTGAACAGGTAGTTTATCAGCCTGAACTGCCGTATGGTCCGCCGGAATAGATCCGGGTCCACATCCTCGCTTTCAAGCTTCTCTTTATCGGATGTATTCCTCCGGCGCAGGTCCGGGAATAAATAGTCCAGCATCAACAAGCTCCCGGGGAGCCATCGTCGGTAAATGGCGGCCTGTTCATAACTTCAGTTCCCTTTCGAAACATTTTTGGTATATGTGCGGGATTGCGGCAGGGGATGGACTGCATGCAGAACAGCTGGATCAGGTTTCGCCGCAATGGAGTGTGGAGAATAATTAGATACATTCGGAACACCTTACCAATTGCCGGTTGGACAATCAATGGAAAGAATTGCGTCGGATTGCTAAGTTCGCTGGTGCAAAACCGCAGCAGATACGGTTGTCCCGATGTCTCACAATAATCCACCGGATAGTCGGCCCGGTCATCAAACCGGATACTCGTTCAATCTGGAAGGGACCTCCATCTATCTGACCATGGCGGCGATTTTTGTCGTTCAGGCGACCAAAACGCCACTGACGATGACCCAGACCTTAACCATACTCGCCATACCCATGCTCACCTCCAGGGGAGCGGCGGCCGTGACCGGCGGCGGTTATCACCCTGGCAGCCGCCTTTGCCGCCGTCCCCACCATCCCGCTGGCCGGTCTGGCCCCGATTCTCGGCATCGACCGCTCGCGCCATCACCAACCTGATCGGCAACGTAAGGGCGGCAGTAAAAAAACCACTGCAAATCCGGTTCAAAATGCGGTAAGGTCACAGCATTGGATATACTGAGTAGACAAAAAAGAGAGGAATAAGCAATGAATGTTTCAATAGTGCATAAATCGAATGTCAAGAACGGAGTACTGGATGATCTGGCCAGAGAATTGCCGGTTATTATGTCGGAAGTACTGGAAGTGCCGGGAGGGAAATTAGCCATACTCAAACCGGAACAGGTTTCACTGCAGTTTTCTCAAGCAAGCAGCCGTGATGTCGGCCCGGATATCAGGATTATGGTGTTCGCCCGCACCAATATTCCACGTGCATCTACAGAAAAAAATCTGGCCAAGTCGATTCTTAAAGAGGTTACCGCAGTAGCAGCCACGTCCGGCGCTAAATACTCGGTTAACATCCGCCTGTACCTGATGGAGATCGGCAAGGCGGAGTATTCACCGGACATATAGGAGAGCGAAAGATCGTATATACCGGCTTATGCTAAATATTGCCGGTTGCCACAATAAACGGGGTAAAAAGCCCTATCGGGACAAACAAGAGCCGCCTTACCCACAAGGGTAGCGCGGCACTTTTTCACAACACCTTGAAATTGCACACGAATAAAAAATGTACACATCTGATACAAAAAACCGTCAGGTGGCATGACCAAAATTAGTGTCCGATTTGGGAAGCGGGGATTTGTTGTCCTGGCAAGGAAATCGAGGGATTGCGCGGAGGCGTACGACCGTACGCCGCACAAGCAAGACCGAAGATTGACACCGCCAGGGCGGAAAAGCACCCTTTCCGGACGGAGACTAATTAAAAGCGGGATAAGGTCTGTGGTAACGATTATTCCTTTAGAAATAAATTAAACCCGTTACCAAAACTAATGCACATAAAATAATTGGATAGATCATTGAATTTCCCACCTCCCCTCTCGTTTAAAATACAATATTTTCTGCCTTTACTCCATTACATGAATTCCGGAGCATCCGGCTGAGTACCGAAGCATGTAAAACAATGCTCGAATCCCATTCTCCGTATTGCCTGGCGCAAACTGCCGGAGAGATTGACCAGCGCCGGCTCCACCCCCCTGAATCTGGCACACTGCATCCATACGTACAGCAGCTGCAGACCGCTTATGTCGGCGGTGCCGATCTTCCCGCAATCGATGCGGAACTTCTTTGCACCCCCTGATGCTACCTGCTGCAAAGAAACAGACAATGAATTGATAATGTTGTCGGTCACTCCTGAATGGGTCAAGTCTCCCTGCAGATGTGCAACCGTACCTTCCGTGCATATTTTCATGATTGACTCCCCGGCATAGTTTAAGATCTTGATCACTTACCACCACCGCAGTTCCGTATCCAAAGATACTTGTTAACAGCATTTCAAAATCCTTCATCACCCCGTTCCCAAAAACAGTTGTATATCGTTTTGGGGAGAGCGGGAGAGGCTTAAATCAATATCGCAATTAGCCTGCCAATAGTTGAGTGCATGCCGATTAACAGAATAAGTCATATTAAACCGGATGATAGCTCACTTATTTGTCGGGCTGAGGAGCCTCGGCTCATTCCACAAGCCTCAGGTATTGGTGGATAACCACAACTTTTGATTGTCAGCCTCAACATATTGAGGCCTGTTCGAAACATGTGAGTGATAAATGCAAACAGGGAGGTATAAATATGTGTACGATTGAACAATTGAAACTTTGTGTCTGCAGTGACATAAATTGTCACTACAGGCATAAGCTGGCAGAACAAAAAACAATAAAATGGCAAAAAAGAGCCGCGCTTAGCCTCAAAAGGATAGCGCGGCTCTTTTTCGTAAAACCATAAAATGGCACAGAGTAGAAAATAAAAGCATATTGTGGCAGCAACTGCGAGAAACAGTAAACAGCACGGATGACAGAAGCTTGAAGGTATGGAGTGGCTGTCCACAATACTGAGGAAGCAGATGTTATTTCGGTCCTGTAAATAATTTTGTGTAAATGGTTTTTTCGGTCTTTTACAAAACAGGC
>CAZGEG010000010.1:0-39099 GCA_964524835.1 uncultured Geobacter sp.
CGTGATGGTTTATCACAAACGGACCAAAAGTCCTATTCACGTTGAGCCAATACAATAATGCCTCCGATAAATGCATAAGTGTTTTGAAATTCAGAAGGGGCTCGCCACCAAACCAACTAACATGCAGTCTTTCGTGTTCATTTAGTTTTTGCGCCAAAAAAAGTTTTACCCTATTGAGAGCGTCGTCCCTCAGATCGTAATGAGTATGTTCCTGATAGCAATACGTACACCTCAGGTTGCAATTGTTTGTAAGCTCAACTGTTACCCTATATGATTGTCTATCATTTCTTGCATGCTGAAGCCGCCGAAGAATTAATTTAATTTCATCAACATCCTCGTCTATCACAAAACCAAGTTGTTTAAGAAAGTGAATAAATTGAGCATCTAATGTTTTGTCTGGAAACTTTTTGTAAATTGAGACAAGACGTTCATCCAAACTTATCAAAGCTCCCGTTCTACCGTTGAACAGAAATGTTTCTTGACTGTCTGGCACCAGAAAGTTGTAAGCGGATAATTTATCGGTCATAGGTTTTGTCTCTTTGATAATGGTGAGGCTGTTACCCGGCGCAGGTTTATCGCGACCGGGTCCACTGGTCTCGTTGGGATATCGACTTTCCAGATTTTTTAATATTTGGGGCTTTGGCTCTTCTACGTCACCTTATGTAATGCGCGGTTGCTCGCCAATGCTTTTTAGGAGTGCATTATATTGGTCTGGATCCTTTTCAAAAATCTTGTCAAGAACGAAGTTTGCGAGGGCCGGAATCTCTGGTATCTCTACGGGACGCATGCTGCGATCAAATATCTCTTCCAAGTGCGAAAGCTCATTGGCGACTCTATTTGTTAAAGCAAATGATGTTGCGTCATCGCCGAAAAAATTTGTCAACCTTTCAGTGGTCGCATTGCTTCCGTCGTGATAGGGATATTTGTAAAAGAGATATGCCTCCAAAAATTTACGTAGGTTGTTTCCAAAGTTATAGAAAGGTCCGTGATCTTCTCTGGCTTGAGTAGCACTGCGGCATAGGTAAACCTGATGGAATAGGTAGTTAAACTCAGTAGCATAATTTTTAAGGTAATCTGGCATAGGAGATAAACTACTACTTTGTCCATCCGTTTCGACCATAAAGTAGCTGGTTCCGCCATGGTTCTTTGCCGGATGAGAAAGGCGTTTTAGGTATTTGAAAAAATCAAGACTATGGGTCGAAATGAACATCTGACGATAACGGAATTCATTAGATCCATCAGTCTTCTTGTTAGGTTTAGCGATGACACTTTCAATAAGACTGTAAAGGAAGAAAATGTGGTTTCCATCCAAACTGGAAATGGGGTCGTCAATGTAGATCAAGAGGTCCTTTCCCTTTGTGTCAGAGTCTTCTAGCCTGGCAACGAAATAGCAGAACGCAACCAAGCTGCATTCACCTTCACTGAGGTTGTGTGCAGGTTCTGTACCCCTCATGATCCGAAACTTAAATTTGGAGGAGATCGAATCTTCAACGGCCTCCAGCTTTAGGCTGTCATGACCGAAAAAGTGATTTAAATACTCGTTTATCTTCTCTACACCTTTCTTCTCGTCTTTCTGTTTTATCCTGAGGGATTCAATCACATTGATCAGATCGTTTACCTGCCCTTGCAGTATAGCAACCTCATTTTCTAATTCCTTTGCTGTACTTACGAGCTTACTGTTCTTCACTTCTTCGGCAGTCAGATTGATATCCTTGATGAAGTTGGCGACATCGTTAAGTCTGAGTTCATTACGTGCTGTTTTCTTGTCATCAGCCAAGGTCTTTGTTTTTTTGTTATTCTCTGCAATAAGGTTATTGATAGCGGAGACGTTATCAATAAGAGTAGAAGTGTTGTCGGCAGGTTCAATACACTTGCCAGGCTTGAAAATGTCAGCCTGTCGTGCTCGAAGTGCATTGATGATGGAGTTGAGTTCCTTTTCATATATTTTTGCTTCAGTTACAAATATTTTTTGTAGAGAGTCAAATTCAGCACGTTTTGTGGTGTAAAAATTCTCTTTTTTAACAGTCACAACCTCTTTCAATGACACTATTTCGGCATTTACAGCTTCGATTGATTTTATTAGCTGCTCATCTAATTCGGTTGATTCTTTACTGAAGTGTGCATCCAACTCTTTCCAGAGGTTCTCCGAAATAGGTTGCCTACAGAAGCCACAGGTTTCACGTTTAGCCCTATGATAGGGCATACCGGTCTTAACCCATGCTTGTAGAACGGCATCGTTTAGTAACTCTTGAATTGGTTCGGTTGGCTGAATTTCTTTAGTAATAATTTGGCTAGCTTTTTCCCAAAGCAGATTCAATTGTGGCGTGAATGAAAGCCGCTCTGTGATGTCTGGGAGCTCTTCCTCTTTTAACAGATCATTCCTTTCCGTAATCTGTTCAGCGCCTAAGATTGCAGTTGATTTGGAGCGAACGGCTTTTATGTCTTCCTCAATTGACTTTAGGTTGTATCCGGCATGCCCATAAATTCTATTTTGCTTGATTACATCATTTGCACGTCTGCGCAAACGTTCTGTTAGCTCATCAGCTGCATTCTGGGCCGCCTTCTTTTTTGTTGAGAAATCTGTGGCCTTTTTCGCATGCCTTGATTTTAACCCAGTTTCGGCTTCAATGCTGCCCAACTCGATTTCCTTCTCAGAAATCTGTCTTTCTAACTCCACGTTTTCGCCGCCGATTATAGCGAATGTCTTGATTTCCCCTCCATCATGGTCTCTCAGGAAACTGAGATTTTCATCAACAAAATCTTTGTTATAGACGCGAATATTGTGTGTGTGGGAAGAAAGGTGTGTATGGTTTAGAGTCGTTGAGCTTGTAGTGATCGTAAAATTTGGATTCTTGTAGTTTTTAGGAAATTTCTGCTCTTGAAGACACCTTAGGATTCTTGATAATGTCGTCTTACCAGAATAGTTCCTTCCATAGAGGATGTTCAGACGCTTGAACTCAAGGACGTTGCCACCACCATCACGAAGAGAGTCACGCCAGATGAAGTCTTTAAAACAACCAAAGTTTCGTATGTCAATTGTCTTAATCATTTAACTTTCTCCGTTTTCGAATTGGGCCAACTCGTATTTGACCGGAATCCGGTCATCTTCCATTCAATTACGACTCTATTAAATGAATATCAAAACAGTATTGACGCAACTATCCAATAAATAAACATTTATAACACCGGATAATATGCTGTATCTCCTGTTGACCGGAATCTGATCAACACTCTACGGCGCCCTCCTTCATCTATTGACCAGAGGCCATTGATTCGTAAGAAGACTAATTATTTTAAATTAAGTCCACAATATATAACCCCATAATGATTCCTGTCAAAGGAGAATGTGAAACTATATGGTGTCGTTTATACACACTTTAAGAAACGACTTTACCGCAAACTTCACGTCGCCTTATGTCCACTCCGCTCCATCTCCCGCCGCAAAATCGCATTAAGCCGCGTCTGATATCTTTTGCCATCACGCTTGAGCTAATGAACAACTTCCGCATCGAGCCTGATGGCTGAAGTGCCGGCTTCCTGACTTGACTGGCAGGTTATCTGACTGAAAAAATAAGGGCGTCTTCGATGGTGGAAGACTCTCCTGTTTTTGTACAGGAGCTGCCGGCACTGACCATCCCGGCCTGATGAAGCCACTCTGCTTGCTCTATTGTGCAAACCTGCTAGAATGTCACGGGATGCCGCGCCCGATGCAGAATGAATGCGGACAGGCTTACGGATAAGGGGAAGATTACGCGATGATTGGAATAGCCTACATCAAGCGCAGGATGTTGATGCCCATTGCCGCTGCCGTGGTATTGCTCTGCGGTGCGGCCGGCTGCAACCGAACTTCATCGTCCCCCGGCACGGTCCAGGGGTATGTGGAGGGGGAGTTCGTCTATATTGCCGCCCCGCTGGCGGGGAGGCTGGAGGCGCTGTTCGTGCAGCGCGGCGAACAGGTGAAGGCGGGTGATCCCCTTTTCGAGCTGGAGAATGTTCAGGAAAAAACCGCCCGTGATGAAACAAAGTTGCGCCTCGCCCAAATTCGCTCACAGCTGGCCGATGCCAGGAAGGGGAGGCGGCCGACGGAAATCGAAGCCACGACCGCTCAGCTGAATCTGGCGCGGGCAGCACTGCAGCTCTCGGAAAAAGAGCTCGTCCGCCACGAACGGCTGCTGGCAGCCAAAGTCGTACCGTTGCAGGATGTTGACCGGCTCCGCTCCCGGCGTGACCAGGAGCGTCAACGGGTGGCCCAGCTGGAGGCCGAGCTCGGCACGGCCCGGCTCGGTTCGCGGGGTGATCAGGTGGCGGCGGTCGAGGCGAATATGCGGGCGGTGGAAGCGGCGCTGACCAGGAGCCAGTGGGACCTGGCGCAGAAGCGGCAGAATGCGCCGGCAGCCGGACTGGTGTTCGACACGCTGTACCGCACGGGGGAGTGGATCGCCGCCGGACGTCCGGCGGTTATCCTGCTGCCTCCGGGGAACATCAAGGTCCGGACGTTTGTCCCGCAGCCGCTCCTCTCGTCAATCCGCCAGGGTGACAGGGTTCAGGTAACCGTTGACGGGGTAACGGCACCACTCATCGGCACGGTGCGCTTCGTGTCGCCGCAGGCGGAGTTCACCCCGCCGGTCATCTACAGCCGGGAGAATCGCCAGAAGCTGGTCTACATGGTTGAGCTCGCTTTTGACCAGGCGACGGCGGTGCAGCTGCATCCCGGACAGCCGGTGGATGTCAGGTTCGGTCCCGGAACGTGACGGACGATTTTGTCATCGATGTGCGGGGCATGACCAAGCGCTTCGGGGATCGCACCGTCGTCAACGGCATCGACCTGCAGGTGCGGCGCGGGGAGGTGTGCGGTTTTCTCGGGCCGAACGGCAGCGGCAAAACCACCTTTATCCGCATGCTCTGCGGGCTGCTCGCAGCGGATGCGGGGGAAGGAACCTGCCTCGGCTTTGACGTCATCAGCGAGAGTGAATCCATCAAGCGCCAGGTCGGCTACATGACCCAGCGCTTCAGTTTCTATGAAGACCTGAGTATTGCCGAAAACCTCGATTTCGTGGCACGCATGTATGAAATCGGCAACCGCCGTGAAGCGGTGCGGGAAAGCATCGAGCGGCTG
This sequence comes from uncultured Geobacter sp., assembly GCA_964524835.1. GTDB lineage: Bacteria > Desulfobacterota > Desulfuromonadia > Geobacterales > Pseudopelobacteraceae > JACRCG01. The sequence continues at coordinate 5,117 of CAZGEG010000010.1, forward strand.
GGGCTTGCCGGCCGGCAGAAGCAGCTTGCCGGCGAGCTTTCGGGGGGGTGGAAGCAACGCCTCGCCCTGGCGGCGTGCCTGCTTCACCAGCCGAAGCTGCTGCTGCTCGACGAGCCGACTGCAGGGGTCGACCCGAAAGCGCGCCGCGACTTCTGGGAGCAGATTCACGAGCTTGCCGTCCAGGGGCTGACCTTTCTGATCACGACGCACTACATGGACGAAGCGGAACGGTGCGACCGGCTCGCCTATCTCTCCTATGGAAATCTGCTGACCCACGGCACGGCGGCCGAGGTGATTGCGGCTGCGAAGCTGGTCACCTGGTCGGTCAGCGGTCCCGACCTGCAGGTGGTTGCCCGGCAGCTGCGGGAAAAGCCGGGTGTCCGGCAGGCGGTCGCGTTCGGCACCACTCTGCACATCAGCGGCACGGAAGCGCCCGCTCTCGAACGGGCAATTGCCCCCTTCCGCACGGAGCGATATACCTGGCAGCAGGTCAAGCCGGGACTTGAAGATGTCTTCATACATCTGATGGAAAGTTCGAAGGATAATTACTCACCATGATAAAGCGGCCGTCACTCTCTCTTGCCCGCTTCTGGGCAATCGTCATCAAGGAATTTATCCAGATGCGGCGGGACCGCCTTACCTTCGGCATGATCATCGGCATCCCGGTGGTGCAGCTCATGCTTTTCGGCTATGCCATAAACGGGGACCCGAAGCATCTCCCCACCGCGGTGCTGCTGGCCGACAACAGCCAGCAGGGACGTTCCCTGCTTTCGGCCCTCAAAAACAGTGATTACTTCAGGTTTGTCCGCGAGGTGCACACCGAGGCGGAGGCGGAGGCGGTCCTTGCGCGTGGTGAAGTCCAGTTTGTCGTGACGATCCCGGAAAATTTCAGCCGCAACCTGCTGCGCGGCGAGAGGCCCGCACTCCTCGTCGAAGCGGATGCGACCGATCCGTCGGCGACCGGCAACGCCATCGCCTCGCTCCGAACACTCCTGGTGAGTGCGCTGCAGCACGACCTCAAGGGGCCGCTCGCGTTTCTGGCGGGGAGCTACGGCCCGGTAAATCTGCGTGTCCACGCCCGCTACAACCCGGAAGGTATCTCGCAGTACAATATCGTCCCGGGTTTGATGGGGGTCGTCCTGACGATGACCATGGTCATGATCACCGGCCTGGCCATTACCCGTGAGAGCGAACGGGGCACCATGGAAAATCTCCTCTCCATGCCGACCAGGCCGCTGGAGGTCCTGCTCGGCAAGATCATCCCCTATATTTTTGTCGGCTACATCCAGGTCGGGCTGATCCTGATTGCAGCACGATTCGTGTTCCACGTGCCGATGGCCGGGAGCATCCCGCTGCTGCTTTTGACCTCCCTGGCATTTATCGCCGCAAACCTGGCGATAGGGATCACCTTTTCCACCCTGGCAAAAAACCAGCTCCAGGCAGTGCAGATGACTTTCTTTTTCTTCCTCCCGTCGATGCTTCTCTCCGGGTTCATGTTCCCGTTCCGCGGCATGCCGGAATGGGCGCAGGCAATAGGTGAAATCCTGCCGCTCACCCATTTTCTGCGCATCGTCCGGGGCATTCTCCTCAAAGGCAACGGTTTTGCGGAGGTGATTCCGCAATTGTGGCAGCTCATTCTTTTTGCCGTGGTTGTTTTGACGGTCGGGGTAAAACGCTACCGGAAAACCCTGGATTAATACATGTATCTCTTGTTTGAGTCGTTACATTTTAAGCAAAAACATTACTCACGCAACGACGCTACGACGCAACGAAATGCCTTTAAACAAAAGATTTATTCTTGGGTTTAAAGCGTAGCGTCGTTGCGTCGTCGCGTGAAAAAAAGAATTCTTGTTTTGGTTTGCCCGATTTAGGACAATGCAAACAACCAGCTGGATCAGGACGTGTACGTTATCCCCAGCCGTGTGGCCGCTTCCCGGTATACCTGCTGCGCTCCTGCATTGTACTGGACGAAGACGATCCGTTCCAGCTCTGGATACAACGCGATAGCAGCCTGGGCCGCCGAAAGGGCGATGGTCGCCGCCTCGCGCATCGGATAGCCGTAGACCCCGGCGCTGATGGCGGGAAAGGCGATGCTTTTCAGGCCGTTTTGGTGCGCCACCTCGAAACAGCGGCGGTAGGCGGACGCCAGCAGCTCCGACTCCCCCTTTCCGCCGCCGTGCCAGACCGGTCCGACGGTGTGGATGACATGGACGGCGGGAAGCCTGTAGCCGCCGGTAATTTTGGCATCCCCGGTTTCGCATCCCTGGAGCCCGGCGCACTCCTGCAGCAGCTCCGGCCCAGCTCCCCGGTGGATGGCGCCGTCCACTCCCCCCCCTCCCAGCAGGGTGTTGTTGGCGGCATTGACAATGGCATCAACCGCCAGTGTCGTGATATCTGCCTGAATAATTTCGATGGCTGCCAGCATGATTCCTCCCGCTAAAACAAATGGTTGCGTCGGTATATATGACTGAATATACTAGGTGCCAGTGAGCGCGGCAAGGAAACAAAAACCGCAGTAAGAAGGAGCGACGATGCTCTTCCCTTCCCTTCGCAAAAAACGCTACCACGGAATTCTCCTCGATGCTCCCCGCGACGGTGATGACCGCTGCCGTGAGTGCGGCGGCGTCTGCTGCAGCTCGTTTGCCGCCGTAGAACTGAGCTGGGACGAGTACGAACGGCTTCGGGGGTTGGGTGCCCGGCGCCTGCAGCTGTCGCTCTACGGCCCTCATAAGCTGGAGATCGATTGTGGTTGCGAATTTCTGTCAGGGGGGCGCTGCTCCATCTACGACGCGCGTCCGGATATCTGCCGGCGCTTCTTCTGTTCCAATACCTGAATAACCTCCCCGAATATATCCTCCACAAAAAAACGGCCCGCTGCCGCACTTTCGTGACACCGGGCCGTCTGCGCTAATAATCGCGGGATGCCTACCCCTTGATCTGCCCCTGGATTCCGATGGTAACCTCTTTGTAATCGATCTGCTTGCCGCATGCCGCCAGTGCCTGGCGGGCCGCCACCGCAATCCCTCCGCAGCAGGGAACCTCCATTTTCAGTACGGTGATGCTCCTGATATCCGATTTAGAGAACAGCTCGGTCAGTTTCTGGGTGTAAAAATTGTTGTCATCGAGCTTCGGACACCCCATCACAACCGCTTTCCCCTTGAGGAAGTCCTCGTGGTACCCGGCGTAGGCTACCGGCGCGCAGTCGGCGGTGATCAGCAGGTCGGCGCCCTGGAAGTAGGGGGCGGTGGTGGACACCAGGTGAAGCTGCACCGGCCACTGGGCCAGCTGGCTCTGGCGGCTGCCTCCAGGAGCAGATTCGGCTGCCGCAGTCGGCGGGGCAAAGCTCATGGCGCGGGAGCCGGGGCAGCCGCCGCCACCGTGGGGGGCTGCTGCCGGAGGCTGGGGTGCATGCTGGTGAACCGGTGCCGGTTTTCCCTGGGCTGCCAGGTGTTTCTCCACGGCCGTCTCGTCAAATTCATCCGCCTCACGCTCCTCGATCCGGATAGCGTCGCGGGGGCATTCACCGAGACAGGCGCCCAGACCGTCACAGAGGTTGTCCGCCGACAGCACCGCCTTGCCGTTGATCATCTTGATGGCGCCTTCGGCGCAGGACGGGACGCAGAGTCCGCAGCCGTCGCATTTTTCCGGATCGATTGTTACAATTTTTCTCAACATGGTTTGTTCTCCCTTTTGTGTAGCTTCGGTATGGATTAAAAAAAGTAATGCCAGATGTAATCGAGCCTGCCGCGCAACATCAGCGTGCGCCCGGAGTACGCCATGATCTCCTTGACCTTCGCCAGTTGCGGCTTGGCATAGCAGTGAGTGCGGCAGTGTTTGCAGGACGGTTTTTCGGCTTCCAGCGGGCATTTTAGCCGTCTGGTTATGGCGTAGGCCAGGAAGGCTGCGCATTCAGGGCAGAGGCTGCGTTCGCCAAGCCCCTCCGGCAGCGAGAAGGGCCCACGTGCCTCGCCGCGGTGCTTACCGTCGCAGTAGACCTCGACAAATTTGCCGATCAGCCTGATATCTTTTTTCTGCCGCCTGTTCATGGTTTCCATGGTTGTAATGTGCCGGAACGGCCAGTCGATTTACATGACACAGGTCAATTTATTGTATTTCCTTGCGCTGCTTGCGGTGTGCTGTACCGTCGCCGTCTGAGGCGCTTCGCTCCTGATTCAGCGGCAGCAGTACCGTGAAGGTGGCCCCGTTTCCAACGCTGCTGCTGACCTTGATCTCGCCGCCATGGTCGCTGACAATGCCGTATGAAACCGCCAGGCCCAATCCGGTTCCCAGTGCCTTCGTAGAAAAGAACGGGGTAAAGAGCCGGCCCATGTCCTCATCCCTGATGCCGCTGCCGTGGTCACGCACCGTCACGCAGACCCTCTCGTCCGTACTGTCGGTGCCGGCGTCCACTGCCAGCTCTCCACCCTCCGGCATGGCCTGCAGGCCATTGACGATCAGATTGGTGAATACCTGCCGCAACTGGTCCTCGTCACCTTCAATCGTCACATCCCTTCCCCGGTAGTTCCTCGCAATCCGGTAGCGTTCAAGCGGGATCTGGTGGCCGACCTGATCGAGGATGCCGTCCAGCAGACTTGCCAGTGAAAATCGGGTCAGCCGTTTCATGCCGCTTCTGGAGAAAACTCTGAGATTGCTGACGATCCGTTCAATGCGGCCGGTTTCCTGGATGATTTCTCCCGCCTCTTCCTGCCCCTCCGCATCCGGGGCAAGTGTGTCCTGAAGCAGTTCGGCATTGCCGCGGATCACCGCCAGCGGATTGTTTATTTCATGGGCAACCCCTGCCGAGAGGAGCCCCAGCCCGGCCAGCCGCTCCGCTTTGGCCAACTCTTTCTGGGCTGCCAGAAGCTGCTGATTTGATTCCTCAAGCTGGAGGGTGCGCTCGACAACCTTCAGCTCCAGGGTGCTTTTGAGCGTATTGACTTCCCGGTTCATGGTGTTGAATTCTTCGGCCAGCAGGCTGATCTCATCGTTCGATTTTACCGCAATGGGGGCGATGTGTTCACCTGCCGCTATGCGGCGGGCTCCATCGGCAAGTGCCCGAATCGGCCGCGCCAGGCGGCTGCTGAGCCAGGTTGAAAGAGAGATGCCGATGGCAGTGACAAACAGCAGCACCGCTCCAAAAATGAGGTTGAGGCTGGTGCGCATTTTCATGAGAGGTTGTTCCGGCATGCCGACGTAGAGGGCGCCGATAACCTTGTCATCCGGATCACGGATCGGTTCGTAGGCGGAGATGAACCAGTCGTTGAGTACAAAGGCACGGTCACTCCAGCGCTTGCCGTGCTCAAGGACGTCTGCGGCTACCTCGGCCGACATGAGTGTCCCTGTTGCACGGTTGCCATCTGCGTCCATGACGCTGGTGGCAATGCGCACATCCCCCAGGAAGACCGTAGCAGCCCCCTTGGTCTCGCGGTCATACACAATGCGGGTGATGGTATCCACGACGCGTTCGTCGCCATTCAGCATTAAGCCGGCCTGCAGCACACCGACCACGCGTCCGCCCTCTGCCCGTATCGGGGAAACCGCGACCAGCATAAGCCCCTGCTCCAGAATTTTAACGGAGGCCGGCTTCGAACGCGGGGTCGGCTTGATTGTCACGGCGCCGTCCCTTGCCAGTGCCGGATTCTCACGGAGCAGCCGATCCAGCGTATAGACCTGGGTGCCTCCCCACAGCGCTCCGTCAAGGGCGCGGGCAACCAGCGGATCAGAGGCAAGCAGGTCACCCTTTAGCCGGGGATTTGCCGCCCGGTAGCGGACTACGCCCTTTTCGTCGAGTACGTTCAGGAAGCTTAGCTGTTCACTTTTCAGCAACTGACGGGTGATCTTTTCAAGCGTGGCCGCCCGCCCGAACCGGAGCGAGGCCGCCAGCTCGGAATTCAATGCCGCCACCTTGGCAAATCCTGTCAGGTGGTTGATTTCGTCCAGATAGACCTTTTTTGCCGAATTGAGGTCTCCGATGACTTTCTGCTGAGCCTGGCGAAAGACGCGATCGGTAATCAGCGTAGCGCCGATGAACCAGCTGAGCAGCATGGCAACGCACAGCGGGGTCAGGGTGGCGAACAGCAGCTTGCGGCGTATGGAGATGCGGATCCGCTGCATCAGTCCTCCGGATCCATCAGGCCGAAATCGGCGATGCGCCGATCCAGAGTCCGGCGCGATATTTTCAGGATCTCGGCGGTACGGCTCTTGTGATAGCCGGTCCCGCGCAGGACCGCTTCGATATGATACCGCTCCATCTCTTCAAGAGGCACCATCTGCGATTTCAGCCGTTCTGCGTCCGGTTCACCGGCGGGAGACGGCGCGGCGGCGCTCCCGCGCAAGGGGATGACGGCGGGCGAGATGCTGCTGCCGCCCGTCAGGATAACGGCCCGCTCCATAACATTTTCCAGTTCGCGGACGTTGCCGGGCCAGCCGTATCCCTGCAATGCCAGCAGCGCTTCCGGCTCGATGGTATGGATATCTTTTGACATGCGCCCCGCAAAGCGCCGCAGAAAATGAAGTGCCAGCGGTTCGATATCCTCGCGCCGTTCCCTGAGCGGCGGCAGATTGATGGTGATAACGTTCAGTCGATAGTATAGATCCTCGCGGAAGCGCCCCTCGCGCACCTCCCTGTCCAGATCCTTGTTGGTGGCTGCCACAAAACGCACATCCACCTTTTTGGGACGGGTCGAACCTACCGGGATGAAGTCGCGTTCCTGAATGACCCGCAGCAGTTTGGCCTGTACCGCCGGACTGACATCGCCGATCTCGTCCAGGAAGAGTGTGCTGCCGTCGGCTTCCTCCAGCAAACCTTTTTGATTCACGACCGCACCGGTAAAGGCCCCCCGGAGGTGGCCGAACAGTTGACTTTCAAGAAGCGTGTCCGACAGGGCAGCGCAGTTGAGCGAGACAAGCGGATGATCGCGCCTCAGGCTGTTGCGGTGCAGTGCCCCGGCGATCAGCTCCTTGCCGGTACCGGACTCTCCCAGGATCAGGATGTTGGCTTCACTTGCAGCGACCTGCAGCGTCAGGTCGTAGACGGCGCGGAATTTCGGGCTGGCAAAGACGGTCGGTTCACAGCTGCCGGCAACGGACAGCTCCTCCCGGAGGCGGTGGTTTTCTGTCGCCAGCCGTTTGAATTCCAGCACGTGGTCAACCATGCCCAGCAGTTTTTCCTTGGGGAACGGCTTGATCAGGTAATCGTAGGCACCGTTTTTTATGGCCAGCACGGCATCGTCCACCGTGCCGAACGCCGTCATGATGATTACCGGCAGGTCGGGACGGCTTTTCCTGATGCGCTTCAATACCTGGAGCCCGTCCATGTCCGGCATGCGTACATCCTGCAGCAGCAGATCCACGCTCCCGCCGTCTTTTTTTTCAAGCCGTGCCAGCAGGTCGCTGCCGCGATTGAATGTTTCCACCTGATGTCCCTTCAGCCGCTTTTTCAGGTAGAGCAGTATCCCCTCTTCGTCATCACAAATGCAGATATGCGCCATGCCGAAACCTCCCGTATACGATGTTGGCAGATTTGTACAATAGTTGGCATAATTGCACAATTCCATTATTACATTGCGGCGGAGCGGGGTACGTCAGCACGGAGATTTTCCACACCAATCTTAGATTGGGGGTTATTTTTCCTTGAAGCCGTATGTGTAGGCAAAATTCTTCGGCTGGTAAAAGTCGAGTGCCTTACCACCCACTTCGGCATAGGGATACCCAAACGTGTTGAGGGGCGCCCCGGACTGTGGCGGGTTGAGAACAATGTCGCGACCGGTGGCAATCACCAGCCGGTACGCATCGATGCCGCCCCAGAAATATTCCCGGTACTCTTTCGCTTTCGGATCAGCCGGTTCCAGCTTCTCAACCAGCATCGCCTTGCGCACATCGGCAGGATCAGCCGTTACCCAGCCGTGGCCGGGGAGGAAAAACTCCGCCCAGCAGTGCTGGTAGCCGGTGATGTTCTCTTCCGCCTTTTTGCCGAGCCTCACGCCGAACACCTCACGGGCCGGCACACCGGCCGCGCGGCAGAGGGCGATATAGACCGACGAAATGTCGGTGCATTTGCCGCCCGGCTTCTGCAGCAGGGCGCAGACGTCACCTTTCCCGCATCCCACGGTATTGGGATCCCGGTACATGTTGCTGCAGCACCAGTCATAGATGGCCCTGGCTTTTGCCAGCACCGTTTTATGCCCTCTGGTGATGGAATCCGCCAGTATCTTTACTTCGCCGTCGATTGGACCCATACTCGTAGGCTTAAGGTATTCGGCATAATCAGCCGGGTTCCACGCCGGCTCGCTGGTCGTCAGGTTTGTCCGGCGCACTTCCGTGCGGTCAACGGCAGTGGCGAAGGTAAGCTTGCGGCTCTTCGCATTCGCCGGCCACTCGGCATAAAGGATGGAAGTGCCATATACCGCATCGGTGTAAACTCCGGAAGAAGCAAAGTCTCCCGAAACCTTGATGTCACTCACCGTCTGGTATGTATTTGTCACCGGGTAGGGAATCCAGAGTTTCGTGTCCTTGCCCGCCTCCTGGGAGGAGAGATCCACACTAAGAGTAACGATGCCGGACCGGCTTGCGGCGGAGGCGAAAGTGGCGGCCAGCAGGGACAAGGCCACGGCAGACAACAGGATGTTTTTTTTCACGCTATTCTCCTTGACGCTTCATGATAATGGTAGCGTTTCACTAGCTGCTCGGTTATGTTTCCGAATCAGTTTGTTGCTGCGATTTATTATGGGCAGAGGGTATTGCAGGAAATCTTCCGTTTGATATCATATTCTTATACGGATTAATCAACCAATAAGTCAAATTGATAAACTAGAAATTACCGATAATTGAAATCGGTTTTCTGAATACCGGGACCGGCATGAATCTAAAAAAACTTGAGCTTTTTGTGGCGATTGCCACCAGCGGCAGCTTCTCGAAAGGGGCCGAAGCGGCCTGCATCACTCAATCCACCGCCAGCCAGCATATGGCGGCTCTGGAGGACAGTTGCGGGGTTCGCCTGCTCGATCGCACCTCACGTGGCGTCATGACAACCGAAGCGGGAAAAATCATGCTCGTACATGCACGGCGGGTCATCAAAGCGCTAAAAGAGACGGAACAGGCCATCCTGCAGTTCCGTCAGGCTGAAGGGGTTGAACTCAGTGTCGGCGGCAGCACCATCCCCGGCACCTACCTGCTGCCGAGAGCAATTTCAGCCCTCCGCGCAAGTGATCCGGGGATCAGCGTAAAGGTCGAGATCGGCGACAGCCGTGAAATCCTTGCCAGTTTGATGGAAGAACATATTGAAATCGGCATCATCGGCACAGCAGCGGATGACACGCAATGTGCGGTCGAAGCGCTTGGCCATGATATGATTCTGCTGGTTGCATGCAAAGGGCACCCCTGGTGCGGGCGAGCCACAGTCCCGCTGGAAGAGCTTCTCAAGGAGCCGCTTGTAATGCGGGAGAAAGGGTCCGGAACTAACGAAGTCGTTGAAGCGGCGCTCAAGCAGCACGGCATCAAGCATAATGATCTGCGGATATGCACGACCATCTCCAGTAGCGAAGCGATCAAGCAGGCAGTTTTGGCTGAGTGCGGGGTGGCGTTTATTTCAGAAATGGCTGTACGGGGAGAGTTGAAAAATGGAGAACTGGTGTCGATAAACCTTTCGGGCCTCAACATAACCCGCAGTTTTTCTCTGGTACACAGGAAAGGGAGAGCTCTTTCCCCCGCCGCCGCGGCGTTCTCGCAGGTGCTGCGGCAGATGAAGCTGTGATCGTTCTTAGATTACTTCTTCCGCAATACCCGCTTGTCACCCAGGCGCAGCGTTACCTTCCGTGAATCAAAATACTCCAGCACCGGGATCATGAACTTGCGGGACAGGCCGGTGATCTCCCGGAATTCGGCAGGGGTAATTTCGCCCTTTTCCCTCAGGTAGTCGGTCAACAGCGCTTCAATCCCGGCCAGCGCCGTCGGACTGTAGTAAATATCGCTCTTCACCTTCATCGCCAGTCCCTCGCCGGTCAGCAGCGCCAGATGCTCCAGCACCCGTTTCTCCGGGATTTTCAGCGAGCTGCAGAGGTCGAACAGAAACGGCGGCTCCTTGCCCCCCTTTTCGAGTTCACCCAGGATTTGCTGGTGGAGATCCGCCTGAGCCGCTTCCTCTCCCGCTTTGCGACCGACCAGCCGAACCAGGTCCCGCTCGGCAACCACTCGCCCCTCCTTCTCCAGGGCAGCCAGGCAGGGGGTAAAAAAACGCTCGTCACTGCGGGCGGGAATCCGGGTCTTCAACTCCTCCTTGCCGATCCCCTCCTTGAGCGGGTAGCGGGCAAAGTAGCCGTTCATCTCGTCGATCAGCAGTTCACACAGCGAAGCGAATGCCTCGCGACTGAGATATTTTTTGGGATCGCGCACGACCTGCACGACCGCGCCGGACGCCAGCAGTGTCGCCAGTGCAGCTTCCAGCCGCCTGGATGCAATGCCGCTCCGGGCAGCTATCTCGGCATGGGTGATTCCCGAGAGCAGGCTCCCGGAGACCATTCCGGCGATTATTCCGCTTTCGGAACCGCCTGACAGGTTCTCAAGCAGCTCCAGCGCCTCAACGGATCGCCTTCTGCGTCCGGGCGGGAAGGGGTCGAGGATTCTGCCGCCGGCAATGGTAGCGGAAGGAGATGGAGAGCGGAGCACGAACGGGTCGCCGTTCAGGAGCAGCACCGGACGAGCAAGCCTCAGTTGGACGCAGGCGCTTTCACCCGGCTCGAGTACATCCCGGTCAAACAGTATCACCGTGGCGGGCACGTCATAGGTGGACGAATGGAGCCGCAGTCGCGAGCGGTGCTTCAGGCTGCGCGGGGACGACGCCAGATGGTTCAGGTACACATCCACGATTCGGGTGGTGCGGTAGACTCCCTTGGGAACCACGACATCACCGCGCCGGACCTGGTAGTGATCCACTCCCTGCAGGTTAAGGGCCAGTCGTGAGCCGGCCCCTCCCGTTTCGGCCTTCACGCCTTGGGCCTGAATGCCGCGGATCCTGCATGGCAGGGCCGACGGCTGAAGTTCCGCCTCGTCCCCCTCCTTAACAGTGCCTGACAGGAGCGTGCCGGTTACCACCGTGCCGAAGCCGGCCAGTGTAAAAACCCGGTCTACCGGCAGGCGATAAGGACCTTCGCTCAGTTTTTGCTCCAGTTCATGGGCGATCACGCCGAGTTCCTCTCTGAGCCGGTCAATACCGTTCCCCGTTCGAGATGATACCGGTATGACAGGAGCCTCTTCGAGGAAACTTCCGTGGAGGAAATCACGTACCTCCTCCACAACAAGATCCAGCCAGTCCGGATCCACCAGATCGCTCTTGGTCAGGGCCACCAGTCCCCTTCGTACGCCGAGGAGCTGGCAGATATCGAGATGCTCGCGGGTCTGGGGCATCACCCCCTCGTCCGCCGCGATTACCAGCATAACCAGGTCCATTCCACCTACCCCTGCAACCATGGTCCGCACGAATTTTTCGTGTCCCGGCACATCGACGATGCCGAAATGAATTCCGCCGGGAAGGTCGAGGCCCGCAAAACCGAGTTCAATGGTGATGCCGCGCAATTTCTCCTCAGGGAGACGATCGGTATCGACACCGGTCAATGATTTAACCAGGGAGGTTTTGCCGTGGTCGATATGCCCTGCCGTGCCGAGAATGAGGTTCTTCATGGGGGTCGCCGGAAATTGCAGCCGCGGCTGCTTAGTAGTGGAGGTTAATGGCGGAAGCACATGGGAATCGAACCCACCAGGGAGATTTCTCATCCCCCCCACCGGTTTTGAAGACCGGGCGGCCCACCAGCGACCGAAGTGCTTCCACGGGAAATGGAGACAATGAAAAATCTATATCTTTATTACTGCAATAATACAAGGGACATTTAACTGTACAGAAAGGCAGCTGCCGTCGCGCGCAGCATTCGGCATAATTGCACAATCCTCGGCATTTTTACACAATCCTGTAACTCTACCCTCCGCCACTTACCGGTGCAAATCAAAAGATTATAACTGTAATCCAAGTCGTACAGGGCATCGGCACACTGGTGCAGCACAGCGTAAACACTGTTGGCACAACACTTGCCGTATACGGAATCAGTTGTACTATTTTGGGCATTTTTGCCACTTTTCACATATCGAAAGGAGTATGCAGCACATGGGAATGTCACGCAGGCAGTTTTTACAGGGAGGGGCGCTGGCAGCAGCCGGCGTCGCCTTAAGCGGCACGCCGGGCGAGGCCAACGCCGACGCGCCGGAAACACGCATCAAGGGGCTCAAGGCCTCCACCACGATCTGTCCCTACTGCGCCGTCGGGTGCGGCCTTCTGGTTCACACCAGGGGGGGCAAGATCGTCAACATCGAGGGTGACCCCAAGCACCCCATCAACCAGGGTGCGCTCTGCTCCAAGGGAAGTTCGCTCTTCCAGGTGGCGGTCAATGACCGCCGGTTGCAGAAGATCATGTATCGCGGTCCGGGCTCGGACGAATTCGTGGAAAAATCATGGGACTGGGCTCTGGACCGCATCGCCATGCGCATGAAGGAAACCCGGGACAAGACCTTCAGGGTCAACGAACTGAACAAGAAGGACAACAAGGAATATCTGGTGAACCGCACCGACGGCATGGCCTTCTTCGGCGGCGCCGGGCTGGACAACGAGGAATGCTACCTCTGGTCAAAATTTGCCCGCGCCATGGGTGTCGGTCAGCTGGAGCACCAGGCCCGACTTTGACACTCCGCAACAGTCGCCGGTCTGGCGGCTTCATTTGGACGTGGGGCAATGACGAATCACTGGATCGACCTGAAGAACAGCGACAGCATCTTCATCATCGGCTGCAACCCGGCCGAAAATCATCCGATCTCCTTCAAGTGGATCGAGGAGGCCATGGACAGCGGCGGCAAGCTGATCGTCGTCGATCCCCGCTACACCCGCAGCGCCTCCAAGGCGGACATCTATGCCCAGGTCCGCCCCGGCACCGATATCGCCTTTCTGGGCGGCATGATCAACTATGCCCTGCAGAACGATCTGATCCATGAGGAATATGTCCGCGAGTATACCAATGCCACCTTCCTCGTCGGCGAAAAGTATGATTTCAAGGACGGCATGTTCTGTTCCTTCGATGATCAGGAAAAAACCTACGACCTGAAGTCGTGGGCTTACGAAACAAGCGCCGAAGGCAAACCGAAGCGCGACCTGACCATGAGCAATCCCCGCAGTGTCTACCAGCTGCTCAAGAAACACTACTCACGCTACACCGTGGATATGGTCTGCTCCATCACCGGAACAAAGAAAGAGGACTACCTCAAGGTCGCCAAGAACTTCTGCGCCACCGGCCGTCCCGACAAGGCCGGCACGATCCTGTACGCCATGGGGATCACGCAGTCCACCCACGGCACCCAGAACGTGCGTGCCGTAGCCATGCTGCAGATGCTGCTCGGCAACATCGGCATCGCCGGCGGCGGAGTCAACGCCTTGCGCGGTGAATCCAACGTGCAGGGGTCTTCAGACTACGGCCTGCTGTTTCACCTGCTCCCCGGCTACCTCAAGTCGCCCGAGTTCGATAATGCCGATCTCAAGGCCTACGTGGAAAAATGGACCCCCAAGTCCCAGGACGCCAAGAGCGCCAACTGGCTGGGCAATACCCCGAAATATATCACCAGCATGCTCAAGGCCTGGTACGGCGACAACGCCACGGCCGCCAACGACTTCTGCTATTCCTACCTCCCCAAGCGCATGGGGAGCTATGCCTACGGCAAGATCATGGAAAAAATGGGCAAGGGCGAGCTGGAAGGACTTGTCTGCATGGGGATGAACCCGGCGGTTGGCGGCCCCGATTCCGGCAGTGCCCGTACGGCGCTGGGCAAGCTGAAATGGCTGGTGACGGTCGATCTGTGGGAAACCGAAACCTCGATCTTCTGGAAACGTCCCGGCGTCAACCCGAAGGATATCCAGACCGAGGTGTTCATGCTGCCGGCAGCGTCGTCGGTGGAAAAGGAGGGTTCCATTTCCAACTCCGGCCGCTGGGCCCAGTGGCGCTACAAGGCGGTCGAGCCGGTGGGGCAGTCGATGAGCGACCTCTGGATCATCGACCAGTTCTTCAAACGGGTCAGGAATCTCTATGCGAATGAAAAGGGCGTGTTCCCGGAGCCGCTCACCAAATTGTCCTGGAATTACGGCAGCGGCCACGAGCCGGATGTCCACCTGGTCGCCAGGGAGATCAACGGTTCATTTGTCAAGGATGTGACGATCGTAGAGAAGGACAAGACCCTGGAGTTCAAGGCCGGTGATCCGGTGCCGATGTTCAAATACCTGCAGGCCGACGGCTCCACTTCTTCCGGCTGCTGGATTTACAGCGGCTCATATACCAAGGACGGCAACCAGATGGCGCGCCGTGACGATTCCGACCCGACCGGACTGGGGCTGTTCCCGAAATGGTCGTGGTGCTGGCCGGTCAACCGCCGCATCATCTACAACCGCGCCTCGGTCAATCCGGCCGGGGAACCGTTCAACCCCAAGCGGATCGTCATCGCCTGGGATGCCACCGAGAAAAAGTGGAAGGGCGATGTTCCCGACGGCCCCTGGCCCCCGATGAAGGACGACAAGGAGGGGAAATACCCGTTTATCATGCTGCCGGAAGGGCATGCCCGGCTGTATGCGCTGGACATGAAGGACGGCCCCTTCCCTGAACATTATGAACCGGTGGAGAGTCCGGCCCGCAACCTGATGTCCAGGGTGCAGAACAGCCCGGCGGTAAAGATCCCCAAAAATGTCTCCAGCGACCTGACAAAATTCCCGTTCATCGGTACGACTTACCGTATGACGGAGCACTGGCAGACCGGCGGCATGACCCGCAGTCTGCCCTGGCTTACCGAACTGGTGCCGGATATGTTCGTCGAGATCAGCGAGTCACTGGCCAAACTGAAGGGGATAAAAAAAGGCGACACGGTTCGTGTCACGACCGAGCGCGGCACGATCGAGGCCATGGCCCTGATCACCTCGCGCCTCAAGCCGTTCAATGTGGAAGGAAAAATGATCGAGCAGATCGGCATGCCCTGGCATTTCGGTTACGCCGGACTCTCTACCGGGGACAGCGCCAACCTGCTGACCCCGTCGGTCGGTTGTGCCAACACCAGCATTCCCGAGTTCAAGGCGTTTCTCTGCAATCTTGAAAAGGGGGGTAACAAGGCATGAGCTCGACACCAGTTAATTTTGACAAGGCAAAAACATTTCTGATCGACACGACCAAATGCACCGGCTGCCGCG
This sequence comes from uncultured Geobacter sp., assembly GCA_964524835.1. Taxonomy (GTDB): domain Bacteria; phylum Desulfobacterota; class Desulfuromonadia; order Geobacterales; family Pseudopelobacteraceae; genus JACRCG01. The sequence continues at coordinate 20,373 of CAZGEG010000010.1, forward strand.
GCTGCCAGGTGGCCTGCAAGCAGTGGAACCAGCTGAAGGCGGAGAAAACGAAATTTTTCAGCGGCGAAGGGTACCAGAATCCGCCGCTGATGTCGGAGTACACCTTCACCCGTGTCAAGTTCAAGGATTACCAGAAGGATGGCCAGAACGAGTTCGCTTTTTACAAAGAGATGTGCATGCACTGCAACGAGCCGGCCTGTGCCTCGGTCTGCCCGGTAGGCGCCTTCAAAAAGACCGCCGAAGGACCGGTGGTCTATGATGCCGGTCGCTGCATCGGCTGCCGCTTCTGCATGATCGCCTGCCCCTTCGGCATTCCCAAGTACGAATGGAGCAAAGCCTTTCCGTTGGTGCGCAAATGTACCGGCTGCTACAGCCGGATCAAGGAAGGGATGCAGCCGGCCTGTGTCACGGCCTGCCCGACCGCCATCAGCTATGGCAGCCGCGCCGACATGATAAAAGAGGCCGAAAAGCGTCTCAAAAACCGCCCGGATCGCTATCAGCAGACTATCTACGGCAAGGATGAGGCCGGCGGCACCAGTATCCTCTACCTGACACAGCAGCCGCTGGATGAGTTGGGTTTCAAGCCGGTCACCCAGCGTTCATTGCCTTCGTATACCTGGCAGGCGCTGCGCCTGGTGCCGGGCATCTTCCTGACCGTGGGTGGCGGGCTTTCGCTCCTCTCCTGGTTTACCCATCGCACGGAACGGATCCGCCGCGAAGAAGCCTTTAAAAACAGCAAGGTTCAACCGGAGAGCGCGAAGGAAGAGACCAGGGAGGACCAGCCATGACAGCTGCCGCACGCATTATCATAAATGAAATCAAAGGGTACCATAATTTTCTCAAGTTCATGATCGGCCTGGTGGTGCTGGGCGCGCTGGCAACCATGGTGCGTTTTATATTCGGCTTGGGGGTGACGACCAACCTGAACGACGTCTATCCCTGGGGTTTGTGGATCTCCTTCGATGTCGTCACCGCCGTGCCTTTGGCGGCCGGTGCTTTCACCCTGGGGGCGATCGTTCATTGCTTCCACATCAAGAAACTGGAGCCGCTGGTGCGTCCCGCCATTGTAACCGGTTTTCTCGGTTACTCGCTCGTCTGTGTCGGGCTGCTGCTCGATCTGGGACAGCCGCAGCGTGCCTGGCACACCATGGTCTACTGGAATATACACTCACCGATGTTCGAAGTGTCCATGTGCATCATGGCCTATACCACGGTCCTCTTCATGGAGTTCCTCTCGCCGGTCTGCGAAAAATTCGGCTATCACGTGCCGCTGCGGGTACTCCGTTGGCTTGAAATGCCGCTGGTTATCGGGGCGGCAGCCATCTCGACGCTGCACCAGTCGTCCCTTGGAACCTTCTTCCTGATCGCCGTGGACAAGCTGCACGCCCTTTGGTACAATCCGCTATTGCCGCTGCTGTTCTGGATGTCGGCCATTTTTACCGGGATTTCGATCATTATTCTGGAAGCCACCATGGTGCATCGCTATATGGGACAGCCGGACGAATCCGAACTGCTGGAGGTCCTGACCAAGATACTGCCCTGGGTGCTGGGTTGTTATTTGATAGTAAAGCTTGCCGCCACGGCGCTGCTGTCCCACGGCCCGCTTTATGACCGCCCCTCTCTGCTGGCACTGTTTCTGGCCGAGCTCATTATAGGTGTCATCATTCCGATGTTCATGTTCATGCAGAAGGCTTATCGCGAGGATGACCGCATGCAGCTGCGCGGCGCCTCGCTGGTTATAGCCGGAGTTGTCCTTAACCGCTTCAACGTCTCCATGTTCGGCATGGAGCAGGCTGACCAGGCGATCTACTACCCATCAATAATCGAATCACTGGTCACAATCGGCATCATCGCCGCCCACGTCCTCTTTTTCGTGCTGCTGGCAAAGTATTTCCCGATCTTCGAGCATCACCCGGAGACTGTTGATTACTCGATCCCTGATCATGCACGCAGCACCACGGCAGGACATGAACATTCTCAGGCATCAGGCAGTGAAGCTGTTCATTGAAGGTATACTGCTAAACGGTGAGTGTGCCGGCAGTGGCGCTGGTCAATTACCACTGCTTGCCAGCCATACAATCGATTTGTACGGCATATAAACCAACTACCTTAGTAAGGCTGCTCTTATGTTGCGATACGAAAAAGGGGTGCTGAGTGAGATCCCGGATGACATGCCGGCAGAATACCCGCTCAAGCTTACAGTAAACGGCCGCGAGATTGCCACCCTGGTATCCTCCCCCCATGAGCTGCGTTTTCTGGTAGCAGGCTTCCTGCGTACGCAGGGATTTGTCAAAGAAGCGGGGGATTTCCTGGCTATGGGAGTGTGCGAAGAATCCGGCGAAGCCAATATCCGCATCCGTGGCGAGATTCCGGAGCGATTGTCGCCGGTATTGACCTCCGGCTGCGGCACCGGGATCACCTTTTCGTTCAATGCGGGCGCGCCGAAGAGTGCGCCTCCGGAGGCCGCCTTTTCACCGGAAGCCATATTCGCCATGATGCGGGAGATGGCAGGTCTCTCCGTCCGCTATGGCCGCCATGGCGGCATCCATTCGGCTGCTGTCAGCAACGGGACCCGCATCCTGCTGCACGCGGAGGATCTGGGAAGACATAACACCATCGACCGCCTGGCGGGACAGTCGCTGCTGGCCGGAATTGATCTGACCGGATGCCTCCTGCTGACTTCGGGGCGGGTTTCCACCGAGATGGCAGCCAAAGCCGCCTCGTTCGGGGTTGCCCTGATCGCATCGCGCACCTCGCCGACCGACATGGCGGTGCGCATCTGCCGCGAGGCCGGCATCGGCCTGGCCGGTTATGTGCGCAGCGACAGCTTCCGCATCGCAGCCTGTCCGGAGCGGATTCTGATGGCGGCGCCAACACGCTTTGCCGATGTGGCCGGAGTCATCCTGGCCGGCGGCGAATCAAGCCGCATGGGGAGGAACAAGGCGCTGCTCGACGTCAACGGAGAGCCGATGATCAAAACCGTCTACCGCCGCATGGCTGAATTGTTCGACGAGGTCCTGCTGGTGACCAATACACCTGAAAGCTATGATTTCATACCCTGCCGCAAGATCGCCGACATCTATCCCGGCATGGGGCCTTTAGGTGGAATCCATGCCGCGCTAACCAACTCGGTCGCTGAAAGGGCCTTTGTCACCGCGTGTGACATGCCGGGCCTCAACTCGCTGCTGATCCGGGAGCTTTGCAGTGTCCAGGGGGGGGTAGATGTAGTCATTCCCGAGACCCCGGGTGGATTGGAGCCGCTGCACGCCGTTTATGCCAAAAGCTGTCTGCCCAAGATGGAAATGATGCTGCAAGCGGGCGAGCGTCGCATACTCTCGTTTTTCGATCTGGCGCAGGTAAGGCTGGTGCCGCGGGGAAGAATCGCCGCCCTCGATCCGGAGTTTGCCTCATTTCGCAACATCAACACACGGGAGGATTACCGGCTTTTGGCAAATACCGAATAAGCAAGTCAGCTAAGGACGAATCAAAAACCATCATAGTAACGTAACACCACACCATTCTCCGAGTCGTCATGCCTACCAGGAATCAATCCTCACGGCACACGACCTGTGGGTGCCGCCGGAAACAGCGCCACCTTCCTTTAGTGAGTTAGAAGTTATTTTGCTTTGTTTTGGCAAAAAATAACTTCGTGAACGAACTATCCTGTTTATTAGGGATGAAAAGGGGATTCCGTGTTTGACGAACCGCTGCCGTGGTTCGTCCACGCCCCTTTTCCGTCGATGAGAAGGGGCTTTTTGTTGTTCAAGCCGGTAAAAACACGATAATGGAGACGTCATGAAAAGAATGGTATGTCTTTTTGCAGCAGCTTTCTTGGCCCTGTCCAGCATTGCCTGGGCCGCACCAAAAACCGTCATTTTGGCTACCACAACCAGCACCCAGGACTCGGGTCTGCTGGATGTACTGGTACCGCAGTTTGAAAAGGAGACCGGTCTTCAGGTCAAGACCATATCGGTTGGCTCCGGACAGGCGATGAAGATGGGCGAAAAAGGTGAGGCAGACGTGCTGCTGGTGCATTCCCCGGAGGCCGAAAAGAAATTCATGGCTGACGGCTTCGGCACGGCTCGCCGCCTTGTCATGCATAACGACTTTATCATCGTCGGACCGGCATCCGATCCGGCTGGCGTCAAGGGAGCCGGCAGCGCGGTCGATGCACTGAAGCGCATTGCCCGGAGCGGTTCCCTGTTCGTCTCACGCGGCGACAATTCCGGCACCCACGCCAAGGAAAAGGGTCTCTGGAAAGGGACCGGCATCAACCCGGAAGGAGAAAAATGGTATCAGCAGACCGGACTCGGCATGGGGCAGACCTTGAACGTGGCCGCCGAGAAGAGGGGATACACTCTGGCCGACCGGGCCTCCTTTCTGGCGCTTAAAAAGCACCTCGGCCTCGTTATTTTGAGCGAAGCTGACAGCAAACTGCTGAACATCTACCACGTCATCGAGATCAATCCGATCAGGTGGCCGAAGGTGAACGCTGCCGGTGGCAAACACTTTGCCGATTTCATGATCAGTCACAGAACCCAGGAGACCATCGGACGCTTCGGCGTTGAAAAGTTCGGTGCTCCCCTCTTCTTCCCCGACGCCGGTAAAAACCCGGCATCACTCGGCCTGTGAGCCGTTGAATGGAACTGATCCTCGAAGGTATCCGCGAAGCCCTGCGATTGCTCCTGTCGGGAGACAGCGAAGTGCTGGCCGTCACCTGGCTCTCGATCAAAATCTCAGGTCTGGCTACCCTGCTGAGCCTGACGATCGGAATAGGCGCCGGTACGACTCTGGCCCTGGCCGAATTTCCGGGCAAGCGTCTGGTTGTTGCGCTCGTAAATACCGGCATGGGCCTGCCGCCGGTCGTGGTCGGCCTGTTTGTGACCATCTTCCTCTGGCGCAACGGTCCATTCGGGCATTATGAACTGCTCTATACCCCTGCGGCGATGGTCATCGCCCAGGGGATCATCGCCACCCCGATCGTTACCGGCATATCGCTGGCCGCTATCCAGAGCCTTCCCGCCAACCTCCGGCTGCAGATTATGGCTCTTGGCGCTTCTCGCACCCAAATAATCCTGTTGCTGGTCAAGGAGGCCCGCCTGCCGCTCATGGCGGCGGTTATGGCCGGTTTTGGCGGAGTGATTTCAGAGGTGGGGGCTTCAATCATGGTCGGCGGCAACATCAAGGGGCAGACGAGGGTTCTGACCACTGCCACGGTCATGGAGAGCGGCAAAGGTAATTTCGATACCGCCATCGCCCTCAGCATCATTCTCCTGGCCTTGACGTTTCTGGTTAACCTCATGCTTACGATCATTCAGCAAAAAAGGAGGGCACGATGACATTCCCGTTACTGGAAGCCCGCGGTCTTTCCCTGCAGCGCGGCGGGGTGGATGTTCTGAAAAATGTTTCCCTGACTGTACAGGAAAACGACATACTGGCCTTGATCGGATCCAACGGTTCGGGCAAAACCAGCCTGATGCTTGCCCTGGCCCGTCTGATGCCGGTGAACAAAGGGGATGTGCTTGTCAGTGGCGAAGCGGTCAGCGGGAAACAGGCCGGGTTGGCATACCGGCGCAGGCTGGCGATGGTCTTTCAGGAACCACTGCTTCTGAATGGGTCGGTGGCCGCAAATGTTGCCACCGGGCTTACCCTGCGCAACATGCCTCGTCAGGAACTGCAGGAGCGTGTCGATGAGGCGCTGGAACTGTTCGATATTACCGGGCTTTCACGGCGTTCCGCACATTCCCTTTCGTCGGGCGAGGCCCGACGGGTCAGTCTGGCGCGGGCATTTGCCATGCGCCCGGAAATGATTTTTCTGGACGAGCCGTTCACGGCGCTCGATCTGCCCCTGCGCGAGGCCCTGTTCCTGCAGTTGTCGAAGTTGCTCAATTCGAAAGGAATCACGGCGGTGATCGCCACCCACGACTGCCGCGAAGTGCTGCAGCTGTGCAACCGCATGGCAGTAATGAACAAGGGACGCCTGATCAGGAGCGGAACTCCGGAAGATGTGCTTGCCGATCCGCCTGATGACTTCAGCGCCGCCTTTGCCCGGCATGCGAACTCGTTCACTGCCCGGCCACAAAAGGGCAGCCATGAATGCAAATGGTCACCCGGAATACTTATGCCGCTGCACAACTGACTTTTCGGAATCTGCGCGCAACCCGGACCGCAACCTTTTTCTTTGCACCTCTCACACATTTGCTATACATTCAAACAGTCATATATTACGTCACCTGAGGATAAGATGATCTCGAAAGCTGTTTCATTTGTCGCCAAATCGGGAACCGGAAAAACGACCCTGCTGGAAAAGGTCATTGTCGAACTCAAAGGCCGCGGCTATCGCATAGGGGTCATCAAGCACGACGCCCATCGCTTCGACATCGACCACCCGGGCAAGGACAGCCACCGCCTGACCGCTGCCGGTGCCGACACCATGCTGATCTCGTCACCGGAGAAACTGGCGGTCGTCAAGCAGCATGCGGAATCGCCCCCGATCGAGGAGCTGATCGCCACCTATTTCGACGATGTGGACCTGGTCCTGACCGAAGGGTTCAAAAAGAGCGGCCTCCCCAAGATCGAGGTGCACCGCCGGGAGCGGAGCGCTTCCCTGCTCTGCCGCGGGGAACTGTACGATCCGAGCCTGCTGGCAGTGGCATCCGATGAACCGCTGGAACTGGACGTGCCGCTGCTTGATATCAACAATCCCGCCCAGGTGGCCGATTTCGTGGAGAAGCATGTCATTCATGGAACTCACTGACTCCCACGGGAGAAACATAAACTACCTGCGCCTGTCGGTCACCGACCGCTGCAACATGCGCTGCTTCTACTGCATGCCTGCGGAGGGGGTCGTCAAGATAGGTCATGACGCGCTGCTATCCTACGAGGAGTTGCAGCTGATCGCCGAGACCGCCGTGCGGCTGGGCATCGAGAAGATTCGCATCACCGGCGGGGAGCCGCTGGTCCGCGCCGGTATCGTCGACTTTCTCGCCAGGCTCTCCACGATCCCCGGCCTGCGTCACCTCGCCCTGACCACCAACGGCCTGCTGCTGGCGGATATGGCGGCCGACCTGCGGCGGGCGGGGGTACAGCGCCTCAATGTCAGCCTCGATTCCCTCAAGCCGCAGACCTTCAGCGATATTACCCGCGGCGGCGACCTGGACAGGGTGCTGGCCGGACTGGATGCCGCGGAGTCGGCGGGATTTCCGCCGCCCAAGATTAACTGCGTGGTCATGCGCGGAGTCAACGCCGGCGAAATACTCGATTTTGCCGCCATGACCCTGTCGCACGGCAATTCGATCCGCTTCATAGAGTATATGCCGGCGGTAAAGGAAGACGACTGGCAGCGGTACAGCGTCTCCGGTGAAGAGATCCTGCAATGCATCGCCGCGCACTACCCGCTGGAGCCGGTGGACAAGGGGCCCTTTGCCGGCCCGTCACGGGATTTCCGCATCCCCGGCGCCCGCGGGAGCATCGGCATTATCACCGCGGTCTCAGGGCATTTCTGCAGCGAATGCAACCGGATCCGGGTCACATCTACCGGGCAGGCCAAGGGATGTCTCTTCTCGGACGGGAAGACCGACCTGCTCCCTTTTCTGCGTCCGCCGGACCGGGAAAAGCTGGCGACGGTGCTGCGCGGCATCGTTTCCAGCAAGCCGGAGCGGCACGGAATATCGCCGGATGGATACGTTCACAAGAATTTCACGATGTCGCAGGTAGGGGGATAGAGCGTATGGGTCTGGTCAAGGCGGTCTGCATCAGCGAGAACAAGGGGGAACGCAAAACCCCGGTGGAATCTGTGGAACTGCGGGAGAGCCACGGCATCGTGGGTGATGCCCATGCGGGCGACTGGCATCGCCAGGTAAGCCTGCTGGCAGAGGAGAGCATCAACAAGATGCGGGCGCTGGGACTCGACGTGGCGGCGGGGGACTTTGCCGAAAACATCACCACGAGCGGCATCGAACTGGTAACACTCCCGATCGGCAGCCGCCTGCAGATCGGTGGAACCCTGCTGGAGGTGACCCAGATCGGCAAGGAGTGCCACACCCGTTGCGCCATCTTCTACCAGGCGGGCGATTGCGTGATGCCCAAGGAGGGGATTTTTGTCAAGGTTGTCACCGGCGGGACGGTCAAGCCGGGGGATGAGATAAAAACGGTTTAGTTATCCCCTTGGCCGGGGGGTATCAGAGGATTGGACTGATAAAAAGTAAAGCCGTTTTTCCCCTTGCTCTTCACTTCATACATAGCCGAATCGGCCTTTTTCATCAACTCCCTGGCGTCATCGGTTCCATTTACAGGATAAATAGCTATCCCGATGCTCGTGGTGATGTGCAGATCATATTCTTGTACGGAAACCGGTTCGATTACGGCTTTGATGATTTTATTCGCCACAGCTGCCGCATCCTCTGGCTGGGCAATTTCCGGCAGCAAAATAATGAACTCATCCCCCCCCTGCCTGCAGACGGTGTCCATGCTGCGCACACATGCCTGCATTCGGCCGCCCACAACCTTGAGCAGCTCATCCCCGATATCGTGACCCTGGTTGTCGTTAACTTGCTTGAAATTATCAATATCCAGATACATGATCGCCAACGATCGCTTAAAACGCTTTGCCTGAATAAGAGCCAGATTGAAGCGGTCCAGCAGTAATCTCCGGTTTGGCAGGGCGGTGAGGGCATCGTAGAAAGCAAGCTGGTAAATTTGTTCCCGGCTGCGCTTGCGATCGGTAATATCCTCAATCTGAGCGATTATATAAAGCGGGGCTCCGGCGGCATTTCTGACAACGGACGAGGTAAGCTGCGTCCATACAATCTGCTCATCTTTCCGGACATAGCGTTTTTCCATGTGATAGGAGGCAACGCTGCCTTCCAGCAACTGCCGCACCTTGGCGAGATTTGCTTCCAGGTCGCCGGAGTGGGTGATTTCCTGAAAAGTCAGCGTCTCCAGTTCTTCCTTTTTGTACCCGACGAGTTCGCAAAGCGAGCTGTTGACCAGGACGAACCTGCCTTCGAGGGACACAACGGCCATGCCGATCGGCGCGTTCTCCAGGATATTACGAAAACGTTCCTCACTATTTCGCATAGCCTCTTCAGCTTGCTTGCGTTCGCTGACCAGCAAATTGAAATTGCTCAGCAATAGCCCGATCTCGTCATGATATTTGACCGGCAATAGCTGCAGGTCACTGGAAGACATATCACTGACAGTGGTGCTGGCTCGGCTTAACGGCGCCAGCAACCGCCGGATAATCAGCCAGACGGCAACCAGCACGAAAACAGAGAGCGCCGCGGCGGTCGAGTAGGCGCGAATTCTCATTGAGCGGATCGGTGCAAATGCTTCGTCGGTGGGGAGTACTATCTGGGCTATCCACCCTGTCGAAGGAATCAGTTTTGCGGATGTCAGGGTCTCGACACCTTGCGAGTTGACGGTTATTCCCGATCCTTCATAACCTGCCAGGAAGCGATCGAGCATTTTGTCGGCACCCGGCTGCGCCATAGGCTTCAGTATAAGTGACGGGTTGCTCGAGGTGGCGATCAGGCCGGATTCGGGGGCATTGATCGCGATGTAACCGGCCTTACCGACATTTACATGCTCGACCTGGCCAAACAACGTGGAGTCTGAAAACCAGGTGAAACCTACCAGCAGCCCGACAAGCCGACCTGATTTATCCTTGATCGGCGCTGCAAAGGCTACGCCCGGCCGCTTGGTGAACCTGCCGATGCGTGGCTTGCCGATGGCCGATTTGCCGGTAGCAACCACCTCTTTGAAATATTCAATTTCACTGAAAGAAGCATTGGTCCGCTCCGGAACAACGGGATAGTCGGTAATTCCGATGCCATCGCTGGATATAATCGACAACCCGGCTTTAAATAAAGCCAGCAAGCCTAAACGGGACTTCAGGAATTCTCTCGCCTTTTCCGGGTCGGCGAGAAGTTCAGGAGTGATCGTCGCGGCGTTTAGTTCCAGCAATTCAATATGCTGCCGGATTTTATGATCCAGGTCTGATGCGACGTACGACACTGTTGAAACCTGCTGAGCTTCCAGCAATTTGGTCATGTCCTCTGCCAGTTTTTTTTCAATACTGTAGGTTAACAGCCAGAAGCTGGCCAAAAAAAGCAGAAGGACAATTCCTGAAATCTTGGTTTTGAGGCTTATCGAGGTAATATTTCCAGGCATTTAGGGCTCTTTTCGAGGACATTAAAAATAACACCCATTTTCATAATCAATGGGTTTTAAAACTTTTAATTACTAGCACATAAATATCCACCCATAAAGTCAATTGTTAGTGGTCATCCATTTATAATAGTATCCGCCTGTTAAGATAGCAACTGGACCGGTAACAGCAAAGGCGGCCAATTGGCCGCCTTTGCTGTTACCGGGGAGTACATACCACAGGAAACTGAGATGTTATTCCGCCATTTCATAGGCCCCATTCAAGCTGTACATATTGTGATCCAAAACCCGTTGAAAACGCCCTTCATCAACCTTGCTCTTGCGCACCGCCGCATGCAGTAACCCATCTGCTGCTCCGTGCTGAATGTTATGAACGATATTGTCGGTTAAATGTGCCAGGTTACATCCTCCGGCCGCATCGAGCAGAGCCGGCAGTTCGTCAATTCTCCTTTCTTCGGCAAAACCCCGCTGCGTCATGAAGCGGGCGGCGCTCCCCAGCGAGATGCAGATGTATCGGCACGTTGCTGCATTTGGAGCCGAAGTGATGTACCATCTCAATATCCTTCAGTCAAATTCTGAGAAGTCCGGTTTCCTGCGCTGCATGAACGCCTGCAGCGCTTCGGCCGCTTCCGGAGATTTCAGGCGCGCCGTAAACTGCTTCACCTCTTCAGCCATGGTTTCCCGCAGCGGGACCGCATAGCTGCGCTTGAGCATGCTTTTGGCCAATCGTACCGCCGCGGCAGGCTGGGCCGCCAGCTGCAATGCTCTGGCGCGGGCGGTCGTGATGACCTCGTCATCCGGGCAGACCTCCGTCACGATGCCGAGGCGGCACGCTTTGGCGGCGCTGAATGCCTCGCCCAGCAGCAGCAGTTCCGCCGCCCTCTGGTGCCCCATAATCATCGGGAGGAGCAGCGTGGAACCGGCCTCGGGGCAGAGTCCAAGATTGACGAACGGCATCTGGAAGGTGGCGCCGCTCCCGGCATAGACCAGATCGCAGTGCAGCAGCATGGTGACGCCGATCCCCACCGCCAGGCCGTTCACCGCCGCAACAACCGGTTTGCGTGCCGTGCTGATGGCGGAAAGGAACTGCATGACCGGGCTTTCCGGTTTGACCGGCGGGTCAGAAATAAAATCCGACTCCACGAACGGGCTTTCCGCACGTGCCGGCGGGGCTGAGATAAAATCGGCCAGGTCATTGCCGCTGGTGAAACAGTCTTCAGAGCCTCTGATCAGAATCACCCGAACGGAGGCATCGACTTCGCCCTCCCTGAGACCGTCGGCCAGGCTCTGATACATGGCCAGGTTAAGGGCGTTCTTCTTTTCCGGTCGGTTGATGCGGATGGTACATATTCCGTCACACCGTTCAATATTGATCTGCGCTGTGCTGTTCATGTCGTTGTGTTCTCCTCCGGGCCGGTTGTTGTCATGCCATGCTGCTGATGCATTCCGGCACCGGTACGGTGATCTTCTGCCCATTGTCGAAGCAGACCAGCGTCGTGCGGGCGGTGGCGTAGGTTTTTTCCCCGCCGTCGTGGAGTCGGTAGTCGAGGTCAAAGCTGGATGTGCCGATCCTTGCCACAACGACTGAAACTATCAACTGGTCGCCGAACAGGATCGGGACCTTGTAGTCGCATTCGGCACGGGCAACCAGCGTGAATATATGCTGTGCGGTCATTTCGTGAAAAAAGTCACTAAACAGCTTTACCCGCGCGGTTTCAAGATAGCTGAAATATACGACACTGTTCACATGGCCGTACAGGTCGAGGTCTGAAAACCGCAGTTCGATGGGTGTGGAGAAGGTCTGTGCCATGCGGATGATGCTCCTTGAATGTCAGTTGCCCAGCATCCCCTTCTTCAGGGTTTCGTCGGCCGGTTTGTCGCCCAGATAGATGGCGAGGACAGCGCGGGCCAGCCTGGGAGACGGTATGCTACCCAGTGACCTGCCGTTATGGCTGGCCGCGACACTGCCATCCGCGCCGAGAGCCAGGTCAACGATATCGCCACGGTTAAAATCTGCCGTGAACAGTGAGAGAAACTTTTTCACTTCCGGAGAGCCGGCCAGGTCGGGTGAATTGTTGGCAAACCCCTCATTGAAAGCTTCGGTAATCTTTTCCTTTTCCACCTTTGAGTGGAGGAAGTTCATCCGGATTACTTTGTCTCCGCCGTCATTCAACGCCTCGGCAGCGCTGTTGAGACGTTTGGAAGCATAGAGTGAGCCGATGTACACCTTGACGAAAAATTTCTTCCTGACACCATAACCGTTCAGTTTCAGATGCTGCCCATGTACCGCCACCGCCTGATCCAGGTGTACTCCCGCAACCTCCACCGCCGGTGACTGTACTGTGCTGAGCAGCACCAGCACAAATGCCATAAAAATTCTATTCATGGAAACTCCCCCGTATCCTGAATTCAGCCGATTTCGCGACCGGCGCTAAAACCCTGATGTACCGCATCAATAACCATGGCGGGTTGTAATGCGTCACCGACAGTCCGGAACGGGATGCCGCTGGAAGCGAGCAGTTCATGGAGCGGATTGTGTGAACGTGTCCCGACAGCCAGCACCACCGTATCGGCGGGAATATCCTCGGCTATTCCACCGCACTCGATCCTGACACAGTCAGCCGTTATTTCAATGACTCTGGCAGTTGCCTGTGTTTTGATACCATACCGCTCCACATCCTGCATCATCCCCCAGCGGGTGCTCTTGCCGAAGTTTTTGCCCAGCTCTGCCAACATCTCGATGACCGTGACCTCCTTGCTGCCTCGTGTCGCCAGCCCGTACAGTTCTTCTGTGCTTTCTGCCCCATGGACCAGCAGGAATTTGAGCGCTTCGCCGGAAAGGGTGCCCTTCTCCGCCAGCATCAGCGCGGTTTCGATGCCGACAGCGCCGCCGCCGATAACAGCCACGCGCCTTCCAGTTGGGACCGATTCTGTCAGAACGTCCCAGGCCTGGACGACGTGCGGAAGATCGGCGCCAGGAATAGGAGGCGCGATTGGTCGGCCGCCGGTGGCAAGTATGACCGCATCCGGACGGGTCTCTTGCAGAGACTGACAATCAACGGTGGAGCCGAGAACGACCGTAACGTCGGATAGAGTTAGCTGCCGTTCCAGGTCGGCGGCTAGTGCCAGGAACTCTTCCCGCCCCGGAGGCGCGCCTGCCAGCAGAAGCTGCCCGCCAAGACGGTCGCCTGACTCATGGAGCGTCACGCGATGCCCCCGTCCGGCGGCGGCAACCGCCGCGCTCATGCCGGCCGCCCCGCCGCCGATTACGACCACGGTCAACGGCGTATCGGTCCTGGCAATCGCACGGGAACGTTCGTAGCCGGCCCGGGGGTTGCAGAGGCATTCCACCGCCTTCATCTTGAAGAGGTTGTCGAAACACCCCTGGGCGCAGGCGACGCAATGGATTATGTCCGCTTCGTGCCCGCTGCGGGCCTTTTCGGGAAAAAATGGGTCGGCGATCAGCGCCCGTCCCAGCGCCACCATGTCGCAGCAGTCATCGGTGATCATCTTCCGGGCCAGGTCCGGATCGTTGATGCGATGGCTGGCGATGACCGGTATGCCGACGCGCTCCTTTATGCCGCGGGCCAGATAACCGAAGACGCCGCGCGGCACTTCGGTGACGATCTGCGGCACTTGGGCTTCATGCCAGCCGACGTTGATGCAGAGGGCGTCCACTCCGGCTTCTGCCAGCCTGACGGCGTACTCCTGCAGCTCCAGGCGTGTTGATCCCCCCCTCATGAATTCGTTGCCGTTCATCCTGACCAGCAGCGGGAACTCTGCGCCGACCGTTGAGCGGACCGCCCCGATGATTTCCAGGCCGAAACGGATGCGCCCCTCGAAGTCGCCGCCGTAGCGGTCCTCGCGCTTGTTGGTGAGAGGGGAGAGGAACTCGCTGATCAGGTAGCCGGTGCCGGAAAGGATCTCGACCGCGTCGAAACCGGACTCCCTGACGCGTCCTGCCGCCTGGGCAAAGCGCGTGATGATCTCCTCAATTTCGGCGATCTTCAGCTCGTGCGGAGTTTCGCGGGTCAGGCGGGATGGGATGGGGGAGGGGGCCACCGGCTGCCTGCCGCCGGTCAGCATGGAGTGGTTGTAGCGACCGGCATGGTTCAGCTGGACGGAGGAGCGGGCGCCGTTGTCGCGGATGACGGTTGCCAGGCGGGTCAGGCCGGGGATGTAGATATCCTTGTGCGCGCCGATGTTGCCCGGATTGCCGGAAAGCTCATCGACGGTGGCATAGCCGACGGTGATCATCCCGGCCCCGCCGCGGGCCCGCTCGGCATAGAAATCGAGCAGCCGGTCACCCACTGCATAATTCCCTGCCATATTCAGGTGCATGGCCGGCATGAAGATGCGGTTCTTGACCACCATCCGGTTGATGGCAATCGGTTCGAAAAGCGGATCGATCATGGTCTCTCCTTTCTACGCAACTCTTTCATACAGGGCACTGAGCTGATCAAACAGCCCGATCTGCTCCAGGGAATCCCTGAGCAGGGCCGGATTATCGAGCAGATCGAGCATGAAAAGTATCTCGGAGATTTTAAGATAGACGAAAAACGGTTCGGTCAGCCTCCCCTTGAAGAGCTGCTCGATGATGCTGTTCAGAGCCAGCGCTCTGAGCGGCTTCACCAGTACAGCCCGCTCCAGAAGTGTCCGGACGTAGAAGAGGATCGCCGGGTCCACTCCGTCGATGTACTGGCGGTGGCCCGGCATGATGCTTCTCCCGCGCAGCAGAGCGAGGTTGAGCAGAGAGTTGCAGTAGGCATCGAAATTGTGGTAGCGTCCGGCAAAGGTGTCCAGGTCGATGTCCAGCAGCGGGGCTTGAAAGATGTTTCTGAGGAGGATGTCGCCGGTTACGGCCGATTCCCCGACCAGGTAGGCCAGATCACTCTGGGAATGTCCCGGGCAGGGGAGATAGGTGATTCCGAGTCTGGAGAGTTCATCCGATTCTTCCACAATGCGGAATCGTTCCGGGGTGGCGGGAAAGACCTTGTTCCGTTCGAAAGATTCCCGTAACTGGGCGATAAAATCGCTTCCAAAACCGAATCCGTGCAGGAGTTCTCCGAGCCGCTCCATCCGCTCGGCATGGCGCTGGAATTTGATGGCGTCCCTCTGCGGGATGAAGATTTCTGCATCGCTCTGCTGCAGGATAAAGTTGGTCAGCCCGTAATGATCGACGTGGCAATGGGTGACAAACACATATTTAAGGCGTTTGAGATCAACATGTTCCTGCAGGCACGTCTCCCCCGCCGCTGTGGGGGGGCCGGTATCGAACAGCACGAGGTCGCCGTCCAGTTCGGTGCTGTAAAAATGAACCTCCCCGACCATGTAGGGGGTCTGTACGGTGTGTTGGTGCATGGAGCTCCGGGAGCGGGGCGGCCGCAGTGGCTGCCCGGCACTTTTTAGAAAATATATTTCTCCGCATCGAGGGCAGCCGCTGCCAGCTGTCGTTTAGCCTGCAGCAGGCCGGTGGCGTCGTACTTGGTGAACCTGCGGATTCCGGCCAGCAGCATGGTCAGGGTATCCCCCTCCTCGATGTAGTAGGCGGCCCGGCGCGCGGCGGTAGCCGCCTTTTCTGTGCCGTTGAAGGTGAATACCTTGACGGCGGCGCTGACGGAAGACTTTTTGCTCTCGCTCAGTTTCGGCAGAATCTTCTCGGCACGGAGTACGACGCTTTCAACCGCAAAGATGTTGATCGCCAGATCGGCTACCGCCAGCAGGATCTCCTGCTCGTCCTTGATCGAATCCATGAATTTCTGCACGCCGCTGCCGGCCAGCACCAGAAACGCCTGCTTCAGGCCGGAGATGAGAGCCTTCTCCGCAGCAAAGGGAACGGCATCGTCAAGTTCGTCAAACGAGGGGGACATCAGGGATTCGAAAGCCTTCATCGCCTCCTTCTGCAGCGGGATTTCCCCCTTCATGGCGCGCTTTAAAATGATGCCGGGGATCAGTAGCCGGTTAATCTCGTTGGTCCCTTCCCAGATCCGGTTGATCCGCTCGTCGCGGTAGTACCCCTCGGCGGCGTACTCCTGAATGAAACCGTAGCCGCCATGAATTTGGACGACCGCATCGACGACATCTGCCAGCATTTCGCTGCAGAAAACCTTGGCGATCGCGCATTCGACCGAATATTCCTCGATCCCCTGCTGATAGGTTTCATAGTAGTTTGCCGTACCTTTCGGGAGCGTGGCAAGGCGGTCGTCGATCAGGCCGGCCAGGCGGTACACGACCGATTCCGAGGCGAAGATGGCGGCGCTCATGTCGGCAATCTTTTCCTGAATGGCTCCGAAACTGCCGATCGTCGCGCCGAACGCTTTGCGCTCGTTGGCATATTTGATCCCTGTGGTAAGTGCGATCTTGGCTGCTCCGGTGACGCCGGCCCCCAGCTTGAAGCGCCCGACGTTGAGGACGTTGAAGGCGATCTTGTGCCCCTTGCCGACCTCCCCGAGCAGGTTTTCCACAGGCACCTTCGCGTCTTCCAGAATGATCTGGGTGGTGGACGATCCCCTGACCCCCATCTTGTTCTCTTCCGGCCCGACGCTTAAGCCATCGGTGCTACGCTCGACCAGGAAGCCGGTGAAGTGCTGCTTGTCGATCTTGGCAAAGACGGTGTAGAGGTTGGCGATGCCGCCGTTGGTGATGAACTGCTTGGTGCCGTTGAGGATATAATGCTTCCCGTCCGGGGAGAGGACGGCGGTCGCCGTTGCCCCGAGCGCATCGCTGCCGGAGCCGGGCTCGGTCAGGCAGTAGGCTGCAATCCATTCTCCGGAGATTATCTTGCCGAGATAGCGCTCCTTCTGCTCACGGGTGCCGTAATAGACCAAGGGGAGCGTGCCGATGCCGGTATGGGCGGAGTAGGTTACGGAAAACGAACCGGCCTGGGCCAGCTTTTCGGCCGCCAGCATGCTGGTGGCCTTGTCCAGCTCCAGCCCGCCGTACTCCTCCGGAGCATCGATCATCAGCAGACCCAGTTCGCCGCACTTCTTCATCAGCTCGACCGTCAGCGGAAGATTGTGCTGTTCGATCTCCTCGCGGTGCGGGACGACCTCGTTCAGGACGAACTGTTCGGTCGTATCGCCGATCTGTCTCTGCTCATCGCTGAAATCCTCCGGCGTGAAGACGTCGCCCTTCTCTGCTGCGGTGATCAGGTATTCAGCACCTTTGAATAGTTTTGCGGACATGAAGTCACCTCGTAAAGTTTTATTATTTTCAAACCTTACCACCCCTAGCCCCTCCTAAAATAGGAGGGGGATAATAAACTCCCCCTCCTTCCTTTAAGGAGGGGGCTGGTGGTGGTTACACCTTCTCAAAAATCCCGGCAGCTCCCATGCCGCCGCCGATACACATCGAAACCATCCCGTAACGGGTATCCGTGCGCTGCATCTCCTGGAGGAGAGTGGCGGTCAGTTTTGCCCCGGTGCATCCCAGCGGGTGGCCGAGGGCGATCGCCCCGCCGTTCACGTTGACTCGGGATTGATCGATGCCCAGTTCCTTGACGCAGGCCAGTGACTGGGCCGCAAACGCTTCGTTCAGTTCGATCAGGCCGATGTCGCCCAGCGTCAGGCCGGCCAGTTTCAGCGCCGCCGGGATGGCGGCAACCGGGCCGATGCCCATCAGCTCCGGCGGCACCCCTTTGACCGCAAAGGAGACGAAGCGGGCCAGCGCTTTTTTGCCGATCTTCTGGAGATACTCCCCGGAGACGACCAGCACCGCCGCGGCGCCGTCGGTCATCTGGGAGGCGTTCCCTGCGGTGACCGTGCCGGTCGCCTTGAAGGCCGGTTTCAGGGCGGCCAGGCCGGCGGCGGTCGTGTCGCTCCGCACGCCGTCATCGGCATCGACGACTTCGGTGCTCCGTTTCATTTTTCCGCCCGTCAGGGTGCAGATTTCGATTTCCACCGGGACGATTTCATCCCTGAATTTACCCGCGGTAATTGCTGCGGCGGCCTTGGCGTGGCTGGCAGCGGCAAAAGCGTCCTGCTCCTCGCGGCTGACCCCGTATTTCTCCGCTACCAGTTCCGCGGTAATCCCCATCGAGGCGTACGCTTCCGGCCAGTTCGCCACCAGTCCCGGGTTGGCGCTGTACTTGTTGCCCCCCATCGGGATCATGCTCATGCTCTCGGACCCGCCGGCGATAATGCAGTCGGCAAACCCGGCCATGATCCGCTCCGCCGCGGTCGCTATCGTCTGCAGCCCGGAGGAGCAAAAACGGTTGACCGTCTGGGCCGGGACTTCGACCGGCATGCCGGCCTTCATCGCCGCCACCCGGGCGAAGTTCATCCCCTGCTCCCCTTCCGGGAAGGCGCAGCCGATGATGATGTCCTCGACGTCGTGCGGATCTATGCCGGTCCGCTCCAGCAGCCCCTTGATCGCAATTGCGGCCAGGTCGTCCGGACGGACATCCTTCAGTTTTCCTTTTTTTGCCCGGCAGCCGGGGGTGCGGTAGGCGGCCAGAATATATGCGTTTCTCATCGGTATCCTCCTGTATTTAGTGAAAGGTGAAGAGTGAAGAGTGAAGAGTGAAGAGTGAAGAGTGAAGAGTGAAGAGTGAAGAGTGAAG
>CAZGEG010000010.1:39199-130514 GCA_964524835.1 uncultured Geobacter sp.
AGTGTACGTCTTTTTTCACCCCTCACCCCTCACCCCTCACTGCTTTAATTTCTTAAAGGTTTCCCCTTCTTGAGCATATGCTGGATCCGCTCCAGGGTTTTCTTCTGCCCGCAGAGGCGCACAAAGGCCTCCCGCTCCAGCTCCAGCAGGTACTCCTCGGTGATCAGGGTGCCGGCCGGTACGTCCCCGCCGGTGATGACATCGGCAACGACCCCGCCCAGATACTGGTCATACTCGGAGATGAAGCCCCCCTGCTGCATGTTCCATAGCTGCGACTTGATGGAGGCGGCCATGCTCCGGCCGGGCGCCTTCAGGTCGGTCAGCGGCCGGCCGGGGCGGTAGTTGGCGGCGAGAGCGATCGCCTTCAGCTTGGCGTCATGGATGCGTTTGTCGAGATCCATCGTGATCGCGTCCCCCTGCCGCATGAACCCCATCGGTCCCAGTTCGGCGGCCGACATGCTGACCTTGGCCATCGCGATGTTCATATAATTCTTGAAGATGAACGGGGTTGCATCGGTCTCGAATTCTTCCGCCAGTTTGAGCGCGCGGATCGCCATCTCCTTGGTGCCGCCCCCCGCCGGGAGCAGGCCGACGCCGAGCTCTACCAGCCCCATGTAAGTTTCGGCATGGGGAACCATTGCGTCGGCGTGGAGGCAGGTCTCGCAGCCGCCTCCCATGACCAGGTTGTGCGGCGCGGCCACTACCGGGATTTTCGAGTATTTTATTGCCATCATCGCCTTCTGGAACCCCTTGACCGTCATGGCGATCTCGTCGAATGCACCTTCGGCGATCGCCATCACCAGCAGCATCAGGTTGGCGCCGGCCGAGAACATGCTCCCTTCGTTGGCGATGACCAGGCCGACCCCTTCTTCTTCCGTGCGCTTGATCGCCTTGTGGGTCATGGAGAGAATCTCGCCGCCGATGGCGTTCATCTTGGTATGGAATTCGAGGCAGAATACGCCGTCACCCAGATCGATCACGGAGGCGCCGCTGTTCTTTTCCACTACCCGGTTGTTCCGTTTAAGTACCTGGAGGCCCATATGGCCGGTCTTGAGAGGCACTTCGCGGTACTGGCGTTCCTGGATGCAATAGTACTGATTGCGGCCGTTTTCGAACCGGTAGAACCGCTCGATTGCCTTGAGTTCGGCCGGAACCACAACACCGTCCTTCTCTGCCCGCTCCACGAAAAAGGGGACACCGATCGCATCCAGCATCTCGAACGGCCCGAGCTCCCAGTTGAAGCCCCACTTCATGGCATTGTCGATATTGACGATGTCGTCGGCGATCTCCGGAATCCGGTTGAACGTATAGATCAGCGTATCGCGCAGGTTGGTCCAGGCGAACCGGGCCCCCTTGTCATCTCCGCTTACTACCGCTAGAAGACGTTTGGCCGGGTCATCAATTGACTTTGCCGCTTCGATCGAGGCGAACCTGGGGCGCTGCGACGGTGCATAGTTGCCGGTGTTGTAGTCGTAGTAGAAGAACTCCTGCCCGCTCTCCCCCTTGACCTTTTTGAAGAACCCCTGCCTGCTCTTGTTTCCCAGCAGTCCCTTCGCTACCATCTCCCCGACGAACCCGGGAAATTTGAAGATGCTCCGCTGTTCGTCATTGACGAGCAGCTCATAGGAGTTGCCGGCGACATGAGTGAGAGTGTCGATGCCGACCAGGTCGGCGGTGCGGAAGGCGGCGCTTTTGGGGCGGGCGGTGGCCGGACCGGCGACGGCGTCAACCTCTTCCACGGTCATACCCATCTCCATCATCGTGCGAACGCAGTTGCAGATGGCATAGACACCGATCCGGTTGGCGATGAAATTGGGGGTATCCTTGGCGTAAACGATTCCCTTGCCGAGTCGCCTGGAGATGAATTCTGCCGTGCTGGCGGTGACCTTCGGATCGGTCCAGGAACAGGAAACGATCTCCAGCAGCCGCATGTAACGGGGCGGGTTGAAGAAATGCGTCACCAGGAAGTTCTTCCGGACGCTCTCCGGGAGGCATTCCGCCATCTCGTTTACCGACAGGCCGCTGGTGTTGGTGGAGAGGACCGCCCCCTCCTTCAGGCTCGGCACGACTTTTTCGGTGAAGAGCTGTTTCTTGATCGCCATGTCCTCGATCACAACCTCGATAACCCAGTCGCATTCCTTCAGCTTCGTCATGTCATCGTCGAAATTGCCGACTTCGATATTGGCCGCATAACCGGGCAGAAAGAAGGGGGCCGGCTTCATCTTCATCAGCCCGTCCCGGCCGGCCGCGGCGATGCGGTTGCGCACCCTGCTGTCGGCGATTGTCAGGCCGGCCGCGAGTTCGGCATCATTCGGCTCCCGCGGCACGATGTCGAGCAGAAGGGTCTGGATGCCGGCATTGGCAAGGTGCGCGGCGATGGTTGCCCCCATCACCCCCGCGCCCAGAACAGCTACCTTGTTGATCTGTTTCATTATATTCCTCCGTTATCTGTATGACGCATCATCTGTCAGTTGCTGTGGTCAGTGTACATATCTTCGATTTTATGTTTGTATTTCTCATAGATAATCTTGCGACGGAGCTTCAGCGTCGGCGTCAGTTCGCCGCCGTCAATGGAAAAATCATGGGCCAGCAGTACGAACTTCTTGATGGTCTCATAGGGAGGCAGACGCTTGTTGATTTCGGCCAGTCTCAGCTCGAACAGCTGTTGAACCGGTTCGTGCATGACCAGATCATCAATCTGGTAATAGTGAATATGCTTCTCTTTGGCAAATTCGAGCAGACGCTCCAGATTCGGCACTATCAGCGCGGTCAGATACGGCTTGCGATCGCCGTATACATATGCCGAGGAAACGTATTTATCCATCTTGAGTTCGTTTTCGATCGGCTGCGGGGCGATGTTTTTGCCCCCGGAAGTAACAATCAGCTCTTTCTTCCGGTCGGTTATGAATACGAAGCCGTCGTCGATATGTCCGACATCTCCGGTCTTGAGCCAGCCGTCCTGAAGCACTTCAGCCGTGGCGACCGGATCATTGTAATAACCGAGCATGACCTGTGGCCCCTTCACCAGTATTTCACCGTCCTCCGCGATCTTGAATTCAGTTTCTTTCAGAGCGAATCCGACAGAGCCGAAGCGGATATGCTCAAAATTATTGAAACAGAGTGCCGGACTGGTTTCGGTCAGTCCATACCCTTCAAAAATCGGAATGCCGATGACCCAGAAAAACTCGTTGATGGTCTTGTCAAGCGGGGCGCCCCCGGAGCAGAATAATTTCATGTTGCCGCCGAACCGTGCCCTGATCTTGCTGAATATCAGGCGGTCGGCAATGGCATGTTCCAGGGTAAGCAGAGTCGAGGGCTGCCTGTCAATATATGTAGCGACAACATACCTCTTTCCGACATCCACCGCCCAATGAAAAAGCGCTTTTTTGACAGCCGGCATCTGATGGGCGTTTTCGAAGATGCGGTGATAAATCTTTTCAAACAGGCGGGGCACGCAGACCATGACGGTCGGCCGGATTTCGACCATGTTCTCCGCAACTTTTTCGATACTGTCGGCAAAGGCCAGCAGGGCGCCATTGCAAATCGTCAGGTAGTATCCGGCAGTCCGTTCAAGGATGTGACTTAAGGGGAGGAAGCTGAGCAGGACGGCATTTTCGTCGATCACTCCGCTCTGCTCCGTCAGATACCTGGTGTTGGTCAGGATATTGTTGTGCGACAGCATGACCCCTTTCGGCACTCCGGTGGTGCCGGATGTATAGATCAATGTCAGCATGTCATCCGGCTCGATCCGGTCGATTCCCGCTTCGATCTCTTTCTGCTCCTCCGGAGTGACCGGTGAATCTATCTCGGAGAGCTGGTAAAAAGTGGTTACCGGCAGAAGCGGGTCGCCGATAAATCGCTCGAATGAAACAACCAGCTCCAGACCCGGGATCGACTTTCTTATCTTGAGAAGTTTGGTGTATTGGAACTTGCCGGAAACAAAGATGATCCTGGCCCCCGAATGATTAACCATGTACTCGATCTGCTCGGGGGTGTTGGTCGGATAGATCGGCACGGTAATGGCCCGCGTGCAGAGTATTCCCATGTCGGCGATAACCCAGCCGACCCGGTTTTCCGAGAGGATCGCAATCCGGTCGCCCGGCTTGACACCCATCTTGCCGAGCCCCCTTGCAACCATCAGTACCCGCTGATAGTAGGCGGCATACGTCAGCGTAACAAATGCTCCCTGCTTGCGGTATTTAAGGGCAAGTCTGCTTCCGAACTTTTCAGCATTGTTCCTGAGCATGTCCGGCATGGAGCGAAATGTCATCCTGTTCATACTCTCACCTCCAGGTTCTTTCTTAGAAGTCAAGCTACATCTACTTAACGTCCATGTCAAGTATAATTTTATTCTATTTCAGTTTTTACCCGTCGGATATTGATAAATATACCAGCTTTTATCCAGGGTGCAATTCCGGCCAATTTTCTTAATAACACCTTTGCGGTTATTAGCGCTCCGGCGCTGATAAAGTCAGCTGAGAGCGTAAGAATACTTATGCAATACTTCGTCAGGTAACAGAAAGCAGTGCGGTTGTAATAGTGCAACTACAAGATATTACGCTATAAATACGTAACTGCGCCCGCAATAGATCTTGCGAAAACGATGATTCCGAGATGATGGCTCCACGCGAAAATATCTTATTCAAAAACGGTACACTTTGTTCTTGACATGAGCGTTAAGGTGACATAGTTTGATGAAAAAATACCGTTCTAAAAATTGAAATATCGGTAGGGTGGCAGAGATTGTTTGTCATGAAACAACATCAGGTGTCTCCGCAACCACATACTGTCAATGAGAGTCAACAACGATGAATGAGGGGGTGATTCAGGATTGCGCGCAACAAAAGAGGCGCGCGTGTCTGGGGTAATGAGGGGTGCATTGGGGATGTACATGCAGCGAAGTGCGGAACATCATATACGGAAAGGAGTGTTAAAATGAAAAACAAACTGGTTACATCGTGTATTGCGGCAGCGGTGATGGCAACGGCAACGGTGTCGTTCGGAGCAGGGTTCAAGATTGCCGAGCAGGGAGCAAAGGCCATGGCCATGAGCAACGCCTTTGCCGCACAGGCGGACGACCCGTCCGCTCTTGCCTATAACCCGGCAGGTATTGCGTTCCAGAAAGGCAGGCAGTTCCAGATCGGTACAACTACTATCCTGGTGCCGCAAACTGAATTTGAGGGCACGACGAGGCTCAGCGGAGCTGCCTCCGTATCTGAAAAGGCAAACCGGGACATTTTCATTGCACCTACCGTCTATGCAACCACCTCTCTCGAAAGCGTGCCGCTCTCATTGGGTCTCGCAATCAACTCGTTTCACCCACTGGCAAAACGCTGGGATGCGAACAGTGAATTCCGTGACAGTATTCAGTCAATTTCCATCAAGCCGATAAATTTTCAGCCGACCGTAGCCTATCGCTTTGACGACCTGAAGCTGGCTGTCGCAGCCGGCGCGGACATAACCTATGCCCAGGTTTCGTTGCAAAAAATGGCGTATACCCAATTGCCTCCAGCACTTGGCGGGACCTATGCCGAACTCGGGGCGATCGGCGCTGATGCGACCGGAACAGGATATGGCTACAATTTAGGTCTCCAGTGGAAGCCGCTCGCAAGCCTCTCCTTCGGGGCCGCTTATCGGAGCAAAATCGAGCTTGAACTGGAAGGGGACGCGAATTACCTCGCAACAACAGCGACGGGTCAAAACGCAGCCCTGGGATTGGCGAAGAGGATAAATACATCCGGCGCAACCGACATTACCCTGCCGGATGCCCTTACCCTCGGCGTTGCCTGGAAACCGGTGGAAAAACTGACCCTTGAATTTGATGCCGAGCGCACCGGGTGGAGTTCCTATGATAAGCTGGAACTGAAATTCGGTACACCATTGGCAGCCTTCAACAATAAGCCGGATGAAAAAAACTGGAAGGATGTGTGGGCGTACCGTTTTGGAGCTCAGTACGCCGTAACTCCGAAGTTTGATCTTCGCGCCGGTTACGCCTACGACAATAGCCCTGTGCCAGATTCGACTCTCAGTCCCGAACTCCCCGATGCCGACCGTTACAACTTCAGTGTCGGATCAGGGCTGCATAACGAGTTCGGCTCCATTGACCTGGCGTACATGTGGGTGCATTGGGTTGACCGTGCCGTTGCCAATGCCAAAGAGGCGGGAACATTCAAAAGCGACGCCCACCTGTTTGCAGTGTCGGTCACATATATGTTTTAAAAATACTGCAAAGGTTATCACGCGGGGGCCGCTGGCCCCCGCTTCCTTTTCAGGTGCTAAAATCGGGAACATGCTATAAAACAGTGAAAATCCTATTGGAGGGAAAAGATGCAGGGAAATATTTTTGCGACATTGCAGGAGCAGTATCAAAAGGGCGTATTCACTGTGCCGACAACATTCTACCTCTCGATAGGTGATATCAAGAAGACGGTTACTCTGGATGCGGAAAGCTGCCTGGTCGAGGACGGGAAAACTGTCGAAGATGCAGACTGCGTGTGTAAAACAAGCGCCGAGATGTTCAGCAGAATCTGGAACGACGGCTACCGGCCGGGCATCATGGACTTCATGAGCGGTGCCATCAAGTCAAATGCCCCGCATCTCCTGCCGCAGCTGCTGGTCGCATTTGGCAAATAGCTTAAACCCGCCGAATTGATCAGTTTGTTTCCATCCGGACATCCCGGATGGAAACAAACTGTGCAGTCACGCTTCACCTCGTCGTTACATATTCCGCGATCATCTGCGCGATCCGTTCCGGAGAGTTCTTGTCGTTATTGAAGACCAGATGGTAGAAACGCAGGTCGCGCGGATCCAGGTTGAAGTAATCGTGGATGAAGGCATCGCGCTGCTTCTGGTTTTTTTCGACAACCTGTTCTGCCTCGTCTCTGGAGATGTTGAGTCGCCTGGCGATTGACGCCACCTTGAACTGATGGGAAGCAAATATCCGGAAATGGCAGCAGTTTTTGAGCGGTTGCGTGACAATGCTGCTCCCCCTCCCGACTATTATCGTGTTGCCCTTTTCCGCCAGGGAAAACATATGTTTGCAGAGCAGGCGGAAATAGTCTTTCTCGCTCTTCCAGTGTGACGAGAAGGTGGCAAGGACTTCATCCAGAATACGGCTTTTCTTCTCCCCCAGATTGCGCACAATCTCTTCCGACAACTGGTGGTTTTTAGCCACTTCCTCCAGCAGCGCCTTGTCCATGACGGCCCAGGGCTGACCGCTCTTCTTCTCCATGATATCCTTGAGGCATTCGGTCATCGGAAACGCCTCGCAGCCGAATTCGCGGGAAATGGTAATTGCGGGCCGCGTCTTGCCGCGGGAAGCTTCAATCTCGTCTTTCCGGCGGTTGAACTCCAGCAGTGATCCGAGCCGCATTTCAATTGACGGTACCAGCAGTCTCTCTGACATGGCATCCTCCTTCACACGGTAGTAATGGCGCACACGCTCGAATTATAACATGGTAGGGCATAATCACAATTCAGTGATATGTCAGCTGCCTCCCGGTCGCGGTGAGATCGGTTCGCGGCTGTTTCAAAAAGTCAGCCTCACGTAAAGTACCGACTAATATCCCTCTGGACATGCCTTCCCCCCCTCTGGTAGAGTACGCGACTCCATGAAAATCAAACGACTCGAAATATCCGGCTTCAAATCCTTCGCCGACAAGGTCGTGCTCGACTTCCAGCAGAATGTGACCGGTGTGGTCGGTCCGAACGGCTGCGGCAAGTCGAACATCGTGGATGCCATCCGCTGGTGCATGGGGGAGCAGTCCGCCAAAAATCTGCGCGGCAAGGCGATGGAGGATGTGATTTTTGTCGGCAGCGAGACCCGCAAGCCGCTGGGCGTGGCCGAGGTGTCGCTGGTCTTCTCCACCGAGGATGGCCGCGCGCCGGCCAGGTATCTCGATTATGCCGAGATCCAGCTCACCCGGCGCCTTTACCGCGACGGCGAGAGCGATTACCTGATAAACAAGACCCCCTGCCGGCTGCTGGATATTACGGAGCTCTTCATGGATACCGGCGTCGGCACGCGTGCCTACTCCATCATCGAACAGGGGAAGATCGGCCAGATCCTCCATTCGCGTCCGGAGGAGCGCCGCTTTCTGATCGAGGAGGCGGCCGGAGTCACCAAATTCAAATCGCGCAAACAGCTGGCCCTCAAAAAGATCGAGGGGACCCGCCAGAATCTGGCCCGCCTGGCGGACGTGCTGGGGGAGATCCGCCGGCAGCTGGCGTCGCTGCAGCGGCAGGCTAAAAAAGCTGAAAAATTCCGCGAGTATCGTGATGAACTGCGTGAAACCGAGCTGCTCTTTACGGCGCGTGAGTATCGGGAGGCGCAGGATCAGCGGGGAGCGGCGGAGCGCGAACTTGCGGGGCTCAACGAGCGCATCCGCGTGGTCTTTGCCGCCTCCGCCCTGGGAGAATCGCAGGCCGAAGAGGCACGCATAACGCTGCTGGAGGTGGAAAAACAGTTGACGACCGCCCAGGAGGAGATCTTTCGCGTCAGGGGCGAGTTCAGCACGACCGGAAACGGGCTGGAGTATCAGCGCAAGGAGCTGGCCGGCCTGGACGGCCGGCTGGCGCGGCTGGCGGCCGAATCCGCCGAGCTGGAATTGCGGCTGAAAGAGTGCGGCGAACAGCGGGGGATGCTGGAGCTTCGCCGCGACACTGGGGCTGTTGATGCCGCCGGGATGCAGGCGGAGCTGGAGCAGGTCGAAGAGGCGCTGGCCGCTCACCTGCTGGCCGAAGAGGGGTTGAACCGCGATCTGGAGAACCGCCGCCGGGAGCTTTTTACCGCCTTGGCCGAGGCGGCCCAGTTCAAGAGTCGCTTTGAGAACGCCCAGAAACGATTGGCCGCTCTCCGGGAACGGTCAGACCGCCATGCCCGCGAAGCCATGCAACTGGCCGAACGCCGTGAACAGTTGCACCTGCGGGAGGATGCGCTGGAGAAGGAAATCGTCGCCGGCCAGCGGGAACAGGAAGCGCTGCAGGCCCGGTTATCAACGCTGCGCGGACATGAAGACGACTTGAAAGTGCGACTCCCCGAGGTTGAGAAGATGTGGCAGGCCCGCCGGGACGAGCTGAACCGGAGCTCCTCGCGGCTCCATTCGCTTAAAGAGCTGGAAGCCCAGTTCGCCGGATTCGGCCAGGGGACCCGCACGCTGATGAAGGATGCCTCCCTCCGCTCCCGTTTCAGTGGTGTGCTGGCCGATGCCATTCAGGCGCCACCCGAACTGGAACCGGCGCTTGAAGCGGCTCTGGCGGAACGGCTGCAGTGTATCCTCTGCTCCGACGACCGGGATGCCATCGGAGCGCTGGAATTTCTGAAAGCCAATAACGGCGGCCGGACCGGCATCGCCCTGCCGCTGGAAATTCCGCTACCCGTTCCGCCGCTCGTTTCGGGAGCCGTTCCGCTGGCGGAGCAGGTGCAGGTGACCGGCCCGTTTGCCGGATTGATCCGTAATCTGCTGGCGACAGTCATGCTGGCTGATGATATCGCCGGGGCGCTCCAGTCGGCCCGTCTGCACCCCGGTTTTTCCTTTGTCACCCGAGCCGGCGATATGGTCGCCCAGGGCGGGATCGTCAGCGGCGGTTCGGGCGAACAGGTCAGTGCCGGACTGATCCACAAGAAGCGTGAAATCAGGGAACTGGAGCTGGCGGTGGCCCGGTTTGAGGAGGAAACTGCATCCCTCGGCAAGCAGCGCGATGACCTGCGGCGGCAGAGCCAGGAGGTTGCCGAAGGGCTGAAAAGCGGCGGGGTGTTGCTGCACCAGGCGGAGCTGAGGCTGGCCGGACTTCTCAAGGATCGCCAGCAGGCGGTTGAAGAGGTTGCCCGCATTGTCGAGCGGCTGGATGTTCAGTCCCTGGAATCCGAAAATCTCAATGAAGAGCAGTCCGCTCTGGAGGCGGAGCTGAAGCTGGCAGGGGAGCAGATGACCCGTACCGGCGACGCCTCCAGGCTGCTGGAGGGGGAAACGTCCCGCTTGCAGGTGGAGCTTGAGGCCCGCCGCGAACAGCTGGCCGTCACCCGCGAAAAAGCCACCGCAAACCGGGTGCAGACCGCCACGGTCAAGGAACAGCATGAAGCGGGCCTGCGCGCCTTGACGGATCTGGATCAACGTACGGAAGATATCGTGCGGCGCATGGCCTCCGATCGGCAGGAGCTTGAAGCCGGTACTGCCGCCAGGCTGCAGCTTCAGAAGGAGATGGGCGCTGCTGCGGAGCGACTGGAAGGTCTTGTCCGCGAGCAGGCGGAGTCCGAGAACCGCCTGACTGCAATACGGGGTCGTTTTGAGGAGGCGGGCGTCGCACTGAATCAGATCGAGATCCAGCTCAAAAAGAGCCGCGAAGAGAGTGATGCCGTCCGGCAGTTGCAGGGAGAGCTCAACCTCCGCTTTTCGACTCTGACTCTGCAGGCCGAACATCTGGAACAGGCCCTGCTGGAGAGGAGTCGCATCACCATGGCTGAAGCGCTGGCAAAACTCGCGTCGGCCGATTTTGACGAAGCTGCCCGTCGAGGGCGCCAGGTCGAGCTGCAGCGCCTCCTGGACGAAATGGGTGAGGTCAACCTGATGGCGATCGAGGAGTGCGCCGGGATGGAGGAACGCTTCAACTTCCTGACGGAGCAGAAGGATGATCTGGAGGAGTCGCTGCGCGGGCTGCAGCAGGCCATCCAGCGCATCAACCGCACCACCCGCCAGCGTTTCCAGGAAACCTACAATCTGGTCAACGCCAAATTCCAGGAGGTTTTCCCGCGCCTGTTCTGCGGCGGCCGGGCCGAGCTGCGTCTGACAGACGAAGAGGACCTGCTGGAGACCGGCATCGAAATCATCGTGCAGCCTCCCGGCAAGAAGCTGCAGAACGTGACGCTGCTTTCGGGCGGGGAAAAGGCGCTGACCGCAGTGGCGCTGATCTTCTCGATCTTCCTGATCAAGCCGACCCCCTTCTGTCTGCTGGATGAGGTCGATGCGCCGCTGGATGACGCCAATATCGGCCGCTTCAACGAAATGGTCAGGGAAATGAGCGCAATATCGCAATTCATCATCATCACCCACAACAAGGCCACCATGCAGGTGGCCGATACCCTCTACGGCATTACCATGGAGGAGCCGGGAGCGTCGCGGGTGGTTTCGGTGCGGCTGCATTAACTATGGGTGAAGAGTTAGGGGTGAAGTGTTAGGAGTTTACTGAACCGGTCACCTCGCTCCTTACGTCTCACTCTTTACATCTTTTGGAGCGTGCCATGTCATTTGAAATAATTCTGAAAGATCTGGTGGATCAGGTGCCGAAGGCGATCGGTGCCATCCTGGTTGACTGGGAAGGTGAAGCGGTCATGGAGCACTGCCACTGTGACCCCTACGATATCCGCTTTATCGCCGCCCACAAGGGGATCATCCTGGCGCGCCTCAAGGAGATGCAGAGTGCCGTGCAAATCGGCGAGGTGGAGGATGTTGTCGTGACCTCCGACAAGGGGCATCTGATCATCGGCTGCATCGATCAAGACTACTCGCTTGTTATGAATGTCGAGCGCAGCTGCCCGGTGGCGCTGGCGCTGTACCATTTCCGCCGGGCACTGGCTGAGCTTAAAAGGGAGATCTGATGGAACCGCAGGAGAAAAAAGGCTTTTTCCGGGGCCTGCTCGACAAGATTGCCGGTGCGGAATTCACGGATGCGCCGCCTCTGCCGCCGGAAACGGCGGCTTCGGACTCAATGCCGCCGTCACAGCTACCGACAGCTCCGGAAATGGCGACTCAGGAAACCCAGGCAAAGCCCGGCCTTTTCGAACGGTTGAAATCCGGTCTGAAGAAGACCAAGGACGGTCTGGTGGGGCGCATCGATGCCCTGGTGCTGGGCAAAAAGACGATCGATGCCGATACGCTGGAGGAGCTGGAAGAAATTCTGATTACCTCCGATATCGGCGTCAAGACCACGGTGGAGTTGATCCGCACCCTGGAAGAGCGTCTGGGGCGCAACGAGCTTAGGGATGGCGAGGCGCTGCGGGCGGCGCTGAAGGATGAAATCCTGGCCCGGCTGACCGCCCACCATCGACCGCTCGACATCGGCAGCCGAAAGCCGTTCGTGCTGCTGGTGATCGGCGTCAACGGCGTCGGCAAGACCACGACGATAGGCAAGCTGGCCTCCCGCTTCTCCTCCTCCGGCAGTAAGGTGCTGCTGGCGGCGGCCGACACCTTCCGGGCCGCCGCAGCCGAGCAGTTGATCGCCTGGGGAGACCGCTCCGGGGTGGATGTGATCCGCCACAAGGAGGGGGCGGACCCGTCGGCGGTCGTCTTTGATGCCTGCAAGGCTGCAGTCGCGCGCGAGGTTGATGTCCTGATCGTCGATACTGCCGGCCGGCTGCATACCAAGGTAAACCTGATGGAGGAGATGAAAAAGATTCGCCGCGTTATCGACCGCGAGATTCCCGGTGCACCGCACGAGACGCTGCTGGTGCTGGATGCCGCAACCGGGCAGAATGCGGTCTCCCAGGCCCGCCTTTTCAAGGAGGCCGCCGGTGTTTCCGGATTGGTCCTGACCAAGCTGGACGGCACCGCCAAGGGGGGCATTCTGGTGGCGGTCAGTCACGAATTCGCCCTGCCGGTTCGCTATATCGGCGTCGGTGAGTCGATTGAAGATCTGCGCGACTTTGATCCGCAGGAGTTCACGGATGCCCTTTTCCAACCCTGAAAAAACCGTCGACGAATGAGGATGCGCGCCTTGGAACTCTGCGATTTCAATCAATTAGGGCTTGACTTTGTACGTACCACTTCGTATAGTGAACCACTTCGAAAGGAAACGGAACAGATGAATCAGGATCTCATAGACGTACTGGAAAAGAAAATCGGTGACATAGTCGATAAGTATGGCGCTCTGAAAGAGGAAAACTCCCGGCTGAACGAAGAAATACAGCGGCTCTCAAGCGACCGCGAGGGAATAAAATCCCGTATTGATGCCATACTCGGCAAGCTTGACGGGATTTAAAGCGTGACCATGGTCATTGTATGAAAACAAGCCATGCAGTGACGGTTTTTGGCCGCGAACTTTCGGTTCGGAGCTCTGCTCCCGAAGAGAAAGTCAAGGCGGTTGAAGCCTTTGTAAATGGAAAGCTCCAGGAAATCGGCAGCGCCCTGAAAAACGGCGATGCCCAGCTTGTTCTGACGCTGGCCCTGCTGAATACCTCGGAAGAGCTGCTTGAGCTTCGCTCCCGCCTGGAGCAGGATACAGCTGTTGACGGCAGGATGAAATCGATGATCGCTGCGCTGGAAACACTCTGATTTTACATGGTCTCTCAGGGAGACTTGATCATATATTCGCATAAATGTACTGCCGGTCGGGTTCGTCAAGCGCTGTAAACTTACACGTCTGATTGAAATAGCGTAACGCCCGTTGAATATATCCTCACTGAAAGGAAAAACCGCTTCCGAGTAGCGTGATCGTAATAAGCACTATTGCCTGACCGTACTCTAGCCTTTTTCCCCTTTCAGCCTCCCTGGTCGACCCTCCCGAAACCACTTCGGGGCCACTCCGCTCGTCAGAAATGAAAGAACCGGTATGCCCAAACGCTCGCTTCGTTCGCAGCTGCTGGCAGAGCGTCGTGCGCTCAGTCATGATGCGTGGCATGCATCCAGCAGCAAAGCACAACTCAATCTGCTCTCTCTCGATGAGTATGTCACTGCTCAATGCATTGCGTTGTATGCGCCCGCCCATAACGAAACAGATACAGGCCTGATTCTGGCCTCGGCATTTCAGGCGGGGAAACGGGTGCTGTATCCGGCGGTCTGCGGGCATCATATGGTGTTTCGCCAGGTCGAACGGGTTGAGGCGCTGCAGGAAGGGACCTTCGGCATTCTGGAACCATGTCCGACGGGGATTGACCATCAGGCGGATGAAGCTGATCTGATCGTTGTCCCGGGGGTCGTCTTTGACCTGGGTGGCCACCGGATCGGCTACGGAAAAGGATTTTATGACCGATTTCTGCAGCACCCCGGCCGCAGGGCGCATCTGGTAGGTCTGTGCCATGATTTTCAGCTGACGGACGGGGCGATTGCGGCTGATGTACATGATATACCGATGGAAATTGTTGTTACGGATAAACGCATCATTCGCACCACGAGGTCAGGTACAGGGAAGTAACCGGAGTTCGCCAGGCGGCCCGGATTCATATACAGGAGGTTGATAGTATGGGTATTGAAGCTATAATCGGCGTTGTCATTTCTCTGATGGTTGTCGCTGCCGGAGCGTATTTTGCCGGAAACAGGCTCAACAAAAAAGATACGGGATCTATTTTAAAACAGGCGGAAGAGCTTGCCGGCAAGGTGCTCGACGATGCCCGTCGCGAGGCTGATACCATCACCAAGGAGGCGCAGCTCAAGGCCAAGGACGCGGCTATTCAGGCCAAGGAAGAGCATGAGCGCAAAACACAGGAAAAAAACAAGGATCTTCAGGCGCTTGAAAAGAGACTGACGCAGAAGGAAGAGAATCTTGATAAAAAAGCCGGCCTGATCGACCAGAAGGAGATGGACGTTCTCAAAAAGGAGCAGTCTGTTTCTCAAAAAGAGCAGGCCCTGGACCAGCGGGATGCAGAGCTGAAAAAAGCGGCCGACGTGCAGAATGCCAGGCTCGAACAGATTTCCGGCATGTCGGCAGCAGAAGCCAAAAAAGAGCTGATGAATGCGATGGAAACCGAGGCCAAGCATGATGCCGCCAAGATCATCAGGGCTATCGAAGATGAAGCCCGTGAAACGGGAGATAAAAAAGCCAAGGAAATCATGGCGCTTGCCATCCAGCGCTATGCCGGAGAATACGTGGCCGAGCGCACCGTTTCTGTTGTGCCGCTGCCGTCCGACGAGATGAAGGGGCGCATTATCGGCCGTGAAGGGCGGAACATCCGTGCTCTCGAAGCCGCCACCGGCATTGACCTGATCATCGACGACACCCCGGAAGCGGTCATCCTCTCCGGCTTCAATCCGGTTCGGCGCGAAGTGGCACGCCTGTCGCTGGAAAAACTCCTGGCCGACGGGCGCATCCATCCCGGCCGCATCGAAGAGGTCGTGGCGAAGTCAACTGAAGAGGTAGAGCTGTCAATTAAAGAAGCCGGCGAACAGGCCGCTTTCGACCTCGGGGTGCACGGCATCCACCCGGAAATTCTCAAACTGATCGGCCGCCTCAAATACCGCACCTCCTACACCCAGAATGTCTACCTCCACTCGCTGGAAGTCGCGTTCCTCTGCGGCATCATGGCCGCCGAGCTCGGAATCAACGTCAAACAGGCCAAACGTGCCGGGCTGCTTCATGACCTGGGCAAGGCGGTTGACCATGAGGTAGAAGGTTCGCACGCGGTCATCGGAGCTGAACTGGCCCGCAAATACGGGGAAACGCCGAAAATTGTCCATGCCATCATGGCGCATCACGAAGATGAGAAACCGAATTCGGTGTTGGCGATCCTGGTCCAGGCTGCCGACGCACTTTCCGGAGCGCGCCCCGGTGCCCGTCGCGAGATGATGGAAACTTATGTCAAGCGCCTGGGCGATCTGGAGCGCATCGCAACATCGTTCAGCGGCGTGCAGTCGTCATTTGCGATCCAGGCCGGCCGCGAGATTCGCGTCATGGTTTCCAGCGATCAGGTCAGCGATGACCAGTCGGTGGTCATGGCCCGTGATATCGCCAAGAAAATCGAGTCCGAGATGACCTACCCCGGCCAGATCAAGGTTAATGTGATACGCGAAACTAGATCAGTTGAATATGCCCGTTAAAATATTATTTGTCGGCGATATCATCGGCAAACCGGGCCGCCAGGCGCTGTCGCGCGAGCTGCACCGCCTGGTGGACCGGCACACGATCGACATCGTGATCGCCAATGGTGAAAATGCCGCCGGCGGTTTCGGACTGACGGTCGAGGTTGCCAAGGAGCTGTTCAGCCAGGGTATTCACCTGCTGACGGGAGGCAACCACATCTGGGACAAGAAAGAGCAGGTGCCGATGATCCTGTCCGATCCGCGTATACTGCGTCCGGCGAATTATCCTGCCGGTGCCCTCGGGGTCGGGAGTGCCGTGCTGAAGACCCCGGGTGGGGTGAAAGTCGGCGTTCTCAACCTGGAAGGGCGGGTCTTCATGAAAACCCTGGAATGCCCTTTTCTGGTGGCCGATCGTGAAATCAGGAGACTCAAACAGGAAACCCCGATCATTCTGGTCGATTTTCACGCCGAGGCCACATCGGAAAAATCGGCATTAGGGTGGTATCTGGACGGGCAGATCAGCGCCCTGATCGGCACCCATACCCATGTACAGACCGCAGATGAACGCATTCTCCCGCAGGGAACGGCCTTTCTGACCGACGCCGGCATGACCGGCAGCTTCGACTCGGTCATCGGGATGGGGAAGGAAGAGACGATTTACCGCTTTCTGACCCAGCTGCCTTCCAAGTTTGAAGTCGCCAAGAAGGATATCCGTCTGAATGCTGTCGTGATCGGGGTGGATGAGACCAGCGGCACGGCTGTAAGTATTGAGAGAATAAATATTCCCTGCTAAGGAGCTGGTATATGTCCGTATCGGAACAGATGGCCGTCATCAAGCGCGGCACCGTTGAAGTCCTGATCGAAAAGGAACTGGAAGCGAAACTGGCAAAGTCCCTCTCGACCGGCGTGCCGTTGGTGATAAAGGCGGGCTTCGATCCGACCGCGCCCGACCTGCATCTGGGGCACACCGTACTGATTCAGAAACTGCGCCAGTTCCAGCAGTTGGGGCATGAAGTCAATTTTCTGATCGGCGACTTCACCGGCATGATCGGCGATCCGAGCGGCAAATCCGAGACCCGCAAGGTCCTGACCCGCGAGGATGTGCTCAGAAACGCCGAAACCTACAAGGAGCAGGTCTTCAAGATTCTCGACCCGGAGAAGACCAAGGTCGTCTTCAATTCCACCTGGCTGAACGAACTCGGCTGCGGCGGCATGATCGGGCTGGCATCAAAATACACCGTAGCCCGGATGCTGGAGCGGGATGACTTCCATAAGCGCTTTACGACCCAGCAGCCGATTGCCATCCATGAATTTCTCTATCCGCTGATCCAGGGGTATGACTCCGTTGCGATGAAGGCCGATGTGGAGCTGGGGGGGACCGACCAGAAGTTCAACCTGCTGATGGGGCGCGAGCTGCAGCGTGAATGGGGGCAGGCGCCGCAGTGCGTCCTGACGATGCCGCTGCTGGAAGGGCTGGACGGGGTCAACAAGATGTCCAAGTCGCTCGGCAACTATATCGGCATCAGCGAACCGGGCGACGAGATCTTCGGCAAGATCATGTCGATCTCGGACGACCTGATGCTCCGCTACTACGAACTCCTTTCCGACATGACGCTGGCCGAGATCGACGTATTGAAGAGCGCTCTCAAGGATCATTTGCTCCATCCGATGGCCGCCAAAAAACAGCTGGGGCGCGAGATTGTCTCCCGTTTTCATGGTGCTGGCGCCGGGGAGATTGCCGAGGAGAACTTCGTCAAGCGTTTCAAGGAAAACGAAGCCCCGGAGGAGATGCCGCAGGTAAGCTACGTGCTGTCCGATGGCACGGTGCTTCTGGCCAGGGCCATGACCGAAGCCGGCCTGACCAAGTCGAACGGCGAGGGACGCCGGGCTATTGACCAGGGGGGCGTGAAGCTGGACGGCGAGAAGGTCAGTGACACCAATCTCGAGCTGACCGCAGTCGGTGAACACATCGTCCAGATCGGCAAGCGCCGCTTTGCGAGGATCGTGGTCGTGTAGGGACAATTCAAAACTGAAACAAAAGAGGGGCCGGCGAAATCGCCGGCCCCTCTTTTTGTACATTGTCTTCGGAAAAGTGGCTACATCTCCATGATCACCGGCAGTATCACCGGCCTCCGCTCGATGGTCTTCTTGCAGAAGCGTCGCAGGGCCTGACGCACGGCGGTCTTCACCTCATCACCGTCGCAGCGCATTTCGGCGTTGATCTCCTCCAGAGCAAACACCACCACCTTGCGGGCGTCCTCCAGGTACTCCTGATTTTCATCCTCGAAGACAAAGCCGCGCGAGACGATATCCGGGCCGTAAATGATCGCTCCAGTGGTCATGTTGAGTCCGATGATGACGACGATCATGCCGTCCTCCGAGAGATGCTTTCGGTCCCTCAGGACGATTCTGCCGACATCGCCCACCCCTTTGCCGTCGACGAAGACCCTGCCGGACTCGATATGCTCGACGATCGCAGCGGTATCGGCATAAAAGGAGACCACTTCGCCGTTGGTCGCCAGGATGCAGCGTTCCTCTGGGATGCCGACGGTCTGGGCCAGCTGGATATGTTTGACCAGATGGCGGTATTCGCCGTGAATCGGGATAAAGAAGCGGGGCTTGACGGTGTTGAGCATCAGCTTCAGTTCTTCCTTGGAGGCGTGACCGGAAACGTGCACTTCGGACACCCTTTCATGGAAGACCTCGGCGCCGCGGCGGTAGAGAT
The DNA here is from genome assembly GCA_964524835.1 of uncultured Geobacter sp. Classification (GTDB taxonomy): domain Bacteria; phylum Desulfobacterota; class Desulfuromonadia; order Geobacterales; family Pseudopelobacteraceae; genus JACRCG01. The sequence goes on from CAZGEG010000010.1 coordinate 57,650, forward strand.
GGTTGATCAGCTCGGAAATAGTGCGCTCATTGCCCGGTATGACGCGCGAAGAGAGGATGACGGTGTCCCCCTTCTCCAGCTTGATCTGCTTGTGATCGTCCATCGCGATGCGGGTCAGGGCGCTCATCGGCTCCCCCTGGCTGCCGGTGGAGATGATGCAGACCTGCTCCGGCGGGAGGTGCGGCAGTTCCCGCAGATCCATCAGCTGCTCGTCGGCGATCGCCAGGTAACCGAGATCGCGGGCGATCTGGACGTTTTTGACCATCGAGCGGCCGTTCAGCAGGATCTTGCGTCCGCAGAGTGTTGCGACATCGGCGACCTGCTGGACCCGGTGAATGCTGCTGGAAAAGGCGGCGACAATGATGCGGCCAGTGCATTTCGGGAAGATATCCCCGAACGCTTCGCCGACATACTTTTCGGACAGGGTATACCCCTCACGCTCCACGTTGGTTGAATCGGACAGCAGTGCCAGGACCCCCGCTTCGCCGTAGCGAGACAGGGAGGCCAGGTCGGTGAGCTGGCCGTCAACCGGGGTGTGGTCGATCTTGAAATCACCGGTGTGGATGACGACACCTTCCGGAGTGGTAATCGCCAGGGCGCAGCCGTCAACAATCGAGTGGGCCACGCGCAGGAACTCGACCTGGAAACAGCCGATTTGCACGGTCTCGCGCGGCTTGACGGTGACAAGTTCGGCCGATTCATCCAGTTTGTACTCTTCAAGTTTGGCGGAAACCAGACCGAGCGTCAGCGCAGTGCCGTAGACCGGGACATCCAGTTCCTGCAGCACAAAGGGGAGGGCGCCGATATGGTCCTCGTGTCCGTGAGTCAGGCAGATCGCCCGGATGTTTGCGGCCCTCTCGCGCAGCCAGCTGATATCAGGGATGACGTAGTCGATGCCGAGCATGTCGGGGGAGGGAAACATCAAGCCGCAATCGACGATCAGTATGTCGGCGCCATGCTGATAGGCCATCATGTTCATGCCGATTTCGCCCAGGCCCCCGAGGGCGACAATCTGCAGTGCCGCGTGTGATACTACTGTTTCTGCTTCTTCCATAGGTTATCTTTCATGTTGCTGGGGTATCAGAGTGGTTATTTTTTTGTCGCATTTTTCGATCCAGGCCGTGCCGGGTGTAACCAGCCAGTGAGCGGCGTAAAAGGAACTCCGCAGGGAGCGATACGCAATCAGGGCGCGATTGACATCTCCAAGACGCTCGTTGGTTTCGCCGATCTGCCACAGCCTCTCGGCCGCCTTTTCTATGGTCGGGTGATAGGGGATATACATATGCAGCGCCGACTCGAATCCGGCAACGGCTCCCGGAAAATCCCCCTTGAAGAGCGCCGCTTCACCCTGGCTGAATTGACTGCTCATGCGCCACCAGGTTCCCGCAAAAAAAACCAGCAGGGTGGCCAAGGTGATGACAATGCCGTTAGCTATGATGCTTTTTACCTGTTCGTTCATATAGTTACCTAAAAAAGCCGGGAATGAATGTTAGAAGGATGCCTAACGCGAAAGCGATCACTCCGCAGAGAACCACGAGCGCAGCTCCAATGTCAAAGGGGCTTTTCAGGCGGTGGGCGGCGGGCAATCCCCAGATCATGCCGGCCAGTCCTGAAATAATTAGAAGAACATACTGATAGCCGATGTTCATTTACCGCTCCAGTACAGATTCGATCTGCTCCCGCACGGCCTCCATCATCCATGTTTCCGCCTCGCTTCGGCGGAGTTCTGGAGGGGCAACCAGTTGGGGATGCAGGGTGATGTGGATATTTCCGCTATAGAGCCTGATCTGGCCGCCCGGATTGACCCTGCCGCTGCCGTTGATGGTGACCGGAATCACCGGCACTGCCGCTTTACGCGCCAGGATGAAGCCTCCCCGTTTGAACGGCAGCAGGTTGCCGTCAGTGGTTCGGGTCCCCTCCGGGAACAGGACGACGCTTTTACCCCGGTGAATCGTCGCGGCAGCTTCATCCATACTCTGCAGTGCCTTGCGTCCATCGCTGCGATCCAGCGGAATATAGCCGCCGCGCCGCATGGAGGGGCCGAAAACCGGAATCTCGAAGAGCTCTTTCTTTGCGATCCAGTGGATCTGGCGCGGCATGGCGGCCAGAAGTGACAGTATGTCAAAGTTACTCTGGTGGTTGCTCATGAAGATGACCGGGCCATCTGGGAGGTGCTCCGTTCCGGTAATCATTACGCCGACGCCATTCAGAGCCAGTCCCAGTCGTGCCCAGAGTCGGGCGTGCCAGGCATAGACCCGTCCGCTTGAGTCAAACAAGGTCGAGATAATGGCACTGACTGAAAAAAGAAATGTCAGCGGAACAAAGACCGCCAGAAAGAGGTATGCGCGAACCATCACTAACTCCAAATATAAACTCAGACAAATTACAGTGTTATCATGGGTGAGTCAAACGAAATCTGGGAGGATTCAAGGCTGGCAGGGGCTGGCACCGCAAACGGGGTATGTGCGTTAACCAGGTATTCTCTGCAAAAAAACGCAGATAATGGTTCCTCACGTACTAATCCAGAGACGTGCGCAGGCGTTTCTTTTCCGCAGTGATTTTCTTTCCGGAGAGGCGCTCTTCTTTGGCTCTCCTCGGCACACGGGTAGAGATCCGCTTCTTGGCCTTGCGCTCACGACGTTCCAGCGCAACTCGCAGGCGCTCCATCGCAACCTCCCGGTTTTGAAACTGGCTGCGATTTTCCGAGGCCTGGGCGACGATCCCGGTCGGCAGATGACGGATGCGCACGGCCGAATCGGTCGTATTGCGATGCTGCCCACCCGGGCCGGAACCGCGGTAGAATTCAATTTTTATGTCGGCTTCTTTTATTTCGATCACTGCTGTAACCTCTTTAGCATCTATACGACTTGAGCCATTACATCATGTGAGAATAAGGCAGGATCTACGGCAAAACCGTCCTCACGCGGAGACGCGGAGTCGCGGAGAAAGTCAAAACAGAACGTATGGTTTAACCTTAAGATGTTACGCTTTAATCCTGGTTTGCTCCGCGTTCTCCGCGTCTCCGCGTGAAACATTTTCTGGGTCAGGCTTGGAGTCTCAAAAAGTGTCCCGCAGTCTGACCAGCAGGTACAGACAGCCGATTCCGCCGGCCGCCATTAGCAGGTCACGTCCCCACGGGATCGGCATGTCCAGCATGGAATAGAGCACCGGGTCAAGCAGGGCCGTGGTCAGCAGGCCGACGCCCCCCCAGGAGAGCAGCTTTTTCATCGGCTGACCCCTTCTGTCATACGCCCCGTCTTTACACAGACCGCATATTTGAGATAGCGCCCTTCCGGGAAGGTGACCGGATAGGGAAAATCCTCAGGCTGCCCGAGCAGTGAGACCACCTGCAGGTCACAGCCGGCCTGGATGGCGCCCCGTCGCAGCTCTTTCAGGTATTCGGGTGTGTCAACTTTCTGGTGATTGGACGACGCCATCAAGAGCCCGTTGTCATTCAGCAATGGCAGGGCCGCAGCCACCAGGTCCGATGTGCCGCCGCGGGTGGTGAACCGGCTCTTGGCGGTGGTAGAAAAGGAGGGGGGGTCCATCAGGATGATATCATAACGTTTCCCGCTCTGAGCCAGTTTACCCAGTACCGCAAGGCAGTCGCCGACGATGAATTCATGCTGACGGCTGGAGATGCTGTTGGCAGCGAAGTTGTCTCTGGCCCAGTCGGTGTAGCCGGTCGAGGCGTCGACGCTGGTCACCTGTGCGGCTCCGGCAGCGGCGGCCGCCACCGAAAAAGCGCCGGTGTAGGAGAACAGGTTGAGCAGGCGCTTCCCCTCCACCCTCTGCATCAGATCGCGGCGATTGCGGCGCTGGTCGAGAAACAGCCCGGTGTTCAGCCCCTGCTCCAGGGTTACCAGAAAGGTGAGGCCGTTCTCCCGGACCTCCAGGCGCGGCGGCGCCGCCTTTCCCGCCAAAAGACGCCCGTACTTCTTGCTGTCGCTGACCGCTTCCAGTTCGCGGGTCTTCTGCGGCCGGCTTTTTTCGTAAATGCCTAGCGGCGACAGCAACTCCTGCAGAACCTGGGTGACCAGCTTGAGGTGCGGACGCCAGGCAGAGCTGTAGAGCTGCAGCATCAGATGATCGGCATAGCGGTCCACCGTCAAACCGGGCAGGCCGTCTCCCTCGGCGTTAACCAGCCGGTAGGCGGTGGTATCGTTCAGATCGGCATGACATTGGCGCAGTTCGATGGCACATCGGAGCCGCTCTGCCAGCCAGGGGCGATCAAGCTGAATCCGCTTCCGGTCCAGTACCCGCGCGATAATCCGCTCATCAGGATCAAGCAGGGCCGTGGCCAGAAAGCGACCCTGGCTGTCGCACAATTCTACGGTCTGACCGGCGCTGCCGGCCGGCCATTTCCGGGTATAGGCATCGGCTACGATCCAGGGATGCCCCAGGTCGAGCATTCGGGCGGTTTCGGGCCCGACAATTCGTGCGGCGTTATTCGTATTCACATATTTCTCCAGAGTCTATTTTGAAAACCTGTCGCCGCAATCTTCCTGGCCGCCACGGATCTTCTCGACGGCGTGGCCGAGCGTCGGCCAGACCGCTTCCAGGTTTTCCAGGGCCCCCCTGGGGCTGCCGGGGAGATTGATAATCAGCGACCGGCCACGGATTCCGGCCACGGCCCGGGACAGGGATGCCATCGGGGTTTTCTCAAGGCTCCTGATGCGCATCAGCTCGCCGAGTCCCGGGATGGTTCGCTCCACAACCTGCAGCGTCGCCTCGGGGGTAACATCACGGGGCGAGACGCCGGTGCCGCCGGTCGTCAGGATCAGGTCGGCTGCATCGTCATCGGCCCATTCCGTCAGCACCGCCACAATCTGCTCGAACTCATCGGCGATGACGCGGGACTGAACTGTTTGTACACCCCGCGCTGCAAGCCAGGCCGCCAAGGCCGGGCCGCTTTCATCGACCCGCTCGCCGCGCGAGCCTTTGTCACTCAAGGTAAGGATTGCCGCTCTCAACTGTGTCCTCCTGCAATTGAATGTAATGCCTGGTGAAAGAGCCAATTTGCTGGAACATAAAAGCCTATTTTACCGCATGTTGTTCTGAGTTAGCTACCATAATAACTCCCGCTCCGATGTGAATAATCTGCTCCTGCCGCTGAGAGGATCTGTGAACTTCAGTTTGTGAGCAACAAGCTGGAGCGGCGTGTCGAAGTTGTCTTCCCGCTCTTCCTCCAGTTCGGGATAATACCGGTCGTTCAGTATTCCGAAGCCGAGACCGCTCATGTGGATCCGCAGCTGATGGGTTTTCCCGGTTTGCGGCTGCAGGATAAAGCGGGCCGTCTTTCCTTTTACCTCCACCAGGCTGATGGCGGAGCGGGCATTTTCCCTGCCGGGTGCCGTTTTCATCCGGAACCACGGTTCGCCTCGCTCAATTCTGTTACCGACATCCCAGGAAGCGGGCGCCTGAGTTGGCAGACACGCCGCGAGCGCCTGGTAGGTCTTTTCGACGAGGCCGTTCATGAAGAGTGTGCCGTAGAGCCCCCTGCTCTTCCTGTTGACGGAAAAGAGCACTATTCCGGCTGTTTCACGGTCTATGCGGTGGAGCGGAGCCAGGTCTTCGATTCCGGTGCTGACCCGCAGCCGGTTCAGCAGGCATTCGTCAACGTAACGTCCGCCCGGGGTCACCGGAAGGAAATGCGGTTTGCATGCGACCAGGATCTCGTCATCGAGTAGCAGGATTTTTTCTCTAAAAGGAATGATCGGCTCACTGCTGACTTCGCGGAAATAAAAAATACGGTTCTGGGGGGCGTAAGCGGAATCAAGCGTTATCCGGTCCCCCTTTTCGTCAAGGACCTTGCCCTCCGCTATCCGCATCTCCCATATTTCCCGGGAAATGGCGGGAAACCTTCTGCCGAGGAACGAAAGGATGGAAGGATACGGTTTTTCGGTTTCCGGCATGGTAACGACGGAGGGGTGTTTTGAAATTCCCATGTAACGTTTCCTTATCGGCCAATCATACGGCTTGTTTTGAGTTGATCAGCTGATCGCTGGTTATGGTCTCTATCCCTTTACGCCGGTATCGCTCCATAATGTCTGCCATATTGTTCCGCGATGCAACGGCATCCGTGACGACCACCACCCGGTAGCCGCGGTTCAAGGCGCCGAGAGCCGTATAATAGACGCAATAGGCGGCATCGACTCCGGTCAGGTACAGTGTATCAACCTGACGGTCGAGCAGCAACTGCTCAAACTGGCGGTTCGAGAAGGCATCGGTTCTGTTCTTTTCAAAGTCATTGGAGTTGATGATTTTGATCCTGCGGTCGACCAGCACTTTTTCTGCTCGTCTGCCGCCATGCAATCGAACGAACAGGTTGTTGCTGAAGACCTGCCGGATGTAGGCGACCTCCATGCCGGATTCTGCCGCCAGGTCGATCAGCCGGTTGACCGTGGCGATCATTCCGGCGGCCGGCGGAGCCGTATCCGGACGCCTTGAATCCGTCCCGGAATACCCTTCCTGGATATCCAGCACAACGAGCGCCTTTTGGGGATTGGGGTAGCTGGCGATTTTTCTCCCCCGGGTCGCGACATACATGCTGCGGAACATCATGAGAGCTGCCGTGAGGACGAGAAGAGCGATGATTGAAAGGAATATGAGCAGGTAAGACAATAAGGTCATTAGCTCTCCTTCTGCGCTGCAGAGGGTAACGGCAAAACAGTATGGAAGAGGCAGTCACAATGCGGAACAGATAGCTTCGGTTCCGCCTGAACCGGGCACACACCTGAATCAAGCAGAGGAGGCGGCCAATGGCCGCCTCCTCTGCTTGAATTAAACTACTATTTCCCGCGGCGTGAACTGTTGAACACGGTCTTGGGGGCGCCTCCCGCTGCAGCCGGTCGTCCATGAAGTGGGCGAGCTGCAGGTTTGCTGCCGGGATGGTCGGCCTTGAATGGGTTGATTGACCCCCCCGTACTCTTTTTGACGTCGGCCGGTTTGCGGGATGGCCGCTGCTCACGCGGTGGGCGGGCGAACTCGGCGTCCTTGTTTGGTGCCGGAACAGTGTAGTCGAAACCGTCTACCGTACGGCGCTCCAGCGGGGCGCCCAGTTTTTTCTCGATCGTCCGCACCATGAGCGTATCCTCGCTGCACACCATGGTGAAGGCATCGCCGGTTTTGGCGGCACGGCCGGTGCGGCCGATGCGGTGAACGTACGCTTCGGGGGTGTCCGGAATGTCATAGTTGACGACGTGCGAAATCTGCGACACGTCGATGCCGCGAGCGGCAATATCGGTTGCCACGAGAATCTGGTAGGTGCCGTCTCGAAATCCGTCCAGCGCCGCCTGACGGCGATTCTGGGAAAGATTGCCCTGCAGTGAAGCGGCCTTGTAGCCGGCTTTCTCCAGTTGCTCGCCCAGCCTCTTGGCGCGGTGCTTGGTGCGGGTGAAAATCAGCACCGAATCGGTATCGGTATGTTTCAGCAGCTCCAGCAGCAGCCCTGTTTTCAGATGCTGCTCCACCGGATAGAGGGCATGGGATACGGTGACCGGAGGAGCGGTATTGCCGACCTGGACGGTGACCGGATCAGTCAGGATGTCATGGGCGAGCTTGTTGATGCTGGGCGGCATGGTGGCCGAGAACAGCAGCGTCTGCCGTTTGGCCGGGATGTGTTTCAGAATCCGGCGGATATCGGGGAGAAACCCCATGTCGAACATCTGGTCAGCTTCGTCCAGCACCAGTACTTCAAGATGCGAGAGGTCGATGGTTCCCTGGCCGATGTGGTCGAGCAGGCGGCCCGGGCAGGCAACCACGATTTCAACGCCGCTTCTGAGCGACTGAATCTGCGGGTTGACGTTGACTCCGCCGTAAACCGTCACACTCTTCAATTTGGTCTGTCGGCCGAGCGTCATGAACGATTCATGAATCTGCTCGGCAAGTTCGCGGGTAGGGGCCACTACCAGGGCGCGGACACGGCCGCGCGGGCCCTCCATGAGACGATTCAGGACCGGCAGGGCGAAGGCGGCGGTCTTGCCGGTGCCGGTCTGGGCAAGGCCCATGACATCGCGTCCCAGCATGACCGTCGGTATGGCCTGCTTCTGAATGGGGGTCGGTATTGCATACCCGGCCTCCTTGATGCTTGCGGCAATGACGGGGTGTAAATTAAACGCTTGAAACTCCATGATACTCCTTTTTCTGGTTGTACGAAAAAAGCCCCGGAAATATCCGGGGCTTGCAGTGATGTGCTATCCGGTACAACAATTGTAATGCTTCACCATACCAGTTTTGTCAGAGCCGTGTCAAGAAGACAATCAGGCGCTAGATCAGAAACTTACATTACGGCAACTCTGTCATGGAGAGGTAAACGGCTGAATCAGGAGACGGAGCAGGGTAAGCTTTTCCGGGTCGCGGTACTCCTTGAGGCCGATGGTCATCTCCAGATGCCCTTTTTCAGGCTGGGGACGATAGGTGCCGCAGATTCGATCCCACCAGGGGAGGTTGAAGCCGAAATTGCTGTTGGTCTCGCGCACTAGCGTCGAATGGTGGACGCGGTGCATGTCGGGAGTAACCATGATCAGGCGCACTATGCGGTCCAGTTTGCCGGGAAGACTGATGTTGCCGTGACTGAACATGGCGCACGCATTCAGGACCACCTCGAAGGCCAGAACCGCAATTGCAGGCGCACCAAGAAGGAGAACCGCCGCCATTTTAATCAGCATCGAGATGACAATTTCCAACGGATGGAAGCGATTGCCGCTGGTTACGTCCAGATCGAGGTCGGTGTGGTGCATCCGGTGCAGACGCCATAGAATCGGGAGGTGGTGGAACAGGACGTGCTGAAGGTAGATGATGAAATCGAGGATAAGGAAGCTCAGGATAAAAACGAGCCAGGGAGACAACTGGAAAAAATTGAAGATTCCCCACCCGCGCGCTTCGGCAACCCCTGCAAGCGCAACGGGGAGGATCGGGAAGAGGAACCTTATCGCGACCGTGTCGATTGCAACCATTGAGAGATTGGTAAACCAGCGCCTCTTTTTGCTGTCGATCAGGGGACGACGGGGAGCGACCATCTCCCAGAGCGCGACCAGCAGAAGTACCGCCGCAAAAACGGAGAGTCGCAGCGTCTGTTCTATCTGCATGGATATGCAACGTCAGCAGTCAGTAATGTTGTAGACACCACTCTTGCCCCCTTCCTTGAACAGCAGCCTGATTTCGCCGATCGTAATCGATTTATCGCTCCCCTTGCACATGTCATAAATCGTCAGAGCCGCCAGGGCGGCTCCGGTCATGGCCTCCATCTCCACCCCGGTCCGTTCAAACGCCCGTACGGTGCAGCGTACCGTGATCAAGCCGGAGGGGGCATCCATCTCGAAATCGATGCCGACGCTATGGATGGCCAACGGGTGGGAAAGGGGGATCAGGTCCGGTGTCCGCTTGACGGCCATGATGCCGGCCAGGCGGGCTACGCCCAGTACGTCACCCTTGGCAACAGCGCCATCCTTGACGGCCGCCAGCAGTTCCTTTGAGAGTCGCACCTCGGCTGCCGCAATGGCGGTCCGCATGGTTGGCTGCTTGGCGCTGACATCGACCATGATTGCGTGGCCGCTTTCGTCAAAATGGTTGAAGTTCACGATTAAGCCTCCTGGTCTTATGCGGGCGTCAGATACTGCTCAAACTGTTTTTTGTCGACAGCGCAGCGATAGGCCTCTTCCGGATTGACCTTTTTCATTTTGAGCAGATCGAGCAGGTGCTGATCCAGCAGCTGCATGCCGTCCCGTTTGGCGGTCTGCATGATGGAGGGAATCTGGAAAGTTTTCCCTTCGCGGATGAGGTTGGCGATGGCCGGGGTGCCGAGCATGATCTCCAGCGCCGCAACGCGACCTTTGCCATCTGCCGTTTTCAACAGCTGCTGGCAGATGACCCCTTTCAGGGATTCGGACAGCATGGCGCGGACCTGCTCCTGCTGGTCGGTCGGGAAAACGTCGATGATTCGGTCGACTGTTTTGGCGGCGGTACTGGTGTGCAGTGTGCCAAAGACCAGGTGTCCGGTTTCGGCAGCGCTCATGGCGAGCTGAATCGTCGTCAGGTCTCGCATCTCGCCCACGAGAATGACATCCGGGTCCTCTCGCAGAGCCGCTCGAAGAGCCGTGGCGAAACTTTCGGTATGCTCGCCGATCTGGCGCTGGTTCATGAGTGACATCTTGTTTTCATGAATAAACTCCAGCGGGTCTTCAAAGGTCAGGATATGCTCGTTGCGGGTGGAGTTGATCAGATCGATCATGCCGGCGAGGGTCGTCGATTTGCCGGATCCGGTCGGGCCGGTCACAAGTACCATCCCCTTTTTGAAATTGGTCATGCGCCGCACCCCTTCCGGCAGCCCCAACTCGTCGGCAGAAAGTATCTTGGTGGGGATGATGCGGAATACGGCGGCAATCCCGCGATACTGCATCATGATGTTGCCGCGGAAGCGGGCCAGTCCCGGGACTTCATAGGCAAAGTCGAGGTCCTTGGTTTCGTTGAAGAGCGCCTGTTGCTTTTCGCTCAAAATTTCGAACAGGATCGCCTTCAGCTCATCGTGCCCCAGCACCTTGAAGTTGAGGCGCACCATTTCGCCGCGTTGACGGAAAATGGGCGGATTTCCGGTTGAAAGGTGCAGGTCGGATGCCCCCTGCTCCTTCATCATGTTAAAGAGTGCATCTATGCGTGCCATTGTATTTCCCCCTGTTAAAGAACAACGGATGCAATATATTCTTCCGGTGAAACCTCACCTGCCATCAGGAGCCGCAGCCCTTCTTCCGCCAGGCCGTGGTAGCCGACCATTTCGAGGTAGTTTTCCAGGGCGGCCACGTCACTGGTCTGTTCAAAGATCCGCAGGAACTCATCGGTGAAGACCAGGACATCTGTCAGGTATTTTCTCGTGCTGAAGCCGCTGTGGCCGCAATCGTCGCATCCTGTTGCGCGGTGAAACGATGGGGGACGCTCGGCAAGGTTCATCACCGCCAGTTCCTCTGCCGGCGGGGTGTAGGCGGTCCGGCATGCCGGACAGAGCAGCTGGATTCCCTTGAACGAGACCAGGCCGTTTACGAAGCCGGGGAGGAAGTAATTCTGCTGCTGATACAGCAGCAGCTGGCGCAGGACAGTGCGGGTGCCGCGAATTTCCAGGCCGGCCAGGACCAGTTTGCCACGCATGGCGGCCCGGCAGGCGGCGGTGAAAGGCATTCCTTCGGTGGCATCTTCAATGACCAGTATGTCCGGTGCGTGGTCAAGAGCCCTCATTACCATTGCGGCCCGCTCATGTTCATCCCTCGGGAGGAGGATGCGCGGGAAGCGCTTGGTCATTTTCCCCGGCCCTTCCCCCAGGATAATCACGTTTTTGCCGGAGGTGTCCATCTCCTCCAGCATAAGGTCCATAAAACGATCACGCTCCTGGGTATTTCGCGAGGCAAAGAAGGTGATGCCATGCTGCCTGCGCGACAAATCGATAAAATCGGCTTCCTGCCCGGCAGGAAGATGGAGGTCTGAAAGCCGGTTTGGAACGTTGGCGGACAGATGCGGACGGATCGTGATGTACTCCCCGCCGTAGCCCGCCATCGACGATATCTGGAAGGTGATCGGATGGGAACGGTAGCTGAACGTCAGCAGCCCGCCGGAATTCGGTTCTCCCTGGGTGCCGCTGCCGATGCTCTTGCGGATTCTGAGGGTGAGGTCAGGGTAATAGGTGCCGGCCAGCGAACCGATCGGGCGTGAGACGCCGCTCCGTCTGCCGCTGACGGCCACGGTTTCTCCCATCGGCTGCAGGGAAAGCGATGAGAGCCGGTTCTGGGTAATAAAAATCAACAGGTAGTCGAGCAGTTTGCCGCCGCTCAGGTCAGCGTTGATGGTCTCCAGAACTTTCTCGGAAAAAGCCGTTGACTCAAACCCCAGCTGCTCCAGTTCGCTGCTGCCGTAGCAGGCGTCGATCATTTCACGGATTTCACGGATCAGCGCCACCGATATGTTGACCTGGCAGCCGCTCGCCTGTTCGACCGCCGCAATGGCAGCTTTGTTAAGCGGATCGGAAATGGCGATGTTCAGTTCGCCGCCGGCCTTGATGAGCGGAATCAGATTGAATTTTTTTGCCGTTGCCGCAGGGACGAGCCGGACCGCTTCCGGGTCGATCATGTCGGCTTTAAGGCGGATGTAGGGGAGGTCGAGCTGATTGGAAAGTGCCCAGTCGATATCCTCCTGCGTGACGATCCCCAGGGAGATCAACGCTTCACCGAAGCGCACCCCGCTGCGACCCTGCTCCTCAAGTGCCGCCGTGATGTCTTTCTCGGTGATGATATTGCAGGCGGAGAGAATTGCGCCCAGGGAACTTTTCTTTATCTGCTCTGGCATGGACTACCTCCATAGTTGACGGCTGTTGGAGAGCTATTCGCTCCGGTCACTCAGATTTTCAAAACGGGTATGCTCGCCAAAAAATGCCATGCTGACCGTGCCGATCGCGCCGTTACGCTGCTTGCCGATAATCAGTTCGGCGTTGCGGTCATGCCCCTGGGTGCAGGAACCGTCCCGTTTGCGGCACTGCTCGCAGTAGACCGCCTCGCGGTAGACGAACATGATTACGTCGGCATCCTGTTCGATGGCGCCCGATTCGCGCAGATCGCTCATCATCGGCCGCTTGTCGGCGCGTTTCTCAAGTTCCCGGTTGAGCTGGGAGAGGGCCACTACCGGCACACTCAGCTCTTTGGCCAGCGCCTTAAGGGACTGGGAAATCTCCGAAATTTCCTGCTGACGCGATTCGATGCGGGTGCCCGCTTTCATCAGCTGCAGATAGTCGACAATGATCAGCCCGATATCATGTTCACTCTTCAGGCGGCGTGCCTTGGAGCGGAGTTCCAGGACGCTGATGGCAGGGGTGTCGTCGATGAAAATCTTGGCGTCATGAAGAATTCCGGCCGCCCTGGTCAGGCGGGGCCAGTCACTGTCATGGAAGTGACCGGTGCGCATCCGTCCGAAGTCAACCCGGGCGATGGAGGCGAGAAAACGCATGACCAGGTCTTCCTTGCCCATTTCCAGGGAGAAGATGACCGAGGGGGTCTTTTTCTTGCTTTCGGCGCTGGCGTGTTGGGCGATGTTGAGTGCCAGCGTTGTTTTGCCCATCGAAGGACGGGCGGCGATGATGATAAGGTTGCCCGGCTGGAAGCCGGCGGTCATCTGGTCGAGGTCGGTATAACCGGTCGGCACGCCGGTGATGTGCTCCTTGCGGTCATTGAGCGATTTGAGGATTTTGAAGGCCTCTTTGATAAGCGGCTGGATCGGCACATACTGCGGCCTCAGCTTGTTCTCGCCAATTTCATAGAGATCCTTCTGGGCCTTGTCCAGCAGCTCATTGACATCGGTCTGATCTTCATAGCTCCGGGTGACGATCCCGGTGGCGATCGTGATCAACTTGCGGTTGACCGACTTCTCCTTGACGATCTTGCAGTAGTAGGTGATGTTGGCTGCGGTCGGGACGTAATCGACCAGCATGAGCAGGTAGGCGGCGCCGCCGATCTCATCCAGCTCCCCTTTTTTTTTCAGGGTTTCGGTCAGTGTCACCAGGTCGCACGGCTCACGCCTGTCGGAAAGCTGCATCATCGCCAGAAAAATCTTGCGATGTACCTCGCGGTAGAAATCTTCCGGAACGATGCTTTCCAGCACCCGGTTGATGGCGTCGTTGTCTATCAGGATTCCGCCCAGGATCGACATTTCGGCATCGAGGTTCTGGGGGGGGAGTTTTACATCAGTCATGTGGATGTTTCCTTGGATTTCCGGTTATATTACTTTCACAGGTTCAATTTTCTCGCGCCGCAGCAGATCTCCCGCTTCGACCGCAAACGGTACCGTCAGAAGTATCCGCTGGTTGGGGTTGGCGACCTCCGCCGGGACGGCAGCTCCCCGCTCGGGAAGGGAAGAAAAGTGCTGCAGGATCAGGATGTCGCTCCGCATCCCCGGCCCGATGAATTCGATCGCGTCGCCGGCCTTGATCCGGTTCCGCACGCTGACCAGTAGAGTCCCGTCCCCCCGAACCTCATCGACGACCCCGACGAAATCGTGACTGCGGATGTAGGCCGACTCGTACTCCTGCCCGACGTTGCGCGGCTGGCCGAAGAGGAAGCCGGTTGTATAGCCGCGATGGCTCAGTTTGGCCAGTTCGTCAAGCCATTCCGGCCGGCAGCTCCACCCATCCGGGTCGGCGAGGTATTCGTCAAGCGCCTGGCGATACACCCGCAGCACCGACGCGACATAGTTGATCCCCTTCATGCGTCCTTCGATCTTGAGTGCGTGCACCCCGCTTGCGACGAGGGCCGGGATATGCTCCAGCAGGCAGAGGTCGCGGGAGTTGAAGATAAAGGTGCCGTTCTCGTCCTCAACGACCGGAAAATATTCTCCCGGTCGTGATTCCTCCACCAGATGGTAGCTCCAGCGGCAGGGGTGGGTGCATTCTCCCTGGTTGGCGTCGCGTCCGGTCAGCATGCTGGAAATCAGGCAGCGCCCGGAATAGGAAATGCAGAGCGCGCCGTGCACGAACGCCTCACATTCCAGTCCCGGGACTTTTGTCACCGTTTCGCGGATGTTGTCGAGGCTCATTTCACGGGCCAGGTTGATCCGGCGGATACCCTGCTGCTGCCAGAACCGGGCGGAGCGCCAGTTGATCGTGTTGGCCTGGGTCGAAAGATGCAGTTCGCGCTCCGGCGATACCTGGCGCACCGCATCGATCACCCCCGGGTCGGCAACAATATAGGCGTCGAAGGGGAGCGGAGCTATCTGCGCCAGATATGCCTCCAACTCCGGAAGCGACTCGTTGCGCGGGTAGCTGTTAATCGTCAGGTAGACTTTAACATCCCTGTCATGGCAGAAATCAAGGGAGGCTTTCATTTCATCAATGGAAAAGTTGTCGGCCATGTTGCGAAGCCCGAAGGCCTGCCCGCCAAGATACACGGCATCGGCACCGTAATGCACCGAAATTCTTAGTTTTTCCATATTACCTGCCGGAGCAAGCAATTCAGGTCTCTGCATGGGGGGTCCAATATAAATATATATGGTGGCATTTATGATGATTCGCGGGGATTGGATGCTACCATAATCAGTCTGCCAATAAAACTGAAAAGCACCTTTCACTTGACAAAGGCCACTATATCGCTTTAATTATGAAAAACATGCGTTAAATGGGGGTATTATGTCGTCAGGCATCCGATTGGTACCATATATTTGTCTGACTGTTTTTCTGTCAGGGTGCGCCGCCAACGACCTGGTGGTCAAACGTCAAGCCGAGTCCGAAGCAAAGATCGAGTTTCTGATTCAAGCATCAAAAAAAGCGGAACAGAGTCACAATGAACTTGCCGGCCTGCAGCAGGTGCTGGACGAGCGGCTTAAGTCGATGTCCGGTGACATAAAGCTCCTGAAGGAAGAAAACCGCGAGCTCAGAACTTCCCGTGACGAACTCGTGGTAAGGGTTGCGAATCTTGCAAAGCAGTCGCAAACGCCGAAAGTAGAGATAGTCAATCAACCGTCACCGGCCAAAGCGACAAGGGAGTCAGGCCCCCCCCCGGAATATCTCAAGGCCTTCGGTCTGTACAGTGCCAACAATTTCACCGCAGCCATAGAAGGTTTTGACTCGTTTCTCAAGGAGAACCCCCAGAGCGAATACGCCGCGAATGCGCTGTACTGGATTGGTGAGTGTCACTACACCTTGTCGGACCTTCCCAAGGCACAAGCGGCCTTTGCGATGGTTGCGGAGAGTTATCCGAAAAGCTCAAAAACCCCGGATGCTCTATTGAAGCTCGGTTACACACTGTCGGCACTGAAGGAAAAGGAAAAGGCCGCGGCTGTATTCGAGAGAATCATTACATCGTATCCAAGCAGCCCTGCTGCAATAAAAGCACGTGAACGCCTGAACGCACATTGAGCCGGGTCTGCCCTGCTGTCCTACCTTGTCAGCCAGAATACGTGCGATAACGAATTTGTTTTCTGCCGGAAAGGCGCGAGAACTAATTTCAGCTTACCAAATCAAAGGCGAATGAGGTGCCCTTCATGAAAATCAGATTGCTGCTGCTGTTGGCGCTTTTGGTCACGCCATCTTATGTGTTTGCCGCCGGCCAGGACGAGCCTGCCGTTTATACCATCAAACGGGGTGATACGCTCTGGGGACTTTCTGACCGCTTTATCAAAGACCCCTGGTACTGGCCGGACATGTGGTCAAAAAACGGCCAGGTAACCAACCCTCATTTTATTTATCCGGGCCAGATGCTGCGGATTTTTCCTGATCGGCTGGAGTTTGTTCCCAAGGAACAGACAGCGGCCGCCACTGAGCAAAAGAGCGCGCCCGCCGCGCCTGTGGCTGCGGTTGCTGAAACGCTTCAGGAGGTTGCCGCCGAGAAAACCTATACGCTCTACGGCACGGAAGGTTTCCTGCTGGAAAATGGTTTCAGACCCTTCGGCATGGTGATCGGGGCTCAGCACGACAGGATAGTGGCTGGTGTTGATGATATCGTCTACACAGATATCGGCTCCGATCATAAAGCCGGCGGCGGTGATAAATTCTCCGTGTATCGCAAGGACGCGTCGGTCTCCCACCCGCTGAACAATGAGGAGATGGGAAACAAGATGATTCCGCTCGGCACCCTTCAACTGACCGATGTGGAGCGGAAATCGTCCCGGGCCATAATAACAAGGTCTTCACGGGAAATCAGCCCGGGCGCCTACCTGCTCCCCTACAAGGAAAACCGCCGGCGGGAAATAACCCTTAAAAGCTCCAGGTATGATCTCAAAGGGTACATCATAGAAAGCTACAGCGGTGTCAGTATCATTGCCGCCGGAGATATCGTCTATATAGACCTGGGATCCAGCCAGGGGGCCGAGGTCGGCAACATGCTCTATATCGTACGGGATGTGACGATCGATCAGCGGTATGTGGAAGGGCGAATCGATAAACTGCCTCAAGAACTGCTGGGGGCACTTGTAATCCTCGAAACCGGCAAAAAAACTGCTACCGCCCTGGTCGTCAAGAGCATCGACACCATCTATAAAGGCGACCGGATCGTCAGCCAAACGAAGTGACCGAACTACTTTAACACGCTCAAGACCGGCTTCGGGCCGGTCTTTTTTTATCGTGCCCGGTTAGTAAGCTAGAAGTTGTTTTCTGCGCTACTAAGGCAGAAAATAACTTCGTTAACGAACTTATCCCGTTTATCGGGACTAGGTGTAGAAATGGAAAATTTCTATTGGATAGGTCTCAAAGCGGTTCCCGGTATCGGTAATGTCGCCTTCCGGCGTATTCTGGAGCGTTTTGAAACACCTGAAGCAGCGTTGAAGGCAGCTCCCGCGTCACTTACCGGCATCAGAGGCGTGACTCCTGCGACCGTCGAGGGGATAAAAAACGGCGACTGGCGGCGCTTTGCGGAAGAGGAGTGCAGAAGGCTTGAGGCGGGCTCTGTACGTCTGGTGACGTATATCTCGAGTGACTACCCCAAATCTCTGTTCGAAATACCCGATCCACCACCGTTTCTGTACATCAAAGGGGAATTGCGCTCCCGGGAGCTTTCAATTGCCATCGTCGGCTCGCGCCGGGCGACATCCTACGGCTTGTTGACGACCGGAAAGCTGGCCGAAGGGCTCGTCGCCAACGGGGTGTGTGTCGTGTCGGGGATGGCGCGCGGAGTCGATACGGCGGCCCACAAGGGAGCGCTCAAGGCGGGTGGAAGAAGCATCGGCGTCCTGGGGTGCGGCGTTGACAAAATCTATCCCCCTGAAAACCGCACGCTCTTCGAGGAGATGGCGGACAAGGGGTGCCTGGTGTCCGAATTCCCGCTGGGAACCCTGCCGCTGGCCGAAAATTTTCCGCGCCGCAACCGCATCATCAGCGGACTCTCCAGCGGAGTGCTGGTTGTTGAGGCCGCCGAGAAAAGCGGCTCGCTGATCACAGCCCAGTACGCCCTGGAGCATGGTCGCGATGTTTTTGCCGTGCCGGGTAATATTTCGTTCGCCACCAGTCGCGGCTGCAATCGCCTGATCAAGCAGGGAGCCAAGCTGGTGGATTGTGTCGAGGATATTATTGAGGAGCTGGCGGGGGGTGTCCTGGCATCAGCAGGCACGCCATTATTTCAGCCGTCTCCCCGCACCTTTGCGCTGACGCCGAAAGAGGCGGCCATTTACGAGCTGCTGGCCCGCTCGCCGTTGCACATAGATGACATCATCTCCCAAACGGAATTGACAGCCGGGGAGGTTTCCTCTATGTTACTGCACCTTGAACTCAAGGGGGCGGTCACACCGCTTCCCGGAACACACTACGCCGTAAATGGATAAGGACTCTTTTACTTATGTCGAAAAACCTTGTAATCGTCGAATCCCCCGCCAAGGGGAAAACCATAGAAAAATTTCTGGGCCCGGATTATAAGGTCCTGGCCTCGTTCGGGCATGTGCGTGCCCTTCCGAGCAAGCAGGGCTCAGTCGATATCGAGAAGGGGTTCGAGCCCAAGTATCACGTGCTGCCGGAAAGCAAGAAACATCTCGATGCGATCAAAGCCGCGCTCAAGGGGGCGGACACGCTGCTGCTGGCAACCGACCCCGACCGTGAAGGGGAAGCGATCTCCTGGCATCTGCTCGCGGCGCTCGGGCTGGATAAAAAGAGCCCCGGCATCAAAATCCGGCGGGTCGAGTTCCACGAAATCACCAAAGAGGCTATTCTGCACGCCGTCAAAAATCCCCGCGACATCGCGCTTGATCTGGTGAACGCCCAGCAGGCCCGTTCGATTCTGGATTATCTGGTCGGCTTCACCCTCTCGCCGTTTCTCTGGAAAAAGATCCGCTACGGTCTTTCCGCCGGCCGTGTCCAGTCGGTGGCGCTCCGCCTGGTCTGTGAACGCGAAAAGGAGATACTGGCCTTCAATGAACAGGAATACTGGACTGTCGCCGCCCGTCTGGGTGTTGCGGCGGGTCAGGAGTTCAAGGCCGGTCTGGTGGATGTCGGGGGCAAAAAGCTCGGCAAGTTCGATATCCCCGGTGAGGATGTTGCGGCCGCGCTGAAAACGGCCTTGCAATCGGGCAGCTATAAGGTGGCAAAAGTCACCAAAACCGAGAAAAAACGCAATCCTTCCCCCCCCTTCACCACCTCGACCCTCCAGCAGGAGGCATCGCGCAAGCTCGGCTTCTCGGCCAAGAAGACCATGTCGACCGCGCAGAAGCTCTATGAAGGGATTGATATCGGCGAAGAGGGTACCGTCGGTCTGATAACCTACATGCGTACCGACAGCGTCAATCTTTCCACCCTGGCGCTGAAAGATGCCCACGACGTCATCTCCGCCGCGTACGGGGTGGAATATGCGCTCCCCAAGCCGCGGATTTTCAAAACCAAATCCAAAAATGCCCAGGAGGCCCACGAGGCGGTCCGGCCGACCTATCTCGCCAAGACTCCGATCGAGTTGAAGAAATACCTGACTCCCGATCTGTACAAACTGTACGAGCTGATCTGGAAACGGACCGTCGCCTGCCAGATGGCCGAAGCGCTGCTGGACCAGACATCGGTTGACATCACCGCAGAGCTGGCCGCGCCGCTGACCGCCGGCCCGTTTGCCGGCTCTGCCAGAGCCGGACTGCGCGCTGCCGGAACGGTTATCCGCTTTCCCGGTTTCATGAAGCTCTATATCGAAGGGGTTGATGACCAGGACGAGGAAAAAGAGGGGCTGCTGCCGGCCATGAGCGAAGGTGCTCTGCTCAAGCTTCATGAAGTACTCCCCGAACAGCACTTCACCCAGCCGCCGCCACGCTACACCGAGGCGACCCTGGTCAAGACCCTGGAGGAGTACGGCATCGGCCGCCCGTCCACGTTTGCCTCGATCATGAATACCCTGGTGGAGAGAAAATACGCCCGTCTCGACAAGAAGCGCTTTTTTCCGGAAGATGTCGGCATGGTGGTCAGCGACCTGCTGACGGCCCATTTCCAGAAGTACGTAGACTACAACTTTACCGCCGGCCTGGAAGAGGAGCTGGATCAGGTTTCGCGCGGTGAGAAGGAGTGGAAGCCGCTCTTGAAGGAGTTCTGGGAGCCGTTTATCGCCCTTTTGAAACAGAAGGAGGGTGAAGTCAACAAGGCGGACCTGACGACGGAGGCTACCGATGAGCTCTGCCCGGAATGCGGCAAGCCGCTGGTCGTGAAGCTCGGCAAGCGCGGCAAGTTCATCGCCTGCTCCGGATTTCAGGAAGGGTGCAAGTATACCCGCAACGTCGATCAGGATGGGGAAATTGTAGAGCCGGTTATTTCCGAGGAAAAATGCGAAAAATGCGGACTGCCGATGCTGATCAAGGACGGCCGCTTCGGCAAGTATCTGGCCTGTTCCGGCTACCCGGCCTGCAAGAATATCCAGCCGCTGATCAAGCCGGTCAGCACCGGCGTGGTATGTCCGGAGTGCAAAGAAGGGCAGCTTATTGAGAAGAAGTCCCGCTTCGGTAAATTGTTTTATTCATGCAACCAATATCCGAAGTGCAAATTTGCCCTGTGGGATCTTCCGGTGGAGAGCCCCTGTCCGAAATGCGGCTTCCCGCTGCTGGTCAAAAAGATCTACAAGCGCAAGGGTGAATTCCTGAAGTGTCCCAAAGAGGGTTGCGACTACGTCAGCGAGTGAATAAAGTGGTGAGAATAGCTAGTGTAAGTTCGTCTTAAAGGCGGGGTGTGACCCCCGCCTTTTTTCTTGCTTGCGTGCTGGCCCTGCGTATAATCTGCCGTAAATATTTGGTAGTAAGTTCCAGAAAGGTGTCGTACCGTCATAAAAAACAAAAGCATAAAAATGGATACTGTTTTAATAACTTGGCAGAAATGAAATATTTTGAATTGACGGGCGAGGTTAAAATGGTGGCGCAAGTAGCGAGGGCTAGTGTATAAATAATGCGTTTATATTTTGGTTTAATAGTTGAATCAGAAAGATAAAGTAGAAAATTTCAGCCAATAAACCGATGTGTATCGTGATTGTGACGTATTATGTCGAACGGCTGTGGTATTGAAGAACTTTGACAGAGTTGATTGACTGAATAGGGCTGCTGCTCATCATAATTGAGAGATACTAATCCATGGAAAACAGATTGCTCGATGAAACTTATCAGGCCCTAGGGTATAACGACGGAATGTTATTAAACGCCGTCGGTCGGCCGAGTCCAGATTCCATCGAAACAAACGAATGGCTGGGAAAAGGAGACTGGCTATCGTTAGCGCATAAGGTAGGTGCTGAAAAAGTCTTTTTTGTTCAAGACAATCCAGTTCTGGTTTTTCAGCATTTTGAAAACGAGCCTGACGAGCAAAAGTTACTCAATACATTCCGGCGGGCGTGGTGTATGGCCCGACCACAGCACCTCTTCATCTCCCGTCCCGGCATAGTCGAGGTTTACAGCCTTAACCAATCCCCTCCCAGAAAAATTGAAGATTGGAAACCTCTCCATACTGCTCGAACCATTGCGGATGTGGCCGAAAAGCTGAATATTTATCGGCGAGAACAGATAGAATCCGGGCAACTTTTTGCGGATCAACTATTTGGAAATGTCGAGAATCGTGCGGACAAGCGTTTGATAGAGGATCTGAAAACGGTTCGCAAAGCTCTGCTGGATTCAAATCTCAAAGACCGATATGCCCATGCCTTGATCGGGCGGTCCATTTTTATCCGCTACTTGGAGGACAGAGGAGTATTGACGCCGGCGTACTTCGAGGAACGCATAGCCGGAAACAATACTGCATGGCAGGCCATTCTTGCTGCGGAACCGGAAAAACCCGATTTGATGCTTGATTTGGAGAAGCGTCGTTATGACCGGATTCTTCAAGAAAAGTCATTCACTTATGCTCTCTTCAATCAACTCGCCGAAGATTTTAATGGGGATATGTTTCCGAGAGATGACGAGGAAGAGGCGGCGGTTACTCAAGATCATCTCAATTTGCTGCGTAATTTTCTTCTCGGTGAATCAACGCCGCAACAGCCGCAGTTATTTTTCTGGGCCTATGACTTCGAAATCGTTCCTATTGAGCTTATCAGCAGCATTTATGAGGAGTTTTACCACAAAACAAATGTAGACGATAAAGGCACTCATTATACTCCCAGTGTATTGGTTGATTTCGTTCTCTCCCAAGTCCTTACCAGTGACCGCTTGGCCGACAATCCTAAAATCCTCGATCCGGCCTGCGGCTCCGGAATTTTCCTCGTCGAAGCATTTCGCCGAATTGTCCGATATCACGTGCAGCAACTTGGAAACACCCCGTTGCCAGACCAACTCCGCACAATCCTCCGCGACCAGATAACTGGGGTGGAAATCAACGAAGAAGCAGTCCATGTAGCCGCCTTCAGCCTCTATCTTGCTCTTTTGCATTATCAGGAACCACGGGATATTTTAGCTCAGATTCGCCAATCCGATAACAGCAACAAGCCCCTTCCCCATCTGATTTATTCAGAAGGAAACGAGCAGGATTCAAGACATTACAATATCCTTTTCCATGCGGACACGTTTGGGTTGATGCACGCAGAACGCGTTCAGTTGGATGAAAAACTGAAGATCTCAAAAAGATTTGCAGGCCGGTCGAAAGTCGCTGATCTGAGTTATTCAACAGAGGTACTTCCCTTGGAACCGGAATCTTTTGATGTCATAGTCGGCAATCCTCCATGGGGATTTAAAAAGAAAAAGGAAACGACCGAAGAAATAGAGCAAGCCCAGCAACAGGCACAGAAGTGGTGCGAAGCCTTCGAATGGCCGATCGGTGACAAGGAACTTTCCCAGGCATTTATTGCCCGTAGCTTAAGTTTGTTGAAAGCGACCGGAGAGTGTGGGCTTCTAGTTTCGACAGGTGTTTTTCTCAAACATCATCCCAATAGTCAAAAGTTCCGAAAACGATTACTGCAAGCGACCACAATCAAAACAATTGTCAACTTTACTCATGTCCGAAAGATTTACTTCAGCGCAGCGATTTCACCATTTATCTTTGTTCATTACGAGGCCAAGCCTGCTGAGTCACAGCACAGGGTCCAGTACTGGTCCGCGAAGAAAAATGATGTTGTCGATAAAGTTCAAAGTGTTGTGCTCTCCTTGCCTGATCTTCATCAAATTAAGCAGGCCGACCTCATTAACAATGAAACGCTATGGAAGGTTTATTGGTGGGGAAGCCATCGGGACGCAGCATTTCTAGCTTTACTCAGCATCAATAAAAGAATGCATGAACTTGTAAACGAACGAGACTGGATAAAGGGGCAGGGATTTAAAGGTTTTTCTTCTACTGAAAAAAACTACCCCAGCGATTGGCTAAAGAAAAATTATAAAGAGCTCCCGGTTAAGGTTCCGGTTAATAATTTTCACAGATACGGCTACACAACTGATAATCAGTTGGTTGATGTCCCCGATGAAGTCCACCGTTTCGGCATTCGCGAGCTTTATAGCGGATGGCGTCTGTTAATCAAAAGAGGCATAACTCAGGCAAATGGGGCCGACGGGCGCATCGAATCACGACTTGATGACAAGACTTTTTGTTTCCGGAACTCTATCCACGCGATCAGAATGGATAAGGCTGAAGAATGGGAACGAAAACTATTGCTCGGCATTCTTTGGTCCTCATTGGCCAGATATTATTTCTTTATGACGGCAAGTTCCTGGGGAACCTGGCATCATGAAGTCCATCTTGAAGAAATACTGAACCTTCCCGTCCGCTTCCCGAAAACTCAGGAACTAGTTTCAAGGATTGTCCGGATTGTCGATGAACTAAGGGCTAAGAATCCGGCAAGTGTGAATTTGTTTTCAACAGAGGCTTTAACAACAAAGCAAGATATTCCCGAACTTGAACGACAGTTGGATGACGCCATTTTTGAACTTTATGAATTGAGCGATGCAGAGCGGGACTTAATACTTGATACCTGTACCATCGGCCTCGACTTTTTTTACAATGACTCCAAAAGTTCGGCCACACAGAAAGTCGGATCATTTCCTGACCGTTCACGAGGTCTAGTTGGAAATATCAACGAACGAAGAGAAGGTCAAAAGGGGCTTGAAGGTTATCTACATGCTTTCCTGCAGGCCTGGAACCGGGAATTGGAGCCGGATGGAGAATTTTTCTGGCGAGTGATCAGACCGGTAAAGATTCCCATGATTGCAGTCGTTTTTACAACTAAAGAGAAAGGAATACGGTTTCCGGACATATCCGTAACAGATGATGAAGAATGGGTGCAGGTATTGGAGCGATGCGGCAAGACTTTGTTACAACCTGTCAGCCGCAATGTGTATATCGATGGGATGGTACGTGCGGTCAGCGATACAGATATAATAATAATCAAACGTGATGAGCGAAGGCTTTGGACCGCCAGCCTTGCAAGAGAAGATGCTGAAGCCACTCTCTTGCAAGCGATTCGTCTCCAGGAGATTGCCAACGGAGGCGATAAATGAGCCAACCACGAATTTCCCGGTTACGTACATGGGAAAAGCATGAGAGGCGCGTAGTAGATATCCTCCTGTTGGCTCTTTCAATCATTAGAAAGAAAGATGTGTTGCCTCAGTCAGAAGTTTTGCTTAATCGGGAATTGTACTTCTGTTTACTTGAGGCGAATCACACGTTATGGGAATCAAGGACAGGCGGATTCTCGTACCCGCCTACAGCAGAGGGTCATAATCCGGCAGATCCGGACGATGAGCACAGGGCTATTCGTGAAAATAAGATCCCTGATTTTTATTGGGGATACATTGATCATTCTGAGCCGGACCCAAGGCGTAGCGCTCGAAATTATGTCATAGAGTGCAAACGGCTTGGCGATCCGCCGCGTACCGACTGGATATTGAATCAGAACTATGTTCACAACGGTATCCTACGATTTGTCACGGAAGAGCATGGATATGCCAAAGGTGATAGATCTGGTGCAATGGTGGGCTATGTTCAAAACATGGAATTTGATGCGATATTACAAGAAGTAAACGCCACTTCGGTATCGGCTGGAATACCTGAGCTTGAACCTCCGATTAACGGTTGGCAGATTAACGGCACCAGTCAACTCACACATCAATTAAACCGAATAATTGCATTCTCGCCGTTTCAGCTTTCACATTTTTGGGTTGATCTTCGACGTTCAGCCTAAAATCGCCCAGAGTCCCAAGTACTCCCTATTCGCACCTTCCTTGCCGGTGAGCGCCCGTTGCGTGAAAGGTGCGCTGAAGAGGGCGTTGAATTCCGGGGTAGTATCTGGATCGTGGAAGAAGCCCATCGCTAGCGCCTGATTGAGCCAACAGAACTAATGCGTTGGCTGACCTTCTGGCCTGCCGTTGGCAGAAGACTCCCGGCAGAGGAGCTTGAACGATTGTGGCAGTTACTCTCGACAGAATGACAGCTCAGTCTGTTCGACAACGAAACATCAAACGCCAATCTTAATTGAAGTGCCACAAATCAAGGAGAACCTTTTGCCAAACAGCATGGATCTACAAAAACAAATCACCATCATCGGCGGAGGACTTGCAGGGTGCGAGGCCGCCTGGCAGGCCGCTCAACGCGGAGTCACCGTCAATCTCCACGAGATGAAGCCGCAGCGCTTTTCCCCGGCCCACGAGTTGCCGGGTCTTGCCGAACTGGTCTGCTCCAATTCCCTGCGCGGCATCTCGCTGGATAACGCCGTGGGGCTGCTCAAAGAGGAGCTGCGCCGCTGCGATTCCCTGACGATGGAGGCTGCCGGGGCAACGTCCGTTCCGGCCGGAGGGGCGCTGGCGGTCGATCGCAAGCTTTTCTCCGACTACGTTACCGCGCAGATCGAGTCTCACCCCCTGATCCGGATCGAGCGGAGCGAGTCAACTGCGATCCCGGCCGAAGGGGTTGTTATCATCGCGTCCGGCCCGCTCACCAGCGATGCCCTGGCGGCGTCCCTGGCCGACCTGACCGGAGACCGGCTCTACTTCTATGATGCCATCGCCCCGATCGTTGCCGCCGATTCGCTCGATATGACGAAAGTCTTTGCCGCCTCGCGTTACGGCAAGGGTGACGGTGACGACTATCTCAACTGTCCGCTGAACGAGGATGAATACCTCCGCTTTATCGATGAACTGAACCGCGGCGAGAAGGTTCCGGCGCGCGAATTCGAGAAGGTTGTCCACTTCGAGGGGTGTATGCCGGTCGAGGAACTTGCGCGGCGCGGCGTCGAAACCCTCCGTTTCGGGCCGATGAAACCGGTCGGGCTGGTTGACCCGAACACCGGGCATGAGGCCCATGCCGTCATCCAGCTGCGGGCCGAAAACCGGGAGAAAACTATGTACAACCTGGTCGGCTTTCAGACCAAGCTGACCTGGCCGGAGCAGCGCCGCATTTTCCGGTTGATTCCGGGACTGGAGAATGTCGAGTTCATCCGTCTCGGTTCGATGCATCGCAACACGTTTATCAATTCACCATCGCTGCTGGAGACAACGCAGCAGCTGAAGAATGACCCACGCATTTTCTTCGCCGGTCAGATCACCGGAGTGGAGGGATATGTGGAGTCGGCCGCCAGCGGTCTTTTGGCCGGCATCGCCGCAGCAGCTCTTGCCCAGGGGCAACCCATCCCCGTTCCTCCTCCCGAGACCGCCCTGGGTGCCCTGATGCACCATATTACCAATGCCGATGCCAAGCATTTCCAGCCAATGAATGTGAATTACGGACTCTTTCCCGAGTTGCCGGGCAGAATAAAGAAGAAGGAACGGCGGCTGAGGCTGGCGGAGCGGGCACAGGAAGCGCTGGAGGAATGGTTGAAATGCCGGTCAATCAACAACTGCGTCCCGGCGGCGGCCTGTAAACCATAGTTATTTGGTTGAGAATATTTTTCAATATAGTTACACTGCTGGAGTAGTTTATACCACTCCGTGTTTTCCGTGACACGGTGGTGAGAAGGATTCCGGACGATGGAAGATACCAACAATGACCCGCTCAAACGGGTCGAAGAACAGCTGAAAAAATGCGTAAAATGCGGTGCCTGCCGCACCAATTGCCCGGCTTTTACGGCGTTTCAGCGCGAACCGGCGGTAGCCCGCGGCAAGGTGGCGCTGGCGCAGCATATCCTGACCGATGATATCGAACTGGACGACCAGACCTATCTGGCCATGTCCAAATGTCTGCTTTGCGGCAGCTGTGTCGAGAAATGTCCCAACGATGTGCCGACCGATGAAATAGTTATCGCAGCACGTGAGTCGCTGGCAAAAAAACGTGGTCTGACAACATTTCATGCCGCGGTTGGTCAGGTAATCAAGAACAGAACCCGCATGAAGATGGGGGCAAAGATGGCCTCGTTTCTCGGGCCGCTCTTCTTCAAAAAGGTTCCCGAAACGTCCGGCCTCCGCCTGCGCTTTCCGGTGCCGTTCGTCGGCAACAAGCGCTTTATCCCTGAAATCGCCAAAAACAGTTTTATCGATCAGCATCCTGAAGTTATTCCGGGTGAGCCGGGCAAACCGCGCATCGCCTTCTTTGTCGGCTGTATGACCAATTTTGTCTATACCGATGTCGGCGAGGCTGCTCTTGCCCTCTTCCGCCATCTCGGCTGTACGATCATCATCCCGAAGGGGCAGCAGTGTTGTGGATTGCCGGGCATGTCGGGCGGTGACCTGGCCACGGTGCGCGATCTGGCAGAAAAAAATCTGGTCGAATTCGAAAAATATGAAGCGGATTATGTCATGAGTGCGTGCGCCACCTGCGGCGGCGCGCTGCATCGTCTGTACCCGCTTGTGGTGGGAAAACGCAATCCGGAGCTGCGCGAACGGCTGGAGGCGCTGGCGAAAAAAACCGTCGATGCGTCCCAGCTGCTGCAGCAGCTGGGACTTGATCCTTCCGAGACCGGAGGAGGTGAAGAGATCCGGGTCACCTATCACGACCCGTGTCATCTCCGCACACGAGGCGTCGTAAAACAGCCGCGCGAACTGCTGCAAGGGACCCCCGGGGTTGAGCTGGTTGAGATGGAAGGGGCCGACAAATGCTGCGGCCTGGGGGGGACCTTCAATGTCTATCACTACGACTCCTCCATGAGCATCAATGACGTCAAAAGCGACGCAATCGTTGCTACCGGCGCCCGGGCCGTCGCGACCGGATGTCCCGGCTGCATGATGCAGCTGTCCGATGGACTCAAACAGCACGGCTCGAATGTTGAAGTCGTGCATACGCTGCAGCTGCTGGCGCGCAAACTCAAACTCTGATCCTGTATTTTATTCAGAGTAAACTTGTTTTTATCCGGGCTGTTGTTTTTTGCCCGGTATCGAAGGAATTTTATTGACATTGTAAAGCAAATTGTATACAAACCCCGCACTGAAACTGAGTTTTACTTTTGTAGTCAGGGGTTTGGATGCGCGAATTCAACATTGGGGCTAAAATCAAAAAGCTCCGCCTTTCAAAAAAACTGACCCTCCAGGCTGTTGCCAAAGAGACCGGGTTTTCTCCCGCGCTCATTTCCCAGATCGAGAACAATAACGTTTCACCTCCGATTGCCACGCTCTCCAGAATAGCTAAGTTCTTTGATGTAAAAATCGGCCTGTTTTTCACCGAAGATGAGGAAGAGTGCCGCTATGAAGTTGTTCGCGCTCATGAACGTAAAGCGATCCCTCGCGTGATCTCCAAGGCCGGTACCAGTCAGGGCTATTCCTACGAATCACTATCATTTCACAAACAAAACAAGAAAATGGAGCCCTTTCTGCTTTCCATTACCGAGAAAGCGCTTGAGGAGAATACCTACAGCCACGACGGTGAAGAGTTCCTCTTTATCATGAAGGGGACTGCTGAACTCGTACTTGACGAAAAAAGGATCATTCTGGAGGAAGGAGACTGTGTTTATTTCGATTCATCGTTAAAACATCGTCTGCTTTCCAAGGATGGCACGGAAGTAAAAGTACTGGCAGTGGTCACACGATAATAGGAAGGCTGAAGGCTGAAGACTGAAGGAAAGCAGCCGAAAGTATTAAACGGTTTCTGAAGTCGGACACTTTTTATAACCTTCAATCCTCAGCCTGTTTGCCTTAGAAATTACCACAAGTCGTTGATAAACATTAAACTGGAAGGAAGGCGAAGATGTCAAAAACTGTAATTAAACCATCGCTGAAAAACCCGTTCAAACCGGCAGAAACTCTCGAATTTACAATCCCCGGAGAAATTCCCGGAAAGAAGGGGGGGTACGAAGAGGCGATGAAGGAAGGTCACGACCTGATCCAGCGTCCGGTCACGTCGGTCAGCATCGCCCAGATTGAAAAGCAGCACTTCAAAAAGCGTATGACTGTTTGGGAGCGAATTCGCGTACTGACGGAAAACGAGCCCAATGTCCTCTTCCAGAACTGGGGCAAAAACCTGGACGGCGCTTCTCTGGTGACCGGCATCCTCAACATCAACGGGCGGGATGTGGCGGTCTATGGCCATGATTTTACGGTTCGTGCCGGTTCGATTGATGCCACTAACGGCCGCAAATTGGCCCTGCTGTTTCAGATGGCCGGCGAGAAGGGTATACCACTGATCGGCATGAACGACTCGGCCGGTGCCTTCGTACCCGCTGGTGTCGGCGGCCTGGACGGGTATGCCGAGGCCTTTACCGCTCTGCGCAAGATCAGCGGCGTTGTCCCGTCAATCATGTGCATGTTCGGCTTCAATGCCGGCGGCGGCAGCTATCTTCCGCGCCAGGGAAGCTTTTTGATCCAGCCGCAGGACACCTTTTTCGGCCTGACCGGGCCGGGGGTGGTTAAATCGGTTCTGGGTGAGGATGTCACCCCTGAAGAGTTGGGTGGGCCAAAGGTGCATGGGCAGTCCGGAGTTGCCGACATGACGGTCGAGGACGAGGTGGATGCGCTGCGTACCGCACTGCAGCTTCTTTCTTACCTCCCGGACAACAACAGTGTCATGGCCCGTTTCCGGGAAACGAGCGATCCGCTGGATCGCAAAACCTGGGAGATCAACACCCTGCTCAAAAAGGCCTTCAATTCTCCCACCGGGTTTAACACCCCTTTTGACGTTTCCATAATGATTCAGCAGATCTGCGACCATGGTGACTATTTCGAGCTTCAGCGCGATCGTGCCCGCGAGGCGGTGACCGCCTTAGGTCGCCTTGGCGGTAACGTGGTCGGATTTGTAGCCAACAACAGCGCGGTCGCCTCCGGCCAGATTACGGTCGATTCCGCCTACAAGATTGCCCGGTTCAACCGCTTCTGCAATATCTACAACATTCCGATGATCTTCATGGAAGATACCACCGGCTTCCTGCCGGGACGTGAGCAGGAAGGGCGCGGTATTGTTCAGGCCGGTCGTGCCATGCTGGATTCCATCGTCGATATCAGGACTCCGCGTATCCTGCTGATCATCCGTAACGCCTACGGCGGAGCGTATGCCTCGTACAACAACTACCCCACCGGTGCCGACCTGGTGCTGGCGCTTCCCACGACCCGTCTGGCGGTCATGGGGCCTGCCGGCAAGGAATTCGTCTACAAGGATGAAGTGCGCAAGATGCGTGCTGCCGTTAACGAGCGGATAAAGCATGGTGTACAGCAGCGCATCACGGCCGGAATGTCGGCTGGAGAGGCCAAGATTGATGCCGAAAAGGATGCCGCCGACTGGCTGAAAATCGAGGATGCCGCCCTGAACATGCGTTATGAAAAAGAACTTATGAACCCGAAAGAAGGTCTGGCCCTCGGCTCCATCTCCTCCCTTGTCATGCCCACCGACCTGCGCAAGGTACTGGGGGAGAACATGAACTTCTTCCTGCGCCACTACAAGCCGGGACCGATGCAGGCTGTTCAGCGCGAGTTCCATTAATTTCATTCATTTATTAGATTGGAGATAAAGAGACCATGCCACAGACCGATTATTACAAGTATAACCCCCTGGTCCACCGGACCCGCAAATTGAGCAAATCAGCATCCGAGTGGGTGCGCTCCTTTTCCTGCGAAGATCTCAAACCGCTGATCGTCTGCCGCGGACCGATTCGTAAGGAAGCGATGGATGTCTATGAAGAGATGGGGATATCCCACTACGGCATCCTGCTTTCCGAGAAGGACTCGATTATCTACCCGAATGCACTGGCGCCTGAGTTGCGCCAGTTAACCGATTCAACCCGGGTCCACCGGGTGCCCGACTACAGCGGTGCCAGCAAGGAAGAGCGGGTTGAGCGCATCAACCAGATCATCCAGATGGCCAAGGATAACGGCTACGATTCAATCTTTGCCGGCTACGGTTTCATGGCAGAGGATGAGGAATTTGTCGCTGCAATTGAAAAGGCCGGCCTCAAGTTCATCGGACCATGTGCCGCCACCCAGGCCAAGGCCGGTAAAAAGGATGAGGCCAAGCGCACCGCACTGCAGGTGAATGTCAGTGTTACCCCAGGCATAAACAATGTAACCGCCCTGACGCTGCTCAAGAAGTATCCGACCCGCGAAAAGCTGCTCAAGCTGGTCGAAGCAGAAGGGTTGGCCTGTGACAAAAAGATTCTGGCGGACAAGAAAATTGCCATTGAGACTCTGGCCGATCATATCCTGATGACCTCGTACAGCAAGGGGCTCGACCTGTTTACCATAGAGGAGCTCTCTGCCCAGGTGCAGGCTGAAGTAACCGAACTTTTCAAAAAATATCCACAGAGCCGCTTCCGTATCAAGGCTATCGGCGGAGGCGGCGGCAAAGGTCAGCGAATCGTTGGGGCTTCTCTGCTGGCGCTGAAAAAAGCCGACGACAAGGCGATTGCCAAGGCGGCCGCCGAGGCTCCGGCCATGGTGCGCGAGGTGCTGAACGAGGTTAAGGCCAACGGTGTCGGCGACAATAAAAACGTCCTGATCGAGCTGAACATCGAGCAGACCCGCCACAACGAAATCCAGCTGCTGGGGAACGGCGAGTGGTGTATCTCACTTGGTGGCCGCGACTGCTCCCTGCAGATGCACGAGCAGAAACTCCTGGAGGTTTCCGTTACCCAGGAAGGATTGATGGCAGCCATCGAGAAGGCAAAGAGTGCCGGCCGCAAGGCCGAAGTCAAGGCGCTGGAAAGCGATCTGAAGGTGCTTGCACGGATGGAAGAGGAATCGGCCCGCTTTGGTCAGGCCGTAGGGCTTGATTCCGCCTCAACCTTCGAGTGCATCGTCGACCGCGATCGCCACTTCTTTATGGAGGTGAACACCCGCATCCAAGTTGAGCACCGTGTAACCGAGCTCTGCTACAGCCTCAAGTTTACCAATCCCAAGGACAAGAATGATTTCTTCATTGTCGAGTCTCTGGTGGAGGCGATGGCCCTCCTGGCGCGACACAAGGAGCGTCTGCCCAAACCGGAGCGCGTTGTCCGTTTCAACGCCTCGGTCGAGGCACGTCTGAACGCAACCGATGCCTCACTATCGCCCCATGCAGGCGGTATGATCCGCTACTGGTCGAAGCCGATCAAAGGCGAAGTTCGTGATGACCAGGGCATCTGCATGACCAACCCTGATACCGGCATCTTCATGAAATATAAAGTGGCCGGTGCCTACGATTCCAATATTGCCCTGCTCCTCACCAAGGGAGATGATCGTCTTGCCAGCTATCAGCGCCTCTCCGATGTTTTATGCAGCACGACGCTGCGCGGCAGCGCATTGGCCACGAACCTCGAATTCCATTACGGGCTGGTGAGCTGGTTCCTGGGGCGTAATGTCATGGCCAAGCCGACGACCCGCTTCGTAGTCCCCTACCTGGCGCTGGTCGGTACCCTCAAGGAAGAGGCCAACAAGCTGGATGTCATCTATGCCTTTTTCCAGATGAAGAAGCACTATGCCAAGCATGTGGCCGAACAGTATGCCGATCAGCCGGACGTCTGTGCCAAAGAGCTGAAAAACATCTCCGCCCTGCTTGACCGGAAGGGGACACTGATCACTCGCCCGATGGAGCGCCTCCTTGAAGATCCGCACCTTCTTTCGGGGTGGTTGAGCGTGAACACGAAGAACTTCCGCATCGACAAGGGGAGGGTCGTCTGGCTGAGGAATCCTCTCGGGGTACTCAATGAAACCTACGAATTCCTGCATATGAATTACCGCCCGCACAAACCGGCTGCGGAAATCATCTGGGATCATGACAACGAACTGCTGCAGCAGTCGCTGCACTTCTACCGTACCCTGCGTGAAAAACTCGGGCTGGAGCGGGACGAGTATTTCAAACTCAATGAACTGGTCCAGAAGGAAAAGCCGCAGGCAGGCTTTGATGCAGAAACCTGGGAACAGATCCGTTCCGCCCACTTTGGCTATGAGGCCGGGCTTGAACTGTTGGGGATGCTGTTCCTGATCGGCGAAAACACCAGGTTCTGGGATATGAAGGTTCAGGACGACCTGGAGGTCGTGATCCCTGATTACTTGACCGACCTCGATCTGCAGGCGCGGATGAAAAAGATCCTGGTGCCGCCGCCGGCAACCAAGGCGGACGAAATTGTTGCGGTGTGCGGCGGGATGTATTACGGCCAGGAAGCGCCGGGTCTGCCGACGTTCGTGAGCGAGGGGATGCATTTCGAAAAGGACCAGCCGCTTTACATCATCGAAGTAATGAAAATGTTCAACACGATACGGGCGCCATTCTCCGGGACCATCGACAAGATCATCATGGAAGGGGCCGACGGCACCATTGTCCAGAAGGGGCAGCCGCTCTTCAAAATCACTCCGGACGAGAAATTTGTCGAGGTGGATCAGAAGTCGGTTGATAAGGAAAAGCGCGAACGGACAGGTGAGTATCTGAAGGCTGTACTGCATAACACGTTTTAACCGTGAAACGATAAAAAGCATTTAGAGCAGCAGAGGTACCGATCGGAAAAACAGGAGGCTAAAGGTGAAGGGTTGATTCTTTTTCTTTAGCCTCTTGTTCGTTGGTTGAATCGCTATGTTTAATAATATTATTAGAGGTGTCAGTCATGAGCATCAACGAAAGCAAGCTGAAGTGGAATGAAAAAGTCGGCAAATTGGTCGCCAGGTCACCGGAACGGACGGAAAAATTCCTGACGACATCAAATATCGAGATGGAGCGCTGTTTTACGCCCGGCTTCGACTACCCCGGCTACGAGGAACAGCTGGGCCTTCCGGGTGAGTATCCGTACACGCGCGGAGTGCAGCCGACCATGTACCGCGGCCGCTTCTGGACCATGCGCCAGTATGCCGGCTTCGGCACCGCCAAAGAGTCCAACGAACGCTACAAATATCTCCTCTCCGCGGGGCAGACCGGGCTTTCGATCGCCTTTGACCTGCCGACCCAGATGGGGTACGACTCCGACGCCGGCATGAGCCTGGGAGAGGTCGGTAAGGTCGGCGTGGCGATCGATTCTCTGGCCGACATGGAAATCCTCTTCGATGGCATCCCGCTCGACAAGGTGTCCACGTCAATGACGATCAACTCCACCGCTGCCATCCTGCTCTGCATGTACATTGCAGTGGCCGAAAAGCAGGGGGTCTCAGCCGACAAGATTTCCGGCACCATTCAGAACGACATCCTCAAGGAGTACATGGCACGGGGTACCTACATCTACCCCCCCAAGGAATCCATGAGGATCATCACCGATATCTTTGCCTACTGTAAAGACAATGTGCCGAAGTGGAACACGATCTCCATCTCCGGTTACCATATCCGCGAGGCCGGCTCCAGTGCCGTACAGGAAGTAGCCTTTACGCTGGCCGACGGCATCGCCTATGTTGATGCCGCCATCAAGGCGGGTCTGGAAGTGGATGAATTCGCCCCAAGGCTCGCCTTCTTCTTCAACGCGCACAACAACTTGTTCGAAGAGGTTGCCAAGTTCCGTGCCGCCCGCCGTATCTGGGCAAAGATCATGAAGGAACGCTTTGGCGCCAAAGATCCGAAATCACTGATGCTCCGCTTCCACACCCAGACAGCAGGCTGCACCCTGACCGCCCAGCAGCCTGACAACAACATCATGCGTGTCACCATTCAAGCCCTGGCGGCAGTACTTGGCGGCACTCAGTCGCTGCACACCAACTCCCGTGACGAAGCGCTGGCGCTGCCGACCGAAGAATCCGTCCGCATCGCCCTGCGCACCCAGCAGGTCATCGCCTACGAATCGGGCGCTGCCGACAGCATCGACCCGCTGGCCGGTTCGTTCCTGGTCGAATCCTTGACCGACCAGATCGAGAAGGACGCCCTGGAATACATTGAAAAGATCGACAAACTGGGGGGGGCTGTCGAGGCGATCTCGCGCGGGTTCCAGCAGAAGGAGATCCAGGATTCGGCCTACGCGTATCAGAAGGCTATTGAAAAAGACCAGCTGGTCATCGTCGGCGTCAACAAGTTCACCGTACAGGAACCGCCGCCGACCGGCCTGCTGAGGGTCAAGGAAGAGGTGGAGATTTCCCAGAAAAAATCCCTGGCTGCCATGAAGGGAGGCCGGGACGACGCTGCGGTGAAAGCGGCGCTCGCGGTACTGGAAACGGCTGCCAAGGGTTCGGGAAATCTCATGCCGCATATCCTCGCGGCGGTCAAGACCTATGCAACACTGGGAGAAATTGCCGATGTGTTCCGCGGGGTGTTCGGAAAGCATACCGAGACGGTAGTGCTGTAATTGTTTCGTGAAAATAACTGTTCTGTAACCTTGTTGTAAGAAAACGTGTGTATAGTGAGGGAGTTTGATGCTTACAAAAATAAACCATATCGGCATTGCGGTGAAGTCTCTCGACGATGCACTCCCCTTCTACCGTGACAATCTCGGCATGGAGCTCAAAGGAGTCGAGGAGGTTGTTGAGCAGAGGGTCAGAGTTGCCATGCTGCAGGTTGGCGAATCAATGGTAGAGCTGTTGGAGCCGACTTCAGAAGACAGCCCCGTGGCTAAGTTCATCGAAAAAAACGGCGCCGGGGTCCACCACATAGCCTATGAAGTTGCTGATATTGAGGCGGCGATAGCCGCACTGATTGTCGGCGGCGCGCGCATGATCGACGAGAAACCGCGTCATGGCGCGCATGGCACCCGCATAGCCTTTATTCACCCGAAGAGCAGCAACGGTGTGCTGACGGAGTTGTGCCAGGCAGGGCACTGAAAGCACGATAACATCAAAAAATAATACATCATTCTGTTTTTGCAGAAGTTTTGCGGCCCTATATGAATTTTATGTTGACATGCTTTTGATTTGTTGTATATTTCGCTCGCTCAAATAGAACAAACTCTGAAACAAACGAACCTAGAAAAGTAGCTGACCGATTATAATTACTGAGAACCAGTTTGAGCTGGCAGCAACGACCGGGAGCGAAACAAACTGTGAACGTTTCAGAAAGAAAATATATTTGTTTATCCTTGTATTGTACCTTTAGGCATCCGCTTCTGAACCGGATGCCTAAAGGTATTTTTGTTTAGAGAGCCTTTTGATTCCGACGGCAAAATTGTTTGAGAGGTTCAGGCCAAATTTACTACGAAAGGTGGTGAGCAACGGCATCAAGCTAATCCGACAGTACGTTACCCGCAGTTGTACAAGCAACTAATCATAAAAATTGGAGGAGCACACATGAATTTCAAAAAAACAGCAGCAATCGCAACGGCAGCAGGCGCTTTGGCCGCGATCTCCGTACCGGCGATGGCGTTGGAGAACGAGTTCCACGGCATGTACCGCGCGTACGGCTACGTGACCAACGCACTGTCCGGCGCAACGGGTGTCTTCAACCTGAAGGAAAATTCGCCAACCGACAAGTATTTCGAGCAGCGCGCCCGCATCCAGTACACCGCCAAAGCCAGCGATGACCTGAAACTGGTCACCCACTTCGAGCTTGACACCAAGTTCGGCGGATCAAGAAACGCTACATATGTTGCAGGTGATGCTGGTAACCTTGACGCCGACAAGGTGACACTCGAAACCAAGAATGTTTATCTTGACTTTAACTGCCCGATTACAGGCTCCAACGTAAAGGTTGGTATTCAACCATTCAATGACGCACATCAGGGGACTTTTGGCTACTTTGATGCCACTGGCGTAGTCATCAGCAAAAAATACAACAACCTTACCGGCACGTACGGCTATTTCACGATCGACAGCACCGCAAGCGTATCGACGGCCGGCGTCTTTGGTACCGGAACTACCTTCCCTACCTACAGAACCGCTACCGACCTGAACATAGTAGATGTCAAGATGGCCATCAACAAGGACCTCACCGTCGGCGCGAACTATTACAACGTCCTTTCCGGTAGAGACAACCTGTTCCTCAACATGGTCGGTCTTAACGCCGCTGCGAAGGTCGGCCCTGCTGCCCTGACCGCATCTGCCGGCTATCAGTTCGGTGATGCCGCTACTACAGGCAAACTCGCCGCATTCGGTGGCGCGGTTGCCGCCAAGGTTGACGTCGGTGTAGGCAAAGTCAATGCGGCCGTTCTCTATCTCTCCGGCGACGATGCCAAAGCAGGCTCAGACAACACCGCATGGCAGCCCATCGCCCCTGCGCAAAACTACTTCGCGCCTGCCAACATGTGGCTGATCACCAGGAACGTGGCCACCATAACCTCTACAGCATCCATCGGCGGTTCTCAAAGT
Source organism: uncultured Geobacter sp. (assembly GCA_964524835.1). GTDB lineage: Bacteria > Desulfobacterota > Desulfuromonadia > Geobacterales > Pseudopelobacteraceae > JACRCG01. Next base: position 95,048 of record CAZGEG010000010.1, read on the forward strand.
CTCACCAAGGGCGACCGTGGTATCCTCGGCGTATTTGCCGGATTTGAAGGCGCAAAGGACAAGATCTTCTACAATGCCAACGTCGGCTGGGCACAGGTTGATAAGAAGCGGGCAGCAGACAGCGCAGCTATTGGCACCGAACTTAATGCAACCGTCGGTTACAAGCTCTACAGCAATCTGTCCGCCAGCTTCACTGCAGCATATGCAATCCTGGGTGATGGCTACGGTAAAAACGTTGCTGCAGCAAAGCTGTTGCCTGGCGGAATTGCCAATGCTGACGACCCTTTCCTGACCAACGTCGCTCTTAACTACACATTCTAATAACCTGAACCTCCCGGGGGTGCGCTGTTGCACCCCCGGACGAAAAATACCGGAGGATATACCATGAAAAAAATTGCCGTTATGATGCTTGCCGCTTTCAGCATGGCTGTCGCCGTACCAGTCTTTGCTGCTGAGATGGACAAGGAAACCAAGGATCAGTGCCTGCTGGCTTCCAAAGGATGCGCTCATGAAACCAAGACTATCCAGCAGAAAATAAAGGCACTCGACGCAGAGATCAAAAAAGGCAAGAAAGTCTATTCTGCCGATGAGATCAAAAAACTGGAAGGAAAGCTGAAAGAAGCCAATGACTTTCTCGATAACCTGCTGACGAAACCTTAGTCGTATTTATTCAAACTGTCTGTATGATCTCTGGCGGCATGGAAACATGCCGCCCTTTTTTATGGTAAGTGTCTGAAAGAACAAGTATCAACTGTCTTCCTCTACGCGACATCGACGCCTTCATTCCGAACTGCTCAAGAAGCTTGCGGTAGGTGTGAGAGCAGTTGGGCAAGAAAGTGGACAGGTAAACAAAAGATAGCCAGCTTGTTTTTGAGTAAAAAAAGAAGGATTGCGGAAAAAAGCAGGGCGGGAAGTTTGTCAAACTCCACGCCCTTTTGTTAAGCTAACTTGCTAACGAACGGTTATAATTTAGAAGAAATAGAATGCAGCGAAACGGAGTATGTTTGCTGAACCCAAATCAGAAGTACCTGCTGATACTTTACCATACTTAGTTTCCAGGTGCTGGTACTCTGCCATAACCCTGACTGCGGCGTTCAGGTCATATGAAACGTTGCCGTAGTATAGCGTGGTAGATTTCGCGAAATCATTTGCTGTGTAACGATCATAATCAATAGCACCTCTTCTGCCATAACCGGCTGTGATACCCAGTTCCTGTGTCGGATAGAAGATGGCCTGAGCAGCCAGGCCGTAGCCCTCGGCCGGGGTTGGATCGGCTGATGCAGCATCGAATACCGTGGTGGCGGTGGCCGCGTTAAAAGCCATATTGGCAGCCTGGTAGGCCTGACCTTCAAGGGACATGGTCATGGCGCGACTCTTGCCGTCTGATGACTTCAATACAGGTACAAAGGCGTAGAACCCGTAACCGTAAGAGTCTACCGTCTTGTTTGCCGCGACCACAGGAAGAACGGTTTTTGAATTTCCATAAAGTCCGAAGACACCCAGGGTCAGGGGTCTCATGGGCAGGCCGAAATAACCGGGTGCAGCGCCGAGCGCTTTGCTGCTAAACATGATCTGTCCGGCGCCATTGACTGCAGCGCCGTAATTGGTACCTGCTGCCTGGTTATTGCCATTCTGGTTGGGATCCTGTACGCCGAGCACAAAGCTGAGCGAGTTGTCTTTATTAAAGTTGACCTTCTGGGTCAGGCGGATCTGCGGTACGCGCGGGTTGTTCGGGGTGCCGGTGGTGGCGCCGGAGCGGAAGTCAACCGTGGAAGCGACCATGGGGCCGAAGATATCCCAGTTCTGGCCAAAGAGAACCTGGGTATTGGCCCAGTCCAGAGAACCATACGCCAGGCGCATTCTGAACTGGGGACTCTCCGGAGCAGCAGATGCGTCACCGTAGAAGTCCCCCTCAATCAGAGCGTTGGTCTTGGCACCCAGGAACGTAGGTCCACCGACCTTGAACCATAAGCGGGACTGTCGGGCGGTAAAAATGGATTGTTCCTGTTTTCCTGCAGTAGAAGATCCCTTGGGAATTAAACCTGACCCAGGTGTCAAGCCACCGGAGGGGCCTAAATTCACCGAGTTGTAAGCGTAGTCTAGCTTTACAAAGCCGCCGATGGAGAGATTGAACTTGCTGGTGACCGGCGAGGCCATCTTGCCATAGATGCCGGGAGCCACCTCGCAGGAAGGCTCGAAATCGCAGTTATAGGCCGGCACAGTAACCTGCGGAACATCCTGAGCCATGGCCGGAGCGGCCAAAAACAGAGCGGCAATACCCAATGTGAATCCCTTTTTCTTCATGAATTCCTCCTTCTGTGTAATAGAAATGTTAGAACAAGATGCGCCCACTTACCAATCCGGATTGTAATCCGTACCGTGCAACATGTTACAGCCACCTCCTCTCATTTAAAGTATTAAATCATTGCAGAGCAATGATGTCGGTGAGGTACAACTGTACACCATCTTTAACAGTAGCAGTCGACCCATTCGATCCAACAAATCCGCTTACCTCCAAGGTCCCTACTATACTCCCCGGAGCAAAACCCAGTCCCTGAACCACTTTCCCTCCCCGGTATGCATTTAACCTTTGCCCCATGTTGACACCAGCTTCGTGGCCGGCGTTAATGTAGATTTTGTCGCCTTCAATAGCCACGATCTTGGCATGCCAGGGAAGCAGAACAATCGCATCACGCGCCCTTTCAGCAAGGAGAGAAATTGATGAGACGACAGCGGAATTCAATCCGGCGGGGTCTTTTGCATCATACATCGGGATAATGGAGTCAACTTTGCTGATCAAGCTCACTCCCATGCCGTCATACATCTCGACCGACAGGTATCTGCCGGAGGTGAGTCCTTCCGGAGCCGATACAAACAGCGACACATTGACGCCCAAATCCTGCCAGGCCTTTGCAGCATACGCAGCTCGCTCATCCCTGGATTGGAGTTTTTCCGCTGCCGCTTCCGGGGCTATTGCAATGACGGGGGAACCTGGCAGGACCCGCAGCTTTTCCTTGAAAGGAATAGCCAGCTGATTTTGACCTGTTTCAAGAACTGCCGCTCGATTTCGCATGCCGGCGGGAAATGAATGCGCAACAGTAGTAACTACAGGCGTTGCAGTAGTTACAGAGGATGGATATTTTGGAGCTGCGCCACTTGTCTGGCTATTCTTTACCGCTTCATATGCTATTTTGATAGCTTCGCTGCCACGAGGCAGACCATTTTCAACGGAACTCTTCGGCACCCAGATAGTTGCAGGGGCGTCACGCGACATGGTAAGGACTGGATTGCTGATCTCAACGTATTCCTTCTGTGGATTTTTGTCGCTAACGGGCCTGTTTCCCGCACAAGCCGTCAGGGAAAGAATTATAGACAAAAGCAGATAGTTATGTAATCGCAATGAATTCTCCTTCTGTTGCATAGCAAGAATGGAAATAAAGTGCCCCAGCTCATTTATTTGGAAAACCAAAAATAACATTGTATTGTAATTTTTTTTTGGTGTTTTTTTTTTACTTCACAATCTTGATAATGTCAAACTTATTCAGTCAAGAGGCATATTGACAAAGTAATAAGTTATAGAACCACGTTTTTTATATATATCTAAAGACATGGCGCCTTTCACACTTTTAGTGCGCAAAATGCCGGATTATATTTAATCGGCTTCAAGGCATTTATTTTGACTTTGCGGGGTACATTTGCGATAATCCGCCAGCTTTATACCCTGCCGTGGAGGCTACATGAAAAAAATACAGCTAATACCTTTAGTACTGATGCTTGTTCTGTGTGCCGTCTACGCACAAGCCGCCCAGATCAAGGTATTCGTGACTGGCATGAATGCAATTGGTGCACAGAACAAAGATGACATGAAGGCAACACTGCAAATGTTGCTGTCATCGCGCCTGAACAGTGACGGGATCGTAGTCGTGGGGAGCGAGGCTGAAGCCGATGTCGTGGTGAGCGGCACGTACGTTACCATCGGCAAGATTTTCAGTATCGACGCGGTCGCCAAAACACCAACAGGTAATACAGTGACCCGGGCCTTTGTTCAGGGAGAAACGCAGGATGAACTGATCCCGGCCGTGGGCAAGCTTGCCGAAAAGCTCTCAGCCGCGCTTGTCAAGATTTACTCCGGCGATCAACCTGTCGCTGCAGCACAGCAGCCAGCGCCGGCAACGGTGCCGCCGGTTGCCGCCCTCCTTTCTGCAGTCAACACAAACGAGCAACTCGTCAAATCTGCGCCTGGTGGTGATTTCATCAAGCCGCGCGCGCAGGAGGCCACCACTAACGGCTGGCTGAGCAGGCGCCTGACCGGCGCAGCCAACCTGATGGCCACCGGCTTGACTTTGCCGGACGGGAGCAGGGAGGTTTTTCTGGCTGAAGATCAGCTGCTTGCCTACTACCGCCAGGGAAGAGATATGAATCTGGTTGCCGAAATCCGGTTCAAAAACACGGAGAAAGTAATCTCATTGGATACGATTGCCGGCAGTGACGGAACTCTTGAGATCTATGTCACCATTATCCGTTCAGGCGAACTGGCCTCACAGGTCTTGCAGGTGAAGGGTGACAAGCTGCAGCTTGTTGCTGAAAAACTGCCCTACTATTTCCGCAGCGCGGCACTAGCCGGTGGAACGAAGAAGCTCTATGCCCAGGCCATGGGGCGTGGCGAAGATTATTTTGGTGATGTCGCAGAGGCAACCCGCAGCGGGTCTTCCATCTCCCTTAAAAATCCGATCAAAATGCCCCGGTACGGCACTATCTACAGCTTCAACCAGTTCCGTAACAGCGAGGGGACTACCTTTACGGTTGTCATAAATCCTGACAGCTATCTGGTCGTGTATGACCAGCAGATGAGCGAAATCTGGCGCAGCAACGATAAGTTTGGCGGCTCCGAATTGTATTTTCAAAAAGATGATGCAAACAATGTCCGGGTAACGGGAGACAAGTTCCGCTGGATCTTCATGAATCAACGTATCCATGTTTCGTCCAGGGGCGAGATAATGGTCGGTAAAAATGATGGATTCTGGGTGCTGGGCAACGCCCGCTCCTACAAAAGCGGCGCTGTCTACTGTCTGGTCTGGAACGGCTCCAGCCTTGATGAAAAGTGGCGGACACGCGAAACCCAGAATTATATGCCCGATTACCTGGTTGACGATACACGCAACGAACTGCTGATCCTGCAGACCGTGCAGCGTGCGGGCTTTGCTGGCCGCGGGGCTTCATCGCTCTCGATCAGAAAAATCGAATAGATGGTATTGTCGGCCCTGTTCCGTGGATAAAGCATGGCGGGAGCAATCCCGCCTTTTTTGGCTTTCCTTTGACCAATGCGAAGAGCTGTGCTACATTCTCGCCACGCAAAAACCGGAGAAATATTCCGGGAAAACGTATCTGAAATGCCCACTGAAAAGAGTGCAATACCCTTGAATCCTCAATCTAAAATCATCTGTATCGCCAACCAGAAAGGCGGCGTCGGCAAAACGACCACTGCTGTCAATCTTGCCGCGTGTCTGGCTGCCGCTGAGAGGCCTACTTTGCTGGTCGACATCGACCCGCAGGGCAATGCGACCAGCGGCGTAGGAGTTGACAAGGCATCGCTGAAGCAGACCGTGTATGATGCCCTGATAAACGAAGCTGACCCTTGCGGAGTGATTGTTGATACGGGACATCCGTTCCTGCATATCATGCCGTCAAACTCCGATCTTGCCGGTGCTGAACTGGAACTGGCGACCGAAATCGGGCGAGAGCATAAATTAAAGTTTATCCTGGCAGCGCTGGCAGAAAAATACCGCTACATTATTATCGATTGTCCCCCCTCGCTCAGTCTTCTGACCATTAACGCCATGACTGCGGCCCATTCGGTGCTGATACCGCTCCAGTGCGAGTTCTACGCCATGGAGGGCTTTTCCCAGATTCTGCACACCATCAAGCTGATTAAAAAAATGGTTAACCCGCAACTTGCTATCGAAGGGGTGCTTCTGACCATGTACGATGCACGCGGCAATCTCAGCAAGGATGTGGCAGAAGAGATCCGGTCCAATTTCCCCGACCAGGTGTTTGAAGCGGTCATTCCCCGCAATGTCCGCCTGGCGGAAGCGCCCAGCCACGGCAAGCCGGTTATTTATTATGACATCACGTCACGCGGCGCATCCAGCTATCTTCAGCTGGCTCGTGAGATCATCCGCAGGGAGAACATACATGGCTAGAATAGGCGGCCTCGGCAAAGGGATGGCTGCGCTGTTGCAGGTAACAGAAACGGTCGATGAATCAAAGAATTACTTTATCTGTCCGATTGAAAAAATACGTCCCAACCGTAATCAGCCACGCAAGCATTTCGCAGCAGAAAAGCTGGAGGAGTTGGCCGCCTCGATTCGCGAAAAGGGAATCATTCAGCCGCTGGTTGTCACCAGAAAAGATGACGGTTACGAGATAATTGCCGGGGAACGCCGCTGGCGGGCTGCCCAGAAAGCCGGTCTGCACGAAATCCCGGTTGTTATCCGCGAGGCTACGCCGGATGCGGTCATGGAGCTGGCTCTGATCGAGAATATCCAGCGGCAGGATCTGAATGCGATTGAGGAGGCCATGGCCTACCGCTCGCTAGTGGAGCAATTAAGTATCTCGCAGGAAGATGTGGCCCGCAGGGTCGGCAAGAACCGGACAACGGTCACCAACTCGCTGCGGCTGCTCAAATTGCCGGAAGAGATACAGCGGGACATCGTTGAGGAGCGGCTCAGTATGGGCCATGCCCGCGCCCTGTTATCGCTTGAAAACGGTGAACTGGTCGAAAAGGTACGCCACGAGATCCTTCATCGCCAGTTGAGCGTTCGCGCCACGGAAGACCTTGTACGCAGGCTGAAAGTCAACCCGCATCCGGCCCCGGTCAAGCGCATGCAACAGCCTGATCTGCTGATGTCGTCGCTGGAAGAACAGCTTCAGAAGCGCTTCCAGTCTCGTGTTGCGATCCGTAAAGTCGGTACAAGGGGGGGGCGGTTGGAAATCCATTTCAGTGATTCTGACGAATTAACCCGCATAATTGACCTGCTGGATATCTGATACTCCCAAAATAAATATGCCGTGTTGCTGCAATTGTCTTGACAGCTCTCCGATTATTATGATAGCTAACCTCTGTTTTACGCCCGTGTCTGGGATACAGTATACAACTAAGGATGCCTCAAGGGGTAGGTCGTGATTGAATTAAATTTGTCATTCGTAATCCAGCTGGTCAACTTCGGCATTCTTATTCTTGTTCTCAACGTATTTCTGTACAAGCCGATCCGCAAGGTTCTGGCCGACCGCCGTCAGGTGATCGACTCGGCCCGCGAAAAGACCGTTTCAGTAGATGCGGAAGTGCAGAGCAAGATGACTCAGTATGAAGCCCGACTGCATGAGGCCAAGGCGGAGGCGGGCACCCGTCGAGCCGAAGCGTTGAAAGGTGCACAGGCGGAGGAGGCACTCCTGCTGGAGAAAGCACGCAAGCAGGCTTCCGACTCACTGGCTTCTATACGCGACAGGATTGCCAAAGAAGCTGGTGAAGCGCGAGAACTGTTGAAAAAACAGGCCGAGGTTTTATCAGGTGATATCTGCGAGAAAATCCTCGGGAGGAGCCTGTAGTTATGAGTATCGTATCGGATCGCTCCAAAAAAATAGTTGTCACGCTGGCCTACGTTTCGGCCATCGTCCTCCTCGCTTCTGTCGGGTTCGCTTCTGAAGGCGGCGGTGGGGCCCATCACCCTGACAGTGGTGCCCAGATGAAGGATTTCGGCTGGAGGGTACTCAACTTCGCCGTTCTGGCCGGCATAATCTTCTGGGCGCTTAAGAAGGCGGATGTGAAGGGGTCGCTTGCTGCCCGTCAGGCAGATATCGAAAAAAGCCTGAAAGATGCTGAAACGGCACGTGACGCCGCAGAAGCAAAATTGCGCGAATACAACGTCAGGCTTGATCAGGCATCGAAAGAAATTGATGAGCTTCATGCAGCAATAGTTCGCGAAGGTGAGCAGGAAAAAAACCGTATTATCGCCGAAGCTACCATTGCCGCTGAAAAAATTGTCGTCCAGGCCGCCTTGTCCGCCGAGCAGGAAACTGTGAAAGCCCGCAATGAACTGCGTGCCGAAGCGGCCAGGCTTGCGGTGGAAATCGCGACCGGCAAGCTGACCGGCGCTATCCAGAAGAACGACCACGACCGATTTGTCGGCGAATATCTTGACAAGGTGGTACAGATCCAGTGATCAATAACGCGATTGCGAGACGATACGCCAAAGCGCTTGTACAGCTAGGCTCGGAGGGCGGTCTGATCGACCGTTTCCGTAATGAGCTCTCCATAGTTGATTCCCTTTTTAAGGCCAATAGCGATTTGCGCTCCGCGTTTGCGGATCCGGCCCTGACTCAGGAGCAAAAAAAGAACATCATGAAGGAGTTGGCCAGCAAGACCGCCTGTTCCGAACTGGTGGGGAACTTTCTGCTGCTGCTGGTTGATAAAAACCGCGTCGCCTTCCTGGGGCAGATCGTCCAGACCTATGAAAAGCTGGCCGATGAATTCTCCGGTGTGATCCGCCCGGTCATCACGACCGCCTTTCCGCTGGACGACAGCCAGGTAGTTGCGATCCGGAGTGCTCTGGAAAAAAAGACCGGTAAGAAGGTTGTGCCGCAGATGGTCGTTGACCACTCCCTGCTGGGCGGCATAGTAACCCAGATAGGCGACATCGCATACGACAACAGTGTCAAGACTCAGCTTAAACGGATTAAGGATATATTACAGAAGGGGTAGGAGCATCCATGGAAATCAGAGCCGAAGAGATCAGCGAGATCATCAAAAAACAGATCAAAGAGTATGGCAAAGAAGTTGAGGTGTCCGAGACCGGCACAATCATCTCCATCGGCGACGGTATTGCCCGTATTCACGGCCTGGCTGGAGCCATGGCCGGTGAGTTGCTGGAGTTTCCCGGCGGCGTTACCGGTATGGTTCTCAACCTGGAAGAAGATAACGTCGGCGCCGCCATTCTCGGGGAATTTTCCGAGATCAAGGAAGGCGACACCGTTAAGCGCACCGGCCGTATTACCGAGGTTCCGGTAGGCGATGCATTGATCGGCCGCGTTGTCAACGCAATCGGGCAGCCTATCGACGGTAAAGGCGCGATCAATACCAGCAGCTTCAGCAAGGTCGAGATCAAGGCCCCCGGCATTGTTGACCGTAAATCGGTTCACCAGCCGATGGCAACCGGCCTCAAGGCGATTGATTCGATGGTTCCGATCGGGCGCGGCCAGCGCGAACTGATCATCGGCGACCGCCAGACCGGCAAGACCGCCGTTGCGATCGATACGATCATCAACCAGAAGGGGGGCGACGTGGTCTGTATCTATGTCGCCATCGGCCAGAAGCGTTCGACGGTTGCCCAGGTTGTTTCCAAGTTGACCGAGCACGGCGCGATGGATTACACCATCGTTGTTGCTGCAACCGCTTCCGAGTCAGCACCGCTGCAGTTCATCGCCCCTTATACCGGCGTTACCATGGGCGAATTCTTCCGCGACAGCGGCAAGCATGCCCTGATTATCTATGACGACCTTTCCAAGCAGGCCGTTGCCTATCGTCAGCTTTCCCTGTTGCTCCGCCGCCCGCCGGGACGTGAAGCCTATCCGGGCGACGTTTTCTATCTCCACAGCCGCCTGCTGGAGCGTGCCTGCAAGTTGTCCGATGCCCGCGGCGCCGGGTCGCTGACTGCTCTGCCCATCATCGAGACCCAGGCCGGCGACGTTTCCGCCTACATTCCGACCAACGTCATCTCCATTACCGACGGCCAGATTTATCTGGAGTCCGACCTGTTCTTCTCCGGCGTACGTCCGGCAATCAACGTCGGCCTCTCGGTCTCCCGCGTCGGCGGTTCAGCCCAGACCAAATCAATGAAGCAGGTTGCCGGCACGCTGCGTCTTGACCTGGCGCAGTACCGTGAGATGGCGGCGTTTGCCCAGTTCGGTTCCGACCTGGACAAGGCAACCCAGATGCAGCTTGAGCGCGGTGTACGTCTGGTTGAAATTCTCAAGCAGCCGCAATATCGTCCGATACCGAACGAAAAGCAGGTTCTGATTATCTTTTCCGCCAACAACGGCTTCCTGGATGATTTACCGGTTTCCGCTCTGAAAAAGTTCGAGACGGAGATGTATTCATTCTTCGATAATCGTCATGCCGAACTGGTTACGGAACTTCGTGACAAAAAGGCGATTGACGACGATATGAAAGGCAGAATCATTGCCGCGATGGGACAGTTCAAGAAGGAATTTACCGCGTAAACAAGGACGGTTTGAGATATGGCAAGCCTTAAAAGCATTAAAAAACGGATCGTATCCGTAAAAAATACTCGCCAGATCACCAAAGCCATGAAAATGGTTTCGGCCGCCAAGTTGCGCCGTGCCCAGGAAAACGTTGTAGCTGCCCGCCCCTATGCAAAAAAGCTGGGTGAAGTGCTGCAAAGCCTGGCGGCCAACCTTGAGGGTGATCTTCACCCGCTCCTAGAAAAGCGTGAAGCCAAGAAACTACTGCTGATAGTCTTGACATCGGACAGGGGTTTGTGCGGCGGTTTCAATACCAACCTCTGCAAGGCCGCTGACCGCTATATCAAGGACAAATCGTCTTCCTACGAGCAGATCAGCGTCATGACGGTCGGCCGTAAAGGGTACGAGTTTCTCAAGAGCCGCTATACTGTGTACAAGAACTTTTCCAATGTTCTGGCAAAACCAAATTATCAGACCGCCGTCATGCTGGCACAGGAAGTTGTCGATGGGTTTGTGGCGGGTGAGTATGATCAGGTCGAGCTGCTTTTCAACTCGTTCCGCACCGTCATGACCCAGGACATAACCTTCCAGCAGATGCTGCCGGTCGAGCCTGAAGAAAAAGGCGTCTCTGATGAAACTCCTGTCGAGTTCATCTATGAACCGTCTGTCGGTGAACTGCTGGCGGAGATCCTGCCTAAAAACATTGAAGTGCAGATATTCAAGGCCATGCTGGAAACGGTGGCGGGCGAACACGGCGCGCGTATGACGGCGATGGACAGTGCATCAAAGAACGCGAACGAAATGATCGGCAAGCTGACCCTGCAGTACAACCGGGCGCGTCAGGCCGCCATTACCACGGAGTTGATGGAAATCATCTCCGGCTCTGAATCGATTAAAGGATAATTCAACATACGTAACACTATATGAGGCCGCACGGCCGCAGGAGGACACCGTTCCATGAGTCAGAACACAGGTAAAATTTCGCAGGTCATCGGCGCAGTTATCGACGTCGAATTTGAGCCCGGCTTTCTGCCGGAGATCTACCACGCACTGCGCGTGACAAATCCGGCCATTGATGACCGTGAAAACAATCTGGTACTGGAAGTTGCCCAGCATCTCGGTGAGAACTCGGTCCGTACGATCGCCATGGACTCCACAGACGGCCTCAAGCGCGGCCAGGTCGTCATCAACACCGGCAAGCAGATCTGTGCCCCGGTTGGCGCCAAAACCCTCGGCCGCATCATGAACGTCATCGGCGAGCCTGTTGACGAAATGGGGCCGATCGGTAATGAAAAAGAGTACGCCATCCACCGCGAGGCGCCTTCTTTCGAGAGCCAGTCAACCAAGGTTGAAGCTTTCACGACCGGCATCAAGGTCGTTGACCTGCTTGCACCGTATGCCCGCGGCGGCAAGATCGGCCTGTTCGGCGGCGCCGGCGTCGGCAAGACCGTTCTGATTATGGAACTGATCAACAACATCGCCCGTCAGCATGGCGGCTACTCTGTTTTCGCCGGCGTCGGCGAGCGTACCCGTGAAGGGAACGACCTCTGGATGGAGATGAAGGAAACCGGCGTTCTGGAAAAAACCGCCCTGGTCTACGGCCAGATGAACGAGCCTCCCGGAGCCCGTGCCCGTGTTGCGCTGACCGCTCTCTCCGTCGCCGAATATTTCCGCGACGAAGAAGGACTGGACGTACTGCTCTTCATCGACAACATCTTCCGCTTTACCCAGGCGGGTTCCGAGGTTTCGGCGCTTCTGGGCCGTATCCCCTCCGCCGTCGGTTACCAGCCGACGCTGGCGACTGAAATGGGTGAGCTGCAGGAGCGCATTACCTCCACGAACAAGGGCTCCATTACCTCGGTTCAGGCCATCTACGTGCCTGCCGACGATTTGACCGACCCGGCTCCGGCAACAGCCTTTGCCCACCTGGATGCGACCACGGTTCTCTCCCGGCAGATCGCCGAGCTCGGCATCTACCCGGCCGTTGACCCGCTCGATTCCACCTCCCGTATTCTTGATCCACAGGTTATCGGCGAGGAGCACTATGCCGTCGCCCGTTCAGTTCAGTACGTTCTGCAGAAGTACAAGGATCTTCAGGACATCATCGCCATCCTTGGCATGGACGAACTTTCCGAGGAGGACAAGCTGGTCGTTGCCCGTGCCCGCAAGATCCAGCGCTTCCTTTCCCAGCCGTTCTTCGTAGCGGAAGCCTTTACCGGTTCCCCGGGAAAATACGTCGAACTGAAGGACACCATCAAGGGTTTCCAGGAAATCGTGGCCGGCAAGCATGACAGTATGCCGGAGCAGGCTTTCTACATGGTCGGCTCGATCGAAGAGGCAATTGAAAAGGCTGCCAAACTGGCTGCAATTTAATTTATCGTGTAGGGGCGCATTGCATGCGCCCAAACCAGGGCGGACGCCGTCCGCCCCTACAAGGAATATAATATGGCTGAAAAGATGATGCTTGAAATAGTCACTCCCTACAAAAAAGTCGTAGAGACCGAGGTTGAGGAAGTAACCGCAACCGGCAAACTCGGTGAGTTCGGCATTTTGCCCGGCCATGCACCTTTCCTGACCTCGCTCAAGATCGGCGAACTTGTCTACAAGAACAACGGTGTTGCAGAGCATATGTCGCTCAACTGGGGCTATTTCGAAGTACGTGACGACAAGATTATCGTACTGGTGGAAACAGCCGAGACCGCTTCGGAAATCGATGTTGAGCGGGCCAAAGCCGCCCTCGGCCGCGCCGAGGAAGCTCTGAAAAAACTGACCTCCGAAGACAAACAGCACAAAATATATGAAGCTGCCCTTGAGCGCGCGGTTATTCGCATGCAGGTAGCAGGTAAAGCCGTCCGTAAATAATGGCATCACCTAATAACCGGTTACATTGAAGAGCGGCAGCGATGCCGCTCTTTTTGTTTGTATGGAAATTATTCCGCAGTTTTGCTACAAACGGCACGTAGTAATTCCCCTACAAGGAGAAAGGTATGACTCAGGCGGACGAACTGAAACGGTATCGCTGTTACGAGATCTTTTCCCAATCCAGCGGCGTCGAAATCCGCGCGGCGATAAGGACGAGTGAAGAGCCTGGAGGGGGGATCGAGCGGAGCGGCAGGATTCACCTCCGTTTTTTCAAGCTGACACCGAAAACGAAGCCGGACGACGTCACACAGATCCGTTTCATCTGCGAACCTGACGAGGCTTTCGGGTTGTCGCAGCTGATACCTCAGGTTGCGGTTTCTTCCGTGCCTTGCAAGGAAAAGCTGAGTCCGCACAAATTCATGGCAGCGGGGCAGGGAGAGGAAACGGTGACGACGCTCTCCGTAGAAAAATGGGAGCGCGGCGGCAAGAGCGGCTACGCACTGACGGTGGGACGGGGCAAGGATTTCATCAGCGTGCCGCTGCCGCTGCCCAAACTCCTCTTCGCCGGCGAGTTTCTGCGAGTCCTTTCGACAGAGCAGTGCTGGGTTGAGCGGGTAGAGAAGAAATCTTCATCGACGCTGTCCGGCTGAAGATGAATCAGTCCAAACGCTACAACACGTTCTCTGAAGAGCTCAAACGGATCTTCGGCTGCAAGGTCCAGCGCATCTCGGTAGATGCGGGGTTCAGCTGTCCTAACCGTGATGGTTCTCTGGACAGTGACGGCTGCATATTTTGCGGCGGGAACGGTTCCGGTTCGTACGGCATCAGTCGCGAGCTCTCGATCTCAGGTCAACTCGAAGACGGCAAGGAAGTCATGCGTCGCAAGTACCGTGCCTGCAGGTTCATCGCCTATTTCCAGGCGTATTCCAATACCTATGCACCGGTCGACCGTTTGCGTGAGCTGTTCTCCGAAGCGCTCTCCGTCTCCGACGTGACCGGTTTGATTATCGCCACCCGCCCCGATTGCCTCCCGGATGACGTCCTTGATTGTCTCCGGGAACTTTCACAGCAAACCTATCTCTGGCTGGAACTGGGAATGCAGTCCATGCACGGGAAAAGCCTGGAATTGATTAATCGGCGCCATGACCACAGCTGCACTGCAGACGCTGTCCGGAGAGCCAAATCACGGGGCTTGCGCGTTTGTGTTCACATCATTCTCGGAGTGCCGGGCGAAACGCGAGATGAGATGCTGGCCATGGCGGATGAGCTGAACCGACTCGGCGTGGATGGCGTCAAACTTCACCTGTTGCATGTCATGAAGAGTACGGTTCTGGCCGAGATGTACGGCCGCGGCGAGGTGAAGGTGCTGGAGCGGGACGAGTATGCGGGGCTAGTGTGTGATTTCCTGGAGCTTCTTGATCCGCGTATTCTGATTCATCGCCTGACCGGTGATGGTGGGCATGATAACCTGATAGCGCCGCTCTGGTCGCTGAAAAAATTCGAGATTCTAAACCTGATCGATGCCGAGATGGAGCGGCGCGGTACGCGGCAGGGGCGTTTCTTTCTTACATCTCCACCCGGGTAACGACCCCCTGCAGCTTGGCGGCTGGCAGCTTGTTGAACTGCACGAAGTTGGGGGTCAGTTTCTTGATTAATGAAAAAACCTTCCAGACCGGATTACGTGTTTCTATGTCTTCAATGCCGTAGAATATAACTTTCTCTTTGATGCCGTTGGTCGCAAGCAGCCTTTCGATGTCAAGCACCTCCATGTAGCCGGCATTGACCTCGAAAAACTCCAGCCCGGAGCCGACATCCCTTTTATGATGGCAGACCACGTCGAACGGCTCGTCGGTACGGACGATGGAGATGAAAATATTCCGCTCGTAGATGATGTTTGAACGGATCACGCAGTGCACGATGTACGGGGGGATCACATCCAGCCCTTTGAGAAAGAAGAGCGCCGTGCCGGGGATGTTTTTCCCCTTGTCGTAGATCTGCTCGTAGGAGAGCATGAAGATGTCCATCTCCAGCGGACGCAGGGCCCGATAGAGCGCCCGCTGCCCGTTGGTCCAGAGCAAAATGGTTGCAAACGGGATCGAAGCCAGAATGAGAGACCAGTACGCGCCGTGGGGAAACTTGGAGAAGGTCGAAGTGAAGTAGACGATATCGATCAGGGCGATGACGACTACGACCGGCACCTTCCACTTTTTGGTTGTTTTGGAGAAGACCATGATCATCATGAGGGCGGTAATGGTCATGGAACCGGTCACAGCCATGCCGTAGGCTGCCGCCAGATTGCCGGATTTCTGGAAGAAGAACATGACGAAAATTACCGCCACCATCAAGGTCCAGTTGACCGCGCCGATATAGATCTGCGACTGGATCTGGCTGGAGGTGTAATCGACCTTGAACAGCGGCATCAGGCGGGTGGTTATCCCCTGGTATACGATGGAGAATACGCCGCTGATGATGGACTGGGAAGCGATAATGGTGGCCATGATCGTCAGCAGAAGGAAGGGGATGTAGAGCATGGGGGACTGGCTCTGGAGCATGGCGAAGAGGATGTTCTTGGCCTCGGGGTTACGGAGGATGAAGGCCCCCTGGCCGAGGTAGTTGAGGTAGAGCGCTGCGAAGACAAAATACCAGGCCCTGATGATCGGTTTCTTGCCCAGATGCCCCATATCGGCATAGAGCGCTTCGCCGCCGGTGGAACAGAGGATTACCTCGGAGAGCACGATGTAGCCGGCAAAGCCGTTCTGGCGGAAAAACTCCACCGCGTGCCACGGGTTGACCGCAGAGACGATGCCGGGTGTGCCGGAAATGGAGACCAGACCCGAGATCAGCAGGGCGCCGAAATAAACTACCATGACCGGCCCGAAGATGCCTGCCATCCTGTCGGTTCCGCGAGACTGGAAGAAGAACAGGGTAAACGCGATCAGAGCGGCGATCAGAACCAGAACCGACTGTTTGGTGCCGGCCAGCGAAGGGATCAGCAGCAACCCTTCCACCGCCGAGAGGATGGAAATGGCCGGGGTGATGACGCCGTCGCCCAGCAGCAGCGAAACACCCAGAAATGAGAGGAATCCGGCAAATGCGAGGATTCTGCCCTTCTTGAAGAGCTTGATGATGATTTCCCTGAGGACGATTTCCCCTCCCTGTCCCTTTCTCCCCAGGCTCATGGCCAGCCAGGCATACTCGGCCGTCACCAGTATGGTCATGGTCCAGAAGATCAGCGACAGGATTCCGTAGACATTGGCCACAGTCGGTTTGGTCATGGCGAAAACCACCGTCAGGGTATAGATCGGGCTGGTGCCGATATCGCCGAACACCAGGCCCAGGGCCTTGACGATACCGCCCCAGAATGAATCTTCGTTTTTGTGGATCATGAAACCCCGGGTCTGCTGCAGTAGCTAGGAGAATGTAAAAAAAGAGCGGCATTTCTGCCGCTCACGCTTTATACACTATTCCGCTGGAATTTGTCACCATCGTTCATGCGAGACCTACATCTCCACCCGTGTTACCACTCCCTGAAGTTTGGCGGCCGGCAGTTTGTTGAACTGTACGAAGTTGGGAGTCTGGCGCTTGATGGTGGAGAACAGCTTCCAGGCGATGTTGCTGGTTTCAATGTCCTCGATCCCGTAGAATATAACCTTTTCCATAATGCCGTTTTTCTTGAGAATCTCTTCTATATCCAAGATCTCCATGTAGCCGACTCTGATTTCGATTGCGTCCAGACCTTTCGCCAGACCGATTTGCAGATCGGCTTCCAGGCCGTACGGTTCGTCGGTGCGGACGATGGATATCAGTACGTTGCGTTCGTAGATGATGTTGCTGCGGATGATGCAGTGTACCAGGTAGGGGGGGATGACGCTCCACTCCTTGACGAAGAACAGGCCGGTGCCGGGGATGTTTTTCTCTTTGGCGTAAATCTGGCTGTAGGCCATTTCGAAGGTGTCGAAGTCAAGCGGTCTGAGTGCCCGGTAGAGGGCTCTCTGTCCCTTGGTCCAGACGATGATGGTGATGAACGGCACCGCTGCCAGAATAATAGACCAGTAGCCGCCATGGGGGAATTTACTCAGATTGGCGAGCAGAAAAGCGAGATCCGCCAGGGTTACCAGCAGCGCGATCGGTACCTTCCATTTCCTGGTCGTCCGGGCAAAGATCATCGTCATCATGACGCCGGTAATGGTCATGGTGCCGGTAACCGCCAGTCCGTAGGCAGCCGCCAGATTCTCGGACTTCTTGAAAACCAGCATGATCACGATTACAGCTGCCAGCAGAGCCCAGTTGATCGAACTGATATAGATCTGGGATTTCATGTGGGTGGAGGTGTAGTCAACCTTCAACAGCGGCAGAATGCGGGTGGTAATCCCCTGGTAGACTATGGAAAATACCCCGCTGATCAGAGCCTGCGACGCGATGATCGTCGCGATGACCGTCAGTATCAGGAACGGGATGTAGAGGATGACCGCTTCATGGCGCACCATCCCGAACAGGATGTTTTTGGCATCGGGGTGGGTGATGATGTAGGCACCCTGTCCCAGGTAGTTGATCACCAGCGCCGCGAAGACGAAGTACCAGGCGCGGACGATCGGCTTGCGCCCCAGGTGCCCCATGTCGGCATAAAGCGCCTCGCCGCCGGTGGCGCAGAGTATTACCTCGGAGAGAACGAAGAAGCCGGCCAGACCGTTTTCGTAGAGGAACCGCGCGGCATACCAGGGGCTCAGCGACTTGAGAACAACCGGGTGGTCGACCACCGAGAAGATACCGGAGAGGGTCAGGGCAATGAACCAGACCACCATGAGCGGGCCGAAAGCGCGGGCAACCTTGTCCGTCCCCTTGCTCTGGATGATGAAAAGCCCGATCGCGATGACAGCGGCGATCAGGATCAGGATGTTTTGCGGGGTGTGTTCCAGTCCCGGTATCAACTCAATTCCCTCCACGGCAGAGAGGATGGAGATGGCCGGGGTGATGACGCCGTCGCCGATCAGCAGGCAGATGCCGACGTAGGATAGAAAGGTGACGAACGCCAATGTCCGCCCCGGTTTGATCATCCTGACCAGGATTTCGCGCAGGACGATGGTGCCGCCTTCCCCCTTGCGCCCCAGGCTCATGGCCAGCCAGGCGTATTCGACCATTACCAGAATCACCAGCGTCCAGACGATCAGGGAAATGATGCCGTAAATGCTTTCCTGGGAAGGCTTGGTGAGGGTGACGATGACGGTGAGCGTGTAGATCGGGCTGGTGCCGATGTCCCCGAACACCAGTCCCAGGGCCTTGATGATGCCGCCCCAGTAGGAATCTGTTTCCGTTTGCTTCATATAGTTATGCCTCCCGCACGGTGAGTGCAGGGCTGACAGCCGCAAAACGAAAACCGCCGGCATAAACCGGCGGCCAATGTCCGCTGTCGCGCCCTTCCATCTGCCTACGAGGTTAGCTGACGGGCTCGGGATTGGAAGTTCCCTATCCGGCTTCTGTGCCGGAATGCGCCCCAGTTGACTGGTTCCCCCGCATCCGTTTTGAAACGGATCTCGGCTGCTTGTCGGACAGTTATACTCCCCCTGAATCCGCTGTCAAGATATCTTGTGGGTGCTCGACACTTTGCTGTTTTACCCGGGATTCAAAACTGCTACACTCCGCAGCGCTAAAACTATGAAGAATGGAAACTGTATGGTCGAAAACGTAGTAGTACATAAAAATGAAGCCATGATCTGCCGCTATTTCAAAGTCGCCCACCGCGACATGGTTTTTCTCAAGTTCATTCTGGAGGCGTACGAGGGGATGAATGTCATGAGCACCGTTGACAACAAGGCCGGCATCATACGCATCGCCATCATGCCCGGCTTCGTTGACGACATGGACGGACTGCTGGCTGAACTTGGGCGGCAGGTGACCATGGAGCCGACCCGGTGGCATGATGAATCCTGTGCCTTCTGAACCGACGCGCCACGGCACCCGCTATGCGCTTGCCCTGCTGTCGGCGGAAGACACCAGTACCTTCAGGCCGCGGCCTTCTCCCGAGGCGTAAACAAACGTAAGCAATGCCGGGGCTGTGCTTTCCTGTCCAGTGCGGTGATCACATATGAACTGGAAGCGGAACGATCTAATCCTGCTGCCGGGAGGGAGTTCCAGGTGTTCGGGGAGATCCCGGAGGTGGGGGAAGGAGCAGTTGTGCTGCTGTGCGGCGATAAAGCCGGGGAGCTTGCCCATCAGCGGCATCTCGCGAAGGCAGTAGTCGAAGAAAAGCGCATCGAACAGCAGGGGACGGTCCGACTCGGGGAGCAGCGGTTCCGCCAGTCGCGCAAAAAGTTCGTAAACCCTGCGGCAGGAGAGGCCGGAGAGTTTTTCATTTCCCGCCAGCTGCGCCATCCGGTCAAGAATTCCGGAGAAGTGGCTGAATTGCTCCAGAACAGTGAACGCCGCCGCGAACCGGCCATGCTTGTTGAACAGGTCCAGCAGGCGACCGATCGTTTCGACCCGACAGATTTCTTCGTAGGAAAGCCACGGGTTACGGAGAATCTTGTAGGGTGGGGAGTCGGAGTAGGCATATCCTTCGCGGTCGGCGATTGCACGCATCGGAGCGCCTTTGAGTATTTTGAGCGGTTCGATCTGGATCATATCCGGCTTCAAGTCTGCAACAGCTTGCAGAGAACCCAAAAAACCGGCGTAATCCTCACCCGGCAGACCGGCCACCAGATCGAGGTGCAAGTCAACCGTGGTTTCGGTGCCGAGCCGCCCAACATTGGCGAAAATCCGCGACAGGTCGGCTGTCCGCCCGACCTGTTCAAGCGTTGCTGCCGACGACGACTGGACGCCGATTTCAAAGCGGAAGGTGTCCTTCGGAACCCGTGATAGTGTCCGCAGATTTTCGTCCGTCAGAAGATCAGCGGCGATTTCAAAGTGAAAGTGGCTGCTGCGGTTATGTTCCAGGATGAACGACCAGATCCGGTCCGCACGTCCGGCATCGTAATTGAAAGTGCGGTCTACCAGCTTGATCTGAGATACATTGCTGTTCATCAGGAACAGGAGATCGTTTTTTATCCTCTCCAGGCTGAATGAGCGTACCCTCCCCTCAGTCGAAGAAAGGCAGAACGCGCAGGAGAAGGGACAGCCGCGGGAGGTTTCGTAGTAGATCAGCGGCTTTGAGAGGTCTACAAGGCCGGTTTCAAACGGCGAAGGAATCCTGTCAAGCTCCAGGTTTTTTCTGCTGAGGGGGCCTGATGCCGTGTCACTGCCGTCCCGGAAAAACAGGTTGTCGATCTCCGCAAGACTCTCCGGCGTCGGGCCGGTCCTCTCCCGCTTCAGTAAAACAAGCAGATGCCGGAAGGTCTCTTCCCCCTCCCCCTTTATCACAAAGTCAATCGCCGGGTTGCTCAGCATCAGATCGAATATGCCGAAAGAAACTTCCGGCCCCCCCAGAACGATGCGGGTATGCGGGGAGATCTTCCTGATGTCGGATACAATCCGCAGGGTCTGTTCTATGTTCCAGATATAACAGGAAAATGCGATCAGATCTGCACGTTCGGCCATGACCAGTCTCAGAATGTGCTCGCGCGGCTCGTTGACGGTCCATTCGCGGATCGTGATCCCGACTCCCGGGATATCCCTGCAGTATACGGCCAGGCTCGGGAGGGCCAGCGAAGCGTGCGAATATTTGGCGTGCAGGGTTGCAAGAAGTATTTTCATGTCAGTAAAGTCTCGGTATGCGGGCAGTGATTGATTTCATCGGGCTCTTTTGCATTGACGTGTAACGGCGCAAGTGCTAATAAATACACGCTTACTACTGAAAAATAAAGGTGTTTCCCGATGCTTGACATGAAATACATCCGTGAAAATCTTGATGAAACCGAGCGGCGTCTCCGTACGCGTGGGGGTGAATCCTGTCTGGACGGCTTTCGTGGGCTGGATGAACGGCGGCGTGCGCTGCTGAAAGAGGGAGAAACGCTCAAGGCGCTGCGCAATTCGGTCTCGGACGAGATCGGTCGTACCAAGGACAAAAGCCTGGTACAGGACAAGATCCTGGAGATGCGCGAGGTTTCCCGGAAAATAAAGGGGCTGGACGAGGATCTGGGCCAGGTTGATGATCAGCTTAACTCTTTCCTGTTGACGGTACCCAACCTGCCGCATGTCACGACCCCGCTCGGGCGGTCCGAAATTGACAATGTTCCTGTCAGGTCGTGGGGAGAGCCGAAGGCACTCCCGTTTAACGCCAAGCCGCACTGGGACCTCGGTGAAGCTCTCGGCATACTCGATTTTGAGCGTGGCGCCAAGATCGCCGGCGCTCGTTTTACTCTCTATCGCGGCGCCGGTGCCCGCATGGAACGGGCCCTGATCAATCTGATGCTCGATCTGCACACCGACCGGCATGGCTATCAGGAGGTTCTTACCCCTTTCATGGTCAATCGTGAATCTATGCAGGGAACCGGACAGCTCCCCAAGTTCGAAGATGACCTTTTCAAACTCGTCGATCCCGAATTTTTCCTGATACCCACCGCCGAAGTTCCGGTAACCAATATCCATCGTGGCGAGATCCTGAAAAAGAGCGATCTGCCGATCAGTTATTGTGCCTATACGCCTTGCTTCAGGCGCGAGGCCGGTTCCTACGGCAAAGATACCCGCGGTCTGATCCGTCAGCACCAGTTCAACAAGGTGGAGCTGGTGAAATTTGTCCACCCGTCGGAATCGGATGCCGCGCTGGAAGCATTGACCGGTCATGCCGAAAAGGTGCTGCAGCTGCTGGAGCTCCCCTATCGTGTCATGTCACTCTGCAGCGGCGACATCGGCTTCTCGTCGGCCAAAACCTACGATCTTGAAGTCTGGCTGCCGGGACAGAGCTGTTATCGCGAGATTTCATCCTGCAGCAATTTCGGTGACTTCCAGGCGCGCCGGGCATCGATCCGCTTCCGCGAGGACGAAAAGGGGAAACCTGAATTTGTCCATACCCTGAACGGCTCCGGTCTGGCAGTGGGGCGTACGCTGGTGGCGATCCTGGAAAATTATCAGCAGGAGGATGGTTCTGTGCGTGTTCCGTCAGTGTTGCAGCCATATATGGGCGGCCTTGAACTGATACGCAACGGTAGTATCCATCCGTCGTAAAAGCCGACGCTGCGAGGGGACGTATGTTTGGCAAAAAGAACGCGCTGTTGCTTGAAGAGGCTGAAGCCAAGATAAAGCAGCAGCAGGACAAGCTCGACTGGTACCAGCGGCATTACGAAAAGCAGCAGGTTTACATCGAAGAGTTGTACGACGTGATCGGCGATCTTTCCCGTCAGCTCGGCATGGTGCTTAAAAGCGAGAATATGGAGCGCCTTCAGACCAGCCATTTGCGTGTAGGCAACAGCAATTTTTTCCTCGACCTGCACCTTCTGTTCAGTACGAGGTACAAGAAGGGAAAGAACGTCACCTGCTATTACGGCAAGGAGCTGGATGAGCTGCAGCGCAAATTCGAGGAGAGGGATTTCAAAAACAGCAAAGCAATCTATCTGACGGAGCGGCTTACCCTTGGAAACTTGCGGACGCTTTTCAAGGACGGCCTCTGGAGGAAATCGGTTGAAGATTCGCTGCAATCGATACGGAATGAGAAACAGCTTGATACAAATCAGCAGTAAATGCCATGCAATGTATTCCCTGCAACGGTTACCATTTGAAAATCGGAAACAGCTGTGCTATAAGTCCATGATGCATGACAACGGAAGGGTGGCCGAGTGGTTTAAGGCAGCGGTCTTGAAAACCGCCGAGTGTAACAGCTCCGTGAGTTCGAATCTCACCTCTTCCGCCATACAGTAGATACCGGCGGTTGGCTATTCATATGCCAACCGCCTTTTTTGACGGAAAAACCTGCGGCGGGCGTTAACTGGTGAATTGAATCCACGCGGAGCGGTCAACAGGGAGAACAGATACAGATGCAGATTACAACTCCGTACATCAAGCTGGACAGTTTTCTAAAGGCGGAAAATGCGGTTTCATCCGGTGGCGAGGCAAAGGCCATGATCGCGGAGGGGTACATTTCGGTAAATGGTGAAGTGGAATACCGCCGTGGTCGCAAGTTGTATCCCGGCGACAGGGTTGTCTACGGAAAAAGAAAGTTCTTGGTTGAATCGGCATGAAAAAGATGCGGGTACAGACAGCCGTCTTTATGGTACTCCTCTCGCTCGTCGGCTGTAGTCAAGCCTTTGCAGCGTACAATCTGGAGGTTCCGATCGAGCCGCTGGACGAATATCGCCTTCAGTTCAAAAAGTATTCAAAGCATCTGCTCGCTTCATATGACCGGGCTTTTGTTGATGATTATGAAGGAGCAATTCGTGAGGTGGACAAGGCGATTGAATTGTTGCCGGATGAGGGCATCGGCTTTGCCGAGCGGGGAAAATACCACCGGATACTGCATGACACCACCCTGGCCGACCGTGATTTCAAGGAAGCCATAACCCTTTTTGACCAGGCTATTGAACGGTATCGTCCGAACGCCGATAGAAAAACGAAAAAGGGAGCAGCGCAAAAAGTCGGCTCGGCCGATGCCGGGCGTCTTGTGGCGACGCTTCGCTATCAGCGGGGCGAAGCATACTTCAATTTCGAACAGTATCGACAGGCGAGCGATGACTTTGCAGCGGCATGCCAAGGGGGAAACGCTTCCGCCTGTGCGCGAATCTGGGATATCAAGGCGATAGAGAAGCGCGGTATTCAGTGGGTCCCGCTTTCCTCGCGGCAGTATTATGACCGGCGGAGCGTCGTACAGCCATCTCCTGCGGTTGTCCGTGTCTGGGTGCGCCGCGAAGAGTCCCCGTCCGCTAGGGCCGACAGCGGACCTGAAAACTACGTTACACAGCATCTTGAACTGAATTGTTCAACGCGTGGATTCCGCCTGCTGGAGGCGGCGGCCGTCTCGAACGGTAGCCCGCCGGTTGCCGAAAAGGTTGCCGGGTCCGGATTTGCAAAGCCGACAGCCGGCAGTGCCCCCAACAAGCTGATGATTATTCTCTGTCCGCGTCAGCGGCCATAGAGTTGGCGCTGACGCTGCCTCCGGTGCCGCCTGTCTCAAATAATTTGACATCTCAAGCCGTTTAAAATTAGAATGCCACGCTTAATTGTGCCAATTCCCGCGCCATTGGGCGTTATTGAGGAGAAATGAATGAATATGAGATTTCTTGATGCCTGTTGGGGCAAGCCGGTGGACCGAACTCCCGTGTGGCTGATGCGCCAGGCCGGCCGCTATCTGCCGGAGTATATGGCAGTCCGCTCCAAATGCACTTTTCTCGAATTGTGTAAAACCCCCGAACTGGCCGCCGAAGTCACCATTCAGCCGGTCGATTATCTCGGGGTAGATGCCGCAATCATGTTCTCCGACATCCTGACGCCGGTTGAGCCGATGGGGATGAAGCTTGATTTTGTTCCGGGTCCGGTATTTGAAAGCCCGATCCGTTCCATGGCCGATGTGGAGAAATTGCGCATCCCGCAGATGGAACAGGACGTCCCTTATGTTCTGGAAACTATTAAAATACTGCGCCGGGAACTGGCCGGTAAAGTGCCGTTGATCGGTTTCGGCGGCGCACCGTTTACGCTGGCCTGTTACATGGTCGAAGGCAAAGGTTCCAAGGATTTTGCCCAGATCAAGCGGATGATGTACGCCGCGCCCGAAGTGTATGCCGCGCTGATGGATAAAATCACTACCATGAGCATGGAATACCTGAACGCCCAGATTGCTGCCGGCGCGCAGTGTATCCAGATATTCGATACCTGGGGAGGCATACTCTCTCCCGCCGATTACGAACGCTATGTGCTGCCGTATACCGTCAGGCTGATCAACGGGCTGAACCGCATGGAAACCCCGGTCATCCACTTTGTCAAAGGGTCCGGAGCGATGCTGGATACCGTCAAGAAAGCGGGCGGCGACGTCATGGGCCTTGACTGGCACGTGAATCTTGGCGCGGCGCGGGATCTTGTCGGTCCGCAGATGGCGGTGCAGGGCAATCTTGACCCGACCGTGCTGTACGCAACACGGGAAATCATCGAACGCGAAGTCAAGCGGGTGCTGGATGAAAACGCCGGCCGCCCCGGGCACATCTTCAACCTTGGGCACGGCATCCTGCCGACGGTTCCTCCCGAAAACGCCCGCTTCATGGTGGAATGCGTCCATCGCCTGTCGCAACAGTAATAGTAGTTACAAGAGGTTTCCATGTCCGTTTCACTGAAAAACTTCGTGATCTTTGTCACCGATCTTGTCAAGGCAAAATCATTCTACGTTGATCTTCTCGGCCTGCCGGTTGCCGGCCAGAGCGAGATGCTGATCGAGTTTTTCCCCGGCGCCGTCACAACGCTCGGTGTTTCACTGGCGTTGCATGAAGATGCCCGCACTCTGGTGGGAAGGCACACCGGCATCACCCTCAAAATGGAAAATATTGCCGCGGTCTGCGAAACCCTTAAAAACGGCGGTGTTCATTTTGTGGAGCCGCTCGAATCCAGTCCGTGGGGGAAGATGGCGGTTGTACAGGACTTCGACGGCAATATGCTCGCCCTGGTTGATCGCTAGGTGAAGATCATCACCCGTCAGTTGTTGACTCAGGTGTCAGCCGAGGCCAGGCAGGGCCCGAGGCTGCGCATGAACTACAACCTTCATTCGTCTGATGAATCCCGTTGCCACCGTCTGCTCAACGCGATTGAGCCGGGTTCGTATATCAGGCCCCATCGCCACCTCGACCCTGAGAAAGATGAAGCATTTATCCTGATGAGCGGCAGACTGGGAATAGTTATCTTTGCGGATAGCGGAGCGGTTGCCGAGACGGCGACCCTTTCCCACGCCGGCGGTAACCTTGCCGCCGATATTCCCCATGGAGTGTATCATTCCGTACTTGCCCTGGAACCGGACACCCTGGTTTATGAAACCAAGGCGGGGCCTTACCGTCAGCTGAATGAAGACGAAAAGGCCGCGTGGGCTCCCGAAGAAGGCGATCCGCAGGTCCAGGACTATCTCCTGCAGCTGCGGAGTCTGTTTGATTGAAGTGTTCGGCCGCCGCTCTTTCATTATTCTGACACTATTTGTGCTGGGCACGACCTGTTCAGCCGCGTATGCCGCGGCCCCACCCCGAATGCGGCCGTATACAGGGATTGGGCTGGTCGTTTTTTCGCGCTCGGCCGATGGCCCACTCCCTGGTCTGCAGGTGCCGATGTACGAGGAACCGGGCCTTTCGCGGATTGACATGCTGGTCACCACCAGGTTGTCCGGAAATGACTGGATTTTCGGTCAGCAGGAGGAATACCCTCCGCTGGTCGTTTCCGCCCGCAAAGGCGGCTGGTTGCGGGTGTATTACGATGATGCCGGACGGGAAGCCTGGATCGATCCTCAGAACAAAGGGCGCTTTCAATCGTGGGAACAGTACCTGAGGCTGCAGACCGGCCGCATGCTTCCCGGTCTGCAGCCTCAGTATTACCAGCTGCAGCAGCAGCCGGGCGGGAGACTGCTCGCCACGCTGACGCCAAAGCAGGTGTTCAAGGTGTTGAAACTGGAGAACGCCTGGTGCATGGTGCTGACCGAACAAACGCAGATCGGCTGGGTACGCTGGCGTGATGATGATGGCCGCCTGGTTATTGGTTTCGGGAAAAAATAGATTCGTGAAGAAATCCGGTGTTTTTGTTTAAATACGCGTCTTTGTGAGGTGTGGAATGAGAATTGAGCTGGTGCCGCCGGGAACAGGCGAGTTGACGTATGAAATCAGAAATATCGTCAATGTAGCAGAGAAGCTTCAGAAACATGGTGTCAAGATCAACTGGGAAAACATAGGCGACCCGATTGTCAAGGGCGAGGTTATTCCGGTCTGGATGAAGGAAATAGTCGCGAAGGCCGCCATGGACAACCGCACCTGGGGCTATTGCCATACCCGGGGGGTACTCGAAACCCGTGAATTCATCTGCGAAACCACCAACAGTCGCGGCGGGGCCCGGATCACCCCTGATGATATCATCTTCTTCAACGGCCTCGGGGACGCCATCGCTAAAATTTACGGTTCTCTGCGGCCTGAGGCGCGGGTGCTCATGCCGTCGCCATCCTACACAACCCATACGCTGGGTGAAATCGGCCATGCCCACTCGGCTCCATCGCTGTACTGTCTCAAACCGGAAAACAACTGGTACCCTGACATGGATGATCTGCGCAATCATGCCCGCTACAATCCGAATATTTGCGCGATCATGCTGATCAACCCGGATAATCCGACCGGCATGGTCTACACCAGGGAAATGCTGGTGGAAATTGTCGCGGTGGCTCGTGAATACGACCTGTTCATCATCGCCGATGAGGTGTACATCAATATCGTTTATAACGGCCAGAGTACCGTGCCGATCAGTGACGTCATCGGGGATGTTCCCGCCATTTCATTGAAGGGCATCTCCAAAGAGTTCCCCTGGCCCGGATCCCGCTGCGGCTGGATAGAAGTGTACAACGGCCAGAATGACGAGCGTTTCCGGAAATATATCAACCTGATACTCACCGGGAAGATGAATGAAGTCTGCTCCACGACGTTGCCGCAGACGGTCATCCCTGAAATTGTCCGTCATCCGGAATATTCCGCCTATCTGGCGCAGCGAATTGCCAGCTACGAACGGATGAGCAACATCACCTATGACTGTCTCAGCAAGGTCCCGGCCCTGCAGGTGAATCGCACCAACGGCGCCTTTTACATGGCAGTGGCATTCAAGGACGGTTTGCTGAATAACCGGCAGTCAATCCCGATCGCCAACCCGGAGGTCCGGGAGCTTGTGGAGGGGCTGATCAATCAGCCGGGAGTTTCTCCCGACAAGCGCTTCGTTTACCAGATTCTGGCAACTACCGGCATCTGTACCGTGCCGCTTTCTTCGTTTTCCACACCGCTGCAGGGGTTTCGGGTGACACTGCTGGAGAAGGACGAGGCCGAGTGCCGCAGGATCTACAGCACTCTGGCCGAGAGGATCGGTGAATACCTGAATTCCTGATGATGCTCTTCAGGATGCAGTGCCCATGATACGGAGAAGGGGGAAAGGCGTGCGCCTCTCCCCCTTCTTGTTGGTAAGCCGGAAGTTGTTTGAGCTTATATCAGCAGAAATCAGCTTCGTTAGCGCACCGGCCCCGTGATTCGGGTCTGTGCGGCGAACCGCGTCAGGTCAGGATTTCTTGTCGCTATCCTCGGCCTTGGACTTGATTTCGATCTCGTCCTTGCCGTCGGAGGCCTTTTTGAAATTGCGGATGCTTTTGCCAAGCGCCCCGCCGATTTCCGGGAGTTTCCCCGCCCCGAATACGACCAGAACTATGACCAGTATGATTATCAATTCCGGCATGCCAAAACCAAACATTGTACCCCCTCCGCAGCGTGTGTTTATCTGACGGTTCACTATCTCACTGCAGCAAAAAAAAATCAAGCATTGCGACACGCGTTTCATTCCAACCGGTTTTGAATAACAGTATGTCGTAAATCGTATAATTGTTAGTAGTAATAGGTGGTTAGCGCTGTTGCAGACGTCTCCTGATTCATTGACACTAATTTGGTCGCATGGTACAAGTACGTTTCACAAATCGGCAGTACAAGGGTGTCGCATGTCAAAGAGGCCATATAGCAGCGTTGCTGCGGTTCAAACCAGAATAATTATTGTACCGTTGCTTGCTTCCGGAGCCATTGCCGGCACCGCCGTCGCACTCGGGAGTCCCCTCTCCGTGGTGACAGCAGCAATTCTTACGGCATTTCTATCCTCACTGCTCTGTGTCGGTATACTCCGGAGGCTCCTGTCAGAAATTCGCTCGGACCAGCTGCTCGTTCTTGAACGGCTGGTCCCGGAAATGGATCTTTCGACTGCTCAAGCCCAACCGGACCATATACTTGCCCTTTTATCACTTCGAGATCAGGCTGCACGCACCCATGAATCCCGGCAGGACGAGCGCGAGAAATTGCTGGAGCAGATTTTTGCAGCACAGGATAAGCTCATATTGACGATGCACAACTGGTCAACCGGTGACGAAAAGGAAACGGCACAGGTGCGGGATGCCGTGGCCGCGATGGAACGACTTAACGATGCGTTTTCACGGGTTATTGCCGAAATCGATGAACTCTCCGGACGTACGGAAGAGAGGGCGTCGATTTCAACGCAGATGAGTGCGACCACCGATGCTATTGCTGAAAATATCAATCAGTACTCCAATTTCGTGATTGAAACCTCCAGTTCCATAGAGGAGATGGCCCGTGCAACACGGGAAACCGCCGTGAATATCCGCGACCTCTCCACATCTACAGAACAGACGGTATCTTCGATCAATACGATCAGCTTGTCGCAAAGCACAGTGCGAGACAATTCCGAACGGAGTGCGGCTGCCTCCGAAAGCGTACGGACACAGGCTCAGCACGGGTTGCGCAGCATGTCCGCGACGATGAAGGCGATGCAGGAGATCGAAAAAAGTAATGCTGAATCGTTCGAATCCATCAATCGTCTGTCCCGTCACTCGGCCCGGGTAGGAGAGTTTCTGTCAGTTATTCAGGAAGTCGTCGAACAGACGAACCTGTTGTCCCTTAACGCCTCGATAATTGCCGCCCAGGCCGGATCGCGCGGGCGGGCATTTGCCGTTGTCGCCGAAGAGGTACGCTCACTTGCCCGGCGCACATCCGCTTCGACCAAGGAAATTGAAGAACTGGTGCGCAATATTCAGAAGGAAACCTCATACGTTCAGCGTTCGGTTACCCAGGGAAAAGACAAGGTCAAGGAGGGGGTCAAGATATCCGGCATGGCCAATGAAGCCCTCGTTGCCATCGATAAAAGTGCTGAAGACGCATTCAAAATGGTATCAAGCATCGCCGTTGAAACAACCGAGCAGGCAGTCAATATCCAGCGAATAACCGAAGAAGCAGAAAAAAATCTGGAACGGGTACAGCAGGTTACGCATGCAACGGAACAGCAGCAGCAAGCAAGTGCCCTGGTCGTCAAAAACCTCGATCATATGCGGGAGCTTGCCCATCGGATCAACTCGTCCGCGCAGGAGCAGGCCAAAGGCAATCGTCTCTATCTCAGGAGCGTCATGGAGGATAATGACCGTATGCGAGAGCTGAAAAACGAAGCGTCCCGGCATATCGCTCTGGCAAAACAGGCGGTTGTGGCGGTCAGGGAGGTTGAGGCGCAGATTGCGGCAAATGCGATTGAAAGCGTCATCATTACCGGAGCCCTGAAATCGTTGTCGGGTCTGATAGACCGCTTACGTGGTGAAACGGTAATGGAACTTGATGAAGACCATACAAATTATGATTAGTTCGTCTGCAGATTTAACCGGTTCCTGTCCCGCAGAATACAGCTTCGCAAACTTACGTATGCTGTTTATAGGGGCCGGTTGTCTGCTGCTGTTTCTCTCCCTGATCGGTTCAGTCCGCGTTGCCGCCGCTGATGTAAATGAAATTATGCCATTCGGTACCTTCAACCAAAGCCCGCTGGTCCAGATTTACGGGCTCCCGCACGACACCTCTGCTGAGATCACCCACGCCGGATCATTCCGCGTAACCTTGAATCAGGACCTCTCCAGCAACTATACCTCCACCAGCACCGACCGCGAACAGATTGTTCTCGATGGTGAAGCCTACCGGGCGGCAATCGTGGCGCGTTACGGCATCGCTCCACGCTGTGAGGTCGGGGTTGAAATCCCCTACATTTCCCAGGGCGGCGGCTTTCTCGACAGCTTTATCATCGACTGGCACAATGCCTTCGGATTGTCGCAAGGCGGCCGGGATGAGGCCCCCAAAAGCCGCATTCTCTACAGTTATCGCAAGGACGGAGTTCAGAAGCTGCTGGTGGACCGTTTCGGCTCCGGGATCGGCGATATCAGCCTGACAGGCGGAGTCAGCCTCTATGATGCTCATAGCGGGGGGCGGCATGAAAGACTGTCGCTCAAAGGTGCGGTCAAGCTCCCCACCGGTGACAGTTCACACCTGCTTGGCAGCGGCGGGACCGATGCCATGGTCCAGCTGTGCGGCAGCTCGTCCGGTAAAGGCGAGTGGGGGACCCTGGGAATATATGCATCTGCCGGAGCCCTGGTCATGTCAAAAGGCGATGTACTGAGGGACCAGCATAACCAGTTGGCGGGAGTCGGCACGTTCGGCTTCGGCTGGGGGCCGGCTCCTTGGATATCATTCAAGGCCCAGCTCAACGGCTCAACTCCCCTGTATCGCGACAGCTCACTCGACGAACTCTCCAGGAACCCGTTTCTGCTGATTTTCGGCGGGACGTTCACGTTTCCGGGTGAGCTTCTGCTGGATATCGGCGTTGCCGAGGATGTTGCGGTTGCGGCCTCACCGGATGTGAGCTTTCATCTCGGCTTGAGCAAGCGGTTCTGAACGGAGATTCTCCCATGATAAAACAGCCCACGGTAGAAGGGGAAAGCGCCGAAAACAACCTGCTTCCGGCAGAATACCCCGGATTGTCTCCTGATTTTTTCCTGGGAGAGACTGAATTGCAGCGCATGCTCCATGAACTGCAGATGAATCAGATCGAACTGGAGAACCAGAATGAAGAGCTGCGCCGTTCACAGCATGACCTGGAAATTTCACAGGCGCGCTACTTCGAACTGTATGCCCTGGCGCCGGTCAGCTACATTACCCTCAACAAACGGGGAATTATTCTGGAGGCCAACCTTGCCGCCTCAACCCTGTTGGGGGTTGAGATGGCAAGGTTGGTCAGGCAGCAGCTTTCCTGCTTCATCCATCCCGAGGATCGGGATCTCTTCTTCATGCTTCGCACACAACTTTTGGAGACCGCTGCTCAGCAGACTTTAGAGGCCCGGATACTCGATGCGTCCGGCGCTCAATTATGGGTAAAGCTGGATGCCGTTGCGGCACAGAA
Source organism: uncultured Geobacter sp. (assembly GCA_964524835.1). Classification (GTDB taxonomy): domain Bacteria; phylum Desulfobacterota; class Desulfuromonadia; order Geobacterales; family Pseudopelobacteraceae; genus JACRCG01. Next base: position 126,998 of record CAZGEG010000010.1, read on the forward strand.
CGTGGAGACCGGGGAGTTTGAATGCAATATCGTGATGAGTGACATAACCGAGCGCAAATACGCGGATGAGGCGTTGCGGGAGAGCGAGGAAAAGTACCGGGCGATGATTGAGGTCTTCGATGGTTTTATGTACATCTGCTCAAAAGAGTTCCGCATCGAGTACATGAACGACAACCTGATCCGGCGGACCGGACGGGATGCAACCGGAGAATACTGTTTCAAGGCGCTGCATGACCTTGATGCCGTCTGTGAGTGGTGCGTCAACGATCAGGTTTTTGCCGGCAACACGGTTCATTGGAAAGTACAAAGTCCGAAGGATGACAGATGGTACGAGATCAACAACTCGCCAATCTATAAAGCGGACGGCACCGTTTCAAAGCAGGCGATGATTACCGATATCACCGAGTGCATGCAGACCGGGATAGCGTTGATGGAAGCTCACCAGTTCAGCGAACAGATCATCAGCGGAGCGCAGGAGGGGGTAATAGTTTTTGACCTGGAGCTGCGGTATCTGGTCTGGAATCCTTTTATGGAGGAAATGACCGGCATGAAGGCGGGAGAGGTAATCGGCAGACATCCGTCCGAGGTGTTTCCGTTCCTGCTGGCAACGGGCTTTATCGAGCGCCTGGAAAGGGCGTTGTCCGGGGAAACGTCTGACTTCACAGATTTTCAGTATGCCGTTCCTGAGACAGGAAAGTCGGGGTGGACATCGAGCGCCAGTGCCCCATTGCGGAATACGAAGGGGGAGATCGTCGGTGTCATAACAACAGTCAGGGAAATCACCGGGCGCAAGCGGATGGAGGACGAATTGCGGCAGGCGCTGGAAGCCGAAGAATCTGCCAACGCTACCATGAGCCGGCTGTTGCGCATCATCGCGCACGAGTTTCGCAGCCCGCTCGGCGTGCTTTCCGGAAGCACCGATATTCTGGATCACTATCGGGATCGTTTGACGCCGGAAAAGCGCTTCGAACTGCATGAACATATCCGCAACGCATCGTCAAAATTGACCGATCTGATAAGCTCCGTTACAGCATTCAACCGGCTGGGAGCGGAGGGTGCAGGGGGCAATCCCTTGTTGCTGGATGTCGGGGAGGTCTGCTCCGCCGTTACAGCGGGAGTTGAATCGGTATGGGGAACCGGCCAGAAATGTACCCTGACGATTGCCCCTGATTGCGGCGCTGCCCTGCTGGATGAGGCTCTTTTCCGGCGGGTAGTGGAAAACCTGCTGACCAATGCCTTTCGCTATACACCCGCGGACGGTTGCGTGTCGTTTTACGTCCGACGGGATGGAGAACGATTGCTGCTGGATGTCGTCGACACCGGCATCGGTATCCCGGAAGAGGATCAGCCTTTGATATTCGATGCATTCTATCGCAGTCGAAATGTCGAGTGGAGGGGTGGTCTGGGGCTGGGACTCTCCATTGTCCGCGATGCATTATTGCAGTTGGACGGAACCATAACGGTGAACAGCAAAGCCGGCAAGGGGACAACCATGCGGGTGGATATACCGGTGGTTGACCCCGCAAAAAAAAATGCCGCACGGGTGTCAGGAGCTGAATCATGTACTCAATTCTGATTATCGAAGATGACCCCGCCTACATCAGCATGATGGAAGTGATTCTGCAGATGGAGGGTTTTGACGTCCGAACCGCCACTGATGGGTCGTCCGGCCTGGCGCTGCTTCGTCAAAAACGCCCGGACGTTATTCTGTGCGATATCATGATGCCGGACATGGATGGTCACAGGGTATTGGAAACGGTGAAGGGGGAGTGTGCGCTCGCCGATATCCCCTTCATCTTTGTTACCGCCCTGGGGGAGCGCGCCGACGTACGTCTGGGTATGTCGGCGGGCGCTGACGACTACCTGTCCAAGCCGTTTTCCGCCTTTGAACTTCTTACCGCCGTAACCGGCCGGATCCGCCGCCATGAGATGATCCATCAGAAACGTCGCGAATCCGATTTTCAGGAGGAAAAGGCTATTCTCCGCCGGAAGATTACCAGGCGGGAGCGGGAGGTGCTGCTGCTGGTAGGCAAGGGTTCCACATCCAGGAACATTGCCGAACGACTTGGAGTCCGTCTGAAGACCGTAGAGGTGCATCGGGCGAACCTGATGAACAAGCTTGATGCTCCCAACGCCGCGACTCTTGCGCGCTGGGCGGTCATTGCGGAGCAGATGGAGGATGATTTCAAATAATCCTTCATCACCCTCCGGCAGAATCATTTCATAATCAGGCCGAACGGCATTATTTCCCTCCTCATAATAGACCAGTCCCGACCCACGAAACATTTCTGACACGAACATCAAAAATAAACAATTCTAGTGGTTTCCCCCAATAGACGGTAATAAATCTTTCCGCTACATTAACGCGCATTATGTATGCGCGATTATCACCGTAATTCCGTGCAGACGGATCAGGAAACACATGGTGCGAAGTATGACCGAGACCCCAAAAAAACCGGCAGGCGGCGGAATTCTCCTCGTTGAAAAGGATATCGAGATACGGAAGATGATGGCAATGGCGCTGGGTGACCATTTCCCGGTCGATGCCGTCGGCTCCGCGGAGGCCGGACTGGCGCTGGTGGAGTCGGAAGTTCCGTTCGACATCGTCATTGCCGGTAATTCCCTGCCGGGTATGAGCGGAGTTGAATTTCTGCGCCGGGTGGGTGAAAAGCAGCCGGAATCAGTCCGCATCCTTATGACAGGCGGCACTGTCGATAGCGATGAACTGTGCCGGGCAGTCAGCGAAGGGGATGTCAGCCGCATCGTTTTGATGCCGTTTCGCCTGAGCACCCTGCTGGAGCAGCTGAAGCAGGATCTGTCCGTTAAAAACGACCACCCTGCAACAATGCCGGTGACAACAACCGTAGCAGCTTAAGGAGATCAACCATGAGTACGAATGCGCTGGTAAAGGTCGATGGGAAAGCAGATGGAGCGGACGAGCTGATCCAGCTGGTCAGTTTCATGCTGGCCGAGGAAGAGTACGGGGTTGAGGTGCTGAAGGTCCGCGAGATCATCCGCATGCCGACCATTACCAAAATGCCCAATGTACCGCAGCACGTCGAGGGGATCATCAACCTGCGCGGCAAGGTCATTCCGATCATCTCCATGAGGAAACGCTTCGGCCTGTTGGAAAATGAAAACAACGGCCAGACCCGCATCATCATCATGGACGTGTGCGGCAGCCTGACAGGCTTTATCGTCGATGCCGTGTCGGAAGTCATCCGCATCCACAGCAGCGAAATCCAGCCGCCCCCCTCGCTGGTACTCTCCGGCGGCATCGGCCGGGAGTTCATCACCGGCGTCTTCAATCACTCCGAGAGGCTGCTGATCATCATGGATATCGACCGGATGTTCTCGGATGATGAGCGGGAGAGTCTTGACGGTATTTAGGCGCCGGTTACGCTGTGGATGAGAGGATCGTGACCGTCATAGGACAGATTGCCGCAAAGGTGCAGCAGACTTCGCAAGGCGCCCATGAATCGGCCACCGCCGCGGCGCAGCTGAACGGCAACGCCGA
>CAZGEG010000011.1:0-2787 GCA_964524835.1 uncultured Geobacter sp.
GAATAACAAAACCGAGTCTTGTGCAACAATTTTTGATTACTAAAGAACCAAGAATGCCTGTAATAGAAGCTAAAGCTGAAATAATTGCGTATCCTATGGCGGTAGAGCCTGACATCGTCAAATGGACATTAGGTGTCACATACACAGATAACGGGAGAAATGATAGCAAGTCAGTGTCTGAGATTGTTTATGGTGGTAGCTGGCAACCAGATTTTGGCGCTGTTGTCGCCGGCAATAAACTTAGTCTTATCGCTGAAGCAAGTGTTGGAACTAAAACTATTAAAGGAGAATTGAATGGATTAAATATTAAAGGGATAAACCCTGATATTAGCCAAGTCCAAGCAATTTTTAAGGACTATGGAATACTGGGCAGAGTTGCAGATGAATATCTTATGTGTAGAGAATCTCACTATAAACAGTTCAAAAGTAATGGAACTCCAACCTTTGGTGGTCCGAGAGGGTTTGGAATAATGCAGGTTGATCCACCAACTGACCCGCAACAGATTTGGAATTGGAAGATGAATGTAACTGAAGGTTTGAATCGACTCACAGAAAAACAAAGCATGGCAATTAATCATCTAAGCTCATACTTTTACACTGACGAGCAGCAATTGAAGGAGACAGTATCATTGTATAATGGCGGATATTATTACAAAGTTGGAAACATAATAGATAGTAATGGAAACAGTAAATTAGGGTGGGTAAGAAGGGATATTACTTGTAACCAATGCACAGACAGCAATGGAATCACTAGATATAATAATGGCATTGGCGCTGATGGGATCTGCAAACCGTATGGTGTCTGTTATGTTGATCATGGTTGTCCATAATGAAAAACACAACTGATTAAATAATAGTAAAAAGGAAATAATATGAAATTAACATTCACAATTACGTTGTTTGTATTTATTGGTAGTGTTTTTTATCCAATAGTTTCCTATGCCGATTCCGATCTGATAAAAACTAACCTTAGAGATGTGACATGGATTACGATTGACCAAGCAAGCCATGTAATGCACAACAAAGACAAATGGAATGGCCCAAAAGACTTGTCTTTTCGATATAAGCTAATGGAGGCTAAAGGACTTCTTTATCTCTGGGTGGATGTGACAGATGACAAGGTGATTATTAAGGATGCTGATACAATTGTGTCGGATCATGTGGAAATCTGGCTTGCAGACCCACGTTTATCCGATGTTCATAAGAAGAGTTTAGCCACATTACAAGATATGATGAAAAAGTTGAGTGATGCTTTAGCAAATAAAGATGAGGATGTTCAAAATGTTAGAGAGAGTGTTACGTTTACCTTAAACCAGATGAAAACATTAAAAAAAATGTACGTTAACAATAAGTATTATACTCAGCTTATTTTTAACAAGAAAACACTGTTATCGTATCCTCCCGATATTAGTACTAAAAACATATATTATGAATACTTGCCAACAAACACGGGCTATGAGTTAGTGGCAAAAATACCACTAAATGCAACATGCGACTACAAGTCATCAATAATTGGAAAAATTAAGTATTTAATAGACGTTGTAGATATTGACCAAATTGATTCAACCAGTCAGAAAACGCTAATTTCTTCATCTAATGCTAGGATCTACTCAAAACCTGATACTTTTAATACGTTGGATTTTAAAGAGCCATATTATTTACCACTATCGAGTGATACCGGCATAAATGCAAAAATACTATCGAATGGTTATTTAAAAGCAATGAAGGGTTCGTATGAATATTATTCTGAGATTATGAATACTTTTTTTGGAGGCATATTTCTCGATAACTTCGATTATCCCGGCTTTTTCAAACCGATGGTTATGGATTCTGTCTCAACGACAAAGGAAATAAATCTTTTCTGTCATGGAACAAATCTTATCATATCCAATAGCAAAAAAGACATTAAGAACATTGATTTCAGCAATAATGCGCATGTAGAAGGTAATGCAAAATGCAAAATTTTATTTAACGCATCCAATTCAAAGATGCATTACGCTATTCTTGAGGCTACAGGGTCTTCCAGGCATTTTCAAGGTTCTGGACAGTGTGGTGCTGGAGAGGAAGCGTCGATCATCTGGATTGGAATTGGCAGGGACTTCAACAACTTTGTTATTGAATCATTTCCTTTTTTATCATGTCTTTCATCGATAGAAACCGACGAGCACATACTTGATTCAACTAAGTTGCAAATCAAGACAACTGATTTTAAAAATAAAAAAATCCGCATTATGAAGTACCAGGCAGATAAACCGGAGAAAGGGTTGGTCATATCTGAACAGCCTTTCTGGAAACCGACACCCCGAAATAATGCTTCCCCATAACAATGTGTCAATCAACAAATGACATACGGCGGGAAACGGGGACAGGCTACTTTATAATCTGCCTCCACCAAAAGCAGGTTGAATGTGTAGCGTGAAACATTCAATAACCAGGAGATCAGCATGCCGCGAGTAGCACGGGGATTGGCCGACGGGCTGATCTACCACATCATAAACAGGGGAAACGGACGCCAGCAGGTCTTTCACACTGATGGCGATTACCGTGCCTTTGCTGAGCTGATGGCTGAAGCCAGTGAACGGTACCCTGTCAAGGTGCTGGCGTGGTGCATCATGCCCAACCACTTCCACCTGCTGGTATCTCCCGAGCGTGCAGACGACCTGGGGGAAACGGGGACAGGGGGAAACGGGGACAGGCTACTTTATAATCTGCCTCCACCAAAAGCAGGTTGTATGTGTAGCGTGAAACATTCAATAACCAGGAGATCAGCATGCCGCGAGTAGCACG
>CAZGEG010000011.1:2887-127349 GCA_964524835.1 uncultured Geobacter sp.
ATGTGTAGCGTGAAACATTCAATAACCAGGAGATCAGCATGCCGCGAGTAGCACGGGGATTGGCCGACGGGCTGATCTACCACATCATAAACAGGGGAAACGGACGCCAGCAGGTCTTTCACACTGATGGCGATTACCGTGCCTTTGCTGAGCTGATGGCTGAAGCCAGTGAACGGTACCCTGTCAAGGTGCTGGCCTGGTGCATCATGCCCAACCACTTCCATCTGCTGGTTTCTCCCGAGCGTGCCGACGACCTGAGCCGGTGGATGCAATGGTTCATGACCAGCCATGTCCGTCGTTATCACCGCTTTTACAACAGCAGCGGCCATGTATGGCAGGGGAGATACAAAAGCTTCATAGTCCAGGAGGACTCGCATCTGCTTACCGTCATGAGATACATAGAAGGAAACCCCGTGCGGGCACACATCGTCCCGTCGGCCAAGGATTGGAACTGGTCTTCGCATCGGGGGCGTACGGGTATTGCCAAATCATGTGCGGCACAATTGCCGGTTGAAATGCCATCCGATTGGACATCTCATGTGGATCAAATGTTGACCGAGGATGAGCTTGCAAAGATAAAAACCAGTATGCATAGACAAACGCCCTTTGGCTCGCCCCCCTGGCAGACGAACATCTGCCGGGAACTGGGGATTGAATCAACACTCAAGCCGAAGGGGAGACCGAGATTGTGGGGACAGGAAAAGTAGCCTGTCCCCTTTTTTTATTCTTTTTTTGATCAAGGAGCAACCATGAGCACTGCACGAGCCACTCGCCGGATAGTTACACTATTGATATGCATGGTCTTGATTCTGTTTGGCACCGGATCTGCTGTCCTGGCGCAGGACATGAGCATTGCAAATGGCTTAAACTGGCTTGTCACTGCCCAGAACATTGACGGCAAATGGGGGTCAATCAACGGTATACGGGACACGGAGACTGTTGTTAATGCCTTCCGCGATCTCGGACAAACAGGCGATTCCTCCCGAAAAGCGCTTGACTGGATCGTAGCGGCTGATATCGAAAGTAATGACTATCTTGCCCGTAAAATAGTGTCCCGGGTTGGCAGCGGTACAGATATGTCTGCCGATGTGCAGAGGTTGGTTTCAAACCAGAACCCTGACGGGGGGTGGGGATACGCTCTTGATTATGAAAGTAGCGCCTTTGATACATCGATTGCTGCTTTGGCCTTGCAGGCAGCCGGTTACCAGAATAATGCAGTCCTCACGAATGCCGTTGCCTTTCTGACATCAAGTCAGAATGCAGACGGTAGTTGGAGTATTTTGGCTGATGTGCCAGGTGATGTGACGACAACGTCATTAAGCCTGCTTGCCATCAAACGTTGCAGCAGTGCCGGGTTGCCGGTGCAGGCGGGTCTGATCGGTAAAAGCGTAACATGGCTCAGTGCCAAACAAAATATCGACGGAGGTTTTGGCAGCTCGCCCTCGACAACCTACGAGACTGCGCTTGCCCTTGCAACATTGGTGGAAGCGGGACAAATACAGCCGTTGCCGCTGATAAACGCCACCAACTATCTCAAGGCCGCCCAGCGTGCGAACGGCAGCTGGAACGACAGCGCCTATGATACCGCCTTGGCCCTCGATACCCTTGCCGGACTGAATCCAAACCTGACCATTTCTGCAACAGACCTTTCACTTTCCGCGCTTACGCCCGTGAGTGGAACTACTGTCACCGTACGTGCGGTCATCAAAAATACCGGAACCGGTGCAGGGAAAAATGTTCCGGTTCTGTTTTTTTCGGAATCTCCGGAACACCAACTTGTCCAGATCGGACAAACACACATCATACAGACTATTGATGTGGGCGCGACAACTACTCTGACTGCGGATTTCGACACCACGGGCAAAAGCGGGCCGTACACGATTTGGGTAAAAATCGATCCCGATAATACCGTCTCCGAGCTTACAAAAACCGATAACCAAACCTCGAAAGCGATCAATATTGTTCCACTGAAACCGGACTTCAGCGTGTCGAATGCAGACCTGTCGATTTTGCCGACTGTACCCAAAAGCGGAGAAACGGCAAAAATCACCGTGACCGTCAACAATATTGGCACAACCGAAGCGGCCAATATCCCGGTACAGATATCCGCCTTATCTCCGGATAACATCCAAACACAACTGGGAACGCAGTTGATCCCGCTTATCCTGGCAGGTGGAACAGCCACGGTAACAGTGAATTTCGACACCAAAGGATTACAAGGTAACTATAATCTCCATGTCAATATTGACCCGACCGGAACATTTGATGAGCTGCTGAAAACAAATAACCAGGCATCAAAACCGCTGTCGATAACAGCGGTTGCGGAATTGACGGTGACATCGTTCACGCTTTCGAAAGATTCCGTCAACGCCGGAGATGACGTCAAACTGACCACAACGGTAAGCAATCTGGGGAATGCTGCTGCCAGCTCGATCGATATAGCCTATTACGCCAAGTCGATTGCCGACGAAAATCTGATCGGAAAAAACACCATTCCGTCGTTAGGCCTTGGAGAATCAGCAACAAGGGAATTAGTCTGGAAGAGCGGTCTGGCCGGAATGGCGATGCCGGTTTACGCCGTTGCTGATCCTAGGAATAAAATCCCGGAAGTTGACAAGAACAACAACCAGGCATCGCAGCTGATAGATATTGCCGCTGTGACTGACGCAAACCTGGCCGTTTCATACAAGGACATCTCGTTCACTCCATCAATCCTTAAGCAGGGCAGTACGGCAGTCATCACGGCAAACATTAATAATAGTGGTTTTGCTCCTGTTGATACGGCGAATGTTGCCATGTACCTCGGCGATCCTGGTCAAAATGGCGTGCTGATAGGTTCAACGTCGGTGCAGAATATCCTTCCTGGCGCAACGGCACCGGCTCGCTTTAGCTGGGCAAACATCCCTGTTTCAGGGTCACAGATGCTCTATTTCAAGATAGATCCAGCCAATACTGTTCGAGAATTCAAAAAAGACGACAACGATACGTTTGTAATGGTGGATATACGTGCCCTTCCCGATTTGCAGATTGCCGACAATTCCATAATTATTACCCCGGCCTATCCAAAAGAAGGCGATACGGTGGCGCTTGATGTAACTGTGCTGAACAGCGGCGAGCAGGATGCAACCTACGTTACCGTACAGATTACGGAGGGGGGCACGGTTATCGGCAGCCAGGTCATTCCGGTGGTTGCGGCCGGTTTGACAGCAAAGGCCTCATTCACGTACAGCACGACAGGCAAAATTGGGCCTCATCAAATTTCCACGATCATCGATCCGGAAAGTATAATTGCTGAACAGAGCAGGGTAAACAACTCAGCAAAAGCCTCATTCATAGTTCAGAATTCAAAACTCTGGATTTCGGAACGCTATTTTTCTCCCAATGGCGATGACGTCAAGGACAGCACGAATATTTCTTTCCGCTTGGATGCACCGTCAAAGGTGAAAGTAATTGTTGTCAACGGTGTGGAGGAAATTGACAGGACATTCAGTGGCGGCGAGTTGGATAATACTGCCGGAACCGAGGTCGTCTGGGATGGGAAAAACGATACCGGTTCAGTCGTTGATGACGGGACATACCAGATTAAATTGGTTAATGCTGAGAACGTAGTTCTTGCAAGCCTGCCGGTTGAAGTGGACACCAACCGGTCACCGCTGACGGATGCAATCGGGACACCATATTTGCTATTCAATAACCTCACTTGCCAGATTCCGGACGGGGGCTTTTCAAACTGGAGCTGGCTCCCCTATGACAGCGGAATTTTGTTTGATAACAGTTATTCCCAGCCCGGTTTTCCGGCGGGAACCTATCAGATGTCACCTGTTGGGGATGATATCTGGAAGGTGACCCCTGACAATTGGAGTGATGGCACCTTTGATTACACGAAAGAGCCATATAGCACCTTGTCCCCGGATGGATCGCGCTTCGTCTATGTATTAACTAAGTACAACAGGACCAGTAAGCAAACGACCCGAAGCCTTTTGGTGCAAAGCGTTGATGGTCAAGGGCTGAGGAGTCTTGTTGAAGATTCTACGGGATATTTTTATGACATGAACTGGTCTCCTGACGGCAACAACCTTTCTTTCCAGTTGACACCAATGAATAACTGGAATGCCGATTTGTTCCTGATAAATCCTGACACAGGCATGAGTCGTATGTTGCACAAAGGATACGTATGGAACAGTGTGTGGTCTCCCGACAGTACTTCGCTGGCTTTTGAAATTTCTCAACAGTGTGATGATGCCGGTTGTAAACAAATTAACCCGACCTTGATGGTTGCCGGTCGTGATGGCGTCACTAAGGCTATCTACACTTCTCCGGATGACACTTTTGATATTCGTTGGCTTGCCGAGGGTAAACTTCTCATTGAAAAGGGGTGGAGGACACCCCAGTTGGTCTTAGTTGATTCGCTGAATCCGGAAACGGCAAAACTTATTACGACCGAAACGGATGATTTCAGTGTCAATTCACGATATGAGATTAGCCCAGATGGACGCAGCATTGCTTACCTGGTGGCAGATGCAGTCTTACCTGATCCGGTACATCAAAGTGTCTGGTTGGCTGACTTGAATGGTGAAAGCATTAATGTTGGTGACATTGGCCTCGCGTTGATAACCAACTGCGAAGGTGCCTGTCTGAATACGCCGAAAATGCTCTGGGCGAAAGATAGCAGTAAGTTTGCCTACGTGGAGACAAAATATCGTGAGGCAGATAACCAGATAGACGAAAATATTTCCGTCTACGATCTTGGTTCTGGCTCGATCAATACTACCAATATATCTGTGCTGGAAGCATCGACCGATAGCTACTATGACAATCCGGCAGCAGAAACTCCTCGAACAGTAAACCGTCTGATTGCTTGGCTTGCTGATGATAGAAGCATTTTGATCGATTCGACAGAAGGTTATTATGCAATAAATACAGTAACTGCCATCCGCAGCGGCACGTTGCCCATACCGGCGGACTCCTCAAATATCAACTTATCCCGTTTGCAGAGATATCTTGTTTACACCGTTTATGGCGAGCCAAATCCGGCGTGCATTGATCAGTCAGGATGGGCTACATGGTCGATTGGTTCACTCCTGAATTTGACCGCGGATTTGAGGGTCTCCAAAAACAAATCGGCCATAAAATTGAAGGGAATTGCGGCAGACAAAAACTTTGAAGGATACCGGATTGAATATGCGGATAAGAAGTCGCCCGAACAATGGCATCTCGTCATGCCGCCATCGGATACTCCCGTATTGGACAATATATTTACTACCTGGATACCTCCCTATGAAGGTGTGTTCCTGGTAAAGCTGACTGTTTGGGATAGTGCCGGTAATACGGCGATTGACAGGAAACGTGTTTCCTGGGGACAATCTGCCAGCGTAACCAATATATATACTTCAACCAGTTTGTTTTCGCCGAATGGTGATGGCGTCAAGGAAACTGTTGAATTGCATTACACGGTTCTGGAACCCGTTCATCTTGAATTCATCATTGTTGATGAAAATAACATGCCTGTAAGGACATTCTTCAAGGATTATGCAACACTTGGCGAGGATAATATTGTTTGGGATGGCCGGGATGACTTGGGGCAGATGGTCAAAGACGGAAAATACTTAATCAGGCTTTTTGACTACGAATTTCAAGTGGAAGTTGACGGGACGGCTCCACAAGCGAACTTAATAGCATCCCGGTATTTTATCACTACCGATCCTGTTGATTCATTTGCGAACCCACCGTTACCTCCGCCCGTACCGTACGTTGCTTCAACGCTGAGTGCCTCTGCAATTGATAAAAATTTGAAAAGATGGACTCTTGAATACAGCGTTGAAGGCAATCCGGCAGAATGGATCGAATATGCAACTGGTGACGTCGCAACGTTTAAGTCTGATGCGGAGGGCAAGCTTGTCGACAACTATAGCACTACCAAAAAGGACTATGATATTCAATGGTTGTTGAACAAGCCATTCAGGTTGACGGTAGAAGATTACAGTGGTTCAGTAACGCGATCTTTTGCAGAATTTGATCAGGAGCTGATTCTCATTAATTCATTTGATGGTGGGGCTGTAAGTATTCCTCCAATTTCAAATATGGGTGATATAGGAGTAAGTGCGATTCGTTCTCGTCAAGGTCTTGCTCAAGGGGTGCATTCTCTTGGCATGGTCTATTTCTTAAAGAAGCCAATAGATAAAGCATATATCCAATATGAGATTGGAAAAGATATTTGGCGTGATGAAGTGTTTGATTTGAAACGAGGAAATATCAATCTTACTTCCGAAATTACCGCCGTAAGGATGAGGTTTATAGACACTAGCGGGAAAGTCCATTTTTCAAATAAACTTTTGACTCCGCTATCCTCAAGTTTTGGACTGAGAATAATTTGTGGCAAATCGAAAGAAGAGAATTACCTGCAAGCAACAAGTTTTTTGGGGAATCTGTCGATAATCAAGCTTCAACAGAAAACAGGATCCGATACTTGGGCCGATTACTATACTTATCAAGGAAATGTCATCCCGAGTGGCGTTTTTACTGCTGTTTTACCGCAAGCCTCCGGGGCAGTACGTATGGTGGGCATAGATACTAACGGGATACAGTTTACAACACAAGACGTTCAATACCCGCAGGTGTGTTCCAATGTCGGCGTCCACAATTCAATTAAATATGAAAAAACGTCAGAATGCGGTGAAATGTCAGCAAAAGCGTTGGTATCTGCGTATTACGAGGCTGATGTTCCAATTGTGCCAAAGGATGTTAAGTTTTACATAATGAAAAAGGGCGTCTGGGAGTTCCTGCAGGAGTTTGATCTAAACAATCAAAAGTTTGAAGATATCAAGATGCCTTTTGATACTACCGCAATGGCCGAAGGCAAATACCCGATCAAGCTGTTGTTTCGATATCTGGACGTCACCCGAAATCTCGAGCAAACAATTGAGAACCCTTGGGACGCCATGTTTGTTCCCGACCCTTGGCTGATTGTTGATCGCAAGCCTGCTGTCATAAACAGTAGCTATTCTGTGGAGGCGCAGACGGTCTGCCCTGTCAGGCAATACTACACCGATGAAACGGGTGAATGGTTTGGTGTTTCAGCCATTGCCCAAGCGCGGGATGACAATTATACAACCTTCGAGATGTTCTATGGAGATGGAAATAATCCTCAGGAATGGTTGACAGCATATTGGCGCGATTTTGTCGTATTGAATGGCAAAGTACAGCCAAAGTTGATTCCTATTAAGGATAGCGGTCCAAATGGTAATATTTCTCCTTGGGATGTGACCAACCTCCAGAGCGGTAACTATTCCCTCAAGCTGAAAGTATTTGATGCGGTCGGCAATGTCAGTTGCAAAACAACGTCGTTTACGTTGGAGAAGGCATCCATAATACAATCACTGAAAACGGACAAGGTCCTCTTTTCTCCAAACGGTGATGGTATTCTGGATGATGTGCACATTGATTATGCCATTGATAGAAACGCGACGATCGCTGCAAAAGTTTACACGTTGATTATGGGGGATGACGGTCTTCCGAAGCTTGATGGAACTCCGCTCAGGACGATTGTCACTGATAAATCATATCTTTCAGGTACTGATACGATTAACTGGGATGGGAAAGATGATACGGGAGCCGCGCTTCCCATCGGTAAATACGGCATCGCGCTTTATGCTACCAACTCATGCGGTGTAACCTCGACAAAATGGGTACCAGTGGAAATTGATGTAACTCCTCCTTTTGTAACTATAATCAATCCAGACCCCGCGCTTCAATTGCCTCCCGTCAACATTCTAGACATATTGGGAACAACTCAAGATTCCCACTTTGATAATTTTGTGCTTGAAGCCGGAGAGGGTAGTAGTCCCACGACATGGGACATTATTTCCGCAAAGCGAATTCCGGTCAGTAATGGAAGGCTTGGTTATTGGAATACATTTGGATTAACCGGCAAATGGACGTTACGACTTTCATCTGTTGATACGGTTGGTAACCGTGGGGTCTCGCAGATTATGCTGGATATGGATAATCGCAGAACTCTTATCAAATCACTTGCAGTGCTGCCGGAAATGATTTCCCCAAATAATGATCAAAAAGCTGATACCGCCCTTATAAAATATGAAGTGACCGAACCCAGCAACATCAAAATCGGAATATTCGATGCTTCTTCTGTACTGGTACGGGAACACTCGTTAACGTTGACATCGGCAGGGATGTACAGCTGGCCTTGGGACGGAAAAAATGCAACCGGTACCGTGGTGGCTGATGGAACCTATCAAATAAAGCTGGATGTCTCTCTTACCGCGAGTGGCCAGGCTCAGTCGGAATCCATTTCTCTTGTAGTCGATAATATCTTGCCCAAGATAGATATAAAGCAGCCAAACAAGGTATATCTCAACACCATGTCACTTTCTGTTACTGGCGAAATCAGCGATCTGAATCTCTCGGAATATACGATTTCATATTCAGGGCCCGACGGTGTGGTCGTGCTTGATTCAGGCAACCAGAACAAACTATCAAATCTGTTCGGAACAATAAGTGATCTAAAGGAAGATACTTATACTTTGACTGCCATAGCGAAAGATTTGGCTGAGAATAGTACTAAAGTTACAAGAATAATCACCATCGATCGCACGTCACCCAAAGTTACCCTGGATACACCAAAGAGTGGTGAATTTTACGGTGCCGACAAGAGGGTGATCGACATAACCGGTTCCATTATCGAAAAGAACCTGGAACGCTACAGTCTGCGTTACGGCGCGGGTGAAATGCCGTCTGAGTGGAGGGAATTAGTCGGAGGAGATGCCGTGCCGACTGTCTCAAACTTTTTCTCTTGGAAAGTTGGTAAGGATGACAGCATTGCCGATGGAGTATATTCACTTTCCATGTATGCCAAGGATAAGGCTGGCCTTGAAGGTGAGGCCAAGACCCGGATCGTTATCGACAATACCCCGCCGGATGTGGCTCTTACTTCTCCGAAGGAGGGTGATTATGTTACCAAAGCGATTAATATCAAGGGAACCATTGCCGATTCTTATTTCGACAAAGGAACGCTGGAGCTGAGTGAAGGATCCTGTAAGACCGCCGCAAAATTTTCGGTGATCAAAACCCTTTCTGTTTCAGTGCAAGATGACATACTTGACTCCTGGAAAGTATTGCCTGCCGATGGAGAATATTGTCTCAAACTTTCAGCTTCGGACAAATCGGGCAACAAGTCCGAAACTAAAACTGGTTTCAAAATAGATACTCATCCTCCTGCAGTTCCAACACTGACAGGTAAAACGGAGAACAAGACTACCAACACTCTAAGTTGGACAAAGAGTCCGGAAGCTGATGTCGCCGGTTATAACCTGTACAAAAACAGCCAGAAACTAAACAGCATAGCGATTACTGATCTTGCTTATTCGGACACTGGCCTCAAGGAAGGCAGCTATGTTTACACCGTCAAAGCGATTGACCTGGCTGGTAACGAGAGTGAATCATCAAATACGGTTAGCCTGAAGATTGACCTGACCGGGCCGACGGCGCGGATAACCTCACCGCGGGATGGCTCAGTCGTCTCCAATCTGGTTGATGTCAAGGGTACTGCTTTCAGTCAGGACGACTTCAAGGAATACCGCGTTCATATCGGCCAAGGGAGTAATCCGTCCAGTTGGGCCCTGATCCGCCGCTCACCGTTATCGACTTCCTATGGCTCGCTGGCTCAGTGGGATACCATTACCGGTCAGGAGGGGAGCCAATACAGCATCAAACTGGAAGCGGAGGATACGTCAGGTAACATCTCCACTGCACAGACTGTTGTCACCATCGACAATACACCGCCAAATTCTCCGTTACTTCTTACGAATGCCGTAACCGGCGCTGAGGTTGCCCTGACCTGGAAAGCAAATTCAGAGACTGACCTGGCCGGATATCTACTCTATCGCAACGACCAACTGGCGAATGTCAGCGGTATTGTTGCCGGCAATCTGAAACCTTACCTGGTGAGCGGTACAACATACACAGATAAAGCTCTGGCTGACGGTACCTACAGCTACTATCTGGTGGCAATGGATCAGGCTGGTAACAGCAGCGACCAGTCCAACACTCTGGAAGTGACCATCGATACCCGCCCGCCTCATATGACGATCACCGCTCCGACCAGTGGTCATAAATTTGAAGGCACTTTGATGATCAAGGCTGAAACGCCGGACAATGATATCGCCACTGTCCAGTTTCAATACAAACGGTCCCAGGATGTCGGTTGGACCAACCTTGGTGCCCCACTTGTCAATTCTCCTTTTATTACATACCTCAATCCGAAGTTGCTGGGCTTGGCCTACTACGACTATCAGGTTCAGGCATTGGCTGCCGATAAAAGCGGCAAGCCAGATCCGGTGCCGCCGCTAGTAACAATCACGTATGCAGACCTGACTCCACCAGATGTACCGTCCGGCCTTGCCGCCAAGGTGCTTGGAGCTGAAGTTAATCTGACATGGAATGCTGTCAGTGAGGCTGAGGTCAACTATAACATCTATCGCTGGAACGCCGGAGCCAAGTCCAGGATCAATGGTACAGCAGTCAAAACATTATCGTTTATGGATAGTGCGGTTCCTGATGGAACGTACCAATATGAAGTTACTGCGACTGACCTGTCTGGTAATGAAAGCTCAGCGTCAGGCCAGGCAACCGCAAAGATCTATGCCCCGATCATCATCCAGCCGTTAACCCCGGTTAAGGAACCGGCTCTAAATCTCACCGGCAATGGGGTTGACCCGAATTCTGCCGTGGAATTAACAACCGTGCAGCCGTCGGGAAATATTGCCAAGGTTACTGTCTTTGCTGATGCCTCGGGGATTTTCAAGCTGGACGGTATTACTCTTGGAGTGGGAGAGACCAGCTTCAGCGCTGTTACATCGGACAGTAATGGTAACATCAGCAAGGATTCCGAGGCGGTTTACGTCGCATTCGGAAAGGTTCCGGCTGTTCCGACCGGACTGGTTTCCACAGTTCAGGGGAATGGTGTGACGTTAAACTGGAATGCCAACAGCGAAGCGGATATTTTGGGCTATAACATTTATCGGGATGGCGAACTTCTGAACTACTGGAACTGGGTCGAGCCGATCCTGGCCACGGCATCGAATGAAGAGCCAGCTGACAATGCTATTGATGATAACTATTATACTTCGTGGAACAGTTCATATTCTAACGATGGTACATTTAGCCCTGTCTGGTGGCAGATGACCTTTTCAGCTCCGGAGTTGGTCAGTGAATTGGACCTCAATTGGCTGACAGGTTGGGATTATGACGGTAACCAGATACTCTACGCCGGCAAGGATTTCGATGTACAAGCATGGAGCGGCCATAACTGGGTGACAATCAAGAAGATTGCCGGAAATGATCAACAGTTTAATGAGCTGATAATTGACCCTCCATATAGAACCGATCGCTTACGATTGCTCATCACTGCTACAACGGATCCGAATGATTCGAGACAGGTCATGCTAGCTGATGCATCTGCCTATGCAGTCGATATCAACAGCTCTCCCTCCTATAACGAAATCTACATACAGGATGGCAAATATCTCTATGAAGTATCAGCAGTCAATCAATATGGGTTTGAAAGTGATCGTGCGGCTGCGAAAGCTAAGATTGGCTGGTTCCCCCAGACGCCGTCCGGACTGGCAGCCACCGTGCAAGGTTCGAATGTCATACTTAGCTGGAATCCCAATCCGGATACCGCCAATGCCGTTTCCTACTACTACAAAATGCAGCGTTGGAATGGGCAAACAATGGAGAGCAGCTGGTGGGTGAATGCGCTTGACACGACATACACGGATTTCGATGTCAAAAATGGGACTTACGGCTATCGCATTAGTGCTACGGCATGGACAGGCCGTTCCTGGATCGAGAGCGATTTTTCCGATTTTGTCGGCGCAACAGTAGCGGTTGTGCCTCCCGTTGTTCCTTCCGGTCTCGTGGTTATGGCTCCCGCATTCGGGAAGACTCTTGATATTGCATGGCAACTGTCTCCAGACTCTTTTGGTTATAATCTTTATCGGTCAAATACGCATGAAGGGCCTTATACTTCTGTCGATAGCTGGATAGATAGTCCTGTATACAGAGATGGCGGCCTGGTTGATGGGATGAACTATTATTATGTTGTGACCGCTTTGGACTATGCCGGCAATGAAAGTTCTTATTCGGCGGAGGCTACTGGAGTGCCTCGGGATTTGATTGCTCAGCAGCCACATATTTTCAAGCCAACCCTTCCCGGCACACCTGTCACCACTTACGTTGAGACGGTCGAAGTGGCCGGTTTTGCCGAGCCTGGGGCAAGTATAGATATCAAGCGAAATGAAGCAACAATTGGTGCTGCGACGGCATCAGTCCTTGAGCAGCGGTTTGACAAGTCCCTTCTTCTGGATACCGGATCAGTCAGCCTGTCTCCAGACAGGGGCATATTGGCAAGTGTCGCCAACAATATATTGACGCTTACGGATCTTTCAAACAATGCAGTAACAGTGACGCTTGATTTGCCCTTTGCAGACTCATGGGGAACACCTCTCTGGTCTCCAAGCGGGCGTTTTCTGGTCTTCTCCGGCTCAGATAGTAATTGGAATGATAAAATTGCGACCTATGATCGTGAAACTCAGCAAGTTCAGATTGTTACTACAGGAGTTTCAGTTTCTGAATTTGATGCTTCATGGTCACCTGCAATCGACAATTTCGTTTTTGTCAGTGCCGATGCCGACGATAATCGAATCCTCTGGCTTGGCAACCCGATTGACGGCTCGGTTACTCGTCTTGCAGACGCGAACTACGCAGATGATCCCCGTCTATCACATGATAACAAGTATGTTGCATATTTTGAGGACGATGAGACGTTGCTACTCTTTAATCGCGTTGACGGGACAGTTACTACGGTTGATAGTGATACCGATGGTGGCTCGTTGGCGTGGTCCCCTGATGACTCAAAGCTTGCCTATATTTCGTATCGTGACGGTGATGGAGACATCTACAGTTACGCTATTTCCAGTGGAGAGGTTGCCAGACGCACGTACAGCCAACAGGATGGCGGCAGTATTGCCTGGTCACCAGATGGTTCGTGGTTAGGATATAGATCATATCCTGATGATAACGAATTGTTCACCGTTGTAGATGTAAATGGGAGTGAACAGATTGTGTTTGCTGCCGTGGAAGATTTGTACGGAATCCCTGAGTGGCGTTCTGACGGCGATATAATCGCACTTGATCAGCTTGGTCTGCACACGATTAAACCGGCGGGGTATTTCTCCGCAACTGTGAATCTAGTGGCGGGCGAAAACAGTTTGACTGCCGTTGCAACCGATCCAGCCGGTAATGCCAGCATACTCTCCGAAGCAATTACTGTGATTTTTGATACCGGCACGTTGCCGGATCTCGCCATTACCGATAGTGACATCTCCTTTTTCCCACCGGTGTCCAGGCCGGGTGAGGAAACGCTGGTTACGGCGCGGGTGCGCAATCTTGCCGGTAATGCCGTGGACAACGTAAAGGTTGAACTGTATCTGTGGGACGGCGCCAACGATGTCACTACACTGGCATCAGAAACCATTTCTCATATCGATGCCTATGGGGAGGAAAACGTAGCGGTGCGTTTTAATGTCGGTACTGCCAACGGCACCCGTACTGTTATCGCGGTTGTCGACCCGTCTGATGCAATTCAGGAAGTTCTGGAACCGAATAACTATGCTGCAAAGGATTTTGCCATTACGAATCTGGAGGGTGTGCGGCTTACCGCCACTCTGAATTCTCTCAAGTTGGCTTCCAATCATGATTTGTCCGCCAATGTCGCGCTGCTCAACAGCGGACTGCCTGTGAGTGGTGTTCTGTCGGTAGCGATTGAAGATGCTTCCGGGGTTGTCGTTAAACAACTGGCGGGACAAACATTGGAGTTGCCGTACGGGCTGAATGAGTCATTATCATTCACCTGGAATACCGGTGCAACATTTGCCGGAAATTATCGGCTCCATGCGCTTCTCAAAAACGGTACGACGGTGCTCGCCGAAGATGCCGTGTCGTTTACCATTATTCCCGACCTCACGGTTATTGCACGGATTGCCACCGATCGTCAACAGTATGGGGCGAATCAAAGTGTAGGCCTTTCCGCGAGCTTCATGAACGCTGCGCTGAATTACCTCATCCCGCAACTCAAAGCGAACCTGCGGATATTTGACGCACAAAATGCGCAACTATTCTCGGGTGAACAGTTTGTGGCAAACATAATGCCGGGCATGTCCGGTGCCCTGGATTTTAGCTGGAATAGCGGGCTTAATGCACCGGGTAATTACACAGCGAAGATTGAATATTCTGTCGGCGATCAGTTCGCGGGGAACGCTTCGACGGCATTCAGTATTATCCCGGTTGCTTCGATAAACGGTACTCTCAAGGTGTCGTCGAATATTGTTCAACCCGGCGAGGCCATTGTGGTTTCGTACACTTTGAACAATAGCGGCAACAGTACTGCTGCCGGTCAGGCGTTGCTTGTCTTGGTCGATCCCGACTCTCTTTCCGTGATTGCCACTATGGAGCAGGCTGTCTCTATCCCAATGGGGGGAACGCAATCCGGTTCCGCCGTTTTTGCAAGCGGCAAACTTCTGCTTAAGCCGCACCTGGTTACACTCACCTATGTCACACTGGGAAGCCGGACTCTTATCGGAACTGCGCCGGTCAGTATCAAGGATGGCATCCCGCCGGTTCTGACCGTTGTTTCGCCGTTGTCCGGCGAACGGTTTACCGGTGATGTCAGCTTCTCCGTCCTGGCATCGGATAATGCCTCCGGTGTCGCCCGCGTTGAGTACTCCCGTGACGGCGGCGCGTGGAGTCTTTTGCCGCCGACAGAACCGGCAGAGGGGCGTTACGGATTCGTCTGGACGCCGGTTGTAACTGAAAACGGGTTGCATTCGGTAAGCTTCAGAGGCGCGGACCGGGCGGGAAATACCGGCTCTCCGCTCGTTGTTTCATTCATTGTTCAGATTGATACCACGCCTCCGGTGCTGAATGTCTCTACCCTTGCAGATGGTAGTTTTACCAATAATCAGGTGCTTAATATTGCCGGTTCCGTTAGTGACGACACCGGCGTCAAGGTAGTTACCATCAATGGAACTATTATTACGATTAACTCCGATGGCAGCTTCAGTCACGCTCTGCAACTTGTTCCCGTCTCCAATTCGATTGAGGTTAGAGCCAGCGATTTTGCTGGTAACAGTTTCACGGATGTCCGTACCATAAATCTGGACCAGAAAGCCCCGCTCCTTGTCATCCTGACTCCTGCCGATAACAGCAAAACCGGTGCTCCGTTGATGGACGTTACTGGGGTAGTTGATGAAAGCTCCACCGTGACCGTCAAGGCGGGAGGAGTTGTACAAACAACAGCAATGAACGGGAACGGATTCACCTCGTCAGTTACTCTTGTGCCCGGCATCAACACGATTGAGGTCACGGCTACCGACCTTGCGAGTAATACAAGCAGTCAGAAACGTACCGTCATTTTTGACGATCAGAAACCGGCGCTCGCCATCAGCGAACCCGGACAGGATCTTCGCACCAACAAGGGGAATGTCACCGTCCACGGCACCGTTTCGGATCCCTATACCGAGGTTAGCGTAACGGTTTCTGTGGATGATCAAACATTCACTCCGATTGTTATCGATGGCCGCTTCGAACAGGCGGTCAGCTTCAGCGCAGAAAAGAGCTATACCATAACGGTAACCGCTACCAATGAGGTCGGCAGCGCAACCAGTTCGCAAAGAAATGTTGTCTACGACATCACCCCGCCGACTGTAAGTATTGATCCGGTGGTCTCTCCAACGTCGCAGACGTCCCAGGCCATAAGCGGAGTCAGGGAAGAGGGGACAGCGATTGTTGTCTCCTGTGCAACGGCAACTATTGCTGATATTGAATACCCGTCAGCCACCATTTGGCGTACGATGTTGAGCGGTTTTACGGCAGCAGGCAATTCTGTCGTTGCGATTGCCACTGATGCGGCAGGCAATTTTAGCACCGCTACGACTGCCATAGTTTACGATACTGCGCCCCCCACCGGCAGCATTGTCATCAATGGCGGCGCTGGTGTTACTGCGTCAGATCAGGTACTGTTGTCACTTGCTGCAAACGACGAAAGCGATGTTTTACGCATGCGTTTCAGTAACGATGGCAGTGCCTGGGGCGATCCGGAAACGTACGCCACAACTCGTGGCTGGTTCCTCGCCTCTGGCGATGGGCTCAAGCGGGTGTATGTTTCGTACCAGGATATGGCTGGCAACTGGTCGGTTGTTCCGATTGTTGCCGATATCGTACTCGATACCATACCGCCCGTGGTTTCCGCTTCGCCGGGTGGAGGCGTTTATAACGGTACCCGGAGCGTGACACTTGTTGCCAACGAGCCGGCCGTCATCCGCTACACGGTTGACGGCTCCGCACCGAATGCTACATCGGCCGTCTACCAGACGCCGATTCAGATAACCTCTGATACTGTGCTGCGCTTTATGGCCAACGATAGCGTTGGCAATCTCAGCGATAGCAAAACCGAGATCTACACTATTGATACCATACCGCCGTCACTCACAGTTTCTACCCTGACCGCCGGCAGCTACACCAACAATCAGGTACTCAATGTTGCCGGTCTGGCAACAGATTCCTCGGGAATAGTCTCGCTCGCTCTCAACGGAGCAAATGTGTCACAGAGTAAGGATGGCACTTTCAGCCAGGCGCTTGTGCTCCAGCCAGGGGGCAATGCCGTTACTGTGGTTGCCACGGATCTGGTGGGCAACAGCAGCTCAGATAGTCGCACCATCAATCTGGACATGACCTCCCCGCTGCTTATTATCACTGCCCCGGCTGACAACGCCAAGACCGCTACAGATGTTATGAATGTAACCGGGACAGTTGATGAAACCTCGACTGTCATGGTCACGCTGGGAACTTCCGTTCAGCAGGCCGCCATGGACGGCACCGGCTTCAGCGCCCCGGTCGGCCTGAACCCCGGCATCAACACTATTGATGTCACCGCAACCGACCTGGCCGGCAATACCAGCACCCAGAAGCGTACGGTGGTCTATGATGACCAGAAGCCGTCTCTTGCTGTTACTGATCCGCTTCAGGATTTTCGCACTAACCAGTCAGGACTTATCCTTAGGGGAACTGTATCGGATCTCTATACCCAGGTCGGCGTAGCCGTAACAATGGAAGGCCAGATCCACACACCACAGGTGGTGGGCGGCGCTTTTGAACAGCAACTCAGCTTTGTCCAGGAAAAGAGCTACGCCATCGTGGTAACCGCAACCAACGAGGTGGGAAGCAACGTTACAACTCAGCGTAATGTAATCTATGATATTACGCCGCCAACCTTGGCGATCAATCCGGTGCAGAGCCCGACCACGGCAAATTCCGTATTGATTAGCGGAACTCGTGAAACCGATGTTGCAGTTACTGTTACCTGTTCTACAGCGACGGTCGGCACTATTGTTTACTCCACGGCATCTTCGTGGGAGGTGCAGCTGAGCGCTATGTCGCTTGGCGAAAACATCGTCACCGCCCAGGCAACAGATGCCGCCAACAATGTCTCCACCACTTCGGTTGGAATCATCGTGCAGCAGTCGGGGGCGGATATTGTTTTGACTCCATCCCCGGTAATCATCTGGCCCCCCAACCACAAGATGGTGCCCGTAACCATCAACGGTGTGCTGAACGTGCCACTTTCCAATATCAAGTCACTGAGGATAAGCCTGACCGATGACTACGGCGAGTACAACTTTACGAACCTGAAGCTGGGGAGCACTGTGCTTCTGGAGGCTTGGCGAAACGGTAACGATCTGGATGGCAGGAAATACACATTCACTGCCATATTGACCCGAAAAAATGGCAGTAAATCAACGGCTACAGCTGTGGTTCTAGTCCCGCATGATAAGATGGGGGGGCGGGACTGTGATGACGAGACGGATGACAACCATAGGAGTGATCGATAAGGATTATTATGTACTTACTTATTGATTTCGGTAAAACAGGTTTTAGGGGAGAGGGGAAGTGAGAGTAAAATTAGAGCCCCGCTAAACTAATTTTCAAATTTAGTGGGGCTCTTGTATTCGTTAGTCTAAATTCTTAAAAGGCATTTGATTAGATAATCTTGTTCAGCGGGTATTCAATGATTCCTTCCGCACCCAACTTGACGAGTTCCGGCACAACCCTGCGCACCTCTTTTTCGGAGAGAATGCTCTCGATCGAGAGCCAGTCGGAATTGTAGAGGTGGGAAACCGTTGGGTTCTTGAGGCTGGGGAGCAGCCGGGTGATCGCTTCAACCCTGTCAGCCGGAGCGTTCATCTTCAGCCCTACCATTCCTTCAGCCGCCAGCGACGACTTCAGCAGGGTGGCTATCTGCTCTATCTTTTCCCGTTTCCAGGAATCGGCCCAGGCAGCCTTGCTGGCCAGCAGAACCGGCACGGATTCCATCAGCTCACAGACGATGCGAAGGCCGTTTGCTTTAATGGTCGAGCCGGTTTCGGTCACTTCGACAATTGCATCGCAAAGGCCATCGACGACTTTGGCCTCGGTAGCGCCCCAGGAGAACTCAACGTTTACCGGAATATTCCTCTCTGCAAAATAGCGCCTGGTAAAGCCGACCAGTTCGGTAGAAATGGTGGCGCCGTGGAGGTCCTCCGGTTTCTGCACTTTTGAATCGCCGTTGACCACCAGTACCCAGCGGGCGGGACGCCTGGACACCTTTGAATACACCATTTCGCAGACCTCAACCACGTCCGAGTCATTTTCCCTGACCCAGTCGCGGCCGGCAATGCCGGCGTCAATCGTCTGGCGTTCAACGTAGCGGGCCATCTCCTGCGGGCGGATCAGCTTGCAGTTAATTTCAGTATCATCGACCCCGGGAAAATAGCTGCGGGAGGAGATGCTGATCTGCCAGCCCGCCTTTTTAAAGAGACCGACGGTCGCGTCTTCGAGGCTCCCCTTGGGGATGCCGAAATTCAAAATGTTAGACATAATATCCCTCTTTCTGCACTACGCTTTTTTATATACTTCATTCGGGTCGAACAAAGGGTTGGAATGTTCCACCCATTCCCCGTTTTCCCACCGGACGTAGAAACAACTGCGGTTGCCGGTGTGGCAGGCGGCCGGGCCGTTCTGCTTCACCTTGATGATTACCGTATCGGCATCACAGTCGGTCAGTACTTCCATGACCTCCTGGGTGTTGCCGGACTCCTCTCCCTTCATCCAGTACTTGTTGCGGGTCCGGCTGAAGAACCAGGTCTTGCCGTCCTTCAAAGTCAAATCGAGGGTCTTTTTATCCATGAAGGCCACCATCAGAACTTCACCGTTCAGGTAGTCCTGGATAACCGCCGGGATCAACCCCCCCATCTTGTCAAAATCGATCTGAATCACGTAATACCCCCTGTAAAGAAAAAACGCCCTGAAAATGTCAGGGCGTTTTGGATAATGGTGGCGGTGCAGAGATTTGAACTCCGGACCTAGCGAATATGAGTCGCTTGCTCTAGCCAACTGAGCTACACCGCCATTTGAAAACGCCCCTTAGGTTGGTAATACCGAAGGGGCGAAAGTATAATTGGTTGCGGGGAGAGGATTTGAACCTCTGACCTTCGGGTTATGAGCCCGACGAGCTACCAGACTGCTCCACCCCGCGACAAGTGAAAGAAACTTATAGCAGGGGGCGGTGTTTGTTGTCAATAAAAACTTTCACCCCGGCGCATTTAATCTAGGGAGAACAATCGGGATGTCAATTCCTGTCGGGGATTGCAATCGCTCCCTTGCCAATTTTTGCGGCCAGTTCCTTGGCTGCGTCCGGGTCAAGGCGCTTGCCGACACGGACGCGATACCAGGTGCCCTTGTCCCCCAGATGAGATTCCACGATGCCGACTTCATACCCTTTGGCAGCCAGTTTGCTGCGCAGCGTCTCGGCCTCCGACTTGAGGCTGTAGGAGGCAACCTGTACGGTAAAACCTTTCGAATCCTGACGTGCGGCCGACTTTGCCGGCGCGGCCTGGGTGGGCTGCTTCTGATTGTCATCATCGCCTTCGGGTGGTGCCGGTCTGGTTACGTTAGCCGGCATGGCAGCCTGAAGCGGCTGTTTTGCCGGCTTATCCTCCCTGGAGTTGATGCCACTGCCCAATACCGTGCTTTTCTGCCCGCTCGGGAGTGTTTTGTAAAAACTGAGCGGAGGGTCGTTTGCTGTCCCGGTTCCTCCAGTTGCAGGCTGTTGCGGGGCAGTGCCGCCAGCCTGCGGCTGCTGGCCGGGGGGGAGGGGCGCCGCCTGTTGCTGTGGCAATGGCGGAGCTGCCCCTTGCTGCGGCGAATTTTCAAGGCTTTGCTGATCCATTGCCGCCTTGAATGCCTCTTTTGCGGAACGCTTGGAAAGTATCCAGCCGCTGCCGAAGCCGATCCCGAGACAGATAAAACCGGTAATAACGGCAACTA
This sequence comes from uncultured Geobacter sp., assembly GCA_964524835.1. Taxonomy (GTDB): domain Bacteria; phylum Desulfobacterota; class Desulfuromonadia; order Geobacterales; family Pseudopelobacteraceae; genus JACRCG01. The sequence goes on from CAZGEG010000011.1 coordinate 23,324, forward strand.
TCAGGACGTTTCCGGAGGATTCCTTTCGAGGACGGTTCAGTCCCCCCTGGGGAGCACTGCATGATTTTTTTGGTTCACTGTAGTCAATTCGCATGGTGGCCTCCGCTACATCCGATCCGGTGCCGTTATGCCCAGGATGGAGAGGGCGTTTTTCAGCGTCTGGGCGGTCCGTTTCAGCAGGTAAAGCCGTGCTGCCGTCAGTGTCTGATCTTCGTTGATGACACGGTTCTTGTTGTAGAAACCGTGGAAACAGCTGGCCAGTTCGCTCAAGTAATAGGTCAGACGATGGGGTTCGAAATGGACGGCGCAGTCGTCGACCGTGACGGGAAGCGCTGCCAGAAGTTTTATCATCTGTAGATCCTCCGGAGTGGTGAGGCAGGCCAGATCGGCAGGCGCCGGATTTTCCGGAGCGATGAAGCCCTTCTCGGCGGCATTGTCAAAGATGCTGCAGATGCGGGCGTGGGCGTACTGGACGTAATAGACCGGGTTTTCGTTGGTCTGCTGTTTGGCCAGGTCGATGTCGAATACCAGTTGGGCATCGGGCTTGCGCATCAGGAAGAAGAAGCGGGTGGCATCACACCCGACCTCGTCTATCAGGTCGCGCAGGGTGACATAGCTTCCGGCCCGCTTGGAGATCTTGACCTCTTCGCCGCCGCGCATGACCGTCACCATTTGGTGCAGCACATACTCGGGCCACCCCTGCGGGATGCCGATGTCGAGGGCCTGAAGTCCGGCGCGGACACGGGTAACGGTGCTGTGGTGGTCCGATCCCTGCTCGTTGATTACCCGGGTGAAGCCGCGTTCCCACTTGGCCTGATGATAGGCAACGTCAGGTACGAAATAGGTGTAACTGCCGTCGGCCTTGCGCATGACGCGATCCTTGTCGTCCCCGAAATCGGTGGAGCGGAGCCAGAGAGCGCCATCTTGTTCGTAGGCATGCCCGTTGGCGATCAGCTTCCGGACAACCGCCTCAACTTTCCCCTCGCTGTAGAGCGCCGATTCCAGGGTGTAGACATCGAACCTTACACCGAAGGCCTCCAGGTCAAGATCCTGTTCGCGGCGCAGCCAGGCAACGGAAAAGTGGCGGATGTTTTCAAGGTCCTCCGGGTCTCCGCTTGCGGTCGTGTGCAGGTCGGCGGCCTCCACGGTCTCGCGGGCCAGGTAGGCGCGCGCCACATCCTTGATATACTCCCCCTGGTAGCCACCTTCCGGCCAACGGGGATCGTCCGGTTCAATGCCGAGGCAGCGAAGCTGTACGGAAAGGGCAAGGTTGCTGATCTGGACACCGGCATCGTTGTAATAGAATTCGCGGGTAACATCCCAGCCGGCGGCATCAAGGACACGGCAGAGGGTATCGCCTATCGCCGCCCCGCGGCCGTGACCGATATGCAGGGGTCCTGTAGGGTTGGCGCTGACAAACTCGACCTGGACCTTTTTGCCGGCTCCGCTTGAGGTTCGGCCAAACCGGTCTCCCTCTGCCTCGATTTCAAGTAGGGAGGCCTGCCATGCAGACCGGGATACGAACAGGTTGATGAAACCGGGACCGGCAATGTCACTTTTTGCCAGCAGACCGCCGCCGTCGCCGAGGTGCTTGATGATGATTTCGGCGACCTGGCGCGGCGCTTTGCGCTCACCCTTGGCCAGCTGCATGGCGATATTGCAGGAAAAATCTCCATGCTCAGGGTTGGAGGGATTGCCGATGATAATTGGTGGCAGCGGGTATGTGTTGAGTTCTTGCGCCGCGTGGGCTTTGATCAGAGCGGATTGGAGCAGGGGGGCTATTCGGTTTCGCATCATGTGTTTGGCTGTTCTTTCTGATCGATTGAATTGTCTGTTTCATCCGCGTCGCCCTTGATGCTGACATCCCGGGTAAAATCGGGACATCCGGCACCGCCATCAGGGATGCAGAAGCGTTTTGAGCAGTTTTCGCGCCAGGCGCAGACGGCGCAGCTTTGTCGTGGCATACGGTGTGTCCTTGACGAAACTATGGTTCTTTCTTCTCCTGAGGGAACTGGTAGATGACCTCATTGCCCCGCACCAGGCCGAAATCCTTGCGGGCGATGCTTTCAAGGTAGCGACGGTCGGATTTGAGAGCCACTATCTCGCGCTTCAGCTTTTCATTGTCGTTGCTGCTCTCGGCAAGGCGGGCTTCGATCTTGTTCTTGTCCTGTTTGAGTTCGATTATGCGCAGAAGACCCTTGTCACCGAAAACAGTGAAGAAGAGGATGAATGCCAGGCATCCGGCCGGAATGAAATACATCTTCTTTTGAAGGGGCAGATTGAACATTTACCCTTTCCTGATCCGTTCAGCAAAATATGCCGCAGTTCTCTTCAGTCCGTCATCCAGTGCAACCTCAGGCCCCCAGGCCAGTTTATCCCCGGCCAGCGAGATGTCGGGCTGGCGCTGTTTCGGGTCATCCTGCGGAAGCGGCTGAAAGATGATTTTCGACCTCGAGCCCGTTATTGTAATGATTTTTTCAGCAAACTCAAGGATTGTATTTTCCACCGGGTTGCCGAGGTTGACCGGACCGATGAAGCCGGGGCATTCCATCATCCGGATCATCCCCTCCACCAGGTCGGAGACATAGCAGAACGAGCGGGTCTGGGAACCGTCGCCATAGACGGTGATATCTTCGTTCATCAGCGCCTGCAGGATGAAGTTCGATACCACGCGGCCGTCGTTCTCGGCCATGCGCGGGCCATAGGTGTTGAAAATCCGGATGATGCGGATATCGACACCATTCTGGCGGTGGTAATCCATCATCAGCGTCTCCGCGACCCGCTTCCCTTCGTCGTAGCAGCTCCGTATCCCGATCGGATTGACGTTCCCCCAGTAAGCTTCGGTCTGCGGATGCACTTGGGGGTCGCCGTACACTTCCGAGGTGGAGGCCTGCAGGATGCGGGCCTTGACCCGTTTTGCCAGACCCAGCATGTTGATGGTTCCCATCACACTGGTTTTGATCGTCTTGACCGGATTGTACTGGTAATGGATCGGGGAGGCGGGACAGGCAAGGTTGTAGATGCGGTCGACTTCAAGCAGGATCGGCTCGGTTATGTCATGGCGGACAAGTTCGAAACGGTGGCTGTCCATCAGATGGATGATGTTGTTTTTGTTGCCGGTGAAGAAGTTGTCCAGGCAGATGACGTCATGCCCTTCCCCCAGGAGTCGTTCGCAGAGGTGTGATCCGACGAAGCCGGCGCCGCCGGTTACCAGTATGCGCATCTTATTTCACCTCTCCGCAGATGCCGCCGCTGCAGCGTCCGAGCGGGAGGTAGCTGAAGCCGCCGGTCGCCATGCGATCCGGCTTGTACAGGTTTCGCCCGTCCACGATTGTCGGCGATCTGAGGGCACTCTTGATGCGGTCGAAATCCGGATTGCGGTATTCGTTCCAGTCGGTGATGATCGCCAACGCATCGGCGCCATCGAGGATGTCATACTGATTGCTGCTGTATTCGATCCGGTCGCCGAAGATTTTCCGTGCCTCCCTGATTGCCTCCGGGTCATGAGCCCGAACCGTGGCTCCGGCGGCGAGCAGATGTTCGATGATCGTGATCGCAGGGGCTTCGCGCATGTCGTCGGTGCGTGGTTTGAAGGAGAGCCCCCAGCAGGCGATGATACGGCCGACCAGCGGCTGCTCCTGATCGGGGGAGCCGAGCAGTTTGATCAGCTTGGCCGCCAGGACATCCTTCTGCAGTTCGTTGACCTCTTCAACCGCTTTTAGCAGCAGGAAGTCGTAATTCGATTCTTCGGCGGTCCTGATCAGAGCCTTTACGTCTTTGGGGAAACAGGAACCGCCGTAGCCTGGGCCGGGGAAGAGGAAGTCGTAGCCGATGCGGGTGTCTGAGCCGATCCCTTCGCGCACCGCCATCACGTCGGCCCCCATCCGTTCGCAGAGCCCGGCGATCTGGTTCATGAAGGAGATGCGGGTGGCGAGCATCGCATTGGCGGCGTACTTGGTCATTTCGGCGGAGCGGATGTCCATGATGATCATCCGGTTCTGTTTGCGCATGAAGGGATCGTAGAGCTCTTTCATGATTTCGGCGGTGCGGACGTTGTCGCAGCCAATCACGACCCGGTCAGGTTTCATGAAGTCGTCGATCGCGGCTCCCTCTTTGAGGAATTCCGGGTTGGAGACGACGTCGAATTCCAAATCAGCGCCGCGAACAGCCAGTTCTTCCTGAACGGCGGCGCGCACCTTGTCGGCGGTGCCGACCGGAACGGTAGACTTGTCGACGATGATCTTGAAGCCGTTCATGACCCGGCCGATATCACGGGCGACACCCAGGACGTATTTGAGGTCGGCGGAGCCGTCTTCACCCGGGGGAGTGCCGACGGCGATGAAGCAGACCAGCGAGGCCTTGACCGCCTCCTCCAGGTCGACCGTGAAAGAGAGACGTCCTTCAGCCTGATTGCGCAAGACCATCTCTTTGAGGCCCGGCTCATAGATCGGGATGATTCCCTGCTTGAGTCCTTCGATCCGAGCGTTGTCGATGTCGACGGTGATAACGCTGTTGCCGCTTTCGGCAAAACAGGCTGCGGCAACAAGGCCGACATAGCCGGCGCCGAAAATACATATTTTCATAAACTGCTCCTAAAGGTGATTGATAATTGGTACTCTATAACACACTATCCGGTTTAAATTCCAGGATTTAAGCCGGATTAAACTCATTTTTCAGTCTCAGGGCTTCGGCGTACGCTTCGCTGCGGGATACGCCGGATACTGCGGCCGCCTGTTTCGCGATATCCTTGACCGATAGCGATCCTGAGGCCATCAGGCGCCGGAGCACCCCTTCAAGAGGCTCGCTCTCATCCGGCGCGACTTTTCCAGGTGCGATCAAAACGACCACCTCGCCGCGCACGATCCCCTGTGAGACGGCAGCAATGACCTCGGATGCGCTGCCGCGGATAAACTCTTCGAACATCTTGGTAAGCTCCCGCGCCACGATCACCTGCCGCTCCCCCAGCAGTTCGCGGATATCGCTCAGGGTATTCAGCAGCCGATGGGGAGCTTCGTACAGGATCAGCGTGCCGGGGAGGTCGGTAACCCCGGAGAGGAAAGTGCGGCGCTTTCCCTGGCGGGAAGGCGGAAAACCGGCAAAGGTGAAGCTGTCCGTCGGCAGGCCGGAGGCGGCAAGTGCCGTTATGGCGGCACATGCCCCCGGAACCGGAATTACCGGAATGTTTGCAGCGACAGCGTCATGAACCAGCTGGTAGCCCGGGTCGGATACGCAGGGGGTGCCGGCGTCCGAAATGAGCGCCACCGATTTTCCCTGCCGCAGAGCATTCAGGATCCGCTCCCCCTTGAGCTGCTGGTTGTGATCGAAATAGGAGGTCAGCGGTTTCGATATGCCGAAGTGATTGAGCAGTTTGAGTGAGTGGCGGGTATCCTCGGCGGCGATCAGGTCAACTTCCCCCAGGATCCGCACCGCCCGATAGGTAATGTCTTCCAGGTTGCCGATCGGCGTGGCGATTATGTACAGGGTGCCGGTCGTCATCAGCGCTGCGCCAGTGCCAGTTTCAGCGCCAGCCCGGCAAAAATTCCCGCTGCTGCACGATTTAGTACCTTCTGGGCAAAAGCCGACTCCCGGTAGCGCTCCCCGAAAACACCGGCCAGAAAACTGATAGCGCCGAAGACGATAATCGTGGCGACGATGAACATACCCCCCAGCAGCAGGAACTGCAGATACAGCGGGCCTTTGGCCGGATCGGCAAACTGCGGCAGAAAGGCGAGGAAAAAGATCGACACCTTGGGGTTGGTGATATTCATGATGATGCCGCGGCGGTAGAGGGAGGCGGAACCCGGGCGAACTGCAGCGGTCGCCGCTCCTGTCACCGTCCCGGCCCGGAAGGAGAGCACCGCCAGATAGAGCAGGTACCCGGCACCGGTAAACTTCAGGATCGTGAAGGCGGCCGCCGATGCCTTGAAGAGCGCCGCGATTCCTAAGGTCACCGCCGCCGTGTGGACAAGAAGACCGGTGCAGAGCCCCAGCGTGACGAGCAGACCGGCCCTGCGCCCCTGCTGTGCGGCCTGAGTCATGACAAACAGGTTGTCCGGACCGGGGGAGAGGGCCAGCAGTATCGATGTGGTAAAAAACATGAGGAGTATCTTGGTTTCGATCATGGCTGATTCCTGTCAGGTTCATTCATGGAGAGTCGACAGCGATTCGATAGGTGCTGTAATTTCCACCGTAATGGTGTACAAGGGAACAGTATCGACTGTCAAGCCTGACGGCCGAAATTACTCAAATCTTGCAGATAGTTGCAATAAAAAAGGATACCAGATGACCAGAATCACCCTCAACAAAAACGAAGAGCGCCGCATCAAGTCCGGCCACCCCTGGGTATTCAGCAACGAGATCCGCGACATCGCCGGGGATCGTACCGCCGGAATCGCCGCAGAGCTGTATGACGCGGCCGGAATCTACATCGGCGTCGGCCATTACAACCCGCATTCACTGATTGCCTTCCGGCTGGTTTCGCGGCAAAAGGAGGATATCGATACACCTGAGTTCTTCGAAGGGCGTCTCGCCGCAGCCCTGGCCCACCGCACCGCCCGCTACCCCGGGCTGACGGCCTACCGCGCCGTCTACGGCGAGAGTGATTTCCTGCCGGGGCTGGTGGTGGACCGGTACGGCGATTACCTGTCGATACAGCTGCTGTCGAGCGGCATGGACAGCCGGCGCGATCTGGTCGTGGCTGCGCTCCGCGCGGTGTTCAAGCCGCTCGGGATCATCGCCCGCAATGACGTGGGCGTGCGCAAGCTGGAAGGGCTGGACGAAAAGGTCGAGCTGCTGTGGGGTGAGGTTCCGGAAACGGTCGAGATGGAGGAGAATGGTCTCCGCTTTCAGGTCAGTCTGCGGGAAGGTCAGAAAACCGGCGGCTTTCTGGACCAGAAGCAGAACCACCAGCTGCTGCGGGAAATTTGCACGGGGAAGAGCGTGCTCGACTGTTTCTGTTACAACGGCAGCTGGGCGATCCATGCCGCATCGTACGGGGCGCAGTCGGTCGTCGGTGTGGACATTTCGGCACGGGCCGTGGAGCAGGGGGGGCGTAATGCCAGGTTGAACGGGGTGTCCGACCGGGTGAAGTTCGAGGAGTGCGATGCCTTCGAACGCTTGCGCTCGCTCCATCAGGAAGGGCGCCGTTTCGGGGTGATCGTGATGGACCCGCCAGCGTTCGTCAAGAGCCGCAAGAACATCGCCGAGGCGACCAAGGGGTATCTGACCGTCAACCGCCGGGCACTGGAACTGCTGGAGCCGGGTGGCTACCTGATTACCTGTTCCTGCTCGTTCCATATGGGGCGCGAAGCGTTCCGCGACATGCTGATTCAGGCGGCACGACTGGCGAAGCGCGAGGTGCGCCTGGTGGAAACCTGCTCCCAGGCCGCGGACCATCCGGTGCTGCTGTCGTTCCCGGAGTCGGAATATCTGAAGTGTTTTGTGCTGCAGGCGGTGTGATCTACAGATAACCTCTATTGGCAAATTGGCAAGGAAATCGTGGAGCGCCAGGAACGGGAAAGCTGGGGGAAGTCGGTTGTAGAACAGCTTTCACGAGATTTGTGTGAGGAGTTCCCCGGCATGCAGGGATTCTCGGCCCGTAATCTTTGGGATATGAGGCGTTTATACGAGGAATATCAAAAGACGCCACATCTGCGACAGTTTGTCGCAGAAATTCCGTGGGGGCAAAATCTCTTGATTCTCAATTCGGTTAAGGACTGGACTGCCCGCGGCTATTATCTGCAAATGACCGGTGAATGCGGTTGGAGTCGCAATATCCTGCTTAACCAGATCAAGGCTAAGGCGTATGAACGCCACTCGCTCGCTCCCAAACAGCACAACTTTGCTGAAACACTTCCGGAGCATCTTGCTGAACAAGCCGACGAAGCGATGAAGGATGTCTACATGCTGGATTTTCTGGGCATCAGCAAGCCGGTGTTAGAGCGCGAGATGGAACGGCGCATGGTGAACCGGATTCGCGATGTCATTCTGGAGCTGGGATACGGTTTCACCTTTATCGGCAATCAGTACCGGGTGACTTTGGAAGAGAAGGAGTATTTCATCGACCTCCTTTTTTACCACCGCAAGTTGAAATGCTTGGTGGCCATTGAGCTGAAAAGCGGTGATTTCAAGCCGGAATACGCCGGCAAGATGAATTTCTACCTCAATATTCTGGATGATTTTGTGCGCGAGTCGGAAGAAAACCCCTCCATTGGCATTATTCTGTGCGCCGGAAGCAAGCGGATAGAGGTTGAGTATGCTCTGCGCTCCATAAATAAGCCGGTCGGTGTGGCGGAATATACCCTGACTCACGACCTGCCGACGGAGTTGGCTGGGAAGTTGCCGAATGCCAGCGAGATCGAGGCGGAGATTCTGCGAGAGTTGGGTGCGGATGTTGAAAACGAACCGGCGTGAGTGATGTAATTTGATGACATGGAGGTTTCCCACTGGCAATTCGTTCGGCGAATGGACTGATCTTTACTCGGGGGATCTGTGAGGATCTGCGGGAATGGTTTGGTTTGCTCAAGCAGCTGTATGAGCTGTTGTGACGGGTGCGCGGGTAGGCTCTTCTGTTGACGTAACATGAGATGGGTGTGATATGCCTCTTATTGTTGGCAGTCAGGATTGAAATATGAATATGATTGGAGTTTGCGGCGATAATTGCAATTTCTGTCCTCGGTATCATGCGACACTAAGCGGAGATGCCAAGGAATTGGAGAGAGTAAAGGAGCTGTGGGTTTGTCTTGGCTTACGTGAACCAAACTTTCCGACTCAAGATATAGCCTGTTATGGCTGTAAACCGGAAAACAATTGTGCTTATTCGGAAGTACGTGCATGTGCATATGGAAAAAAAGTTAAAAACTGCGGTTTGTGCAATGAGTATCCATGCGAAAAATTGCTCGCAGTTTTTGATAAATCTGAAGAACTACACACTCACGCAGTTCATCTCTGTACGCCTGAAGAAATGGATGCGTTATATAAAGCATTCTGCTGTAAACGACAGAACTTGGATCAAGTTCATTTTTACCTAAACGACTATAAAGACGAATTTGCCACCGGAGAAACTGGCGTTAAGGATGAGATGCCAACCAGCCGGTAGCAGGCCGTCTCGTCCGGAAAACCGGCCGGGCGAAGCGGGTGAACCGGACACCCCGTTCTTGCTTCCCCAATGGATACATAAAATTCTTGTTGAAGATTCTGGCCACAGGTATTGCTATTTAAAAAATAGTAATACCTGCTTTTTTTGGAGGGTGTGTCATGGGAAAAACATCAAAAGTTACGGTAAAGGGGCAGGTTCTCATCCCTGGCGATATCAGGAAACGCCACCATATTGAGCCCGGCAGCGAGGTGTGCTTTGTGGAGTATGGTGCATCGAGCCCGTGGTAGCAGACCCCGTTGCTGCCGCGTGGGGAATGCTGCCTTCTGAACCATCACTTGCTGATGAATTGCTTGAAGAACGTAAGCGGGACAAAGCCCGTGAATAACTATGTGCTGGATAGTTTTGCCCTGCTGCGCTTCTTTCAGAAAGAGCCGGGCAATGAGTCGGTAAAAGCAATCCTTGATGATGTCCAGCGTGGCACGGCCTGCGCGATGCTTAACGTCATCAATATGGGAGAAATCATCTACACCGTCCAGCGGAGGTTCGGTCTGCGCTACAAGCTGGATGTGGTGATGAACATCGACCGGCTTGGCATTGTGATTCTTCCGGCGACCAATGATTGTGTGTTTCGGGCCGCTGAATTAAAGGCACAATTTGCCATGTCACATGCCGACACCTTTGTTGTTGCCTCCGCCATGGAGCATAATGCGACGGTGGCAACGGGAGATCCGGAGTTTCTGCAGGTGGAGTCGCTGGTAAAAATCCTCTGGATCTAGTATCAAGCTGATCGCCGAACCAACTCTCACCGTGACCGAACATGACTATGCCGCCCTGTGGCAGCGCTATTTCCAGCGTCACACCATTGCAGAGCGGCATAATCCCAAACTGCAGCAGATACATGTGCCGCTGCGCTGTCGGAAACTTCTGACGGAGTTTAAAGCCCCGTGATTTCCTTCTCCTTCGGGTATTCCACCAGGATGCCGAAGGTCAGTTCTTTCTTTTCTCCCGCCAGCAGCGGGGTTTTCCAGATCACCGTGCCATCGTTCTTGATCTCAGCCGGTTTAAGGGACGGCTCTTCCAGCGACACCTTGATCTCCTCGTCGCCGGCAACCGGCAGCTGATCGCGCAGGGTAAGAGTCAGCGGCTCCTTGCGGAAATTGTTCATTTCGATACGATAGCGGTAGCTGACGCGGTTCTTGCCGAACAGCCCGGCTTCCCGGTGCTGTTTCAACTCCTCCCGCTTGACCGTTACCTGATCGTCGTTGCCGAAAAACAGGTCGAACTTCTCTCCGGCGGCGACTTTTTTCAACCGGGAACTGCCGGTGAAACTGTTACCGATAAAGGTATTGACCTTGCCCGGCAGAAACGGGTAGTCGGAACGGTTGATGAGCTCGGATTTGAGAAATACGGAGGGAGAGAGCTTCGGCACCGCTAGGTATTCGATGCTGACCGGCAGTTGCAGGGTCGCAACCACCGTGCCGTGGCGGCTGCCGTCGGACGGGATGTCGAGGGCGCGGGGGACGTGGAAGGATACGGATGTCTGCCCGTCGCTGATCCGGGCAACTTCGAATTCGGCTGGGACTTCTTCGGCTTTCGCTTCATCCATACGGCCGTCGTTTGACAACAGTCGCATTGCCTTTGTTGCACGTTCGGACGGAGCAGGCGCTCCGGCAAAGGCCATCTCTGTCATCATCGGTCGCGGCCGGTACAGGGAAATGTTCCACGGCATCAGCTCCGGTGGCGCCCCGCCGATGGCCGGGCGGGCGGTGGAAAGGGTCAGATCGACATTGCGCCAATCTTCACCGGTCTGCTGGCGGATCATGGCCTGAAAAGTCAGGTCGGCACTCTTGCCGTCCGGGGCCAGGCGGACATCGTAGGAAGGCTCCCACCCTGCCTGGGGAATCATTGCTGCCAGCTCAATCGTGAGGTTGCCGACGCGGGTGACGTCAACAGCCACCTCAACGGTTTTAACCTCTTTTCGACCCGAACCGGTAGCTTCATGTTGCTGGCGGCGCAGAGCGTCGATCTTGTCCGTGATTGTTTTCTTGTCGAACTCGATCTCCCGGCTCTGCTCTTCGGCCCTGGTTATCCCGGAGCCGACAAAGCTGGAAGCGTCCTGCAGCTCTGCCGAGGTTGGTCGGCCAACCGCCAGCTCCTTGGAGATGCGATCTCCCCAGGCGACGCGGATCGACTCGAGAAAGGCCTTTTGCGCAGTGATGCCGGCTTTTTTTGCGTCCAGTCCGGCGGCATGTTTTCCCAGAAGTCGGATTTCCTCCTGCAGTTCCAGTACGCGTCTCTCACCGCTCTGTTCCAGAAACAACCGCTTGATTTCCAGCCCGGTTATGGTCGTCGCAGCGGTCCCTTTTCCGTCAACTCGTACCGAGTCATCCAGTATCAGTGTCGGCAGGGATTCAAAGGCAATCAGGTAGCTCCCCGGTTTGAGGTTGAGAGTTGTGCTGCGGGTGGTCAGCGCCCTGTCGGCGTAAACGGTGACTGCGGTTATGACTGATGGTGCTGGGATTCGTCTCAGGTCGGCCGAGAAGGAGAGGGAGGGGGGCAGGATGATGGTCAGGAACAGAAAATTGCGCAAAATTTTCATGATATGCTCCTTGCGTATGTACTGATCTATCGTTCCCGCAACAGTGTGCGGGAACGATAGGAGCTGTTGTCAAGTTATCTGCGGCCTTTGGCAGGGGGGCGCGGGCCGTCTCCCTGCCGTTTACCGCCGACCGGACGACCGGTGCGCTTGGCAGAAGGCGCCGGGCGCCCGCTTGCGGAAGCATCTTTAGCGGCAGCGGGCCGCCATTTTTTGACCGCCTCCTTCGCTGCAGAGGACCGCCCGGTTTTTGTCGCTTCCTTGATTACGGGGCGAGCGCTCTTTGTCCTTTTTTCCGTTGCCGGTCGCTCGTATAAGCCGGCATCCTTGGGCGCTGACGGGCGGGCTCCCGCCGCAGGACGAGCTGATGCAGGACGAGCTGATGCAGGACGAGCTGATGCAGGACGTGAAGACGTCGCAGGGCGAGCAGACGCAGATGCTGCAGGACGGGGCGCTGCCAGCGGCTTTCGTCTGACAAATGGTGCCTTTGCCGGACGGTCTTTCTGCGGTTTTGCAATGCTGACGACGATGCAGCGGTCAATCAGGTAGGTGCCGTCCAGGGTTTCAACAACCTCATCCAGGTTGACTTCGGACAGCATCCGGACGTAGCCGCAGCGCTTGAATTCGCCGGTCTGCTCGTCAACGATCAGGTGGACCGAGGTGACGACCCCCATGATCTCAAATAGTTTGCGTAAATCCTCTTCGGTTGCCTGCTCCGAGATATGTCCAACGTAGAGTTCCTTTGCCATGACGAATGTTCCTTGTGGTACTTTATTTCGGCTCCCTGTGAACGGCGAGCGGTCCCCAGGACTGACCAGTCGGCATCAGCTCCAGGGTGTTGATGTTGACATGCGGCGGCTGGCTGACGATCCAGCGCACCGTTTCGGCGATGTCTTCGGCCGTTAGCGGCTCGGTCCCACGGTACACGGTGGCGGCCTGCTCGTCATCGCCCTTGAAGCGTACTTTCGAAAACTCCGTTTCGGCCATACCGGGCTGGATGCAGGAGACCCGCACCCGGGTGCCGAGCAGATCGCAGCGCAGGTTGCGGGAAAACTGGGTCACAAAGGCCTTTGTCCCGCCGTAGACGTTGCCGCCCGGATAGGGCCAGGCACCGGCGGTTGAACTGATGTTGATGATATGGCCGCGATTGCGGGCCACCATGCCGGGGAGTACGAAGCGGGTGCAGTACATCAACCCCTTGATGTTGGTATCCACCATCGTATCCCAGTCATCAAGGTCCGCATGCTGGGCCGGTTCCAGCCCCAATGCCAGACCGGCATTATTGAGCAGCACATCGATAGAGCGGAAACTTTCCGGCAATGATTCGACAGCTCCCCGTACCGCCTCGCGGTCTGTCACGTCCAGCGGGATTATCTGTACCTCAGAGTCTGCCGATAGTTCCCCCTGCAGCTTCAGGAGCGGATCAATCCGCCTGGCGGTCAGGATCAGCCGGTTCCCCCCGGTGGCGAAGATGCGGGCGCAGGCCGCGCCGAATCCTGAGGATGCGCCGGTAATGAAGATAGTATTTCCGCTCATGGTGCCTCCCCTTGTGCCAGCTGATACACTGTTTTAAGCAGGCTGTCCTGCCCGATCCCCCTCCGTACACAGAGATCCAGCATTTCTTCCTGCAGCGGTGCGCAGACGGTCAGTTCACCCGCTTCTTCCAGGGCCAGCGATGTCCGGAACGAATGCAGCGCGAATCCGGCCAACTCCGGCAGGTCACCGCCGCCATAACGTTTGTCGCCGACAACCGGGCGTCCGATCGAAGCCAGATGGCGGCGGATCTGGTGCATCCGTCCGCTGATCGGGGTGACGGCCAGCAGGGAGCTGTTTTCACCGGCCAGCAGTATTCTGTAGCGGGTCTCGGACTCCTTGCCGTCCAGTGTTTCGGTGATGACGCCGCTGCTTTCGGGAGTTCCCCATACCAGCGCCAGGTAGAGCTTGTCCAGACCGGTCTCTTTCACCTGCCGGCCGTAGATTGCTGCAGAACTGGAGCTCTTGGCAAGAATGACCGCTCCGGAAGTGCCGCGGTCGAGGCGATTGACCGGATACAGCTTGCAGGGAGTGGCGCGCTGGATCATATACGCCTGGCCGACCTCCACCAGGTTGTCCTCGAATTCGGCAGTGCGGTGCATCGGGAGGCCGGGGGGCTTGTTGGCAATCAGGATCAGGCCGTCCTCAAAGAGAATGTCCAGAGGCGGACGGACCGGTGACAGTTGAGCCGCCGTAGCGGCACTCTCCTTGAGCGTGACGCTGTCGTGGAGGTACAGCAGGACATCGGCCGCAGCCGGAGCACCATTGAGCCTGGCGGCGCCGCTTTTGATCAGTTTGCGTGCATAGCCGAACGGCGATGCCGGCAACAGGGTCCGCAGATAACTTTCCAGGCGGCGGCAGTGGTCCTGGCAGGTGATTTCAAAGGAGAGCATATGTATGACAGACTGGAGATGCCGGCTTACACCACTATCCGGTCATCCTTGTAGCCTGCATTTACCTCCAGCGCTTCATTCATGGCACGAATGGCGACTTCAATCTGGCTGTCGTCAGGTTCGCGGGTGGTCAGTCGCTGCAGCGCCAGGCCCGGGGTGATCACCATCTTGACGAGCGGGTGGCTGTCGTGCTGTGCGCTCCATTTCAGAAATTCATAGGAAATGCCGGCGATCATCGGCAGCAGGACTATCCGCGACCCGGCTTTGAGATAGAACGGCCAGAGCTTGGGTATCAGGGAGAATACGGCGATGCTGACCAGCATCACGATCAGCAGGAAACTGGTGCCGCAGCGCGGATGGAGGCGGCTGTAGCGGCGGACATTCTCAACCGTCATTGCAACTCCGTCCTCGAAGGCAAATATGGATTTGTGCTCGGCGCCGTGATACTGGAAGACCCGCTGGATATCTTCCATCCGTGAGATGGCCCAGATGTAGAGGAGGAAAACCACCACCCGGATCACGCCATCCACCAGGTTGAAGATGATGTTGTTGTCGCCGATGACCGGCGTCAGCAGTTTGGTCAGATAGAGCGGGAAGAGAAAAAACAGGCAGATTCCGAATCCGAAAGCGATCGACATCGTGCCGGCCATAGCCCACGAAGAGAGTTCGCTCCCCCCCTCCTTGCCGCCGGATTTTTTCTTTTCCACCTCTTTTTCGTCTTCGGTCATCGCTTCGTTGGCGGAAAAATTCAGGGCCTTGATGCCGATGATCAATGAGGTGAAGAGCGCTACCGCCCCGCGAACGATCGGCAGCTTGACGATCGGGAAGCGCTCGGAGAGCGGCACAATCAGTTCTTTCCTGACGATGATCTCGCCGCCCGGACGGCGAACTGCAATGGCAACCGAGCGCGGGGCCCGCATCATGACCCCTTCGATGACCGCTTGCCCGCCAACGTGTATCTTATCCATGTGACCTCTTTATTATTCCAGATTCTTGTAAAATTCCCTGACTTCTGTGGCCTGACCGCAGCAGAACTTGCCTTCCGGGCAGGGGCCACCGACGCAGCCGGGGCCGGCCGCGCGGAAGATAACCGGCGCTATCCTTTTTACCAGCCGCAGCATCTCGACACTCATCTCGCGTATTTCCCACTGGGCGCGCTGACAGCAGCGGAGGGCGAAAAAGTGCAGCAGTTCGCGGGCATTCATCGTCATGATGATCTTGGTCTCGGTGGCGTTGGGGAGGATGTAGCGGGCGTCCTCGGCCGGAATCCCCATCTCTATCAGCTGGGCGTAGGCCTTGTGAACTGTCTCCGACATGAAGGCAAATATCTGCCTGGCCTCGGAATTATCGGCGATCGTGTCCGGCATGATGGAGGTGAATTCCTCCTTGTGCGACACGTAGCGCTGGGACTGCTGGGAAAACGAGGCGATGCGGTGGCGCACCAGCTGGTGCGTCGTGACCCGCGAAATTCCCTCGATGCCGAAGGTGAACGAGGCGTGCTCAAGCACCGAGTGGTGACCCAGCGACATGATCTTGTCCAGAAACGACTCAATATCTGAAGCCGCCAGTTTTTCCCGTAAATCATCAATTGAGGTAGGCGAGTAACAGAGACGTGCGGCTAACGCTACAGTGCGTTCGGGATTGGGGGTGTGTTCGATCAGGGTGACGTTCATGGTGTCCTGTTCGAGCCATGCACAGGGATGGTAATGGTCATTTCAGAAGCTGGCATGCTCTGATTGGTATGGTGGTTCCTGTACGGTGACCCTTTGAAACCAGGGGAGTCAGGAGAAAAAAAAGGGGATTTGCCTCGCGACAAAGCCCCTCACATGTGGATACAAGCGAACGATCAGACCTGGCCGTAACGTTTTTTGTAGCGATCAACACGTCCTGCGGTGTCGATCAATTTCTGCTTGCCGGTGTAGAACGGGTGGCAGGCTGAACAGATCTCGGTGCTGATCTCGCTTTTTGTGGAGCGTGTCTGGAATGTATTACCGCACAGGCACTTAACGGTAATCTCGGAATAATCTGGGTGGATACCTTCTTTCATCTCTTCCTCCTTCAAGTGCTTTACGACGTAACTTATATCAATTGTGAACAGTAAAGTGTGACTGTAGCCATTTTGAATGTTTTTTGCAACCATTTTTTCGCTATTTTGACATTGAATCCAGAAATGCCTGATTGGTCTTGGCTTCAGAAAGTTTGTCCAGCAGGAACTCCATGCTGTCTACCACATTCATCGGGTGAATAACTTTGCGCAGGATCCAGATTCGGTTCAGGGCTGATTTCTCTATCAGCAGTTCTTCCTTGCGAGTCCCTGATTTGTTGATGTCGATTGCCGGGAAGGTGCGCTTCTCCACCAGTTTGCGGTCAAGGTGCAGCTCCATGTTGCCGGTGCCCTTGAATTCCTCAAAGATGACTTCGTCCATCTTGCTGCCGGTATCGACCAGAGCTGTAGCGATGATTGTCAGCGACCCCCCCTCCTCGATATTACGGGCCGCTCCGAAGAAGCGTTTCGGTTTCTGCAGGGCGTTGGCATCCACGCCGCCGGTCAGAATTTTGCCGGATGGAGGGAGCACCGTGTTGTAGGCTCGTGCCAGGCGGGTGATCGAATCGAGCAGGATAACGACATCCTTTTTGTGTTCTACCAGTCGCTTGGCTTTTTCGATGACCATTTCGGCTACCTGGACGTGGCGGGTGGCCGGTTCGTCGAAGGTGGAGGAAACAACCTCACCGTTGACGGATCGCTGCATGTCGGTCACCTCTTCCGGCCGCTCGTCGATCAAGAGGACGATCAGGTACACCTCGGGGTGATTGGCGGCGATCGAATTGGCGATGTTCTGGATCAACACTGTCTTGCCGGTACGGGGGGGCGCAACGATCAGACCGCGCTGCCCTTTTCCGATCGGGGCCACCAGTTCGATGACGCGCATCGGCATGTTTTCCGATGTTGTCTCAAGGGTCAGCTTCTCCTCCGGGTAGAGCGGCGTCAGGTTGTCGAAGAGAATCTTGTCGCGGGCGACTTCCGGAGATTCGTGGTTTACCGACTCAACCTTGAGCAGTGCGAAATAACGCTCACCCTCTTTGGGAGGCCTGATCTGGCCGGAAACGGTGTCACCGGTGCGCAGGTTGAAGCGCCTGATCTGGCTGGGAGAAACGTAGATATCATCCGGGCCGGGGAGATAATTGTAATCCGTGGCACGCAGGAAACCGAAGCCGTCCTGCAGCGTTTCCAGAACCCCCTCGCCGAATATCGAGCCGTTCTGTTCCGTCTGGGCGTTCAGAATTGCAAATATCAGATCCTGCTTGCGGAGGCTCGATGCCCCCTCGATGTTGAGATCCCGTGCAATAGTGTTGAGGTCACTGATTTTCTTGCCTTTAAGCTCTTGTAAATTCATCTGATCTCCTGCGTAGCGATCTGCTTCATGGTATGGGGATTTTGCATAGGTTGACTCGATTTATCAGGGGAAGCTGAAAGCGGCTGATTGTGTAATGAACAGACAAAAGCCGGGAGCTTCCGGACCAAAGGGCAGATTAATGATTATCAGAGGTTCGAATAACGTGCGTTGAAGAAGTCAAGGGATCTGTTTGGATGCCAGGATGTTCAATCTGAGGTGATGTGACGTTACCCTTTATTTTCAGGGCTTGTCAATAAAAAACAGCACAGATTATCGTTAAAAGCTCAATCTTTTGCTGACGGGGGTTGATCGGGTTTCAATAGCTCGATGACAACGGCACCTGCCATGGTCAGTCCGAAGATGGATGGTATAAAAGAAATGCTGCCGAGAATCACCCGGCGGTGTTCGCAGCGAAACGTCTGTTCGGATTGATTGGGGCAGATGCAGTCGCTGCCGCAGGCGGTCGATGTCGCGGGGTCAAGATCACGGTGCAGTTCGGTCGAGTAGACGACCCGGACTCCGGAGGTGATGCCGGAATTCTTCAGGATTTTTCGCATGCTGCGGGCCATCCGGCAGTTCTTGGTGGTTGAGATATCGGATACTTCGATCTTTGCGGGATCAAGCTTGTTTGCTGCCCCCATGCTGGAGATGACCGGAATGCCCAGCTGGCGGCAGAACATTATCAGTGACGCCTTGGCGGTGAAATGATCAATCGCGTCAAGGACATAATCGGGGCGCGGCTCGAGCAGCCGCCCGGCGTTCCCGGCGGAGAAAAATTCCTTGACCGGTATGATCTCGGCGGCGGGGTTGATGTCGCGCAGCCGTGCCGCCATGGCTTCCACCTTTTGCCGGCCGACCGTGCTGGAGAGTGCGTGGATCTGCCGATTGATGTTGGTCAGGCAGATATCGTCGAAATCCACCAGCGTGATCTTCCCGACTCCGGCCCGTCCCAGAGCCTCTGCGGCATAGCTGCCGACTCCGCCGACACCGCAGATCATGACGTGTTTATTGGCCAATGCTGATAATCCTGCCGCGCCGATCAGAAGTTCGGTACGGGAAAAGCGATGAAGTGCCATAGTGAGCTGTTACCTTTGTTCAATGTTGATGGTTGTGGAATGTGTTCCACTACACGATTATTCTCGCAAAATCCGCAAGCCCGGTTATGCGCGCCGGCCCGTATCCGACAAAATCGCCGTCTATCTGGATCGGGCGGCGCCCCAGGATTTCAAAGCTTGATGAGTGCAGCCTGGTCAGATTCCCGCTTGTTCCGGACCTGCTCCGAAACAGATCCAGGGCGCAGCGTAGAAAGGTGCGCCGCGTGTTCCCCGCAATGCAGACCGCGACAAGTCCCGGCGTAAACGGGCTGCTGCCGGGTGCCAGGATGAAGTTACCGCCATAGCGGGAGGCATTGCAGACGATGGCGGTGTGGCATGTGACGGCGCCTTCAGGCGTGCCGAGTTCAAAAACAGCGGGATCCCAGGCCATTGCCCGCTTCAGAGCCGACAGGGCATAGGCACCCTGGCGCAAAAACCTTTTCCCCAACGGCCACACATCCCTGACAACTGCTCCGTCAAGACCGATTCCGGCCATGAGCAGAAACCGGAGCGACCGCCCCTCCAGCTCAAGCACGCCAACCGACAGTGTACCGGTTTTTCCGACTGCTATCCGTTCCAGGGCGTCATCAAGGGATGTTATCCCGATCTCTGCAGCCATTACGTTGGAGGTGCCGAACGGGAGCAGCGCCAGTGTGGCGGTGCCGGGATCCAGTCCGTTGACCACCGCGTTGATCGTTCCGTCTCCTCCGGCAACGATAACAAGATGCGGATCGCTCTCCTTATTAATGACTTCGCAGTATGCATAAATCTCGGCCGGGGTGCGTACCTGAAAAATATCCGGCATCATCGCACAGGCGCTCAACCTCATCAGGACAACCTGGAGACGCCGGGCCGAATGACGACCGGATGAGGGGTTTACAAAGAGGTATGTTTTCATGTATGCCGTTCCAGAATTTATTAATAAAAATTCTTTTCTGTCGTTTAGTTGCCCGGGGTTCGACCAGGCCGGAGATGATTAAAATCTTGAGTACTTCTGATAAATATTCTGCAGGTATGCCTGCCCGTCTTTTAATATTTCGCCTGTTTCCCCGTTGGACGTCTGTGTTTCTGCCATCGGGATCATTTTATTCGAAATCGTATTATAGACTACGGTTTGCTCGGGAGTCTGCAGGGCGAATCCGCCGACAAAGTTATAAAACGCAAAATTGGTGCGATTTGCATTAAACAGGTTATTACTCCACGCAAAATCATCAAATTTTATCTGGAGCTGGGCGAGAACGGTTGCGGTAATATCGGATTGTGACCCGGTTGCAGATCTTTTGGTCCCTCTAAATTCATTCCGTATTACCTCTCCATAGAGCAGAAAGGGAATTCTATAGCGCTCCGGCATGTACGCGTTCGGTCTGTTTAACGGTAACGAATTACCATGATCGGCAACAAGCATGAACAGTGTATTCTTGAACCATGGCTGTGTCTGCGACTTTTCAATAAAGGCCTTCAGGCTTTTGTCAGTGTAATGAACCGCATTCTTGAATAGCGATGGCGTGTCATTTCCCGGGAAAACTGTTTTCATGGGTACTTCAAACGGTTCGTGACTGCTGATCGTCAGCATGGCGCTGAAGAACGGCTCTGGTTGCCGGGCCAGATCCGACAGCACCCTCTCGAAGAGGACATGGTCATGAACACCCCATTTGGAATTCATATCCTTCGCATGAAAGGAAGATTTGTCGGTTACCGTATCGAACTTTGAATGAACAAAAAAAGCATTCATATCGTCGAAATGGGTATCTCCCCCGTAATAGAATGAGGTGGCATATCCGTTGGTCTTGAGTCTGCCCGCCAGGGTCGGAAGCCGTTCCATTTTATTCGGGCGGTTCAGGATGCTTCCTTCAGGGGTAGAGGGGAAACCGCTTAAAACTGCGGCAATACCAAACGATGTCCGATGCCCGTTTGCATAAAAATCGGTGAACAGGATCCCCTTTTCAGCCATAGAATCAAAATACGGGGCGATCCCTTTTTCCGCACCGAGCGAGGCGATCACATCTGCGGTCCAGCTTTCCAGAATGATAAGCACAATATTCGGTCTGGCTACGGTAAGAATGCGTTCCGTATCGTTAGTAAGCCCGGTAGCCGTCAGCCGGCCAACCCGTTGGTGCATTTCAGCGTCGCTCATATAGGTAAACTGATTGTTCTTGTGCCTGAAATAGTGCTTCAGGTCGTACATCAGGTTCCAGCTGGCGTTCAGGGCGGCGTGATTGGCAAACTGGTGATTGGAGAAATAGGCGAAGCCGGGGTTCATCGGAGCCAGACCGGTTCCGCCCCGAATGGCGAGTACCAGGATTCCGGAAAAAACGACGAACAGGAAAAGCCGTGTAACTATAATTGAGGGAGCTCGGGATGATACTTCAAAAGAAATTCGCTTGAAGGTAGTTGCATACAGAAAATAGCCGGTCAGGCAGATACAAAGACATATGCCGATCAGCAAAAAAATCGGCGAGGAGGACATTGACGCCATCGCCTCTTTGGGGTACCTCAAGTAACCGATGGCCTGGGAATTGAGTTTGTTTCCCCATGTTTTGTACACCTGCAGGTCGGTTGCAGTTATCAGCGCCACGAGCAGCAGCATGAAAACGGTATATCCGGTGATCAGTTTTTTCGTGAACCGGGCAGGAAACAGCGAATGGATGACCCAGAGCAAAAATGGGATGACCCCCAGATACGCCGCTGTCGATAGATCAATACGGAGGCCGTACAGAAATATTCCGATGACCGTTGTCAGCGGCAGGGTGCTGATCAGAGGGGTATGATAGAGTACAAAAACGGCACGGCAGAGCAGGAAAAACAGCAGCCAGAAACCGGTGTACCGAACCAGGAAAAGTGCAAATCGCTTGGTTTCGGCAAAAAAAGCACGTATGTGATTCATCGCAGGAAAGATCCTTTGGCATCTGTAAAATCGAACCATCCGATTCAGGGTGGTATATGAACGTTGATTTACTTCGTCTTCCCGGTTTTTCCGGTTCGAGTGACTGAATCGTCCATTTAAGCGTCCGGTGCTGACCGGGTCTCTTAGGACCGGACCGGAAGCGCCGGTTATTCCGGGGTTTTCAGCTGATTGAGCATTGCCGCTGTTTTTTGTATTACTTCAAGAGTTTCACATACGTTTCGCTGCATGGTAAATGCTGCTGCCGTTTCAGCCGCCTGCTCTCCCATGATTCTCCGATGAGCCACGTCTGTCAAATCCTGCAGACAATTCCCGAGAGCCGCAGAATCGAGCGGGTCCTGCACAACAAAGCCGTTCTCTCCCGTTCGAATCAATTCGGAGACGCCGTTAAAGCGGCTGGTTATAACCGGCAAGCCGTGAGCCATGGCTTCCAGCGTGGCATTGCTGAACGGGTCATAGAGGGTAGGAAATATAAACAGGTCGCTACCCTGATAGAACAGATCCACATCCTTTCGCGGTCCGGTAAAGACCACACTCCCGGCAATACCCAGCCGCTGTGCCATCCTGCGGTACTCCCCCGCTCTTCCCTTGCCGACGATAAAGAGCCTGAATGGTATGGCAAGGCGGGCAACGGCGGCAATCGCTGCAGCCACTCCCTTGCGACGGAAACCCGAACCTACATACAGAATGCGCAATTCGTCGCCAAGGGCAAATTCCGCTGCCAACTCCCGCCGCTTTATCTCCCGCAGCTGCTCGTCGCGGCAAACCGGATCTATGCCGTTATACACCACCTGGATGCGGTCCGGATCGACATTGTAGAGCCGAATTATGTCCTGCTTTCCTGTCTTTGAATTGGCAATGATCGCCAGAAGCTGCGGATCGGTGAACATTCTTCTTTCAAGCCGGACATAGGCCTGCTGAAGCGGGCTCAGCCATGTCCAGGCCTTGTGCAGAGCTCCCTGACCGAGGTTTTTCTGGATCAGCCACTGCTGGTGGCACCCGTCACCGGCACGATAGATGTCCTGGCGAAGGGTACGCTCAAGGCTGAATATGATATCCGGTCGTTCCTTCCCTATCAGCGTCCGGCAGTTTCGCGAGAAGGTCAGCGATTTCAGCCAGCCCGTCAGGGTGATTACCGGCACGCGGTGAATGGAAACACCCGGTTCAACCTCAGCATCCCACTCTGCGGCGAAAATGTGGATTTCATGACCGGCAGCCCGCAATCCCCCGATCAGGCGGGACATATAGCGCTCCGCTCCCCCAAACGGGGTGTAGCGGTATCGTATCAGGGCGATCTTCATCGGGACTCGTCCCGGGCACGGAGCAGCTGGTCATAAAACGCTATGGTGCGGTCGATCATGATGTCGTCGGTATAATTATTCAGAATATGCTGACGGGCGGCCTCCCCGATACGCCGGCGCAGGTCAGGATTTTCAAGCAGTCTGGCGATTGAGTCGGCAAAGGACGAAGCATCGCCGCATGTTGCCATCAGCCCGGTTTCTCCGTCCCTCACCAGCTCGGCTGTACTGCCTACCGGTGCGGCTACCACCGGCCTTCCCATGGCCATGGCCTGGCTCAACGACTGGGGAACTCCTTCATTACGGTCAGAAGTCAGCACCACTACATCTGAGGCGGCCATAACAGCTTCAACATCCTGGCGATAGCCGGTCATGATGATGCGATCCTCCATGCCGGCGTTGCGCACCAGACCCTCGATCCACTCCCGGCCAGGTCCGTCACCGACAATAAGAAAATGGGCTGATGGAAACCGGTTGCCTAAAATTCGGGCTGCCTCCACAAACAGGTCATGTCGCTTCATGCTGCGCAACACCGCCACCATGGTGACCACCTGCGCGTCTTGCGGCAGTCCCAGTTCGCCGCGCACTACTGATGCATCGACGGATTGCGGGTCAAAGCGTTTTATCGCCACTCCTGTAGCAATGGAAAGTATCCGCTCTGCAGGGAGCCGGTTACGGGTAATCAGCTCCTGACGGATCGTTTCACCAGTGGTTATGATACCGTCGGCCATGCGATGCACAAAGTTGAACGGACTGGTAGAGATCGGTACGGACAGATGACGCGTCCGGACAAGCAGCCTCACGCCGGCGAATCGGGCGGCGATGCTTCCCAGCCAGGTGTCCTTGCCGCTGTGCGTGTTGACTACATTCGCTTTCCAACGGCGGATCACCCGTACCAGCTCCAGCACTGCTTGTGGATCATAGCCGGAACGCATCCGCACGATGACGGTGGGGATGCCGGCTTCCTGGGCCCTTTCCAGAATGCCGCTTCCGGGCTGGCAGGCGATCAGGACTTCGTGCCCCCGCTCCATGGCTTTACGGCACTCCAGAATGATACGCTGCTCCTGACCGCCCCAGCCTGATGACCATTCGGTGTGGAGAATTCTGTATGGTGTTTCTGTTGGCATTCTGTCTCGCTTCATGAGGGGATGGTTTCTCCGGTTAATGCTGCGCACAGGCGTGTAAACACTGACGGCAGATCGTTATACTGTTTGAAAATACTCCGGGCATTGGCGGCCAGCGTTCGACGCAGCCGGGTATCAGATATCAGACGAGAAAGTGCGACGACCCATGTCTGTTCTCCCTCCACCCAAAGGCTGTTGACGCCGTCGAACAATAGTTCCCGTGTGGCCCCGACCGGGTCTGCTACCACGGCCACTCCGCAGGCGCAGTATTGCAGACCCTTGATCGGTGATTTGCCGCGCACGAACGGGTCGTCCGGCAGCGGCAGCAGGCCGATATCGAAATCCGCCACGGTGGTCGGCTCATTGCCGGGCATGAATGGTACATATTGGTAGCTGAAATCGGAGTAATTCGGATTTTCCCCCGAGTGAACCACCCATCGGACATCCGGAAAACGGGCCTGTACCTCGCGCAGCTGCGGCAGGATGGCGCTCAGAAAGTCCAGATTTTTGGGGGCACCGGACCATCCGATGGTCAGTGGAGCCTCTTCACCGGCGGGGCGCGGGTGCCAGATATTTCCGTCCAGAGCCATTGGTACAAGTGTGGCAGAGCCACCTGCCAGCAGCAGATCATCGGCGATTACCTGATTTGCCGCTAGACACAAATCGGCGCAGCGGGCAATGGTCTTCAGTCGCCAGTTGTTCCTGAAACGGGTGCAGAGGCTGTGAGTTTTGCCGGGAGCGAGCCAGATCAGGTCATCGGCATCGTAGATCAGTCTCCGGGCGCCTCGGCGCAGTTTGCGTACCGTGCCGCTGTCAAGCAGCGTCTTCTGAAGCAGAACTGCATCGTAATCGCTAAGTGAGCTGAAATCACTGAATGTACGCGCCGGAACAAGCGTGCAGTGGATGTTGGCAGACTCCAGCATCTCTAAGTACTGGATGATGCGGAACCGGGTGCTGGGGGTGTTCTCGTCACCAAAGGTAAGAACAAGTATTTTCACGTTTGACAGCCGAACCGGGTAAAGTGAGCGTCTTTATACCGAGACAATTGCCCATTTAGTTGGTGCCTGTCGTTCACTTTGCTTTTCATCGGTTAATCCTTATGTAAAGATGCGTCGTTTCAATTTGCTCAGTCTCCAGCGTGAGTTAGGCGAAATGAGGCGATAAAAAGCCAGCAACAACGCATCTAACCGCTTGGCAGGAAGCATCTGCGGCGAAGCATCAGAATCAATAGCCGTCAAAATGTTCTCTGAAAAGCGGTCCCAATTATAGTGCTGATCAAGGTTCTGCCAGTTGAGAGACTGCCAGTTCCGCAAGGTGGCATCATCAACATTTTGCAGTGATCTCAAAATCAGGCAGGCATCGTCCGGCTTATCAAGCGGGACATTGATAATTCCTTCGATGCCATCATAACCGCTTTGCGCTGTACAGACAGGAATCAGTCCCCACGCCATTACCTCAAGAATAGTAGTCGGGTTGGCATCAGCCCTGCCGACCGTAATTAAGAAATCAAAGCCGGCAGCAAGTTCGCGTGCCTGCGGGTCGGCAAAATCACGTTTTCCCAGTTGGTTAAGATGGCGGTAGCGCTTCTTTTCTGAGCCGATCCAAGTGAAATCAAATTCCGGAAGACGCGCAGCAAGTTCGTCCAGATACGGCATGTTTTTGTACCATGGATGATTGCCGATGTAGA
This sequence comes from uncultured Geobacter sp., assembly GCA_964524835.1. Lineage (GTDB taxonomy): Bacteria > Desulfobacterota > Desulfuromonadia > Geobacterales > Pseudopelobacteraceae > JACRCG01. The sequence goes on from CAZGEG010000011.1 coordinate 48,943, forward strand.
GAAATCTGCGTTTGCCAGGTGGATTAAATGAAGATTTAATTGCCGGAAAGTGCCGGCGATTGACAGCCAGGTCAATGTGAACGATTTTTGGAGCAAAATGCCGACAGTGTGTCGCGTGTAATTCCTTGTACCAGAAAGGTCCGGTTATTGCGAGAAACTGATCACAGTACGGCAGAATAGTGTCGAGATGGGCCACCTGGTGCAGGTCTCCAGGGGCGAATGGATGCAGACAGAGTTTTCTCCGCCAGCCGGGCTTGACGACACTGGCATTGAAAACGGTATCTGGTTCCCAGGTCGGGTGTCCAAGCAGCACATCCCCGGGTTGTGGTGTTATGGCATAGCGGGCTCGGTGGTCATGTATCTGAACCGGGTAGTGTTGTCCGATTCGAAGAGCAAGCTCCCTCCCGATGGCGAAGGGGGTCTTGATGGCATCGCTTGTCGGATAGACTAGGTGGACTGTCATTGGTTCTCCAGTTTCAGATGGAATCTTGTCGTGCGCCTGTCAGTCAAGCAGGCGATTCTCGTTATGTTTCGGGCCACTCAGCAGATCCCTGTAGCGTTCAATAAGCAGTTGTTCATTCTTCCTGAGCGCCGCGCGGTAGATGTGCGCATTCTTCTGGCGGGTGGACCCCCACTCGTTTTCAGACTGGTAGTCGATTACGTACGAACCGCATAACCAGCCAAACTGGCGGAAGGCACGCAGGCAGAGGTCGTGGTCGTCGTATATGTATGGTGCAAAGGCATCGTCCAGATAGTTCAGCTGTTCCAACCGCATATTATCCACCATCAGCGGCCCGCGGTTAACCACATCGCGGATGCCGAAGACGTTGCGGCCAAGATTATTCTCACGTCCGACCAGATCGGTAAAGATCACTGTCTCGCGCCGCGGGGTAAGGTAATCCCGGAGCTTGCGCCGTCTGGCGAACGCAATTTCGTTATTGTGCGCAGCACGCCCGGAAGTGGCGAAGCAGTCGGAAAATGACGCAAGCGGTTTGATCAGGCGAAGGTCAAAATCGATCTCCTTCATGACCATGTCATCCTGGATCAGCAGAGAATAATCACAGGAACTCTTTTTGAGTCCGATGTTGTTGGCTCTGGTCTCGAACACATCGGGTGCGTATTCGATGATCAGCCTGATGTCGCGGGGGTACTCAGCTATGGCGGCCATGGCGTACTCTTCTGATCGGTCTGTGCATCCATCGAAGATGAGTATCAACTCTCGCACCGCAGTCGAGGCATTTTTCAGGATTGACGACACCACTTGGTGTACCAGTACTTCCTTGTTGTGGATGGTCAGGATGATCGAGATCGACTTCATAATATCCGCCGTGTATTTTTACTAATCAAAGAGTTGCTCCGGTTTCGTGCGTTCCGTTCCGGAAATCCAGCGGATCAGGAAAAACCTGAAGAAGTGAATCAGGAAGGTAACGATTGTTTGTAAGCCAGTTTTAGATATTACCGTTATTTTGCCCAGGCCAGTTAATTCTGCTACGTAGTTTCATTAGTTTGGATTTTATTTTGTACTTCAGTATGAAGCGTTGCAGCAGTGAATAATAGCGATTATGCACCAGTTTTTTTTCAGTTTTTCTTTTGGCTGCATCAGAACTGACCCCATTATTCAAATAACAGGAAAATATAACCGGTACATACTGGAAAGTCGCATTGTGCAAAAGCAGGCAGCGAAGAATGAATTCGTAATCTGCGACTATTTTGAAACCGGTGTCATATATTCCCGCTCGTCCGAAGAGGCTTTTTTTTGTAAATGTGCTCTGGTGGGGAATGGTTTTCCGATACAGGAATTCTTTTGTGATTACGGGCGGCATGATAAGGCGTTGATCCTGACCGTCCCCGATTACGGTAATATCTCCATAGATAAAGTCAGCTTCAAGGCGATTGGCAAAAATGCTCTCCAATGTCGTGACGTCTGAAATATAGTCACCGCCATTGAGAAACAGGAGATATTCACCTTTTGCCAATGCGATTCCCTTGTTCATGGCGTCATAGATGCCCGAATCTTTTTCTGAAACAAATGCGGCAAAGTGGTCGCGATAACGCAGCAGTTCAGCCACGGTACCGTCGCTGGAACCGCCGTCGATTACCAACCATTCAAAGTCTTTGAATGTCTGTTCGACAACACTGGAAAGCGTTTTTCCGATGGAGCCAACTTCATTGAAACAAACAGTTATGATTGATAACTTCTGAAGCATTTTAATTCCGTCGTTTGTGTGATACTTCATTGCGTCTGCTCAACAGCGCTGTCTGTCAATCCGAATCAATACCTCTAAGGAAGGCCCGGACCATGAAAGTACTCTATGATTTCCAAATATTCAATATTCAAAAATATGGCGGCATTTCAAGGTATTTTATCGAGTTGATGAAAAGCATTTCCGATACGAGGACCGCCGAGTTTTTGCTGCCGTTGGTTGCATCTGATAATGGCTATATTCAGGGGTCAAATCTTGTCAGTTGTATTGATACGTCACAGCTCAGTATTTTAAAGGCATCAACAGTGAAAAAAGCAAGCATGAAACTGAACAAGTGGTACACGCAACTCCACGCACTTACAAAGAGTTATGACATCTACCACCCGACTTATTATGATCCATATCTGCTTGATAAAATAGGAAAAAAACCGTTGATTGTTACGGTGTTCGATATGATTCACGAAATATTCAGCGAGCAGTACAGCAAAAGCAGGGTGGCAGAACAAAAAAAATACATTGTTTCTCATGCCGCAAAAATAATCGTAATCTCAGAAAGCACGAAAAGTGATCTGATCAAGGTGCTTGGTGTCAATGAGAAGAAAATTGAGGTTGTTTATTTGGCCAGTTCATTCGGCGACACATTGGCCAAACCGTTGATTGATTTTACGCTTCCTGAAAGATATGTCCTGTATGTTGGTGACCGGTGGCACTACAAGAACTTTGAATTATTTATCCGGTCTATGGCGCCGTTAATGAAAAATGATCGCCTGCTCCGGATTGTGTGCGCCGGAAGCATTCCGTTCAGTGATCAGGAACGGTCGATTATAGCCGGCCTGGGGATCGCCGACCAGGTTTTGCATTTTCCGGCAGCCAGTGATGACGTGATGATTCACTTATACAAAAATGCCCGGGTCTTTGTGTTTCCAACGCTCTATGAGGGGTTTGGAATCCCCGTTCTTGAGGCGTTTGCCTGCGGATGCCCCGTGATAGCCAGCAATAGCAGTTCATTGCCTGAAGTGGGCGGAGATGCGTGCAGATATATTGACCCTCGGGATGAAATCTCGCTGACAGGCGCAGTAATGGAGGTCGTTTACAATCACGAATTACGGGCTGATCTTGCTGCGAGAGGGTTTGAACAGCAAAAGAAATTCAGTTGGGAAAAGACGGCGCAGCATACGATCTCACTTTATTCATCGCTGTAGACAACTACAATAATCAATGGGCTCCACTCAGCATATGCTGGTGATCACTTATCGATTTTGTCGCCATTTTCTTGCGAATTCTTTGCTGGAGAAACCTGTCAAATCTTTTTGACGTTGCTACTTTGAACAGCAGCGAATTCAGCTTTTTTTTAGAAATAATATGCAGTGAGTTATGGGAAATTAAGTTCATATCAAGTTTTTTGGCAATGAACTCTAGGGTTCTCTGCTGATAGAACGAGATATGCTGACCAGTTTCAAAACAGAAATACCACCAGGATTCGGGACGAGGCGGAGGCCCGGAATACAGTTCTGTAGTAAAGATCAGTGTTGATGCGCCGGTTTTATTCAACGTAGTCCGGATATATTCCAGTGGTGATTCAAGATGCTCGAGAACCTCGAACGCAGTAGCGGTATCGTATGTATTATTACCGGAGAAGTCGGCTTCGAAGCCTTTGGCAAAGATGTTTTGAGTGTATGAATCTTCCCAGTAATAATCAAATCCGATATCGCGCATAAGGCGCACCATCAAGCCGTACCCTCCCGCAACATCGACATATTTGCTGTCCCTTTCAAACATTAAGTAGAGTATTTTTGAAAGCTTACGGGAAATATCAAGATTTCTTTTGAGAATTCCCGTATCAGCGAGTGCTATCGGAGAGGCGTAGGCTTCCGCGAGCCAAAACGGTTTGTCAGTGTGTAAATATCCGCAGGATGGGCAGTAATAGTACCGGACGTCATATGTGTTAAGCACTTTTCTGGTAAAAATATAATCGCTGGTGCTGTTGCATATGGTGCAAGTCATGTGGGTAACCTTTGATGAATGTTAGATTGAACTTAAAAAATCAAGATACCGTGTGCTTCTCTCATTCCAGGATAACGGTTTGTGCAGTCTGCTGCCGGCTGCCTGACCAGCCAGATATGTTTCGTCAGTAAGGGATTGCAGGGCGACAGCAAGAGATTCAGGGTCGTCAGCGGTATAAGGCACCCACCCATTTCCCGAGACATAGAGCTCAGACGTTGCCGGGAGGTCGGGCGCGATTACCGGACGTTGCCAGGCAGAATACTCCAGTAGTTTGGTGTGAGCAACATATGGCATCTTGCCGACAGCAGAAAAAGGAGCAACAAAGGCATGGCAGCGAGAGACAATCGCGGGGAGTTGACCGGGAGGTATAAACCCGGTGAATAATACTCTTTTTTCGATATCAAGAGATTGAGACAGTTGTTGCAGTCTGTCGATCTCCGCAGGCTTTCCGCCGATCAAAGTAAGATGGATATCAGTCGTTTTACTTAATGCGGCCAGTAATAAGTCCAGCCCTTGTCCTTGATAAAATTGGCCGACATACATGATTTCTACCGCTTCGCCGGGAACTGGAGGCGGTGGAAGCGGAGAGCTGTCGACTGCTAGCGGAATTACGGCAATTGGTGTCTTGATACGATAAAGAGAGGATTGCAGTATATCTTTCAGCGCTGTCGTAGTAACGGTAATCGCCTCGGCAGCGTTGAAGACATTTCGTTCGACCTCAAGGTTTTTTTCGATTTCCTTTGTGATTGTCCGGTCTGGATACCAGGCCAGTTCATGAACCTCATACACATATTTGACTCCGGCAATCTTGCGTTTCAGATGATAAGCACCCTGCTTGATCACCGAAGCTGCTACCCAGTCGGGCTTTGTTCTGGCGATCTCACGTTGGGCGCTCCAGAAGAATACAACGTTCATGTTGACGGGTAGTCCGTAGTTTCTTCTTACTATCGGCAGTCTTCTGCACACAAGACTTTCAAAGTCGACCTGATAATGTCTGGAAAGTTCCTTGTTGCTCAACGACCCCGCACCGAATGCGAATGTTAGTTGAGCACCAGCTGCTGCCAGTGCGGTACAATTCTTGGCGATATATACGTCGTGAGCGCTTTTTTTGGGCAATATTTCATTGTAAGCGTACAGAATATTCACTTTTACGATCCGATTATATAAATTTGCTCATTATCAGTTGAGCCAGTGATTTGTTCTCTAAGAAGCTTACTCCGAGGTGATTTGCATATGTGAATTCGTCAGCAGTCCTGTCGGCAATTATATATGATGGATGTGTAATCGGACCCATGGAAGCGATAGAATCCTGATGGATTGCCTTTTTTGTGTGAGTTGCCGTATCACCGAAGCCAACGTTGTTAATCAAATTTGCATTCGGAATTATTGATAGTCGGTCATTTTTGAAATTCGAGTAGACCCATTGATAGTCCCACGTATTAAAGCCCTTGCGGTAAACCGCCTCAAAACATTCATTCCAGAATTTTGAAATCTGCCGATTTCCAAAGAGGTGAAACAAGACATCCTGGGTGATGAACTCATCGAAGTCTGACATGTTTACGTCATACTGTGCCCAGGCCCGTCGCCAGGTTGCCCAACCCCAAACGTGAAAAAAGTGTGAAAAGTAGTATGATGCTGATCCACGGTGATTGCCGTTTTGACAATTAAAACCGCCGATATGGGTTATTCGGGGGTTGTCTCTATAATGCTCAAGCATATCTGAACAGAAGGTGAAAAAGCTGGTATTAGGTATGCAGTCATCTTCCAGAATAATCCCCTCGTCAACATGGGTAAAAAACCATGTGATTGCCGATGATACAGCATGCTTGCAGCCAAGATTTCGAGTGTTTGCCTGTCTTTCGACAGTACATGGCCAATCTATCAGGCGATCAAAGCATTCCAGCACACTCCGGCACAGCTCTTTCTCACCGTCCTTGTCATCCCGAGGCCCGTCTGCATATATGAAAAGGTGCAGCGGTTTGACCAGTCTCAGAGAATTGATCAGTTGGGTTGCGGTTTCCGGCCTGTTGAATGCAATTATCAATACAGGTGTTTTCACGCGGTCGCTCCATCTACAGTGTCAAGACTCAGTTTTTGTAAAAATCACAGAATTTATCAGTTTTGATTTGATCTCGTAGCCTTTGCTGCGCAAAAAATCTGATATTGTTCTATTGGGTGAGTTGTCCTTGGAATAGACGAGGTCTTCAACAATCAACAGTTCCGGACGATAAGTGTCCCAGTCATTGGATGACAGTACTTTAAAATCAAGTCCTTCTACATCGATGGACATAAAAGTGATTTGAGTGTTAGCAGGAATGTGGGAATCCAGTACACTTTTCAATGAGCATGTGGTTATTTCTCTTCGGTCCACTATGTGGTATTCGTCCAGAGCTTCGCGTTCATTGCTCAAGTCTAACGAAAAGCTGTTGAGAGCCGGATCGTTGAACAGATGGTAGGTAAGAACATCTACCCTGTCTGAAATTGCCAGTTCAAGGTTAATGTCTCGTGGTCGGAATGTCTTGAACAGATCCATTGAACCGGGGCGGGCATCAATATTGATTCCGTGCCATCCTTTCAAATAGAATGAATAGGTGTTTGAAAATCTGAAAGGATGATGTGCCCCTACGTCAACATAAAAACCACTTTTCCGGCCTTTGAGTAAATTCTGGACAATCAGGTCTTCACCTTCCTGGGAAAAGGAGCGTCGAGAATACCTCTTCTCAAGCCGTTTGAGTGTAAAGATCTTTTTATATGTCTGGTAAAAACTCATGATATAAGCCTCTCTTGCACATGCTTAGAGTTTAATCGCAATATTATTAACCGTAATAACTGCGATACCATTCCACAAAACGGGCAATACCGTCTTCGATCGACGTCGCCGGCTTGAAACCAACTTCCCGCATCAGGTCGTCAACGTCGGCATAGGTCGCCGGAACATCTCCCGGCTGAATCGGAAGCATATTTTTTACGGCTGTTTTACCAAGGCAACGCTCCAGTGTTTCGATGAAGTACATCAGCTCAACCGGTTTGTTGTTCCCGATGTTGTAGATCCGGTACGGGGCGTAGCTGGTGCCGGGGTCGGGAATGGCCCTGTCCCATTCCGGATTGGCGACCGGGGTGACATCGCCGGCACGCACGATGCCTTCGACAATATCATCGATATACGTAAAGTCGCGGCGCATCTTGCCGTTGTTGAAAACGTCGATCGGCCTTCCTTCCAGGATCGCCTTGGTAAAGGAAAAGTAGGCCATGTCCGGCCTGCCCCACGGGCCATAAACGGTGAAAAAGCGCAGGCCGGTAGTCGGCAGTCCGTACAGGCTCGAATAGGTGTGGGCCATCAGCTCGTTCGATTTTTTGGTGGCGGCGTAGAGCGAAATCGGATGGTCGACATTGTGGTGAACGGAAAAGGGCATCTTCGTGTTGGCGCCGTACACGGAGCTGGAGGATGCGTAGACCAGATGTTTGACGCCGTTGTGACGGCATCCCTCCAGAATGTTCATAAAGCCGACAATATTGCTGCTGATGTAGGCATGGGGATTCTGCAGAGAATAGCGCACCCCGGCCTGGGCTCCCAGGTTGATGACGGTGTCGAAACGTTCCACGCTGAAGAGCTGCTCGACCGCCTCGCGATCCTCAAGACCGCATCTGACCATGCGGAAGCCGGAGGTGCCCTCCAACTGGGCCAGTCGGTCCAATTTGAGCTGCGGATCGTAGTAGTCATTGATATTGTCCAGACCTACCACCCGGTCTCCCCGAGCCAGCAGTCGTTTGCTGAGATGGAAGCCGATGAATCCGGCTGCGCCGGTTACCAGTATTTTTGCCATAAAGCCTAATCTCCTGATGAGCTTGCGTTTGAGGAAATCGCCTGTTTTTCACCGTGAGTCGGGCGAAGTCGGTTACGCGGGACTCGAAGTCAAGTTTTCAATGAATATGGTCAGAGCCTGTCTCAGGACCTCTTCCGGATAGTCGAGGCAGTCACTGACCTTGCTACCGTTGCAGCCGTCACGATGGCAGGGGACACAGTCCCGGTCCGATTGCACCACGACATGCCTGCCGCTGGTCTGAATACCGCGTACGGCTGTATAGGGACCGGAATGCAGCCGGTTGTCCCACGGCCCCCAGTTATTGACCGATGACGGCCCGAAAAATGCCAGCACCGGGACATCCAGTGCCGCTGCCATATGCATCGGCGCTGAATCTACACCGACAAAGCAGGTTGCGGCAGCGGAGAGCGCCCCCAGCTGTTTGAGTGTCAGGGCGCCCCCAAGATCAATCGTCGGAGTTGTGCACAGGTCGCGCACCTGATGCAGATATGCCAGCTCATGCTCCACCGGCGCTGCGGTAAATACGGCGGTCTGGCCCGTGCGGGACGAAAACGTGTCAACCGCCCTGGCAGCTACGGCCGGCGGCATCGTCTTGAACATCCAGCGGGAGGTGAGGTGCGCGTGGAAAAAGCCTCCTGGCTTTACTCCGCGCTGTCCAAGCAGTGTGTGGACGGATTCGGCGTCAGCCGGGCTGAAGTTAAAAGACACCCGCCTGATCGGGGTCGCTATCCCGACACTCTCCAGGTAGAAAAGGTTGTGCTCAACGGTATGCAAGGCCGGATCGGGCGGTTTGATCACCCTGGTAAACATCCGGTTCTTGAAAGGCATGCCGCCGCCGTATGAATCCACTCCGATTCTGGTTCGTGCGCCGCTGAAAAATGCTGCCACGGCACCCCGATCCCCGGAGGTCAGGTTGAATACAGTTTCGAAACGTTCGGCTCGAATTGTGGAGAGCAGTTTCAGCTCTTCCCGTAAACGGTCAGTGCGTGAAAGTTTTTTTACGCTCCTGTCGTAGACGATAACCCGGTCGATATTCGGGTTTCCGGTCAGCATCTCTTCAGTTCCTGAGTTGACCAGGGAACAGATGCGGGCGTCAGGGTAGGCTGCCCGCAGATTTGCAAAAACCGGAGTCGTCAGCAGGACGTCACCGATATTTCTCAATTTAATGACAAGGATGGACCCTGGCGGCTTCATTGGCTGGTTCACTGGATGCACGGTCAAAACCTCGGTAGTATCTGTCTCAAGATGGAAAAATACTTCCAGCAGCGGTCGAGTGTCTGCCTCGGCAGAGAATCACGCCTCTGCTCGGCCAGAATGGTCCAGTTGAAATTCAGAAACATCCGGCTGTGCCCCGCCCCGTGGCCATAGTTGGCAATCTCCATCCTTTTCCGGCTGTCAACCGGGGTGTTGAATGACAGGTCGCGCGACAGGCTGTGATAGGAACGGGAACGATCGATGTCTGTCCGTTCTCTGCACGTAATGCGTTTCGGCAGGTATTTCTGCAGGGTTCCGCATGCTTTGTTGTATTTCACAAAGCGATAGTCCTCTGCCCCGTAATTGCCGGAAAACTCTTCGTCATAGCCGGCCAATTCAAAAAAACGCCCGCGCGACATGAAAAACAGATTCGGATGCCCGCTGTACAATGCGCCGTCGTCGGGCCGTTTCCGGTACATCTTGTACAGCCGCTTGCCGCAGGAAGAGCGTTTTACGAGGTGGCCCATTGCTTCAACCGGAATTTCGTGATCAAGGTCCAGCATGATGACATTATCCGATTTTGCGTACAGTACTCCCAGATTGCGCGAACCACTCTGATTCCACGGTATGTCTTCGCTGATTTTAAGCCAGGTAATATTGAGATTCAGTTTCGGTATGTCATAGGTGATGGGGGAACCGTCGTCTACGATTACGAAATGCACCTGATCAAGAATGTCAGCGGGATAGCCGGCGTATTTCTCCAACAGATTGTTCACGGCAGAAATATTCTGCTGATTGCAGTAGAAGTGGGTAATGTAGGAAAGCCTGATATGGGACCACCCCAGTTTATTTCCGCTTATTTCATGGTTTCTGCGCGGCAGCAGCAGTGAAAGGTAGCAATGTTCCAGCATCTTAATGCGGCTGTCCGGACCAAGATGCGGCTGCTCTATCAGCATGGGATTCGGCAGTTTGAGGCTGCCGCCCGTCACCTTCGAATGCATTGCATCCCGCACGGCGGCATCGATGAACATATTGACTGCCGTTGCATGTACATAACGGGTACGATTTGTCGATGAGTTTTCAATGCCGGTGATGTCATACCAGGTCGCTATGACAAAAATGACGGGGGACTCTTTCCGGCACGTAACGGCGGCAGCATGGTCAAGAGCGGAATGGGTGTGAATAACGGCATTCGAATGCCCCTGCAGCGCCTCTTTCAGGGCTGCAGCAACCGCATCGCCGTTATCTTCGACAGATAGTGCTTTCACATTATGAAATGCACATATCTCACGCAAACGACTGCCGACCGGCACTATCATCGTGAGAGTGAAACGGTTTGTAAGCCGGGAGGTTATTACTTCGCCCAGGAATTCTTCCGCTTTGATATTGCCGGAGATTCCCGCAGCACTCATGATAATGACAGCATCATGCGCATTGTTTTCAGTATAATCCCCGTTGCGGTCTGCTCCGGGCGCAGTACATGACATTCTGATGCAACTCCGTTTATCTCAGATGATTATTCGTACGTTTGCCCTGCAGCATCTCCCGCGCCTTTGCATATTTGGCGAAGGTATATGCAGTGTAGAGCACGGAAAGCTGAAAACCATGAACACCTTCCAGAAACCCCATTTTTACCACATACATCTTGAAAAAAGTAAAGACCGGTTTGAAGACAAGTGCCAAAATACCGGGTTTTTTTCCGGCTTTTAATACCTCTTCCGCCGCCAGGGTGGAGTACCGGTTCATTCTGGCCAGGTAATCGGTAATTCCCGTGTAGGTAAAATGCTTCAGGTTCCCTGAAAGGGTACCGATACTTCCCGGGATTATCAGCGATTCATGAACGGCTTTTTCGCTGAAACTGCACTTACGCCGGTCGTAGAGACGTGTTGAGTAATTGGGATACCAGCCGCAGTATTTGATCCAGCGCAAGCCGAAGTAGTTCTCGCGTGCCATGCGGAATGCAGTTGCTCCGTTAGAGGCGGCGATTAAAATGGAGGCCCGCAGTTCGGGTGTTACACGCTCATCGGCATCAATGTTGAGTATCCAGTCGTTAGCGGCCTGCTCCGCGGCAAAATTCTTCTGTCTCCCGTACCCTTCCCAAGTGTGTTGAATGAAGCGGACTTTCGGGTGCGTCTGACAAATCTCTTCAGTCCTGTCTCCACTCCCGGAGTCGACTACAACAATTTCATCGGCAAAATCCAGACTGGCCAGGCAGTCGCCGATGTTTATCTCTTCGTTGAGGGTAATTATGGTCGCTGAGATTTTATCCATAAATATCGGTGCCAACTTTACGTGCGGAGGGATAGAAATGAATCAGGAATTGCGCTTCTGCCGGTCTGCCAGTGATGCCATTAAGGCGGCACTTTCCCTGACCACATCTTCAACGGTTACCCCCGTCATGCAGCGATGATCAATCGGGCACTCCCGCAGTTTGCATGGTGCGCATTCGACATCTTTTCGAACGACTGCCGCTTTACTGCCGTAGGGGGATGTCCCGGTGTGGTCGGTAGAACCGAATATTGCCACAAGCGGCACATCAAAGGCCGCTGCGATATGCATGGGACCGGAGTCATTGGTAATAAAAAAATTACAGCGCTTGATCAGTGCCATCAATTCCCGCACGGACGTTTTTCCGGCGACATTTACCGCCGTTCCTTCCAGGCGGCTCTCGATGTCCGCGGAAATTGTAGTTTCACCGGGGCCGCCAAAGATGATGATTTTTGCCGACCATTGTTCCGCGAGGTGGCGGGCAACCTGCGCAAATCTGTCAGGATACCAGCGTTTGGCCGAACCGTAGCTCGCCCCAGGGTTGATGCCGAGGACGAAATCACCCGTTTGTACGCCGTTTTCTGCCAGGAGCGCGGACGCTCTGCTCTCCTCTTCGGCAGTAATGGAGAGGTGGAGGGGCGTTCTTTCTCCTGTAATGCCGAAAAACTGCATCAAATTCAGGTAATATTCAACTTCGTGGCAGGGCGGCACCCCTTTTGGTGCATTGTACCGCCCGCTCAGCAACAGGGTGCGCCCATCACTGCATTTTCCTATCCTTGCCGGGATGCCTGCCAGCCAGGGCACCAGGGCGGAATCAAAGGAATTGGGAAGGATGATCGCAAGATCAAACGACTGTTTCCGCAGTTCGGCCGCCAGCCGCAGCCTCCCGGCCACTCCGTGATGTTTTCCCTGGCGATCAAAGGTAATGATGGAGTCAATCCCGGGATGGTGCAAAAAAAGCTGGGATACCATCGGATTGGCCAGAACGGTGATTTCAGCGTGCGGGAACTGCTCACGAATGACCCTGATTGCCGGTGTGGTCATCACCGCATCACCGATCCAGTTGACCGAGCGGATCAGGATTTTTCGGATGGAATCGGGCCGCAACTCGTTCACGACGCCTCGCCCCTTGTCCGCGAATCCGTATCCGATTGCCACGGCAGCAGCGGAATGCCGTCAACAATTGGATAGTCCCTGCAGCAGGGTTCGCAGTGCAGAGTGGAGCCGTCTTCGCTCTGAATCAATCCCCCTTTGCAGATCGGGCACGCGAGTATCTGTAATAAATCAGGTGGTATCATACTGACCTTGATTATAATGTGATTGGACAATATGCCATAAATGACGCTGCTTTTGAAGCAAATTACACCTCCAGACGCTGAAATTCTTCCAGTTTCATGTTGACGATGCTTCGATATGAATGATATTTACAAGGACAGCCAGGATGAAATCTGCATTTATCACACTACATACATCCCCTCGAGACCCATGACGCCACCACGTTTTCCACCACAGCTCCAAGAGTCCGGTCTGCAAACGTGCGGCTACGTTCAACTTGACGTCACATCGTGTCGGGCTGTTGCCCTTGAATGGGCCGCTCCGGCTGTTGAAACGGCTCTTCAAGCCGGCACCCTTCACGAATGGGCGGCCCGGCAGCAGGTGAAAGAGGAGATGCGTGGGCGCGGGGTTATTTACTCCGTTGAATTACCGACAATTCCGCCAACGCCGGTCGTTGTCCGGAGAAATCGCCACGGCGGTCTGCTCCATGGACTTACCGGGGAGTATTTTCTAGCTCCGACACGGGCTCCGCTTGAGCTGGCAACGTCGCTGCGTCTGGCCTCTGCCGGGATAGCAACGCCGGAAGTGGTCGCCTACGCCGTCTACCCTGCTGCCGGGATATTCGCCCGGAGCGATGTCATGACGCGGCGCCTGCCGGACGGAGACGACCTCCCTGCTGTCTGGGAAATCGCGGGCAAAGAAGGTCGTAGTGCCGTGCTGACGGCTGTGGCCCGTTTGCTTTGTGCACTTGCACGGGAAGGGGTGTGGCACGCCGATCTGAATCTAAAGAATATCTACATTGCCGGGGTCGGTGCTGATCCGACTGCGTACCTGCTTGACGTGGATCGGGTGACTTTTCCGGGCGGGGGTGATATCGCCGCACGCAACTTCATGCGGCTGGCCCGCTCGGCCCGCAAGTGGCGTACACGCTGGGGACTTGATTTTGACGAGGATTCGCTGGCGCAGCTGGCCGACCTTGCAGGGGAGAACAGTTGATGCGAGTTGCGACAGACAGGGTCTGCATTGTCATGATGAGTGCCGTAGGCGATACGGTGCATGTATTGCCGGTGCTGCATGCCATCAAGCGGTCGAACCCCTCCATGCATGTGACCTGGATACTGCAGCCGGGGCCGGCCATGCTGGTTCGCGGCCACTCGCTGGTTGATGAAATCATCCTGTTTGACCGCACCAGGGGCGTTCGGGGCTTTCTCGACGTTCGCCGGCAGCTGCGCTCCCGGAAGTTTGATCTGGTCCTTGATCTGCAGGTGTATTTCAAGGCGAATGTCGTCACGTCTTTCATCAACGCCACGGTGAAGCTCGGCTTCGATTTTGCCCGCGCCCGCGATCTTAACTGGCTGTTTACCACGGACCGCATTCCTCCCCATGCAATGCAGCACGTGCAGGATCAGTACCTTGAATTCTGCGACTGGCTGGGAGCGCCGACCACTCCCGTTACCTGGGGACTCGGGCCGTGGAACGAGGAGGAACTCGACTGGCAGCGCTCGTATTACTCCCGGCTCGATCGCCCGGCGGTGCCGATTGTCGTGGCAACCAGCAAACCCCAGAAAAACTGGTTTCCTGAACGGTGGGCGGAACTCTGCGACGCCCTTTATTCTGATTTCGGGCTGCAACCGATCCTGGTGGGGGGGCGTTCACCGGTAGAGGTTGAGTGCGAGCGGATCATCATGGAACGGGCGAAACAGCCCCCCCTGAGTGCCTTGGGAAATGGCGGGCTGCGCGGTCTGGTGGGAATTCTGGAGGGGGCGGCGCTGGTGGTCTCGCTTGACACCGGTCCGCTGCATATTACGGTTGCGCTCGATCGCCCGGTGGTGTCCCTGATGGGATATTCCAACCCGAAGCGGGTCGGGCCATACCGGAAGTTCAACGACCTGATGGTCGATGCCTATGGTGAGCCGGGCGAGGATTATCCGGTCTCCATGGAGAACCGGGCCGACCGGATGAAGCTGATATCGGTGGGTGATGTGCTCGAAAAAGTTCAGGTGTGGCGGTACTGCTACGCCTCGTGACGCCGCAACAATGTGTCCAGCAATCCGTTTAGAAGTTCGGGATTGTCAACCGTCAGCTCCAGCCGGGCGAGGAGCGTGCGTGCCGTCTGTTCCTGCGAAAACCCCTTCAGTTTGACCCCGTCCTTTTCCGTTGTGATCATGAAGTCAGCTCCGCTTGCCCGCATCGCTTCGGCTATCTCACGGCACCGCTCCCGGTCGTAGACGATATGGTCCGGGAAGGAAAGGGTCTGCACCAGGTTCAGTCCCTCCCTGCGAAGCCCCGTAAAAAACGATTCAGGATCGGCTATGCCGGCAAAGGCGAGCAGAGTATGGCCGGAGCAGCGGGAAAACGGAACGGGTGAAATGCTGCCGAGCGGGAGCAGATCAACGATCGTGTGTCTGGACAGGCAGTGGGGGATTCCGCCAGTATCCCTGCTGTTGATCGCACCTTCAGACGCTCGAGTGAGAATCACCAGGTCTGCCCGTCCGGCTGCAGCAGGGGGCTCACGCAATATTCCGGCCGGCAGCGTCCAGCCGTTTCCGAGAGGTCGGGAAAAGTCCATCAGCAGGATATTCAGGTCCCGATGCAGGCTCAGATGCTGGAAGCCGTCGTCCAGCAGGAAAATGTCCGGGACTAGCTGCTGCATCGCCGTCCGGCCTGCGGCATATCGGTCCGGGCCGATCACGACCATGAGTCCCGGCACCGTTGCTGCCAGCAGGTACGGCTCGTCCCCGCACTCCGCGGCGCCCAGCATGATCGTGGCGCCGTCGCTGACCACGCAGGTTTGTCCCTCCAGGGAACCGCCATAGCCGCGGGAAAGCACTGCCACCCTGCAGCCACGTGCCAGAAGGATCCGGGCGATATGGGCGGTTACCGGGGTTTTCCCCGTTCCTCCGACGGTTATGTTGCCGATTGAAATCACCGGCCGGGGAAGCCGCCCAGTTTTCAATATGCCACTTTTGTACATCCGTGCCCGCAATCGCTGGGCTGACCCGTACAGCCCAGCCCACGGTATCAGGAGCATCAGTATGAGGGTGTCGAACGGACTGCGGCGGCTGCCGGTGGCAAGCCCCCGCCAGTATTTGAGGTATGATGCGTTCATAAATATCCGCCTATGATTTCCATGTGTCGCTCCGTCGCCCCGCCGTTGTCCCGCATCAGCTTCAGCCCGTTCTGTCCCAGGACACTCCGCAATTCAGCACTTGTAATCAGCGCCCGGCATGACACCGCCAACTCTTCGGGAGTTTGTATCTGGATGCCGGCTCCGTAGCGCAGAACCAGTTCCTCGATTTCACGGAAATTGGCCATATGGGGACCAAAGACTGTCGGAACGCCGACAGACGCCGGTTCCAGGAGGTTGTGACCGCCGAGAGGCACGAGGCTGCCGCCGACAAAAGCGATATCGGCCAGCGCGTAGAGGTTCATCATCTCGCCGACCGTATCCACCAGCAGTACCTCTCCATCCATCAGCATTCGTCCTTCGGAGAGGTCAGTGCGCCTGCAGTAGCGGAGTCCGGAGTTCTCCAGCAACGCGGCAACGTCACCCGTCCGTTCCGGATGCCGCGGGACGAGGACGAGGAACAGGTTGCCGAACTCTGCCGACAGTTCCCGGTACGCCGAGAGGATATACTCCTCCTCGCCATCGCGAGTGCTGCCGGCAGTCAGTACGCAGCTGCCTTCAGGTACAGCATACCGGGCCCGCAGCCGCAGGCGCTCCTCAACGCTTACCTGATGGGAGGGGATGTCGTTCTTGAGGTTGCCGGTGACGGTGATAGTTTCCGGGTCCGCTCCGATAGCCGCCATCCGCAGGCGGCCGACATCCGACTGCATACAGACAGCCGAAAAACAGCGCAGGGCGGGGCGGAAAAACCAGCTGAGCTTAAGATATCTCGGGAATGAGCGGTCAGATATCCGTCCGTTGGCCAGCAGAAGCGGGATATTTTTCCGGGCGGCTTCGCGGCAGAAGTTGGGCCAGATCTCGGTTTCCATGATGATGATGATGCGCGGACTGACAGAGCGGAGCATGGCGCGCACCGAAGGATAGAAATCGAATGGGAAGTAGAGGCAGAGGTCAATTTCGGCGAACCCGGAGGCGGCCGACTTTCCGGTTTCAGTCGTATTCGACACGACGATGGCGTGGCCCGGATAGCGGCTTCGAAGTCCTTTGAGAAGGGGCCTGGCGGCGATTATCTCGCCAACCGACACGGCGTGAAGCCAGACCACCGGCCTTCCCGCGATAACAGCCAGTTTGTCCAGCGGAATGAATCCGAAACGTTCAGCTGCCGCGAGAGGCCACCCGAGCCTGACGGAACGGTAGATGTTAAACAGGAACACCGGGAGCAGGAGGAAGATGGAGAGTATGTTGTAGGCTGTAAAGAACATGGGCCAGGCTATGCTGCTGTTTCAGGCGCTTCGTCCCGGTCGAGCCGCAGCAGGTAATACAACGCAACCGCAGTCAAATGAACCATCCCCCACGACCAGAGATTGTCACTCAGGAAGTGCCCCCCCTGCGTGATGCGGGCAACACCCATCAGTCCGCCGAAGATAAGCCCGCCGGTCAGCCACAGCCCGGCAATCCGCGGTTTGCGCCGCCGGAAGACAAAGAAGGGCGCGGCCAGATAAAATGCTGCGGATGAGTGTCCTGAAGGAAACGAACGACCTTTGTGAGCGATTCCTTTCTGCCAGGGGTGCAAAAACTCTTTCTTGCCGCCGAACTGGGTAATCTCACGTGGACGCGGGCGCCCCCAATAGTCCTTGAAAATGGTATTTACAATCAGTCCCGGCCCCAGAGCCAGGAGGATCACCAAAAAAAGTCCCGGCCGGATCCAGTTGCGCCGCTGCTTGTAGATGCTGCCGATGAAAGCGGCAGTCAATCCGCAGACTCCCAGAGCAATCGCCGGCCCCCGTCCCAACTGATACAGCAGGTGCCATGGTTGCTGATCCCCTACCGGCCATTTCCCGCCGATGCAGAAAGGAGCGGATACGAGCAGGTCTGCACCGGTAGCGGCAATGGCGATGGTCGCGAGGACAAGTATAACGACAGGTATGGCGAAATCACGTGTTTTCGTCGTCATACCGGCTCTCCGGCCCGTTTCCAGCGTCGATGCACCCAGTACCAGTCTGCCGGGTGGGCACAGACAAACTCTTCGAGGAACCTGGACAGCGACTGGATATCCTGAAGGATGCCCACTTCCGAGCGGTCACCGCACAGTTTGTACTCCGGGTGGTATGTTAGAACATGATGGTCGTTGTTCCTGTAGCCAAAGACCGGGACTATCGGTACCCCTGTTTTATGTGCAATCACGACGGGAGCCTTGTTTGCCCAGGCTTTCCGGCCAAGAAACTCAATCAGGGCGCCGTTGTCTTCAAACACGGCCTGATCGGTCAGCATGCCGATCACTCCTTTGCCCTTTATGACGCTCAGAATCGGGCGCAAGGCGGCTTTGCTGTAAATGACCTTATTGCCGTAGCCCATCCGCATCTTTTCGATAATAGTATTGAGATATGGATTGTTCTGCATGCGGGCGATTGCCCAGACATTTTCATTCAGATGCCGCTTGAAGGAAAGCGATATCAGTTCCCAGTTGCCGCAATGACCGCTGACACAGAGCACACCGTTCCCCTTCTCTTTGGCGTACTGGAAGTTTTTCAGGCCATGCACTTCCATCGAATCAATCAGATCATTACCTTTGCCATGATACAATCGGCATACCTCGACGATTGAAATCCCCAGATTCTTGAATGTTGCCAGAGCAATTTCCTCGGCAGTTTCATAGGCCCCGCTCCAGGAGGGGTGGCGCTTCATGTAGGGTAGCGCCTGTCTGATATTGTCGATCGCTATTGATCTGCGTTTATGGAGAATATTGTACAGAAATGCGCCGATGTTTTTGCCGATGCGGGCAGAGAGGGGGCGGGGTAGAGCGGCCACGAACAGAGTAAACAGGTAGAAGAGGGCTGCCTGCATCAGCCAGATGCTCTTTTTCATGGCTCGCCGGTTATTTCGGCTGAGTCCTGATTTTCGAACTGCCGGGAGTGCAGTCGGCTGTAGAGGCCGCTGTTTTTCATGAGATCGTCATGGGTCCCGCGTTCCACTATACGCCCGCCTTCAATTACGATGATCTGGTCGGCATGCAGTACCGTGGAGAGACGATGGGCGATGACAAATGTCGTTCGGTTGACCATCAGGTTGTCCAGAGCCTTCTGCACCATTTGTTCGCTTTCGGTATCCAGGGCGCTGGTGGCCTCATCCAGAATCAGGATCGGTGCATTTTTCAGCAGAGCCCGGGCAATGCAGATGCGCTGGCGTTGACCACCGGAAAGCCGCACGCCACGGTCACCGATGCTGGTGTCGTATCCCTCCGGCAATTGCGAAATGAAATCATGAGCATACGCGGTTGTCGCGGCGTTCACGACCTCTTCCATTGTGGCGTCCGGTTTGCCGTAGCGGATGTTGTTGGCGATACTCTCGTGGAACAGGATCGTTTCCTGATCAACGAGAGCGATCTGGGAAACCAGAGATTTGAGCGCTATATCACGGATGTCGTGTCCGTCTATACAGATTGAACCGGAAGAAACATCGTAGAAACGGGGAATCAATGAAACCAGCGTCGATTTGCCGCCACCGGACGGCCCCACAAGGGCAACCATCTGGTTGCTCTTTACCGAAAGCGAAATATCCTGCATCAGGGGCTCTTCACCATAGCTGAAGGAAACGGAACGGAATTCGACCAAACCTGATGAGCGTCCGAGAACCAGTGCGTTGGGGCGTTCTACGATGTCATTGTGAGTGTCCATAAGGGTGAACACCCGTTCAGCCGCCCCTGCGGAACGCTGCAGGGTATTGTACGATCCCTGCAGCTTTTTTATCGGATTGAATACCATCACCATGGCGGTGATGAACGAGAAAAATTCGGAGGCCGTCATGCGGCCGGTCATGACCTGGCTGCCGCCGAAATAGATTACTCCGGCGATGCCAAAGGAGATGATGGTCTCCGAAACCGGCATCGTCAGTGATTCGTACTTGATGAAGCGGCGAATCTGGTTGAAATAATCCCGGTTGGCGGCGCGGAAACGGTCAGCGGCATTCCCCTCCAGTCCAAATGCCTTGATTACTTTGATGCCGGAGTACGATTCCTGAAGGATGGTCGTAATCCCCCCCATGATATTAAGGCTTCTGCCCGAAAACTGTTTTATCTTCTTGCCGATCAGTTTGGCAGGGTAGGCGGTCATCGGAATGACTACAAAAGCAAATAATGCCAGCTGCCAGTTCCGATAGAAGATCACCCCCATCAGTGAAAAAGCGGAGATCAGGTCGCGGAACAGCCCGCAGGCCACGTTGGTCATCCCTTCCTGCATGGCGCCGGTATCACTGGTTACATGGGACATCAGCGCGCCGGTGGAGCGGCGATTAAAAAAAGCCATGTTCATATTGACCGTGCTTGCATAGACATCGTTACGGATGTCTTGAATGGCCTTTTGTCCGGCCAGCTTCATCGTGTAGTCGTAGGTAAAGCGGGTGATGCCGCGAATAATGAACAGGGCAATAATTCCCAGCGGCACCAACAGAAATATGCCGGTGTCTTTACCGGCAAAAATTTTCTTGAGGACCGGTTCCACCAGCCAGGCAAATGCACCATCCAATCCGCCGACCACGGAGGAGCAGAGTGCGGATATGACCAGTAATTTCCAGTAGGGTTTGAGGTATCCTAGAGTGCGTTTCAGTATCGGGTTCATTTCTTTTCCATTAGTGAAAGTAGTAGTTTGGCAACATTGCGCGAAGCTCCGCCGTGTCCCAGTTTCGAGCGTACTTCAGCAAGTCCGAGCCTGATCGCGCTGTTGTAGGCGGGGTCGGTAAGTATCCTGCGTATCTCGGCCCCTATCATCTCCGGGTTCGCCGCGTCCTGGATCAACTCCTTTACCACTGTTCCACCTGCGACAATATTGCAGAGGCCGATATTGGGAACTTTCACCAGTCGCTTGGCAAGTTGATAGGTTAAAGGCGAGAGTTTATAGATGATCACCATCGGCGTGCCGACCAGGGCGATTTCGAGGGTCACCGTACCGGAAACGGAAATAACGGCGTCGCATGCCCGGATCATGTCATGCATCCGGTCGCGGGTGATGGTGACGTCAAGTCCGGCCGCCGCGAGCTGCGGGACGATGTCGGCACTGTTCAGCGTGGAGGCCAGCGGAAGGATAAACTGAATTTCCGGAAACTGCTCTTTCAGCCTGCCAGCGGCCGCAATAATCACCGGCAGAAGCCGCTCGATCTCGCTGTGACGGCTGCCGGGAAAGAGGCCGACGATGCTGCGTGCCGGGTCGAGACCAAAGCTGGTCGCGGCGGCAGAGCGATCAAGAGTCACGGTGACCAGGTCAAGCATCGGGTGTCCCACAAATGACACCGGCACGCCGGCCTGCTGGTAGAAGGGAGCTTCGAAAGGGAGTATAACGGCCATGTGGTCAACAAGCCGGGCGATTTTTTTGACCCGTCCCTGCCGCCAGGCCCAGATCTGCGGGCTGATGTAGTACAGCACCTTAATGCCGGCCTTTCTGGCAACCTTGGCAAGGCGCAGATTGAAGCCGGGATAGTCGATCAGTATCAGCAGGTCGGGAGGGGCGCTCAAAAGGGTCTTTTTCAGCATCCGGAAGGCTGATGAGATGACATCGAAGTGTTTGATGACCTCCACAAATCCCACAACCGCCATGACGCTTGAATCTACGAGCGTTTCGACTCCCGACTCACGCATCCTTGCTCCGCCGATACCGAAGAAGTGCAGATCAGGGGAGAGTTTCAGGGCTTCGGTGACGAGGTCGGCGCCGTAGATGTCACCGGATGCCTCGCCGGCCACGATCATGATGCGTCGCCCATTTTCCACGCGTTTTTTTTCGTTATCCAACCAGCGCCTCTCGAATGGTCCGCGCCACAAGGCGGACGGATTCTTCGGGCATTTCAGGGTACACCGGCAGCGACATGCAGCGACTGGCAACGTCCTCTGATACCGGGAGAGTCAGACCTGCGTACGCTTCGGCAAAGACGTCCTGCTTGTGGAGCGGGATGGGGTAGTAGACCGCCGATGAAATCTGCTTTTCAGACAGTTTTGCCATGATGGCATCGCGCCGGTCGGTCAATACGGTGTACTGGTGATATACGTGAACACCCTTGCCGTCTTCATACGGCACGGTGACGATGTCGCCAAGCAGATCGGAATACAGGTGGGCGACGCGGCGGCGACCGCCGCTGAACTCGTCGATCTTCCGGAGCTTGACCCGCAGGATGGCAGCCTGGATGTCATCAAGGCGACTGTTGTAGCCGATCACGCTATGGTGGTAGCGGACACGGCTGCCATGGTTGCGAAGTACCTTGATCTGCTCCGCCAGATCATCCGTCGCGCAGGTGACCAGTCCGCCGTCGCCGTAGCACCCCAGGTTCTTGCTGGGAAAGAAACTGAAGCACCCCAGCGGCCCGAGGGTTCCGGTCATTGCGCCATCGGTCGCGGCGCCGAACGATTGCGCACAGTCCTCGATCAGGGTCAGTTTGTGTTTAAGGCAGAGCGCCCTGATCGGCGCCATTTCGGCCGGTTGCCCGAAGAGATGGACGGGAATTATTGCCCTGGTGCGGTGGGTGATGGCCGCTTCAATCAAAGCGGGGTCGATATTGAATGTCCTCGGGTCGATATCTACAAACACCGGCGTAGCCCCGGCGTAGCAGATCGCTTCAGCGGTGGCGATAAAGGTGAAGGGGGTGGTGATTACCTCGTCACCCGGCTTGATCCCTGCCGCCAGGATGGCAAGCTGCAGCGCGTCGGTGCCTGAAGCGCAGGAGATCGCGTGTTTGGCCCCCAGGTATGCAGCGGTTTCCTGTTCGAAGGCGGTTACGTTCGGCCCCAGGATGAACTGGGTGCTCTCGATTGCATCGAGGACCGCCCGGTCAATCTCCGCTTTCAGGGTGTGATACTGGGTTTTCAGATCCACCATTGGTATCATGAAGGTCTCCTGTCAAGGCTTAGGTTGATTTTAAGCGCTGTTTCCAGTGCCATCCGGCCGTCGCGGCCGCTTACTTCCGGTTCTTTTCCCTCACGAATCGCGGTCAGGAACGACTCGATTTCACTCCGCAGCGCATCGGCCTCGCCGAGTTCCCGTTCATCAACCTTGATGTTGGGGATGCCCGGGAACAGCTCTCCGCTCCCCTTCTGGGCTACCAGCATCTTGCGGTTCTGGAAATCGAGGGTAATGTAGGCGTTGCGCTGGAAGATGCGCATCTTGCGCTCGCTCTTCAGGCTGATGCGGCTGGCGGTGACATTGGCTACGCAGCCGTTCTCGAAAAGGATGCGGGCGTTGGCGATGTCCTCCTCGCCGGTGAACACCGGCGCACCGACGGCATCGACCCGCTCCACTGGGGATTTGACGATATGCTGGATGATTTCTATGTCGTGAATCATCAGGTCGAGGACCACGTTCACATCGGTGCCGCGCGGCTTGAAGGGAGCGATCCGGACCGACTCGATAAAGAGCGGTTCCTGCAGTACTCCGGCAAGCGCCTGCAGAGCGGGATTAAAACGCTCCAGATGCCCGACCTGGAATACCGCTCCGCTCTTCTCCGCCAGTGCGATCAGTTCGTCCGCTTCCTCGATCGTGACGGTAATCGGTTTTTCGATCAGAACATGCACGCCGGCCGCCAGAAAGTCGCGTGCCACGGCATGATGGAACTGGGTGGGAACGACAACGCTGACGGCGTCTACCCTGCCGATAAGGTCACGATGATCGCTGAATGCCCGGGTCCCCAGCGCTGAGGCGATCTCAGCCGCACGCTTCGGATCGTTATCCACAACCCCTACCAGCTCTACATCAGGTATCGCGGCATACTTCTGGGCATGAAAATTACCCAGATAACCGACACCGATAACAGCGGTTCTTAGTGCGGCAGAATGAGTTTTCTGCGTCATTTCAGCAGAAAGCTCGTTCGTTAGCGCACTTATCCTGTTTTCCCGGGCGAGCGCACTCATCCGCGACAGATCCCGCGCTTTGAATTTTCAATAAAGGTCAGCAGGTAATCCACTTCCGGGCAATTTGTGATTTCCGCTTTGATGCGGTCAATCGCATCGGGAAGTTTCAGGCCGGCCATGAAGAGCGTTTTGTAGGCCTTTCTCAAACTGTTTATTGCTTCGTCGGAGAATCCGCGGCGTTTGAGGCCAATCAGGTTAAGGCCGCGCAGCTTGGTTTCGCGGCGCCTGCCGGCAGTTGCAATCGTATAGGGAAGGATGTCCAGCGATACCATTGTGCCGCCGCCGATCATGGCATTCATGCCGATGGAGGTAAACTGGTGTACGGCAACCAGGCCTCCCAGGATAACGTTGTCCTCTATGGTGACATGTCCCGCCAGGGTGGCCACATTCGCCATGACGACGCCGTTGCCGATGCGGCAGTCATGGGCAACGTGAGAATAGGCCATGAACATGTTGTTGTTGCCGATGACCGTTTCAGCGTGCCCGGTAACCGTGCCCCGGTGGATGGTGGCAAACTCGCGAATCATGTTGTTGTCGCCGATCCTGGTCCAGCACTCTTCGCCCCGGTACTTGAGGTCCTGCGGGGGCGCCCCGACTGAGGACTGGGGGAAGATCCGGTTGTTCTCGCCGAGAATAGTCCAGTCACCGATGACGGCATGAGAGCCGACTGTCGTTCCCTTTCCGATCGTGACATGTTTGCCGATGATGGCGTATGGCCCCACTTCTACGTCTGTAGCCAGTGCGGCAGTTGAATCGATTATCGCAGTCGGGTGGATCATGGTGGTTCTCCCGTGATTTTCCCTCTCCGGAGAGGGATCAGAGTGTTAATAGCAAGGCAGCGTTTCTCTGCCTGTTTCCGGCATAAAACTTCGGTAACGAGCGCATTCTGTTTTTCAGGGCTTCGGCGAATCGGCGAACGTTGCTTTCAGGTCGGCCTCGGTTACCAGCGAGTCCCCGACAAATGCCTTGCCGGCTACACCCCAGATTCCCCTTCTGTTCATCGTCGTTGTAACCTCTATGCGCAACTGATCGCCGGGCGATACCGGTTTGCGGAAGCGGGCATTATCGATCGCCATAAAGTAGGTTACCTTGGCGCGGGTCGCTTCATCGGAAGCCAGATAGGCCATGATTCCCGCCACCTGGGCCATGGCCTCGATGATCAGTACGCCCGGCATGACCGGATGTCCGGGGAAGTGCCCCTGGAAAAACGGTTCGTTGATTGAAACGTTCTTAATGCCTACGCAGCGTGTCCCGTGATCCACTTCAACGATCCGGTCAACCATCAGAAACGGGTAGCGATGCGGCAGGATTTTCATGATTTCGTTGATATCCAGTTGCATATTAACTCTCCTTACTGATCTGATTCAATTTTGCCTCAAGCTCTACGATACGCTTTTCAAGAGCCGAAACCGTTTTCTTCATTTCCGGCAGGCGCGGCACAACCATGGCTGATTTCAGCCATTCCTTGTGCGGCATGGTCGGCGTGCCGCTGTAGGCGGCGTTGGCCGGCAGCGAACTCGGCACGCCGGATTGGGCGCCGACCAGTACGTTGTCACCGATGGTGAGATGACCGGCGACACCGACCTGGCCGGCCAGCGTGACGTGGTTGCCGATTTTCGCACTTCCCGATATTCCGACCTGGGACACGATCATGCAGTCTTCACCGATCTGGCAGTTGTGGGCGATCTGAACCAGGTTGTCCAGCTTCGTGCCGCGGCTGATCCGGGTTACGTCGATGGCGGCGCGATCGATGCAGGTATTCGCCCCGATTTCCACATCATCTTCCAGGAGTACGATGCCGATCTGAGGAATGCGGTAATAGCCGCTGCCGTCGGGAGCGTAGCCGAATCCGTCGGAACCGATCACCGCCCCCGGCTGAATAATGCAGCGGTTGCCGATCCGGCAGTGTTCACGGATAACGGCGTTGGCGTGGATGATACAGTCTTCGCCGATGCTGACATTGTCGTAGAGCACCGCACCGGGATAAACGGTCGTGCGGGCACCAATCGCAACATTCCTGCCGATGACCGCCCCGGGATAAACACTGGTTCCCTCACCGATGGTTGCCGAATCGCTGACGACCGCTGCCGGAAGAACACCCACCGGATCGCGAGGCTCCGTGTAGAAAAGCGTCAGTAGTTTGGCAAAACCGAGATACGGGTTGGCCACTTCGATGGCGGTGCGCCCATAGCGCTCTCCGCCGGGAGCCATGAGTACGGCGCCGGCGGAGGTCTCTGCGACTTTGGCAGCATATCTGGGGTTGGCGAGAAACGTCAGTTCTGCAGGCCCGGCTGTTTCAAGCGCTCCCAGGCCGGAAATTACCGTGTTCCCGTCGCCCTGAACAACGCCGCCGAGAAACGCGGCAAGCTCTGTAACTGTTAGTGACGGTGTCATGACGCTACTTCTTTCTGTTCGAATTGAACAGTTTCAATACTTCTTCGGTCAGGTCAACTTTTTCGTCGACAAACAGCATGCTTTCATTTTTCACAAAGATGAAAGTATACCCTTTCTGGCGACCGAACTCCTGGATGACCTTTTCCATCCCCTCCAGAATCCTGCGGGTCAGCTCTTCATCCTTCCCCTGCAGTTCATCCTGGGCATCCTTGGTGAAACGTTGAAAATCCTTCAGCTTGTTCTGGTAATCCTTCTCTTTGGATGCCCGGGCGGAGTCGGAGAGCAGCATTCCCTGCTTTTCCAGCTCTTCTTTCAGCTTCTTGAGATCTTCCTGTTTAACATTGATCTCGTCCTGGTACTTCTTGACTTTTGCGGCCAGTTGTTCCTTGGCCTCTTTTCCTGCCTCGGAGCCGTTCAGCGCACGCTGCATGTCGATATAGCCGAGTTTCAGATCAGCCGCAAATACGGTTGTTGACGCAATGCTCACCGCGAGGATACCTGCCAGAATTGCCCGTTTCATGAATACTTCTCCTTTAATGGTGGTGGGCGGTCGGCCCTTAATAACATGATGGAACTAAAACCCTCTAATACTAGAACATGGTGCCGATCGAAAACTCGAGACGGCCGCTTGTGCTGTCGATGACGGCACGCGGATTGATCGGGATGCCGTATTCGAGTCGGAGCGGGCCGATGGGGGAAGCCCAGCGAACCCCGAAACCATAGCTCATCAGCATGCTGTCAAACACGGTTGAATTGTAGTCGAAAGAATTACCGTAATCGAAAAACAGGACCCCCTTGAGACCGACTTCGGCGAGCAGTGGAAAGGTGAGTTCCGTATTGCCGAAGATTTCCCTGCTCCCTCCCAGGTAGATCTGCTCTTGTGACTCGTTGGCCAGGATGTCTACAGATGTCTGGGTCTTTGTGGGGGAGACCGTACGGGCTTTATAGCCGCGCAGTGAGTAGATGCCCCCCAGATAGAACTTTTCATCGATCGGGACCGGCCTGCCGATATCCTGGATATAGCCGAGCGTCAGCTTGGTGGAGAAAACCAGTTTCTTGTAGAGCGGGTGAAACCAGGTGTGGTCGGTCGTATAACGGGCATACTTGTTGTCTCCCCCAAGTCCCGCGTACTCCACGGCAAACGTATTGATCATGCCGGTGGACGGATCCAGACGGTAATCGGTGCTGTTGTGGGTGATGCTGCTGAACACGGAGCTTGTGGTTGTCGTGCCGAGCGGATAGGTGTTGTTGACATCGGCATCATGGAGCGACTGATAGGCGCTGCTCGGCTCAAAAAGATCC
Organism: uncultured Geobacter sp.; assembly: GCA_964524835.1. GTDB lineage: Bacteria > Desulfobacterota > Desulfuromonadia > Geobacterales > Pseudopelobacteraceae > JACRCG01. Next base: position 76,417 of record CAZGEG010000011.1, read on the forward strand.
TTGACTTCATATTTGTACATCAGGAAGGCACCGATATAGTCGCTGATCGGATAGCCCCCCTTGATGTCGCCGCCGACAAGCCTGCGGGTATAATCGGTATAGGTGCGCTCTGAACGGTAAATGTCGCCCCCCAGAGTCCATTTGGTGTCCATGAAGTAGGGGTCTGTCAGCCCCAGGGCGTATGTCTTCGATTTTCCGCCGATGGAAGCGGAGAGATTGGCCTTCAGCCCCAAGCCGAGGAAGTTGGCCTGCTGGATGGAGCCCTGGCCGATAATGCCGTCCAGAGAGCTGTAGCCGCCGCCGATACTGAAGGTGCCGGTCGGTTTCTCCTTGACATCGATATTTACATTCAGCTTGTTGCTGGCGCTCCCTTTGGCCGTGGCGATATTCGCCTCCTCGAAGAAGCCGAGGTTCATCAGGTTCTGCTTGCTCCGCTTCATGCCGGTTGCGCTGTACAACCCGCTTTCAGTCACTCGTACTTCCCGGCGGATAACCTTGTCGCGGGTTTTCGGGTTGCCGGAAATATTGATCCGCTCGATGGAAACCAGTTCGCCCTTATCGATGTCGAACGTCATGTCAACGATCTTCTTTTCACTGTCCAGACGGGTCTGGGGATTGATGGATGCGAACGCATATCCCTTGTCCCCGTACAGATCGGTCAGGACGCCGATGTCGGTGCGCAGGACGGAACGGTTGAAGATCTCCCCCGGTTCGCTCTTCAGCTTTTTCCGCAGATCGGCCGCCGGATCAAGCAGCTCCCCTTTGAATCCGATAGTGCCGACACGGTACTGTTCTCCCTCGGTAATGCCGATATAGACTTCCAGCGCGGTTTTGGTATCATTCAGCTTCACGGTCGGTTCGCCGACCTTGATATTGATATAGCCGTTGTTCAGGTACTGGTCGGAGATCAGCAGGGCATCATTTTTCAGAACCTCTTCCTTGTAGGTGCCGGCACCGGTCAGCCAGGACATGAACCATTTTTCCTTGGTCTCCATGGTCCCCTTCAGCTTGCGGTTGCTGAACGCCTTGTTGCCGTCAAAGCGGATATCCCTGATAAGGATTTTGTCCCCTTCCGTGATAGTCATTATAACGGTACTATCGTTCGACGCGTTCTGCTTGGTATGGGGCTGCACCTCTGCCAGGTAATATCCCTCATCGCCATACATCTTCTTGATTTTGGCAACGCTCCTGGCGAGATCTTTTGCCGATAAAACGGAATTCTGGCGGAACTCAAGCGCTTCCTTCAGTTTCTCCGTAGAAATCTCCTTGTTGCCCGCAAACGTGATTTCGCGGACAATTGCCTTTTCCTGTACGGCGTAGACCAGTACGACCCCTTTGTCCGACTCCTCTTTCAGGGCCTGAACATCCTGAAAATGACCCAGCTTGTAGATAGCCCGGATATCCGCATCAGTTCTGTCGTTGTAGAGAGTGTCGCCGGCGTGCAACTGGATGACGTTCAGAATTGCCGCCGACTCGATGCGACGATTACCCTGGATCCGGATTTCCGCCAGTTTTTCACCCTCTGCATAGGCGAATGTCGAGCAGCTGATCAATGCCAGCAGCATGGCTGCCACGGTTTTTTTGAAACTGGGCACGCTTCCCCCGGATATCATGTAGTTTTTTCCACTCTGCCATCAAGCAGATGAATGGTGGTTCCCATGGCTGCCGCCAGGCGCTCGTTGTGGGTAACGATCACCAGCGTCAATCCTTTTTTTAACTGCAGCTCCGTCAGCATCGCATGTACGCCGTCGCTGGTCTTCATGTCGAGGTTGCCGGTCGGCTCATCAGCCAGGAGCAGTTCCGGCCCGAGTGCAAGCGCCCGGGCGATGGCGACCCGCTGCTGCTCTCCGCCGGACAGCTCGCCGGGGCGATGCGTCATGCGCTGCCCGAGCCCGACATCCTCCAGCAGTGATTCGGCGATTAATCGTGCCTTCGGACGCGGGATCCTTCCGATCAAAGCCGGCATCATGACATTTTCCAGCGCGGTGAATTCCGGCAGCAGGTGATGGAACTGAAACACAAAACCGATGCTTTGATTTCTGAACGCCGCCAGCTGACGATCGTTTTTTGTGAAAATATTTTCGCCGCGAAAACAGACCGTCCCGGACGTCGGGCGGTCAAGGGCTCCCAGCAGGTGCAGCAGGGTGCTTTTGCCGGCTCCGGATGCGCCGATCAGCGCTGTTGTAGTTCCGGCCTGGAGGTCAAGGTCGATCCCGCACAGCACTTCGAGCCGGTTCGAGCCGCTGCCGTAGATTTTGCCGAGACCACGTACTTCAAGCAGATTATTCATAGCGCAGCGCCTCTGCCGGCAGCATTCTTGAAGCCTGCCACGCCGGATAGAGCGTAGCCAGGAAGGATATGAACACGGCTGTGACAGAAATCAGCACTACATCTGACGGCACGACCAACGACGGGAAGTGATCGAGATAGTAAATGTCCTTGCTGAAAAAATTCTGTCCGGTGATCTTCTGGACAACGTCGATGATCGGTCCCAGGTTGAGTGCGACCAGCAGGCCGGACCCGACGCCGACGAGCGTGCCGATAACACCGATGATCAACCCCTCAAGCACAAAAATTTTCATGATGCTTGCGCCGGTTGCCCCCATGGATTTGAGGATGGCGATATCCCTGGTTTTTTCCATGACCACCATGAATAGTGTTGAGGCGATGCCGAAGGCAGCTACCAGCACAATCAGGGTCAGGATGATGAACATGACGATCTTTTCCGTCTTCAGTGCAAACAGGATGTTCTTGTTCATTTGCATCCAGTCACGCGCGTAGAAGTTGACCCCCATCTCACGGTTGATGCTGCGGGCCAGTTCATCGGTGTGATACACATCCTCAACCTTCAGCTGTATGCCGGTAACGGTGTCGCCGAGATCAAAAAAACTCTGGGCCTGGCCAAGGCTGACGTACGCCAGGGTCGAGTCATATTCGAACATGCCTGTATTGAATATCCCGGTAACCCTGAACGGCTTCATGCGCGGCATCATGCCGAGCGGCGTTATATTGCCCATGGGTGAGATGACGTTGACCTTGTCGCCAAGAAACAGGTTGAGATGTTTGGCCAGCTCTTTTCCGACCATCAGGCCAGGTGTCGTGTCCAGCCCTTTTCCCATGACCGGGTCAAGGCCTTCGATGCTCCCCTCGACGACCGACTTGCTGAGCCGCGTAACCTGGCGGTCAGTGGCGACATCGATGCCGCGCAGAACAACGCCGGATACATTCTTGCCGGAAGAAAGCATGACCTGATTGTAAATAAACGGTGTGGCCGCCTGAACCCCCTTGAACCCCTTCAGCTTTTCCATGACCGCCCGGTAATCCTCCATCGGTGCGCCGCTCCGGATGACGACTATATGGGCGTTCGTCCCGAGGATTTTCTCCTTGAGGTCGTTTTCAAAGCCGGTCATCACCGCAAGTACCACGATCAGTGCCATGACGCCCAGCGCAACCCCGGCGGTGGAGATAAACGTGATAATCGAAATGAAGGTTGATTTGCGTTTGGCTTTCAGATAGCGCAAGCCGATGAAAAGTTCGAATGGCATCGTCTATTTGACTTCCTTGCGCAGCTGCGGGAAGAGGATTACATCCCGGATCGACGGCGAGTCGGTCAGCAGCATCACCAGGCGGTCAATGCCGATCCCTTCGCCGGCTGTTGGGGGGAGTCCGTACTCCAGGGCGCGGACATAATCTTCATCCATATAGTGCGCCTCTTCGTCACCCTTGTCTTTTTCGGCAACCTGGGCCAGAAAGCGCTCTTTCTGGTCGACCGGATCGTTCAGTTCGGAGAAGGCATTGGCAATTTCCCGCCCACCGATGATCAATTCAAAGCGATCGACGATTTCTGGGTTATGGTCGTTCTTGCGCGACAGCGGAGAAACCTCCGTGGGGTAGGCGGTTATGAAGGTCGGCTGGATCAGCTTGTGTTCGGCCACCTCTTCGAAGATCTCCATCAGCAGTTTGCCGTAGCTGATCCCGTCGGGGAGTGCCAGCCCGATGCTGCGGGCGTATGACAGGGCGAGGTCGCGGTCATCCAGCTGCTTCGCTTCGATGTCACCGTACTCCAGAACCGCATCCCGGACGGTCAACCGCTTCCAGGGGCGCTGGAAACTGATGGCAACTCCCTGGTTGGTAAAATCAAGCGTGCCGAGGACGACCTGGGCTATATGGCAGAACAGCTCCTCGGTGAAATCCATCAGATCTTCATAGGTCGCATAGGCCTGATAGAATTCCATCATGGTGAATTCAGGATTGTGGCGTACGGAAATTCCTTCGTTGCGGAAATTGCGGTTGATCTCGAATACCCGTTCCAGACCGCCGACGACAAGCCGCTTCAGGTAGAGTTCCGGGGCGACGCGGAGATACAGCTCCATATCGAGGGTGTTGTGATGGGTGATAAACGGCCGCGCCGTCGCGCCGCCGGGGATCTGGTGCATCATGGGGGTCTCGACCTCGAGAAAATCGCGGTTCGTCATGAAGCTGCGGATCAGGGTGACTATGCGGGAGCGTTTGAAGAATATTTCGCGTGCCTCGGGATTTACGATCAGGTCGACATACCGCTGACGGTAGCGGGTTTCCACATCGGTCAAGCCGTGGAACTTTTCCGGCAGCGGTAGGAGCGATTTGACCAGCAGCCGGATGGAGCGGACATGCAGGGACAGTTCACCTGTCTTGGTGCGAAACGGGTGCCCTTCCGCGCCGACGATATCGCCGATGTCGAACGTATCGAAGGAAGCAAACGCCTCTTCACCGATCTCGTCTTTCTTGACATAGAGCTGGATGCGTCCCTTGCGGTCCTGAAGCTGGATAAAAGCTGCCTTGCCGAATGATCTCCGGGCCAGAATCCGGCCGGCGACACTGATGCTGGCATCGGCTGCGTCGAGCTGCTCTACGGTACCGTATGTGGCGACGATGTCGGCTGAAGTATGCTGAGGTTTGAAGTCGTTGGGGTAGGGGTTTATGCCCGCTTCCCAGAGCGCATCAACCTTGCGGCGCCTCTGGAGCAGGAGTTCACTGAGTTCTTCCATGATGGTGATTCAACCTTTCACAACAAAAATAGTTCCGGGGGAATCAAGCTGGTAAAAATATCTTCAACGTCCCGGTACGTCAAGAAAAAAAGGGGTCCCGCAGAGGGGTGCCTCGTTAAGCGGTCCGAAGACACCGGGGCATACACCTCTGCTTTACTGTATCTTGCGAATGGTGTTGTTACGTCCATCCGCGACGAAGAGGCTGGTTCCATCGGTCGTGATGCCGGCGGGACGATTAAAGCTGGGCGCGCCATCAATCGTATTGACAGCCCCTCCAACAGCATCAATACTCGGGATTCCGGATATGGTCGTGACAACCCCTGTGGATATTACTATCTTGCGGATGGAATTCAGGTACGTGTCCGTTACATACAGATTTATGCCGTCGGTGGTAATGCCGTTGGGAGTATTGAAGTGTGCTGCCGGTCCCGTCCCGTCGGCCGTGCCGAAGTCGGTACTCATCGGTCCCGGGGTTCCGGCTATCGTGGTTACCGTGCCTGTCTTAATATCAATCCGGCGGATGGTACGGTTCCTGACGTCGGTCAGGTAGAGACTGGTACCGTCAGTCGTGATGCGGCCCGGCAGGTTGAAGCGCGCGGTTCCCTGGACGCCGTCTGCCGAGCCGACCGCCCCCGAGGTGCCGGCCAGGGTGGAAACAGCTTTGGTGGCAATATCTATCCGGCGTACCGTGTGGTTGCCGTAATCCGTCACGTAGAGATTGACGCCGTCTGTGGTGATGCCGGTTGGCTGGTTGAAGCGGACATCTGCCGGTACCGCTGAATCAACCGAGCCGGTCTGGCCGGAAGCGCTGCCGATCGTGGTGACGGCGTGCGTAATCTTGTCAATGATGCTGACCGTGTTGGCGCCGTTGGCCACGACATAGATGTTGGAGGCGTCAACCGTGATGCCGGAAGGCCGGTTGAAGACCAGGTATGCCCCGTTGAGGGGATCTGTCAAGGTTCTCACCTCTCCCGAGGGGGATACCTTGCGGATGACGTTATTCATATAATCCGCAACATATAAATCGATCCCGTCGGTGGCGATGTCGATGGGCTGCCTAAACATGGCTGGATCGCCGTTTGGCGTGCTGTAATTGCCGAAACCGGCGCTTCCGGAAATGTTCGGCATGGTTGAAACCGTATTGATGTTGCCGTCGTTGAGAACCAGCGGCGTCCCCTGGACGGCTCCTCCCATGGCATATGCAAGCGGGTTTGCAGGGGGGGCGGCAAGGACTGCCGGCAGGTCATAGATCGGGGTGGCTGCTGTCGTAGAGTCGCTGCCGCCGCATGCGGCAATAGAGGCTGCAAGCAATAATAAGAAGGTGAATTGTAAGTATTTCTGCATTAATTACTCCATGCTGGTCAGAGGTTTATGAGCGTGGCCTACTTGGTTTCCTCATCCTTCTTCTTGCGCCGCGGCCGGGCGGGCGGCTTGGGTGGTGCGGCCTCCGGCATAGGTGCGGGAACAGTCGCTTCCTTGGTTTTTTTCGGGGCGGCGCGCCGCGGCTTCTTCTCTGCCGGAAGCGCCTCGGTAACGGCAGTCGCTGCAACTGCAGGTTTGGGAGTTACAGTCATTAAGGGCGCTGCAGGCTCCACGGCGGCGGCCTCCGCTTTTTTCTTGCGTGGCGCCCGGAGCCGTTTCGGTTTGACTTCCGCCGCGGCAACCTCGGACTGTGCCGCGACGGCAGTTGGGGCCACCGCTGCAGCAGGTTCAGAATCCGCTGCGGCAATTGCCTCCTCGGAGGAGTGCTCCTGGCCTTTATTAGCCTTGCCGCGGCTGCGCCGGCGCTTCCGCTTCTTGGGTTTCAGGGACTGGTCTGCAGAGTCGCCCGTTTCTGCAGCGCTGTCGTCAGAAGGTTCAGAAGACTCGTCCGTCCGGGAATCGTCGTCGTGCTCAGGTTCTGTTTCACTCTGGTCGAGCAGAGACGCATCATGTAGGACCTCGCCGGGGCTCTTTTTCTTCTTTTTGCGCCGTTTCCGCTTTTTTGCACCCTCTGCTGGAACGGCAGAGTCGGTTTTAGGCTCTTCGTCCGTGATCTGCCGTGGGGGTCGAGCAGTAGGGGCTGCCGGCTTATAGGTTTCTTCCGCCTCGGCCTCGCTCTTCATGACATCATCGAGGTGCGGTTTTTCACGTTTTACCGTATCAAGCTCCAGCTGGTTCAGCAGGAAAGACGTTTTCCCCTTGACGGTGACTTCTATTTCATAATCGTTTTCAATCTGGGTAAGCTCGCGCTTCTTGCGGTTGAGGAGGTAGTATGCCACCTCCAGCGGCAGCCCCCCGCGTACTTCGGCGACGGTCCCCTTGGCGGCGGCGGCGTGAACCTTGCGCAGGAACGATACCGCCATGGCTTCAACCGATTTGACCTTGCCTCGCCCCTCGCAGTGAGGGCATTCCAGATGGATGGCGTCGTTCAGGGTTTTGGCGATCCGCTGGCGCGACATCTCCATGATGCCGAATTGCGAGATGCGGCCGACGTTGACCCGGGCCTTGTCCATCTTGAGGGCGTTTTTCAGCGTTTTTTCAACTTCGCTGTTGTGCTTGTTCTCGCGCATGTCGATGAAGTCGATAACGATCAGCCCGCCCAGGTCGCGCAGGCGCAGCTGCCTGGCTACCTCTTCGGCAGCCTCCATGTTGGCCTTGTAGGCGGTATCCTCGATGCCCCGCTCGCCGCTTGATTTCCCCGAATTGACGTCAATCGAGACCAGCGCCTCGGTCGGCTCGATGATAATGGAGCCGCCGGATGGGAGCGGCACCCGTTTTTCGTAGATCTGGTCGATCTGCTCTTCGAGCTGAAAGCGGGAAAAGATCGGCCGCTTCTCCTTGTGCAGCTTGACCCGTTTTTCACAGGCGGGCATGGTGTCGCGGAAAAACTCCTTGGCTTCGCGGTAGGCATCCTTGCTGTCAACCAGTACCTCGTCGATGTCATCGGAGAAGTAGTCGCGAATGGTGCGGATGATCAGGCCGCTGTCGCGGTATATCTCTCCGGCCCCCTTGATTTCGGTAGCCTTCTTTTTGATTGATTCGTACAACTCCGTCAGGTTGGCGAAATCCTTGTGCAGCTCCTCGGGAGCGCGCCCGACCGCTTCGGTGCGGATGATGTAGCCGGTCCCCTCGGGGATGTTCATCCCGGCAACGATCTCCTTTAACTTCTTGCGGGCTCCCTCCTGTTCCACTTTGCGGGAGATGCCGGTCGAATCACTCCCCGGCATGATGACCATGTACCGCCCCGGCAGGGAGAGATAGCTGGTAAGGGCCGAGCCCTTGTTATCGCGCTCGTCCTTCTCGATCTGCACCACCAGCTCCTGCCCGCGCCGCAGCACTTCCTGGATGCGGGGGCGGCGCTTGCGCTGCTCTTCCGGGATGTCATCGCGCCATTCCCAGTAGTCGGGATGAAGTTCACCAATCTGGAGAAAGCCTGGCTTGGCGCGGCCGATGTCGATGAAAGCGGCCTGGAGCCCCGGTTCGACGCGCAGCACGACCCCCTTGTAGATGTTTCCCTTGATCTGTTCCTTGCCGCTGATTTCTATGTTCAGCTCCATCAGGCGCCCGTCGTGAACGATCGCGACGCGGGTCTCCTCTGGGTGCATGACATTGATCAGCATTTTCTTGCTTATGGGTTCGCTCATTGAATTGTTAACCTTTCAGGATCCGGCCGGCTGTAGCCAGCTTATATGTAAAACTGGCAGATTATATCCCTTTTGACGCTGAAAGCAAAGAAAAAGGCGGCACGAGGTAAATACCCGTGCCGCCCTGCTGAAATCAATAATGAATCCTGCCCTACATCATTTTGGCCAGAAGCGGCACGATCAGCAGCGAAACGATGTTGATGATCTTGATCATCGGGTTGATCGCAGGACCGGCGGTGTCCTTGTAGGGGTCGCCGACCGTGTCGCCGGTAACGGCTGCCTTGTGGGCTTCGCCGCCCTTGCCGCCGTGGTGGCCGTCTTCGATGTATTTCTTGGCATTATCCCAGGCTCCGCCGCCGGTGGTCATGGAGATGGCAACGAAGATACCGGTGACGATGGTGCCGACGATCACGCCGCCCAGAGCCTTGGGTCCGAGGGTGAAGCCGACGATAACCGGAGCCAGGATCGGGATCAGGCCGGGAATTACCATCTCCTTCAGAGCGGTCTTGGTGACGATGTCAACACAGGCGGCGTAATCCGGCTTGCCGGTGCCTTCCATGATCCCCTTGATCTCGCGGAACTGGCGACGCACTTCCACGACAACGGCTCCGCCAGCCTTGCCGACCGCTTCCATGCATTGTGCGGCAAAATAGTAGGGAAGCATGCCGCCGATGAAGAGTCCGACGATGATGTAGGGGTCGGAGAGGTCAAACTTGATGATCTCTTTACCGGCAGTCTGCAGGGCGTGATTCAGTTCGTCGACATAGGAGGTGAAGAGGATAACGGCTGCAAGACCTGCGGAGCCGATGGCATATCCCTTGGTGACGGCCTTTGTCGTGTTCCCGACGGCGTCCAGCGGGTCGGTGACTGCGCGGACCGAGTCGTCAAGATCAGCCATTTCGGCGATACCGCCGGCGTTGTCGGTGATCGGGCCGTAGGCGTCCATGGCCACGACGATACCGGTCAGCGAGAGCATGGAGACCGCAGCGATGGCAATGCCGTACACGCCGGCGCACTGGAAGGCGACGATGATGCCGGCTGCGATGACTACCACCGGAGCGGCGGTTGATTTCATGGAGACGCCGAGACCGGCGATGACATTGGTGCCGTGGCCGGTGGTGGATGCCTGGGCAATATGCTGAACCGGGCCGTACTCGGTTGCGGTGTAGTATTCGGTAATCCAGAAGATCGCGCCGGTGACGACCAGGCCGACGATGGCGGAGATGAAGATGTTCATGGCGCTGAAATTCACGCCGGCGGCGTTGGTGAGGCCGGCCGGGAACATCTGGACCGTGACGAAGTAGAAGGCGATGCAGGCGAGCACGGCCGAAGCGATCAGCCCTTTGTACAGTGCCGACATGATTTTGCCGCTGGAGCCGAGTTTAACAAAATAGGTACCGATGATGGAGGTGATGATGGAGATGCCGCCCAGGATCAGCGGGTAGCTGACGGCGCCGGCATTGCCGATAAAGGTGATGGCGCCCAGCAGCATCGCGGCGATCAGGGTAACGGCATAGGTTTCGAACAGGTCGGCGGCCATGCCGGCGCAGTCCCCGACGTTGTCCCCGACGTTGTCGGCGATAACGGCAGGATTGCGCGGGTCGTCCTCAGGGATGCCGGCTTCAACCTTGCCGACCAGGTCGGCGCCGACATCGGCGCCCTTGGTGAAGATACCGCCGCCGAGGCGGGCAAAGATGGAGATCAGCGAACCGCCGAAGCCGAGGCCGACCAGCTGGGTGACCACGTCCTTGACCGGCGCTCCCGGCATGAGTTTCAGCAGGATCATGTAGTAGCCGGCAACACCCAGGAGGCCGAGGCCGACCACCAGCATGCCGGTGATGGCGCCCCCCTTGAAGGCGACGTTGAGGGCTTTGGTTATGCCGGACTTGGCGGCTTCAGTCGTACGCACGTTGGCGCGGACCGAAACGAACATGCCGATGAAACCGGTCAGGCCGGAGAAGATCGCGCCGACCGCAAAACCGACGGCGGTCTTGGCGCCAAGCGTTGCAAACAGGGCGATAAACATGATCACGCCGACCACGGCGATGATTGTGTACTGGCGTTTCATGTAGGCGCCGGCGCCTTCCTGAATCGCTGCGGCGATCTGTTTCATCCGGTCATTGCCCTGGGGCAGAGCCAGAATCCAGTTTGCCGTGATCAGGCCGTAGGCGACGGCTGCGGCGGCACAGACCAGGGCAAAAATAACTGCATACTGTTCCATTTTTTACTTCCTCCTGTTAAATATGAATAGCCGGACGGCGATATTCGTGTATGACCCAAAAGCGGTAGATAGTTAATGGAATGCCCTGTTTTTGTCAAGTGTAAATCCAGCCTCTTCCCCATTCGTTTCTTCGCTGTTGCGGATCTGAAATCTAGCTGCAGATGCTTGTCAACGGCATTTACACGTGATATATGTGCGTCGTTGATTTACGGAGACAGGAGATTATGTATGAAATATATGAATGTCATCGCGTTGTTGCTTCTGTTGTGCCTGGCCGGATGCGCATCACAAAGTTCATTTGAGAATGCCCGCAACGATATCGATTCATTAAAAACCCGTCTTTTTACCATTGACAGGGATCTGGCGAGCGTTCGCGAAGAGTCGAAGGTGTCTGTCGGCGCTATCGAAAAGGGGTTCAAGGCGGATGTAGCCGCCGTCAGAAAGATGTCGGCCGACATTCAGGCCACCATTGACAGCACCAAGAGTGAAATGCAGGCGCTGAACGGCAAGTTGGACGACACTGCCAACTCCGTTAAAAAGCCTGCCGAGGATCTGGCCCGATACCGCGAGGATGCCGACAAACGCATTATCGCCCTGGAGGAACGTCTCCTGAAACAGCAGGCACTTCTGGATTCTCTCTCGAAGAAAATGGCTGAAATGACCAGGGCAAAAAAGGAAGATGCGCCCTCCGCCCCCGATTCACTGTATCTGAAAGGGCTTGACTCGCTCAGGACGGGCGATGTTGCTGCGGCCCGGGAACAGTTCACCAAGTTTCTTGAGCAGAACCCTTCGCACGAACTGGCGGCCAATGCTCATTACTGGATCGGCGAGACCCACTACAGTGAGAAAAACTATGAGTCGGCGATCCTCTCCTATCAGGAGGTCATCAAGAACTATCCGGGCAAGGAGAAAGTGGTCGCTGCGATGTTGAAACAGGCAATGGCCTTCAATGCGATCAAGGACACCAAGAGTGCCAAGTTCGTACTGAAAAAACTGATCGAGGGTTTCCCGAAAAGCGAGGAAGCCAAGAAGGCCAGGATCATGCTGAAAGAAATCAAGTAGGGGCATCGGGAATAAAACGAATAAGGCGGCATCGGATATCCGGGCCGCCTTTTTTGTTACGGGAGAATCATCTTGCCGTCACAGCACCCCTTTTGTCGACATGACACCCTCCACGCGGGGGTCAAGCTGGCTGGCGCTGTCGAGCGCCCGGGCAAAAGCCTTGAAACAGGCTTCGATGATGTGGTGAACGTTGTCACCATACATGACGTTGATATGGAGGTTAAGGCCGCAGTGGTTGACAAACGCCTGGAAGAACTCCCGCGCCAGTTCCACGTCGAACTCGCCGATCTTCACCTTCGGCAGGTTGACGTGATACACTAGGTACGGCCTTCCGGAGATGTCAACGGCAACAGTGGCCAATGTCTCGTCCATCGGAACGGTAGCCTGTCCGTAGCGGCGGATCCCCTTTTTCTCACCCAGCGCCTGTTTGAACGCTTCACCTAGAACGATGCCGATATCTTCAACCGTATGGTGGAAATCGATATCGATGTCGCCGCTCGCTTCAACGTCGAGGTCAAAAAGGCCGTGGCGGGCGAAAAGGTTGAGCATATGGTCGAGAAACGGTACAGAGGTGCAGATGGAAGCTCTGCCGGTACCGTCAACCGCCAGCGACAGCTTGATCCTGGTTTCTTTCGTGATCCGTTCGATTGTCGCTGCACGGCTCATGGTTTCTCTCCTCGGTCAATTTTTGTTTCAGCAGGGCAAATTTGCTCAAGGGACTGCCGTGAACCAGAGTCGCCTTTTGCGTATCATCATTCCACAACGAGATGTACCCCTTCCAGCCTTTGACGGAAAGGAGTTCCACAAGCGAGTTGAGCACTTCGATTGACGGATGCTCGTGAAATGCGTTGTATCCGCAGTACCCTCCGGGCGGCAGCAGGCGAAAGGCGCCATAGCCTTTGGCAATATCGCGTTTGACCACTTCGGGTTCGCCGCTCTCCCAGTTGATCTCTTCGTAGGCTGTCCAGCCGCAGACCGGGCACATGATGCGTCGCGCGCTGTTTTTCCCCCATCCCTCGGTGTCGACACGGGCGTAAATGAATCCGCACTGGCCGCAATGCTCGTACATATCCCTGAGAGGCATGTAATCTCCTTTACCCGATTTCTGTAATAGCGGTCAGCGTTGCTTCCATCTCTTCCCTCGTTCCGATCGAAATCCTGAGGCCGTGGGTCAATAACGGATCCGAGAGCAGGCGTACCAGGATCTTGCGCTCGAACAATCCGTCATAGACCCGTTTGCCGTTTCTGTCCGGCGGCGAGGCAAATACGAAATTTGCCTGTGACGGTATGACGTTGTAGCCGATCGCCGTCAACTCTCCAGTGAACCATGCGCGGGTTTCAATGATTTTGCGGCAGGATTCACGGAAGTAGTCCTGGTCTTTCAGGGCCGCAACACAGGCCGCCTGTGCCAGGCGATCAAGGTTGTAGTGATCGCGGATCTTGTCCAGTGCGGCTATGATTTCGGGACGGGCGATCGCGAGCCCCAGGCGCATGCCGGCCAGGGCGTAGCTTTTCGACAGCGTGCGGGTGACGACGACATTTTCGTACTTTTTCACCAGCTCGAGCGCGTTCCAGTCGGCAAAGTCGGCATACGCCTCGTCTACCACCAGCAGTCCGCCGCAATTCCGGGCAAGCTCCTCGATGTAAGCGAGCGGAAACGCGAACCCGAGCGGTGAGTTGGGAGTCGTCAGGAAGAATAGTTTGCCGTGGTAATATTCGGGGAACGCTTCGATCGTGAACGAATCGGTCAGACCGTAGGTGCAGACGACCGCACCCTGGATCTCTGCCAGCGTAGAATAGTAGGAATAGGACGGGTGGACGTAGCCGACATCCTGCCCCTGTCCGGCACAGGCCCTGATCAGATTGTTGAGCACTTCGTCGGAGCCGTTGGCCATGATGATCCAGGAGGGATCAAAGCCGTACAGTTCCCCGGCGGCTTCCCGCAGTTTCCGGCTGGAGGCGCTCGGATAGGTGCGCAGGGAGGCCCCGTCCTTTCCCAGTTCGGCCAGAATTGCCTCTACCACTTTGGGCGAGGGGGGGTAGGGATTTTCGTTGGTGTTGAGCTTGATCCACGACGCGACGTCATCCGGCTGAAGACCGGGGATGTAGCCGTTCATTGCTGCTATGGCAGGGCGAAGGTACTTCACGCTAGTTCTCCAGTCGGATGGATACGGACCGGCCGTGCGCTTCCAGCCCTTCCAGGCCGGCGATCCTGACGATGTCGGCTCCCAGGCGCTGCAGTCCACCCTTGGAAAAGTAGACGATCGAGGACTTTTTGACAAAATCGTCCACCGAAAGCGGTGAGAAGAAACGGGACGTGCCGCCGGTCGGCAGGGTGTGGTTCGGGCCGGCCAGGTAATCTCCGGCCGCCTCGGGGGTCCAGTGTCCCATGAAGATGGCGCCGGCGTTGGTGATCTGCGACAGGACGGCAAACGGCTCGGCCACCGCCAGTTCCAGATGCTCCGGTGCAATGCGGTTGGAAAACGCGATTACCTCCTCCAGGGTATCGGCGACGATGATTGCGCCGTAATTATCCCAGGAAGCGCGGGCGATCGTTTCACGGGAAAGCCTTGCCAGCTGCAGCTCGACTTCGGCAGCCACTTTTTCGGCGAAGGAGCGATCCGTTGTAATCAGGATCGACGAAGCCAGTTCATCGTGTTCCGCCTGGGAGAGGAGGTCGGCGGCGATGTGGGCCGGGTTGCCGCTGCCGTCATTGATAACCAGGATCTCGCTCGGCCCGGCGATCATGTCGATGCCGACCTGACCGAACACCAGCTTCTTGGCGGTGGCAACGTAGATGTTGCCCGGCCCGGTGATCTTGTCGACCCGCGGGATCGTTGCCGTGCCGTATGCCAGAGCCGCAACGGCCTGTGCTCCGCCGATCCGGAAGATGCGGTGGACACCGGAAAGGCGTGCTGCCACGAGTACATGGGGGCTGATCTCGCCGCCGGGGGAGGGGACGACCATGATGATTTCGCCCACCCCTGCGACACTTGCCGGTACGGCGTTCATGATCACACTGGAGGGATAGCTTGCTTTTCCCCCGGGAACGTAGATGCCGACCCGGGAGAGCGGGGTAACCTTCTGCCCCAGCATGACGTCCGGTTCCTCGGTGGAGATCCAGGTCTGCTGCTTCTGCTTTTCGTGGAATCGGGCCACCCGTTCGACCGCCAGTGTGAGGGCGGCGACGTCTTCAGCAGCCACTGCCGCAAAGGCCACCTCGATCTCCGCTGCCGTGACCTCCAGATCCTGCACCGACGCGGCCTCCAGCCGGTCGAAACGGCGGGTCAGTTCCAGCACCGCCGCGTCACCGCGCTGCCGGACAGCGGCGATGATGTCGAGCACGGTCTGTTCAACGTCGCGACCGGACTCCTCCCCGCGCGAAAGAATCGCGTCGAATTTCTGGGCGAAACCGGGATCATTGATGTCGAGAAAAAGCATACGCTACCTTGTTCAGTGCGACTGGAGGTACTGCTCCAGCCCCTGGATGATATGGGAAATCCGCTTGTTTTTTGTTTTCAGGCTGGCCCGGTTAACTATCAGGCGCGTGGTGATCTCGGCGATGGTTTCCACCTCGACCAGTCCGTTCTGGCGCATCGTTTCACCGGTCGAGACCAGGTCGACGATCCGGTCGGAAAGGCCGACCAGCGGCGCCAGTTCGATGGAGCCGTAGAGCTTGATGATCTCGACCTGCACCCCTTTGGCGGCAAAATAGTTCTCCGTCACATGCGGGTACTTGGTCGCAACCCGGATATGAGACCAGCAGGAGGGGTCGTCAGCCTTGGCCAGGTCGGCCGGTTCGGCGACCATCATGCGGCAGTAGCCGAATTTCAGGTCGAGCGGCTCATAGACATCCCTGCACTGCTCCATCAGCGTGTCTTTGCCGACGATGCCGAGGTCGGCGCTGCCGTATTCCACATAGGTCGGGACGTCGGTCGCCCGCACAATCATGTAGCGCATCCGCTGTTCCCGGTTTTCGAAGATCAGCTTGCGGGAATCGGAAAGGAGTTCGCGGCAGTCGATGCCGATCTTGCCGAACAGCTCGACCGATTCTTCCAGGATCCGTCCCTTCGGGATCGCAATGGTAATCCAGTCGCTCATTCCTTGACTCTCGCTATATCCGCGCCGAGGGCGGCAAATTTTTTCTCGATCGACTCATAGCCGCGGTCCAGATGGTAGATACGGGTGACTTCGGTGGTGCCTTCCGCGGCCAGGCCGGCCAGGATCAGCGAGGCCGACGCCCGCAGGTCGGTGGCCATGACCGGTGCGCCGGACAGCTTTTTAACCCCCTTGACCGTTGCCGTACTCCCTTCGACCGTGATGTCGGCCCCAAAGCGCTGCAGCTCGGATACATGCATGAAGCGGTTTTCAAAGATATTTTCCGAAATGACGCTGGCCCCCTCCGCCACGCACATCATGGCCATGAACTGGGCCTGCATGTCGGTCGGAAAGCCGGGATAGGGGCGGGTTTTGATGTTGACGCTTGTCACCCGCTTCGGCCCCTTGACCCTCACGACGTTATCGCGACTGGTTATTTCAACACCAGCATCCTGCATCTTGAAGCTCAGGGCATCCAGATGCTCCAGCTTCATGCTGTGGATGCGGATGTCACCACCGGTCATTGCCGCAGCGATCATGAAAGTGCCGGCTTCGATCCGGTCCGGCATGACTTCGTAATCGGCTGCAGACAGTTCGGACACTCCCTGAATCCGGATGGTATCCGTACCGGCCCCTTCAATCTTTGCTCCCATGCGGTTCAGATACAGGGCCAGATCGACAATTTCCGGCTCCCGGGCGGCGTTCTCCAGCAGGGTTTCACCTCTGGCGGTTGCGGCGGCCATCATCAGATGTTCGGTGCCGCCGACGGTCGAGATGTCGAAATTGATGCGGGCACCCTTGAGGTGCCGGCATTTTGCTTCGACGTAGCCATGTTCGAGCGTGATCTCCGCTCCGAGCGCCTGAAGTCCCTTGAGGTGCAGGTTGATCGGGCGTGCCCCGATGGCGCAACCTCCCGGGAGCGAGACCCGTGCCTTGCCGAATCGGGCCAGAAGCGGCCCGAGGACCAGTACCGAGGCCCGCATGGTTTTGACCAGATCGTAGGTCGCTTCATGGCTGTTGATATTCGTCGTGTCAATTCTGACGATATTGCCATTCCCCTCGACCTGTGCGCCAAGTGATTCCAGCACTTTGATGGTGGTGTTGATGTCGCGAAGAAACGGCACGTTGCTGATGGTGTTGATTCCCGGAGCAAGAATTGTCGCCACAAAGATAGGGAGTGATGCGTTCTTGGAACCGCTGACCGTTACATCCCCCTTAAGTTTTCTGCCGCCTTTGATGATGAGTTTGTCCAATGTAAGTGCTCCTCTTGGGCCTGTTAAATTCGCCCATAATACTTGATGGGCCGGCGCTTGTCCAAAGAAAAGTTGGCTGAAGCATGCGGCACATTCCCGGCCCTGACAAGCAGGATAGGTGAATTAAACGAGGTCATCATCTGCAAAAATGCGCAGAAAATATCTTCTGACTTGCCCATTACATCTGTCGGGCTACCGCTTCAGTAAAATTTTGTTTGTCATAACATTCGCTATAACCAACTCCGGCAGAATGTGGTATCTTTCCGCCACTATTACCTATTGCCACGATATGAAGCAGGTGTGAAAATGCAGCAGTTTTCCCTGAAAACCAAAGTAACCCTGCTATTCCCGGTGGCCATAACGGCTCTGTTCGCCTGCCTGCTTCTGTTGATGTATTCCGTTCTGCAAAAATATATTAAAGAGACCGTTTCAGAACAGCAGTACCAGATCGTTTCCGTGCTGGCGGAGGATATCGACCGGAGCATTGCGCATAATAGCGAAGTCCTGGTCTCGGTTGCCGGAAAAATCACTCCGGAAATGGTCCGTGACCCCAAAAAGGCGCTGCTTTACCTGAAACAGCAAAGTGAACACCTGCAGGACTTCAACAACGGCCTGTTCATATTCTCTCCGGAGGGGAGGATGGTGGCGGAACTCCCGCTTGAGCTTGAACGGGTCGGCACTGATTTCTCGTTCCGCGAATACTTCAGGCAGACGGTCGGGACCCGAAAACCGGTTATTTCTGATCCCTACGAGTCGTCACAAAAGCATCATCACCCCGCCATCATGTTCACCGCTCCAATTTTCAGCAGCAGCGGGGTTCTGACAGGGATCCTGGGAGGGAGTGTCGATTTGAGCAATTCAGCTTTTATCGGCAGGCTCACGAGCGTCAAAATGGGGAAGAACGGCTACCCGTTTTTATTCAACAAAGACCGCCTGATGGTTCTTCACCCTGATAGATCACGGATCATGAAATATGACATACCGGCCGGTTCCAACAAGTTGCTGGACCGGGCTCTGGCAGGATTCGACGGCAGCGGCGAAACCGTAAACAGCCGCGGTCTGAAGACGCTCTCCACGTTCAAGCATTTAAAGACAAAGAACTGGATCCTGGGTGCCAACTATCCCCTGGTCGAGGCTTACGCGCCGGCCAACAAGATCAAAAATGCTTTTTTGATGGTACTGCCGCTTTTTTCAGTGGGGCTGTTCTGGTTCATGCGGCGCTATCTGAACAGAATTATGGCCCCGATCATTTCTCTTACCCGCCATGTGGAAGAAATGCCGGCAAAGAGCGGCGAAGCACGGGTGTTCCACGCGCAGGGTGGGGGGGAAGTCGCCACGCTGGGGCAGGCGTTCAACCTGCTCGTGCTTGAGAGTGATCTTCAGCGGAACAGGCTGGTGGCGGACCTCGAAAAGCTTGGACGTGCCGACGAGCAGCTGCATCGCCAGAATGAATACCTGCAGGCGCTGCACGAAACAACGCTGGGCCTGATCAAGCGGCTGGACGTTGCAAGCGTGCTGCAGGCGATCGTTATCCGCTCAGGAAGACTGGTCGGGACGGAACACTGCTTTCTGTACCTGGTGAACAGTGCCGGCACCGAGTTGAACATGGTGTACCAGAGCGGAGTTTATGACTCGCTGGTTCACCACCCGGTCAAGCCGGGGGAGGGAATATCAGGGCGTGTGTGGATCACAGGAGAGCCGATAAAGGTTGATGATTACAACACCTGGGAGGGGCGTCTCCCAGATGCGGACCGGGACCGCCTGCATGCCATGGCGGGGGTTCCGCTCAAAATGGCCGACAAGGTCGTCGGGGTGCTCGGATTGGCATTTCTTGACCGGGATGTTCTGTTCAGCGATCAGCAGATGGAGGTTCTGGATCAATTCGGCGAGCTTGCTTCGCTGGCGCTCGAAAATGCCCGCCTCAACGAAGAGTCGCAACGCGAACTGGCGGAGAGGAAGCGGGCAGAAGAACACCTGCGCAAGCTTTCGGTGGCGGTTGAGCAGAGTCCCGCCTCAATCGTGATTACCGATACTTCCGGAACCATCGAATATGTCAACCCACATTTCACCGGGTTGACAGGCTACTCTTCTGAAGAGGCTGTTGGCCGGAATCCGAGCATGCTTAAAACGGGTGAAACCAGCCGTGCTGAATATATGGAACTGTGGGAAACTATTCTCTCCGGCGGTGAATGGCGCGGCGAATTTCACAACCGCAAGAAGAACGGTGAACTCTACTGGGAGCAGGCGCTGATTGCACCCATCAGGGACAACAGCTATGCCATTACCCATTTTATTGCCATCAAAGAGGATATAACCGACCGGAAGCAGCTGGAGGGGCAACTTCGGCACGCCCAGAAGATGGATGCAATCGGACAGCTGGCCGGAGGCATCGCCCACGACTTCAATAACATCCTGACGGCTATTGTCGGCTATGCCAGTATCATGGAGCTCAAGCTTCCCGCCGACAGCCCGCTGAAAAAGAACGCCGAGCAGATCGTCGCTACGGCGGAGCGCGGCGCAAGCCTTACCCAGGGGTTGCTGGCTTTCAGCCGCAAGCAGGCATCAAACCTTGTCACCGTTGACTTGAATGAAATTATCAATCGTGTCCACCAGTTGCTCCTCCGGCTGATCAGTGAGGATATTCATCTTGAAATAAATCTTGATTACCGCGTGCTTCCTGTGTTGGCCGACAGCGGCCAGATCGAACAGGTCCTGATGAATCTGGCGACAAATGCCCGTGATGCCCTGCCGCAAGGCGGTTCGATAGTCATTACGACGGAAGCGGTCACACTGGACACGGATTTTGTTCTTGCCAGAGGATTCGGTAAACCGGGGAGATATGTCCTTCTGACCTTTACCGACAGCGGCGCAGGAATGGAGGCGGAAATCGCCAGGCATGTCTTCGAACCGTTCTATACCACCAAGGAGCTGGGCAAGGGGACAGGCCTGGGTCTTTCTATCGTCTACGGCATTATCAAGAAACATAACGGCTATGTGCTTTGTTACAGCACGACAGGCATAGGCACGGTTTTTCAGATCTATCTGCCGCTCCTCGACTCGGCCCCTGCCGATGTTGAGCTGAAAGTGAAGGAAATAGAGCTGCCCGTTCAGGGGCAAAACCCAATCCTGCTGGCTGAAGATAACGAAACGACCCGCGTGCTTGGCAGGGAGATACTGGAGGAATTCGGTTATTCGGTTTTGGAGGCGGTGGATGGCAAGGATGCGCTGGAGAAGTTCCGCCAGCAGAGGGGACGGATCAGTCTGGTGATTCTCGATGTCATCATGCCGAAAATGAACGGTCGTGAGGTGTATGATGCGATCCGGGGCATTGACCCGGACATGCGGATACTGTTTTGCAGCGGGTATGCGAGGGATGTGGTTGTCAGTCAGGGGGGAGTGGAAGAGGGGATGAATTATCTGGCCAAGCCGTTCACTCCGAAAGAGCTGCTGATGAAAATTCGTGAGGTACTTGACCATGAGCAATAGTTTTGGCGCTAAAATATTTGTGGTCGATGACGATCGTTTTGTTCTGGAGAGCGTCACGACGCTGCTGACCGAATTCGGGTTTTCGGTGCGCGCCTTTTCGAACGGCCAGGAAGCGGTCAGGCAGTTTGTCATGGAGCCGGTAGACCTGGTGCTGACCGACATCAATATGCCGATCATGGACGGGCTTGAACTGCTGGAAAAGATCCGCTTTCTCGACAGGGAAACGCCGGTGGTGCTGATGACGGCGTATGCCGATCTGGATGTGGCGGTCAAGGCCATCCAGAAAGGCGCCTTTGATTTCATCATCAAACCGTACCGGCCGCCGGCGCTGGTTCATGCGGTGGAGAAAGGGGTCAATTTCAAGCGTCTGACCCAGATCGAAAAGAACTACAAGGCGGAACTGGAACGCACGGTCGAGCTCAGGACCGCCGAACTTAACGCGGCGCTGGGCGAGATCACCCACATGAGCCTTGAAATCATCGAACGGCTCACCGCCGCTGCGGAGCTTCGCGATGAGGACACCGGTCTGCATATTTCGCGGGTCGGCATGTACGCAAAACGTCTGGCCCTGCATTTGAACATGGATGAAGCTTTTGTTGACGATATCTCGGTGGCAAGCGCCATGCATGACGTCGGCAAGATCGGTATCCCCGACTCGATTCTGCTGAAGCCGGGTAGTCTGACAACGGAAGAATTTGCCGCCATCAAGCAGCACACGACTATCGGGGAGCGCATCCTCAAAGGGTCGCCGCACAGCATGCTCAAAATGGGGGCGGTAATAGCCGCTACGCACCATGAACGATGGGATGGCAGCGGTTACCCGGCCGGTTTGCATGGTGAGGAAATTCCCATGGAGGGGCGGATCGTCATGCTGGTGGACCAGTATGATGCCCTGCGCAGCAGTCGGATCTACAAGTCGGCGTATGACCACGCCAAAACCTGCGATATTATTCTGGTTGGCGATGGGCGCACCATGCCGGCTCATTTTGATCCGAGGGTGCTGACGGCGTTTGACGAAATCAAGGGGGATTTTGCCGACATATACGAGAAAAGCCAGGTGTGATGCTTATTAAGCAGGCGCTGGCTGAAGCGTTAACTGACCTGTTACCCTGACTCTTGGCCTACCGGTCCAGGTCGGCCAGCACAAAATCCACCGAACCGAGGATCGCCAGAAAGTCGGCAACCAGCCAGCCGCGGCTCATGACCGGCAGGGCCTGGATGTGCGGAAAGCTGGGGGTCTTGATGCGGAGGCGGTAGGGGGTTGAAAGTCCGTCAGATACGGCGAAGTAGCCGTTTTCTCCCTTTGGCGCCTCGATGGCGCTGTAGTTTTCCCCCCGTGGCGGTGACATGCCGCGGGTACTGTTGACGAAATGGTGGATCAGTGATTCGATGTTCTGCAGTGCGTCCCGCTTCTCGGGGAGAGCGTAGCGGTAGTCGCCGGTCATGAAACGTCCCTCCGGCATCCCGCTCATCGCCTGCTCCACGATGCGGAGCGATTGCCTGATTTCCAGCATCCGCACCTGATAGCGCGCCCAGCAGTCCCCCCCCTCAGCCGTCGGAATCTCAAAATCAAAACGCTCATAACCGCAATACGGCATTTTACGCCGCAGGTCCCACTCGAATCCGCAGGCCCGAAGGTTTGGGCCTGACAGCCCCCATTCCTGAGCTTCCGGCAGCGATATGGCGCCGACTCCCTTCAGGCGCGCCCTGAAGATCGGGTTGCCGTCGATCAGCTGCCCATACTCTTTCAATCGGGACGGCATCCATTCCAGCAGCGCGCGTACCGGTTCCTCCCACCCCTCCGGCAGGTCTTCGGCAACACCGCCGATACGGAACCAGGCGGGGTGCATCCTCCCGCCGGTAATCATCTCGACGATATCAAAAATCTTCTCCCGGTCGGTAAACGTGTAGAAAACCGGCGTCATGGCCCCGATATCGGCCGTGAAGGTTCCCAGCCAGACCAGGTGGCTGGCGACCCGGAACAGTTCGGCCAGCATGACGCGGATATGGATGGCCCGATCCGGGACGGTGATGCCGCAGAGCCGTTCGACGGAGTTGACATAGGCCAGGTTGTTCTGCACTCCGGCAAGATAGTCGATGCGGTCGGTGTAGGGAATAAACTGGTTCCAGTGCTGACGTTCGGCTATTTTTTCCGCTCCGCGATGGTGGTAGCCGATGTCGAAATCGATATCACGGATTTCCTCGCCGTCCAGCTTGAGGATGCAGCGAATTATGCCATGGGTGCCCGGGTGCTGCGGCCCCAGGTTGAGAATCATTTCACCTTCGTCGATCCGCTCGAAAAAATCAGAAGCGGGGAGCGGGGTGTGGCGGCGGGCATCCTCGATCGTATAAGGTTTCATTTCGGTGGCGCGGAAGGGGTGGCTCTTCCGGAGCGGGTGCCCTTCCCAGTCGTGCGGCATCAGTATCCGGCGCAGGTTGGGGTGGCCGCCGAAGCGGACGCCGTACATATCGTACACCTCCCGCTCGTACCAGTTGGCGGCAGGAAAGACCGGGGTGACCGAGGGGGATTCGGGGCTGTCGCCGCTCAGTTCGGCCTTTACCCGGAGATAACCGGGAACATCGAAGGAAAGCAGGTGGTAATTGAGGGTGAAATCCAGGTAGCTGCTCCGATCGCGGCGGCAGGACTCATCGACGGCTGCAATGTCCTCAAGCCGCTTGAATGAAGCCCCGGAGCGGTATTTCAGGTGTTTCAGGAGTTCGGGCACCCGGTTCGACGGCGCCCGTAGCGTCAGCATGTCGGTTGCCGCCGGGTCAATCGAGACCTGCCCTTCAAACAGTTGCGCGATCTCTTCCGGCAGGCCGAAGTCAGGGTAGTCATGGCGCGGAGCCGGTGGTCGCCAGAGTTCGTCCGAGCGGGGCTGAAACGCCGTGGGATGACCGGCTGCCGCTCCCCGGATGCTGATCGCTTCCATCCCCGGGCCGCGGGTGTCATTGGACTTTGTTTCCCCCGGCACCAGCACCGGAGCGGTCGTCCCCTGCCACCCCCCCTGCAGGTGCAGCACCGGCCGGGCCGGGCGCTCCCCGGTCCTGATCTTTTCCTGCAGCAGCATCAAGCCCTGCAGAAACGCCTCGGGGCGCGGCGGACAGCCAGGCACGTAGACATCCACCGGCAGGATCTGGTTGATCCCCTGTACGACGCTGTACACGTCGTACATGCCGCCCGAGTTGGCGCAGCTCCCCATGGACATCACCCAGCGGGGTTCGGCCATCTGTTCGTACAGGTGCAGGATCGAGGGGGCCATCTTGACAAAGGGAGTGCCGGCGATCACCATCAGGTCCGCCTCTCGAGGCGTCCCCCGGAGGACCTCGGCGCCGAAGCGCGATACATCATGGCGCGAGGTGAATGAGGTCATCATTTCGACAAAGCAGCAGGAGAGACCGAAGAACATCGGCCAGAGCGAATTGGCGCGTCCCCAGTTGATCAGGTCATCGAGGCGGGTCAGGATGACATTCTGCGGGATTTCATTATCCACGTTTCATGCCCCCTTCCCGGGAAGGGCCCCAGTCGAGCCCGCCCTTTACCCAGAGCCAGACAAGGCCGGCGAACAGGATCGTAATGAAAACCGTGATCTGGACCAGTCCTGTAATTCCCAGCAGATCCCAGGCCACGGCCCAGGTGAAGATGAAGGCGGCTTCGACATCAAACACGATAAAAAATATTGCAATCAGGTAGAACGGTACCGGCCAGGCCAGGCGGGCAGAGCCGCTGGGGGCGACACCCGATTCGTACGGCATCTGCTTGGCTGCCGACGTCCGTTTGGCGCCCAGCCACCATGCAGCCAGCAGCAAGCCGCCGATCAGGATCACGGAGACAAGCGAATAGATCGCAACGTGGTAGAAAGCTGGGGAGATCATTTTGCAACTATATCAGATGAGACCCGCATGTAAAAGCAGAGAAGTAGGTGCCGATCAAATGAAAAGCCCACCAGATTTTTCGGTGGGCTTCACTTATCTATTACGTATTCGATTCCATTTTCAAGGAGTATTCCGATTCTACCTACCCTCGGAGTGATGGTACCAAGCTATGTGACCTGCTTTCAGGCGGAATATCTGCGATGATTATCGCCCCCCTTTTGAAATTCACCTTTAATTCAGGTGTATCGGAGCGCTGCTGACTCCTCGATTCGGTACTGCTCAGGCGGAGTATCTTCCATGCTGCAAAACCTCCAAAACGGATTTACCTCCTACTTGATGTTTATACTATAGCACCGCGGTTGTAAAATAACAGGCTGTTTAATTTTTATTCTCTGGAGTAGAGTCTAAAAGATTGATTGTGCTGCCGCCGACCGGCAACAGGTCCCTTACGGATTCGCGCAAAACATTCATGGGTTACTGGATCGTTTCCGTGGCCCATGGATGTTTTGCCTCGTGATTAGCGTAGCCGCACCAGAGACAGATCCTGTCGCACGATTCGCTCCAGCGAAGCATCCAGCATGGCGCGGCGGCAATCGGCACCATCTATCACCCCGGTTTTCAGCTTGCGGAAGAAGCGGCAGCCGCCGAAACAAAGAGGCAGATAGGCGCACTCCAGGCACTCGTCGTTCTTCCAGACGTCCAGGTTGTGGGATTCGCGGTAATCATTGATCCCCTCTGACAGGCTTCCCACCCGCAACTCCTCCTGTCCCATGAACACCGGGCACTTGTATAGGCTGCCATCGTACCCCACCACCAGATCGTTGGCAAACTCGATCATGCAGGCGCTCGGCTGGAGTTTCGAGGTTGGGAAGCCCCGGCGGATGATTTCTCCTCTCAGGAACAGGTTGGCCTCAATCACCCAGGGTTCTCCCGTAAAGGCGCATGTAGAGCCAAAATTGCCGGACACGCTGCCGTCCGCCTTGGGCATGACCGGTGAAAAGGACACCTCCTTCATTTTTGCCGGCTCAATTCCTTGCGCAATCAACAGATCCAGCAGTTCCGGGAAACGGCGGAAGTTGCCGCGGGTGTAGTTTCCCCCCAGGTCCACCGGCACTATGCTGAATATTTCCAACAGGTTGGCCATGATGATGTCAAAACTCCCTTGGCCGGAGACAAAGGGGCGCTGCTTGTTGTGAATATCGGGCGGGCCGTCGATGGTCAGACGTATCGCCGCTAGTCCCAGCGGCAGCAGTTCTTCTACCACCTGCCGAGTCAGCAGCACACCATTGGAGAAGAGGTTGAAGGCGAAGGCTGCCCCGTGTAGTACAGCCGCGTCCTTCAGGCGCGCGGCGATCCCTCGCAGCAGATCGAGGCGCATCAAAGCTTCGCCGCCGTAGAAATCCACGGTCACATCCAACCCATCGGCCATTCGCTCGCTTAACCGCTGAACCAGCAGGTTGGCGGTCTCCGCGCTCATCACGAAACACCCCCGGAAAGGGTCTTCATAACAGTAGGGACAGGCCAGGTTGCACTCAAGAGTCAGGGTCGCCGTCACCTCGAAACGGCGGTTTGAGCCGTTGATTGTTTCAAAGGTAGCCCTCATCTCCTCCCGTTCGGCGTCGCGGTCCGGCACCAGCACACCCAGTCGAGCCAGGGTCGTGCGCTCAGATTCAGTCAACTCGCCGCCATTGCGGACCCTGTCCCACAATGCCTCGGAACATTCCAGTACGGCACAGCGCCGGGTGGCGATCAGCAGCATCCGCCCCGATTTGTCCGGACTGGGGTAATATTTCAGGTAGCGGGATACTTGCATGAAAGATCCTTGTTGCGGAGAGAGGCATCCCTCTCTCCGCGGTATAATTACCGAATCACAGCTTGGCCGAACCACTCGCCGAACAACAGGCCTGTACAACACCCGCGACCACCCCTTCTTCCAGCACCATCAGGTCATTATTTTCCTCACGCATCCGAATCACCCTCCTTTTGGTTAAATGCATGGACAACATGCCCTTGCCATGTTAAACAGCACAATCTATACCATGCAAATCAACCACGCTGCACATAGCCTGCGAGCACTCATTCTGACCCTCTGTCTGGCTATTTGGCTGACTCCCTCCCTCTCATGGGGAGTGGACGATGAGGATACAATCGAGCTTTTCAGCGCCTGGCAGGAGCAGATTGCTACGCCATCACGCGTGCCCAAGCCGCTTTCCCAGATAGCCGAAAACGTTACCGTCATCACCGCCGCCGATATCCGGTTGCTCAATGCCCACACCCTGGCAGACATCCTTGACACTGTCCCCGGCTTTCAGTTGGAGCACAACGGCGGACCGGGCGTACCTCCCTTTACCTTCATTAACAGCGCCGACTTCAGGCATGTACAGGTACTGCTGGACGGGGTTTCAATCACCAATCTGTCTAGCAACTTCTCCGACGTATCGGCCGTGCCGGCCCAGATCATCGAGCGGGTCGAGATCGTCAAGGGGGCCGCCTCCACCGCCTGGGGCCAGGCGCTTGGCGGAGTGATCAACGTCATTACAAAGTCCCCGGACAAACGCCCGATCGGCGCTTCGGCCTCCGCCTCCATCGGCGAACGCACCACCGCCGACACCCGTGCCGAATTGTCCGGCACCAGCGGCAGTTTGGGCTACTACCTCTCCGGCGGTTATCTCGGCACCGATGGACTGCTCCCCGGCAGACAGGCCTTCACCAATCAGGCATATGCCAAGCTTACCTATGATCTTCCCGGCCGGGGGCTCCTCTGGGGCACCTTTGGTTACAACCGGGCAGACTTTGGACTTCGCTACGTCCCGCAGATGCCGTATGACCTGAGGCAGGTCCAGGACAACAGTAGCCGGGTCGCCTCGCTCGGCCTTCGTTATCAGCTGAACGACCGAGTGGAGCTTGAGCTGTCCGGCCGTCATTTTTTCCTCGACACAAGGAACACCTACACCAACGTCAGCGACGGTCTCCCCTGGCAGCCGGTTGAAAATGTGTTTGAAAAAAATGAGGTAAACGGCGCCGGCGCCAAGCTCGTCTGGCGGGGGGACAACAACCTGTTGGTGGCGGGAAGCGACTACAATCATCTGGAGTCTTCATCTAATACTTCAGATGGCGGCTCGACCTACTCCCCCTACAGAAAGATAGCAGACCGTTGGAGTCTCTACCTTAACAACACCCTGACAGCCGGTTCCCTGAGCATAAGTCCCGGTGTCCGATTCGATCACACTCAGACCAGCGGCGATAATTTCAGTGCCTCCCTTGGCGCCACCTGGCAACTGGCTGAAAGCACCCTGCTGCGTGCCTACACCGGCCGGGGTCATGGCTTGCCGGTCCTGACCGTTATCGACAATTCGGCGGTGAAAATCTGGACATCACAGATCGGCGCCGAGAGCAGCGCCTTACCCTATCTCTGGGTCAAGGGAACACTGTTCCGCAACGAGACCTGGAATAATCAGGACCCGTTGAATCTCGACTCGACAATCCCCGAACGCCGCATCGCCCTGGGTGCCGAACTGGAATTCCGCACCATACCGGTTTACAACACCTCGCTGGGTGCCGGATACACCTTCACCGACACCACTCGTACCGGTGATAATTCCCAGGTCAAACCGGATACGGCTCGTCATACCCTGCAACTGGCGCTGCGCTATGATGACAAGACCTATCGCGGCGTGCTGAACGGCCGATACGTCAACTGGAACTCTCCTCCGGAATACAAGGGAAAATATGACGATCTGATCTGGGACCTGCACCTGGGTGCCATACTGCTCAAGCGGGAAAGCTCGTCCCTGGAGCTGTTCTTCTCCGGTCATAACCTCTTCAACAGTCCGTATTACTACCGCGAAATCTTTCCAACTACCGGTCGCTGGTTCGAAGGCGGAGTGAGGGTGAGCTTCTGATGAGACGACTTATTTTCCTCATGCTCTCCCTGGCGACCCTGTTCCCTACTCTGGCCCAGGCCTATGACGTGCTTGTGCTGCAAAGCAGACACGATCCGGCCTACGAAGAGGTTCTTAAAGGTTTCGGATTTAAACAGAAAACTTCATTGCGGCTGCTGGTGTTGACCGACTACGCCGAAATTGACGTTGTCCGGATCGTGCGCGAAGATCGCCCCAAGACGATCCTGGCCGTTGGGGACGCTGCACTGACGGCTGTCCGCAAGGTACAGCAGACTCCGGTGATCGCCGTGATGACGCTCGGTATCTCTAGCCTGAATGCTTCACACCCCAACCTGACCGGCATCGGCATGTTCGCTCATCCGGATCGCTACGTCGACTTGTTCCGGGCAATGAAAACCAGGCGCATCGGCGTGGTATACAATCCGGCCAGGAGCGGCTGGTATCTCCGCCTGGCCCGGTTAGCAGCAGAAAATGCCGGCATCGAACTGGTTACCCGTGAAGTTTCATCACCCCGCGAGACAGTGGATAAGCTGGCGAAGCTGGCCGGCAAGGTGGACGCCCTCTGGATGTTGCCTGACTCCACGGCGGTCACCAGGGAGACAGCCGAGGCTTACTTCCGCTTCGGCCAGCAGCAGGCTGTCCCGGTGGTCTCCTTTGCCGCCAACTATCTGGGGCTGGGTGCGGCGGCCGTACTTGAAATCGACCGGGTCGCCATGGGAAGTCAGGCCGAAGCCATGGTTGCGGCGCTGCTGAGAGGGGAACGCGTTGAAAACTTGCCGCTCGGTTTTCCAAGCGGCATGAAAGTCAAGACCAATCCCAGTGTTTTGAAACATCTGGAATCTCCTTTTGATGC
This sequence comes from uncultured Geobacter sp., assembly GCA_964524835.1. Classification (GTDB taxonomy): domain Bacteria; phylum Desulfobacterota; class Desulfuromonadia; order Geobacterales; family Pseudopelobacteraceae; genus JACRCG01. The sequence continues at coordinate 105,821 of CAZGEG010000011.1, forward strand.
GAGTGGCTTCCAGTTGCATTAATTATCCGGCAATGATATTTTTCCAGATCATTTCCGGCTACTCTCAAGCGTGAGCCTGTTCAGGAAACTATCTACCGTGTGAGGGATTGACCATGTCACCATATCTGCGCTGGTCATACTTTCGTACCAGCTTTCGATGCAAGCTCTTCCTCATCTTCACCCTGATGACCTTTCTGATCGCCTGCCTGCTGAGTACCCTGTACATCGTCAATGAAATCCGCACTGCACGCGACCACGCCGTCGAACAGCTCCGGTTGCAGGCACGGCATCTGGCCGATTCCGTCCGGCTCCCGCTGTATGCCGAAAACCGCGAGGTTTTGCGCCGGATGGCGGAGCAGGCCGCCCAGGCATCCGAAGTCAGCGCGGTGGTGATCAGCACGCCGGACGGCAGGGTTCTGGCCGAAGTAAATTTGACCGGCCGTTCCGCGGCTCTCGATGTTATCAGCCATGTGGTTGATGTACACAGCAGCAGCCTGGTGGACTCTGTAGAATCATCGCTGGAAGGAAGTCGGGATGCCTCCGCAGCCCCGCTCGGCACAGTGCGCATGGAACGCGGCACGTCCGACCTGTCGCGTGCTCTCCGCCAGGTTGTCCTGCTCTCCATCAGCGTAGCCTTCGGCTTCTGGTTGACGGTTTCCCTGCTCTGCTATCTGGTGCTCAGGCGAGTAACCCATTCGTTCAACGCCCTCATGCAGGGCATAAATGCGATGCACGAGGGCGACTTTTCCGTACGCATCGACATTGCATCCGAAGATGAACCGGGCAGGGCGGCCCGGGCCATCAACGATCTGGCGAGCGTGCTGCAGCAGCGTGGCGAGGAAAACACCCGGCTCCAGGATGAGCGTCTGGTTTTTGAACGCCAGATGCTCCATGCCCAGAAGCTGGAGAGCCTGGGGGTTATGGCAGGCGGTATCGCCCATGACTTCAACAACCTCCTGCAGTCCGTTCTCGGCAATATGGAGCTGGCTTCGAAGGGGCTCCCACCGGATTCAGCACCTCAAAAACACCTCAGCACTGCCATGAATTCCGGCAAGCGGGCTGCTCACCTTACTGGTTTGATGCTGACCTATTCAGGAAGGGGATTTGTTTCCAAAAAACAACTGAACCTGAATGAACTAGTCAGGGAAAATGTGGCAATGCTGAAAACGGCAACTTCGGCGGCTGTATCGACTGAGTTGCTCCTCTCGGCCGAACTGCCGGACATATTGGCCGATGAAGCCCATATACAGCAGGTTGTCATGAATCTGGTCATCAATGCAGCGGAGTCTATTGAGGAACAGCCGGGTTTAATCGTTCTTACCACCGGCATCCAGAGCTGCGACCAGGATTGCCTGTCCGCCAGTCTGCTGGACGAAAAGCCGGAACCGGGATGCTATGTGTTTCTGGAGGTCAGCGACAACGGCTGCGGTATGAGCCGGGATACTCTTAAACGTCTCTTCGACCCGTTCTTTACAACAAAATTTGCCGGGCGGGGACTGGGAATGTCGGCGGTTATGGGAATAATGCAAACGCACAGAGGCGCCTTGTTTGTGGAGAGCCAGCCCGGGAAGGGCTCAACTTTCAGGGCGCTGTTCCCGGTCACGGAATCTGCACCGCCTGCGGCGGCTCAGGAACCCATTGCCCCGGAACCGGAAAAATGCACGCTCCAGGAAACCTCGCTTTCCGGGGTGGCCCTGGTTGTGGATGATGAGAAGTCCGTCCTAAAGATCTGCACGAAGATGTTAACTCTCTGCGGCTTCTCGGTGATCACCGCATGTGACGGCGTCGATGCGGTGGCGAGATACCGCGAACAAGCTGATAAGATCGATATCGTTCTGATGGATCTGACCATGCCGAACATGGATGGAATAACCGCCATGGGCCAGATCTGCGACATCAGGCCGGACGTCAAAGTGATTATTTCCAGCGGCTTCAATGAAGATGAGCTGAGTGAACGCTTCACCAGTCAGGCCCCTTCCGGATTCATCCGCAAACCGTACAGCATGAAAGTTCTTGAGACAGAATTGAGGAGAGTCCTGCAGGGTGCTTAACGCCCGTCAGACGGCGGGTGAGAGCCGCAGCCCGTTGCTGCCAGACGGCTCAATACACGAAGGGGATCAGTTTCCGCACACGCGTTCGGTACGCGGCATATTCCGGGAATTTATCCTGCAGTAATCGCTCCTCGTACCGTGACTTGATGTCAAAGAAGGCTAGGAGCAGCAGCGCGTAGCCGATGGTCAGCCAGCTCTGCAGCCACACTCCCCAGCCAAAGGCCATGAAGATGAGGCCGCTGTAAATCGGGTGCCGGACGAACCGGTAGGCTCCGGCAACGACCAGTTCACCATTCTCCCGGGGTGCCGGCAGCGGGGTGAGATTCCTCCCCAGATTGACTGCGCCGGTTGCGGCAAGAACAGTACCCGCCAAAAACAACCCGCCGCCTCCCAGAATGCTGATCCATCCATGCGGTGAGCGCCACACCGTCACCGCTCCGCACGCACGAGGCCCAAACACCAGCAGAAAAAACAGGCACGCCTGAACAACCAGGTACCACTCGCCGCGCGAACCTCTCCATGTTGATTTAGGCGACATTCCTGCCTCGTCCTGGCTGACGGCCTCGCAATATTCCACTACGGGCTGCCACCAGGCATCTGGAATTATTACAAAACGAAACAGGCACCGCAAAAAAATGCACGTGCCTGCTTGAATCTTCTACAGACGCCGCACCGACACGGGCTTGAGGTCAGTAAGCATACCCGGCCGACAGCAACCCGCGCGGCGGCATACCCCGGGTGAATTGTTACCGGGGGCGCGGCAATTCTGAATTATATACTAATGTTTGTTCTTTCCGTCCGCCTTGCCATCCCCCGAATCGCCGATACTGTCGGCCATGGCAGACAATATCGCGTTCAGTCCCTTCTGCAGCCCGTTTTCAGAGACGCTGCCAATGCCGGTCCAGACCGCCTTGCCGCTCTTGACATCAAGAATTTTCGCGGTAATGCTAACCCGGGAAACCGGCATGGAAAATGACTGGGATTTGCCATTGAATTCAAGCTCCCACTCCTGCAAGGTTTTGACAGGTTGCGGGTTGGAAATGTTTTCTGATTTGAAATAGGCCATATAAGCATCATATTCCTTCTGATAGCGCTCCTTCTCCTTGTCGGGGATGAATGGAAGGATGATGATGTTTTCATTGCCAGAAATATATTCGTTTATGGAACCGATCATGAAGTAGCGTGTTTTAAGCGGCGCGCTCAGATCCTTGATAAGTTCGATCCCGGTAGAAGCTTTTTTGTCGGCAGGGGCAGCACCTTTCAGGTCGGTAATGGCCTTTTCAATGATTTCGCGCTCAATGACGACAAATCCTTTTCTTTGCAGCTTAAGTATGAGCGAATCAGCCGCCAGGCTGCCGATATCCAGGGCGCCGCTCTCCTTGAAACTCATGACAGCCAGCGGAATACCGGATGAAAGATCCGCGTCCGGATTTTTGTAGGCATCCAGGTTGACTGGTTTCCAGGCGACGGTTTTCTTGTCGGGATATTCGACTTTTGGCGGTTCCGGAGGCAGGGGGAGCGGCTCAAGTTCAAAATTTATCTGCTTGTTTTCCTCACTCCGCTCGCTGGCAATGACCTTTGGCCGGTACCCCTTCAGCAGCGCCTTGTATACCCCTTTTTCCCAGAAAGGTTTCTGTTCGGAAGCGGCGTCTGTTTTTGATTCAGTGTACGGGGCGGGACCGAGTTCCTTGGTGATATTGTTAATGTCCTTCCCGAACAGAATCGTGGCCCCTGGCGGGGTGGAAATGACCTTGAGGCGAATCGTCGTGATCTGCTGGAGTTCGATGTTCCGTTTGACGTCGACAGGTTTTTCCTGGTTGGGCACAAATATGGTCTTTGGTTTGAACCCCTCTTTTTCGACCCGGTAATATCCGGCAGGGGACACTTTGTCATCCTTTATGATGTCTTTAAAGGGTGTAACCCCCAGCTTCATGCCCGGTTCATCCTCTTTTTGCGAATAATAGATCGTCGCACCGCTAGGGGTCGAGGTGATCTCCCGGTTTATCGGCGTGTTTCCGAAACCAAACAAAGCATGCGCCTGCAAAGGGCAGACAATACACAGTGACACTGCTGCAATCAGAAAGCGGAGTGAACAAAATCTGGTCATGGGTCCTCCTCGGTTATCAGTAGTTGCAATCAATAGTTGATATCAACGGAATCCAGATATTCTCTGGCTTTTTTGAGTTCGTTTGCATACGTCGGACTGTCTTTGGGGATGGCGTAGACGAAATTCATATAATTCTCTACAGCCTGTACCCTGTCGGTTGCGGCATCAAAACCCTGTGCGGCACGAAGATATCTGTTAGCGTATTTATGCATCGTCACGGTGAGTTTGCCGGTGATCTGTTCAGCGGCTTTTGCAATCAGGGCGTTCTTCAGATCATCGTCAGACTCAAAGGGTAATGGCTTGTCTTCGATGCCGATTTCCGGGTTCGGATTCTCGACGGAATCGGAGGTGTACTCGATATGGGCGGGAATCGACTCTTCAGCAAGCAACTCACCCGTCTGGCTGTCCATAAGCCGGAACGACACGGATACTTCCGCTTTTTTCTTGTGGTGAATGATCTTGTAGCGCCATGTACTGAAAACCGGCTCGTCGACGTATTCCGGCGTATTTGCTACATCCATGCTGGTATTGACGTCTGTGACGGTGCTGAAAACTTTGCCGAGCAAGCCGAATCCCGCCTGTTCCGCTACGCGCCGTGTCGCCTCTGCCGCCTGATTGGCGAGGCGCGCGTTTGCCACTGCCGTGTCGTACTCCGGGTTTCTCTTTCGACTTGTCCCGGACTGGTACTGTTTGGAAAGATTTTCTGCTTTCTTCTCCGTTGATATTTTAAAGGCGGCCACTTTTCCGGTCAAGACGGCATTGACTCCGGGCAATGACTTTAAAAGGGTGACGTTTTTGCCGTCAGTCAGTTTTTCAACAGGGATATCTTTCTCATCTGCAAGCAATTCGAGCGGTTTGTTATCGATGACTCTTACAAAGCCCTTTTCGCCGGACACCATCTTGTTTTTCAAGGCGGTGTATAGCCCGTTCGACAATTCAGGATCTCTGGAATACTCCCTGAGAGGAAGCAGTGCCAGGTTGCAGGTGATCCGCTGCCTTATTTCATCCTCCAGCGGAGGCACACTTGAGCCGGCGCCCTTGTGGTTCGGTTGCAGGGACAGCGCTTTGGTGTGAAAGAGGACCGCATTTCCCGCATTTCCTTTTTCAGCCTGTTCGGTGGCTATGCGGTAATAGACGTCAGTCAGCGCAGTGCGCGCCCCTGCCTGGTCGGGGTCCCGCTGCAAAGCTTTTTTGAAGAACCTGACGGCCTCCGCACGGCTAACCTGTTTGAGCGCCTCTTCACCTTTCAGGTAGTCATCAAGTCCAGCCGCAATTTCAGTCCGGGCGGACAGTATTTTACCGGGAGCGTCCGGGTGTGCGGGGTCGATGGCCAGAACGTTTCCTAATTTACCGAGCGCATCCGCCCACTTTTTGTTTTCCAGCAGTGACTGGGCTGCACTATAGATCACTTCCGCCTGCTTGATCTGATGGAGAGCGTTGTCGATCTGTTCCTGCGTCTGTTTCTGCGCGCTGATGGCTTGCGCACGCTTAAACTGTTTCACGGCGTTTCGCCAATCCTTTTTATCGGCGAAAAACACCCCTTCCTGGTAGCTATCGACAGCTGTCATGCTGTTTTCAGCTTTAATGTTCAAGGTGTGCTCAAGAGCCTGTTGTGCTTTTTTGTTGTCAGGGTCAACCGCCAGAGCCGTTTTGAACGAACTGGCTGCTTCGTCAAGTTGCTGCCTGGAAGCATAATTCGTCCCTTTATTGTAGTGGGAGTTTGCACATTCTTTCTTCGCATACTGGAGATTCGCTTCGAGTTTCTGATCTTTTTCACGAGCGGGGGATAACGACAAGGCCTTGCGGTAGTGGGTGACGGCATCGCAGAAGTTGCTGCTCACCATGCATGCATCGCCCCGCAGAATACACTCTCTGGTCTCATTCGAACAACCAATGAGTGCTAAGGAAATCAAAGATATAACCAATTTAAGTATGGCTTTGATCATTTTCTCGCATCCTGGTCGGTGTATTCTGATATCAGATTGCAACAATCTATCATACTTTTATTGATACGGAGCTGATATTTTTATCTGCGGAAAATCCGCCACATAACCCCTCCGGGAACCGGGAGGAGCAGGCGGCGAAAAGGAGGGCGGTCTGTAAGTTGCGGGGGGGTGGGTAGCGGATCTGTTTTCAACCGGATGAATACAGCACAGATGGCGAAAAGAACGATGGACAGTGAAAGCTGCAAAGGTGACCAGAATATATCTGTTCAGATCCTATTTTTCTTCACTTGAAACAAACAACAGTACTTCGGTGCGCCGATTCTTGCGACGTCCCTCTGCAGAAGCGTTATCTGCTATCGGAGCAGTTTTCCCGAAACCTTTTATGAATATCCTCGTGGCGTCAACACCCTCGTTGCCGACAAGATAGGTGGCAGCTTCGGCAGCACGCTTCAGTGAAAGATCCATGTTGTAGGGGAGCGAGCCGATACTGTCCGTGTGCCCGTCAATCCTTATGAATGACCACTTGGTGTCCTTTCTGATCTGCTCAGCCACTTCTGAAAGCATTCTTTTCCCGTCATTTGAAAGCGTTGACGACCCCAGTTCGTACATAACGTCGCTAAATTTGAACTTACGATGGAGTTTTCCCTTTTTCGCAAGCGCAATGTCAGGCTCTGAAGATGCAACCGCTTTGGCTGCATGAGGTGCTGCTCCCTTGACATCGACACCATACAGCGGCGAAACGCCGCTGACACTGCTCATGATATTGTCTTTGGCAGCGGATTCCCGATCCGGCCCCTTCTGCGGAAGTAACGAGATTTCCTCCTCATGTACATTCACGGCAATGTCAACCGGAATCACAGGTGACGTCAGGTTGGAAGACGCCTGTTGCGGGGCAATCAAAATCTGGCCGAAAGGTTTGATAAGAACCTCTTCCCTGTCGCTGTCGATTTCTACTTCAAGCGTGCTGGCCGGAGTAGATTGAGCGGCGGAAGCTTTTAACAGCAGAGTGGAGATCGGTATGATTTTAAGAGGCCTGAGCGCCTCCCTGGACTTGTCCTTAACTGGAGCTTTCCGCCCCACCGAAGGGATCGGCTTTACATAGCTGCCAACACCCTGGCACGAACTGATGCCGAACATGAATGTCATATCCGGGCCATTCGCGCCCAATCCGGTGCCGCCTGAAAAATTAATTGTCAGATGGGGAGTGAGGTAATACTGAATCCCGGCGGAGGCTTCCATAGTGCTGCGGGAATTAGCGGGGTTGTCTTCAACGAAATAGCGCTTTGTTTCGGCAGTAAACTCACCGAGCAGCTTCACGCGCGGCATAAGCATGTATTCTACACCGACTCCTAACGTGTAGCCGTCTTCAAGTTCGGCACCGGATATTGAACCGGGCTTCACATAGCCGGCAGAAACATGCACACCTGCAGTTTTTTTAACAAAGGAGGCGATCAGCTTGCCGGTAAAGTCGGTAACTCCGTCAGTCGCACGGCTTTCTGAAATATGCCTCCGGGCAAGAAAGTCGGCGGCCAGTTTGAAGGTGGAAGCCCGGTCACCCAGGAATCTCAGTTTTGTGCCCATATCAAGTGTTCCCATACCGGAGGCATCTTCATCGCCATTAAAAAGGAGGTTGGGATATGAGCCGTACACTTCCCAAAACGTACCGATGCCAAGTGTCATTGACACCGGCAGGACCAGGGATTTCCTTTGAGAGAAATTACTGTTCTCGCGATAGCATGACCACGCGCCAAGACAGATATTGCCGGCATCAAGAGTCTCGGCGGAAGGGACATTGATAAGCCCGCTTGAACCGCCATGACCCGGATTTGCAACGGCGGATACCGGCGCCAGACAGACTGCTATAAAAAGGAAGATATATTTTATCACAGGCTTTACACCAGCTGGAAATCAGCTTGTATGTTCTGCCCCGATTTTAAGACGCAAAAAAAACCGGGGCCGGGAATATTCAAGATATTTCGGCGACCCGGCTGTCTCTTTGAGACCCTGTAGGCTTTCCGTCCCATCCTCACGAATGGTTTAGTATTATCGTTTACCTTAGCGGCAATAATGTAATTGTAGCCTATGATACAAAATCGATGCCATATTGTCAGTATTTATTCTTTCTGCAGTTCACTGCTTTAAAAATCAATCCAGCAGTAAGTCATCGCACCATTAAGCGCTTGTATATGCATTCGCCTGACAGTTGTGAAATTGTTACCTGGAATGATTTATCAATAGGTAAATATTGAATTAGCCATATCACGTAGCCTTATCACGGACAATTGACCCGACTGAAGCATACCAGCGCACTACGACCGGTGGCAAGCGACAGCGGCGAATTCAAATGCCACCATTGGTTGCCATGTCTCATATGTCTCATGACTTTGAGGCAGCACTTTACTGTGCCGGCTCTGTTTCTGTTTTTCAACCTGCCGCACTATCTGCTGCTCATTTTGTAAAGTGCATTAGTGATAGTGGTCTGCATTTCACCCAGTCTTTTTTCATCATTCTTAAGAACACTTTCCATCGTCGGTGTTCTGATAAACAAAGCCGAACTGCTTTCGAACATTCCGGAGTTAATTCCTTTATTCAAATAGCCAAATTTAAAGCCCCCTTTGGATGAGTAGGACACCTCAGTGTAGGGTTCTATTTTCTCTGTTGCATTTTTTTCTGAAATCGATTTGATAAGAGCTATTGCTGTCAGCAGGTTCTGTGCTTCCCCCGAGTCAAGGTAAACGGTTGATGTCACGTTCTTATCGCCAAAAATGGTTACTTTCATACCGGTTGCGACCACAGTGGCTTTTACCGGGTCGGAAATAACCATAGCTGTGAATTTCACGTCAAGACTGCCGCCTATCATTCCTGCGTCATAACTTTCATACTTGAGGACAGTCTCATTGTTCAAAAGTGTCGATTCGAGATTCGTAGTTTTTTTGCCCTCTGAATCCGCTGCAAAGGCGTTAAGGGTAAATAAGGCCAGCACTACCAGTACATTAACAGCGATTTTCGACATTGTTGCCTCCGATTGATTGATTTTATGACAAACGATACCGGGGAGACGGTATTCTGCAAGCTCATTTTGCTGCAACTTCGTATACACCCAGAGATATTTTTATGTATACAACACTTTCATCAAATGCCGCAGAATTTTTTACACGTTTGACTCCATGGCCGGCCTCGCTCGATAATCCAATGCAATGAAACGCAATCTGAACCGGCTTTCCGTGAGTGAGTGGTGATCTCTTGGCCTTGGCGTTGTAAGTACTATCAATAGATGCCCCCGAAAGGGCCTTATATATCAAAGCGTTTGGAATAAAGAGAGGGCGCGGGCGCATAAATTCAACAGGCACCTGCAGCAATTGCTGTAGGTGCCTGTTTGATTGGTGGCTCTGTTGATGGGCTAACTACGAATTATCCACTAATAATTGATGGAGCTTTCCCACCTGAAACCGGACATGTTTCAGACGGGAAAGCTCATAATCAGGGGGCTTTTACAAGCGGGACAGTCCCAAGATCAGTGGTCCGGCTTTGCGTCACGCTGATCGATGAAGACGAGTAAAGGTGAAATCCGTTCGCCGATACGAATGTCTTGTATGAGATTGTCGGGGAACTGGGCGGAACGAATGCGGCGAAAGGGGACTGCCATGCGCCACTGGTAAAATTACTGAAGATTATGCCTGCTGCGATCGGATCGGTATCATTGACAGTTCCGCGTCGCATGACTGAAACGGTTGCGCTCGACCAGTCCTTGAATGTTGAAAAAACAGTCCCCGAGATGGAGCCGAACTGTGTGAGCATGTCAGACATCCGCACAAGCCGTATCCCGGTCGGTTTAAAATTATAATCACCGTTACCCCGTGCAACGATAGCTGTATTCGGATCAAAGTCGATCATTAACGCATTGATTATGCCTGCCTTGATCTCAATCGGGCCAATGACTTTCAGGCCGGACTGCTGGGCGCTGGGAGTCGTAAGCGGGATCTTGGCATTGGTCAGATCCGACTTTAGCACGAGGTAGTTTGCCGGCTGCTGGCCCTGGCCTTTGAGGTTGGGTTCCAGTATCAGACGGACCTGCTTGTAGGTGCCTGCCGGAAGGACAACATCTCCAAGTGCCTGCTGAACGAACTGCAACTGCATGACATCTATGACCCTGGGCGTTGCAAAACTCACCACCACGGGAAGCCCAGGGTCGTTGTCCGGGGCGTCTTCCTTGCCTGCCGGCACTACCCGGATTTCACGTATGCTGACAACTACATTTTTAAAATCATCACTCATCTTGTCGGTGATCGAGAGCTTCAGCGTACCTGTAGGCGCTGTGTCAGCGTCGCCACTGCATCCCTGAAATTGAAGCAGTACCACTGTTGCAGCCGCAAGAACCGTTGAAACCTTAAGTACTGATAGTGCTTTTCGAAACATGTTGCCCCCTTTTCCCGGAAATTCAAATAAAGAACCGGGCAGTATAAATTATAAAAACATAATTGCACCCCGGCTGTCTTCTGTAAGACCCTTTGGGCTTTCCGTCCCATCCTCGCGGACAGTTAAGAATTATAGTGTCTCATCTCTTTCGAAAAACGAAACCGTTTTGAAACAAGAGCAACCAACGTGCCAGTGCAGACCTGCAGGTGCTTCTCGACTCAATGATCCGATTTTACAAGGGAAAGTGGATTGCGACAGATTGGAGGTAAGTGAAAGCCGTCAGCTGAAACTGTCATGCTTAACATTACTGCCATATACGGTGGCATATATGGAGTGGCCAGACCCATGTCAGCACAATTTGCTGCAGGCAGAAATAAACTCAAGATTTGCCACGGTTAGAATTTGAGAACGCTATCTTGATTTGGCATCGCCTTGTACAGAAAATAGTAATTAAATCTGCCAGTAAGTATAATAACCACGGTGTCCACATACTTCCGGTGTATTTCAGTAATAGTGAATTGCGATTTCCCGCCTTTCTCTCAAATGACCGAGATCAGCTTTTCTTATCGGATCAACAGCTATTGTGACCCACCCAGACGAACGAAAAAACTTGGTTATGCTACCTGATATGATATGTTTTTCGATCTGCGTACTTTTGATCATGCCAAAAGTGTTATTCTCGTAAAGTACGCTGATAAGCATAACGTGTCCTCCTTAGGTATCTGTAGCATTGTGGTACGTAACGAATGGCTCACTCAATGAACCTGCTATTGAGTGAGTGGGTTAAGTTGCCTACAAAGAGCAAATACCCTACCAATAATCGATTAATTGTCAGAAGGCTGGATTAAGCCATTAATATTGCGCATTAGATTAACAGGAGAGAAGATCAGAGGTGAATGAAAGATGATTTCGGCCTCAATTCTCTGCGGAAACCTTAGATTTTTAAGGGAAACATTGTGGGTGAGCGGGAATCCCTAACAGATTCTTTGGAATTTCATTGAACCGTAGAGACGTAAAGACGATCCCATTCGCACAATGTTGAGAAAAGTTGGGCCAGCATCGCTAAATCCGATTAATTTTAATGTGCCTCTCATATAAGCACAGCAATATAAAACTACCAATTATACAGATCATGAGTGCATTCTCCATTATCGATTATCCATCTTGTCAAGTTTTTGCTCTATACAGCATAATTGCCACTTAAGGAATTTAACCGCCATGCAAAAAAAACAATCAAAACAATCAATCAGTATTCTTTTCCCTTGCCGTACTCTTCAACCAAAGAAAAATTTTATATACTGCTATCAAGCCAAATATTGCACCTAACCACTTTAAATGTAGGGCTTGTGAGCTTCACGCCCTTGATATTTCTGTGTTCATACGCATGTATTAGGCAAACCCACGCAGATTCTATTACGGGATTTGCTACAGCACAACAAAAAAGGACTTACAGCATTTAGCTATAAGTCCTTAATATTATTGGCGTCCCCGAGTCGATTCGAACGACCGGCCCCTTCCTTAGGAGGGAAGTGCTCTATCCTGCTGAGCTACGGGGACGTGTGAAATAAGCTGATGAGGTATATCAGAGTTGCTGCTTCTGTTCAACCTCTTTCAAAAGTTCAGAAGCGAAAAGACTTTCCCTTCCGGCAGGCGCTTGCGCCCTTTCAGAAAATCCAGCTCCGCCATGAAGCAGCACTCCACAATCTCCCCCCCCATGCTCTGAACCATATCAACAACTGCAGCCATGGTGCCGCCGGTGGCAAGCAGGTCATCAGCTATCAGGATCCGTTCACCCGGTTTGATCGCGTCTTTGTGGATCTCCAGGGTGTCTGAGCCGTATTCGAGATCATATGTTTTACTGAAGGTCTCGGACGGAAGTTTGCCCGGTTTGCGAACCAGCACGACGCCGGCGCATAATTTGTAGGCCAGCGCAGAACCGATGATGAACCCCCGGGCCTCAACGCCGACAACTTTGTCGATACGTTTGCCGATATAGCGATGGGATATAAGATCAACCATTCTCTGGTACGACTGGGCATCCTGAAGCAGCGTGGTGATGTCCTTGAAGATGATTCCTTTTTTCGGAAAATCAGGAATATCGCGGATGATGGATTTCAGGTCGTTCATCAACTGTTCTCCTTGCGTCATGTATAGTTATGTCTGGCTGAGGGTGTACAGGGCCCGCAGCTTCTCCAGACTTTTTGCCTCGATCTGGCGGATTCGCTCCCGTGTGACGCCGAACTGCTGGCCGATGACGTCCAGCGTCTGCGGTTCCTGGTCGTGAAGGCCGAAGCGGAGAGTCAGGATTTTTTGCTCATGTTCGGTCAGTTTGCTGAAGTGTTCGGAGATAAGCTCAAATATGTTGATGTTCTCAAGCAGGACTGTCGGAGAAGTCATGGAACTGTCTTCAATGGTGTCAATCAGGGAGAAATCGTTGCCGTCACCGAGCGGCGCCTCTATTGAGCAGGTGTGACGCAACAGCGTCATCAACCGCCGTACATGCTGAATCTTAACCTTCATGGCGTCGGCAATTTCCGAAATGGCCGGTTCCCGATTCAGTTCCTGGGAAAGCTTGCGAGATACCCGGATCATACGCCCGATGTCGTCCGATACATGAACAGGGAGGCGGATTGTGCGGGATTGGTTGATGAGCGCCCGTTCAATCGACTGGCGGATCCACCAGGTTGCATATGTGGAAAAACGGCACTCCTTTGCCAGGTTGAAGCGCTCGACAGATTTAATCAACCCCAGATTGCCCTCTTCAATCAGGTCCAGAAACGGCAGACCCCTGTTTATGTAGCGTTTGGCTATTTTGACAACTAATCGCAGGTTTGACTCGATCATCTTGTTGCGGGCCGCTTCATCTCCCGTTTCGATCATTCTGGCGAGCTCCTTCTCGGAGGAGGCGTTCAGGAGCGGTGTGCGCTGAATGTCCCGCAGATAAATCTTGATGGCGTCATCAAAGCACTCGAGTTCAACCAGCGGGATTTCCGCCTCGCTCTCATCATCGATGCACTCGTTGTCGGAGAGCAGAAGCGGCTCATCGATGTCGCCAAGCGTCAACGCCGAGAGACCGATCAGGGGTGACTCTTCAATAAAGTCTTGTTCCGTGAGGGTGACGTTATCCATAAGCGGGGTGTCTCCTGATACAGTTCTTTTCATGCTTGCCACCCATGTTTGCCGATAAGTGGCACAAAACGGCACATGACTGATGATTCGTACTCCAGTTCACCATCTTCGTTTTTTACGATCGTAATCAGCTGCTGGCTGGCGTCATCCCCTACCGGGATTACCAGGCGACCGCCCCGGGCAAGTTGATCAGTGAGGACAGCAGGAACCTCGGGTGCCCCGGCGGTCACGATGATGGCATCAAAGGGGGCCTCTTCCTCCCACCCGATCTGGCTTCCCGAGGTGTCGTTTATGCGCAGCTGCACATTGAAAAGCTTCAGCGAATCAAGGCATTTGCGCGCTCGCAGCGCCAGGGGGCGAATGCGCTCTGCCGAGCAGACTCTCTCAGCCAGTGTGGCGAGGAGGGCGGTCTGATACCCGGAACCGGTACCGATTTCCAATACTTTTTCCGTACCTGTCAACGCCAGTTTTTCGGTCATCAATGCTACGATGTAGGGCTGTGAGATGGTCTGTTTTTCGCCGATCGGGAGTGCCTTGTCATTGTAGGCCTGCGAGGCGAAGGCCTCCTGGACGAAAATATGGCGCGGAATCTTCAGCATTGCATCGATGACCCGACGGTCACTTATACCGCGCGCCACGATCTGGTCCTGCACCATTTTCTTTCTCATGATCTCAAAATTCACAGGAAGTCTCGTACTTGGATAAAGGGGATATGTGTCGTTACGCAGTTTTCCCGGCGTACGCTGATGAAACAATCACCGTCGGACTAAAACGGGCGTGACTATAGCAGGAGATAACCTGAATGTCCAGATGTGTCAAAACGCCCATCCGGAAAGAATCGACAGCGATTTGTGGTTTGTCAGATCGAGATGCAGCGGAGTAATGGAGACGTGCCGGCGGTTGATGGCGTGGAAGTCCGTTCCGGGTTCGTCATTGAGATGCGGCTCTTCGCTGCCGACCCAGAAATACTTCCTTCCGCGGGGATCGGTTTTGTCGACTATTTTACCAATGAAGGAGCGTTTCCCCTGGCGGGTAATCAAGGGAGGTTGCATCTGGTCCCGGGGACAGTCGGGGATGTTGACGTTAAGGAAGGTGTCATTCGGGAGGCCATTAACGATTACCTGGCGGGCAACCAGTACGGCGATCTGTGCGGCATCGGTGAAATATTTGCTCGGTTCAAAGGTTGCGAGCGAAAAGGCGATCGCCGGAATGCCCATCAGGTTTGCCTCCATTGCTGCCGCAACAGTGCCGGAGTAGGTGACGTCATCGCCGAGATTGGCGCCATGGTTGATTCCGGAAACGACCAGATCGGGCGTAATCGGTAGCATGTTGTGAATGCCCATATTGACACAATCGGTCGGGGTGCCGTCCACGGCATACCACCCCTTGTGCAGCTCGAAAATGCGCAGCGGAGAATGCAGGGTCAGGGAATGGCCGACGGCGCTTCGTTCGCGATCAGGCGCGACAACGGTTACCGTGCCAAGTTCTTTCATCGCCTCAGCAAGGGCGCGGATACCGGCGGCATGGATGCCGTCGTCGTTCGTAACCATGATGTTCAAGGTGCATATCCTTTTTTAAAGTGATAAAAGCAGCTCTTTTATCGCAGAAATATCACGTTAAATCAAGCTGTTCACTTGTTCTGATTTTGTGTTTACAAAGCAGCCGTAAGTCGCTACATTCAGAACCCTGAAATCGGTTAGTGATGCCATATATAATCCAGCAGGAGGTGCAGGTATGAAGGCAGTGTTGATGGACGCTTTTGGTGGTGTGGACGTACTCAGGGTCGGTGAGGCTGAAAAGCCGAATCCAGCAGAGGGGCAGGTGCTGGTTAAGGTGTATGCAACATCAATCAATCGACCGGACCTGGTGCAGCGCGAGGGGAAATATCCGCCGCCGGCGGGTGATTCCGAAATTCTCGGCCTGGAAGTTGCCGGGACTATTGAAGCCGTGGGGCCCGGTGTCTCCGGTTGGCAGGTGGGCGAACGGGTGATGACGCTGGTTGGCGGCGGAGGATATGCCGAATTTGCCGTGGCATATGCCGGTCATTTGATACGAATACCGCAAAGCATGAGCTTCGAGGAGGCCGCGTGTGTCTGCGAATCTTATATAACGGCTTTTCTGAATGTATTCATGATCGGAGAATTCAAGGATTCCCAAACAGCCATCCTGCATGGCGGCGGCGGCGGGGTAAACACCGCGGCAATCCAGCTCTGCCGGGCGCTGACCACAACCAGCAAACTGATTGTGACCGCTTCCCCTTCAAAAATGGAGCGGGTCAGGGAACTCGGTGCCGATTTTCTGATAAACTTCCATGAGACCCCTGATTTTACTGAGGTCGTAAAGGAATTTACGAACAAAAAAGGTGTGGACCTGATTCTGGATCATGTCGGCGCCAAATATCTGGCACCGAATATGAATTCGCTCGGTTATAAAGGGCGTCTGGTGATCATCGGTGTTGTCAGCGGCATCAAGGCCGAGCTTAACCTGGCCCTGATGATGGTGAAGCGTCAGCAGATTATAGGCAGTGTGCTTCGCTCCCGGCCGGTTGCTGAAAAAGGGGAGATTGTTGCTGAATTTACCCGTCGGGCCCTGCCGAAGTTCGCCGATCGCAGCATCGTCCCGATAATTGAAAAGGTCTTCAGCATCGATCAGGTGGCCGACGCGCACCGCATGATGGAAGAGGACAAGCACTTCGGTAAAATCGTCTTGAGGATTCAGTAGGCATTTGCTGTCAGGCGGCTACCGGCTATTGGAAAGGGGGGGGCGTCCAGTTGACGCCCCCTTCTAATTGCCGGTTTCGGGATTGCAACTCACTTTTTAATGGTCTTGTCTCCCGGTTTCCAGTTGATCGGGCAGAGTTCATCGGTCTGGAGCGCTTTAAGTACCCGCAGAGTCTCTTCTACACTTCGCCCGACTTTGTCGTTGTGGATGACGATGTGCTGGATGATTCCGCCCGGGTCGATGATGAACAGGCCTCGCCGGGCGCTGCCGGCGTCTTCATCAAGTACTCCGTAGGCCCGCGCGGTCTGTTTGCTGAAATCGGACAGCAGCGGGTAGTCGAGAGTGTCTAGTGCGCCGCTTTTGATCCAGGCCAGATGAGAAAACTTGCTGTCAACCGATACGGCCAGAATTTCGGCATTCGCTGCTCTGAATTCCGCCAGGGATTTACTGAAGCCCTTGATTTCTGTCGGACAGACAAACGTGAAATCCCCCGGGTAAAAAAACAGTACGACCCATTTGCCCCGGTAATCATTCAGGGCTAGCTTTTTGAACTCTTTGGCAACGACTCCGTCTAAAGTGAATGCCGGAGCCGGAGAGCCGATCGTTGCCGTTTGGGCTGCTGCCTGCCCGGTTGTCGTCGCAGCCAGTACTGCAGCCAGTGCAAGTAAAGTGAGAAAGGATTTCATCCGCTACCTCCCGGGGGTGTGTTGATGCTGATACCATAGCGCAGCAGCAGGCAATTGGCAACTCTTTGACAAATGGGGTTTAAATTTTCTTTGTACTATGGTACTCACGTATATGAATTTGGACGCTCTGTAAGAACACATATCAATAATTCTGGAGGAAACAGATGGCAGATCAGAACCCGCAGGTTATGCTGGAAACGTCCATGGGCAGCATTAAAATCGAGCTTTTCAAGGATAAAGCTCCGATTACCGTCAGAAATTTTCTTTCCTATGTGAAAGACGCCCACTATGACGGACTTATTTTCCACCGCGTCATCAAGGATTTCATGGTCCAGGGCGGGGGGATGAACGAAAATATGGAGATAAAAAAACCGAAATTCGCCATCAAGAACGAAGCAACCAACGGTCTGAAAAACAAGCGGGGCACACTGGCGATGGCTCGCACTGCGGTGGTTGACTCGGCTACCTGCCAATTTTTCATCAACACGGTTGACAACGCGTTTCTGGACCATACGGGGAAGCATCAGGATCATTTCGGGTACTGCGTATTCGGCCAGGTTCTGGATGGTATGGACGTGGTTGACCAGATCCGGGCGGTGAAAACCGGAAATAAGAACGGGCATTCAGATGTGCCTTTGGAGCCGGTATTTATCATCTCAGCCAGGCTGATTGAGCAGGAGGTTTAGCATGGACAACGACCAGGTCTGTTATACATTTGACGCCGCACTTGAAATGGCGATCACGATGGAAGAGGAAGGGTTCCGCAATTATCTGTCTGCCATCCGCCAGCTGACAAACAAAGGTGCCAAGGATCTGATGCGGGAAAATGCACTGGATGAGCTGGACCACAAGCACCAGTTGGAGAAAGCGCTGCTTGACGGTCGCATGGAGGGCGGTAATGACCTTGACCAGCCGGTACCCACCATGCACCTCGATTACCTGTTTAAAAAACAGGAGCTCGGGCCGCAATCCGGTGTGCGTGAGGCACTGATCTATGCGATCCATCTGGAAAAAGGGGCTGTGGATTTCTATGGCAAGGTTTCAAAGGGTTGTGCGGGGGCTCCGATGGGAAAACTGTTTGCCCAGCTCCTTCAGGAAGAGAGCCGCCATCTTCAGGCTCTTGAGGATCTCTATGAACAACATTTTATGACCGAGAACTGAGTCAGGTTATCACGTCTTGTTGGCCAGAATCAAGACCGGCCGACCAGCTCATCATTTCTGATATGAGCAGGTCGGCCGGTTTCGTTTTCGTGGATGATGCCTATTTAAAATTTACCCGCAGGCCATTCTCGGTGTTGGTAATGGTATAGGCGGGAAATCCTCCCCTGCTTGTGTCAATGACAACGCGAATGTTTTGCGGCGATACTCCGATGCGGGCTTTGGTGATGCCAAATTTATTCACTGTGACTGACTTTGGCTTCTGCTTTATTTGTGCGCCCGCTAAATCAATAACGAGTCTTTCGGGATTCGATAATCTGATCGCCTTGTAATCTGCAATTGGCTGGTTGGCGCGAATTTCAATGTATGAACCTCCGGTTGCAATTCCCTGTATTGTCAGCGCTGAAGCGGGATTCGGCGCAACCGCAACGGGTACGACCGGTTCAAGTTTGGGAATCCTCATCACCGTTGGCGCTGACGGGAGAGGTGTTGCACTGGCGGCAGCTGCTTTTGCCAATGGAGCGTCGCTTTTGCCGGCCGGCTCATCGAGACCGAGCGGGTCTTCTTCCTGACCTGCCCCCGGCTGAGGATCTGCAGCGACGATTGCATCCGGTGCCGCTTTAACGGCCGGTTCAGGCGGTTGCACCGGCTTTGGTTCCGACTTGGGTTCCGGTTGGCCTGCTGCCGCGGCTGTGCCGCCGAATAACACCGTCAACAGCTTGCGGTCAGGGGCGGCAGTGACAGAAATATCCGTTTCGGAAACGAGGTTGAAAATAATTCTGCTGACAACAATGCCGGATATCTGGGCCTTATCGACACTGATGCTGGATACAGCGCCCTTGTTGACGACAATCAGCGGTTCCACTTTTTCCGGGTCAGCGTCGGCTATGTCGACGACTGCGCGTGCCTGCCCGGGGACCTTGTAATAGGTGTATGTCATCGCACTATCTGCTGAAATTTCAACGGATACGGCACTTCCGGCGATAACCGGTTTTACGTCAAGCAATTCCGCGGCAAGAACAGCGGAGTGCATGCACCCCAGCAGTGCGAGAAACAACATGGTAGAGAGAGCTTTTTTCATGTAGTGACCTCCAAATGGATATATTCAGCGGGATTGCACCGGATATCGGCACTGAATCTTGTTGTCTGCAGTATATGTCAGAAGTCCTTCAGGTCCTCATCTGAAAAATCTAGTGAATCCGAAAGGTTTGCCGCATTGAGACGAGAGCTGATATCCCTGAAACCGGGATTGGTGGCATTGATTTCGCCAAGGAGGAGGTTTGCCTCTTCTTTTTTACCCGCCGCTTCGTACCCGGTTGCCAACTCATATTTTACCGCACAGCTCTCTTCTTCGTTCAGCCCCGGCTGCAATAGTGCCTGCAGCATGGTGATGGCTTTTTCCAGTTCTCCTCGCTCTCTCAGGCACGCGCACTGCATTATCAGACATTCTACCCGTCGCGATGTGTCGTGTGAAGCCTGGCGGAACTCGTTGATCGCCTCATCGAATAAACCCATCTCTTTGAATGCCTGACCAAGATCGAAATGCGATTGGGCGTCGGAACTCTCCATTTCATTGCCGAACTTCACCACGCGCGGAGCGGTGTTGATGGTGTCAAACAGGTCGCCGACAGAGTCAAGCCAGTTTTCGTCTGGGCGGGCTGCACCTGTATTCTGATCCGGTGAACCGAAGGTGGAGTCGATATCTATATCGATCTCAATCTCCTCGTCGGGCTGCAGGAGCGCATCTGCGGTCCGGTCGCAAGTCGCGGAATCCGTCACTGACACGGGCGTTGGTCCGGTCTCGGGAGATTCCGGGCCAGGGGCCTTTTCCTGCCCAGATGGGGTCGTACCGGAGACAGGCGCGGTATCGGTTTCGCCGGATTCCGGGTACCGCTTTTCGACAAGAACGTCAGTCGGAACAGGAACGCCAGGATCGTGTCCAGTGCTGCCGGAAACGGAATGCAGGGATTTCATTTTTGCAGTAAGCGAATGAACCTCGCCCTCATTGCCGGCCGCAGTAGCAACCCGTATGTGGCCATTCAAAATCCTGATGTTGAGCGGGTCAATCTTGTCAAGGGAGCGGTATACCTGTTCCAGCTGCTCCAGAAACCCGGCTGAAATCAGGGCCGTCTCGTATTGATCCAGCAGCTCCAGCGCCCTGGCAAGATCCAGCTCGGCGGTGATGGACGAAATGAGGCCGATCATCGCCGAAGGTTCCGAGGGGAAGAATTTCAGGTAATGCTGATAGGCGACTTTAACCCGCTGCGGCTGTTCAAGCAGCTGGTATGCCTGCACCATCAGATCCCAGACACGCTTGTTGGCAGGGTTGCTGCGGAGCAGTCCCTGGAGGCTGTCAATGACGGTTGCGGCATTTCCCTGGCGGACCTGCTCGGTGAGTATCTCAAGCATGAAATCCGTCTTGTCGGGGAAAAGCTGCTGGCTACGGGTACAGATTTTGGCAAGCGTCGCGTTGTCGCCGCGTTCCAGAAGCAGGGAGGCTGCTTTAGCGAATACGGTGTATGCCTCATTCTTTTTCCCGTGCAGAACGTAGGCCTCGGCAAGTTTGATCTTGATCGGTATGTTCTGGGGGTCAACATTTTGCATCCTGTCAAGGATGCCGAGCGCTTCGGAGGTATTGCCGGCTTTTTCATGGTATTCATAAACGAGCTTGTATTCAGAAAGGGCATTTGCAGCAAGGCCATGTTTCTCGTTCAGTTCAGCAAGGGTCAGGGATAGTGTGATGTCTGCGGGAAAAAGTTTCTGCAGCTGTTTGTAGACGGCAATTGCTTTAAGATAAAAACCGTTCTTGGAAAAATGCTTGCCGATGGCTTCAAGCTCTTTACGCGCATCATCGTTCCGTCCGCATTTAATCAACAGTTCGGCCAGCTTCTGGCGCAGGTTGATGGCGGCAGGGTCCAATGCCAAAATCTGCTCGTAGACTTTAGCTGCCTTGTCAAACTGACCGCGTACCGCAAACTTTTGAGCGTCTTCGATAAGCTTATCTTTTTTTGAACTGGCTGCCATAACATATCCTCAAGCCGGGGTTACCAAAAAATAATCAAACTTTAATGACGCTATAACTGGTTACAACTACTGTAACATCAGCTGTTTGTCAAGCTTAATATCTTGGTTATATTAAGGTATTCAGTGTTTTATGCGGTTTCATTTTGCTTTGACATGGTTCCGAAAATCCTTTACGGTGTCTCGGATGTTTAGTAAGTCAGAAGTTGATTCCTGCAGGCTTTTAGCACGTTTAAATTATCCTGAATCCGTGACGCAATTTTGCTGACACGGGTAGTTTTGGGCACCGGTCCC
>CAZGEG010000012.1:0-102329 GCA_964524835.1 uncultured Geobacter sp.
GTGATTTGGGATTTCAACCGATTTTGGCCATTTACACAATCTATTTTACAGGCTCTAAAAACCTGAAATCAGGGGTGGTAAAAGGTTGACTTCCGGATGACATGCACACTCGAAACCAACTGTAACGCCACCCGGATAATGCCTGACATCAATAGGAAGTGGAGAACACACCTCCTCACTCCTCACTCCTCACTCCTCACTCCTCACTCCTCACTCCTCACTCCTCACTCCTGCTTCTACGACTTCGTTCAACCCAGGTCACGTCGAAGATCCGTTAAGTCCAGTAGGGCGGCATACCATGCGCCCGCAGTCCAATATTGCAGCACCCCTGCTTTCAAGTATCACCTTTCAAGTGGAGGATTGGGGGCAGGAATAGGTCTTGTTTTTCAACGTCGTTTTTCCGGATTGATGTCGGAGGATCGGCGTTTTGCGTTTCGGGTTTGGCTGAGGTGACATCCCGTTTGTATTCGATTGTGATGAATTGAAATTGCTGTGCGGCCATTAGAGCCGCATAATTCCAGCAGAGGAGGAAGTACAGATGAAAAAAATCGGAAGTGGAGTGGTAAGTTTGTTGGTGGTGGCGGTTGTAACTGCGATGTTGTCTCCGGTGTCCATGTCATTTGCGGCTGTGCTTAATGATGAGGTGACTTCGATCAAACTCAAGGAGGCGGATGGAACGTCGGGGCAGAACACGAATTTGGGCAGCGGTGTGAAAACGGGGCATATTCAGGATGGTGCAGTGACGGCTGCGAAGATTGTTGACGGCGCAGTTACGGATGCCAAGATCACGGGAACAATATCTGGAAGCAAACTTGGAGCTCATGGTCACAATGCCTCTGATCTCGTCGGTACAATCAATTCTTCGAACCTTCCGATCGGGACTACCAGTGGAACAGTGGCAGCTGGTGACCATTCGCACGATAGCGCTTATCAGAAAAAATATGCGAATGTTATTGTTGTCGCAAAGAGTGGTGGCGATTTTACTGATCCAATAGCAGCTATGGCCTCAATTACAGACGCATCTGCTATAAATCATTACCTTATTAAAATAATGCCTGGTGAATATATTATTAATACTTCAAACGAAGTACATCTTTTTTTAAAACCTTTTGTTGATATTGAAGGCGCGGGCGAAAATGTAACAAAAATCAAGGGAATTTTTTCACCTGTTCAAGCGATTGGTGATATGGGTAATGTCGAAGTTAAACATTTGACTATTGAAGCAGATGGACAGGGCGTAGCAGGGGATGGTGTAGCTTTTTTTAGTAAGGCTACAGCACTTAGATTGTCACATGTGACATTGTACTCACATAGTGTGGATACACCTTGCACAGTTCAGCATTCTGACGGTGGAAAAATCTATTTGTCTAATGTTACCGTAATTGCAAATGGTGCGAGTTATTCAGTAGGGATATATTCAAGCTGGTCCACAATGGTCGTCAGCAATTCAACTGTAACCAGTAACGGCATTCAATCGTATGGAATATGGTCTGTCTACGGTGCAACTACTGAAATAAACAACACGAGTATAACCTCCAGTGATCTTGCAATTAATTCTACACATGCTTCAAAAGTTACAATAAAAGGATCATCCATAAAAGCACCAACAATTGTTTCCAACAACAATAACAGCACGTTAATGGCCGCTTATACACAGTTTGATGGGACACTCGCTGCTTCTGGTATGAGTTGCGTTGGTGTATATGATGCCAATTTTGCACCGATAACATGCCCTTAAAATTTTATTGCTGGCATTGAAAGATGACAGTCTCCGTTGAGGAAATTCGTTTTAATGCGTTATATCGGCAAGTTAAAGAAGGGCGCTCAGTTTGGCGCCCTTCTTTATAGTGTTGCGGGATATCGTTGCTATGTTAAAGCTCTTCCTCACCCTACTGATTGAACCAGTTTTAACTTAAATTTTCAGATTACTTCCGATATACTCCCAGCCGCCCTGGAAAGAATGCTTGCCGAAGCGGGCTTCCGCCATGTTGAGATCTGCCTTGGTTACAAGGTCACTGCAAAACCAGACGACCTGCGGGAATAAATTCTTACAAGCGGAGCACACCAAGGTATGAATATCGCACACAAAATTAAAACATTGCAGGGACCGATACTCGTTCTGGGCGGCAGCGGCTTTATCGGGGCAAACCTGGTGAGGACGCTCCTGGAGCATCGTGACGACGTGTACGGGACCACCACCAGCTTCGACGCCTGGAGGCTGGAGGGGCTGCCGGAGCGGAACAAGGTCGTGGTTGACCTGCTGGTGGACGCCGACCTGGAAAGCCTCTTTGCCGAGATCTCCCCCCGCACGGTTTTCAACTGCGTCTCCTATGGCGGCTATTCCTTTGAAGACGATTTCCGGCTCATCTACCGCACCAACTTCAATCTGACCACCCGGCTGCTCCACCTGCTGGAAAATCGCTCGATCTCGTGTTACGTCCACTCGGGAAGTTCTTCGGAATACGGGGACAACTGTTCAGCCCCCGACGAGTCGTCGCCGACCGCTCCCAACAGCGATTACGCCGTCTCAAAAGTGGCCTGTGCCGACCTGATAAAATATTTCGGCCGGAAGAAGGCGTTTCCATGCGCCAATTTACGCCTCTATTCCGTCTACGGGCCGCTGGAGGATTCCTCGCGCCTTATTCCCGCCGTAATCAGTTCCGGCGTTGAAGGGCATTACCCCGGATTCGTCCACCCCCATATCTCACGCGACTTCATTTATGTGGACGACGTGGTGGAAGCGTTTATCGATACGGCCCTCAACCTGAAGGAGGAGGACTACGGCGAGTCGTTCAACATCGGCAGCGGCCGTAAGACTACCATTGCCGACATTGCGCTGATTGCAAAGGTACTGTTCGAAATAGATCATGATCCGGAATTTTCCTCCATGCCTGACCGGGCCTGGGACGTCAGTGACTGGTACGCCAACCCCGCCAAAGCGGATCTGCGGCTCGGCTGGCGGCCGAAGACCCAGCTGAAAGATGGACTCGACAGGATGGTCGCCTGGTATCGCACCCTTCCCGATCGAGAGAAATACCACCTTTCGTCCAAGATGTTCGAACTCGACACGACCCACAGCGTTACCGCCATCATCGCCTGTTACAAGGACAATCAGGCCATTCCGGTCATGTACCGGCGCCTGAAGGATACCTTTGACAAGCTCAAGATCGATTATGAGATTATCTTTGTCAATGACAACAGCCCGGACGACAGTGAAGAGGTCATACGTGCCATCACGCGGCGGGACAAACGGGTCATCGGGATCTCCCATTCCCGCAACTTCGGCTCTCAGGCGGCGTTTCGAAGCGGCATGGAGATCGCGTCAAAGAATTCATGCGTGCTGCTGGATGGCGACCTCCAGGATCCGCCCGAGTTGATGGAACAGTTCGTGGCGAAGTGGCGTGAAGGCTTTGACGTCGTCTATGGCCGCCGGGTCAAACGGGAAGCGCCCCTGTCCATGAGGATCGCCTATAAACTGTTCTACCGCGTGTTTGACGCCTTCTCTTACCTCACAATTCCTCACGATGCCGGGGATTTTTCACTGATGGACAAGAAAGTAGTACAGTGCATGCTCCAGTTCCCGGAGCGCGACCTGTTCCTGCGGGGCGTGCGGGCCTTTGTCGGCTTCAAGCAGACCGGCGTCGATTACGTGCGTCCGGAACGGATGTTCGGAGTAACGACCAACAGCCTGCTCAAGAATCTCGGTTGGGCAAAAAAAGGGATCCTCTCTTTCAGCAATACTCCGCTTAACATACTCAGCTTTGTCGGCACCATCCTCTTTGTCGTGTCGATCCTGCTAGGCGTGGTGCAGGTGGCCAGCCGTCTCCTGTTCCCCGAGCTGGCACCCAGGGGGGTGACCACCATGCTGCTGATCATTCTGTTCTTCGGCTCGGTCAACCTCTTTGCCGTCGGCATCGTCGGAGAGTACATCGCTAAAATATTTGAAGAGGTCAAACAGCGGCCGCAGTTTATCCGTAAACATCTGATCCGGGACGGGGAGCTGCGGAATTTTTCAACCGAGAGACTAATCAACTGACGGGAGAGAGCCGGTCCATGGAAATGATTTCGCGTTTGTGCCCCCTGTGCGGTTCCTCTGACACCGGTTCCATCTATGCCGAGGCAAACTTGCAAATCGATCGTCTCGACAGCTTCGCCTTTGCCTCTCGCAAGATGCCGGAATACATGCATTATCGGCTGGTTGACTGTCCCGGATGCGACCTGCTCTATGCCAGCCCGCTGCCCAGCGAGGAGTATCTGGCGGCGGGGTATGGTGATGCGGCCT
This sequence comes from uncultured Geobacter sp., assembly GCA_964524835.1. Lineage (GTDB taxonomy): Bacteria > Desulfobacterota > Desulfuromonadia > Geobacterales > Pseudopelobacteraceae > JACRCG01. The sequence goes on from CAZGEG010000012.1 coordinate 4,283, forward strand.
ATGACAGCGGCGTTGAGGCACACTATGCCGCAGCCACCTATGGCCGCCTGCTGGCGGGGTTTGCCGCGCAACTGCCGGACCGTCACGGCGCGCTGGACATCGGGGCGGGGGACGGTGCTTTCCTGGAGTCTCTGCTGGAGCAGGGCTTTGATCAGCTGGTGGGGGTGGAGCCGTCCCGGGCGCCCATTGCCGCCGCCCGGACGGACATCAGACCGTTTCTGCGGGAAGGTATTTTCAAAGGCGGGGACTTTGTGCCGGGCAGTTTCAGCCTGGTCACCTGCTTCCAGACACTTGAACATCTTCATGATCCGCGCAAGATGGCGCAAGAGGTGTATCACCTGCTCAAGCCCGGCGGCGCGGCGTTCTTCATCTGTCACAACCGGAGAGCCCTGTCCGCCCGGCTCCTGGGGCGAAAATCGCCCATCTTCGACATCGAACATCTCCAGCTTTTTTCGCCACGAAGTGCCCGTTATCTCCTGGAACAGACAGGCTTTACCAACGTATCCCTCATGCCGGTGGTTAACCGCTACCCGCTGCGCTACTGGCTCAAACTGCTGCCGCTGCTCTCAACAGACAAGAAGCGTTCGCTGATTGCTATTTTCGACCGGGTGGGAGCGGGTGGCTTGTCCTTGATGATTCCGTGCGGCAATCTGGCCGTGGTCGGTTTCCGGCAGGGCTGATCAACCACGGATGAATAAATTGCTCGATGGAACGTCTCTATCTGTGAACAAAAAAGGTCGTCCCCGAAGAGGCTGCCTGAGTGCCATAGTATCAATTATTCTCAATTAACCTTGCGCCCTCAACTGCTTCAACAACGGTTACAGTTTAAAACGGATACCCCAGCCCGACAAAAATCGCCGGGCCATTCTTGCCGATGCCAAGATCGACCCTGCCGACAATATTCGGACGTACTAGCGCCCGGAAACCGATGCCGGGGTTGAACTCGAAGTTTGTTCCGTTCGCCTTGTCCAGAGACTCCATCACCGCCCCTAGGTCAACAAAGGGTGCCACTTCCCAATCAGCAGTCACGCCGAACACCTCCCAGCGAAAAAGCCGGATGCGCTCTTCAATATTGCAGAGCAGAAAGCTGTTGTCGATGAAACGGTTGCGGCCGTAGCCGCGCAGGGAGCTCTCCCCCCCCAGGATACTCTGTTCCAGAAACGGGACACCTTCGCCGAGGGTCTGATTGTACATGAGGCGGAGTACGCTGATATACCTCCCCCCATTGAGCGGGAAAAACCCCTTGACTTCCACCTCGTAGTGCCGGTAATCACCCGCCCCCCCCAGCGCCTTCAGCGTCGGCTCGAAGGTAAAGCGGGTATAGCCGCCATAGGATGGTGTGTCCCGATTATCAAGTGTGCTGTATGACAGTGAAACTCGCAGGGCATGGGTGGTAAATCCGTCAAGGCCCGGCACGGTCGCTGATGAAAACCTGTCTTTGATGTCGGGAAGAGTTCCAAACGCTCCCGGGCGGATTCTGACATGTCGGAAACGGTCACCGAGCGACACCTGAAAATGCCGCCCGAACTGGTAACCGGCGGAAACGGAATAGCCTGTTTCGTCGTTGGCATAGTTTGTTTCCATCTGCTGCGGGCTCTTGGCGTTAAAGCCGAAAAAACGCGAAGAGCCGTCGGACAGCTTGAAGAAAAACCCGTTCAACTCGAGCTTTTGATCCAGCAGTGAAGTATCTCTGACGCGAAATTCGTAATCGTGATTTACATTGCCGGACTGGGAAAGATTCATTTCGACGTTCCGGCCGGGAGCAGGATAGAAAGCGCCGTACAACGACGCGGTGACGCCGAAGGTGTCGTTGTAGGTCACCTGGGGGGCCAGCAGGGTAGTGATCTCGTCCTGTTTGTTATACGCCATGAACGCCGACAAGGCACCGGACGTGACCCCCTCATTGGGACTTGAAGCTATAACCGGCAACGGAACCGTTACAAGTTTTATCGTATTGTCAGCGGGATTACCGGTCTGAAGCAGATGTGAGTTTTTGCGGGGAATGTAGCTGGTACATCCGGCCAGCAGCATCAGGCCGGCGCAGAAAATGATGCGAAAGTGCCGGACCGGCCTGAATGTTGAGAAGATAGTCTGCATGGTGGGTTCTTGTAACATTGAGTGCCGGCACTGTCAATCAGCACACCGCGCATTTTCTCCGTTGCCCGGCTGCCAACCGGTATACATAGTTCATTTGTCTTGCTGGATGCCCTGTTTTTGCGTACTATTTGACAGATCTTATCCTGGGAGCATCTATCGTGAATATCGCCGAAAAAGTCGTCATAATCGCTCAGGAGGCCCGTCAGGCATCGCTGGCCATGGCGCGTCTTTCAACCGCCGTAAAAAACAACATGCTGCTGAAGATGGCCGCTGCCCTTGAACTGGGGACAGCGGGCCTGATTGCAGAAAACCGGAAAGACCTGGCAGCCGGACAGCAGAAGGGGCTTTCTGCCGCGATGCTGGATCGTCTGATGCTGGATGAAGGCCGCATCCGCGGAGTTGCCGACGCCCTGCGTGAGGTTGCCGCCCTTCCGGATCCGGTAGGCGAGGTCACCAGGATGTGGAAGCGACCCAACGAGCTGATGGTCGGCAAGATGCGTATTCCGCTCGGCACGATCGGGATCATCTACGAGTCGCGCCCCAATGTGACGGCCGATGCGGCCGCCCTCTGTCTCAAAGCCGGCAATGCCGTGATCCTGCGGGGGGGCTCAGAGGCTATCAACTCAAACCTCGCCATCGCCGAGGTGCTGCAGGGTGTTCTGAAGGAAATGGGTATCCCCCGGGCGGCCCTGTCGCTGATCCCCTTTACAGAACGCGAGGGGGTGCTGGAGATGCTCAAACAGGAGGAGTCCATTGACCTGATCATTCCGCGCGGCGGAGAGAGCCTGATCCGGTTCGTGGTCGAAAATTCCCGCATCCCGGTCATCAAACATTACAAGGGGGTCTGCCACATCTTTGTCGACCAGTCGGCTGACTTCGACAAGGCCGAGCAGATCATCGTCAACAGCAAAACCCAGCGACCCGGCGTCTGCAATGCACTGGAAACTCTGCTGATCCACCGGGACGTGGCCGCAGAATTCATTCCGAGAATCGCCGCGACCCTGACTGCACTGGGAGTAGAATTACGCGGCGACCCCGCGTTTTGCGACTACGCACCGAATGCCGTCCCGGCAACGGAAGAAGACTGGCATGCCGAATATCTGGAGCTGATCCTGGCATGCCGGGTGGTTGACGACATTGATGCAGCCATCGCCCACATCAACCGCTACTGTTCGCTGCACACCGAATCGATCATCACCAGTGACTACAGCAGGGCCCAGCGCTTCATCCGCGAGGTCAACTCCTCCTGCGTCATGGTCAACGCCTCGACCCGTTTTGCCGACGGAGGCCAGCTCGGCCTGGGCGCCGAAATCGGCATCTCCACCACCAAGCTGCACTCCTTCGGGCCGATGGGGCTGGAGGATCTGACTACAACCAAGTTCATCGTCTATGGCGACGGGCAGGTTCGGGAATAACCATCTCACCAACAAGGAGCAGGTCATGACTATTCAGGAGAAGATTCAGCAGTTCCTCACCTCACCCGCATTCGGGGTGGTCGGCGCCTCCACCAACCGTCAGAAGTACGGCAACAAGGTGCTGCGCTGCTATCTGCAGAACGGTAATAACGCCATCCCGGTCAATCCCAATGAACCCGCTATTGAGGGGATAACCTGTGTGGCCTCGATCAGCGATCTGCCGCCGGACGCCCTGAGCATCTCCATGATCACCCCGCCGGCTGTCACCGCTCAGCTTGTGCCGCTTGCGCTGGAGAAGGGGATACGGAATATCTGGATGCAGCCGGGAGCGGAGCACCCCGACGCCGTTGCGCTCTGCCGGGAAAAGGGGGTCAACGTGATCGCCGACGGCAGTTGCCTGCTGGTCGTGATGGGATATCACGAACACTGACACCCCCGACCCAGCCTTCAAAATTAAGCATGAATTCAGCCATCCCCGTTGCGGGGATGGCTTTTTTGATATAATGCTGTTTATTATCAATCATGGACAACATACCCAACCTCTAGCAACAAACATATCGTAATAAGTTTATTGTGCAATATCTAGCAGTTGAGATACAATTAATTATAAAAAATTGTTTTGCTTTATGTTTTCGGATGCTTTATTGTGCCGAACTCAGTAATCAACCGGCGCCGCAATACCTGAAGGAAGCGATGGATTTATGGGACAACCGGAACCGAGCAGAGAGCAACATGGATTTGTGGGTGCCGTCAGCGGCATGTCGCTGGCCGATATCGTTCAGGTCAAGGGGGGCAACCGTTATTCCGGGTGCCTGATTGTCGATCACGGTGGCAAAAGCGGGGTACTATTTTTCCGTGACGGCGACGTTGTCCATGCCGAGCAGGAACAGCTGGACGGTGAAGAGGCGTTTTATACCGTCATGGGGTGGGCCGGAGGCACGTTCCGGAGCGAACCGAAGGTTTCAACCACCCGCCGGACCATCGACCAATCTCTAGGGTTTCTGATTCTTGAGGCGCTCCGCCGCATGGACGAGGCCAATAAAAACTCGGGGCAGGGGAAACGGGTGGAAGCCGACTCTTCCAGGGAGGGTACAGGCATGAGTGATATCGGTACAAAGCTTTCGATCATTCCGGACATTGAACAGGCGCTTCTTATGACCAAAGACGGCGCCATCGTCGATGACAGCTCCTACCAGGCCGAACTTATCGGGGCTAACGGACTTTTTCTGGCGCTCTTCTCCGGTCAGCTGGGATCACAGTTCGGCATCGGGGAATTCAAGACCGCTACGGTACACGGCACTGAGCATCACCTGTTCCTTTTCGATTCCAAACGCCACCACCTCTGCGTTTCCGCCAGAGGAAGCGCGAACGTAGCGTCGCTTGATGCCGAAATCCGCCGCGTGCTGGCGCAGAAATAGGAGGACAAACCATGCAGGCAATCATGCTCGGCTTGACCACGGTCCCCGGAGTCATGGGGGGAATGCTTTCCGATGAGCGGGGAAATGTGCTGGCCCATTCGTTTCCCCCCTATTTTGATACGGCAACGATCAAGGGTGCGGCCGAACTGCTGCAGGACAATACGGTCGGCCTCCAGGACGTGACCGGCGGAGTGAAACTTTTTGATATCCGCTTTGAACTGGGGCGCCTGATCATCAAGACCCTCCCGCACATGTTCGTCGTCGTTCTCTGTCAACCGTCGGTAAACATTCAGCTCCTTTACATTTCCCTGAATGTTGCCATCAAAAAGCTTGAAAAACTCTCTATTGACAATCTCCTCGTTCAGACAGCCCGGCAGGCGGCACCACAGGCCCAGATTTCGCCGAGTGCGGCTGCGATACCCCGCCCGGCCGGTGCTGCACCGGCCTACTCCGACTACCGGGCAACAACCGATGCAAAAGGGGTGCTGCTGACCTGCGAAACCTTGAAAAAGACGGCAGGAACCTTCTGGGAATCTATGACCGACAACGCCAGCGTCAACCGGAATACCGCGCTGGAAATCAGCCATTTTTTCAAAACCGGGCCATTCAAAAAACTGACGGTAACCAACAGCAGTAACGGCATCAGCAAGCACGTCCCGATCTCGGTTATTCAGCACGACCGGGATCATGTCTATGACGGCAGGATCATCCTGACTCAGGCGCTGTCCGAACTGCTTCATGTCAAAGAGGGGGACCAGATTCGGGTCGAGGTTGTCCACGGTGGCGGGATTCTGGGGTGGGAAGGTATTTAGACATTTTTCGCCTGCTGCCAGTAAACAGTTGTCAAATAAACAAAAACCTGACATAGTATGAAATCTTCGACGGGCAGCAATGCCCGTCGTTTTATTTTGCTTGACTTGAGGAGTTTTACCCATGCAGGAACGAATCAGAAACATCGCCATTATTGCACACGTCGACCACGGCAAGACTACCCTGGTTGATGCCATGCTTAAACACGCCGGAGTGTACCGAGCCAATGAAGCCATCACCGAACGGGTCATGGACTCGAACGACCTGGAAAAAGAGCGCGGCATTACCATCCTGGCCAAAAGCCTTTCGATCCACCACGGACAATACAAAATCAATATTGTCGATACCCCCGGCCACGCCGACTTCGGCGGCGAAGTGGAACGCGTACTCAAGATGGTCGACTCCGTGCTGCTGCTGGTGGACGCACTGGACGGCCCGATGCCGCAGACACGTTTCGTACTGAAAAAGTCTCTCGACCTGAATCTGAAGCCGATCGTCGTCATCAACAAGATCGACCGCCCCGGCAGCCGCCCGGACGAAGTACTCAACATGGTGTTCGATCTGTTCTGCGAACTGAACGCATCCGACGACCAGCTCGATTTTCCGGTGGTGTATACCAGCGCCAAGATGGGATACGCCAAGCTTGATATCAACGTCGAATCAAACAGCATGGAACCGCTGTTCGCGGTGGTGGAAGCAAATGTCCGTCCGCCCAAGGGTGATGTCAACGCACCGTTCCAGATGCTGATTGCCAACATCGATTACAATGACTACATCGGCCGCATGGCGACCGGCCGTATTTTCAACGGCAAGGTCCGGGCCGGCGAAACGGTTGCAATGATCAAGCAGGACGGCACCATCACAAAGGGTCGCATCACCAAACTGCTCGGGTACGAAGGATTGAAGCAGGTTGATATTGAAGAGGCCGGAACGGGCGACATCGTTACCGTGGCCGGTTTTGAGGAAGTCAGTATCGGTGAGACGCTGGCCTCGGCCGAAAACCCGATCGCTGTTCCCTACGTTTCCATCGACGAGCCGACCCTGTCGATGAACTTCATCGTCAACACTTCCCCCTTTGCCGGCCGCGAAGGCAAATGGGTCACCTCGCGCAACATCCGCGAACGGCTCACCAAGGAACTTCGCACCAATGTATCCCTGCGGGTTGAGGACACGGACAGTGCCGATACGTTTAAGGTTTCCGGCCGCGGCGAGCTGCATCTCTCGATCCTGATTGAAACCATGCGCCGTGAAGGGTTCGAACTGGCTGTATCCAAGCCCGAAGTCATCGTCCGGATCAAGGACGGCGTCAAAATGGAGCCGATGGAATACCTGGTGGTGGATGTCGCCTCCGATTTTCAGGGTGCCATTATCGAGAAGATGGGACCACGCAAGGGCGAGATGGTCGCCATGGCGCCGATGGGCGAGATGGTGCGGCTCGAGTTCATCATCCCGGCACGCGGCCTGATCGGTCTGCGCGGCGAGGTCCTGACCGATACCCGCGGCACCGCAGTCATGACACACACCTTTCACGAATACGCCCCCTACAAGGGTGACATTCCCGGCCGAAAAAACGGCGCCCTGATGGCCATGGACCACGGCGAAACCACCGCTTACTCGCTGGACGCGCTGCAGCCACGCGGCACCCTGTTCATCGGCGCCGGGGTCGAAGTCTACGGGGGGATGATCATCGGCCAGAACAACAAGGATAACGACCTTGAAATCAACCCCTGCAAAGGGAAAAAGCTGACCAACGTACGCGCCTCCGGCACGGACGATGCCATCAAACTTACCCCCCCGAAAATAATGACGCTTGAGCAGGCGCTGGAGTTTATCGAAGACGACGAACTGGTGGAGGTTACCCCCAGCTCGATCCGTCTGCGCAAGAAGGAGCTTGATCCGACCCGGCGCAAACGCGCTTTCAAAGGGTAACAGCATAAACATGACGACAAACGGGTCGGGGATTTTCCCCGGCCCGTTTTGTTTTGAACTGGAAGTAATCTGGTGATTTTTGGCGGTACGGATGCTATAGTCCGCACGTAAATGCAGCAGACTTCCGAAACGGAGTATGAACCATGGCAGAGCAGACGATTTACCTGATAGGGGCAGGCTTCACCGGCTGGGACGGTTTCCCGGCCAGGGCACTGGAGATTATCGCCGCCGCCGACATCATGATCGGCCATCAACGGCATCTGGCAATTTTTCCCGACTTTGCCGGGGAAAAAAGAGAGCTGGGTGACCTTCCCGAGCTGATCGAGTTTCTCAAGAAAACCGACCGGCGGGTGGTTCTGCTCGCCTCTGGAGATCCGACTTTTTTCGGGATTTCCCGCTTCCTGCTGCGCAACTTTCCCAAAGAGCGGATCGAGATTTTCCCCAATGTAACCAGCATGCAGTACGCCTTTGCCCGGATTAAGGAGCCTTGGGACGACGGCATTTTCGTTTCGGTGCATGGCCGCGGCATGCGCCAGGCTGTTGACAAGATTATCGCCGCCGAAAAAGCCTGCGTGCTGACCGACAAGGTCAATACCCCGGCTGCGATCGCCGCCGAACTGGTAGCACGCGGGGCCGAAGGGTATGAAGCTTGGCTCTGCGAAGACCTCGGCATGCCGAGCGAAAAATTCACCAAGACGACCGTACGCGGACTGCTGGACAGCACGGCTTCCGAACTGAATATTCTGATTCTGATCCGCACCTACGAACCTAACCTCGTCCATTATCCGCTGATCGGCATCGATGACGACGAGTTTCACACCTCGAAAAAACTGATTACCAAACAGGAAGTGCGGGCCGTCACACTGGCAAAACTCCAGCTGCAGGACGACCTGGTTCTCTGGGATATCGGCGCCGGAAGTTGCTCCGTTTCGATCGAAGCGTCCAATCTGATGCCGGATGGCCGGATTTTTGCCGTGGAAAAGAATGCGCAGTGCATCGGCTTTATCAATGAAAACCTGAAGAAGTTCTGTGCACGCAATATCAAGCTGATCGAAGCCTGCGCCCCGGACGGTCTGGATGACCTGCCCGATCCGGATCGCGTCTTCATCGGCGGGGCCGGCGGCAAGCTGGACGAGATCATCGACATTATTTCCCAGCGGTTGAGACCGGACGGTGTGGTGGTGATCAATGCCGTGACCCTCGACACCCTCACCAGGGCGGTGGAATTTCTCGAAGACCAGGGATTCACCGTTGAAGCGGCCTGCATCAATGTTGCCAAGACCCGTAACCTGACCGAATACAAGATGTTTGAAGCCCAGAACCCGGTCTATGTGATCTCGGCCCGGAAGGGGGGCGAATAGTGGCGCCTGTTTATGCTGTCGGAGTCGGCCCGGGAGATCCGGAGCTGGTGACCCGCAAGGCGGAGCGGATCCTGCGGAGTGCCGATGTGATTCTGGCTCCGGTGTCGAACCCGGCCGAGTCCAGCGTGGCACTGGACATTGTCCGAGAATTCGTTGACGTCGATCGACAACAGATCATAGTTCACCAGTTTCCGATGACCTCCGACCGCTCGCGCCTGATGCCGGCATGGCAGGAAGCCGCGGCCCTGATTGCTGACCATGCGGAGGCGGGACGCTCGGTGGCCTTCATCACGATTGGCGACCCGCTCTTCTATTCGACCTTCATCTACCTGCTGCGCATTCTGCGCGAACAGTGGCCGCAGCTACCGGTCGAGATCGTTCCCGGCATATCGAGCTTCAATGCCGCCGCAGCCATGGCAACCCTTCCGCTGGTGGAAGGGGATGAGAAAATGGTTGTGATACCGGCTACCGCCGGGATAGAGCAGATTATTGAGGCACTATCCCACTACGAGACCGTCGTGCTCCTCAAGGTAAAGCCGCTTTTTTCAGAGATTATCGCTCTGCTTCGAGCAACCGGAAGAGAACAGAGCACCGTCTTTGTCGAGCGGGTCGGCTCTCCCCGCCAGAAGGTGCTGACCGATTTCAGTGAAATTGCCGCCCATTCTCCGGATTATCTGTCGCTGATGATCATCAAGCAGCCGCTTTCGCTATCCAGATAATACCGAACCTGGAATTTATCAAAAAGTCCGTTCATCCCTGTCCAAGCAGTGGATGAACGGACTTTTTTATAGGCCGAACAACTTTTTATGATGGATACTTTCTACCCCAGCACCGCGTGGGCTGCGGCCAGGCGGGCGATCGGTACCCGGAACGGCGAGCAGGAGACGTAATCCAGCCCGACGTGGTGGCAGAAGATGACCGATGACGGGTCACCGCCATGCTCGCCGCAGATGCCGAGCTTGATGTCCGGGCGGGTGGCGCGTCCCAGCTCACAGGCCATCTTGACCAGTTTGCCGACCCCCCCCTGATCGAGCGACACGAAGGGATCTTCGGGAAGGATATTGTTGTCGACGTAGAACGGCAGGAACCGGCCGGCGTCGTCACGCGACAGGCCGAAGGTCGTCTGGGTCAGGTCGTTGGTGCCGAACGAGAAAAATTCCGCTTCGACCGCTATTTCGTCCGCGGTCAGGGCGGCGCGCGGCAGCTCGATCATCGTACCGATCAGGTACTCGACCTTGACGCCGTACCGGGCGATGATTTCGTCACTGATAGCCACGGCATTCTGCTTGAGAACCGACAGCTCCCTGGCGGTCGCGATCAGCGGGATCATGATCTCCGGCACGATGCTGAAGCCTTCGTTCCTGACCAGCTCACAGGCGGCTTCCATGATCGCCGTGACCTGCATGTTGTAGATCTCGGGATAGGTGATGCCGAGTCGGCAGCCGCGGTGACCCAGCATCGGGTTGAACTCGTGCAGCGATTCAATCTTGTGCTTGAGGGCGCTGACCGGCACCTTCATCGTCCTGGAGAGCTCCACGATGTCTTTTTCCTCCTGCGGGAGGAATTCGTGCAGCGGCGGATCGAGCAGCCTGATGGTTACCGGCAGCCCCTTCATTTCGCGGAAAATACCGATAAAGTCACCCTTCTGCATCGGAAGAATCTTGGCCAGAGCGTGTTCGCGCCCCTCGACGTCTTCGGAGAGGATCATTTCGCGCACCGCAGCGATACGTTCGGCATCAAAGAACATATGCTCGGTGCGGCAGAGGCCGATTCCTTCAGCCCCGAACTCGCGGGCCACCTTGGCGTCATGCGGCGTATCGGCATTGGTCCGCACCTTCAAACGGCGGATTCCGTCCACCCACCCCATCAGGGTTTTATAGTCGTCGGTCAATTGGGCCGTTACGGTAGGAACAGCGCCCAGCATGACCGTACCCTCGGTTCCGTCAAGCGTGATCATGTCACCTTTTTTGACGACAACCCCGTTTCTGGCGGTGAAGCACTGGTTGGCATAATCAACCTTGATGTCGCCGCAGCCGGCCACGCAGCATTTCCCCATGCCGCGGGCAACAACCGCCGCATGCGACGTCATGCCGCCTCTGGCGGTCAGGATTCCCTGGGCGGCATGCATGCCGTGAATATCTTCGGGGGAGGTTTCGACCCGCACCAGAATCACCTTGCGGCCGACCTTCGCCTCCGATTCAGCTTCGTCGGCGGTGAAGACGACCATACCGGATACGGCGCCTGGTGATGCCGGCAACCCCTTAGCGATGATATTCTTGACCGCCTTCGGGTCAAGTGACGGGTGCAGCAGCTGGTCAAGCTGTCCCGGAGCCACGCGCTTTACGGCCGTTTTTTGGTCTATCAGCCCCTCTGCGACCATGTCTACCGCGATCTTGATCGCTGCCGGCGCAGTACGTTTGCCATTACGGGTCTGGAGCATGAAGAGCTTCCCCTTTTCAATGGTAAACTCGATGTCCTGCATATCCTTGTAATGTTTTTCAAGGGTGGAACGGATAGCGACCAGTTGCTTGTAGCACTCCGGCATCACCTCTTCCATCGGCGGCAATGTAGTGGCTTTGGCGCGGTTGATAGGCTGCGGGGTGCGGATGCCGGCGACGACGTCCTCACCCTGGGCATTGACCAGGTATTCGCCGTAGAAATAGTCTTCGCCGGTGGAGGGATCACGGGTAAAGGCTACGCCGGTGGCACAGTCATCCCCCATATTACCGTAGACCATCGACTGGACATTAACGGCGGTGCCCCATTCCGCCGGGATGTTGTTCAGGCGGCGGTAGGTGATGGCACGCGGATTCATCCAGGAACCGAACACGGCGCCAATCGCCCCCCAGAGCTGATCCATCGGATCTTCGGGGAACGTTTCGCCGAGCTCTTCCTTGATCTTTGCTTTGAAGGCCGCCACCAGCTCTTTCCAGTCGGAGGCAGTCAGTTCGGTGTCGAGGTGAACGCCGCGCTCTCCCTTCTTATGCTCCAGCAGGTGCTCAAGGGAGTGCTTGTCCATACCCATGACTACATCCGAATACATCTGGACAAAACGGCGGTAGGCATCATAGGCGAAACGCTCGTCACCGCTTTGGGCAATGATCCCCTGCACGGTGATATCGTTGAGGCCGAGGTTGAGAACAGTGTCCATCATGCCCGGCATGGAAGCGCGCGCGCCGGAGCGGACTGAAACCAGCAGGGGATTTTTCGGATCACCGAATGTGCGGCCCATCAGAGCTTCGACCTTGGAGAGGTGGGCAGCTACCTCGGCAGCCAGTGAGGAGGGATAATTGTTGTCGTTCCTGTAAAACTCGGTACATACTTCCGTACTCAGAGTGAAGCCGGGGGGGACCGGAAGGCCGATACTTGTCATTTCCGCAAGATTGGCCCCTTTTCCCCCCAACAGATTTTTCATGTCAGCCCGGCCTTCAGCCTGACCATCCCCAAAGAAATACACAAACTTCTGCGCCATAGTATCGCCTCCTCTTATCAATAGATAACTGCGTGTGCTTTACAGGCACTAAAAACATTTATTCATAATGAATATAATGGCTTAGAGGATCAGACTATAGCGCAGATTCGTAAAATATCAACTATATTATGAATTCTGTTTTTATTTCGTATCCCAGCTGGTGATGTCCGTATTCTTTCCTTCGCCCCCTTTGGCCCCGTCAAAGCCGTAGGAAAAGAGGTCGTAGTCACCATGCTCACCGGGGGATACATACAGGTAGTCGTTGCCCCACGGGTCCTTGGGAATTTTCTTGCTCTCCAGATAACCGCCATCCTTGTATCCTTTCGGTATTACGCCAACGGTCGGCTTTGCAACCAGTGCGCCCAGTCCCTGCTCCGTGCTCGGATAGTTACCGTTGTCAAGCTTGTACAGCTTGAGGGCCGTTTCGATATTTTTGATCTGTACCCGTGCGTCGGTAATTTTGGCATCATCGGTGCGCCCCATCAGCTTCGGGCCGACAAGTGCCGCCAACAGCGCCAGTATGACGATCACGACCATGATTTCAATCAGGGTAAAACCTTTTCTATTATTTACATGCTGCATAAGGGTCTGCTCCTCCTGCGTGGATTTACTGTTCTGGAACTCTACTCAATTGATGGACACTCTGGCAAGCTCTTTCAATCCGGAGGATGCTTCATAATATATAGGTGACACCTCAAATGCGGTATTAATTTCAGCAACCCTGACATGCTCGAAATATGTTCTATAACTATTACAGATAGTTGCATTTATACTTGCAGATTGGCACTCATTATGCTAAATCATTTGCGCTGTCGAAATGAAGAGCATGGGTGTCGGATTTCATCTGCGTTATCACGCAGTAAAATAAAACAACGAGGAGAAATTTTGATGAAAAAGATCAGCGCAGTAGTAGCCATGTTTGCCGTCACCGCTTTTGCCGGAGCAGCCTTCGCAGCCGATGTAATCGAATTGCCGGCATCCATGGGCAAGGTATCCTTTCCGCACAAACTACATAAGGAAGTCCTGAAAGACTGCAAAAAGTGCCACGAAAAGGGCCCTGGTAAAATTACGGAAATGAACAAGGACTGGGCCCACAAAACCTGCAAAGGTTGTCATGTTGAAATGAAAAAGGGACCGACTTCCTGTAAAGAATGCCACAAAAAATAGCCTGTTGAATACCTGGCTGCAGCTAAACCGGGGGCAGCGCATTTGCGCTGCCCCCGGTTTTTTTCAGGTAAGGCAATAACCACGCTCCTGTTTTATCAGAAGCCCCTCCCGTTGCATCGCATCAAGATTTCTTTGCACCGCATCCGGTCCAGCCGCCAGGCTCTCAACCAGTTCTGCCGGCGTCAGTGATCTCACCGCAGCGCCAACTCCATTGCTTCCAGCTTTTTCACCCGGTCACGCAACCCGGCCGCCTTCTCGAAATTCAACTCCCTGGCCGCCGCCAGCATCTCCTTGCGCAGTTTTTTTACCAGCTTCGGGATCTCTTTCGGGGCGATATACTCCTCGCTCGTTTCGGCAACCCCCGGCACGGTCACATAATCCTTCTCCTCGATTGATTCCAGAATGCTGCGCAGCCCCTTTTTGACCGTTTCAGGAGTGATACCGTGCTCTTCGTTGTAGGCCAATTGCTTGACCCGGCGACGCCCGGTTTCATCGATGCAGGCCTGCATCGAGCGGGTCACGCTGTCTCCGTACATCAGCACCCGCCCGTTAATATTGCGGGCGGCACGGCCGCAAGTCTGGATCAATGACCGCTGCGAACGGAGAAAACCCTCCTTGTCGGCATCGAGAATGGCGACCAGGGAAACCTCCGGCAGGTCCAGGCCCTCCCGCAGCAGGTTGATCCCGACCAGCACGTCGAATTCACCCAGGCGCAGATCCCGAAGGATCTGCATCCGCTCGATCGTGACGATATCCGAATGGAGGTACTTGATCCGCACCCCCAGTTCTCGGTAGTAGTTGGTAAGCTCCTCGGCCATCCGCTTGGTCAGGGTCGTCACCAGGACCCGCTCGCCGCGGGCAACCGTCTCACGGACTTCATGGAGGAGGTCGTCCACCTGGCCTACCGAAATCCCCCCCGGCCCCCCTTTTGTAAAGGGGGGAGCGCTCTGCCCTGTCACCAGGTCCGCCGAAGGGAAGTCCCCCTTTAAGAAAGGGGGATTTAGGGGGATTTGCCGTCCCGCCGATACCGGCCGCACCTCGATAACCGGATCTACCAGTCCGGTCGGACGGATGACCTGCTCGACAAACACGCCGCCGCTAGCCTCAAGCTCATAATCGGCAGGAGTCGCGGAGACGTAGACCGCCTGGCGGATGCGGGCCTGGAACTCCGGGAAATTGAGCGGCCGGTTATCGAGCGCCGCCGGCAGGCGAAAACCGTAGTTGACCAGCGTTTCCTTGCGCGAGCGGTCTCCCCGGTACATCGCGCCGGTCTGGGGGATCGTGATATGCGACTCGTCAACAAACAGCACGAAGTCATCAGGGAAATAGTCAATCAGCGTATAGGGCGCCTCCCCCGGCTGACGGCCGTCGAAGTAGCGTGAATAGTTTTCAATGCCGTGGCAGAACCCCATCTCTTCCATCATCTCGATGTCATAGAAGGTGCGCTGCTCGATGCGCTGCTCCTCAAGGAGCATGTTCTGCCCGCGAAAATACCTGATCCGTTCCGCCAGGTCGACCCGGATCTGCTCCACCGCCCGCTCCAGCGTCTCCCGGGTGGAGACGTAGTGCGAGGCGGGATAGATGGAGCACTTGGAGAGTTTCTGCAGCACGACGCCGCGCAGCGGATCGATTTCGCTGATCGCCTCCACCTCGTCGCCGAAGAATTCGACCCGGAGCGCCCGGTCGCTGTCGTAGGCCGGAAAGATTTCGACCACATCCCCCCGCACCCGGAACGCGCCGCGATGGAAATCCATGTCGTTGCGCTCGTACTGAATCTCGATCAGTTTCCTGAGCAGACTGTCACGGCCGACATTCGCTCCCTGGTGAAAGAAAATGTGCATGGCCTGATACGCCTCGGGCGAGCCGATGCCGTAAATGCATGATACCGATGCGACGATGATGACATCGCGCCGCGTCAGCAGGCTGCGCGTCGCCGAATGGCGCATCTTGTCGATCTCGTCGTTGATGGCGGAATCCTTCTCAATGAAGGTGTCGCTGGTCGGTATGTAGGCTTCCGGCTGGTAATAGTCGTAGTACGAGACGAAATACTCCACGGCATTATCGGGGAAAAGCTCCTTGAACTCGCCGTACAGCTGGGCCGCCAGGGTCTTGTTGGGCGCCAGCACCAGCGCCGGCCGGGAGGTCCGGGCGATGACGTTGGCAACCGTGAAGGTCTTGCCGGAGCCGGTGACCCCCAGCAGCGTCTGGTGGCGGTCGCCGCGCAGTATCCCTTCGGTCAGCTCCTCGATGGCCGATGGCTGGTCGCCGCGCGGGGTATATTCGGTTGTCAGATTGAAAATGGACATGCGCACCCAAATGTGTAGCTGATGTTCTGAAAAAGCAGAGGATTGCTCTGGAGTTTCAAACAGTAAACGAGTAAACTGGCCCCAGTACTGCACGGATCTGAACGTTGCAGCCACTCCTACGGTATCACGGGGCCTCGCGTGACACAAGAACTACAGACCGTTGACAGCGACGCATGCGGCTTTCCGCTGGCGGGAAGCCAGTACCAACTCCTGGAAGGGAGCCCCATCCCCACCTTCGTCATCGACCGGCAGCACCTCGTCATTTTCTGGAACCGCGCCTGTGAAAGCGCCACCGGACATGCTGCCCGGGAGATGATAGGCACCGACCGGCACTGGTCCCCCTTTTACCCGGTGCAGCGCCCTGTCATGGCCGACCTGATACTCGATGGCGCCTCGCCGGAAGAGGTCAGCCGGCACTATGGCGACTTCTGGCGACAATCGACAGTTATCCCGGGGGCGTACGAGTCGGAGGGGTTTTTCCCGACCATGGGGAGCGGCGGTACCTGGTTCTTTTTTACCGCCTCTCCGCTCTGCAATGCAGAAGGTCGGATCATCGGGGCGATCGAGACACTACAGGATATCAGCGGACGCAAGCGGGCCGAAGAGGCGCTGAAAATCCACCGGGAATCGCTGGAAGAGACCGTTCGGCAGCGCACGGAGGAATCGGCCCTGGCCCACGCCGAACTTGCTGCCAAGGCCGCCACCCTGCAGGAAACCAACGAGGAGCTTTCGCAATACGCCTTCGTCGTTTCCCACGACCTGCGTGCTCCGCTGAGGGCCGTGCGCAACTATGCCGATTTTCTGCGTGAAGAACTGGAAGAGGTCCTGAATGATGAACAGCGCGGTTATTTTAACGGCATGGCAGCTGCCCTGAAATTCGGGGACGAACTGGTGAGTGACCTGCTTGATTTCTCGCGGGTCGGGGGAGACGGGGTGGCGGTGCATCCGGTTCCCCTGGATGAATTTCTGCCCGAGCTGAAAAACGAACTCGAACTTCCCCCCGGGTCAGATCTGGTCTGCGACCGTGGGCTGCCGGTCGTTCTGGGAGAGAAAACCCTGCTGCGCCAGCTCTTCAGCAACTTGGTGACCAATGGTCTGAAATTCAACCATTCGGCCGTCAGACGGGTTGAAATCGGCCTTGCATCTCTCGGCAGCGGCTGCTGCGAGCTGTTCGTCCGCGACAACGGTATCGGCATCTCCCCCCGCTACCATGAGAGGGTCTTCAAAATGTTCAAGCGTCTCCACACTCACAAGGAATTCGAAGGAACCGGCATCGGTCTGGCGATCGTAAGAAAAGCAGCAGTCAAGCTGGGCGGCTCCGTCCGGATTGAATCAGAGGTCGGTTCAGGTTCGACCTTCCTGGTAACACTCCCAACGGCAGAAAGGAACGGACAGCGGTGAACGATAAAACATTCGTAGTGTTGATGGCGGAGAATGACGAGCACGACATCATTGCGACCAAAAGGGCCTGGAAGGCGAACCGGATGGCCAATCCTCTCCATATCGTCAACAACGGCGAAGAGTGCCTTGACTACCTGGAGCGCCGCGGCGCCTATGCCGATCCGGTGTCATCACCGCGCCCCGGAATCCTGCTGCTTGATCTCAACATGCCGCGCATGGACGGGTTGGAGGCCCTTCAGCATATCCGTAATAGCGGGCAGTTCCATTCGCTGCCGGTGGTCATTCTGACAACCTCGAAGGCCGAGGAGGACCGGGTGCGAAGCTATGAACTGGGCGCCAATGCCTATATCGTCAAGCCGATCGGTTTCGATAATTTTTCGGAGGCGATCCGCACCATCAACCTGTTCTGGAACCTGGTTGAACTGCCGGGAGGTCCGCATGAAAAAGACTGAACTGCTGTCACAACTGAAAATCCTGCTGCTGGAGGATGACGAGCATGATCGCATCGCCTTTCTCCGCGCCGTGCGGGTTTCCGGAATGGATTGCGAGATCACCGAGTGCGAGCGGGCCGATGATGCCCTTGACCTGGTCAGGTCCGACCCATCACGCTACGATCTCGTCGTGGTTGACCACCATCTCCCCGGTCTGTTCGGGGTCGATTTCTGCAAAACCATGCTGGCGGAATCCATCGGGCTGCCGCTGGTCATGCTGACCGGCAGCGGTTCAGAGGCGGTTGCCGTCGAGGCTCTCAAGGCCGGGGTCGATGACTATGTCATCAAGGATCCGGAGTGCACCTATCTTCACATGCTGCCGCACATTCTCAGCGATGCAGTCTCTGCCCACCGTGAACGCCTGGCACGGGCGGAAGCTGAACGGGCGCTGTTCGACAGCCAGGAGCGACTTGCAGCAATCGTGGCCGGCCTGACGATTCCCACCTTCGTGATCGATGCCGCACATATCGTCACCCACTGGAATGAAGCCTGCCAGAAGATAACCGGGGTGCCGTCACGCGAGGTTATCGGCACACAGGAACAGTGGCGCGCCTTTTACTCATCGGTGCGTCCGGTAATGGCCGATCTGATCGTGTCCGGCAGCATAGAAGAGATGGTTGCCCAGCATTACGGGGGGAAATACCACCGTTCAGCCGTGATTAAAGACGCCTTTGAGGCGGAGGACTTTTTCCCCCATTTTGGCGAATCGGGAAAATGGCTGTTCTTTACCGCGGCACCGCTCAAGGATTCGGCAGGCCGGATCATCGGCGCCATCGAGACGCTGCAGGATGTAACCGACCGGAAGCTGGCCGAGGATGCCCTGCGGGCGAGCGAATGCCGCCACCGCGAATTGAGCATCACCGATGCCCTGACCGGTCTGTACAACTCACGCCATTTTTTCAGCCGGGCCGCAGAGGAGGTAGAACGCTCCAACCGCTATGGCTCCCCGCTTTCGCTGATTCTTCTGGATGTGGATAATTTCAAGCGGTATAACGACACCTACGGCCACCTGGAGGGTGACCATGTTTTGGCAGGGCTGGCCGAGGTAATCCGGAACGAGATCCGCGGGGCTGATTCCGCCTACCGCTACGGCGGTGAAGAGTTCATCGTGATCTTCCCTGAAACGGAACCCGCCGAGGCCATGGTCGTGGCCGAACGCCTGAGAGCCGCCTTCGAGGCAACGGTTTTTTCACCGTTTCCCGGGGAGGAAGCCCGGACAAGCATCAGCATCGGCGGCGGTTGCTATCACCCGAATGAGGGTCTGACCGCTTTTGTCAAGCGGGTGGATGAAGCCATGTATCGCGCGAAAAACTGCGGCAAGAACCGGGTTCTGTTTGTGTGACCGTCACCCGTTGCCGATATGGATAAACGGGCGGTATGAGCCGTAAAAAGGGTAGCCGGCTATCGTGCCGGCTACCCTTTTATTATTGTTGACATAGCCGGTTATTTCCCGGCCACAAACTTCCGCGCCCTCTGAATCCGCCGGATCGTTTCCTCCAACCCCAACGTCGCCACTATTTCACCGATCCCCGGCGCCTGTGTGCCTCCAGAGAGGGCTATCCGTATCGGCTGCCCCACCTGCCCCATCTTCCAGCCATTCTCGGTGCAGACCTCTTTAAAAAGGTTATCGATTGCGGCGACATCGGTTGCCGGCGACGATGAAAGCTTCTCCGCCACAGAGGCAAAAACCGCCTGCAGCTGTTCCTTGTCGAACTTGGCCAGAGCAGCTTCATCATAGTTGACCGGCGCGTTATAGTAGAAGACGGCCCGTTCAGCCATCTCTTCCAGGGTCTGGGCCCGCTCCTGCAATGTACGTACAACCGCCAGCAGATCCGGTCCATTGAGCGTCGTCACCTCGCGTGCGGAGAGATGCGGCAGCAGCAGATTGGCCAGACGTTCGGGATCGCCGTTCTTGATGTAATGGGCGTTCAGCCAGTTGAGTTTTTCGGTGTTGAAGACGGAGGCGGAGCGCCCCACGTTGCCGATGTCGAATTTCCGGATCATTTCTTCGCGGCTGAAAATTTCGTCGTCGCCGCTGCTCCACCCCAGCCTGACCAGATAGTTGAGCAGCGCCTCCGGCAGATATCCCATGTCTCGGTAGGCGATGACGCTGGTGGCGCCATGACGCTTGGAGAGGCGCGCCTTGTCGGTGCCGAGGATCATCGGGACATGGGCGAAAGCCGGCACAGGAAATCCGAGCGCCTCGTAGAGCTGGATCTGGCGCGGGGTGTTGTTGACATGATCATCCCCACGGATGACGGTCGTGATGCGCATGACGGCATCGTCGATTACCACGCAGAAATTGTAGGTCGGTGTGCCGTCGGTGCGCTGGATGATCAGGTCGTCCAGCTCTTCGTTCGGGAATGTTATGGTTCCCTTGATCAGATCATCAAAAGCGGTCACTCCACCCTGCGGCGCCCGGAAACGGACAACGTACGGGCAGCCGTCAGGCTGATCTGCCCGCTGACGGCAGGTGCCGTCATACTTCGGTTTGCGCCCTTCCTCCATGGCCAGGTTGCGTTTGGCATCCAGCTCCTCGGATGTGCAGTAGCATTTGTAGGCCTTGCCGGCGTCCAGCAGTTTCCGGACATGCTCCTTGTAGAGCGGAAACGAATCCGACTGATAAAAAGGCCCCTCGTCCCACTCCAGACCGAGCCACTTCATTCCCTCCAGAATTGCATCAACCGACTCCCTGGTGGAACGCTCCACATCGGTGTCTTCAATACGCAGAATGAAGGTGCCTCCCTGTTTTCTTGCCAACAGCCAGTTGAACAGTGCGGTGCGGGCACCACCGACGTGAAGGTAACCGGTTGGGCTGGGGGCAAAGCGGACTCTGAGTTCGGACATTCGGACGACTCCTTTGACTGGACACTGAGGGCGAAAGTGTTCGGGCCACTATAGCATTCCCGACCCCTCCGAAAAAGCATTTTCTGCCCTGAAGAGGGGTTTTAAACTTTGACAACAACCGGATCAATCATGCTACTATTATCCCATAACACCGTTCTGGAGGACGCAGATGCAAACCTTAGATTCCCTGATCAGGGAAAGTTGCCAGAAGCACAGCGACCAGCCGGCGCTCTGTCACAAGCTTGCCGGGACATGGCAGTGCATGACATATGGAGCGCTGTGGGAGCTGTCCGACCGGATTGCGGCAGGCATGATCAAGAACGGCTTCAATGTTGGCGATCACGCCGCCCTGCTGGCGCCTTCGTCCCCCCAATGGGTTGCGGCCTACCTGGGGATTCTCAAGGCCGGCGGCGTGGTGGTCCCGATCGACAAGGAGCTGAAATCGGCTGAGCTGAGGCATATCCTGACCGATTGTGACGCCCGTGTCGTTTTCAGCGCCCCTCCCTGTCTAGATCTGCTCCTGGAAATATTTCCCGATATCCCGATTCTGGAACATATCGTGACGCTTGCTCCGCCCGCAGCTGACGGTACGGACCCCCGGATTGTTCAACTGCTGGACTCGCTGGTCGGCGAGTGGCGCGAACTCGTCGCTGCGGTAAATCTGCCGGCAGACCGGCGTACGACGATGGAGCTGCTTGCCCGCCAGGCATACCGCATGTTTTGTTCGTCCAGTTCCGGGCAGGGGGCGGAGTCTGAACCTGCAGACCCTTTTGACCCGGTGGGACAGCTCCGGAACAGGCTCATTCGCGAGGGGAAACTCCTGGCGCTTGACGCGCTCTGCCACAGCGCACCGCTCCCCGAAAAGCCGCGATCCGAAACCGACACGGCAGTGATCCTGTACACCTCCGGAACGACCGGGCGCTCAAAGGGCGCCATGCTCAGCCATGCCAATATCGTCTCCAACCTCAAGGGGGCCGCCGGGCACTTCGGGCTCGACAGCAGCATCCATACCCTGTCGTTCCTGCCGATCAACCACGTCTTCGAACAGGTCTGCGGAGTACTGCTGCCGCTCTCGCTCGGTGGGAAGGTTTCCTTCTGCGAATCGCTGAAAAAACTGGGGGAAAATCTTGCGGAGGTCAAACCGACCTTCTTTCTCGCTGTTCCGGCCGTATACCGGATGATCCTCGACAGGGTAACGAAGAAGATCAACTCCGGAAAATTCACGCGGCTGCTGTTTTCGGTCCCGCTCACGCGGCCGATCGTAACCTCGAAAGTGCGGAAGACCTTCGGTTCCGGTACGATCTTCATCAGCGGCGGGGCGGCGCTCGATCCGGCGATTGCCAGGGGCATGACCGAATTCGGTCTGTCCATCTACCAGGGGTACGGCATTACGGAGACAGCACCGATCATCAGCGCGGAACAGCCGGGGGCCAGGCGTCTCGGCACCATCGGACGCCTGCTGGATCGTGTCCAGGTACGGATTGATGAGCCAAATGAAGAAGGAGTTGGGGAGATCGTGGTCCGGGGGCCGAATGTCATGCAGGGATATTACAAGAATCCCCAGGCCACGTCAGAAGTGCTTGCCGATGGCTGGTACCGCACCGGAGACCTCGGTTTTCTCAGCCCGGACGGTTTTTTAAGTATCAGCGGCCGGGTCAAGAACCTGATCGTCACCCCGAACGGCAAGAACGTATATCCGGAAGAGGTCGAAAACGAGCTGCTCAAGAGCCGGTTCATCGCCGAGGTGATGGTGTATGGCCACCGGGTCGGCACCGCCTCGGAGGAGATCCACGCCATCATCTATCCGGAACAGGAGGCGCTCGATACTCAATGCCGGATTGACGGCAACTGTCCGATGAGCGAGGCCGATGTTGAAGCGCTGCTGCGGGTGGAAGTCCAGAAGGCCTGCAACGGCCTGGCTGAATACAAGCGGGTGCGCAAGTTTACGATCCGCGAAGACGAATTCCCCAAGACAACGACCCGAAAAATCAAACGCTTCGCCGTAGAGGCGAGCATCTCGACCGGGCATTGATCCGACCGTGTAACGCCAGCCAAGTTTCCCCTCACCCGCCCCTCCGTGGTACCACTGAAGACCGGGTGAGAGGTTAATTCCCCGCCACCCGACACCCCTGCCAACTGCCGCGCCGGGTCAACTCGTTGACAATCGCATACCACATCTGGTTGTTCTTCAGCCCCCACCGCGGGGCGACGCAAATCTCCAGAGGAGCCGAGCCGTACAGACGCTGGATGGATATCCGCGGCGGGAGCAGCTCCAGAAAATCCGCCACCGCCGAGACATATGCTTCCAGAGTCAACGGCGCAAACTCCCCCCGCCGGTACAACTCCGCCAGTTCTGTCCCTTCAACTGCATGAAGCTGGTGCAGTTTGAGCGAATCGATCGGCAGGCCGGCCATCAGCTCGGCGGTTTTCAGGAACCGGGCCCTGCTCTCTCCCGGAAAGCCGTGAATCAGGTGGGCGCAGATGTCAAAATTGCGACCGGCGGCACGATTGACCGCACCGATAAAATCATCCAGGGTGTGGCCACGGTTGATGCGATCCAGAATGGCGTCATCCATCGACTGCAACCCCAGTTCCAGACAGACGTATTTTGTCCGCGCTATCTCCGTCAGCAGATCGAGCGCTTCATCGTCTAGAGAGTCGGGGCGCGTACCGACCGATATACCGATCACATCCGGATGATTGAGGGCACGGCGGTACAGGTCCGACAGCAGTTCCACCGAGCCGTAGGTGTTGGTGTATTTCTGGAAGTAAATGATGAATTTATCGGAGCCGAGCCGGGAGCGGTGATAGGCCATGCCCGCCGCCATCTGCTCCTCCAGCGGCACGGCCGCCTGGGTCTCCTTGGGGGAAAACGACACGTTGTTGCAGTAAATGCATCCGCCGACCCCCTTGCTGCCGTCACGATTGGGGCAGGTGAAGCCGGCGTCCACGTTGACCTTGCTGACCCGGCAGCCGAAGCGGCGGCGCAGATAACCCCCATAGGAGTTGATATGAAGTTGTGGGTGGATTCGTGCGTCAGGAGTGTCGGGCATACTCTTCGATCTTTTTCAGCAGGGATGCGGCGGCGGCGCGCGGGTCGGCGGCGGCCAGCAGCGCCGAAATAACAGCGACCCCCTGAACATTGGCAGAGAGCGCTTCGGTGATGTTTGCCGGGGAAATTCCCCCAAGGGCTATAACAGGAATATCAAGGGCTGAGGCAGCTTCTGCCATTTTTTTGACACCACACGGTTCACCATAGGCCGCCTTGGAGGGGGTATGGTACAACGGTCCGAACGTGACGAAATCGGCGCCGTCGGCCTGCGCGCGCAGAGCTTCACCGATGCCGTGAGCTGAGTAGCCGATTATCTTCCCCTCACCCATCACCCGGCGGGCAGCGGCCACCGGGAGGCTGCCGACGCCGATATGGACTCCATCGGCACCTGCCGCCAGTGCGATATCGGGACGATCGTTGATGATAAGGCGGGCGTCAAAGTCCGAGGTGATGGATCTCAGCTCCACGGCCAACCGGAACAGCGCCGCGCCGGAAAGATCCTTCTCACGCAACTGGACAGCCCTGACACCCCCCTCAAGCGCCCGGCGTACCAACTCTGCCAAGGGCCTGCCACCCGTCTGCTGCCGGTCGGTGATCAGATAGAGGCTGAAATCGGCGGGCCGCATCGGGGTAAGGGATTTAACCAATCATTCCATCCAGCGGACTGGAGGCATTGGCGTAGAGTTTGCGGGGAATACGTCCGGCCTTGAACGACAATCTGCCGGCGATCACCGCCAGCTTCATCGCTTCCGCCATGGCGATCGGATCCTGCGCGCCGGCGATGGCGGTGTTCATGAGGACCCCGGCGCAGCCGAGCTCCATGGCGATGGCGGCATCGGAGGCCGATCCGACTCCGGCGTCGACAATAACCGGCACGCTGACGTTTTCCAGAATGATGCGGATATTGTACGGGTTGCGGATGCCGAGCCCACTGCCGATCGGAGCGCCCAGCGGCATAACCGCGGCGCAGCCGAGATCTTCCAGTTTTTTGCAGACGATCACGTCGTCACTGCAGTAGGGGAGGACGGTAAAGCCCTCCGACACCAGTATTTTAGCGGCTTTGAGCAGTTCTTCGTTGTCCGGGAACAGGGTTTTTTCGTCTCCCAGGACTTCCAGCTTGACGAAATCCGACATGCCGGCTTCACGTGCCAGACGGCAGGTGCGCACCGCATCGTCAGCCGTGTAGCAGCCGGCGGTGTTGGGAAGCAGGGTGTACTTTTTGAGGTCGATGTAATCGAGCAGCGACTCTTTGCTGCGATCGAGATTAACCCGCCGCACCGCAACGGTAATAATCTCCGCCCCGGAAGCTTCGAGCGCCCGGGCGGTCTGTTCAAAACTGGCATACTTACCGGTACCCACCATCAGGCGTGACGTGAATTCCCGGCCGCCAATAATCAATTTGTCCGCACTCTGTGTCATACCGGTTATCCTCCGCCAACAAAATGGACTATTTCTATCTTATCGCCATCCGAAAGAAGCTGTTTTTCATAGCCGGCCTTCGGAACGATGCCGGCATTCACCTCCACCGCCACCCGTTCTCGGCCGATCCCGAGCTGCAGCAGCAGACTCTCGACCGTGGCCCCCTCCGCCGTCTCCACAAAATCGCCGTTCAACAAAATCTGCATGGTACCCTCCTGACCCTGATAAGCAGGACAATTGCGTTAAAGATGATATTCTCTGCAAAAATCCGCCGAAAACAACATCTAACCTACTAAACAAAAAAAACCGCAGAAGCGGCTTGTTTAATACATCAATCGGTCGCGCTTCCCTACGCCGGCATTACCCGGATCAGGTACGAAGGGTCGCGGCTTGTGCCGCTCTCAGTCGAAACTCCCCCAGCTTTGTGTCAAAGTAGATGATTGCCGCAGCTCTGTCAATTCTATTTTAGTGCGTCAGAGCCGATATTCCATGCTTTTATGGCATAAAATCAGATTGTTACCAAGCGTAACCTGATTATAAGGGATTGACGCAGGAGTGACCGGCGTTGATGACATTTTTTCGTGCTTACTCTCCTATTTATTGAAGTTATGGTATATTTCTGGCATGGTGTCCGGCAGGCATGCAGCCTGTTCTTCCAGGGGGAGCCGGAGTGGCAGACAAGCGGGACATCAGACGCATAAAGAAACGCATTACCATTCGATTTGGCATCGATGAAGCCGTCAGGGTCGCCTTCACGGAAGACATCTCCATGACCGGCATGTTTATCAAATCCCCCAACATCATAACTCCCAACACCAGGATACTGATCGAGTTTGACCTCCCGGAAGGAGGCAGGGTCGAGCTGGAAGCGCGCGTCATGTGGGCGAAGAAAGTACCGCCGAACCTCTTCCATCTGGTCAAGAAAAGCGGCATGGGCGTTCGTTTCATACGTTTTAATACCGGCGAAGATGCCTTTGACGACTACTTTGAGAAAATTGCAACGCCACTTTGAATCAGGACTGGAGAAGCTCAGCCATGTGCAGAAAGATTTTTATCGGGGCGACAGGCCAGCATTGCGGCAAGACGACCATCAGTCTTTCGTTGATGCATCTGGCTCGAAAGAAGTACGGCAGGGTCGGATTCATGAAGCCGATCGGTCCCAAATGGATCGAGTTTAACGGGACGATCGTCGACAAGGATGCCGCCATGTTCTCCAGCGTTTTCGGCGTTGAGGAAGACGTTACCCTCATGTCTCCGGTGACGCTTTCCCCGGGAACAACGCGCCGGTTTCTCGACGGCGAAATAGAACCGGGGGAGCCGCGCAGGGCGATAAGGGCGGCCTGCGACGAACTGGAGAAGAAGTACGATTTCCTGATTATCGAGGGTGCCGGTCATGGCGGCGTCGGTTCGGTAGTCGGCATGAATAATGCCATGATAGCTGCCGAACTGAATGCACCGGTACTGCTGGTGACCGGAGGCGGAATCGGCAATGTTATCGATGCTGTCGAACTCAACCTGGCGCTCTACAAGCGGGAAAAGGCCGATGTGCGCATCATCATGGCCAACAAACTGGTTCCGGAAAAAAGGGTGAATACGCTCGGCTATCTTGTTAAAGCTTTTGCCGGAAGCGGCATCATGGTCACGAGCGCTTTTGACTACCTTCCGACCCTCGCAGATCCGACCCTGCATCATATTTCCGAGCTTCTTGACCTGCCGCTTAACGGCGATTCAGCCGAACGGAGCCGCCTCTGCCATACGATTCAGCTCGGTGCGGCATCTTCGCAGATAGTCATTGACCACCTGGAAGAGTCTACCCTGCTGATAGTGACCAGTTCGCGAGACGAGCTGCTCGTTACGGCATCCGCACTGCACCATATTCCGGAATACAAGGCGCGCCTTGCCGGGCTTATTATCGCCGGTCACGTACCGGTCTCCAGCATAACCCAGCGGATTCTGGATGACAGCAACATCCCGTATATACGCATCAAAGAGACCTCCTCGGAAATATTCTACCAATTGCGTGAACATGTCTCAAAAATCGGCCCCGAGGATCTGGAAAAGATCAATCTTATCAACTCGATTGCGGAACGCTATATCGACTTTGACGCGATCGATGCCATGATCTGACCAGGGGCCTTCCAAAGCGGTAAAAGAGCAAAAAGTTCTTGACCTTATTCGTCTTTTGATATTTATAGAAAAATACTCATCATTCTGTCGGGGTTACCATGATCGCAGTGACACGTCTGGATAAACAGCGGATGTACCTGAATCCGGACCACATTGTCTGTATCGAGGAAACTCCGGACACCGTCATTACTCTCTTTAACGGTAACCGGTATATTGTTGTTGACCGGGCCAGCACCATCATAGGCCGTGTCGTCGCCTTTCGTGCCAGGATTGCGCGCCGGGCGGCAGTTCCGGCGGCCCGGCGTTATCTCGGCCGCTCCACGTCCGGTCGGTTTGATCGGTCCAGGGGACTGCAGGACAATGCCTCCCCGGATTTTCCTGGTGAGCGTAACCACATTCCATTCCACAGTCGGGATTACTAGCGTATGGATTTAGCAACCATAATAGGGTTGGTCATGGGTTTCGGCGCCATTTTTGGCGGTGCCGCGATCGAGGGTGTCCACATATCTGCTCTGATACAGCCAACTGCGGCAATGATCGTGCTGGGGGGCACTTTCGGTGCTACATTTGTCTCTTTCCCGCTGCCAGCGATCATAAGCGCACTGAAAAACGTCAAGATCGCGTTTCTTCCCGCTAAGGTTGACCATGAGCAGGTGGTGAAGGACATTATCAACTATGCCACCAAAGCCCGGCGCAACGGCCTGATTTCGCTGGAGCAGGAAGCCCAGTCCGTCCGGGACCCGTTCATCAAGAAGGGGATATCGCTGGTGGTTGACGGCATCGACCCCCAAAAGCTGCGCGAAACGCTTGAGGCGGATATCATGGCCTACGAGGATCACACCAAGCACAGTGTCGAGTTCTACGAGGCGGCGGGCGGATATTCGCCGACGATCGGCATTATCGGGGCTGTTCTCGGCCTGATCCACGTCATGGCCAATCTTTCCGATACGTCCAAACTCGGGGGGGGTATTGCCGTCGCCTTCGTCGCCACCATCTACGGCCTTATTGTCGCCAACATCATCTGCCTCCCGATCGGCAACAAGATAAAAATACGGATGAAGGAAGAAGTGCTGCGGCGTGTCATGATCCTGGAGGGGCTCATTGCGATCCAGAACGGCGAGAATCCCCACTTTATCGAGCAAAAGCTGATGGCCTACGTGGGCGGCCACTAACCTGCCATGGCACTGAAAAAAGAACCGGAAAAGCACGCCAACCACGAGCGCTGGCTCGTTTCATACGCCGACTTCATCACGCTGCTGTTTGCCGTCTTCGTCGTTCTGTACGCGATGGGGCAGAGCGACAAGAAGAAGGTCGAAGAGGTCATGCAGGCTATCCAGCAATCCTTCGGCATGGCAACCGCCGGCGCATCAGCACCCAAAGTCAACGTAATCCCTTCGCAGGCAATCACCGTAATTCCTTCACTCAAGCCGGAGATAAAAGTGGCGCCGATCGGCAGGACACGGAGCGGTCAGGCAAAGATGCGGGCGGAAGAGAAGGATTTTCGCCAGATAAAATCGGCGGTCGAGGCGTACCTTGTCAAACAGGGTGCGCAATCCAAGGTAACCCTTGAAATATCCCGGCGGGGGCTGATCGTCAGCCTTAAGGAAGCCGGGTTTTTCAATTCCGGCCAGGCAAGCATCAAGCCTGAGGCGTATGAACTGATCAATACCATTGCCGAAGTGATGACCCAGTACAATAACCCGCTGCGGCTTGAAGGACATACCGACAACGTCCCGATCAGTACGGCTCAATTCCCTTCCAACTGGGAGCTGTCAACTGCGCGCGCAACGAACGGCCTGAAATATCTGCTGAGAAACTTTGACATCGATCCCAACAAGATTTCAGCGACAGGATATGCCGAATTCCGGCCGCTTGCCGACAACGCCACCCCCGAGGGGCGTGCCAAGAACCGGCGTGTCGATCTCGTCATGCTGTCAGGAGAGGCCGAACGCGGCGAACCCTGATCCAAACACGCCTCCACCACGCACCCCCACCGCAAACCTTTTACCCTCTTCACGTCCGACCGTTCAAGGCACCGGCGAGCATTAATTCGTCGAACGTGTTTCAACCCCGTCCCAAAATGACATATCCTGTCGCAGTCCCCTGCTATACTCCTCCCATTGTAAAAGTGGAGGAGGACATATGGAAGCAATCATGATCGCAGGTGTAGCAGTTGTAGCCGTCAGCGGCTGGTATTCAGTGCTCGACGTGCTGGCAGATCTGGGAATCCGGGTCGGGAGGAGGAGCGGAAGTGGCTTGAAGGACGGCTGTTTTTCCGACGCAGGTCGCATTCCGGTGCAGCGAAGGGTCAAGCAGATGGCGGGGGTGAACATTTGAAAGGGCTTTAAGCAGGCTGCTCTTGACATGCGGAATATCGGCCTGCAGCTCCGTGAGCAGCCGCTTCATCCTTTTACGCTGCATGTCTGCCGTGCCGCAGACGGGGCAGCAGCAACAAACTACCGGCAGTTCCGCTTCACGGGAAAATGTGCTGATTTCCTCTTCGGCAAGATACACGAGCGGCCTGATCACGGTGATGACGCCGTTGTCAGCCAGCATCGACGCGGACATCGACTTGAGCGAACCGACAAAAAACTGGTTCAGCAGCAGGGTCTCGACAAAATCATCCTGGTGATGGCCGAGCGCCAGTTTATTGCATCCCAGCGTTTGGGCCGTTTCGTAGAGAGCCCCCCGTTTCAGGCGTGAGCAGATGGAGCAGTAGGAGGAGCCGGGACGGCGCTTTTCCTTGATGATGGCATAATGCTCGCTCGGCACCATCCGGTAGGAAAAATCGTTCTTCCGGAAAAATTCTTCGATGACATCGGTGCGGTAGCCGGGGTAGCCTGAATCGATATTGACCGCAACCAGTTCAAACGGCACCGGAGCCCTCCGGCGCAGATCCTCCAGCAGCAGCAGCATCGTGTAGGAATCCTTGCCGCCGGAAACCGCCACCGCGATCCGGTCGCCCGCCTCGATCAGTCCAAAGTCGGCAATGGCCTTGCCGACGCCATGGCGCAGCTTCCTGAACAGCTGATTGTCCCTGAATTCAACCCACGGTTTTTTCTTTTCCGAACTGTTCACTCTGTCAGATCCGCCCGAGAAAATCCCGCACCAGCGGGGCAAAGGTTTCATGTTCCAGCAGAAAGGCGTCGTGACCGTACGACGACGTTATCAGGTGATATTCGACATTTTTTCCGAGTTCCGTGAGGCAGGTCACCATCTCTTCTGTCTGATAGGGTGGATAGAGCCAGTCGGAGCTGAACGCATAGAATTGGATTGGCGCCTGAACCTGGCTGAAGGCCTCCGCCATCGATTCATATCCCCAGGCGACATCGTAGAGGTCGAGTGACTTGGCCAGATAGAGGAAAGAGTTGGCGTCGAAGCGATCGACAAAATTGTAGCCGTTGTAGTTCAGGTAGCGCTCCACCTCGAACTGGCCGAAGAAGTCGAACTTGCCGTCCCGGGCAGAAAAACGGCGCCCGAATTTGGCATTCATCGATTCATCGGAAAGAAAGGTAATATGGCCGATGCCGCGGGCCAGGGCGAGGCCGTCCTTGGGATTGTGCTTGTATTCACCCTTGCGCCAGGTGGGGTCGTTAAAAATTGCCCAGCGGGCGACGGCATTGAGCGATATCGCCTGCGGCGAGGGGCGCGGAGTCGTGGCCAGGACAATGGCAGAGGAAATGCTGTCCGGATACTGCGTCGCCCACTCCAGTGCCTGCATCCCACCCATGCTCCCCCCCACGACCGTCAGCAGCCGCTTGATGCCGAGGGCGTCGATCAGCAGTTTCTGGGCGCGGACCATGTCGCGGATCGTGACGACCGGAAAGGTGAGGTTATAACGCTTCCCTGTTTTGGGATTGATCGAGGTGGGGCCGGTAGAGCCGAAGCAGGAGCCGATGACATTCGAGCAGATGATAAAATAACGGTCCGTATCCAGCAGACGTCCGGGACCGACGATGGCATCCCACCACCCGGGCTTGGTTTCCGCTTCGTTCCGCTTTCCGGCCAGATGCGCATCGCCGGTCCAGGCATGTTCTACCAGGATGGCATTGGTTCCCGGTTCATTGAGCGTGCCGTAGGTTTCATACACCAGCGTGATCGGAGCAAGAATCCGCCCGCTGTCCAGACGGATGCCGGATTCAAAGGTTTTTGACTGTTCCGTGATGTAGTTCTCTGGCATAAAAAGCCCTTCGCATCAATATGAGAAGGGGCTGGTAAAGCAGCACAGCACACCTCTCATCTTTGCCTTTCGGCAGGATTTAGCACCTGGCGTCATAATGACCGGTTGCTGTGGCTTCGCAGGGCCTTTTCCCTCCACCACTCTCGATAAGCAGGTTCGTTGCCTGACGATACGAAATAACGCCGTATTTTGTCAATAGATTTGAGTACACGGAGCGCGGCCGCACCTCCCGGTCCGGCACTCAAATTGAGTAGAAAACGGGCCTGCTTTCTGATATACGTTCTACTCAAATTACTGTCACACGGAGGTTTCTCATGAAACGATTCGTCGTTGTTTTATTTCTTGCGGCCGGCACCATGCTCGGCTGCGCCCAGAATTATTACAATATCCCGGCCGAAAATTTCGCAGAAAAAGTCAAGGTACTCGGGGTCGCACCGATTTTCGTCGATGCTGATTCCGACATTACCCACCCGCAAAAGGAGCTCCTGATTCCGCTCGTCGCCGAGCTGAACCGGAAATACGAGCCGCTGCTCATCCGGAAACTCCAGGCCACCGGCAGCTTTTATGCGGTCACCCTGCTGGCTGATGAGCCGAAGCAGTTATTCGGTTCACTGACGGCGCGACGCGAAAAGCGCGACGATGCCGGCATTCTGTACAACAAATATTTCTGGAAGAATGATGAAATTGGCGCCTACATAAAGAAAAACCGCCTCGACGCCGTTTTGGTAATAGTCGTCAGCGGACTGACCAGAACAAGCAAGATCTTTTCCAGCAATCTGCTGACATCGCTTGAAACCGATTATAACTTTTTGACGATGACGGCCCAGATCATCGGTCCCGACGGCACGGTTCTGTGGGAATACCCGAATTTCCGCGGCCGGTTGTTGACCTACTACCCGCTGGCCAACCTACAGTACCCCGATTTCAGCGAATCTGAAGCCAATCTGTCCCGAAAAACAGTGGTGCGCTTCAAGTCACTCGACGGGATACGCCGTACCCTTGAGCAGAAAAAAAGCGACTGGCTGCTCCGGGAAACTCCTGAACCGGAAATCTACGGCAAATTGTTTGACGAGATAACATCGCTGGTCAAGTTTTCCGACGGCAAGCAGGCAAAGGGCGGCGCAGCAGTTGGCGGCGCACCGGCTTCAACTCATGACGGCTCGCCGAAACCGGGCGGGACGACAGAGAAGTCCGCCCCGAGCGCACCTGTACCGGCTCCGGCCGATGAAGCCCCCGCACAGGCCCCGATGCCAAACAGTACCGTTGCACCGTCCAGTGTCCCGGCGTCCGCGCCGAATGACATAGTTCCGGCTACCGAAAGCACCAAGTAGCCTTTTACTTTGACATGGCTACCGGATTTTGAGACAATCGACCGTTTGTTGAAATCCCGGCTCCCCTGAAGCGGTACATTGACGCACCTAACCTGTAGATTCAGCAAGGATGTATGCTTCTATCACCCAGCGACATAGCCCTCCCGAGAGGCGTCAGTGATTTCCTGCCGGAAGCGGCCGCAAAAATCGGCACCATCGAAGATCGACTGCTGCGCGTTTTCGAACTGTGGGGTTTCCGGCGCATCATCACCCCCCGGCTTGAGTATGAAGATGTACTGGCAACCGGCATGGGCGAAGAGCTGAAAGGCAGAACCTATCGCTTTGACGATCGGCAGTCGGGCAGACTGCTGGCACTGCCTCCCGATATAACCCCGCAAATAGCACGTATTGCCGCGACTCGCATGACCGCCCTGCCGCTGCCGCACCGTATCAGCTACAGCGAACGGGTGCTGCGCCAGACCGAAATCCAGGCCGGTCGCAGCCGCGAGATATTCCAGACCGGTGTCGAACTGATCGGCCTGGACTCACCCGAGGCCGATGCCGAGATGGTTGTCATGGCGATTGAGGCGATGCAGGAACTGGGACTGGACAACTTCACGGTCGATCTCGGCCAGGTCGAATTCTGCCAGGGGGTCTTTCAGGCTTCCGGCTTAAGCGGCGAGCCGCTTCAACAGCTGCGTGAGGCGGTGTCACGCAAAGACAGTTCGGCCGTTGCATCCCTGCTCAAAGAACACCCGGTATCTCCCGAATCCGCGCGCGAACTGCACGCTCTCCCCCGCCTCTTCGGCGGACGAAACGTGCTGGCAACGGCAAAGGAAATCGTCTCCAATCCCCGCTCACGCGCCGCTCTCGATAACCTGCAGCAGGTACTGGAAATCCTCGATATCCATGGCGTGACCGATTATCTTTCCATTGACCTGGGAGAAACGCGGGGACTCGACTATCACTCCGGCATCACCTTCGAAGGCTTTGTCACCGGTTTTGGCGAACCGGTCTGCAGCGGCGGCAGGTACGACAACCTGATCGGCCGGTACGGCTTCGATGCTCCGGCGACCGGGTTCACCTTCAATCTGCTCAATCTGCTGCAGACGGTCGAACGGAAGCCTGAGCTGCAGGGGTTTGCCGCTACCGATTTTCTGCTCTTCAACACCGGCAGCGACCGGCGGAACGTGCTGCAGACAGCCCGCCAGCTCCGCGCCCTCGGGTATACGACCGCCCGGGACATCATCCGCCGCGACTATGCCCAGTCACTGGAATATGCACAGAAAATGAATATCCGCTGCATGCTGGTCATCGGTGACGACCGGGAGTCGTACCGGGCCGTCCGCAGCCTTGATGGATGCATCATCCCGGTTGAGAAGGGCATGCTTGCCCGGCCGGGACTTATGAACTATATCGAAGAAAGCCAGGGAGAAAACTGAACATGGCAAACGTAGTCGTTGTTGGCGCCCAATGGGGCGATGAGGGCAAGGGTAAAGTCGTCGATATTTACACTGAACATGCTGATGATGTCGTCCGCTATCAGGGGGGCAACAATGCCGGGCATACGCTGGTGGTCGGCAACGAGAAAATCGTTCTGCACCTGATTCCTTCCGGCATCCTGCACGAAGGTAAGCGCTGCATCATCGGCAACGGAGTCGTCCTCGACCCCGAGGTGTTCATCAGGGAGATCACCAAGCTGAAGGAATCGGGACGGATCAAGGACGATGCCTGCCTGCTGCTGTCCGAATCGATGCACATCATCATGCCGTACCACAAGCGGATCGATATCGCCCGTGAAGCGCAGAGCGGCGACAGGAAGATCGGCACCACCGGCCGCGGCATCGGCCCCTGCTACGAAGACAAGATCGGCCGCCGCGGCATCCGCCTGATGGATCTGATCGACGCCGACACCTTTGCCCGCAAACTGAAGGAGTTCCTGGTTGAAAAGAACTTCCTGCTGGAAAAATTCCTGGGAGAGCCCCCCTGCAATTACGACGAAACCTTCGCCGAGTACCAGGGGTATGCGGACGTCCTGCGCCGTTACGTCGCCGACACCGCCCTGATCCTCAACAACGATCTCAAGGCCGGCAAGAAGGCGCTCTTTGAAGGCGCCCAGGGGACACTGCTCGATATCGACCACGGCACCTATCCCTTTGTCACCTCGTCATCGACCTGTTCCGGCGGCGCCTGTACCGGTTCCGGGGTCAGCCCGCGCGAGATCCACGAGATCATCGGCATATCGAAGGCGTATGTGACCCGCGTCGGCAGCGGCCCTTTCCCGACCGAGCTGAATGACCATTTTGGCGAAGAGCTGCGCAGGATCGGCGGCGAGTTCGGCGCCACGACCGGCCGCCCGCGGCGCTGCGGATGGTTCGATGCCATGGTGATCCGCTATGCCGTCCGTGTGAACGGCCTGACCGGCATCGCCCTGACCAAGCTCGACGTGCTGTCGGAATTCGACACGATCAAGGTCTGCACCGGGTACACACTTGACGGGAAAGCCCTGGAGACCCTGCCGGCCCAGCTGGAACTGTTCGAAAAATGCCAGCCGGTCTACGAAGAGCTCCCCGGGTGGAAGCAGGACATTACCGAGGCCAAAACATTTGAAGAGCTGCCGGCAACCGCCAAATCGTACGTAAAGCGCCTGGAAGAACTGGCCGGCTGCCCGATCGTGCTGGTATCGGTCGGACCGCGTCGCGATCAGACGATCACGATCAGGAACCCATTCGCCTGATAGACAGAACGATATGCTGTAAAACGGAGAAAGGCCGACATGATTGTCGGCCTTTCTCCGTTCTGCGGTTGTTGTCCGGATTGGTGTTCGGTTTGTCGATAGTACGGTTTCACAGCTGAAATATTTCTTGCCAATGCAGGAACGTAAATATATACTCCAAATATATATTTTTACGGAGGCTGGAGATGAAAACGGCCAAGATATTTCAAAATGGACAGAGTCAGGCTGTCAGGCTGCCCAAAGAGTTTCGCTTCGACGACAGCGAAGTATTCATAAAAAAGAGCGGCAACGTCGTCCAGCTGATTCCCCGCAGTGATTCGTGGAATTCCCTGTTCGGCAGCCTGAAAAAGTTTTCCGGCGATTTCATGGCGGAGCGCGTACAACCCGAACTGGACAAGCGGGAGAGCTTCTGATGAAGCTGATGCTCGACACCAATATCTGCATATACATTATCAAACAGCAGCCGATTGCCGTGCTCAAGCGCTTTCTGGAATATCAAATCGGTGATATCGGTATTTCTTCCATTACACTTTCAGAGTTGCGTTATGGAGTTGCCAAGAGCGCACACCAGGAAAAAAATTCCAGGGCCCTTGACGAGTTCATCATCCCATTGGAAATTGTTCCTTTTGGCGACGAAGCGGCCCATGCCTACGGTAATATCCGCGCGGCCCTGGAAAAGGCGGGCACGCCTGTTGGTGCTATGGACATGTTGATTGCTGCCCATGCCGAATCGTTGGGAATTCCCCTCGTCACCAATAACACCCGCGAATTCGTACGCATCCCCTCCCTTACTGTTATCGACTGGTTAGCCTGATTCTTTTTCCTCATTTCTGCTTAAACCAGTCTTCCTGCCAAATCTTTGATCTTTTTCCGCACACCTTCCGGCAGCTTCGGGTGCTGTTCCTTGGCGATCATGCCGGTGAAGAGAGTGCCAACGCCTTCGGCGCCGATCGTCTTCGCCGTCAATTTAAGTTGCTTATCGGTTCCGAACAGCCAGCGCCCTAAGATCCCCGGCGCCGCACACGAGGAGACCAGCAGCGCTTTTTTCTTTGGCGCCTGCGCTTTTCTGAACTGCGGTCCATTCATATCCCACGGCCAGTAGGCATACACCGCCAACCGTTCCATAAAGCGTTTAAAGAGGGCCGTGACGGAGCCAAAGTTCGTCGGTGAAGCAAGGATATAACAATCCGCCCGCTCGATCTTGTCGATCAATGCCTGCATGCCGTCATGGATAGCGCACTCCCCCGGTGCCGCACCGGGTTGCTGGGTGCATGCCCGGCAATTAGTGCAAAACTCGATCGGGTATTCCCGGAGAAGAATCGTCTCGACTTCGGCACCAGCCGCCACTGCAGCCTGTGCCAAGGCCTCGACGGTTTGATCGGTTATGCCGTCATCCCGGTACGAACCATTAATTGCGAGTATCTTGATCATGGTCGCCATTCCTTGCTGAGATGAGGTGTATATTCGTTTTAAAATAATGATCTTTAACAACGGATAATTAGGGACACTCCCCATTTGTTTTGAAAGGGCGTCCTCTTTTCTTGGCTTTTAAAGGCTGCTTCATCTGAAA
Organism: uncultured Geobacter sp.; assembly: GCA_964524835.1. Taxonomy (GTDB): domain Bacteria; phylum Desulfobacterota; class Desulfuromonadia; order Geobacterales; family Pseudopelobacteraceae; genus JACRCG01. The sequence continues at coordinate 41,392 of CAZGEG010000012.1, forward strand.
CTCCAGCAAATCTACAAAATCTTCCGATCCAAATGGCCTACCGGTGCGGGTCGCTCTGCGGATGGCATTATCGGTTTCTTCATCCTCTGTTACGACAAATTCGGCATACGTGCTTTGCTCCTCAGGAGAAAGCCATGATGTTGCACCTAGAAGGGCATCGTTCGCTCCCGTCATATGAGCTTTGGCACTGGACCAGCGATATGCCTCTGCATTTTCCAGCAGGCCGACCTTCAAGGGATTGCGTTCGATATACCGTGCCACCGCCCAGATATATTGATTGTTTTCGACCACGCACGAGAAAAAGCGATTTTGCCAGATTCGCCCGGATTGATTCAATTTACGGTTAAGGTATTGTGTATACACTTGGTTTGTCAAGCCGATACCCCGTGCGAGAGAGGTTTCCACCTCCGGCACGGCTAGCAAATGCGTATGGTTGTCCATAAGGCAATAGGCCCAAATTTGAAAGTGGTGTTTTTCTGCATATCCAGACAGCAATTTCAGGTAAGTCTGGCAATCTTCGTCATCGAAAAAGACTGTAGCGCGGTTATTGCCGCGTTGTGTGATGTGATGCGGATACCCGGTGGCTATGACACGTGCAATTCTTGGCATGGAATGATTAATACAGCAAAAAAATGAGAAGGACAACCAAACAAATGGGGAGTGTCCCTATTTGTTCCCATCATCCGGCACAGGGTACGAACAGGAAACTAATACTCATGCTCCTTGATGAACGCGTACCTCACAGGGACTCTTTGGCGAAGTACGCGGTGGCCTTTTTTAGGATATCTCGTTCTTCCGTAACCCGTTGCAGTTCAGCCTTGAGACGATTGATCTCGGCTTGCTGATCGGTGATTGAAGCGTTCGGGGGCGGTTGTTTACCGTAGCGTTGAATCCAGGCGTAAAGGCTCATGTGGGTTACACCGAGTCGGTTGGCGACACTGTAAATGCCGTGCCCACGCTCAGTTACCTGTTTGACCGCTTCGATTTTGAATTCTTCTGTGTAACGCTTGCTACTCATACATGCCTCCTGAGGTTATTTCTGTATAACTCAGGAGTGTCTAGAAAACTAGGGGCGATTCACCGGCTTGAGGCTGACCAGAGGCGGTTTTATCGCCGACTGGTCTAGCCGAGTGTTATACGCGATTATCTCTCTACCTGCTTAAAAGCATTTACGACGCCCGAACTCATTGTCGAATTGACTGTATGGCCGGGAAATGTCTCTCTGTAAGATTTTGCCTGCTGCATCGCCTCCAGAACTTGCTTCTTGTCTTTTAAGAGTTTGTTTTGGGTGCTGACGCCAAGGTAGCCAAGGTCATTGTCCACAAACTTTTCAATGTATTCCCCTGCCCTATCAATTTCGCCTTTTTTGATCATTTCAAGAGTCTTGATCTTGGCCCCTAGCAATGTTGCGGTAGCAGTTACGTCCTGGTTGAAATATACATCGAGTCCTTTATTCTGTCCGACACGGACGCCAGCCACGAAAGAAACTCCGGCAAAAAGGAGCAGCAGGAAAATCGTCAGTATGTTCTTTTTCATTTTCTTCTCTTTCGTACAACGGGACTGCGGCGCACCGGCGGAGCGAAGCGAAGACCGCGTGCCGCCGCGGGTTATGTGTCTGCTTCACATCTCAACTCTATTGGCCAGTAGTTTAAAACAAAGAAGTAAGCTTCAAGAACAAATCTCTATCAAAGGCGGCAATCAACATTGGAATCAGCCAAACAATCAGGATAATAGCAACGATTACTACCAGTAATTTATTGTTAATTGGTGCATTTAATATCGACTCGGGCTGTGCCGTTGGTTCAAGTCCAGATGGTTTGGATGACGCTTCTTTGATTGCCTCTATGATTTTAGTAAAACGGACGTACTGAATGACATAAAGTGTTCCGAAGAGAATGAGCAAAAATAAAAAAATAAAACCAGACTCGCTCTTTTCAGGTGAGTTACTAATAAAACCTGCTGGAAACGTGATAGCAAATAGCAATGCGAACCAGTTAGCATAGCCTGTTACTACTGTTTGACGTTGTTCATGATCAACGCGAATTAGGCCATGCATCACCGGCGTATAATGAAACAGTCTGAAGCTGAGTAGAGATTCTCTAAAGGCGATTAGATCTTTGCCGAGTGGGTAGAATAGTATTGGTGTAACTATGCCTTGGCTGAATTGGGTCGTAAGATTGTCAGGTGACAAATAAGGAGGTTCAGCAAAGGAAACCGACTTTTTGAACAGGGGGATTCCTTTCAGAAAATAAAACGGCATCCATCGGCTGTTCATTATTGTCTCAGCGATAGCTGTTACCACCAGAATCACTATTAATGTTTCCAATTGTTTTCCTCACATAACTCGTTAATCAACGGTTTCCATATATAAGTAACTTGTTACCTATATAGGATACTGGTTACTTATAAAAGCAACCTCACAAAAATCAAAAAACCGCCCATCGACATCTGCCGATACAAGCGGTTTCTTTTAGCTTCACCTATCTCACCAAAATTGCATGCAGTAGCCGCATCATTTCACCTGTTTTTTAACCGGCGGCGTCCGTTTGACAACAACCTTCTCCGGCAACCCGGCAAAAGGCCTGCTGCGATAGCCGACATCCTGGGCCAGCTTCACACCCTGGGCGATGGCGCGATCCGCCTCCCCCATCCTCGTGGAAACAACCCGGGCAGCAACAGCTCCGGTGCAGCCTTCTACCAATTGAAGCAGTGCCAGCCACTCATACAGCTCCTCGAAACGCTCCTTGTTGAACCATTCGACACCTTCGCTCTCATGATGCAGCAAAAATGCCTGGCACGCTTCAAGTTCAAATAATCCCTGCATCTGTTTCAGAGCACTCGCAGCAGAATCCCGCTCCTCGGACCGCCACCACTGGAGCAGCGCGGTGAGCAGCCCGACAGCGCGGCTGCTGAATCCGGGATCGCCTTCCCGCTGCAGAAACTTCCGCAGCGTGTAGTCAAGCCCCCGGCTGACCGGGTCAATCGACGTCTCACGGAGAACCAGCCATGCCAGCAGCAGGTTTTGGGCGGCCTGATCGGAAAAACCGGCGGTCAGCCGAAGCTGCAGTGAACGGGCATCACTCGCTGTTGTCTTGTGAACGGCAAGTCCGGCAAAACGGGCAAACATATCGACCGCGACGCTTTTCTTCCGGGCGATCTTCCGTTTGCCTTTCCCGGCAGCGCTGCCCGGTTTGACGACCGATTTCGCCGCCGGTTCATCCGCATCGGCACTCTTCAAAAACAGGTCAATCGCCCGCTGCAGCTCCGCATCTGTTGCGGCGTTTTCTCCCGTTGTTCTGTCCTCGGCAAGCAGGTCGAAGACGGTGCGGAAGGCGGCATTCAACTCCGCAAACTGCAGCTGCTTGCGCTCTTCCTCAAGCGAATCAACGCCGATGCCGTTCAGCTGGCTGTACAGCTGCCCCCAGGAACCCTTCAGATCGTCGCGGATTTCCCGGAAATCCATGAACACATGGAACTGGTACTCGCCGAGTTCGACATACAGCCCCTTTTCACGCAGCTCACGCGTCGAGCGGAGGTATTCCACCCCTTCCGTCTGGTCCCGGAAAGCCAGGTAGCAATCCTTTTCATCGGGCGCGACCAGCGCGTCGGCAAGCGACGTCCTGTCATGCCGCCCCCCTTCTCCTTCACCGGCAGCGAGAAACGGCACCGATTCCCTGATCCAGCCGGCGGTTGTCGCATGGCTGTTATGGTACAGCACCAGCGCCCGATGCTCGCCGACCCGGTTGGAATAGGCGAACACGTTTTCATCGACGCGCTCCCCGGCGTGGAAGTCATAGAGGACAAAGTTCTCCGATCCGGAGAAGAGCCAGCGGCGGCGCAGCAGCGGGAAGATCCACATCTCGTGTCCGCGTACCAGCCCCTCATCCACCTGCTCGTCCCAGTAGGCGCGCTTGTACTCCATGCCGTATTTTTCGTGGTACCCCTCGATCTGGCCGTGGCCGAACATCGGCAGGCCGGGCATGGTGGAGAGCAGCACGCAGGCGCCGAAATACTTCCCCTGCGAGCCGAACTGGGCGACCGCGGTCTTCTCGTCCGGGTTGTTCATGAAATTGACGAACCGCTTGAGGATTTCGTGGTTGAATTCCAGCACGTTCTTGATGGTCTTGCGGTATTTGGCGTTCTCCTCGGTCATGAGCATGTTCATGAAGGCACTGTTGTACACGCGGTGCATACCAAGCGTCCTGACGAAATACCCCTCCATCATCCAGAACGCCTCCGCCAGCAGCAGCGTGCCGGGGGCTTCGGCCGCCACCCGGTCAACCACCTCGCGCCAGAACTCGGTCGGGAAGACGGCATCGAATTCCTCCTTGCTCATGCCGTGTTCGGCGCGGGACGGGACTCCGCCCCCGTGGCCGCGCAGCGGGAACCAGAGGCGCTGGTAATGCTTCTTGGCCAGGGTCATGGCGGCGTCGAAGCGAATGATCGGGAAATTGCGGGCGACGTGAAGGATCGTCTGGATGACCGCTTCACGCAGTTCCGGGATCAGGTAGTTGAGCTGGGCGGTGTCGTTCCAGGGGATGCTGGTGCCGTCGTTGCCGTGGTAGATGTAGCGGGTGCGGCCGCTGTTCTTGTCGTAATGTTTGAACACGACGGCGGCATCGCTCTTGTTCCAGTAGCCGTCCTCGACCTGCAGGCAGACGGTGCCGTCGCCGGAGAGGTCCTCGCCGGTGAACCGGTAGGTGGGGAACGGCGGGTAATCGGTCTGGACGAACCAGTCCGGGTGCTGTATCACCCAGCGGGAATAGATGCCGGTGTGATTCGGCACCATGTCGCTGGCCAGGCGGATACCGCGCTTTTCGGCCCGCTCCCGCAGGTTTGCCAGCCCTTCCCAGCCGCCGAGATCGGCGGCCACTTCGTAGTCGAAGAGCGAATAGGCCGAGGCGATGGCCTCCGGGTTGCCGCAGATCTGCTTGATCCGCTGCGACGCGGGGGAGCGCTCCCAGAGTCCGATCAGCCAGAGCCCGGAAAAACCGCGGGCCGCCAGCCGGTCCAGTTCGGCATCCGGGATCTGGTCAAGGCGGGTTATGGGGAATCCATGGGCACTGCTGAGCTGATCGAGCCAGACGTACACCATCTTGGCCATCAGGACGACATGCGCCATCCAGCTTGCGTCGGAGGAAAAGGCCTCGTACGCGGGGTAATCGAAACCGTGAAATACTCCGCCTCCTCCCGGCAGGGCGGAATGGCCGGCGGACGGGTGCCCGGCACGTCCGAACTCCAGCACCGGGGCCGGTCCCGGGCCGCCGCCGCGCTCCCGCTGCTCTTCCTGGAGAATATCGAAGGCGCTCTCCACCTCGTGCAGCAGCTCGGGAGGAAAGACATCCTGCCACTCCTGGCGCAGATAGGCAACCTGGCCGGCCAGCGAATCGGGAGAAGCGGTGACCGCCGCCATGAGGGCCTCGATCAGGGTGCACCCCTTTCCGGCAAGAAGCGGACCATCCTTCAGGGAGCGGTTAAAAGCTTCGATGATATTAGTGTACTGGGACGACGCGGCCAGAGCCCGGTCATCGACGAGCTCGCGGAAACTTTCGATGGCCGGATTGGCGGCCGCCAGCCGCAGCAGCAGCATTTCCCGCAGCAGCCCGTGGGTGCGCAGCGGGTTGCCCAGCGTGTCTGCTAGCCAGCGCTCCGGCTCTTCGCTCCCCAGCAGGACCGGCGCCGGCGGGAACAGCTCGACGAAGCGCCGGGCCGTATTCCGCAGACCTTCTCCGGTCGGGTCGAAACCACCGGATTTCGCCGCGTTGACCAGCAGGGAAGAGCCCGGAGCCCCGGCGACACCGTCGATCAGGTAGCGCAGCGCCTTCTGCAGGGAGGCGTACAGGTTCAGTTCACCGGCATGCACGACGGCGGCACCGGGTGAACGGCGGCCGTTCAGCTTGAAAGCCAGCTGGCGGAAAAACTGGATGCGGGGGATGCCGCGTTCATTAATGCCGCTTGAAAGCGGCCCCAAACCGAGGGACCGCCAGTGATGGGAGGATATCTGGATGTCGTAGGGAAAGTAGGAATCGGTGGCGCTTGGAGCTGTCATGATGTTTCCAGTCGCTAAATGCCGGGATGTCGGAACATGTTTGAATCAGGTCATCAGACTACACTGGCGGACTACTTCTTTTTTGCCGGTGCCTTGGCTTTACTCTTTTTAGAACTTTTTTTGCTTTTTTTGGACTTTGACTTCGCTTTTTTACCTTTCGTTATCTTGCGCGGTTCGGGGTTGAATTCATCCCGAATGTTATTGAGCAGAACCGAGGTCTCTTCCATGGTCGGGTCGGCCTTTTTCGCCGCTTCAAGAGTTTCTTTCGCCTCCGCAAGCCGGCCGGTTTTCATGTACAGCCGTCCGAGTGCATTGAGCGTCCGGGCATTATCGGGCTTAAGCTCAATTGCTTTTTTGTATGCGCCTACAGCGTTATCGTATTCCTTTTTAAAGTCATATATCAGCCCCAGCTTGTAGTGGTTGACCGGATCATCGGGGCTCAATTCGACCGCTTCTTTCAGCAGAACCGTGATTTCGTCATACTGCTTGTTTTTCACATAGATCGATATGAGTGCGGTTCGCGCCTCGCCGTCATCCTTATGAACGGCAAGCGCTTTTTTGTAATGGGCAGTCGCCTTCTCGGTGTCCCCCTTCTGAACGTACAGGCCGGCGATCTCCCGGTTGGCATCGCCGTCATTCGGACTGTAGGTGAGCACAGAATTGTACGACGAAAGCGCCAGGCCGGCCTCCTTGCTTTTGGCAAAAATGCGGGCCAGTTTCAGGTGGATGTCCGGGCTGGCAGGTTTCAGCTTGAGAAATTCCGAATACTGCTCCACCGCCTCCTGGAACAGGCCGCGCGAGAAGCGGATATCACCCAGTCGCAGATGGGCTTCGGCGCTGGCCGGATTAGCCTTGACCGCCCGCTTGTAGGCGACTACCGCCTCGTCGATCTGGGATTTTTTCTCATAAAGTATTCCCAGGCTGAGGTACACGTCGCTGTTGGTGCTGTTGCGATGCGCGGCCTCACGATAGGCCTCGATGGCTTCGGCATCTTTTCCCGCCGCACGGTAGATGTGGCCGAGTTTTTCGTATGCTTTCGTATCTTCGGGATGCTCCTTGATGGCAGCCTTGAGGCTCTCTATTTCCTTGTCGGCCCCGCTTGCAGCGGCCTGGTCGGCCGACTGCTTCTGGGCCGCCTGCGTGAGCTTGCTTTTGCCGCCCAGCAATGAATGGTAGTCGGCAAGCTTGGCATCACCCTTCATTTCATATACACCGGCCAGCAGCAGGTGGATGTCGCGATTCTGCGGGGCAGCGGCTTCACCCCGTTTCAGCTGTTCCAACGCCTTGTCGGCTTCCCCCCGCTGCAGGCTGATCGTTGCGATGCCGATATGTGCCTTAGCCGAACCGGGTTCGGCGGCCAGGGCCCTGCGGTATTCCTCCAACGCCTTGTCAGGCTGGTTTGATGCCGCGTAGATCTCGGCCAGACCGGTAAAAATCGAAGCATCGCCGGTCAGTTCCCGGCCCGCCTCGTTGTAATGATAGGCGGCGAGCGGGTAGACTTTCTGCGCGTAAAAAATGCGCGCCATCGCCTTGTGGTAAAGCGGATCGGATATGGAAGAGAGGCCGCGGGCCAGCTCTACGGATGCTTCATCGTCCATCCCTTTCTGGGCATATAGAAGTCCCAGATTGCCGCTGGCCCGGGCGAAAGAAGGCGCCTGTTGCAGGGTCCGGCGATATTCTTCGATGGCAGCGTCAAAGTTGCTGACCCGCTCCTGCTGAAGCGCATTGACAAAATGGGCGGCGGCGCCATCGGGGCACTGGGCGATAATTTTTGCCTCCGCCTGGCGCATCCGGGCCTCATCACGAATCGTGTCCAGCTTTCCCGCGATTTCAAGCGCTTCCTTGCAGGGATCAGCTCCCAATCCCCAGCTGAATCCGGTTAGAAGGAGCGCGGCGCTCATCAGCAGCAGGCATGTTTGCAGGATCTTCATATCGTTTGTTCCCTCAACTTCTGTCTGTAGTGGGGCGCGATTATACACACCATCCGGCAATATTTCAATAATTTAGGCTAAATACTTGATTATTGGCGACAGTATGTGGATAATGCAACCTCACTGACCTGCCGCTGCCGGCGACGTCAGGAATATTTGTTCCCGGGGATTTTATGAACAGAGAACTTGAAATAATGATCATGACCGCCAGCGACCTGCCGACCATCCCGGTTGTCGCCACGAAGGTCATGCAGCTGATCGAGAGCGAAAGTGCGACGGCGGAGGAGCTCGCCAAGGTTGTCGCTTCTGATCCTGCCGTCGCGGCCCGCGTGCTGAAAATATCGAATTCATCCTTTTACGGCTGCCAGCGCCAGATCCAGACCTTGTCCCATGCGATCGTGGTTCTCGGCTTCGCCACACTGAAGAGCCTGGTCGTGGCCGCATCGGTCAAACAGGTCTACCAGCCCTACGGTCTTACCGAGAAGATGCTCTGGGAGCACTCCTTCGGTGCCGGCCTGGCGTCACGCATCATCGCCAAGGAGACGCACCTGGTAAGCGAAGAGGAGGCCTTTCTGGGGGGGCTTTTCCACGATATCGGCAAAATAATCATGAATACCATGAACAAGCAGCAGTTTCAGGACGCGATGCAGCGATGCTACAACGACGGAATAACGTTTGAAGCGGCCGAACGCCAGGTGTATTCCTACACACATGCAGAAGTCGGCGGGCTGGTCATCAAGAAATGGAATTTCCCCGACATGCTGATGCATGCCGTATTGAACCATCATACCTTTGAATTCGGCGAGGATGAAGACCCCTACCAGGCCAGCCTTACCTGTGTCGTCGGACTGGCCGATATGTTTTGCCACAAAGTCGGCATCGGCATGCGCGAGCCGAACGATGAACTTGATCTTGTGCAATCGGTACCGGCAGGGAGGCTGGGGTTGAATGAAGCGCGCATGGAAGCTCTGCTGGAACGCTTTAAAGAGGCATACGAAAAGGACAAAAGTTTCTTCAATTGATGCCGGCGTCACCGGCGTGTAGATTCGGCGGGTTATTCCAGCATATCTTTCAGATATTCGAGGAGGCCCTTCTTCTTTTTGCCCGTCGAACGGTCGCGGGCATCCTGGGATATCTCGACCAGATCGGTCTGCGGCGCAGTCGCGCCTCTTTTTTTATGTCCCTCCGGGAAACTGCCGCCGCTGTAGTTCCCTCCCGCTGAAGGCCCCTGAGCACCGCCTATTCCCTTGACCTGATCCGTCATGCCCGCACCCCGGTGTCCCCTGGAAGATGAAAATTGATTTTATCGCTCTGAAATAGTATCATTACCTCCTTATATCTTCAACGAAGGATACACAATGATTCGCACCATCCTTACCTACCCGAACCCAGTACTGAAAAAAAAATCCCTGCCGGTTACCATCATTACTGATTCTATCCGGGAACTCGCCCGGGATATGGCCGAAACAATGTACGCCGCTCCGGGTATCGGTCTCGCAGCTCCCCAGATCGGCGTCCACCAGCGCGTTATCGTCATCGACCTTTCGGCCAGAGACGAACCGCACGATCTCATTGTCGCCATCAACCCGACCATCGTCCACGCCGAAGGAGAGGCCTATGAAGAGGAGGGGTGCCTCTCGGTACCGGACTATGCCGCCAATGTCAGGCGTCATGCCCGCGTGATCGTCAAAGCGCTCGACCTCGAAGGTGTCGAGCAGACCTGGAAAGCCGACGACCTCCTTGCCATCGCCTTTCAACACGAGATTGACCATCTGGACGGGATCCTGTTCGTCGACCACCTCTCGACGCTCAAGCGCGAGCTGTTCCAGCGCAAGGCCCGTAAAGCGGCAGAGGAGAAGCGGTGACCGGCTGGCGCATCATTTTCATGGGGACACCCGACTTTGCCTGCCCGACCCTGCAGGGGTTGATCGAGCGGGGGGAGCATCTGGTAGCGGTCGTCACCCAGCCGGACCGTCCCAAAGGGCGCGGACAGAAGCTGATGCCGCCGCCGGTGAAGGAACTGGCCGAGAAATCTGGCATCCCGGTATACCAGCCGCTCAAAGTTCGCGAGCCGGACTTTGTTGAGATCATCCGCGGGCTGAAACCGGACCTTATCGTTGTCGTCGCCTTCGGCCAGATACTCCCCAAGGCGCTGCTGGAGATCCCGCCCCATGGCTGCATCAATGTCCATGCGTCGCTGCTCCCCCGCTACCGCGGCGCCGCACCGCTCAACTGGTGCATTATCAATGGCGAGACAGAAACCGGCGTTACCACGATGATGATGGATGTCGGCCTCGACACCGGTGACATGCTGCTGATCCGGAAAACCCCGCTGGACGAAAATGAGGACATCGTGTCCCTGCATGACCGCATAGCGGCCATGGGGGCCGATCTGCTGGCAGAAACGCTTGACCGGCTCGGGGAGGGCGATCTTGTCCCGCAGCCGCAGAACAGCGCCGACAGCTGTTACGCCCCCATGCTCAAAAAAGAGGATGGCATTATCGACTGGCACGCCGCCGCCCGCACGATCCACAACCGGATACGCGGCCTGGCGGTCTGGCCGGTCGCCTGTACGACCGTCGGCGATCAAACCCTGAAAATCTACCGTTCCCGGATCGGCACCGGTTCCGGCGAACCCGGAACGGTGCTGCAGGCGTCGAAAGGCGTATTTGAAGTGGCCTGCGGGTCGGGGAGTCTGTTCCTGCAGGAGCTTCAGCTTGCCGGCAAGAAACGGCTCGACTGCGCCAGTTTTCTGGCGGGCTGCCCCGTTTCCGTAGGAACTCTACTGGGAAGCGGCCAGCCGGAGGGGTCACCAACGTGACAGAAACGCCGGAAACTTCCACCACACCGCCACGCAAGAGGCTTTTTGTGACCCTGATGGGTGTCACCTGCCTGATTGTCGTCGCCGTCATTTTCCTTGCCTGGTGGATTCCCAACCGCGGGCTGGCCAACATTCACCCCAATCTGCCCCATGTTGTCGGCATCATCATGGTGGTGCTTTCCGGTGCGGCGATTCTCGGAACCGGCCTGCTGGTGCTGACCACCGCACTGGGCAAGGACATCTTCCTGACCCGTTTCATGCGGCTCGTCGTAATCAAGTTTCTGCTGCCGGTTATCGAGTTTGTAGGGAGGGTGATCGGGCTTGACAAGGACCGCATCCGGCAGTCCTTTATCGCCATGAACAACAGCCTGGTAACGTCCCAGCGGATGAAGGTGAAACCGGACCGAATTCTGGTGCTGCTGCCGCACTGCATCCAGCTCTCCGATTGTGAAATCAAGGTAACCGGCGACATTCACAAATGCGTTCTGTGCGGTCGCTGCAGCATCAAGGGGCTGGTCGAGATCGCCCGGAAGTATGCGGTCGACATTTCGGTTGCCACCGGCGGCACGCTGGCCCGCAAGGTCATTGTCGAGAAGCGTCCGAAACTGGTTTTGGCGGTTGCCTGCGAGCGGGACCTGACCTCCGGGATCAAGGACTGCTACCCTCTGCCGGTAATCGGCATCCTCAACGAACGCCCCTTCGGCCCCTGCTTCAACACCGTCGTGGATGTGGCGAAGATCGACGAGGCGCTGGGCCAGGTACTGGATCACGAAAACCCTGCGGCCTGAGACGTCAGGGAAGCGGGTGACGGCTGCCGCAGACTTCTTGCCGTCCCGCGGGTACCCTCATAAAGAACAATCCTCCCTCGCTCACTCCCCCTCGACCAGAAACAGCCGATCGAACACATCCCGGATGTTCCCCGTTATCTCCTCATAATCTGAGATCAGGGCATCACCCGGATTCTTCAATTTGGGATCATATCCCAGACGCCGCGCCAGCTTGTTCAGGTAGGTCCTCGATCCGGAGAGATCATTGGCCGAGTAGTCGTTGATGATCCGGAGGCGGTTTTCAAGCTTGCGGAGAAATTTGTAACCGTTCAGGAGCGTCTGGGCGCTCCCTTCGGGCAGCAGCCCCGTCGTGCTGATTTCCTTGAGGGCGACAACCGTGCTCGTAGTACGCAGCTCAGGACAATGATACCCCTCCCGCAGCTGCAGGTATTGAACGGCAAACTCCACATCCACCATCCCCCCCCTGCCGGTCTTGATGTTGTAACTGCCGTCCGTTTCCCGGGCCAGTTCATTTTCCATCCGCATCCGGAGGCGGCGGATCTCCTGACGCCCTTCATCATCTATCGTACCGCCGTAAATCGTGTGGCGGATGATATCGTGCAGCTGTCCGGCCAGCCCCTCATCACCCAGCACCACACGGGCCTTGGTGAGCGCCTGCTTCTCCCAGATCTGGGATTCCTTGCGGTGGTAATCGAGAAAGGAGTCCAGCGAGGTCACAAGCGGTCCGGCATTCCCGGACGGCCGCAGGCGGGTGTCGATCTTGTACACGTACCCTTCGCGGGTCTGCATGGTCAGGATCGAGATGATTTTCTGGGCCAGTTTGGCAAAATATTCATGATTGGAAATCTGTTTTTCTCCGTCCGTGCTCCCCTGATGATCGTAGACAAAGATGATGTCCAGGTCCGAGTGGTAGTTGAGCTCCCGTCCCCCCAGCTTCCCCATGGCGACAATCGCCAGGTTCGCCCCGGCGGCGCCGCCGTTGCGCTGCCAGGTCGGGCGGCCGAAGCGCTGCAGTTCCTGGGTCGCGAGCCGGAACGCGGCCGCCAGGCAAACTTCCCCCAGCAGACTGAGCTGTGATGTGACATCTCCCTGCAGCAATCGTCCATGGATGTCGTTCAGGCCGATGCGCAGAAATTCCTCGTTGCGGTAGCGACGCAGGATATTCAGGTGATCTTCGAAATAGTCGCTCTGTTCAAGCAGCGAGTCCAGCTCCTCCTGCATCAGCTCTTTCGTTTTGGCAACGGACGAATCACTCCGGGAAACCAGGCTGTCCAGCAACTCCGGATGGCCTATCAGTATCTTGGAGAGGAATTCTGACATGCCGAACAGCGACACCAGCAGTTTGATCGTGGCGCGATTTTCCGAGAGCAGGGCATAGTACGATGAACGGGTGGCGATGACCGCCATGAATCGCTCCAGATTGGTCAGTGCCATATCCGGATCGTGTGATTCGAGGATTTCATGGATCAGCAGCGGCGTGATCTTTTCCAGAATGCGGCGGCTCCGTTCGGTCAGATTTCCTTTCACCGGTCCCCGCCGGAGAATAGTCAGGTTGTCATACGCCCGGTCTACATCCTCAAATCGCCGCTCCGCCAGCATATCCTTCACCAGGTCGGAATCCGCCTTCGGGTCGAGAAGAAACGAGACCTGCGGATGAACCTCCTGCTCCAGTACTTCATCACGCGAATGGAAGAGGGTGCCGTAGATATAGGAGACGTTGCCGCGATGCTCTTCCAGCACCAGGCGGAACCGCTCCATTCCTCCCGCGCGCAGATAGCCGCTGCGGCGCGACAGCGCCAGCATCTCTTCCTCCCGGGCCGGCAGGTTGTGGGTCTGGCGTTCCTGCACCACCTGGATCCGGTGTTCGACCGAGCGGAGAAAGCGGTAGGCCTCCCGCAGCTTCCGATGGTCGTCCTCCCCCAGCAGGCTGGCCGCCAGGAGCGTATCCAGGGCGCGCAGAGAGTTCCTCTCCCGCAGCTTCGGGTTTTTGCCGGCATACACCAGCTGCAGCGCCTGGATGAAAAACTCGATTTCACGGATCCCGCCGCGGCCGAGCTTGAGGTTTATCTCCCCTTCCCGGGAACGGGCCAGTGAGGCATCAATTTTCTGCTTCATCTGCTTCATATCCTCGATCAGGTTGTAATCGAGATATTTGCGGTAGATAAACGGCTGCAGGGTTTTGAGCAGCCGCTCCCCCAGCGCCAGCGAGCCGGCCACCGGCCGGGCTTTCAGCATCGCGGTGCGCTCCCAGGACTGCCCCCACGATTCATAGTAGATTTCGGCGGAACGGAGTGATACCGCCATGTCTCCCGATTTTCCCTCCGGCCGGAGGCCGACATCCACCCGGAACACGAACCCGTCTTCCGTCACCTGCGACAGCGCCTTGCTGATCATCTCTCCCAGCTTGTTGAAGAAGGCGTGCAGCGAGACTACCCCTTTCCTGCTCCCGGAGCCGCTCTCCACGCCGGCCGTCTCCCCCTTGTCCGACTCATAGAAGTAGATGATGTCGATATCGGAAGAGAAGTTCAGCTCCCGCCCTCCCAGCTTCCCCATGCCGATCACTGTCATATCCGCTTCGACCGGAACGGCATCGTCTCCCACCGCAAGCGGGACGCCATGGTCACGGATCAGGCAGCGACGACAGACCTCGTAGGCGACCTGCAGCGTTGACGACGCCAGATCGGCAAGCTCTTCCATAACCTCTTCAAGCGGGGCCAGGCCGTTCAGGTCACGGGCGGCAATCCGTACAATTTCACGCCGTTTGAAACTGCGCAGCGCCTTCTGCAGCGCGGTGAAATCGGTATTTTCATCCACGGTGGCCCGCACGGCGGACTGCATATTTTCGGAGGCACGGGAAAGGTCGATGCCGTTCTCCAGAAACAGCCAGCGCACGATATCGGGGGATTTGTACATCAGGTTGACGAGAAACGGCGATGAACCGCAGAGCAGGACGCATTGGGCCAGGCGTTTCCGGCTACCCGCCAGTTCGCCCAGAGTGTCGGGTGGCACGACACCGGCCAGCCGTTCGAAGGAATTCAACCCCTGGTCCGGGGAGGGGGTCATGAGGGCGTTGATGACGATACGGTGCAGCGTATCGACGGTGAATACGCGACGGAGAAGCAGTATGTTTTCGGCGGCCCGGTCGCCATACAGAAAGCCGTGCGCCTCAAGAAACGTAGCCAACCCCTGCTGCTGCGCGGCGGGGTCGGGGAGGGCAACGATGCGGCTGAACTCCCGGGAGAAGCGTTCTATATGCATGTCAGAGTCCCGCCGCCTTGCGCAATCCGCTCCGGTAGTCGCCGGTGACGATACCGTTCTCTGTGATGATCGCGGCAATGTAGCGGGACGGCGTAACATCGAAAGCCGGGTTGCGGACCCTGATCCCTTCCGGGGCGATCGCAATCCCCTTGATATGAGTGACTTCGCTCGACGGACGCTCCTCTATCGGGATCCTGCTGCCGTCGGGTAAGGTCAGGTCAAGGGTTGACACCGGAGCGGCGACGTAGAAGGGGATGTTGTTCTCTTTGGCCAGCACCGCAACCGAATAGGTGCCGATCTTGTTGGCGGTGTCGCCGTTGGCGGCAATCCGGTCGGCGCCGACGACGCAGCAGGTGATCTCGCCGCGGCTCATGAAGAAACCGGCCATGTTGTCGGCAATCAGCGTTGTCGGGATGCCGTCCTTCATCAGCTCCCAGGCGGTCAGGCGTGAACCCTGCAGCCAGGGGCGGGTCTCGTCGGCAAACACCTGAATCTTTTTTCCCGCTTCATGGGCGGCACGGATAACCCCAAGCGCGGTGCCGTAACCGGCCGTGGCCAGCCCTCCGGCATTGCAGTGGGTCAGTACCGTGGCCCCCTCCGGGATCAGTGTGGCGCCCCATTTGCCGATATTCCGGCAGATCGTCAGGTCCTCCTGCTCGATCCGGATCGCCTCCTTTTTGAGAGCCTCGCGGATGCTGTCGAGGCTTCCGCTCCGGTTGGCTTCCGCGACCCGCTTCATCCGCTCCATCCCCCAGAAGAGGTTGACCGCCGTCGGGCGGGTGCGCCCCAGCACGTCACAGACATTGTCCAGCTGGCGGAAAAATGATTCGTGGGTATCGGCAATGATTGACCGCGCCCCCAGCGCAACCCCCATGGCAGCCGCCACGCCGATGGCCGGCGCTCCCCGGATGATCATCCCTTTGATCGCCTCTGCCACCGACTGGAAATCGATATAGGTATTGTAGATCTCCTCGCCCGGCAGGCGGGTCTGATCGATCATGACTACGGCGTCGTCGAGCCATTCTATGGTGCGGAAGGACATGGGAGCTCCTCTGTTTGTATAATCGCTCCCGGCCGGGGAGGGGCGGTGAAGGGTACCTGCAAACCTGTTTACGATGCCATGAATTGCCATTTTTCACAACCCTGATGTCATCAATAAGTTCGACATGAAAAAGCCCTCCGGGGATGTGAATCCTCGAAGGGCTTGCGTCGGTTCAGATTTATTGCGGTTTAAGACAACGTGCCGGGTCCAAAAAACCATCAGAAGGATGGACAGTTTCCCTTGTTACCCTCCATCCACTGTTTCAAAGGATCGACAATCATGCCTCTCCCCGTCAGGTAGTAGATATCCACATCGGAGGTTTTCTTTCCCGCCGGGTGAATTTCGGCCACCAGGGTAAAAATGCCGCCAATCGGGGCGCCGCGGTCATCACGGTCATTATATTGTTCCTGCACGACGAGTGAAGTCCCATTTTTCCCCCCCTTTACGATTTGGGGACGGTAGGTTGTCGAGCTGGCGGACTCCCGTGTTGCGTAATTTCCCGCTTTGAAAATACGTACCTTGAGGCATTTGTCGGCAAAAGCGGTAACATCGGCAACGACATTCTTGGCGGGACGGCTGACCGATACTTTTTCCGCGTTCCGGAATAAGCCACCGGCTTTCATCATCGTCACGAATTCGGCTGAACTCTGCGGTACACCGATATTTGTTGCGCAGCCGGAGAGAACTGCAGTAAACATCCACAGGCAGCACAGCAGAGTGACACGTCTTTTCAAGGGGAAGCCTCCTAGCTTATAATGCGAATACAGTGAGTTAACTGAGCACCTTCAGACTCAACGGGTCAACCAGGCCCATGACTGCAGCGGTCAGGCAACCGGCATCTCACGTTTCGTGAACAGTCGTTTCCGCCCTTCATGATCTATGGCCACATACGTGTACGATGCTTCCGTGACCATGCAAAATGAGTTTTCCGTATCAATCTTCATTTCCCGGAAACCGGGCTTTACCCAGACCTCCAGCCTGATGGTGACGGAGCTGTTCCCGATCCTCGTAACGGCGCCGTAGCAGCAGACAACGTCGCCGACCTTTACCGGCTTGATGAATTTCATGGCATCCACCGCGATCGTAACGGCGCGGCCTCCGGTAATTTCTATGGCCATCATGCCGCCGGCGATGTCCATCTGCGACATGATCCAGCCGCCGAATATGTCGCCGTTCGCGTTGGTGTCACTCGGCATCGGAGAGGTGCGGAGCAGCAGTTCGCCCTCCGGATAAGCGCTGTTGTTGGTCAAGCATGCCTCCATATTCTACTTTAATCACTTGTTGAATTATCGACCCGCACCATACGCTCATTACCACACTTTTCCGTATCGATATAGGAGATTAAGCAATCCCGCTTCCCATACGCACCTCAGCACTATTTACCCTTGCCGCCGCCTCTCGCTTCCTGCTATACATCCGGCATGAGCGACAACCCGCAGAGAGTACGTCTGAGCGATATTTTCCTGACCTTTGCCTCAATCGGGCTGACCGGTTTCGGCGGCGGCATGGCCATTGTGGCGATGGTGGAGCGGATCTGTGTCCGGGAAAAGGGGTGGATTTCAGCGGAAGAGTTCATGCACGGGCTGGCTTTCGGTCAGATCCTGGGACCGTTTTCGCTCAACGTCTGCACCTTCACCGGTCACCACCTGCGCGGCATCCGCGGCGGGATCATTGCAGCGGTCGGCTTTATCCTCCCCTCCTTCCTGCTGGTGTCGCTGCTCTCCTGGATCTACTTTACCTATAACAAACTGCCCCAGCTGCAGGCCGCCCTCAAGGGGACCAACCCGGTGATCATCGGGCTGATCGTCGTCGTCGCCATCGAGATGGGCCGCAAGCAGATCAAAGGCGCCAACGGCGCCCTGATGGCGATAGTTGCCTTCGGCGCGGCGGTCTTCCTCAAACTCAATGCCGCCTGGATCCTGCTCGGAGCGGCGCTCTGGTCGCTCTGCAGCTCCTATCTCCGCCGGAGGCTCAGCTGATGACCTCCCTCCTGACGATCGCCTGGATCTACTTCCGCATCGGCCTGATGTTCGTCGGCGGGGGGTACGTGCTGATCCCGCTCCTGAACCATATCATGGTCGAACAGTACCGGTGGCTGACCCTGCGGCAGTTTCTCGACGGTCTGGCGCTGTCGCAGCTGACCCCCGGGCCGCTGGCGATGCTGGCCACCTTTACCGGTTTCCGGGCCGGTGGCTTTCCGGGTGCTCTCGTGGCCACCGTCTGCATATTCATCCCCTGCGTCGTGCTGATGCTGCTCGTGGGCCGCAATTACCACCGCCTGAAGAAAATCGACATCATCGGCAGCACCCTCGACGGCCTGCTTCCGGCGGTGGTCGGCCTCGTCGCCGCAGCGGCCTGGAACCTGGGGGGTTCGTCACTCTCGGGGATGAAGGAGTTTCTGATCCTGGCGGTCGGCTTTGCAATCTTCAGATGGACGAAAGTTACCCCGATGTTCGTCATCCTGGGAGCCGGAGTTGTCGGACTGCTGCTGAACTGACAACGTATACACCCGGCAGCACGGCTTTTGGCAAAGGCACCCGGTTTCCCCGGTGCCTTTTTTCGTGCGCTGTGCTATGGTATCAGACCTTATGGAAACTCAATTCACCTCTGATTGCCGCGCCCTGATGCGCCACGAGATCGCCGCCGCGGGCGGCAACGAGGTGTTCTTCATCGGCCGCACCAACGTCGACGGCATCGTCTGCGAAGCCGAGGCCATCGCCCGCGGCAGCAAGGTGGCCGTGCCCGCCATCATCACCCGAGCATCGAGCGGCGACGTCGTCATCCACAACCACCCCTCCGGCGACCTGACCCCGTCGACCGCCGACATGGACATCGCCTCGGTCTGCGGCAACCAGGGGATCGGCTTCGCCATCATCGACAACGACTGCAACCGCTGTTACCAGGTCGTCTCCCCCTTTACCGAGAAAAAAGGGGAGCTCCTCTCCCTGGAAGAGATCGGCCGGGTCTTTGCCGCCGACGGCATGATGGCCCACCTGAAGGGATTCGAACCGCGCGACGAGCAGGTGCGGATGGCCTTTGCCGTCGCCGAGGCCTTCAACGGCGACCGGGTCGTGCTGGTCGAGGCGGGCACCGGCACCGGCAAATCGCTGGCGTACCTGATCCCGGCGATTCTCTGGGCGGTGCGGAACAATGAACGGGTAGTGGTATCCACCAACACGATCAACCTGCAGGAACAGCTGATCAAGAAAGACCTCCCCTTCCTGGCGCGCAACTCCGCGGTTGAGTTCAAGGCGGCGCTGGTCAAGGGGCGCAGCAACTACGCCTGTCTGCGCAAACTGGAGCATGCCGAGGCGGAACCGGCGCTCTTCCCGGATGAAGCGTCCGCCGAGCTGACGACCATCATCGAGTGGAGCCACAGCAGCCAGGACGGCTGCCGCAGCGATCTGGCCTTCACGCCGCACGCCGGCACCTGGGAGGAGGTCTGCTGCGAGGCCGACCAGTGCGGGAGATCGCGCTGCAAGCATTTTGGCCGCTGCTTCTTCTACCGGGCCCGGCGCGAATCATCCGCCGCCCGGGTGCTGGTGGTCAATCACGCGCTGCTGCTGTCGGATATCGTTCTCCGCAGGGAGACCGGCTACGATGCCACCGCCATCCTCCCCCCCTTTACCCGCCTGATCTTCGACGAAGGGCATCACCTGGAAGACGTCGCCACCAGCCACCTGTCGCTGACGATCGCCCGGAGCGGCATCCTCAAGCAGCTGCAGCGGCTGGTGCCGCAGAAGGCCAACCGGGCCGGGCTGCTGACGATCATCTCCTCCCGCATCACCCGGGATCTGCCGGAATCCCAGGAAGGGCTCTACGCCGAACTGTCGGGATTGCTGGAAAGCCAGCTCATCCCCAAGGCGCATGAACTGGCGGGGTTGACGGAGCAGACCATGGACTGGCTGGCGGTCAGCGTGGAGCATGACGGGGGAGGAGGAGTTGCGGCGGGGCGGGAACAGAAGCTGCGGGTCACTCCCGAGGTGGAGCGGACCCCCTTCTGGCAGGAGTGCCGCCAAAAGCTCCACGCCCTGGCGGATGCCGTCAACGACTATACCGCGTCGCTGCGGACCCTGGTGCGGCGCTCGAAAGAGCTGCCGGAAAAGCTGCAGGAAAAGTTGGCGGACCAACTGCTCGATACGGGTGGGATTGAAGGTCGCCTGCAGAGCATGGCCGACGCGCTGCTGTTCTTCACGACCGAAGCCGAAGGTTACTGCCGCTGGATCGAAACCAAGCGGGGAAATCGCGGCGTCCAGGCCAGGCTGACCGCCGCGCCGCTCGACATCTCGGCCCAGCTCAAGGAGACCGTGTTCGACAAGCTCAAGACCATCATCGTCACCTCCGCCACGCTGACGGTCGGGGGGGAGTTCGGCTACCTCAAAAAACGCACCGGCTTCGGCCTGCTCCCCAAGGAGCGCCTCTCCGAGCTGCAGCTGGCATCGCCCTTCGACTATGCGCGCCAGGTGTTCGTCGCGGTGCCGGAGGAGATGCCGGAACCGACGGCGCCCGGCTACCGGGAAGCGCTGGAGCAGCATATCCTCAAGGCGGTGACGATCTCGCGCGGCGGCGCCTTTATCCTCTTCACCTCCTATGACCTCTTGAATCGGGTGTACCAGGCACTGTCACCGGCGCTGGCGCGGCTCGGGCTGACGTCGCTCAAGCAGGGGGAAACCGGCCGCCATGCCCTGCTGACGCAGTTCCGCAAGGAGGGGAACGCGGTGCTGTTCGGCACCGATTCGTTCTGGGAGGGCGTCGACGTCAAGGGGGAGGCGCTGCGGCTGGTGATAATCGCCCGGCTCCCGTTCCAGGTACCGACCGATCCGGTCCAGCAGGCGCGGGCCGAAAAGATCAAGGCCGACGGCGGCGACCCGTTCCGCGATTTTTCCGTGCCGCAGGCGGTCATCAAGTTCCGCCAGGGGTTCGGGCGCCTGATCCGGAGCCGCGATGACCGCGGCGCGGTGCTGATCCTCGACCGGCGGGTGCTCAACAAGAGTTACGGCAGGATCTTTCTCCGTTCACTGCCGGATACGGAGATTGTCAAGGGGAATTCGGGAGTTATTTTCGACAAGCTGGAGGGTTTTTTCAATTCTGGAAATGACCTTTGACCCGGCAATTCCGCTTGAACTGCGGATTAATCACGCTGTCTTGCTCCAGATCTCCCCGCCGGTATTTGCATGCCCATGGACGATTCCACCCCTTAGCCCAGTTACCAACAAACCTTCACCACAAGCTGCGCGGACAATAATTCCTGTTTCATTTTCCGGCACAATCAACAAATCCACTATTCATGCGGCAGCGTGCTATAATAAGACCATAAAGATCCACAATGCTAATGCAATGCTTCTACTGACGCGGGTGCTCGTGAAGTGTCCGGTAAAACGCCATGCTGAAGGGGAGGGGAGAAGCGGAGTATGCTGTGAAATCGGTACTTGTTCTTCAGAGTGCATTTCTTATCGTGTTTGCATGCGGATGTACCACCTTCAAAGGAAATTATACGCTTTCGTTTGACGCTCCGGTTGCAACGGCATTCTGGGTCGAACGCGACCCTCCTACTGAGCCGCTCGATGCAGCCGAGGCCCTTGCCGTCCAGTCCGCAGCCGGACTTATGACTTTGCAGCGGATCAAAGGGACCGCCTACTACGAAGGGGAAGAGGATTATTTTACGATTATCAGGCATGAACAGCTAAGCGCGGGCGAAGAAACGTACGTGATCTCGGTGAGGTACAGGATCAGGGACGGACTTGTATACGGGGAAACAATTCCGCGCATTGTCGCAGCTCTTGACCCGAAAAAGGAGGAGTTTGCCAGGGGTGTCGCCTTTAGTGTGATCAACGGCTCATCTTTCATTATTCCTGTGATTTATGAAGGAAGGGTCTTTGTCCCTGGAAAGGGTCCGCTGTACGGTGACCAGTGCATCATTGATGTTGTTGAAAAAGATCTGGAGAGGGAATATGCCACCTACCGCATCAGGACGTGTTAAATCATCTCCGGGAGTGTGTGGATAATGCGGGTATGGCAGAGGAGTTTCCGATAAATCCGGGATGTACGCGGGAATTGAAAAGGGGCAGTTTTTGGCTGCCCCTGCCGGTTTACTTATTCAGAAGAGGAGACGATCATGCGCCTGTCCGCATCCTTTTTTTGGCGCTGAAATTGAAACACTGGAAATACATCAGGCAGGTCAGCAAAAACGAGAATATCGTGGAGGCGAGAACCAGCGGGGCTCCCGCCGCCTTTTTTGCATCCGGGATGAGCGTGACAAAGACCACGAAGAAAGCCACGCCGCAGAATTTCCACAGGTCCCCGATCAACCGTTTTTTTCGCAGTGCGGCCAGCTGTTCGGGAGACATGTTTGGCTGTGCCCCTTCGATTTCCACGCCGGCATCGCGCCAGGCGAGCCGGTAAACCGGATATATGAGTAGCAACTGTATGACGATAGACGCTATAATGCTGCTCATAAACTGTCCCGGTTTTCCAAGTGCGGCAAACCGGCCCTGGAAAATTATCGCCATAACGATCAACAGTCCCGTTAATATTGTCTGTACAATCCGGTAGACCATCATCTGCCGGTCAAGTTTCTTGAAATCGGTACTGGCCATTGACATACTCTCCGCAAAGAATTTATAACTCTGTTTCAGCGGCGCAAATGTAGCAGAAAGCAGCCGGATGCACAAGGGTGCATTACAGCATTCGCTAATTTAGAACCTTTGAAACCGTTTTCTGCAGCTTTGCGGCAGAAAATAAGCCGGCAACGCATGTCCTGACTGTCGGGGCCAGCGGTCAATAGCCCGCTGCAGTGATAAAGATCACGCCAGAGGTGGCAGAAATCATGAATATTCTTCGTCGCATCTTCCATCCGATAATGGCCCTGATCGCCATCCAGCTGGTCTGGATCACCGTTGTCGTGTTCTGGATCTACTGGTTTATCGGCAAGCACCGCCAATTCCGTGAACTGGCGGAAAAATACCGCCCCGAGCTGCTCGGGGAGGGGGCAAACTGGCCGGTCATGGTAGAGGGTCTGGTCATGCTGGTGCTGATTCTGATCGGCGTGTACGTGATCTTTGTCTACTGGAAACGCCAGTCAAACCTGTACCTTCAGCAGCGCAACATCATCTCCCAGGTGACCCACGAGCTGAAATCCCCGCTTGCCTCCATCCAGCTCCACCTGGAGACGATCCGCCTCCGCAGGCCGTCCGAGGAGCGCCTCGATTCTTTCGTCGGCACGATGCTGGCCGACACCGACCGCCTCCATTATCTGATCAATAACTTGCTGATGGCCGCCCGCCTCGAGCAGCGCCGCAAGCAGTCCGAGCGGCGGCTGACCGACCTGACACAGCTGGTGGGCGAGCATGTCGAACGGGAGCGGGGCACCCTGCCGCAGGGGGGGAGCATCTCTTTCGAGGCGGCACCTTCATTGAAAGCGCTGGTTGATCCTGAAGAGATGGGCATGGTGGTCCGCAATCTGTTCGAGAACGCGGTCCTCTATTCGCCGCAGAGTCCGGACATAGCGGTGCGACTGGTCAAGCTCGGCACATGGCTGCAGCTCACGGTGCGGGATAACGGACGGGGACTGGACAAAAAAGAGCTGAAAAAGGTGTTCGAGAGGTTCTATCGTGTCCAGCCGCCGGGCGACAATGTAAGGGGAACCGGTCTTGGACTCTACATTGTGGAATCCGTAATCAGCGGCTATGGCGGCACGGTCGGCGTATCCAGCGACGGGCCGGGCAAAGGGTGTACTTTTACCGTAAAATTTCCAGCGGCATGAGGCGGATGCAATGACTGACGACAAACCACATATCATGCTGGTTGAAGATGAGATTCACCTGGCGCGCGGCATCTGTTTCAATCTGGAAGAGGAGGGTCTCCGGGTCAGCCATTTCGAGAGCGCCGAGCGGGCCCTGGCAACTCTCGAGATCGAACGCTTTAACCTGGTGATTCTGGATGTCATGCTCCCCGGCATGGATGGCTTCCAGGCGTGCCGTGCCATCAGGGCGATCGATCCGCGCGTTCCCATTCTGATGCTGACCGCCCGCTCCGAAGATTCCGACCGGGTGGAAGGGCTGGAAAACGGGGCCGATGATTACCTCACCAAACCGTTCAATCTGGTGGAATTTCTGCTGCGGGTCAAAGGGATGCTGCGACGCTCGTCATGGTATCGACCGGAACCGGTCGAGGAGGGGTATCGCTTTGGCGACAACGAGGTGTTTCTGCTTTCGTACCGGGCCAGAACGGCCCAGGGAGAGATTGATCTTACCGAGATGGAGGTGAGGGTGCTGTCACTTTTTTTCCAGAAAGAGGGGCAGGCCATCCACCGCAGCGATCTGCTCCGCTCCGTCTGGGGCTACAGCAGCGATACCGAGACCAGGACTCTGGACAATTTCATCGTCCGGCTCCGCAAATACTTCGAACCGGACCCTTCCCATCCGCAGCATTTCCTGACGGTTCGCGCGGTCGGCTATCGATTCAGCCGAGAAGGTGATTAATCAGGAACTGTTGCAGACCCATCCGTACCTCACCTATTCAGGGAAGGCTCGCAATGCTTGCCCCTGAGGAAAATCCTCCGGGGCATAAGGGGGGGAGATTGAGTGGTAGGATTAATGATGGAAGCGCCCCTTGCGATCCCTATGCGCCTGGGTAGGGACTTTGTGGCAGTCAAAGCAGGCCTTTTCCTCCACTTTTTTGGCTTCCAGCGGCGACTGCTGCCCCCCCAGAGTCGGCTGGTTGTATTCCGGGGTCTGGAAGGAGAGGCGGCCGCGCTCATCGGAAATTGTAGCCGCCTTGTATGTCACCTGCCAGTTGGCGCTGATCGCCGTCGTATGGCACTGGTCGCATCCCCCGGGAGGTGGAATGCTTTTCCAGGCGGTGAACATGGCGCAACCGCTGATCGTGACGACACAACCGGAAAGAAGTAGCAGGGCAAATTTCATGGGGCAGCTCCTCAATAAAATCATAACTTCCTGAACAATACCACAGAATCGGTCAAAGTACAGCCTCAAGCAGCACTGCTCCCCAGTCGCAGGATGCGTCTGACATTTTCGCTCGTCTTTCGGGCGACCTCATCCCGTGTGATACCCCGTATTTCCGCTACCCGCTCTGCTGTTTCCGTTATCCAGGCCGGGCGGTTGAACCTTCCACGATACCGCTGCGGAGTCATATCGGGTGCGTCGGTTTCCAGCACGAGATGCTCCAGCGGCAGTTTCCGGGCGATGTTGAGCGGTTTTACCGCATGATTCCAGGTAACCGTTCCGGAAATGGAGATGCCGAAACCTAGCCGGATGAATTCCCTCGCCATTTCCACGGAGCCGGAGAAGGCGTGCATGATCCCGCCCACCCGGTCGGCACGCTCTTCGCGCAGAATCTTCTCTACCCGCTGAAAAGTCCGCCGGCAGTGAACCAGCACCGGCAGACCGCAGCTGACTGCGATCCGGAGCTGCTCGCGAAAGGCCCGCTCCTGCAGTTCCAGCGGCACCGCATAGGCCGGATCGAGACCGGTTTCACCTATGGCGGCCCCTGTAGCCGAGAGCTCCAGCAGCCGGTCAAGAATCGTGTCGGTCACCTCTCCCGCATGCATCGGATGAATGCCGTATGCCGGAAGAACCCGCGGGTCCTCCCGGGAGATCGCGGAAATCCCCTCCCACCCGCCTGGATGCACTCCTGGGACGACAAAGGCCAGTACTCCTGCGGTACCGGCCTCCTGTAAAAACTGCGGAAGCCCCGACTTGAGAGGTTCCAGATCGAGATGGCAATGGCTGTCGATCAGCTCAGCCATCATAAAAACCACCCGAACAGGCTGACCACCCGCTCCATGATCCGGATCAGCATTCCCCGCCGTTCGTGAACATCCAGTTCCACCGGCCGGGACGCGTCTATCTCCTCCAGCAGCAGCGCCCGGATCTGCCCGCCGAACCGGACGTTGTCCACCAGACAGTTGATCTCGAAGTTACGATGGAAGCTGCGCTGGTCGAGGTTTGCCGAGCCGATGACCGTCCGTTCGGCATCGATCAGCATGACCTTCGCATGCAGAATTTCCCGCTCCAGTTCGAATATCTCGACTCCGCCGCGCAGCAGCGTCGCATACGAGCTCCGTCCGAGCAGCAGGAAAAACGGTACGTCGCTGCGGGCCGGCAGCAGCAGCCGTACCCGCACGCCGCGTCGGACCGCCCGCAGCAGGGAGCGGATGATGCGCGGGCCGGGCACGAAGTAGGGTGTGGCAATCAGGATCTCTTCGGCGGCGGAGGCGATATTGACCTGGAACGCTTCACGGATGTAGGAGCGCCGCTGCCGCGGACCGCCGCTGATGATATTGACGGCGGCATCCCCGCTGTTCCTGCCGCCGTGTCGCGGCCGTTCTGCAGCAGTCTGCACCTCCTTCTCATTCCGCTCACCGTTCCAGGTGTCGAGGAAAACCGCCTCCAGTTCGGCAACCGCCTCCCCCCGGATACTGAAGCCCAAGTCCCGGAAGCTCCGCTTGTCGGCTATGCAGCCGGCATATTCGTCACCGATATTGAAGCCCCCGAGAAAAGCCAGCGAACCGTCGACAATGGTCATCTTGCGATGATCCCGTTTATCGAACCAGTAGAAACCGCGCCTGAAAGAGGGGACATTAAAGGGAAGCAGCCTGACCCCCCGTTTGGAAAGGTTTTTGAAATAGGAGGCGGGCGTGTCGAGGCAGCCGATATAATCGTAGATCACCCTGACCGTGACGCCGCGCTGTACCGCAGCGGCCAGCTCATTTGCCAGACCGGTCCCGAGATGATCGTTGTGGATAAGGTAGTATTCCAGGTGGATGGTCTGTTCGGCGGAACGGATGGCGGCAAAAAGCGACTCGAAGAACTGTCTCCCCCCGTGAAATAGTTCGACGCTGTTGTGGCGGTGGGTGACCGGCAGCTCCAGCGGACGCAGCCGTCCCAGCAGGCGGATAAATCTGGCAAGTCTTTTATTATTTTTGAAGTGATTGCTTCGCATGCTGCTCACGTCACCTTATGCAACCGGTATCGTCAGGCGCGCTACCGACACGATCTCCACAGTCATCACGTCCCCGGCCCGTACCTGGCCGACCCCGGCCGGGGTTCCGGTCAGGATCACGTCCCCCGGCTCGAGTGTAAAAATGCCGGAAATATGGGCGATGATCTGCGGGATGCGGTTGATCATGTCCGACGACCAGCCGTCCTGGCGAGCTTCGCCGTTGACCGCCAGTTTCAGATTCAGGGAATGGGGATCGGCCACCGCCGCTGCCGGAACGAAATCGGACAGCGGGCAGGCGGTATCGAATCCTTTGGCTATTTCCCACGGCAGTCCCTTTGCTTTGAGCTGATTCTGCACATCGCGCAGCGTCATGTCGATCCCGACGCCATACCCGGCAACGCATTCCAGAGCACTTTCTACCGATACATTGCTCGCCTGCTTCCCGATCAATACCGCCAGTTCGACTTCATAATGGCATTCCTGCGAATAGGCCGGAATCCGCACCGTTTCGCCGTCGCCGATCACCGAGGAGGCCGGCTTCATGAACAGCACCGGTGCCGCCGGGGTCTCGTTCCCCAGCTCACGGGCATGCTCGGCATAGTTGCGCGCCAGGCAGACGATCTTGCCGATCGTGAATTGCTGGCTGGATGCGGGGATTTTTGCGATTTTCATGGGACCTCCGGTAATTCGGATGTTTTCTTATTCACTTAACGGTGGTGAGGCTGACCAGTCCGCCCAGTTTTCCGGGCGGTCTGGTCGTACCGCAAGTTGGATACTCTCACTGTCAGACTGCGATGACAGTGGTTTCAATTCTGACGTGGAGTGATTTCTTAATGGTGGCGAAGATAGTCGATAGATTCTCCATGGTAGGATTGCCGGAAGCAGAAAGCATGCGGTGAAGGCTTTTACTCGGCTTTTGAACTTCTTCAGCTAATCGCTCGAATCCGACCGTTGCGTTTATGAGGTCTCTTAGAATCAGTTTGGCGGTTGCTGAATCGCCATCCAGCAATAAATCAACCGCTTCATGAAGCAGTGATTTGGCGAAATCGGGGTCGCACTCAACCCGCTTTTTTATGGTTTCTTTGAAGTCTCTTGTCAGGGCCATTTTGTTCTCCTAAATCTATCTCTTTTTCTGTTTGGCTTTTCGTTCTTTGTACTCTTCCCAGATGGCTTCTGCCTTGTCGATATCCTTTTGCTGTCCCTTTTTTGTTCCGCCTCCGAGAAGAATTATCAGCTTATCACCGTCTTTACCGATGTAGACCCGATAGCCCGGCCCCCAATCCAACCGGTATTCTCCGATTCGTCCAAGCCATTTTACGCTGGAAAGGTTGCCCTGTTCCATTCTGAGTTTTACGAGCGTAATTTTCGCAGCTGCAATGGTGTCCAATCCCATGAACCACTCTTCGTAAGGGCTTGTTCCATCTTCGCGGAGGTATTCTTCAACATTATAACTCATGGGCACACAGTATCCTATATGTTACTATTATTCAATGGTGAAACTTGCATTGATTCAACAAATTCCACGAATTGCCAATACAACTAAAAGAAGCACCAGTACAATCACTCTATGGTCAATCACAAAATTGGATCCGCTTGATAATATGGCAACCGCGCAGAATACAACCGCTAAATCAAGAAGATGGCCGACATATTTGTTTTTAAGTAAGGTTGTAATTTATTCATTTCACTTTTCTCATCCAACGGTTTATAGGGTCTGCTGTGAAGCGTAGGGGAAACAGCAGTACCCAATTGTTATGTTTCGTTTCTGCCAACTTCGTCGTGCGCTGAAACCTTTTTAGCGATAGAAGATGAAAAATAAATTAGAGCTCCGCTAACACAAATATAAAGAAGGGCACGAATGGCTGATGAGGCAAGCTCAGTTTTTCCTCTATTGTCATAAAGGCTTATGCTGCCTTTCATGATCGATAATTTTGACAGAAAAGCTGAAATGGAGGGGATGGATGATATGAGAGAAAAGAAACCAACAATTTTGATTGAGATATTTAATATGCTGATGGTATCTCCATTTTCACCGTGAAAAATACATTCATCTTTTAAAATGAGTTTACTTATTTTTTCCGATTTGAATATGACCACCAACGAAATTAAAAAAAGAATCAGTGGGATTAACAAGTTTGCTAAAGCAGCAGCTTTATAATTTATCATCATTTGGAGAGGATCGTTTGTTGCAGAATATTTCCAAGCATCCTTGGTCAATATAATTTCAGTGATGCTCGAAGGCAGCCTATCAAGTGCGCTCAAAGCGTAATATAAGCCAATTACCTTGAGACATAGGTTCAATATAGACCTAGAATTCATCACCCCTCCTCGATCACAAATTTATTCAGCTTTTTGAAACATAACGGGTCTTCTGCAATGAACGGCCTCCGCTCAACTACGATGGACGTACACTAACACAATCAAAATCCGGTACAACTCATTTAATAATACAAAAAAACCGCCCGATCAGACTGACTCTGAACCGGACGGCTTTATTACTCACAATCGCTTAAAATAACCATCACAACAGGCTCTCCCCGGTCATCTCCTTCGGTGTTGCCAACCCCAGCATCTTCAGCATCGTCGGGGCCACATCGGCCAGACAGCCACCCTCACGCAGAACGGCATCTTTGCGGCTGTCGTCCACCAGCACCAGCCAGACCGGGTTGGTCGTATGGGCGGTGAACGGTTCGCCGTTTTCGTCCGCCATCTGCTCGGCGTTGCCGTGGTCGGCGGTGATCAGCACCGCACCGCCCAGTTCCCGCACCCTGGCGACTATCCGCCCCGCACAGGCATCCACCGTTTCAACCGCCTTGATCGCCGCCGCCTCGATACCGGTATGCCCGACCATGTCGCAATTGGCGAAGTTGAGGATGATCACGTCGTAGATGTCCTGATCCAGCAGTTTCAGGAGCTTGTCCGTCACCTGAACGGCGCTCATCTCCGGCTTCTGGTCGTAGGTGGCGACCTCTTTCGGTGACGGGATCAGGGCGCGGTCCTCGCCCGGAAAAGGGGTTTCCACCCCGCCGTTAAAGAAAAACGTGACATGGGCGTATTTTTCGGTTTCGGCAATGCGAAGCTGCTTCAGACCGGCAGCCGCGAGTACGCCCCCCAGGATATTGGTCAGTTCCGTGGAGCCGAACGCGATCGGCAAGCCGAATGTTGCGTCGTATTCGGTCAGGCATACGTAACCGGCCATCTTCGGCCTGTTGTGGCGCGCAAAGCCGTCAAAGTCATCAAGAGCCAGAGCGCGGGTTATTTCTCGAGCCCGATCAGAGCGGAAGTTGAAAAAGATGAAGCCGTCGCCGTCCTGGACCATGCCGAGCGGAGCACCATGCTCGCAGATTACTGCCGGCACGACGAATTCGTCGTGTATTTTCGAGGCGTAACTCTGCTTGATTGCGTCCTGAGCCGTGACACACAATTCGCCCAGACCATGAACTATCGCGTTGTAGGCTTTCTCAACCCGGTCCCAGCGACTGTCGCGGTCCATCGCGTAGTAACGCCCCATCACCGTCGCTATTTTGCCGGTGCCGATCCGTCCGATCTCCTCCTCCAGCTCCGTCAGATACCCGGCACCGCTCTGGGGAGGTGTGTCACGGCCATCCAGCAGGCAATGGATATAGACTTCCTGCACTCCCTCACGCTTGGCGAGCTCCAGCAGGGCATACAGGTGGGTGTTATGGGAATGCACCCCTCCGTCCGAGAGCAGACCGGAAAGGTGCAGCCTCCCGCCGGCCGCCTTGACCTTGGCGATGCACTCCAGCAGGGCCGGGTTGGTGAAAAAGTCGCCGTCCAGGATGGCTTTGGTGACCCGGGTCAGTTCCTGGTAGACGACCCGGCCGGCCCCCAGATTCAGGTGCCCGACCTCGGAGTTCCCCATCTGCCCTTCCGGCAGCCCCACCGCCATGCCGGAGGTGCGGATCGCGGCATGGGGGTATTCGCTGCGATATTTAGTCAGGTTGGGGGTTTTCGCCAGGGCAACGGCATTGTGGGCGGGATTGGGGTTGATCCCCCAGCCGTCGAGAATCATCAGCAGCAGTGGTTTTTTCATATAAAAGCCTCCAGAGAGAACGTCTTATAAACACGTAAAGCCGACCACGGAGGACACGGAGAAAATCGGAGGTAAAAAGAACTGGTTTGGCTTCCCTCCCTCAACCTCTGTGCCCTCCGTAGTCGACTTGCAGTTAATGATGATACGGTTCATTATTCAAGATCGTAAACGACCGGTAGATCTGCTCCAGCAGGAAGGCCCGCACCATCTGGTGGGTGAAGGTCATTTTTGACAGCGACAGCAGCTTGCCGCGACGGCGGAACTCTTCGGAGAAGCCGTAGGCGCCGCCGATGACAAAGACCACCTCAGCCACGCCGCTGTCACGCTGCCTGCCGACAAATGCCGCGAGGCCCGGGGAATCCATCTGTTCGCCCCGTTCATCGAGCAGGATCAGGGTAGCAGCTGGCGGGATCTGCTTCTCCAGCCGTTCGCACTCCCGGCGGCGCATCTCTTCGGCTGCGGCCCCCTTCTCGTCGCGGATATCGACCAGCTCCAGCGGAGCGTAGCGCCGGATGCGGCCGGCGTATTCCTCGATCGCATCCTTTACCCAGGGGTCACGGCTTTTCCCGACCCAGAGCACCTTGATTTTCAATAATCCGATCCTTTGCTGGCCGCCTTGATCTCCGCCGGCAGCTCCATTTCCGGCGCCATTCCCCAGAGGCCGTCCAGATCATAATACTTGCGGATCTGGTCGTGGAAGATGTGCACCAACACATCGCCATAATCCATGACGATCCATTTGCCGTCGGTGGCGCCCTCGATATCGTTGATCTTGCCGTATTTCTTCAATCCGGTGCGGATATTGTCGGCAATGGCCTGGTTCTGCTTGTCGGAAGAACCGGAGATGATCACCATATAGTCGGCAATCGACGAAACCCGTGAAATATCGCGCACACAGATATCATAGGCCTTTTTGTCATACGCCAGCTCGGCGCACATGAGCGCGCGCTCGCTGGGGGTCAGGGTTGTTTTTTCGACGGTTTTGGTTTTTTTTACTGGCATTGGTGATAGATCCTTTGCTGCGAGATATATGCTGCTACGTCATGTGGTACGTAATTGGTGATATCGGCTCCCCCGGCGGCGAGCCGGCGGATTCCGGTCGAGGAAATTTCCAGCGGCGCACCGGTGATAAAAAACAGCGCCATGCCGGAGCGGTGCGTCAGGCGGCCTGACTTGACGTCACGGGAAAAATCCCCCCGGACCGCTTCCGGCAGGGAGCCAACCGGATCGGTTACCGGACAGCCGGGGCGCTCGACAACGATCAGATTGCACAAAGAAAATATCTCGGCATAGCGATGCCAGGTGCCTATCTCCAGAAACGAATCGCCGCCGATGATGAAGAACAGGTCATCTCCCGGAAACATCTCGCGGAACGTGCGGATCGTGTCAACCGAATATGACTTCCCCCCCCGCTCCGCCTCGACAGTAGACATTTCGAACCCCGCCCGCCCGGCGATGGCCATGCAGACCATGGTGGAGCGATGCTCGAATGAAACATTCCCCGCCAGCGGCTTATGCGGCGGGTCGGCCGCCGGGATGAAGATGACCCGGTCAAGCAGACAGAAAGCCTGCGCCTCGCCGGCAATGCGCAGATGGGCATTATGAACCGGATTGAAGCTGCCACCCATCAGGCCGATTCTCATGTCATCAGGATCTTGTTCTTGATGATCAGCATCTCAAATGCCAGCGATGCCTTGTATACCAGCTTCTGCAGCTCCAGCAGCCGTTTCCCGAGCGCGTCCATCCCGGCGGAGACGATCACCACGGCCACGACTTTTTTGAGCATGACAATCGGCAGCACCAGAAGCGGCGTTCCGGAACCGACACCAAGGGTCTTGAGGAGCTGCGCGTTCTCGGGCGTCTGAATCAACGTGCCCATGCAAAACTGTCCGGTTTCATGCACATCCCTCAACACGGACGGCTTGGAGAGGAGAATGTTCAGCCCTTCCAGCCCTTCAATGAGCTTTCCCCCGGAGGTGCCGCGCCAGCCGACCGCCATGTTGCTGCGGATAATGAACAGGGCACCGACAGTGAATTCCTGGCCGAGATATTTGATGAAAACAGACGCAATCTGGTCGCGATTCCTGGCGGAGGCAAACTCCAGCGAAAGCCGGTCAACCGTGTACCGCTCCACCCCATCCACTGCCGGCACATAATCTTCGGCATCACCCGGCAGGTTGGCAAACCCCTCGAATTCGAGCGGGATTTCAATGTTGAGCAATTCGCCGCTGTCGCTCATCATCGGGATTTCAATTGTTCCGGTTTTTTTTACCGTTTCTGCGACGGGAGCGTTTCTCCGCTTGCCGGCGAGTTCCCCCTCGATCTTCAGGTAGCGGATATCTCCGCGTATCTGGTAATACTTCGAGAGGGCCGAGGTGAGCCGGACATCCGGAACTATGTGGGGAAGTATGACACATCCGGAGACGAATGCCACCTCGTCTATCGCCTTGAAATCGGTCGGGTCTTCCATGGCCAGTGCCAGCTTTTTGCCGTCGGCCCTGACCGGCACGACGCGATATTTCTGAGCCAGTTCGGCCGGCACCAGGGCAAGCACCTCCGGAGACACCGACGACATGGCACGGGGAGAAACGGCCGGGACCCCCAGCTTGCGGCTCAAAAATCGGCATAATTGCTCGTCGCTGATAAACCCGAGCTCGATCAGGCTGCTTCCCAGTTTGATGCCGAAAATCATCTGGCTCTTGAGCGCTTCATCGAGCTGTTCCGGAGTGATCAGTTTTTCATTCAGCAGCAGTTCGCCCAGCTTGATGGCCATTTTTCCCTCGTGGTGCGTTACGCTCTACAAAATCTGCGGCTTTAGCAGTGTGCCCCTGATCGGCACGGTATAGACCCCCGGTGAGGTCATAAACTTGGCCAGCAGCATGAATACCAGCTTCTGCTTTTCCAGAAAATCAGGTTTGGGCATGATCTCCAGGCTCATGTTGAGAGGGGTCACGCCGGCGTTGGCCCCCGAGGGAATGTCGCCCGAAAGACGCATGTATATACCGTCCCCCTCCAGCGTAAAACTCTCCAGACGGGCTTTGCCGTCGGTGACCCTGACCATCCCCTGGGTTTTCAGATTGACGGCGTCGGGGAGCGGGAACGCTCCGAGTTTGACACCCGAATATTCCAGCTGTTTCACCTCGAGCTTCAGGTCGCCGCTCAGACCTTTTGCGCCGCGCTGCAGTGTACCCTTGCTCCAGAGGATGCCGGCCGCTTTTGCCCCGAGGACACTCTTGAAAAAGGGGACTTCGGCAAGAGCGATGCCGTCTGCGTCAAGGTCCAGTGCGGCTTTGCCGTTCAGGGCGTATCTGACGTCCAGATGCCCCTTTCCGATCGTTGCAACCCCGGAAACGGCGGCCCGACCGACAAGCAGCGGGAGCAGCAGTACCCTGACCTGCAGCCGCCGGCAGCTCAGCAGCGGGCCCTGTTCTGACGACAGCAGCAGGTCATCCCACGCCAGTCCGGGAAGGAGCGTCTTGTGAACCGCCGGAGCAAGCGCTAATCCCTGTCGCGACAGAACCTGCGCAAGCGCGGCATCGATCCTCCCGGTCGGGAACAACAGATAGCTGAACAGCAGGAAAAGAACCAGAATCGCGGCCACTAGAGCAGCCCGTCGTGCCAGGATGCGGGATTTCATTGCTTTGCCTGTCCCGGGGCCGGCCTGAGCAGCGCCAGAACAAGCGTCAGGTCGCAGCGGGACGGATCATCAAAACGGGTCCGCAGGTTGTATTTTTTAATCACCAGCGGCCTGCTCCCCTTTTCGAGCCGGTACAGCAGATTGACCGCTTCGTTGAACGTCAGCCCTTCGATGCGGATATCGGCCGCATCCTCGATAAATCCGCTCCGCTCTTCACCCTTGAGCGGGACAATTTTGACCGCTTTCCCCTTGATGCCGGTATCTTCGATGATTTTGGCCGGCGAGTCGTCCGGCTGGAGCGAGGCAATGCGCCCGCTCAACTGGTCGGATGCCTGCCGGGCCGACAGATACGCGGCCTTGAGCGGCAGCAGCTCTTTCAGCACCGCTTCACGGGCGGTCCGCTTCTTCTCGAGCGCGTCTACTCTGGCGCTCAACGCCGACCACCCGACCGCTGCAGCCAACAGTGCGATCAGGGCGTAGCCGATCCAGAGGCGTGTCCGGCTGTCAAGGTCCTGCCACATGTCGCGAGCCATCTCCAGAGGTCTCATTTCATCCCCTCCTTGAGTGTGCCGGTCAAGCTGAAGGTAACCGTGCCATCCGGCCGGCTCTTTACTTCACCCAGTTGGGCTTCTGCCAGCAGAGGGGCGAGTGCGGCTTTAAATTCATTGACCGCCTGTGCGGAGCGGGCATCGCCCTTTATCCGCAGGCTGTTTCCCTCCAGTTCGGCTTCATACAGTCCGTTGATGGAGTTCCCTTTGGCTTCGGCCAGTTTCTTCATCAGATCCAGATATCCGCCGGAATTTTCGACCCCGGCCAGTTTCCTGATTTCTCCCTTGATTTCAGAAATTTCATCCACCGCCTTGGCACGGGTCGGAAAAATCTCGCGATAAATCGCCGCTACAGATTTGTTCAGAGAGGAAAGATCGGCGGCAGCAGTGCGGTACTGCAGACCTTTGTTTACGAACAGCAACAGCATGACGGCCGCTGCCAGGATACCGGTCAGGATCAGCTTCTTGCGCAGCTTGGCGTCGCCGGCGGTCCAGGCCAGCTCCCCCTGGCGGAAATCGGGGAGCTTCCCGGCGTGGTGCGCCTGGGCCACGGCGTAGAGCCCTGCCAACTGCTGAAAAGTCTCTTCATTTTTAAACAGATGCCCCAACTCCGGCGGCACTTCCACCGTTTCTACCGGCAGCGGCAGCGTATCGGCATCGGCAAGCCCGCTCCCTCCGGCCCCGATCAGGCAGAGCCGCGGCGGGGGCTCCCCTCCGGAGAGTTCCAGTGCCGACAGTGTTGCTGCCACCATTGCTGCGGTCGCGTCGGCATTAAACGCCCGGAAGTAGGTCAGCCGTCCCCCCTGCAAGAGCGACAGCGAGTTTCCGTCGCATACGGCGCAGTCCGGCGGCATGCCCGGCAGGGCGGCAAGTGCGAACGGTATCGAACTGACGACCTGGGGCTCGATGCCCGCCTCCCGGAACTGCCCGATCGCCTCACTGATATCGCTTTTGCGGGCCCATAGCGCAAGAAACTGTCCCTCGCCGACCGGCATGGCCTCCAGTGCGAGCTCTTCGACCGTCAGCGCAATGCCACCCTGCAGGTGGGCCGGAAGTACCTCGCGCACCTTGCGGAGATCCTTGAACGGGAACGTTACGAGACGCTGCGCGAACAGGACCGGCGGGAGGCAAAGGACAACGCGCGGGGAGCCGGACATTTTTTCAGCGATTCCCCGGACGGCATCAGCCAGCGGCCGCCCTTCGTCCAGTTCGATCGTCGCTGCCCCGATCAGTTCCGATGAACGCCGCGAAACCCCGAAATGGGCGACGGTAAGCCGCTTTTCTTCAGCCTGCAGAATCAGATAATCCATGGTACGCTGCACCCTCACCTGCGTAATAGTCTTCTTCAGTTGTCAGTATTCCTGCCACGACAAAAATTCCGGCTGTCCCCCGGACAAACGCACGACCGCCTCGACCGTCTTCCCCGAATCCTTTACCCTGGCAACCGATATTATCCTGAAGATATGCCCTTGAACGGTGAGCATTCCAGGATGTTCGTTGGCAATCCTATTAAGTTCCGGTACCCGCGAAAATTCCCCTGTCGTTTTAAAGGGCTGTATACGCCGTTCCTCGATGATTCTCTCCGCAATCTGCTCGAAACGATCATCAAGCGCTGCCAGAACCTCTCTGGGTGCGGTATTTATGTTGACCGTCGGCAGCGGCGAGGCGGCCTGGTCGGAAAAGGTCGTCAGAAAGGGTCGCAACCCTCCAAGCAGCTCAGGTCTCTCCTTGAATCCCATGACCAGCGACAGCTCCGTCAACGTCATCAGTTTGCCGTTGCGGGCATTGTAGGGCGGTTTCCGTGCGCGATAATAGGATGATTCAACGCCCCCGGAGCGTGGCAGATCGTCGCTGTCGATCCAGTCCGCTACCGAGCCCCAGGCATCTTCCTGCAATTTAAGACTTTTGCAGAGCCGCTTCAGTGCCGCCAGTGTGAACGGTTCGTAGTCACCATTGTTCTTTACGAGACCGTTAACGTTGATTTTACCACTTTCTTCGCTGATCGTGATTTCCAGCGAACCGACCTCGTCATCCACCTTGAACGGAGTCGCCCACCGGTCGGAAAGTGAGGTATATGCCTGGTTTGATAGCCCCAGCTGGAGAAGCTTCGCCCCGCCGGTGGCGCCCGATTCAGCCAGAATCGACGCCTGCTGCCCGTCACGGAAGCCGCGGCTGAGCGAAGTATCCACGTACACCTGGTGGATCATCTCGACCACGACAGCCACCATCAGCGCCGTTACCACCAGGGTCAGAATCAGGGCGAAACCGGATTCGTTTTTCAGCCTCCCGGTCATAAGCCGCTCACCCGCGGGACGGCGAGCACCGAAAACTCTACCGGCTTCCCCTCCTCCTCAACCTGCACGGTCACCCGCACACTGCCGGGGCGCCTGCCGTTTGTCGCGGTATCCCAGCTCTTGACCCATTTCGAACCGTCAAAGCACTCTACCAGGAAGGAGCTGATCTGCTCCATCTGCGGATAGGCGTGGACCGTGGTCTCTTCGGAAAACAGGTCACGTTCCCGGCGGGTCAGGATGCGCTTTTTATCTTTTTCGACCATGCGGTACGTGACGATGACGATACCGGACTCGCTGCGCCCTCGTCCGGCCGGCCGGGGTGTCAGCGTCGTCAGCTCCAGAGTCGATGACGGGACGCCGAAATAGTCGCGATCTTCCACCACAAAGCGCAGTCTCTTGTCCGTAACGCCGGCTACGATTACAGGTGCCGCT
This sequence comes from uncultured Geobacter sp., assembly GCA_964524835.1. Lineage (GTDB taxonomy): Bacteria > Desulfobacterota > Desulfuromonadia > Geobacterales > Pseudopelobacteraceae > JACRCG01. The sequence goes on from CAZGEG010000012.1 coordinate 79,208, forward strand.
GAAACCTCACGGCGGATCAGATCAAGAGTCGCCCCCAGTTCCCTTCGTGATTCCATGCCGGATGAAGCACGGTCCCGGGCCCGCAGAACGCCGAAATAACTGCCGTACAGCGCCGCCGTGAGGATGCCGAGCAGAACCACCGCAATCAGGACCTCCAGCAGGGTGAAGCCGTTATTTCGGGAGATATCGGACAAGCGTCACCTCCCTGCCGTCGCTGCCGCGCGTCACCTTGACCACCAGTTTCTGCAGACCGGGCATTTCGGCCGGGAGCAGATCGGCTTTCCAGCTCAGCTCCGGATGGGAAGGGGCAAGCGTCCCCTCTCCCTTGACCGGCGTATCTCCCAACTCTGCCATGCGGTTTCTGGCCAGCAGCGTCAGGGCCGTACTGTCGCGTTCGCCGGCGATGATGCCGAGATGATAGTTCACCGATCCCAGCAGGGTCATGATGACGCCGGCCATGATGGCCAGCGCCACCATTACTTCCAGGAGCGTAAAACCTGAAGTCCCCTTTTTCATGGAGAATCCTCCAGGTACCCTTCGTACGCCTTGACTTTGCCCCCGGACGGAAAGGCCATCACCGTCCAGAATTGTCCCGCCGCAGAGCGGAGATGAATGATGACAACATCCTGAACTCCGCCCCAGCCGACCTCGATCCGGAGCTGGCCGTCGGTTATTTTCCCCAGCCGCGGTATCCGCACGTCGGCGACGACAATCCCCTCTTTTAGCGGCGTTTTCAGCAGCAGCGGGTCGGTCGGTTCTTTGTCGCTCCCGTCCCCGCCGGCCTCGATAATTTTCACCGATTCCGTTCCAGGTGCCAGAGAAAGATAATAAACGGTTCGGGAAGTTGCCGCCCTCTCCTGCAGGTAGCGGAGGGTCGAGGCCAGGGTCCGGGCGGATATCTTAAGATTTTCCTGGTCTGACGAGGGGAGCCGCGGCATCACCAGCAGCATCACCATGCCGATTATTGCCATCACGATCGCAATTTCGATCAGGGTAAAGCCGCTCTGACGGCGTTTTTCCGGGTGCGGAGTCGTCGCACCTGAAGCGATTGCGGACGGGCGGCCCATCACCCTACTCCATCGCAAGAATATGGGCCATCTCTTTGCCGAAGAGCCGTTTTTGCCACTCCCTCATGCCGGGGATGGCATCAAGCTCTTCAGCTGCACCGCTCTGACAGTCGGCAACCGCTTCCAGCAGCCAGTTGGGGGCCAGCATGCCCGGATCGAGTCCCAGTTCCCGGCTGCAGCGCTCCCGCCATGACTTGAGGTTCTTCAGCCGTTCCTTGACCCGCTCCGGTACCTCTTTCCTGGCGCCCCGCGGGAAGCGGGGCAGGTCGGCCTCGGGAATTGCAAGGCCGCGCTCGACGGCGGCCAGAATTCCTGCGCCGTGCCGCTGGAGCTGCCCCGGGGTCATCCCCTTGAAAAGCGACAGATCGTGCAGCGACCGTGGCCGGTTCTCCGCAACATCGAGCAGGGTCTCGGCCGACAATACCTTGAATGGGGGCCGGTCCAGGAGTTCCGACTGCCGGTCCCGCAGCTGCAGCAGTTCCTCCAGGATAGCGAGACTGTGCCCTCTCAGCTTGCTGGCACCCTTGCAGTAGAGAAACAACGGGCCGTCTTTTTCCGACACCCGTGCCTGACAGACAAGCCGCCCCTCTTCTTCGAGCCACTCCAATCTCCCCTTCTGTACCAGCTCCTCCCGGAACTGGTCATAAAGCGGCAGCAGATCAGACGTGTCGGCGGCGGCGTAGGCACACATTTCGCGGCTTAAGGGACGCTTGCTCCAGTCGGCCTTCTGGTACTTTTTGTCCAGCTCGATGCCGAAACGCGACTTCAGCAGCGCAGCGAGACCGAACTCTCCGATTCCCAGAAACCGCGCCGCTATCATGGTATCGAAAAGATTTGTGACTTCGATGCCGAAGTCGCGATGCAGGGAGCGGATATCGTAATCGGAACCATGCATGACAACGACTGTTTCCGGAGCGGAGAGCGGAGCGGCCAGCGGCGCAAGAGACGCCAGCGCCAGCGGGTCCAGCAGCCAGCTCTGCCGGCGGGTGGAGATCTGTACCAGACAGACTTTTTCGCGATAGTGATGGAGTGAATCCATCTCCAGGTCGACCGCAATTTCTCTCTGCTGTGAGAGGATATCGGCAACTTCGGCCAACCGCTCCGTGGTGGTGATGATTTCGCAGGTTCCAGCCTGCCCATGGAAAGTACTCAAACCGTAAACTCCCTAATGATTGAATATGTTGTGGTACGCTGGGCCGCGCGGAAGCCGGCTCCATGTATCAGGGTGATCATCTCTTGCTGCGACATGCAGAAACTGCAGCCGGCAGCGGCTACGACATTTTCCTCAAGCATGGTGCCGCCGAGGTCGTTGGCGCCGAAAAAGAGCGCCACCGAAGCCATTTTGGCCCCCTGCGTAACCCAACTGGCCTGCAGGTTGGGGATGTTGTCCAGGACGATCCTCGACAGTGCCAGCACCTTCAGATATTCAACGCCCGTGGCGGTGACTCCTCCCAGTTCGGTGTTGCCCGGCTGGTAGGTCCAGGGAATAAATGCCGTGAATGATCCCCCCTGCTCCTGGATCTCACGCACCCGGTAGAGGTGCTCGACGATATCCTCCGCTTTTTCGCTGCTGCCGAACATCATCGTGGCGGTCGTCGGCATGCCGAGGCGGGCCGCCTTGAGCATGACCTCTCCCCACTGCTGCCAACCGATCTTTTTGGGGGAAATGCTGCTGCGCACCTCGTCAACCAGAATCTCGGCCCCCCCGCCCGGAATCGAATCGAGCCCGGCATTCCTGAGACGGAGCAGCGTCTCATCGATAGTCAGAGCCGAGTTGTCGGCAATGCAGGTCACTTCCGCCGGGGAGAGGGAGTGATTCTGGACCGTCGGAAAGCGCTTTCGGATCTCCCGGAAGAGCTCTTCAAAATAGCCGATTTTCAACTCCGGGTTGAGCCCACCCTGCATCAGCAGCTGAGTCCCCCCTTGCGCGACGAGCTCTCCTATCTTTGCATAAATCTGTTCGTTTGACAGAACGTATGCATCGGCGGCGTCCTTCGTCCGGTAAAAAGCGCAAAACGAGCATTTCGAATCACAGATATTGGTATAATTTACATTGCGGTCAACAACAAAGGTAACCAGGCCATCCGGGTGAAGCCGCTGCCTGATTTCGTCTGCTCTTCTCCCAAGGGCAAGAAGGTCGCCGTTCAGCAATAATTCAAGGGCCTCTGCACGTTCAATTCTGACCGTGGAGTCTGACTTCATACTGCAATCCCCAGTTCGGCTTCGAGCATCGCGCGGATTTCCAGCGGTATCCGCTTGGCTTTGAGGGCCGGATTTACGCAAGCCAGCGTGACGACTCCGTCTATGAGCAGTTTCCCGTCACTCAGGCGTGTTATTTTCTGGCTGAGGGTAACGGATGAACCACTGACTCGTGTCGGACAGGTAGTAACCGAAATAAGATCATCATGAAGAGCGGGGGCCTTGAAATCAATTTCCAGGCGCACAACCGGGAACACGAAGCCATTCCCGGCAAGTTCCGCTACAAGAAAGCCGTGACTGCGGAAAAACTCCGTTCTGGCCCGTTCCAGATATTTGATGTAGTTGGCATGATACACAACACCGCCGGCATCGGTATCCTCATAATATATTCGGACTTCCATATACTGTCACAGCTCCATACACTATTTGTACGACAGACTCATGTAAGCAGGTTACTCTAGTGCAGATTCTTTCCATCTGCAACTTATTCTCGGCAGTTTCATGTCAAATGCATACATTCCGGGCTGAAACGTTCAAAAACAGCCCTGGTCATCAAAACGGGCAAAACGCTGGACGTACTATTACAGTCACGCGATTTGAACGGCAGAGGCCGTTTTTGACACAGCACCTTTTAAATCCGCTTTCTATGGGGCTTTACACTGTTTAACGAATGTCAGTACCCGCTCACCCATCCCAAACGGCAAAGTATAGCGATGTATCGACGTGACCGCAAAGCCGCAGGCTTCAAACGCTTCGTCACTCGCGGCAATTTCACTCTCGGCCTGGTCGCCCTTCATCGCGATCAGGGTTCCTCCCTCTGACAGGAGTGGAGCAGCAAGATTTACAAAACGATCGAGGCTGGTAAATGCACGCGACGTAATAATACTGAACTTTTGGGAATGAATTTTATGAAGATCTTCGATTCGCGCGTGAACCGCTTCAATATTTTGCAGATTGAGAAGACGGATAATGTGCCGTTGAAAATGTATTTTTTTTGCTACTGCATCGACTGAGACCATCTGGATTTCAGGCCGTAAAATTTTCAAGGGGATTATCGGAAGGCCGGCACCCGATCCAATATCGAGCAGTCGATCAGATGCTGTTATGTAGGAAGCCAAACTGAGTGAATCCACGAAGTGCTTGACTGCGATCTCTTTATCCTTAGTTATAGCGGTCAGGTTAACCTTGCCGTTCCATTTTTTCAGTTCGGCGGCGTAGAGCACGAATGAATCGATTTCACCAGTTGAAAGCTGCAGCCCCATTATGTGAGCTTCCTGCGCTACAATATCACTTATTACTGAGCTCATTACTCCGCATTCCCCTTCCAGGAAGAGGATTTCAAGGCTATCGCCAGGATTGAAACGGCCGCCGGCGTAACTCCCGGTATTCTGGACGCCTGTCCAAGGGTATCTGGCCTGTTTTTTGAAAGCTTCTCACGGACTTCCGTTGTAAGACTTTTAACCGCTGCGTAGTCAATACCTGCGGGAATCCTGGTCGTTTCCAGCTTTTTTGATTGCTCAACCTGCTCCAGCTGGCGGTCTATATAACCCTTATACTTAATCTGTATCTCGACCTGCTCCCGTATCGCCGGCGGTGTTTCACGTGAAACAGTGTCAAGTTCAGCCAGATCCGAATAGCAGAAATCCGAGCGCCGGAGCAGATGTTCAAGCGTTGTCCCCTTCTGAATATCATCTAGTCCGCGGTGCGCGAGAACCTCCAGCTGCTGCTCGGAATGCACCAGGCGTGTGGTCGCGATACGAGCGAGCTCTTCGGCGATCATGCGCCGTTTCTCGGAAAACCGAGCAAACTCCTGGTCCGTCACGAGGCCAAGGCGATGCCCTATCTCACGCAGGCGCAGATCGGCATTATCTTCCCGCAACAACAGCCGGTATTCCGCACGCGAGGTGAACATGCGGTACGGCTCTTTTGTGCCGAGAGTCACCAGGTCGTCTATCATCACGCCGATATATGCCTGGCTTCGGTCAAGCACGAGCGGATCACGCCCCGACACCCGCAGCGCCGCGTTGATGCCGGCGATGAGTCCCTGTCCGGCGGCCTCCTCATAGCCGGATGTGCCGTTGATCTGGCCGGCATGGTACAGGTTCGCGATTCCCTTCGTCTCCAGGGAGGTGTGGAGCTGGATCGGGTCGACATAATCATATTCGATGGCGTATGCCGGGCGCATGATTTCTACACGCTCAAGGCCGACGATAGAGCGGTAAAACGCTATCTGGATATCGATCGGGAGTGACGTCGACATGCCGCTCGGGTAAACCTCGATCGTGTCGAGACCTTCCGGCTCGATGAACGTCTGGTGGCGATCCTTCTCGGGGAAACGGACAACCTTGTCCTCTATTGAAGGGCAGTACCGGGGGCCGACCCCCTCGATGATTCCGGAGTACAACGGCGAGCGGTCAAGTCCGGAGCGGATAATGTCATGCGAGCGCGGATTGGTGTAGGCGATGTGGCAGGGAAGCTGCGGCATGGTGATCCGCTCTGTTGAGAGAGAGAACGGTAGCGGAGGATCATCGCCATATTGCGTTTCCAGCTTTGAAAAGTCGATTGAGCGGGCGTCGAGACGTGCCGGCGTACCGGTTTTGAGCCTGCCCACGTTAAAGCCGAGCGTCCGTAACTGATCAGAAAGCCCCACCGATGGCTGGTCGCCGGCGCGTCCGCCGGGATAATGGTTCAGTCCGATATGGATAAGGCCACGCATGAACGTTCCGGTCGTCACGACAACCGTTTTCGAGAGGAATCTGATGCCGGATTGCAGCTCGACACCGCGCAGCTCTCCTCCCTCAAGGTACAGCGACGTCACTTCCCCCTGCTTGAGATCAAGGTTGTTCTGCTGCTCGAGGATCCGCTTCATCCGGAGGCGATACAGCTGCTTGTCCGCCTGGGCGCGCGATGCCCTGACTGCAGGTCCCTTTTTGGTGTTCAGAATGCGGAACTGGATGCCGGTCGCGTCTATATTCTTCGCCATCTCGCCGCCCAGGGCATCTATCTCCTTTACCAGGTGCCCCTTCGCCAGGCCGCCGATCGAGGGATTGCAGGACATCAGGGCAATCGCATCCAGATTGATCGTCAGCAGCATCGTGCGGCATCCCATACGGGCGGCCGCAAGAGCTGCCTCACACCCGGCGTGCCCGGCGCCGACAACTATTACATCGTATCTGTGCTCATAGGTCATCATATGTAACATCCGCTGCCTGAGATCTGTTTCACGTGAAACATGGCATTATTTCCCGATGCAGAAAGAAGAGAATATGAGGTCGAGGACCTCATCCGTGGCGGTCTGACCGGTAACAGACCCCACAGCCCGGAGCGCTCCCCTCAGGTCCAGGGCAAGCAGTTCCAGATTGCGCTCCGGAAGGCCTGCCGAGAACTGACGCAGACACAGGTCTGCAGAAACCAGTGCATCACGGTGACGGGCCCGGGAGAGCGCTACAAATTCACGGGAATCGGACGCTGTCGAGTGAAGGAACTGCGTGCAGACCGTCTGCTTGAGCAGATCGACGCCATCCCCGGAAAGCGCGGCTATCGGGACGACCGCCACAAAGCGCTCTACATCCGGCAGAACAAGCTGTCGGGGGAGATCGGTCTTGTTCAGCACCGCTACCGTCCTGCGTCCGGCCAGCGCGTCATAGATCAGCTGATCTTCCCTGCCAAACACCCTGGAAGCGTCAAAGACAGCAAGAATGAGATCCGCCAGAGGGATTTTTTCAAGGGCCCGGCTGATCCCTTCCTGCTCGACCAGGTCATCAGTATGGCGGATACCGGCCGTATCGAGCAGCCGGACGGCCAGACCTTCAAATGTTATTGTTTCCTCGATGATGTCGCGGGTTGTACCGGGAATATGGGTTACTATCGCCCGGTTCTCATTGAGCAGCCGGTTTAGGAGACTTGACTTGCCGGCGTTCGGCTTGCCGACTATCAGTACCGATATCCCGTCGCGCATGACCCGCCCCTCGTCAAAGGTGGCAAGAAGAGCGGCTATTATGCCCCGCGCCTCACCGACTGCGGAACAGATGGCGGCAACGTCGGTCTCTCCGAGATCGTCGTCGGGGAAATCTATATACGCCTCCACCAGAGCAAGTCCCCGGAGCAGGCAGACACGAACATCATCAATACGTTTCGAAAGCGCTCCTTCGCGCTGCTTCTGGGCCAACTGCAGGGCGGACTCGCTTTTTGAGGAAATGATGTCCATGACCGCTTCGGCCTGGACAAGATCAATGCGCCCGTTCAGAAAGGCACGGCGGGTAAACTCGCCCGGATCGGCCAGCCTGATCCCGCACGAAAGTACCAGCGCCAGAACCCTCTCTACTACCAGCCAGCCGCCATGGCAGTGGAGCTCCAAAACATCTTCCCGGGTATATGAGCGGGGGGCGCGCATATACACAGCCATAGCTTCGTCAACGCTCTCGCCGGTCGCAGGGTCGCAGATGGTGCCAAAAGAAAAACGGTGGCTCGCAAGGCCACCGTCATAAACAGGTATAAATACAGCATGTGCAACCGAGGAGGCCTGATCACCACTCACCCGGATTATTCCGATGCCGCCATTACCGGGGGGGGTACTGACAGCCGCTATTGTATCGCGGATATACATAACACGCTGCTCCGGGGTCCGTGGACTAATCTTTTACCAGTTTGTTAATATACATCTGCTGGCCGATCGTCAGCACGTTGTTGACCAGCCAGTAGAGTACGAGTCCCGAAGGGAAGCTGAGGAACATGAACGTAAAGACAACCGGCAGGGCCAGCATCATCTTCTGCTGCAGCGGCTCCATGTTGGAAGGAGTCATTTTCTGCTGGATGAACATCGTTACCCCCATTATTACCGGGGTGACATAATAGGGATCTTTGTCGGCAAGATCGGTAACCCAGAGGTAGAAAGGTGCATGGCGAAGCTCAATCGAAAACATCAGTGATTTGTAAAGGGCAAAAAATACCGGTATCTGTACGACCATCGGCAGACAGCCGCCCATCGGGTTAACCTTGTGTTCGCGGTATAGCTCCATGACCGCCTTGTTCATGCTGTCTTTGTCGTCTTTGAATTTTTCACGAAGCTTCATCATTTCGGGCTGAATTTTCTGCATCCCCTTCATCGACTTGTAGCTCTTGTGGGTCAGCGGGAAAAAGAACGCCTTGAGTATAATCGTAATGATGATGATCGCGATGCCGTAGTTGCCGACATAGCGATAAAAGAACTTCAGCGAATAAAGCAGCGGCTTGGCAATAACCGTAAACCAGCCGAGATCGAGTGACTGAACCAGGGAGTTACCCTGCTCTTTCAGAATATCAATATCCTTGGGGCCGACAAACAGGCGGTGGGACGTGGTGGCTGAAAGGCCGGGATTAATAGTGAACTGGGGAGAGGATACAACAGACTCAAAAAACCCGGCACTGTTCTTTTTCAACTCAACGGACGAAATACTGTTCTTTTCGCTCAAGATCGCGTTCATGAAATATTTGTCTGCAAAACCGGACCAGAGGATGTCCTTTTCATAGCGCTTTGAAGAGCCGGCAACATCCTTGATTTTATCGGACTGGAGGCTGTTGTCTGAAAAGAGGTATGAACCGGCCGTGTCGTAGCGGTTATCCTTTACTTTCGGCTCGGCCGGGTAGGTCATAATATGCTGGATCGCGCCAACCAGAGGAGCCGCGGAGTTGTTGAAGACCTGGGTTTCAAGTTTGATTCCGTACACGCCTGAAGAGAAGGTATATACTTTGCGAACCGTATACCCCTGTCCTGAAATGTAATTGAACGAGAGCTGACGCGTGCCGTTTTTTTCGATCTTCAGCCCTTCGGAGTCGGGGGTGAACAGCGTACTGTCTGGAAGGTTGAAACCGGTTGCCCTCGTTGAGAAAGAAAACAGATTCGGGTCAGCGTCGTTTCCAAGGGTGACTTTTTTTGCTGCTGCAGTATTTTCTTCACGGTAGTTTTTGAGCGTCAGGCTTTTGAGACTCGCTCCTCGCGTAGAAAATACCGCCGTATAAAGGTCGGTATCAACCGTGATGTCCTTCTGAGGTGAGGTTGAAGGGAGCTGTTGTCCAACAACCGGTGCTGAAGTCTGGGAGACAGCCGGCTGCTGACCCGGTGGAAGCGTGACATTGGCAACCGAAGCCGCGCTCTGGGGGGCGGAAGGTACGACCTTCGATTTATCCGGACCAAACAGCATGGAGAACAGATAAAAAACAGCAATTGAAAGACCTACAGCTATAAAAGCGCGCTTTTCCATCAGAGCTCCTGAATACTAATTCTTTGCGTTAGGGTACCGGATCGTGGCCGCCCGGATGAAACGGATGACACCTGCATATTCTGCCAAAGGCAAGCAACAGACCCCTGGCAACACCATACCGAATTACGGACTCACGGGAATACTCGGAACAGGAGGGATAAAAGCGACAGGTCTGCGGAAGAAGCGGCGAAATCATCTTCTGATAAAACCTGATTACAAGGAGCAAGCAGCTCTTGAACATGGGGACATGCCTATAAACCGGAAAGCTTTCGTGAGTTCCCGCACTACATCGGGATACATCATTTCCGCCGATTCTCGTCTGGCGATAACATTAACATCAACAGCTGCCATCCCAAAGCGATTATGCCTGAAGAACTCTCGCAGATACCGTTTAACCCGGTTGCGGACAACTGCGCAGCCGATTTTCTTGCTGGCCGTGATACCGAGGCGTGCCGTCCGGAGGTTGTTTTCACCCCACACGACAAGAAAACCGCGTACGGACGTCTTGTGTTGTGCGGAAGAAAGCTGAAGAAATTCAGCTCGCTTCCGCAAACGTGCAGTTTTTGGAAATGTTGCCGCAGTGTCAGCAATCACGCAAAATTATGAATTATTTTGCGGCGATTTTTACAGACAGGGATTTGCGCCCTTTTGCTCTTCTGCGCTTGATCACCAGACGGCCGTTCTTTGTGGCCATTCTTACCAGAAAACCGTGGGTACGCTTGCGAGACGTGTTGCTTGGCTGATAGGTTCTTTTCATCGTAATTTACCTCAACAAAATTATTTTTCAGGAAATGGGTTATTAAACACACCTCTCCCTCCATGTCAAGTTTTATATTATATCCACAGGTGGAACCCTTCCCACTGATTTGCCTTGAAAAAGAGGGTCGGCTCTGCTATTCTCCATCACCTTCAACAGGCCTAATTCTATCCGAATTGTACTTTAACATCTCGTTTTTGTTAATTTAAATAGTTTTCCACAGCTGTTGACAATAGTGTTGATAACTCAATTGACCATCTGCATCAGTTATAGTTTTTCGCTTTCTCTTGCGGAAGTTACCCGCCGCACTCGATGTTGATAACCACTACTACCATGATTGTGATTTTTCCTGATGTTAGAAGCATGGCTACAAGCAACTGAAAATATCGAAAAAGTAATGTCGGAAGCCGATTTTGCTGCCTGGATAAAACCGGTACGTTACAGCCACCATGACGCTTCCGTCGTTTTTTTGTCTGTTCCCAACTCGTTTATAAAAGAGTGGCTGGAAGACCATTACCTGAAGGTTTTGACCGGGGCTCTCTCTGCAACATCCGGCTACGCGGTCACAATCAGCTTCACCATCAGGGCCGATGAAGAGCACCAGCCATACATTTCAGAAGATTTTATCGTAAAGACCGAATCAGAATCTGCCGCAGGAAAAAGCACCCCACTTGAACAGGTATTTACTCCACTCAATCAAAAATATACCTTCGATCTTTTTGTGAGCGGTACCGGCAATCAGTTTGCTCATGCAGCCGCCATGGCGGTTGCCAATAATCCGGCAGATACCTATAATCCTCTTTTTATCTATGGCGGCGTAGGGCTTGGCAAAAGTCACCTGTTAAACTCGATAGGCCACACTATCCGTGAAAACTCACCGGAATTGAACGTATGTTACTGTTCCGCAGAGAAGTTCATGTACGAAATGGTCAATCATCTCCGTTTAAAGAAAATGGATGTATTCAGAAACCGTTTCAGAACTGTTGATGTGCTGTTGATTGACGATATCCAGTTCATCTCCGGCAAGACCGGAACACAGGAAGAATTTTTTCACACATTTAATGCTCTGCACGATGCCCATAAACAGATTGTGATTACGTCGGACAAATTCCCCCGGGAGATCTCCGATCTGGAAGAACGTCTGAGATCCAGGTTTGAATGGGGTCTCATTGCAGATATTCAACCGCCAGATGTTGAAACTAAAATTGCTATTCTGAAAAAAAAATCGGAAGTAACCAGGGTGTTTTTTCCGGAAGATGTGTATTACTTCCTTGCTTCGAGTGACACCAGAAACATCCGTGAACTGGAGGGAATGCTGATCCGGCTCGGAGCGTTCAGCAGCCTGCAGAATATTCCGGTAACGCTGGATATGGCAAAGGAAAATCTCAAGGATATCCTGGGTGACCGGCATAAGGAAATTACGGTTGAATTGATCCAGAAAACTGTTGCTGATTATTTTGATTTGAAGGTAGTTGACCTTAAGTCGGAAAAGCGGTTGAAAAATATCGTGCAGGCACGGCAGATAGCGATCTGGTTCTGCCGTGACATGACCAAATCATCCTATCCCGACATAGGGTTGCAGTTCGGCGGCAAAGATCATTCAACCATCATTCATTCATACAAAAAAATTGACAAAGCTTTGCCAAATGAACCGAAACTATCCAGGATTCTTGAAGAAATCAAACGGATACTCCTCAAGTAAGGAAAACCTGTTGATACAGTGTGGATAAGCGGTGATAATTTTTGCCGCTGTTCATAAGCATGGTGTATGACACCGATTGTACACAGGCAGCAGACGGCAGGTAACCGTTACAATTAACCCTGTTGCAGGATTATCCCCAGTATCCACAGGACCAACAATATACTACAAGGTTTTAAATATCTTATAAACATACTACCAGTAATTAAAAGGGAGGCGTAATGGAATTCAGAATTGAAAAAGAGCAATTCCTGAAGTCGCTGCAAAAAATCCAGGGGATTGTTGAAAAAAGAACTTCAATGCCTATTTTGTCCAATGTTCTGCTTGAAGCTACGGAAACGTCCCTTCTTGTCACTGCAACCGACCTGGAAGTAGGGATGAAAAGCAGCTATTCTGCAGATGTTGTCACCCCCGGAAAAATTACTGTTTCCGCAAAGAAATTGTATGAAATTGTCAAGGAACTCCCGAATCAGCCGATTTCGTTTTTGACCAAAGACAATGACTGGGTCGAAATAAAATGCGGCAAGGTCCAGTTTAACATCGTCGGCCTCTCGCCGGATGAATTTCCCTACTTTCCTGATGTAAAGGAGGATAATCTTTTCGAAATCGAATCGTCACTGCTGCGGGGCATGATCGAGAGAACCTCGTATGCCATCTGCACCGATGAAACAAAATACAACCTCAACGGAATTTTCATCAAGGTGGAAGTACGCACGGACGGCAGCAACGGCCTGAAAATGGTCTCCACGGATGGTCATCGTCTCTCGATCGCTTCGGGAAGCCTCAAGGGAACCGCCGGTCCGGAGCTCCTGAAAGGGGTTATCCTGCCGAAAAAAGGCGTTTACGAGATGAAGAAGATCACTGATGAAGAGGGAGGAACCCTGCTCTTCGGTTTTATGGACAACAGCGCCGTCATCAAACGGGGCGATTCGTATATGGTCATGCGCCTTGTTGATGGAGAGTTTCCCGATTACAATCGCGTCATTCCTACCGCCAACACACAGGTGGTAACGGTCAACAGGGAAGACTTCAGTCATTCAGTGCGCCGCATGGCGATTCTTTCCAGCGAAAAATTCAAGGGGATCATGCTGGAAATATCTGCGGGCGGAATCAGGATTTCTTCCAGCAATCCCGAGTTGGGGGATGCCATGGAGGAAATCGACGTAGCATATGAAGGAGAACCGATTTCGGTCAGATTCAATGCCCGCTATCTGCTCGATGTGCTCGCCGTGGCTGATACCGGACGGGTTGAAATGAAATTCAAGGACGAGCTGTCCCCATCGATCATTGTACCGGAAAATTCCGAGAGTTTTCTTGCCGTTATCATGCCGATGAGGCTTTAAAAGCGGCTGATGCGTCTTAGCTCCGTTGCGGTTGCCGATTTCAGGAACGTACGTTCGGTTCATGTAGAACCGGGTAAACGGTTCAATCTGCTGCATGGCCTTAACGGCCAGGGGAAGACGAATCTGCTGGAAGCCATCTACCTGCTAGGAAGTCCCCGCTCGTTCAGGACCTCCCGGCTGCCTGAGCTTGTCAGGCATGGTGAACGGCAGGCGCAAATCCAGGGTACGGTTGAATCAGGCGGGATAGAGAGCACGCTGCGACTGGTCATCGAAGCGGCCGGACGCAAGGTGGAAATTGACGGAAAAGCGGTTCACAAAGCCTCCGAGCTGCATGGCAAGCTGAACGCGGTCGTGTTTTCACCCGATGATACCGGCATGGTCAGAATGGGGCCGGAGTCCAGGCGCCGCTACCTTGACCGGGCCGTCTATATGGGGGATATCGGCTATCTTAACTGTTGGCACTCCTATCAACGGATCCTTAAACAGCGTAACCACCTGCTCAAAAGCCCCGACAGAACCGGGCTTGACATCTGGACCGAAAAACTGGCGGAAGCCGGCGCGGAAGTTATCGAGAGGCGGCTCAAGTTTGTTGCGGTACTGGACAACAAGCTGCAGAAATATTATGCCACGATAGCGGGCGGCAGCGAAACGTCGCGCCTCAGCTATCAGCCGGACGGGGTGGTGTCAACCGAGCAGGAACCGATTCGGGAGGAACTGCTGGAGCTGTTCAAGCGGCACCTGCGCTCCGACGAACGTTACGGGACGACGACCGCAGGTCCGCACCGGGATGACCTGACTTTTATCCTGGATGAGCGGCCGCTCAAGGCCTTCGGCTCGCAGGGACAGCAGAAAAGCTTTGTCCTGGCGCTCAAGATGGCGGAGATGGACAACCTGCACGATACCTTCGGAGAATCGCCCCTGCTGCTGCTGGATGACATGAGCTCCGAACTGGATGCCCGCAGGAACCAGAACCTGATGGAATTCCTGACGACGAGAGAAATTCAGGTCTTTATTACAACCACGGAACGGTCTCCGGCACTGCTGGCTGCCGCACCACAATGCGCCGTCTTTCACGTTGAAGACGGCAATCTGACGTTTGAAGGAAGCTAACCGCATGAATGAACAGGAAAATGTAACAAACGGCTCCGAAGAGTATGGCGCCGAGAACATCAAGGTACTGGAAGGGCTGTCGGCGGTGCGCAAGCGGCCGGCCATGTACATCGGCTCCACTTCCTCCGCCGGCCTCCACCACCTTGTGTATGAAATCGTCGATAACTCGATCGATGAGGCCCTGGCCGGTTATTGCAACGATGTCTCCGTAACCATCAATACCGACGGCTCGATAACCGTTGTCGACAACGGCCGCGGCATCCCGACCGACATCATGCCGAACGAGGGAAAATCGGCTGCCGAAGTCGTACTGACGGTGCTGCATGCCGGCGGCAAGTTTGACAACGATTCCTACAAGGTGTCCGGCGGTCTGCACGGGGTCGGCGTCTCGGTAGTCAATGCCCTTTCCCGTTGGCTTGAACTGGAGATCCGCCGTGACGGCAAGATTTTCCGCCAGTCCTACCGCCGCGGCGACCCGCAGGCACCGCTGGAGATGGTCGGTGAAACCAAGAAACGGGGCACGAAGATTACCTTCATGCCGGACGAGGAGATCTTCGAGACGACCGAATTCTCCTTCGATATCCTTTCCCAGCGTATCCGCGAGATGGCCTTCCTCAACGCCGGAGTCAGGATCAGGATCAGCGACGAACGGGTCGACGGCAAATCCCACGAATTCCATTACGAGGGGGGGATCAACTCCTTTGTCGAGTACCTGAACCGGAACAAGGCCGTCGTCAACCCCAAGCCGATGTACTTCAAGGGTGAAAAGGGGGGGGTGGAGATGGAGGTCTCCATGCAGTACAACGACTCCTACGACGAAAAGATCTTTGCCTTTGCCAACAACATCAACACCCATGAGGGGGGGACGCACCTGGCCGGTTTCAAGGCAGCCCTGACCCGTACCATGAACTCTTATGCTGCGGCCAACAACCTGCTCAAAAACGAGAAGGTCACGGTTTCCGGTGACGATCTGCGCGAGGGGCTGACCTGTGTCATTTCGGTCAAGATCCCGCAGCCGCAGTTCGAGGGGCAGACCAAAACCAAGCTGGGCAACTCCGAGGTCAAGGGGTACGTCGAATCGCTCCTGAATGAGCGTCTGGCGGTGTATCTCGAAGAAAATCCGAAGATCGCCAAGGACATTCTCAACAAGTCGATCGAAGCGGCCCGGGCCCGTGAAGCGGCCCGCAAGGCCCGCGACCTGACCCGCCGCAAGGGCGCCCTGGATATGGGAGGACTGCCGGGCAAACTGGCTGACTGCCAGGAAAAGGATCCGGCCCTGTGCGAACTGTACCTGGTCGAAGGTGACTCCGCCGGCGGCTCGGCCAAACAGGGGCGGGACCGGAAAAACATGGCGATCCTGCCGCTCAAGGGGAAGATCCTCAACGTCGAGAAAGCCCGCTTCGACAAGATGATCTCCTCGCAGGAGATCCGCACCCTGATCACGGCGCTCGGCACCGGCATCGGCAAGGACGACTTCAATATCGCCAAGCTGCGCTACCACCGCATCATCGTCATGACCGACGCCGACGTCGACGGCCAGCACATCCTGACGCTGCTACTGACGTTCTTCTACCGCAACATGCGCGAGCTGATCGAGCGCGGCCACCTCTACATCGCCCAGCCGCCGCTCTACAAGGTCAAGCGCGGCAAACGGGAGCAGTACCTGCGCGACGAGCACGCCATGCAGGAATTCCTGCTGGAAGAAGGGTCCGAAGAGCTGACCCTCCGCCTTGAAAAGGGAGACCGTACCTACAACGGCAAGCAGATCATCCCGGTCATCAAGCAGTTCATCGAGAACCGTGCCATCTTCAACAAGGTTGTCAAGAAGGGGATTTCTCCCGAACTGCTTTCAATTGTCATCCGCAGCAACGTCCCGTCCGGCATGGAAGAAATGTCCCAGATCGTGCCGTACCTGGAGGCGATGAAATCGCTGGCCGAAGGCTCGGATTACGAGACCGAGGAACACCGGATCGCCTTCCGCATCGGCAATATCCGCTCCATCATCGACCAGCAGACGCTGGCGGTGCTTTCGACCCGCGAATATGAGCTCCTGGTGGACAACCACCGCCGGATCGTGGATACGATGGCCGACGGCCGGGCCTTCGTCGAGCAGGAGGGGGGGAAGGTGCTGTTCGAGACCACCAACCACCAGGATCTGCTCGGTTTCTTCCTCGAAAACGCCAAAAAAGGGCTGGCTATCCAGCGCTATAAAGGTCTGGGGGAGATGAACCCTGAGCAGCTCTGGGAAACGACGATGAACCCTGAAAACCGCGTTCTTCTTCAGGTCAAGATCGAGGATGTCGTCGAATCGGACGAGATTTTTACGATCCTGATGGGTGATCAGGTAGAGCCGCGCCGAGATTTCATCGAGAAGAATGCGCTGAACGTCGTAAACCTGGATATTTAAATTACAAATACCTTTCTCCTCTTTGTTGAGGAGAACAGCAGATACGAGGTACCAATGCAGATCCCAACGGAAATTCCAGTCAACAAGATAACGGTCAACATCGAAGACGAGATGAAGCGGTCGTACATGGACTACGCCATGTCGGTCATCATCGGCCGGGCGCTGCCGGACGTGCGCGACGGTCTCAAGCCGGTACACCGCCGCTGCCTGTACGCGATGTACGACATGAGCAACGACTACAACAAGCCGTACAAGAAATCGGCCCGTGTGGTCGGTGATGTTATCGGTAAGTATCACCCCCACGGCGACACCGCCGCCTACGACACCATCGTGCGTATGGCGCAGGATTTCTCCCTGCGCTACATGCTGGTGGACGGCCAGGGCAACTTCGGCTCGGTGGACGGCGACCGCCCGGCCGCGATGCGTTATACCGAGATCCGCCTCCGTCAGCTTTCGCACGAACTGCTGGCCGACCTTGACAAAGAGACCGTCATCATGGTCCCGAACTACAACGAGGAGATGCTGGAGCCGACTGTGCTCCCCGCCAAGTTCCCCAACCTGCTGGTCAACGGCTCGACCGGTATTGCGGTCGGCATGGCCACCAACATCCCGCCCCACAATCTGGGGGAGATTATTGACGGCATCGTTGCCGTGATCCGGAATCCCGAAATCGGCTTTGAGGAACTGCTGGAAATGGTCCCGGGACCGGACTTCCCGACCGGCGCCACCATCTATGGCCGCAAGGGCATCAGGGATGCCTACAGCACCGGCCGCGGCATCATCCAGATCCGTGCCAAGGCCCATGTCGAGGCGTCCAAGCGTTCCGAGCGCCAGGCGATCATTGTCACCGAGCTCCCGTACCAGGTCAACAAGGCCCGCCTGATCGAGAAGATCGCCGAGCTGGTCAAGGAGAAGAAGGTCGAGGGGATCACCGAGATCCGCGACGAGTCCGACCGCCAGGGGATGCGGATCGTCATCGAGGTCAAACGGGACGAAAACGCCGAGGTGCTGCTCAACCAGCTCTACAAGCAGTCCCAGTTGCAGGTCTCCTTCGGCATCATCATGCTGGCCATCGTCCACAATCGTCCCCGCGTGCTGACCCTGCGGGAGATGATGGACTGTTTCGTCGAGCATCGCTGCGAGGTCGTCACCCGCCGCACCAACTTCGAGCTGAAGAAGGCCCTGGCCCGCGCCCATATTCTGGAAGGTCTCAAGATCGCCCTGGACTGGCTGGATGCCGTGATCGAAATGATCCGCGAATCCAAGACCCCCCCGGAGGCCAAACAGGGGCTGATGGACGGCAAGTTCGCCGATCCCGAATTTCTGGCAAGGCTCAACCTGCCGCGGCCGGTCGGCTTTGAGGAGCAGGTAGCGCTGTCCGAGATCCAGGCCCAGGCTATCCTGGAGATGCGCCTGCAGCGCCTGACCGGACTCGAGCGGGACAAGATCATCGCCGAGTACGAAGAAGTCATGAAGCTGATCGCCCGGCTAAAGGAGATCCTGGCGTCCGACACCGAGATCCTGAAGATCATCGTTGCCGAACTGACCGAGATCCGGGAACGGTTCGGCGACAAGCGCCGCTCCGAGATTGCCGATCAGAGTGCCGATATCTCGCTGGAGGATACCATCGAGGACGAAGAGATGGTCGTCACCATCTCCCATACCGGCTACATCAAGCGGAGCGCCGTTGACCTGTACCGCTCGCAGCGCCGCGGCGGCAAGGGGAAGACCGGCATGAAGACCAAAGAGGAGGATTTCGTCGAGCAGCTCTTCATCGCCTCGACCAAGGACTACCTGCTCTGCTTCACCGACGCCGGACGGATGTACTGGCTGAAGGTCTACGAAATTCCGGAGGGGAGCCGCACCACCAAAGGGAAGGCGGTCGTCAACCTGGTCAACGTCTCGGCCGGCGAAAAGATCACCACGATCCTCCCGGTCAAGGAGTTCAGCGAGAACACCTACCTGTTCATGGCCACCCAGAACGGCGTCGTCAAAAAGACCGCACTGGTGGATTATTCCAACGTCCGCTCCGGCGGCATCATCGCCGTTAATCTGGACGACGGCGACAAGCTGATCTCCGTGGCCCTGACCGACGGCAGCAAAGACATCTTCCTGGCGTCGCGGAACGGTAAAGCGATCCGTTTCAACGAGGAGGATGTCCGCCCGATGGGACGTGTCACCCGCGGCGTGCGCGGCATGAACCTCGGCAAGGATGACCGGGTAATCGGCATGGAGATCGTCGACAATACGGCCGTCGGCTCGACGATCTTCACCGTTTGCGAAAACGGCTACGGCAAGCGCACCGATCTGGACGAATACCGCGACCAGAGCCGCGGCGGCAAGGGAATCATCACGATCAAGACGACCGAGCGCAACGGCTCCGTGGTCAACGTCATGCAGGTTGCTGACGATCACGACCTGATGGTGATCACCGACCAGGGCAAGATCCTGCGTGTACCGGTCTCCGGATTCTCGGTCATCGGCCGCAATACCCAGGGGGTCACCCTGATGAATACCGAGGACAACGAGAAGGTCGTGGCAGTTGCCCGTCTGGCCGAGAAGGATGAGGAAGAAGGGGATGACGAGAGCCTGGATGAAGGAACTGAAGAAACGGCAGCGTAGTTTCAGCCGGAAACACTCATACATAGAAGAGTATAATTAAAAAACCGGGACGCGACCAATGGGCTGCGGCCCGGTTTTTTTTATCGCGTTCAGTCCCATGATTGCCTTCATGCCGTTCGTGTGGTAAAGTCGTCACCCTGATTTGAAAGGATTTTAAGGCAATTAACAACATGACTCTGCCACTCAAAATAGACAAAACACTGCGGGAACGGCGCCGCATCACCCGGCTGCTGGACTTCCTCAAGCGCGACGACCTGACCGGCGAGCAGATGGAGCGCATCGGCCGGCGGCTGCAGAAGGCCGGCAAACGGGCGCTCTCGCCGCTGGTGCGCAAGCTCTGGCGCGAGCGGAACGGCACCGCCATCTACCGCTACACCTGCATGCTCGATTTTTTCGACGCCTCCGCCTGGATGGACCAGCTGATCCAGATCACCTTGAAGCGCACGGATCTGGAGGAGGACGGCAAGCTGGCGCTGCTTGATGTGCTGCATGACAGCGGCATCGATGTCACCGCCCCCCCCTTCGCTTCGATGACGGGATATGGTGCCCCGACGCTGGAGGGTTTTGTTGACGACTGTCTCGGTGACAACGAACGGGGGCTGGTCAGGTTCATCGACAGTTTTCTCGATGTGGCTGACGAGTTCCGCGAGCGGATGATGCATCGCCTCTCCGAAGCCGGCTCTGCCGAAGCGGTGGCGCTTCTGGAGATCCTGCTCTCTTTCGAGAAGGAGGAGATCGTACGCGAAGCGATAACGGCCCTGGGACGGACGAAAAGCGGCTATGCCCTCGATGTTCTGCAGCGTGCCGAAGCGCGCTACAAGGGGGATCTGGTAGTCTTGATCCGGCGCAGCATCAGGCGCCTCTCGTTCACCGGAATCCGTGAGGCGCTGGAGCTGCCGCACACTTTCCAGCAGCCGCTTCCGTTCTTTGAGGTCTATGCCGGACCGGTCGATTTCTACGGTTCCCGTACCCTCTGGTTTTCCTGGAAGCTGGACAGTGGCTCCTTTGCCGCCATGCTGATCCTTACCGGCGAGAGCGACGGCATGCTGAATGCCATCAGCTATCGCATGAAAGACCGGAAGGAGTACGGCCACATCCTGAAGGACGTTGCCGGCGGCGAGATGCTGACGCCTGTTGAGCATGACTATGCACTCGCTTCGCTGCGCGATGCGCTCCACCGCAGCCGCGAAGCGGGCTTTTACCTTCCTCCCGACTTCTACGTCGATATGCGTCTCTTCCGTCCCGATTCCCTGAAACCGGAAGCATACATACCCCGTTTCAAGCTGAAGCATCTGGAAGGCATCGTTGAGAAAATTCCGGGCTTCGTTGCCACCAGCAACGACCTGCTCGATGAGCCGGGGCTTGAAGGATGGGTATTAACCGAGACGGCGTTGTATGATGCCGCCGACCGCTTCAGTGCTCTGGAAACGGATGGCGGCCCTGATACCGTGCCTCCGGAGGCTCTGGAGAAGGAGATTTCCCGCTGTTGTGACGAGCTGATCGTGCCGAGGCGTGCCGATATCATCAAGCGGCTGCTGCTGACCGCCGATTACCTGCAGCAGATCGAAGGGGACGAGAACGCGGTGCAAAAGACACTGGCTACCGCCTTGAGTCTCGTCGGGGGGTTCCTCCCCGATTGCCGCCACCCGTTCGTCCGGCGGCTGCTGCTGGACAGTGTGGACGCCGCCCGGCAAACGCTGGCGGAGGGTTATGATCCGCGCCTGGAAGAAGGGGATGATGACGATGACTATGAAGACTGATAGAGCTGCCGATATAGAGCGGATCGCCGTTATCGGCGGCGGCAGCTGGGGATCGGCGCTGGCGGGGCGGCTGGCGGCCAACGGCAATGACACGGTCCTCTGGGCCTATGAACCGGAACTGGTGGCGGAAGTCAATTCAAGCCACACAAACTCGCTCTACCTTCCCGGCATCAACCTGCACCCGACCCTGGCGTGTACGGGGAGCCTGGAAGAAGCTGTCAGCGGGCGGGGGATCGTGCTGCTGGTGACGCCGGTGCAGGTGATGCGCGGCGTGCTGAAACAGCTTGCCCCTTACATTGAAAAAAATGCGATCATTGCCAACGCTTCCAAGGGGATTGAGCTCGAAACCCTGCAGACGGTTTCCCAGATCTGCGGAGAGCTGCTCGGAGACGCCGCGCTGAACCGCTATGTGGCCCTCTCCGGCCCGACCTTTGCCCGTGAAGTCGCCCAGGAGCTCCCTTCGCTGATTGTAGCGGCGTCACGCAACCCGGTTGCTTCCGGGCGTGTGCAGGCCGCCTTCAGCTGCCCCTGCCTGCGCGTCTATACCAACAGCGACGTGGTCGGGGTCGAGCTGGGGGGAGCGGTCAAGAATGTCATCGCCATCGCCGCCGGCATCTGCGACGGCCTCGGCTTCGGCCATAATGCCCGGGCGGCCCTGATCACGAGAGGTCTGGCCGAGATGAACCGCCTGGGGCAGGCCATGGGGGCGCAGGCGTCAACCTTCGCCGGCCTGGCCGGCATGGGGGACCTGGTGCTGACCTGCACCGGCGACCTTTCCCGCAACCGCACCGTCGGCTTCAAGCTGGGGCAGGGGATGAAACTGGCGGATATCCTGGCCGAGATGCGCATGATAGCCGAAGGGGTGAAGAGTTCCGAATCGGTCTATCAGCTCGCCCGCCGCCTTGGGGTCGAGATGCCGATCGTGGAGAAGACCTACCAAATCCTCCACGAGGACAAGCCGGCCAGGCAGGCGGTGATCGAACTGATGGCGCGGGATTTGAAGGCGGAAGGGTAGTTTTGCCCCTGGAATAGTCAGCAACCAATGAAGACCCCGATATGCCGCACATCGGGGTCTTTGCGTATATCCGTAATGATCATGATTCTTGTAGAGACGTAGAGACGTAAAGACGTAGAGACGTAGCATGCTACGTCTCTACAGATATCTAAACCGAAATTGAAACCGATTGACCAGGGACAAATGACCCTTTACAAAGACAGATACCGCGCGGAATCAGCCCGACTGAAAGATTGGGACTACGCTTCTGCCGGCTACTACTTCGTGACAATTTGTACGCGGGACAGGCTTTGCACGTTAGGAGACGTGGTTGATGGCTGCATTCGGTTATCGCCGGTTGGCGAAATGGCACGAACCATCTGGCAGGAAATTCCAGATCACGTGCAAGTGGCGGAACTGGATGAATTCGTTATCATGCCGAATCATCTGCATGGTATCGTTGTCATTCAGGATGTTCGGGATGTTCGTAGAGACGTAGCATGCTACGTCTCTACCGTCGCCTCAACCGGCACCGGCAACACCGGTGCCGATTCCCCGACCGGCGGCGCCCCAACGTCGGCCATGGCACTAATATCGCCCAAAACCGGATCGCTCGGGGCAATAATCCGTTCATACAAATCTGCGGTAACGCATTGGTGTCGGAAGAATGATCATGATTTTGCCTGGCAGGCACGTTTTCACGATGAGATCATCCGTGATGAGAACATGCTGGACAGAATCCGTGAATATATTTGTAATAACCCGCTGCAATGGGAACTTGATCAGAATAATCCATTGAATATCAGGTAGATACGCTGCAATGAGAATTGTGCATTTAGTAGAGACGTAGCATGCTACGTCTCTACGGGATACGGGATACGGGATACGGGATACGGGATACGGGATACGGGATACGGGATACGGG
>CAZGEG010000012.1:102429-122982 GCA_964524835.1 uncultured Geobacter sp.
ATACGGAAAACAAGATACGAACAGGGAGATACATTACATGCGCATAGGGCACGGCTACGACGTCCACCGTTTGGTGGAGGGAAGAAAGCTGATCATGGGGGGGGTGGACATCCCCTGGGAAAAGGGGCTGCTGGGGCATTCCGACGCCGATGTGCTGCTGCATGCCATTGCCGACGGCATCCTGGGGGCGATCGGCGAGGGTGATATCGGCAGGCATTTTCCCGACAGTGATCCGGCCTACAAGGGGGCGGACAGCCTGAAGCTGCTGGCGCACGTGGCGAACCTTGCCGCCGGGCGCGGTTACGTGCTGGGCAACCTGGATGCGACCATCATCGCCCAGATGCCGAAGATGGCGCCGTACATTCAGGCAATGAGGGAAAACATCGCCGCTGTGCTGAACGCTTACATTACGCAGGTTAATGTCAAGGCTACGACCGAGGAAGGTCTCGGTTTCAGCGGAACCGGTGAAGGCATCGCCGCCCATGCGGTGGTATTGATGGTAGCGGCAAAATAATCACAAAAAGCCTCCGGGGTTTCACTTCCCCGGAGGCTTGCAACGTCACGAACCTGCTCCCGTATCACATACCCTTCTCCGCCAGCTCCTCCACCAGCTTCTTCTGCTCGCCGTTCAGCGTCTCCGGAATATGCACCCCGATCTTTACAAACAGGTCCCCCTTGGCGTTTGAACCGAGCGACTTGATACCGCACCCCTTCAGCCTGATCTTGGTGCCGGGCTGAATGCCGGCCGGCACCTTGATCCGCTTGTCACCCTCCAGAGTCGGCACATCCAGGGAAATTCCGAGGCAGGCAGCACTGAACGGAATGGAACGTTCAACAAAGAGGTCGCCGCCGTCGCGGATGAAGACCGGGTCAGGCAGTACATGGATAATCAGGAACAGGTCGCCGACCGGTCCGCCCCCCTCCCCCTGGGCGCCTTTGCCGGTTATGCGGATCTTGCTGCCGTTATCGACGCCGGCCGGGATTTTTACCTTCAGCTCTTCCCGCTGGCCGTTCCGGCGGAAAGCGATCTGTTTCTCGGCCCCCTGGGCCGCATCGCGGAAGGTGACGGTAAGTTCCATTTCGTGGTCCGCTCCCCTCTGCGGGGCCGAGCGAAAACCGCCCCGCCCACCGCCGCGGCCGAATGAACCGCCGAACAGGCGCGAGAAGATATCCTCGGCATTTCCTCCACCGACTCCCCCCCCCATATCCTTATAGGCATTGCCGAAGTCGAAGCCGCGGAAGATATCCTCCTGGCTGTACTGCTGGTGGAAGCCGCTGGAGCCGAAGGTGTCGTACTGCTGTTTTTTCTCCGGATCGGAGAGTACGGCGTACGCCTCGTTGATCTCCTTGAATTTATCCTCGGCCCCCTTGTTGTCCGGGTTGCGGTCCGGGTGATACTTGACCGCCAGCTTGCGGAACGCCTTCTTGATTTCGTCCGCCGAGGCGCCCTTTTCGACTCCCAGCGCCTTGTAATAATCGACCTGTGCCATGAGTTCTCCATCCGTTCAATATTTGAAGACAATGTATGCCCTAAGTCCGGTGCTGTCAACTCCGCCTGTGGTGTATGCCTTGACAGGTAAGGTCGGCACA
Organism: uncultured Geobacter sp.; assembly: GCA_964524835.1. Classification (GTDB taxonomy): domain Bacteria; phylum Desulfobacterota; class Desulfuromonadia; order Geobacterales; family Pseudopelobacteraceae; genus JACRCG01. Next base: position 104,020 of record CAZGEG010000012.1, read on the forward strand.
CGTACTATCGGAGGCGTTTTCACCATCAAGTCCGGGGGTATTCCCATGAAAAAAATAATCATCATCGGCGGCGGCATATCCGGCCTGGCTACGGCCTGGCTGCTGCGCTCCAGGGCTTTAGCCGCCGGAAAAGAGCTGCACATTACCCTGCTGGAGAAGGAAGAGCGGCCGGGGGGGAAGATCCGGAGCATCAAGGCCGACGGCTATACCTGCGAATGGGGGCCGAACGGTTTTCTGGACAGCAAGCCGCAGACGCTGGACCTCTGCAGGGCGATCGGAGTGGAGGGCAACCTGCATCGCAGCAACGACAATGCCCGCAAGCGCTTCATCTTTTCCGGCGGCGAACTGCACCAGCTGCCTGATGGCGCACCTGCCTTCCTCAAGAGCCGCCTGATCACCTGGCCGGGCAAACTGCGGCTGGCGCTGGAGCCGACCCCGTTTATTTCGCCTGCGCCCGCCGGCGTGGATGAAACGCTGGCCGATTTCGGGCGGCGCCGCCTCGGGGGGGAGGCGCTCGACAAGCTGATCGCACCGATGGTTTCGGGCATCTTCGCCGGCGATCCGGAGACCATGTCGCTGGTTTCCTGCTTCCCGCGCATCGCCGAACTGGAGCGGGAATACGGCGGGCTGATCCGCGCCATGATCATGCTGGCCAAAAAGAAGAAGCGGGATCAGGCTGCCGGAAAGGTCGTTTCCAGCGCTGCCGGTCCGGGAGGGGTTCTGACGTCGTTTCGAGAGGGGATTCAGTATCTCTCTGACGCCATGGCAACATCTCTGGGTGACATTGTCAGGGCGGGGGTTGCCGTTACTGCGCTGGAAAAAGGGGGCTCTGTCCCGTACCGGGTAACGTGCAGTGACGGCAGCGAACATGATGCTGATCAAGTAGTCGTGGCCTCACCGGCCTTTGCGGCAGCGGAGATGCTGGCTGGACTTGACGGCGGCATAGCGGGAATACTGAGGCAGATTCCCTATGCCAGCATGACGGTGGTCTGCTTCGGCTACGGCCGCGACCGGATCAGGCACTCTCTGGACGGCTTCGGTTACCTGATTCCTAAAAAAGAGGGGATGAGTACGCTCGGCACCCTGTGGGATTCGAGCATGTTCGAGAACCGGGCCCCGGAGGGAAAGGTGCTGCTCCGCAGCATGATGGGGGGGGCCTGCTTTCCGGAGTATGTAAAGCTGAGTGACGATGAAGTCGTGTCCCGGGTCAGGGAAGATCTGGCGGTGACGATGGGAATCGACGCGGCCCCGGAATTTGTCAGGGTGTTCCGTCACCCGCAGGCCATCCCGCAGTATACAGTCGGGCATGGCGCACGGTTGCAGGGGCTGGAAGATCTGCTCCGCGCCCATCCGGGGCTGATCCTGACCGGCAATTCCTATCGCGGCATCGGGCTGAACGACTGCGTCGCGGCTGCTGAACGGGCAGCGGATGAGGCGTTGCAGTGCGTGTAGCGTCCGGGAGTACCCATGTCATTTGAAAATCTTTTCAGCATCGGCGCCGGCTTTCGCATCGCGCTCGGCGTAATCTTTGTCCTGTTCCTGGTCTGTTTTGTCGCGATTATAGTCGAAGAGACGTTTCTCGGCGGCAGGCGCCGGCGCAAGGCGGAAAAAGAGGCCGGCGAAAGGCATGGATCAGGCTCTTCTACAACAACCCCCGCTCCACAAAACTCAGATACTCCCCGTCCCCGACGATGATATGGTCCAGCACCCTGATCCCCATGATCTCCCCCGCCTCTTTGAGTCGGCGCGTGATGGCGATATCTTCCGAACTGGGGGCCGGGTCGCCGGTCGGATGATTGTGCACGAGGATCACGGCCGCCGCCGACTCCTTCACCGCCGGTGAGAAGACTTCCCGGGGGTGGACGATGCTCTGGTTGAGGCTCCCCTCCGAAATCTGGACCCGCCTGATAATGCGGTTTTTGCCGTCCAGCAGCAGGACCAGAAAATATTCCTTGCGGCTGTCGCGGAACTCGTGATGAAAATAGTCGAAGACCTGCTGCGGGGAGGTGAAGCGGTCGAGGCGTTCCAGCCTGCGTCCCTGGAAACGTGATGCCAGCGTGAAGGCCGCCTTGATTCCGGCTGCCTTGGCCAGGCCAACCCCTTTGATGGCAGTCAGCTCGCCGAGGTCGGCACCCCCCAACTCGCGGAGATTGCCGCCGAAATGCCGGATCAACCCCCGCCCCAGGTCGATGGCGCTCTGCCGGGAACCCGGATCCCCGCTTCTGATAATCAGCGCCAGCAATTCGGCGTCAGAGAGGGTCGCTGCGCCCCCTTTAAGCATCTTTTCCCGCGGACGCTCGTCCTCCGGCCATTCCTTAATCCCACCGCTCATGAAATCTCCCCTAACCAAATCCCCCCTAACCCCCCTTTAAAAAGGGGGATTGAGGGGGATTTGCTTTTTTATCCCCTGAAACCGGACAGAATTGCGACAATCAAACCGCCCCCCACGACGACCCGGTACCAGACAAACGGAGAGAGGCTCTGCTTCTGCACAAAGCGGAGCAGGAAAGCGACGCTGATATAGCCGGTAACTGTCGAGAAAATGATCCCGACCAGCATCGGCAGACCTTCTCCTGCCGGAATGCCGTGTTTGAACAGGTACACGGTTTTAAGCAGGGCTGCGCCGGCAACAATCGGCAGCGAGATAAGAAACGAGAAGCGGGCGGCACTGTCGCGGGTGAAGCCGAGCATCAGGGCGGCGGTGATCGTGATGCCGGAGCGGGATACACCCGGAACCAGCGCCAGACACTGCATCAGACCGATGAACAGCGCACTCGCCGGTTTGATCTCGTCCAGAATCAGACGCTTCCGCCCGAAAAGGTCGACCGCCCCGAGGAGGAGTCCGAACAGGACCAGAACCGTGGAGATCAACAGCGGATTGGAGCGGAAAACCGCCTCGATCTGGTCTTCAAACAGCTTGCCGACGACCGCGGCCGGGACGGTGGCGGCGATAATCAGAAACGGCAATCTCCGGGCGGGAGTGTCCAGCCTGCGTGACTTGGCCGCATCGAAGAAAGATACCGCCAGTTCGATGATGTCGCGCCAGAAATAAATCGACAGCGCCAGAAAAGTTCCCAGGTGCAGCGCAACGTCAAAGGTCAGTCCCGATTCGGGCCATTTCAGAAGCCAGGGGACCAGAATCAGGTGGGCCGAACTGCTGATCGGCAGCACTTCGGCAAACCCCTGCAGGGCGCCAAGAACGGCGGCATGGAACAGATTCATGTCAGACTCCTTTGAATTAAAGAAGGCAAGATACTGCAACTGCCCGGCAAAGGCAATCCTATGTTGCCGTCTGAATGGCTGGCTCCGGCAAATTTACTCTGTAAACGGGGCAAAAAGTGTGCTATTAGTGGCAGGTTTTAAACGGAGGCTGTACTTAAATTAACGGAGGCGTAGCCATGTTCGGATTGATACCCAAGGAAGAAAAATTTTTCAAGCTTTTCAAGGAGATGACCGAGAACATCATCGAAGGAGCCAAGCTCCTCAAGGAGATGCTCGACAACTTCGATAACCCTGCCGAGAGCCAGCGCAGGATCAAGGATCTGGAGCATAAAGGCGACGCCATCACGCACGATATCATTCAGAAACTGAACAAGACTTTTGTCACTCCTCTTGATCGCGAGGACATCTATTCGCTCGCTTCCAAGCTCGACGACATCCTCGACCTGATCGACGCCTCCGCCCAGCGGATCATCATGTATAATGTCGAAGTCATCCCCCCGGAAGCCAAATCACTCGGTTTCATCATACTGCAATCCTGTCATGCGGTGGACAAAGCGGTGGCGATGCTCGGCAAGAACACCAATGAGCAGATTTTCGCTGCCTGCGTAGAGATCAACTCGCTGGAAAACGAGGCGGACAGGGTTTCACGAGAGGCCATCAGCCGGCTGTTCGACGAAGAGAAAGATCCGATCCAGCTGATCAAATGGAAAGAGATCTACGAAACGCTTGAAAAGGCGACCGACAGGTGCGAAGACGCCTCCAACATCCTCGAAAGCGTGGTGGTAAAAAATGCTTGAGCCGGCCTTCCTGATGCTCTGTCTGGTGATCCTGGCGGCGCTGATCTTTGACTATATCAACGGTTTCCACGACACGGCCAACGCCATTGCCACCTGTATCTCGACCCGCGCCCTCTCGGTCAGGTCGGCCATCATCATGGCCGCCGTGCTGAATTTTGCCGGCGCCATGATCTCTACCAAGGTTGCCACGACCATCGGCAAAGGGATCGTGGACGGCTCCAACGTGACCCAGATGGTCGTGCTGGCGGGAGTAGCGGGTGCGATTATCTGGAATCTGATCACCTGGTACTACGGCCTGCCATCCTCGTCATCGCATGCCATTATCGGCGGTATCTCGGGAGCGGTGTTTGCTCACGCCGGCCTGACCGCCCTGAAGTGGGCCGGACTGAAGAAAATTATCCTGGCGCTGATTCTCTCCCCGATCCTGGGGATCGCCATCGGTTTTATCTTCATGCTGATCCTCTACCGGATCTTCCGCAACAGCGCCCCGAGCGGTCTCAACAAGAACTTCCGCCGGCTGCAGATCATATCGGCAGGACTGATGGCCTTCTCGCATGGTACCGCCGATGCCCAGAAATCGATGGGTGTCATCACCCTGGCCCTGGTCAGCTACGGGACTCTCAAAACCTTTGAAGTTCCCTGGGAAGTCATGGTGGCCTGTGCGACAGCCATGGCGCTCGGCACCGCAGCCGGCGGCTGGAGGATCATCAAGACCGTCGGCCACGATTTCGTCAAGCTGCAGCCGGTGCATGGCTTCTGCGTGGAGACCGCTTCAGCCGGGGTTATCCTGGGGGCTTCAGCCTTAGGCATGCCGACCAGCACGACCCATGTCATAACCTCTACCATCCTGGGGGTCGGTCTTTCCAAGCGCCTGACCGCCGTCAACTGGAATGTCGCCAAGCGGATTCTGACCGCCTGGGTTCTCACCATACCGGCTTCGGCACTGGTGGCCTACCTGACGTATCAGGTCATGAACCCCCTGCTGGGGAAATAAAATATTCGAGGTTCTCGTGCTCGTTCCAATTATTCTTTCCGGTGGATCTGGAAGTCGCTTGTGGCCGGTTTCTCGCGAGATGTATCCTAAACAGTTGCTTCCGTTGATAAACCAGGCAACATTGCTGCAGGAGACGGTTTTACGTCTGCAGGGAATCGTTAATATTGCCGGTCCGGTTGTCGTCTGCAACGAAGACCATCGTTTTATGGTTGCCGAGCAACTGCGTGGTATCGGAAGCGAAGCAGCAGTCATCATGCTGGAACCATGCGGCAGAAATACCGCCCCGGCGGTTGCGCTTGCCGCACTGGAGGCATTGGCTACGCACGACGAACCTCTGCTCTTAATCCTCCCTGCAGATCACGTAATAACGGATGTTCCCGCCTTCCAGCAGGCGTGCCTGGCAGCGATCGATTATGCGCAACTGGGGAAACTGGTTACCTTCGGTATTACTCCCCATGCTGCTGAAACTGGTTACGGCTATATCCAGAAGGGCGCGCAGCTTCCCCTCGCAGAGGCCCTTGCTCCGGCCTTTGATGTGGAACGCTTTGTCGAAAAACCTGACCAACAGACAGCTGAACGGTACATAAAATCAGGCGCCTACCTCTGGAACAGCGGCATGTTTCTGTTCTCGGCCCGGAAGTATCTGGAGGAACTCGAAAAATTCGCCCCAGAAATTGTTGCCGCTTGCCGTGCAGCTCATTCCGGTGCCGTCAAAGACAAAGATTTTCTGCGGCTCGACCCCAAATGTTTTGCCCTGTGTCCGAGCAATTCCATCGATTATGCGGTTATGGAAAAAACGGATGCAGCCGCGGTCATACCGCTTGATGCAGGCTGGAGCGATGTCGGTTCCTGGTCGGCTCTCTGGGAGATAGCAGACCGTGATGATGCCGGCAACAGCTCAAAAGGTGATGTGATGCTGCATCAAACCCGCAACTGCTATGTTTCCGCGGAAAGTCGCCTGGTTGCGGTCGTAGGTATGAACAATTGCGTTGTCGTGGAAACACCCGATGCAGTTCTGGTCGTAGACAAAGATCAGGTTCAGGAAGTCAAACATATTGTCAATCTGCTGAAGCGTGACAATCGCCAGGAAGCCATCAATCATAGAACCGTGTACCGTCCGTGGGGATCGTATCAATCAATTGATGCTGCCGACCGTTTCCAGGTCAAGCGGATCACGGTCAAACCCGGAGCCAGCCTCTCCTTGCAGATGCACCACCACAGGGCAGAACACTGGATAGTAGTCAGTGGGACGGCAAAGGTGGTTACAGGCGATCAGGAGAACATCCTCTCCGAAAACCAGTCCACTTATATCCCGCTCGGTGTAATGCATCGTCTGGAAAATCCCGGAGTAATTCCTTTAGAGCTGATCGAAGTCCAGTCCGGAAGTTACCTTGGCGAAGATGATATTTTGCGCTTTGAGGATGTCTATGGCAGAAGTTGAACAGCTGACAGCTTTTAAAGCCTATGACATTCGCGGTCTCGTGCCGGATGAACTGAATGACGACATAGCCTATCGGCTTGGCCGGTCCTATGCCGATGAATTTTTACCCCGCAACGTTATTGTCGGCAGGGACGTCCGGCTGGAAAGTCCGTTGTTGTCGACGGCACTCTGCCGTGGGCAGAATGACGGCGGTTCCAATGTAATCGATATCGGTCTCTGCGGCACTGAAGAGGTCTACTTTCAAACCTTTCACCGTCAGGTCGATGGCGGCATCATGATCACTGCCAGCCATAACCCCAAAGGGCACAACGGCATGAAGCTTGTGCGTGAAGGGTCTCGCCCTATAAGCGGCGACAGCGGCCTGTTTGCATTGCGCGACCGGATATCGGCGAACAGTTTTATTGAAAATGCTGTAAAGGGGAAGACTGTTTCTGATCCCGCCAAGGGCGATTACATCAGCCATCTGCTTGGTTATGTCACCCCATCAATCCTTAAACCGCTCCGGATTGTGGCCAATCCGGGAAAAGGCGGAGCAGGAACGGTGATCAGGCAGTTGGAAAAGCACCTTCCCTTTCAGTTCACCCTGATTCAAGAGGAGCCGGACGGTACCTTTCCCAATGGCATCCCCAATCCACTCCACCCTGAAAACAGGGCGGCAACCGCACAGGCGGTGATCAGCCACAAGGCTGATCTGGGTATCGCCTGGGATGGCGATTTCGACCGCTGTTTCCTTTTTGACGCCCAGGGCCGTTTCATCGAGGGGTATTATCTGGTCGGCCTGCTGGCAGAAGTCCTGCTGGTCAATAATCCAGGATCAAAGATAATCCATGACCCCCGGCTTACCTGGAACACTATTGAGCAGGTTGAACTGGCCGGTGGAATTGCGGTACAATCCAAGACCGGCCACGCCTTTATAAAAGAACGGATGCGCGCGGAAGACGCTGTTTATGGCGGCGAGATGAGCGCCCATCACTACTTCCGTGAATTTGCCTACTGTGACAGCGGTATGATCCCGTGGCTGCTCATAACCGAACTTATGTCGCGCACCGGAAGGACTCTGGCACAACTGGTGGATCAACGTATGGCGGCCTATCCCTGCAGCGGCGAAATCAACTATCGGGTAACTGATATACAAAACGTACTAGAATGTGTCATAAAGCGTTTTTCAGTTGACCGGCCGACAATTGACAAAACAGATGGCATCAGCATGGAATTCGCGGATTGGCGTTTCAATATGCGCAGTTCCAACACGGAACCGCTTCTGCGGCTGAATGTAGAGACAAGGGGAGATGCTGTTGTACTTGGCCGGCATCTTGGCGATATCGAAAATATTATCAAGGAGTTTCTAAGCACATGAAAAAGGCACTCATCACCGGCATCACCGGTCAGGATGGATCGTACCTGGCGGAATTACTTCTGGAGAAGGGCTACGAAGTTCACGGCATCAAACGTCGGGCCTCATTGTTCAACACTCAGCGGGTTGACCACATTTATCAGGATCCGCACATTAAAGACGCCCATTTCAAGCTGCATTACGGTGACTTGACCGACTCTTCAAATCTGACCCGCATCATGCAGGAAGTCCAGCCTGATGAGGTCTATAATCTGGGCGCACAGTCTCATGTAGCGGTAAGCTTTGAATCACCGGAATACACTGTCGAGGCTGATGGTGTCGGCACACTGCGCATGCTTGAGGCAATTCGCTTGCTGGGCCTGGATAAACAGACCCGCTTCTATCAGGCGTCAACCTCCGAACTGTACGGCCTGGTTCAGGAAACCCCTCAAAAAGAAACCACCCCCTTTTATCCCCGTTCACCCTACGCCGTTGCCAAGCTGTATGCCTACTGGATTACGGTCAATTACCGTGAAGCATACGGCATGTATGCCTGCAACGGGATCCTGTTTAACCACGAATCTCCACGGCGCGGCGAAACTTTTGTCACCCGCAAGATAACACGCGGACTTGCCAATATTGCGCAAGGCCTGGAAGAGTGCCTCTACATGGGCAACATCGATTCTTTGCGCGACTGGGGGCATGCCAAGGATTACGTAAAGATGCAATGGATGATGCTGCAGCAGGATAAGCCGGAAGATTTTGTTATTGCCACCGGTCTCCAGTACACGGTGCGCCAGTTTATCACCTGGGCGGCGACAGAATTGGGGATAACACTTCGATTCGAAGGTCAGGGTGTAGACGAGATTGCCACGGTTGTCTCCGTTGAAGGCGAAAAGGCTCCTGCGGTAAAAGCGGGTGATGTCGTTGTACGCATCGACCCTCGTTACTTCCGTCCGTCCGAGGTTGAAACCCTGCTGGGCGATCCTACTAAGGCAAAAGAAAAGCTCGGTTGGGTTCCGGAAATAACTGCCCAGGAAATGTGTGCTGAAATGGTCGCGAACGATCTGGAAGAGGCGCAGCGCCACGCTGTACTGAAATCGCATGGTTTTAGTGTCGCGGTAAGTACGGAGCATTGATTCGGTGAGGGGTAAAGCGTGAGGGGTGAGGGGTAAAGTGTGAGGGGTAAAGTGTGAGGGGTAAAGTGTGAGGGGTGAGGGGTGAAGCGGAAACATCATGAGTTGCGGGCATGGCAGGATGCCATCTCACTGGTAAAGGATATTTACCAGATTACTGCCTCTTTCCCAAAAGAAGAAATTTATGCATTGACCAGTCAGATGCGTCGGGCAGCAGTATCTATACCCAGTAACATAGCTGAAGGCGCCGCTCGGACGGGCGATAAAGAATTTTTACAATTTCTTTCCATCAGTCGTGGTTCTCTGAGTGAGCTGGAAACACAACTAATCATAGCAAAGGAACTTGGATATATGCTGGCGTTAGACGACATCATTCTGAAGATAGACGGTCTTTTCGGTCTATTGGGAGGACTGATGAAATCGCTACGCGCAAGGAACTTAAAATGACACCTAATGTATCACTCCTAAGCCCTAACAACACATCATCTCACTCCTCACCCCCCACCCCTCACGGGATGCCGCGCAACGCGCGCATCTTCGTCGCCGGTTCAAAAGGCCTGGTCGGTTCCGCACTTGTCAGGCAGTTGACCTCGCGTGGCTACACCAATCTCCTGCTGCCCGAAATCAAGGAGCTTGATCTGACCAGCCAAACGGCTGTTGCGGATTTTTTTCAGCGGGAAAAACCGGAATACGTCTTTCTGGCGGCCGCCAAGGTTGGCGGCATCCACGCCAATAACACCTATCCCGCCGAATTCATCTACCTGAATCTGGCCATCCAGAACAACGTCATTCACCAGTCATATCTGCATGGAGTCAAGCGACTGCTGTTTCTCGGCTCGTCATGCATATATCCACAGATGTCACCACAACCGATGAAGGAGGAGTATCTCCTTACCGGGCTGTTAGAGCCGACCAACGAACCATATGCCATTGCGAAAATCGCCGGCATCAAGATGTGCGAATCGTACAACCGCCAGTACGGCACTAGATTCATTGCCGTCATGCCGACCAATCTCTACGGGCCGGGCGACAACTTCCACCCGGAAAACAGCCATGTCCTCCCCGCCCTGATCCGCCGTTTTCACGAGGCAAAAATGAAGCAGGAGGCAAAACGTAAGGAGTCAGGAGTGAAGAGTAAGGCCGCTACCTCACCCCTCACCCCTCACCCCCCACTCTTGACCCCTGACTCCTCACAGGACGACGCAGTCGTCATATGGGGAAGCGGTACGCCGCGTCGCGAGTTGCTGTATGTAGATGACATGGCCGGCGGCTGTATGCACCTGATGGAGCTGGCTGATGAGCAGATTGCCCCGGAGCTGCTGAGTTATCCCAAGCCCTGTTTCGTCAACCTCGGAACAGGGGAGGATGTCACCATTCGTGAGCTGGCCGAAACGGTCCGTTCGGTGGTTGGCTATACGGGAAGCCTGGTTTTCGATGCGTCAAAACCGGACGGTACGCCCCGCAAACTTCAGGACGTGTCCCGAATGCGCAGCCTTGGCTGGCGGCATAAGGTCGATCTTGAAGATGGTATCCGGATGACGTATCGGTGGTATTTAGAGAATATCGCAGTATGAAGCGCGCCCTGATTTGCGGGATTTCCGGGCAGGACGGTACCTACCTTGCCCGGTTGCTGCTCGACAAGGGGTATGAAGTTCACGGCACGGCCCGTGATGCCCAGATGTCGACATTTTACAATCTTCACCAGATCGGAATAAAGGATCAAATCACCTTTCATTCCATGGCGCTCAACGATTTCAGAAGTGTCCTGCAGGTTTTTGTCAGGGTTCAACCTGATGAAGTCTACAATCTTGCCGGCCAAAGCTCTGTGGGACTCTCTTTCGATCAGCCGGTGGAGACACTGGAAAGCATCAGTGTCGGAACTCTCAACCTGCTGGAGGCAATCCGCTTCACCGGCCGGCCGATCAAGCTCTATAACGCCGGCTCCAGCGAATGTTTCGGCAACACCGATGGGCAACCGGCGGATGAAGAAACTCCCTTCCGCCCTCGCAGCCCCTATGCGGTAGCCAAGGCGACCGCATTCTGGGAGGTGGCCAACTACCGCGAGGCCTACAGCCTCTTTGCCTGCACCGGCATTCTTTTCAACCACGAATCCCCCCTGCGTCCCGAGCGCTTCGTCACGCAGAAGATCGTCAAGTCCGTCTGTCGCATCGCCGCCGGCAGCCATGAGAAATTGCAGCTTGGCAACATCTCCATTGCTCGTGACTGGGGGTGGGCGCCTGATTATGTCGAGGCAATGTGGCTGATGCTCCAGCAGGACAGTGCTGACGACTATGTGATCGCTTCCGGGGAGACAAACACGCTGCAGGATTTTGTCGCCGCCGTTTTTGAAACGCAAGGGCTGGACTGGCGCGAACATGTTATGAGCGATCCAACACTGATACGACCGTCCGAGATTATGGTCAGCCGGGGGGATGCATCGAAAGCAGCTCGCGTTCTGGGATGGTGTGCCCGCTACCGGATGCGGGACGTGGCGAGGATGATGGTTGAGCAGGCCATAATTCACTGAAGCCGGAGACCGTCTGCCGTCAGAAACGGAGGAAAGCGCGCTGGCGCTTAATGGTTGATCTGGTGAATATGGCTACGCTTTCCTGCGCGGGGTAAGGTGACCTGCGACAGATCCGTGTGGCCTTGGGATTGGATGGGTGAATGGCAGAAAGACAAGCCTGACCCTAAGGATTTACTGTTCTCTACTCTACCCTCAGGGTTCCCTTTAAATCTTTTGGAGCAAAATATGAGCATTGTAACGTTTGAAGCTGTCGAAGAAAAGATTCTTACTATCAGAGGTGTGCAGATTATCCTTGATAGTGATGTGGCTGAAATATATGGTGTTGAGACTCGCGACATTAACAAGGCGGTCAAAAACAACCCTGATAAATTTCCGGTTGGCTACATCTTTGAACTTGATACAGAGGAATTTGATGATTTGCGGTGTAAATTTTCCACCGCAAAATTTTCAAAGACGAGAGTATCGCCAAAAGCTTTTACCGAAAAGGGCTTGTATATGATTGCCACCATCCTTAAAAGCGCTCAAGCCACCCAAACTACCATTGCCATCATCGAAACATTTGCAAAGATCAAGGCACTTTCTAGCACCATCAGGGCATTGACAACAGTGCAAGAGAAGCAGGAACAGCAGACACTTATGCAAAGAAGCGGACAGATTATTGCCGAAATACTTGACGATGATTTGGTCACAAACGAAAGCGAAACGACAATTGAGCTTAATTTTGCTGTGCTGAAATTCAAACACACTATCAAAAAGAAGAAGAAATGAACCATAATGACAACTTGCCATCTTGCCATCTTGCCATCTTGGAACCCTGACCCCAAAGTTGTTTCTTGTGGCAGAGGTTCACAGCAGTTGCAGTAGAAGTTAACCCTGACCTCGGAGGTGTTCCTGGAACCGCCGATGCACGCAGAGATAACAGGAAACAGTACTATGGTTTCTAATTCAAAATTAAACATTCAAAATTCATAATTGAATTTCTGTGTGGAAGTGGTGGGGGTAGAGGATGAAAATAAGGTTGTCCACTTTTTCGCGTTTGGTTGGGCGAATGGCAAAGTCAAGCCTGACCATAAAGATTCTGACCCTAAAGATTTCTGGGTAAGTTTTGAAATGAATTTGCATTAAACTGGTGAGTGTCCCCAATTTCCCCCCAGATCATCTGCCCCCCTCAGATCATCGGAACCCATTTACTGCAACGAGGAGCAGAATAGCGCAATGAAGCCAGGAAGTAGTGTACTAAAAAATAGTATAGGCATATTTATAAGTAGAATCTTAACTACTGTAGTTGCCTTTATAAGTATTCCTATTATTGTGCAAAAGCTTGGCATTGAAGGATATGGAGTATGGGAATCGATAATTGCTATTTCTGTAATTAGTAATGTTTTTCAAGGATCTATAAGTGGTGTGCTCTTGTGGTTGGTTTCGAATGCTTATGGAATTAATGACATTAAGCAAGTTCGTAATTATGTGAGCATGTCGGTTTTTGTTTCATTAGTACTTTTTTTAATAATTACTCCAGCTGCTTGGTTTGGAAAAAGTTTTTTGGTCAAACTGTTTAATATACCAACTGAGTTAATTCCGACAGCAGCTTGGATTTTGCCTTGTATTGTTGGATTAATGCTACTTGGGACTATACCTGAAATATTAGCTTCATTGCTTAGCGGATATCAGCGAGCAGGTGCGACGATACTTACTCAGTCTATCGCAGTTGCAACAAACAACATTATCGTAATTTTCTGCCTGATGTCTGGATTTGGTTTTTTGAGTTTGTTGATCGGCTTCGCGGCGGGTTTTCTGATTTCTACTGTTGGTTTGTATCTTATTGCAATCCGTACGGTAGGTAAATTTACTCTAATGCCCAAAATCCCAAGCAGAGCTGTGATTAACAAGGTTGCACCATATGCTGGATTTATGTTGATTGGAGCCTTGTCAATAGCTTTGAGAGACCAAGCTGATAAAATAATTCTTTCATCAGTAGCATCTCCTGTATGGACCGGTTATTACGGTATTGCTGCAAGATTAGCAGGTGTTGTAACAATCGTCTGTACTTTCTTTTATGTCCCTACAATAGCAGCAGCAGGTTCGTTATTTTCTAAAAATGACCATGATGGCATTCTGATGCTATATGATGATGTTATTACTATGATCTCATTTGTCGTTGGCCTCGTAGTTGTCATTGTTGGAGGGCTGTATGATCGCATAATATTTTTATGGATTGGCAAACTATTTCCTGATATGGGGCTGATTTTGTTTTTGCTTCTACTAGGAAACGGTGTCGCAGTCATTCTTACAGGTGCCGCTTCTTCAGTTTGCAAGGGGATGGGTCTTGTAAGGATCGAAACAATTTATATTATTATTAGTTTGGTCTTGAATATTATTTTGAAATTGACGTTCGTTCCATTATTTGGAGCTATCGGCTCGATTGCTTCAACAGCTGTGAGTTGGTCTGTCTCATCAGTTTGTTTTGTGTATCTTTTACATAAGCAAACGGACATACCTTTGGCCAGTTCCGTAAAGGCTTTCAAAACATTGTTGATAATTGCGTTCTGTGTTTGTATGGCGCGGTATTTCACTTTTTTAGTGCCAATTGAATCAGATAAATATGCGGTCTTTCTTTCGTCATTTGGGTTCGGAACCGTCTTGTCTCTTATGTTTACACTACTTATGTTCTGGTCAAAAGTTCTGCCAAAGAAGACATTACAGAAATACGGTCAGTTAATTATGGATAAGACACTCAGAAGATTCGTAAGGGTTTAATATGCCGCAACCTAATAATGTGCTTTTAGGTACAGCTATTGATCCGAAGCCAACTCGTGTTGTTTTAATGTTGCCAATGTGGTTTTTCCAGCTGTATCTGACAATGACGGTGCTTGTTTTTGCCTTTGGCCCGTGGCCGTGGCCTGTGCCGACCCCTCCGCTTCTTTATCTGTTTTTAATTTATGCTCAAGTAGCCCTTTGGTTGGGATATAAATTCGGACTGCGTGCTGATAAGGGTGGGTACTATAGTCGTATAAAACTGGATGCCTTAATCAAGATTAGTTTGACAATTAGCATCATCTGGATTTTGCCTAATTTCATGTTGCGCTTAGGGATTGAAAGTCTTGATTATTCTTTGATCGTTGAAGCAATAGCAAAAGGATTTATTAACCCTGCAGAAATGTATGCTGCCAGAGCTCAAGCTATGGCTGAAATCCAAAAAACTCCATTTATTGGTTATATAGCACTTCTACTTTACCCGGTCTTGTGGCTCACTGTCCCTCTTGCGGTTTTTTACTGGGAGAGGTTAGGTCGGAACTCAAAGCTTCTCTTTATTTTCTATGTTACTGCAGATATTTTATCATGGGTTGCTATAGGAACAAATAAAGGAATAGCAGAGTTCTTTGCATTATCGTTCTGCTTGATTATTGCTAGAAAACCTACAATATTAACAGCATTCAATCCAGCTAGATGGGCCAAGATTCTGATTATCTTTTTTGTCGGCGTCACAGTGATCTTTACTTTTTTTACTACGAGCATGACTGGTCGAGGAAAAGGTTCAATCCCCATGGAGGATAGAGCTTCCCATATTTCTGCTGACAGAAACAACTGGATGCTCTGTTTATTGAATGAAGATGCACAGGGAGCCGTTGCTGCAGCGACTTCTTATATGGGGCAGGGGTACTATGCTCTTGGGCTTGCATTGAACGAGCCGTTTGACTGGAGCTATGGAGTTGGAAATTCTTATTATCTTACGGGTCTTTCCAAAATCTTTATTGGACAGTCTGATGTTGCAGATAGGACGTATCCTGCAAAAACTGAAAAGTTCAATTTGGATCGTTTTGTTTACTGGCATAGTTTCTATTCATGGATCGCGTCCGATTTAACGTTTCCAGGAACAATTGTTTTTGTTTTCCTGATTGGAAGGCTTTTTGCCATGGCCTGGATTGATGTACTGGGAAAACAGAACCCATTTGCTGTTGCATTTTTTGCTTTACTATTAATCATGTTGTTTTATTTTCCTGCGAATAATCAAGTTTTTGCCTTTGCAAATACCGCGAACGCTTTTTTTGTAATATTGCCTCTCTGGCTCCTAACCAGAAAACGTTATAAATTGTTTAGATCACAGGAGCGGTAACGTGTTTTCACATTCGGATTTCCCAAAAGTTTTGGTTGTAAATGCACTGCCTTTTTCCTGGACAACAAACAGTGGGATTACCATGTCCAACCTGTTTATGGGGTGGCCAAGCGATAGACTTGCTCAGATAGACTACTCGAACACTAAAGCCGATTTTGATATTTGCAGTAATTACTGGCTTCTTAAGAAATGGGATATTCTTAAAGGCTGCATTGGTAATTCTCCTCTCTCCAATATTAGGAGCATTGAGGAGATTGCAGCAAATTGTGCTGACACACTTGATCAGGATGGCTATGAAAGTCGGGCAACGGTTGAAAGACAGCTAAGTTGCCTTCCTTTGAAGCTACGTATTTATATTGGTGAGATGATTTTTAGGTTGCCGTCCGTACTCTCACCTCCGCTACTCAACTGGATCGACAATTTTCAGCCTGACGTCATTTTTTCTTTTACAGCGAGCGCTCCGATGCTAAGAACTGTGGTTAAAATTTCACAGTTGCGGGATATTCCTATTCTCCCCTATTTCACAGATGATTGGATTACCACTCTTTTCAAGGATGATTTTCTTAGTCTTCCGCTGCGTAGAAGCTTGCTTTACTGGTTTGATGAATGTTTAAAACGGGCTCCTGTCCGTATTGCAAATTGCGATGCAATGAACGAAGAATATACGAAGCGCTATGGAGGGCAATTCGAGACCTTCATGAATCTTGTCAAATACAGTGAGGAAATGTGCAGCAACAGATTCGAGCGGACACGGGAGAGAATTCGTTTTGTTTATATAGGCAGTCTGGAACCAGGTCGATGGAAGTCACTTCGTGCTATTGGGGAGGCTTTGCAGGAACTTGAAACCATTGGAATCAAGGGGGAGTTGTTGATTTATTCTTTTCCGGCCGATATCGAAAAATATGGCCACTCACTTTCTCTTGAGCCGGTAATGCGTTTAATGGGGACTGCCCGGTATGATGATGTCAGGAAACTACAGCAGGAAGCGGACGTATTAATCCACGTGGAGAGTTTCGACCCATCTATTCGTGAATATACCAGATATTCTCTTTCTACAAAAATTCCGCAATACATGATGGTGGGGGCTTGCATATTCGCGTATGGTCCAGAAGAAATTGCTTCAGTAAAATATCTATCTGATACAGGTGCCGGTGTAACACTCGGAGAGGATGATCCTGCGCAACTGGCTAAATTGCTAGGTCAGCTGATTCAAAGTCATAGCCTTCGTAATTCTACCAGGAGCAGGGCTAAAGAAATTGCGTTGCAGCGAAATGAAATTATAGGCCAACGTGAACGGTTTAGGCAGACAGTAGTCAGGTCTTGCGAGGATTTTAAGGGGAAGCAATGAACAATACTATTAAAAATCCAGCGTCAACCACTAGTGCTGTTGCATATATCAGCCTTACAGTACCAACCACGAAAAAATTTCTTACTTCTGCTGTGCATAATAATCAATTGATATATATGCAGCAGATATTACGTGGATTGAAAAATGGTTTCAGGAATTTCACCGCATTTTCTGCAATTCCAATTGAGTCGTATCCCCGGAGCAACAGGCTCTGGATTGGAAGAGAGTGCGTGATGTTTGAAAATGATACATGTATAAATTGTCTGGCATTCCTGAACATTACCGGTATAAAACAAATTCTAATAGGGCTATCTGTTTTTTTTCATATTCTGGTTTGGGGTTGGCGTAACCGCCATGTATCTGACCGTGTAGTTTTTGCCTACAATCTGTCGGTTCCCCACATCATGTTTTACACACTGGGCGGATGGTTTGTTGACGCACGGGTGATAGCGTTCATCGGTGATGTAATTGTGCCGGGCCAAACTGTGCCGTACGGAATCTTGTACAGGATTGATGGTTTTTTTCAGAAGTTGTTTATAAACCGCCTGGACGGGTACATTGTTGTAGCTGACAAAATTGCCCTTGATTTTGCTCCCGGTAAAGATTATTTGCGCATCGATGGGGGGGTTGGCACAGAAGTGTGTGAAAAAACCGGAGAATATTTGGAAGCTAGAATTTTTGATGAGTCAATTTTTAAGATAGTTGTGACAGGCACTCTGTCGGAATTCAACGGAATCAATGAAGTTATCAGGGCCTTCTCTCTTTTAAGTGGCTGTAATTTCAAGTTATGCATTGCCGGTCGAGGTGATCTTGAACAGGATGTGCTTGCCGCTGTAAAAAAAGACCCGCGTATCGAATATTTGGGCTACCTGGACTACGATGATATGTTAAGACTCCACTCCACGGCTGATGTTTTGGTAAGTATGCGGATTACTAAAAATCTTATCACAGATTATGCGTTTCCATCAAAAACGTTTGAATACCTTCTCTCAGGTATCCCCGTTATTACTACTTGTACTGGCCATATGAAAGAAGAGTATAGGAATTACTGTTTATTGCTTATGGATGAAACTGTTGATGAGTTGGCAAAAAAAATCCAATACGTTGCCAGCATGAAACAGGACGAGCGTTTTGAAATAGGAAGGACTGCGAGAGATTATATTCTAAATAACAAGTTGTGGAGTATGCAAATGGACAAGGTAGTAAACTACATCTGTAAGTCCTCTAATCAATAGAATTGGCGGATAAATTGTTCAAGTCAAAAAAATGTATTGTTTTTTTGCCGTTGGCAATAAAACCGGTTTCTTACAACGTCGAAATGTGCATGAACAGTCCGTAAAAAGTTAGACAATCATTGATTTTAAAAAAACTTGCCATGCTCGTTTTATTTCGTTTGGATTGATACAAAAAAATTGAGGAGGCACAAATGACAGTTGAGGAAGCAATTCGACGCACTATTGAAGAATTCCCAGTCGATGGATATATGACCCCAGAAGATACGGTAAAAGGAGCATACTCAAATATAGCCAACACCGCCCTACGTTATCTAAAACCTGGGAGTTCGATCTTGGATTTTGGCTGTGGCCCGTGTGAAAAAACAGCAGTTTTGCAGTACTTAGGGTTTAATTGTTCTGCTTATGACGACTTGCAGGATGAATGGCACAAAACGCCTGGGAACCGAGAGAAGATAATATCTTTTGCTCATAATTGTGGAATCGATTTTAAACAAGCTAATTCTTCAGTAACGTTGCCATTTAATAAGAACTCTTTTGATATGGTTATGCTGCATGATGTATTAGAACACCTCCATGATTCACCTCGTGATCTGCTTAATGATTTGCTTGAAATTGTCAAACCTGATGGTTTGCTATTTGTAACGGTTCCTAATGCCGTAAATATCAAAAAACGGATAAATGTTTTATTAGGTAAAACGAATATGCATGATTTTGGTAGTTACTATTGGTATCCTGGGCCTTGGAGGGGGCATAACAGAGAGTGTATCGCCTCAGTCGGAATTGGACTTTCAGGCCGCTTGATCTAAGGGTAAGTCA
>CAZGEG010000013.1:0-122009 GCA_964524835.1 uncultured Geobacter sp.
AAATCGTCCGGCACCATTTTGCCTATTGACAGCCGGGGGCCTTATAAGGGTTGGGACTTTACTTTTTAGCCGTTGGTTTATCTGGCTTGTCAAAGGCGTCTGACCCTCGACGGTTCTTATGTCCCACCAAAGTCAATAACTAAGCTCTATTGCGGCCTTCCAAGATTCCTGTCAATTAAGTAATTAAGCTCTTTATCCCTTGAAAACGTATCTTTATTTTTCTGTCGTTCAATAGCTTCATCGGTTTTAATTTGTCGTTCAGTTTCCAGCTTATCGGCCATTCTCTGAGGGTTCCGGTGGTTCTCTATTAAATCTTCTTCTGAACCCCTTTCATAATAAGCTCCGCTAGAACCAAGAGGGATTTTTGTGCCGGTACAACTGCATAACAGAGAATAGAAAGAACAGCAGATAATTACTGTTGTAAGTTTTAATGGGGTCAATAGAACCCGAATGAGCTTTGATTTGGTTGGCATAATTATGCTTTGTAGCTGCACTTCCTCTCTCCTCGCTCAACGGGCCGGGAGAACAGCGGCGGTTTTTAGGCCGCTGCTTCTTCCTGGTTGGAGATTTCGCTATTTTTACTTACCGCACTGTCAAAGCTTTCATGAGCTGATGAAAAATACATTAAGGCTATTGCAAAGCCTTCAATGCCATTAGCCAAATATTGTAATGTCCCCTCAATTGGTGGCGTAACAACCGGCCCTAAAAACAGAAATACAAAGGTAATAAGAAGAGAGCATGCTACGTATGGAGTCCGTGCCCACGATTTTAAACGATAAACCCCTATGCTCGAAATTATCAGGCCGATCAGCAAAATTGTAGATGAACCCAACGTTACAATCTCGGTTAGAGAAAATGATTTATTGTCTTGTTCAGAGATGTAACTTCTCAGTGCCTCTGGCAGGTTCCCTTCCTCGTAAAAACCGAAGACAACCGCTCCTACAATCAAAATCCACTGAACTACAATCGAGATTCTTAATGCTCGGTTTGAATTTATCATTTAATAAATTTCTCCTCCAACGTCGTGGAGGGTCAGCCGGTCTCACGGCTGCACCCGCCTGGTTGAGCATTAGTTTGTTGTTACCATATAGTCGCCTTTGTTTTGACAGAACTCGTACGACATTTGTGATGGATAGTCATTGCCGACCGTGCGGAAGATGGTGATTATTTCCTCAAGAGGTACACGGTACAAAAAATCATTCCGTTCGTAATCCGAACATACAAGGATGCCTCCCCAATTCCTGTCTTCATTCCTGTATGCGTACGTCGCACCTCCGTGGATAAACTGGTTACAGATAAACGCTATGCTCTTTTTAACCTCTTTTCCATTTTCAAGATCATACAACTCATCAACATTCCAAAAATTTAGGTTCGTCACCTTTTTCCCAGAACTCGGGTACTGGAAAACCGCTGCCTTGTAGTTTTTACTGACATTTGAAACTTTATGGGATTCGAACAGTTTTCTGACCATGAAAAAGGAAATAATTACTTCTTTTTCAAAATTGACCTGAGCTTTTTCTGATAATCGCGGAGGTTTTTTAACCGGTTCGAGGCGCCGTGCGTGGGCAAGCAAATCTTCTTTCCAATAACAGGACTCAATCATCTTCCTTAACTCCGTTTTTGGCCAACACTAACATCACTGTTTATCAATTGTTTTTACTGAGTGCACTAATTCTCGGACCCAAAAGCAGGTTTCTAGGAAAATACCGAGGCCTACCAGAATAGTGCTCTGCATCGACAACCCTCAAAGATACGCGATTAAAGAACCGACTATTATTCCAGCTGTGATTAAATGATACTTCAATGGCATTCCCTTTTTTTGTTCAACTCGTTATTGACCGGTTAGGAAAGCATCTTATATAAGAAATTGCATCTCATATAGGATCCTTTTGGCATCTTATTTAGGATGCTTGAAAGTATCCTAAATAAGATGCCTGGTTTTTGTTCTGTCATCCTATATAAGATGCCTTTGGCCGCTCATATAGGGTGTCTGTCTCCTCGCCTATTATTGCTGAAATCCGGCTGGATTCTTTCCTCCAATTCGGTGCCGCGGATCGAACCGTAGGAAACATGCCAGAGCTTCGCATCCGGATTCCATTTGCCCCCGGCTGCCTTCAGGATTTTCCGAAGGGCCTTTTCGGTATAATTGACAAGAACAGAGACAATCTCCTCGTCTCTGATTCGCAAACCAGGCTGCTATGGTTTTTCTTCCACGACGATCTCAACTGTCTTCAACCGCACTCCCCGACATTCATCGTACCGGTATCGGACATAGAGCAATGCTTTGCCGTATTTCTCGACCAGTCGCTTCGTCCCTTTCTGCCCTGGCTTAAGATTCAATCGTGACTTCATGTGCCCTCCGGCTTAAGGAGTTTGCGCTTATCCGAACCAGCTGCAATTTCAACGGCAATCAACACAAAGGTTTCAGACAGTAATCATGCCTCATCTGACTAAACCATTTATCATCAATAATCAATCGCAATATCAATGAGTTACCAACATTAAAAGTGTAAAGTTTCTTTACACTTTTAAAAAACATCAATAATAACAGTGGATTATGAGGAATAAAAAACAGCTGGACTACGCCAAATGGCGGAACCAGCGAAAAAAACTTTTCCGGACACAAAAAAACGGACGGGATAAATACCCGTCCGTGCTGTTTTCACGTTCATGCCCGGCAGCCCGCTCAGTTTGCCTCTGCCAGCGCCTCGATCCGGCGCGAATTCCAGTCGAGCACCGCGGTTCTGCGGATCATCTTCCCGGCCAGATCGGGGAACTCGCGCTCGATCACTTCGGCGGCAAATCTGGACAAGAAGTGGGATTTCATGACTGCGCGGGCCCGGTCAACCCCTATTTCATCGTACGGCACCGAAGCGAGCAGCAGGAAGCCGTCGCCCGGAATCCTGCCTGCCGCCATATTGCTCTCGATAATTGCCGCCGCCTTGCGGATCGGGTCGGCCAGGTCGGGACTGTACGGCCCGACGATCAGGGCCAGGTTGGGGGTATGGAGAAAGTCGAAGCCGCGCCCCAGACAGATCATCCATTCACGATGCTCGACAATGAGCGATCGCCGCTCATGACGCAATTCCCTGATGTGGGAAAGGTTGCCGGCCAGCAGCGGCAGGAGGTCGCTCCGCATATCCTGCGGCATGTCGTGAAAACGGAGCGCCAACTCTGCCTCAAGCTCCTCAACGGTCATGTCACCGGACAGATCCAGTATCCGGCCGTCGGAGCTGTGCAGCAGCAGCGCATCCTCGTCGGTTTCGAAGCCGCAGATGAGGGGATAGACGGTGTCATGGGCGGCGCCGAAGATCGCCTCCATCTGGCTCCGGATCTGGCGGGTGTGGGCTATTGCCGCGCTCGTATCGCAATTGAAGCCGGAACAGCCACGGTGGACATCACCGCGGGAAAAGTGGTAGGTGATCAGGATCAGGACCCGCCGGCCGTTTTTCGCCATGCGCTGGACATACTGGGCCAGCACCTCGCCAAGATGAGGCCACCCCATATCGAACATTCCCCCCAGATTGCGGAACGGCTGCATAATGCCGGGAGGTGTATTGGTGGCGACCGGGATATTGATCCGGCCGTCCATGCATTTCAATACGGCAATGGCGGTCGGATGCAGCGCCAGATAGCGCTCTCTGGCGAGGAAGGCCTCCGGAGAACAGAACTCTGCCGAGTATCGCTGAGCCAGATCGAAAACCCAGTTTATGCGGTGTGCAATCGGCTGCTCATTAATAGTGCCGGTCGGGCTCATGGCGTTGTCTCCTCGGTGTTTAGAAGTAACTGGCTGCCAGCAATGCGATCAGGGTTATCAGAGAGTAGAGAACATACTGCTGCAGAATGCCGCTCTGCAGCCTGCGAACGGCTGAAAAACGGCCGTACAGGCGCTTGAGCGCCGGAATGTACAGGAGCTCCAGCACCGCCTCCGGCACATGGCTGGAAAAGCGGGCGCTCCCGGGGAACATACCAGGCAATTTCCCCGGCCGGTGAAGCTGCGGTTTGAGAGCAAAGGCAAAAAGAGATGTCACCATCCCGGCGAATGATGAGGCGCTGTACTGCATCCGGGGGGACGGACGCTGGTAACCGCACCCCCAGGTAGCGGTTTCGCTGCAGGGACTCCCCGCCAGGCGCCGCCGGTACCAGAGGGCAAGCAGGGCGATCAGCAGAAGGAGCGCTACACCGGCAAGCGTGATCATCGTCGTCGGCACCAGCTCCTGCAGCGGCAGCCATGCTTTCCCGGCGGGGATGGGGAGAACCGTCAGGCTGACCCGCCCCAGCGGGCCGGCCACCAGTCCTGGAGCCAGGCCGATACCGATGCAGAGCCCTCCCAGCAGCAGCATCGGCAGCAGCATCTGCCACCCGGATTCATGCCGCGCCGTGTGCGCCTCCGTGCGGGGCGCCCCCAGAAACACGATGCCGTACACCTTGACAAAACAGGCCACCGCCAGCCCGCCGACCAGGGCCAACGCCGGAGCTGCAAGGACTGCAGCCGCAGCCGCCCCTCCCTCACCCTGAATCCCCCGGAAAAAGCCGAGGTAGATCATCAGCTCGCTGACAAAGCCGTTGAGCGGCGGGAGTCCGCAGATCGCCACCGCACCGATTCCGAACAGCAGCGCCGTATAGGGAAGAGTCCGGGCCGCCCCCCCCATCCGGTCGATTTCGCGGGTGTCGGTGGCATGGATGACCGATCCGGCTCCCAGAAAGAGCAGCGCCTTGAAGAGCGCATGGTTGAGGACATGCAGCAGCGCCCCGCTCATGCCGAGGATCATCATGGCAGGAGAGCCGACTTGCTGCCCGATCAGCGCCACCCCGATCCCCATGAAGATAATGCCGATATTTTCGATGCTGTGATACGCCAGCAGCCGCTTCAGGTCGTGCTGCCCGATCGCGAAGGCGACCCCGATCACGCCGGATACGACCCCCAGGATCAGCACGGTGCACCCCCACCAGAGCGGTACCCCGTGAAAGAACGAGAGCGTCCGTATCAGCCCGTATATGCCGATCTTGAGGATCACTCCCGACATCACCGCCGAAATGTGGCTGGGGGCGTTGGCGTGGGCCGAAGGGAGCCAGATGTGGAGGGGCATGATGCCCGCCTTCATCCCGAAGGCAAACAGGGCAGACAGGAAAATTGTTGCGGAGAGCCAGGAAGGCGCTGCAATAGAGCCCGGCGCGGGAAAAAGCCAGGAACCGGTCAGCAGATGCAGGAGCGGAAAGAGCACGAACAGGCCGATCGTCCCGGTGTGGGTCGTGATCATATACAGCGTGCCGGCTTCGCCCACCTCCGGCTTACCATCTTCCGTCGAGATCAGAAACCAGGCGGAGAGCGCCATGATCTCCCAGGCAAAGAGGAAACTGATGCCGTCGCGGGACAGCACGACACCGCTCATCGCAGCGGTCATAATACCGTAAAAAAGAGTCATCCTGCGAACAGTGGCGGGGTTGAGGTCGGCATGCCAGTAGGAACGGGCATACAGCCCGGCGGCGCCGGGGACGAGAAATACGGGGAGCAGAAACCAGGCGGTAAGGGAATCGACGCCGAACAGGGCAGCGCCGAACGGGAGTGTCCAGGGGATCTCGAACAGTGCGGTGCGGCCGGAAAGAAGGGTCTGAACCGCACCGGTCACTCCGCTGCAGGAAGAGGCAAGCATCAGGACAACGGACAGCAGCTGGCCCCTTGAGGAGGTCAGCAGCCGGGGGAACAGCAGCGGAACACCGGAAATGGCGGCCAGCAGCGTGGCAATGATTATCAGGGTACTCGGGGCTGACAACTCCTGCGCCATGATGCTGCTACCTCCTGAATTTGGCTTCCTCCAGCTGGCGAATCACGGTCATGATCCCGGCTTCGCTGCCGGGACGATGGAGCAGATCCTGAAACGGTTGATCATGGAGCAGGAAAGCGAGTTTTGCCAGCAGGTGCAGGTGCTCCTTGACACTGGGTGTCACAAGGGTAAAGAGAATCGTGACCGGCTTGCCGTCAACGGCATCATAGTCGATCGGGGTGCGGAGGAAGCAGAGGCTGATCGCCGACTCCCCGGTCTGCCCGACGATCGGATTGCGCACGTGGGGGATGGCGATGCCGTTGCCGAGGGCGGTGGAACCGAGCGCTTCCCGCGCCAGAAGAGTCTGCAGCAGGAACTCAGGGTCCAGACCGGGGGGGAGAGCAAGACGGGAAACGACCTCCCGGAGCGCCGCTTCGGGAGTATCCCCCGGCACGTCGTAAAAGATCCCCCCCCGTTGAAGCGCCTCCGAAACGGACGAGAAGCGACTCGATTCGTTTTCGGCGGCAAACAGGTCCGGAGGCATCGAAATACCATGGCTGGTGGCCCATTCCAGCAGATCGACCCGGTTGATGCGATACCGGTCATCCTGCTTATGCGCCGGAAGCCCCCTGTCTTTTATCCAGCTTAACACCGTTTTTTCATCAGCGCCGATGGCGGCAGCAAGTTCGGTAACTTTTAAAAACATCGCACGACTCTCCGGCGGCAATCTATGATTCCACACAAACAACCGGTAATTCTGGCTGACGCGCATAAAACAATATGTTATTACCAGTAAAACGTCAATTGCATTCTCCGACACCAAAAGCACAACCGAGGCGGCGCCATGAACCATGAACCGGCAGCACATTACTGGCAAATGCATTCACCACGGCAAATGCGTATAAAACCAGGAGACGGGCGCCCGTGATGCGCCATCTCCACGTGGCCTGTGCCATCATCGAGCGGGAGGGGAGAGTGCTGGCGGCGCAGCGGAGCGCCTCCATGTCCCTGCCTCTCAAATGGGAGTTCCCCGGTGGGAAGATCGAAACCGGCGAATCACCCGAAGAGTGCCTGACCCGCGAACTGATGGAGGAGCTTGGCGTCTGCGTACTGGTCGGCGACGCTCTATCCCCGGCGACCCACGGCTACCCCGACTTCACCGTCACCCTGTATCCTTTCACCTGCCGGCTGGCAGGAGGGGTCATCACCCTGCACGAGCACCACGCCCTGGTATGGATCGAACCGCAGCGCATGCCGGAGCTTGATTGGGCCGCAGCCGACCTGCCGGTTATCAGCGAATATCTGGCACTGACACGTGCCGCAGGAGGCACCCTCCTGTGACTGCGCCGACGGCACCCGCCATGAACCGGGTATACTTTTACCTGGTACTGACGACCTTCTTCTGGGGAGGAAGTTTTCTGTTCACCAAAATCGGTGTCGCCACGATCCCGCCGCAGCTGTTTGTGCTGACCCGGTTCATCATGGCCACACTGATCATGCTGCTGGTCTGCTCCGGGCGCCTGAAAAAGCTCGACTCCGGCACCATCCTTCGCGGCATGGCGGTTGGGGCCGCCCTCGGGCTGACCAACCTGAGCTTCGTCTACGGCATCCAGGGAACCAGCATCTCGCGGGCCGGCATCCTCAACAACCTCTTCGTCCTCTTCATCCCGGTGATCACCAAGATGGTATGGCGCGACCGCATCGGGCGGGTCAACATGGCCGGCATCGCCCTGGCGGTAGCCGGGATCGTGCTGCTGGCAACCGGCGGCGGCAACGGCTTCAACCGGGGAGATTTTTTCTCCACATTCTGCGCTTTTCTGATCGCCTGCCACATCATCTCCGTCTCCAAAGTCCTGAAGAACGACGACGTCTTCCTGGTCACGCTCGTACAGTTCGCCACCGTCACGCTGATCGCCGGGGTCGCCACGCTGCTGCTCCCCCTCCCCGCTTTCACGGTCACCACTCCCGCCGTCCTGTCGGTCGTCTACTGCGCCGTCTTCCCGACCGTATTCTGCTTTACCCTCCAGAATATCTACCAGCGCTACGTCACCCCCACCCGGGCCGGGCTGATCTACACCCTCGATCCGGTCTGGAGCCTGATTGCCGGCTTCTTCGTGCTGGGGGAAAGGCTGAATGGCACGGAATGGCTCGGCTGCGGCATCATCTTTCTGGCTGCCACCCTGCCGCTGCTGTTCCGTTTGAGTATTGAGAGCCGGCTGATCAGCACCTATATCAACAGGAACGTTTGACATGAATCTTCTGAAAAATATTATCTTGCGTAACGAATCGGATAGGCAGAGAATGGCCAGGAAGTTGAGCGGCTACAGGGACAACGAGGGGGTATAATCAATGACTATGGCGGCTCTATCACCGAACAGTGTTCTTGCCACTCCTATTCAGGTTAACCCGCAGGTACGGTCCGATCTCCAGACCTCCCTGCCTCAGGTAGCCCAGGAAGCGCAGAAAACCGCAAAAGCGGCGAAAACAGATACGATTACAATTTCAGCCCAGGCGTTGAAAATGGCTGATGACAAGAATGTCGCCGCCGAACGGGCCGCGGGCAAGGCGGATGAGAAAGAGGCCCTGCAGCTGGCACGGGACAGGGCCGCCGCCGCAAAAAACGAGACCCAGCGGAATGCGGTGAAAGCCTACGCCGCTGTCGGTGCGGATCAGTAACCGGGCGTCACTACGTACGGATATACTGGCAGAAATAAAAAGAGGAAACCGGGGTTCGGTTTCCTCTTTTTATTTCTGAACCGTGGACTATCCCGGTGCCTACGCTTTCGTATCCACCGAAGAGTCGGATTTCGAAGCGGCTTCCTTCATCCGCAGCATAAGCTCTGATGGCAACTGATAGACAAGCCGGTCGGAAGTATCCATGTATCTGATACTTAATTCGCCATTCTGATCATAAACAAACTGCACTTTGGCAGCTGGCCTGTCGGCTTTCCCGTCGTTTAAAGCTGCTTGCTCTTCCTTTTTTGCGTTCTCCTGCTGTGCCGCTTCAATGACCGGTTCATCCTTGTTAGCATCGGTTACCGCCTGTCGGGACAGGGAGGAGATGTTTACCGTATCGACGGGGACCGGCGTGCCCTCTTTGGCCGTATCCATACCCGGGAGGCTTGTTCCCTTCTCCTCCCGGGTGGTTGAATATGACTGCGCATGTGCAAACAGCGAAAGTGCCTGAGCTACGCCCGGAACAACAGCTTGTGTCACAACGCACCTCCCTTCCAAATGACGGTCGACCGTTTCGCCACGTTATAACGCCCTCACAATAATCCTCTTATTCATTTTTTACAAACACATTTCGTCAGAGCTTTTCCAGACGTGACATCAGCTGGAGGAAGTTTCGAACCAGCTGCGGATTAAATTCACTGCCGGCCTTTGCAAGCAGCAGATTGGCTATAGCATGCGGAGGATGAGGCTCCTGGTAGGAGCGTCTGGTGCGCATGGCATCAAAGACATCCGCAATGGCGGTAAGCTGGCTGGCAAGATTCAGTTTCCAACCGGGCGGTGCCGCCGGGTACCCGCACAGATTATCACGCATATGGTGTTCATAGGCCACAATTGCCGCCAGTTGCGGCACTCCGGAGGTTTCCAGCAGATACCGCCCCCCCTTGACCGGGTGCAGCTTCATCAGCGCAAACTCTTCATCGGTCAGTTTCTCCACTTTGGTGAGGATCTCTTCAGGGACAAACATTTTGCCGATATCATGCAGCATTGCCGCCATTCCGATGTCATTCAGCAGCTGCCCCTGTATACCGAGGGACGTTGCCTGGGCTATGGTCAGGATGCAGACGTTGGCAGAATGAGTGAAGCTGTATTCATCCTGTTCCCGCAGGGCCGCCAGCACCAAAATGGCCTCTCCCTCGCGCCTGAATGCATCCACAAGCTCTGTCACCGTTGCCGCGATTCCGCTCGGCTTGAGCCTCTCCTTGCGCTTGACCGCTTCGAATACTTCCGTCAGCCGCGTAAGCTCCAGGTGCGCCAGCTGGCTCAGGCCGGCAGGCCCGGCGGTGAAGGCGCGGTCACCGGCGCCCGGGCTTTCGGAATCATTTTCCAGTTCCGGCATCTCCACCCGTCCTACCCGGATATGTTCAGTTGATCCCAGATCGGACATACCCTTCTGGTGGGCCAAAGCCGCGACAAACAGGTCAAGCTCGCCACGTGGAGCGCCGGCCAGAAAGCGCAGGTGGCCGATGCCGTTTTCACGCAGATATTGGGCAAAACGGTCCATCACCAGGGAGAATGGCAGCGGTTCATTGTCGATGATCAGTTCGCCGTCCACTTCAAGCATGGCAATATCCGGCCGTATGGCAAGGGTGCGGGCAAGACTGGCGTGGGCGGATTCAGTCAACCGTATCACCTGCTGGTGGTCCATGCCGTACAGACCGGCGGCAGCTACAGCCGACAGCAGATGGCGGATGAATTCGTGGATACCTTTAAAAAACGGGCCGTCATTCATGACACCCTGCTCCGCACGTTTTTCAGCGTTTCGGCCGCCTGGACCGCCATCGCGTCATTTCCCGAGGCGAGCCGTCCAAGGAAGGGCAGAACGGCTTCGGCGGGGTAGCGCTCAAGGGACCTGACAATGTCGAGCTTGAGCCGGTTCAGGTTTTTATTGGCGAGCAGGCTGCGTGCCCCCAGCACCTTGGCCAGCTCCGGCAGCGACTCCACCCTTCCGATTTCGGCAAGGGCCTTCACGCACGCCGCCTTGAACACATATTCTTCCGCCAGGTAGCCTCCTGTCGAGAGCAGCTCAGCCAGCTTTCGTGCTATCTCAAGGGAGCTTGCCCTGCCCACCAGATTAATTGCCGCCAGCTGTGTTTCGCGGCTGCCCGACTCCAGATCCCGCAGAAGCTGTCGCTGGGCGATCGGATCTCCTGCCAGCAGCAGGGATATAACTACCTCATGGCGCACCTTCTGGTTGGCATTTTTAAGCAGCGGGCGCAGTCGCTCGGCTTCCTGGCCCGGCGCCAGGGTGCGCAGCATGATAATGATATTGCGAAGCACATACCAGCGCTGATCGGCCAGACGCGCCACCAGCGCCGGTCTGGCAGCATCGCCGAATGCGAGCACCCGGTCGATGATGTATCGCCGCAGTGACATGTTTTCTTCAACGGCCAGACGATCCAGCAACGGGTCGATGAAAGGTCTGCCGATGATCCGGATCAGCTGTGTAACCTGTTCGTATTTTGGTTTCCCCCAGACGATCAGTCCTGAAAGGATTTCATCCAGGAATTCCGGGCGGCTGAAGGCATCCCGCAACGCCATCCGTAAATTGGGAGCCAGCCGGGAATCTGCCGCCTGCCTGAGAAGCTTCAACACCTGGCCGTAGTCACCCATCTGCAGAAAATAACCGCACATGTCCGCCAGGTTCCCGATCAGCTCCCCGGTATTCTCGCCGTCCGGGTCGGTAAGCACCAGCTGCATGATGATCTCACTGCTGCGAATCCCGACAGCCGCCGGCTCGACGCTGGACAGCACCTCCTGCAGCCCATTTTTTTCAATCTGCGGCAGCGGGTTCTCGGCCAGAAGGTCCTCCAGACCCAGCAGGTATTCATCAGGAATATACGCTTCCTGGCGGTGCTCCTGCAGCAGGGTGCGGACTTTGTCGCGGATCTCATCCCGGGGGGTGGCGGTTTTATAAGGATAGGTCATGTGGGGAAGCAGTTTGCGCAGGATGCCCTGCAGGAGTGGGGGGGCGGCGGAATACTCCTCCGCCGTGGCGTAGGTTTCCTGAAGCAAGGCAGGCCCCAGAGCGCGGAACAACTTTTCGGAGGCTGCATCGCCGGCATCAATGCCGGTCTCACAGAATCCGTCCAGGATGTGCCGCCGCAGATTCGGATCAAGCGCCCTGATAAAGGCGTGCAGTTCAGCCTGTTGGGCTGGTGCGGGGGAGGAGGCGGGAATGGCCGGCAGGTCGGACAGATATTCCGCATCCGCTGTGCCGGCCAGCATTTCACGCATTACGTCGAAGGATTTCCGGACGGCACTGGAGGATTGACCGCTGCCGGTACCCATGAGTTGGGAGAAACGGGTATTAAGGGTCGCCGCCAGCACCTCGGGGCGGACATCTCCGCCTGCATCGGCACTGGAAAGCCCGACTTCACCCTGCATCATCAGGCGGACAAATCGCGCCCACAGGCTCTCAGCATCAGCGGTGCCGGGATCCTGCCGATCTGCGGTGATGATGGCCTCTTCAGTGCCGCTGAAACGGTCGTAGCGGACCCCGCGCACCTCCAGAAAGGTTATTCCGAAGGCTTCCCATATTTTTTCAAAGCCCCCTGCCGCCAGAATCTCATCACGCTTCAGGTTCATCAGTCGCAGCAAAGCCTGCAGCTCTTCCGGTCGGGGTTCCTGCCGGGCCAGCAATGCACCTGCACCTCGCTCAAAGAACGCCGCGGCAATCGAGCGGCAGACGACGTTTCCCTTCTCGACGAACTCATCCCCCAGAAGCAGCCCATCCCGGGTAACGCCGATCTGCACCGGTGATTGCTGCAGCAGCAGGTTGTGCCAGGAGGAGTGAAGTCTTTGCAGGGCGGTTGCAACGACAGGATGGCTGGGAGGGTACGCGCTCCAGTTACGGCGGGCAATATTCAACTCGCTTGCTACGGCAGCCACCGCCTTGGCAAGAGAAATTTGAGCAGTCAGGTTAGTAGGGTCATCATACACTGTGTCACCATACCGTGGTATGCCTTGACTATAGCGCACAAATTATATAATTCAAGCGTATCGATTGGCCACACAAACCGGTACCAAAAGGATATCCTCATGAAAACAATTCTCCCCATGCTCTGCGCCATCATCCCGCTCCTGGGTGGATGCCCCTCCAGCCAGAATCAGGCCCCGGAAAAACACCAGGGGCGCAACGAGACCAAAAAACTGGAAGGGGCCTCGGCTGTCGGGTATGACGGCGCCGCCATTCGCAAAAACGTGGACAACACATTGAACAGGAACGAAGAGCACAACAAAACACTGGATAACGCAATCAAAGCCGGTACCGACCCCCAGCAGAAAAACTGATCGCACCCGGTGATGCTTATATCGGCCGAGATCAAAACGAATATTCGCACAAGGTCCTGATTGTAGTATTCTGCTGTACTTTTTCACCGCTGTTTAGTGTAACATCCTCCATGATCTCATCTATTTTGCTGCACCGCTTTTGCTGAGAGAATCACGATGCACATCTAGCCGAATGAATATTTGGACCATTATATTCAGTCTTGACCGGAGTTTTTCGATATGGAAGCCAAAATGGTTTTTGTTCCCATCACCCTGGAGAGTATCGAGCCGCTTATCTTTCCTGATGTTGCCCTGTATATAAAAACGGGCGGCAACTACGTTCTGTATAAAAGCAACGGCCATGATTTCAGTGATCATGACCATGAACGCCTTTCAAAGAACGGGGTGGAGTTCGTTTTTGTTTCCAAGAACGACATGGATGTCATCACCAGCCACATGGAAGCAAGCGCCGAGCGGCTGTTGAAGAGTGATATCCTCAACGCCAGGGCCAAGGGAAAAATGATCTACCAGACATCCATCAACTTTGTGGATGATATCTTCAATAATCCGGAGAAATCCACCGACCTGGATCGGACAAGACGGCTCATTGAAAACCTGATGCTGTATCTTTCAGACAATCCGGATGCAATCAACTCGCTGGAAACGGTAATGACGCACAATTATCATACCTTTGTGCATTCACTGCAGGTGGCATCACTGACACTGCTGATGCACTCCGAGGCGTATACGCTGTCACGCGACGAGATGCTGGATGTCGGCACCGGCGCCATTCTCCATGATTTTGGCAAGATATTTGTCCCGCAGGAGATCCTGAACAAGAGCGGAAAGCTGACCGAAGCGGAGATCGAGGTACTGAAACGCCACCCCGAGGAGGGGTATGCCTTTCTGCAGAGCAAGGGAGCACTTTCTCCGGTTTCGCTGACCATAGTACGGCTCCACCATGAGCGCTGCAACGGCAGTGGCTACCCGCTCGGTCTCACGAGCAGGGAAATTCCGCGAAGTGCCCAGATAACCGGGATTGCGGATGTCTACTGTACGCTGACTACCGACAACCGCGGCAACAGGACCATGCCGCCCCATATTGCCGTCCAGCTGATGCGCAACCAGATGAAGGAGTTATTCTCTCCCGCTCTGCTGGATACGCTGGAGAAGCTTTCCTGTACAGAGGACGTCCAGCAGTTCATCCTGTGAGCTCATCACCCGCGGCAAACGGTGCTGTGCAGCAGGGACGTCCCCGGATACAACACAAAAATTGCCCCCCGATTCCCAACACGGACTACCCAGACAGATGATGTTTCCGGCAGCGTTGAAAGAGCAAATTGAGTTACTTTTCCAGCCGCGTACCAAGAGGATTTGTGGATAATTCACCGATAATCGAGAAGATCAAGAAGCTGCTGGCCCTGGCCAACTCCAGCAATGAGCACGAAGCCGCCCTGGCCGCCGGTCATGTCCAACGCCTGCTGTCGGAGCATAACCTGGCCATGGCCGACATCGAGGCGTCCCACCGGCCGGACAAGGCCGACAGGGTGGAAACCGCCGTATCGAAAACTCTGCCGAAATGGCTGCGGCACCTGAGCGCCGGGGTCAGCTCTGCGTTCGACTGCCAGGCGGTCCACCACCCCGCCACCGGCAAATTGACCTTTATCGGCGTCGGGGCCGATGTGCAGATCGCCGCCTATACCTTCACCTATCTGGATCGCACCGTCAGGAAGCTCTGCGCCGCCTATATGAAGCGGCATGTTTCCAGCACGACCGCCAACCGCCACCGCGAACTGATGCGGCAATCCTACTACCTGGGGGCGGTATCCACCATCACCGCCCGCCTGAGGGAGCAGAAGGCGCAGACACCGGTCACCACCGGCGCGCTGGTCCCGGTCAAGGAGGGGCTGATCAGGCAGGCGATGAACGAGATCGGCAAGCTGCGGACGATGCACAGCCGCAGGAGTTTCATCAATACGGATGCCTACAGCAGAGGCCAGACGGACGGCGGAGAGGTAGGGATCCACCACGGGATCGGCGATGCTTCGTCCCGGCACAAGATCGGCCGCTGAAGCCCGCCTCGTCGGAAATAAAAACCGACCTTGAAATAACTAACGAAATAGGTTATACAGTTTGACCTCACGGAGAGGTGTCCGAGTGGTCGATGGTGCCTGACTCGAAATCAGGTGTACGGCAACGTACCTAGGGTTCGAATCCCTACCTCTCCGCCACAAAAATCAGAGAGTTACAGCGATATAGCTGTAACTCTTTTTTGTTGCATCATGAAAGCGTGAACATTCACAGGAGATAGAGAGAATGGCAAAAGTAACCGAGAAAAGCTTGAAAGCCCGCTGCACGGAGTTGAACCTTGGCCCGTTACGAAATACAACATTTGGCATCAGCTTCGAACGCACTGGTAACGGCTACACGGTAGCACTTAAATACCGTGACGCGACCCCGCCGATGGTACTTGGTACTGAATTATCGGCATCGGAAGCTGCTGCTACGGTCGAAGGCGCGGCAGCTGGCGCAGCCGCCGTCCAGGTTGCCGGCCTTGATAAGCCGGAATTTGTGACCAGGGACACATACATCCGGCAGGCAGCTGAACGCTGTCCAAAGTGCCAGACAAAGGATATATCTTCGGGTCATCTATCAGCGGTGAAGGGAGTAATGACGCAGCAATGCTCTTGCCAGCGGTGCGGGTTGTTCTGGAAAAGTATTTACCGTCTCGATGACTACGAGACAGCTGTGACCATTGCTGACGAGGGATAAGATTGTCTGCTTTGAAATTTTTGCGTGGCTTGAAGGGTAGTGGAGGCTTTTATTGCAGTCACCACCAAATTGTTGAAGGCTGGCGATAAAATCACTTTCCCGGGATTCGGATTCGTCCGGAATACGCATCAGGCCGTCGACCAATCCCCGGAAGATCGACCGCTTACGCGGCCAGTTTAAGCGGTATGATATGAAACTCGGTATTCCTTCGGGCTACTCTCAAATCATAGTCGCTCTGGAGATTCAGCCACAACTCGGCAGAAGTTCCAAAGTAGACGGCAAGACGCAAAGCTGTGTCGGCGGTAATGGATCGCTTCCCGTTTACTATAGTGCTGATCCTCCCCGGCGGGACTTCAATCTCTCGGGCTATTCTGTTGATGCTGATACCCATTGGTTTTAAGAAGTCCTCAAGCAGGATTTCACCGGGATGTATGGGGTCAAGGTAGTTGCTCATGATATTTGTTCCTTTCAGTGATAGTCCACTATTTCGACGTCGTAAGCGTTGCCGTCCTGCCATTTGAAACAGATTCGCCACTGGTCGTTGATTCGTATGCTGTGTTGACCTTCCCGGTCACGGTGTAAGCCTTCAAGTTTGTTACCTGGAGGAATAAGCAAGTCTTGAAGCGTCTTCGCGCCGTGAAGGAAATACAGCTTACGCCGCGCCGGCCTTTCAAATGCCTTGAAGCTCTTGACAGGGCGGTCATTGAACAGCGCCTCGGTGTTTTTGTCGTGGAATGTTTTTATCATCTGAAAGAATCCTATCTTATTGCGCCTATTACGTCAAGCGTAATACTTGGTAGAAAATGGGCAGGAGTTACCCCACCCCTGGTGCTTGAAAGTCTACTTATCCACGCTGATTTTATGATGCCTTGGGCGATGAGGTTGATTACGGCCAGCAGCATGAGCGGTTTGTGCGGGGCGCGGTATTTGGTTGCAGCCGTCCAGCGTGAGCGCTGGTGTCGGAGCGGAGGGTGGAGAAGGTTTTTATGTAAACCAGTCACTCTTTTTTTCGGACTTTAAGCTGATTTTTCTCGGATTATCTATATACAAATCCCGGATTATACCGTACAGTTTCACCCACATGGAGGGCAGGAACATGCTTCTTAAACGACATATCAAGGCACGTCTTGTAGAGCTGTTGAATGATTTTCGCATCGTATATCTTACCGGCCCCAGACAGGCGGGGAAAAGCACTCTTGTCAGGGAGGTCGCCAAAGAGCAAGGGATGGGATACTACACCCTTGATGATGATGCCTTGGCAGCCTCTGCTGCAAGCGACCCTCAGGGGCTGCTTGCAGCATTGCCGAAACCGCTTGTTATGGACGAAATCCAGATGGCACCCAACCTGATCGGCGCCATAAAGATGGTGTCCGATACCGCCAACGGTCAAAAAGGGATTTTTCTTCTTACCGGCTCCTCCGACATCTTTCGTTCGGCGCAGGTTCAGGAATCTCTGCCGGGGCATATGGCCCGGATCGAGTTGTATCCGCTGTCGCAAACGGAACGACGCGAGGGACGTCGCAACTCAATCGATTGGCTCCTGGGCAGGATATTCGAGCATTCGCCGCTGAAACCGCTGAACAGAAAAGAGTTGGGAGAACTCCTGATGGAAGGGGGGTATCCCGAAGCGATAGCCAAGAGCCCCAGATCACGAAGCATCTGGTTTGCTTCATACATCGAAGGTCGCTTATTGAAAGACTTTGAAACCATGCATCACGTCAAGGGTGACTATCACTCAAAACTGGTCGCACTCATCATCAACCTGGCCGGCATGACCGGTAATCTCATTAAATACGCCAACATCGCAAATGATCTGGCGCAGGACGACAAAACAGTAAAACGATATATAGAGATCCTGGAACTCATGTTTATAATTCGCCGCCTGCATCCTTACGTGCGTAACAGCGCCAAACGCGCCGTTGTCGGGATGCCCAAACTGCATTTTCTCGACACGGGTCTGGCCTGTCATCTTCTGGGACTGAAAAATTCGGATACGCTTCACACCTCGCAGTTTTTTGGCGGGCTGGTGGAAAATTTTGTTTTTTGCGAACTGCTGAAACATTCGACCTGGTCGGAAGAGGATGTAAAATTTTACCACTTCCGTGACACTGCCCGGCACGAACTGGATCTTGTTATCGAACGGAGCGACGGCAAAGTGGTTGGCGTTGAAGTCAAGGCATCCATGACGGTCAGGCCGGAAGATTTTTCAGGTCTATCGATTTTTGCAGAGTATGCCGGGGAGAGATTTTCCCACGGAGTCCTGTTCTATTCAGGAGACAAGGTACTCCCCTTCAGGATCAATAATATCGTTTTCCACGCCGTGCCGATATCTTCGCTGATGTAGTGGGGCGCTGAATTTGGTTGCTGCTGTCCAGCGGGTGCGGCTGGTGTCGGAGTGGAGGGTGGAGAAGGTTTTTAGGTAGCGGGTGAGCATTGTTTGGATTACCGTTGTACAATGCATCAAATAGCAGAAAGTCTAACCTGACCCCGGAGATTCCGTTCTCTGCTATCAGCATTTTTTAAAATCATTATTGACTCCTTGAGGTGATCGCGCCGCGATGCACCAGGTCCAACACCGCCAGCAGCAGGAGCGGCTTGTGCGGGGCCTTGCGTTTGGTGGTGTCAGTCCACGTCGCGCCGGGGGCGCGGTTGAGGGAGGCGAAGTGTTTGATGGAAGTGGTGAGTCTGGTCATGTCATGTCGCCGGCTGGGTAGACTTACACTCGGGATACCCAGAACACCCCCAGAATTGTGCCCCGGCATTGGATCCCTGGCGGGCCGTACGCAGTATCATTGGCTTGCCGCAGACTTGACAAAGCCTTTCATCCGGCCGATTGGTCTGATCCGACTGATCGGTCGGATTGTGCTGAACCTGTTTTCGGCGCTCCTCCAGCCGGGCGGCGTGCAGCCGCTCGCTGTAGCCACCCTCCTGAATGAATTGCTTTTCCAGACCGGCAATCTGCCGGTCGAGCAGATAGTTGGCCTGATGGATCAGGCAGATCAGCGTGTTGGCGACCACCGCCGGATCGGCATGGTTCAGCCAACAGGCATAGGCTTTTGCATCCGACTGATTTGTCCGAGCGGACTGATCGGTCGGATTTTCTCTTCCAACACTCCGCACCTCTCGTGCCTGCGAATCATCCTTCCCCCAAGCCGGCAGACCCCGCTGACGAAGAAAATCTTCGTAATCCAGCAGCAGCTCATCCAGGCTGGCGCGCGCGACGTTCATCAGCCGCAATTCCGTCTGGCTCGACGTCGCCGAGGCCCTGCTCCCTTCAGCGATGTTCTGCCGTCCGCTGCGCGCCGCCTGCACCATCTGGTCATGGGTCCGCGACCGCTTGTTGATAAAGCGTTCGCAAAAGGAAACCGTGCCGTCGTAGATGATCTCGGTCACCTGAAATGAACGGAGTTTACGGTAGCCGCCGTGAGGGCGTAGTGCAGAAGTGGGGTTTGTCATGGGGTCCTTCTTTTTTCAGCAGCCGATGTAAGTTGGCTATCTCTTTTGGTTGAAAGAAATCTGTGTGTGATTCTGTTTTATGAATAATGAAGAGCGACCCCTGCTTTTATTTCGGATGTCACCAGCACTGTCTGTTACGAGCCAACCCGATAAAATCACTTAACTCCATCAGCCCGGCTTTCTGTGCAGGTTTATAGCTATCATGCAGGCTTTTGGGCAGAACAAGAGTCAGCTTGTTTTCAGCCATTTCAGCCGTCTGGTTCTCGCTGATTCCCGGTTCAAGCGTGAACAGATGTTTGTTATCAATCCGCTTGGCTTCTGATAAAACCTGACGCCAACGATCCTTGCAGGTGGACTTTACCCCCAGCATGGTCAAATGGGTGGCGGGGAATTCGGGGTCGTGATAGCGGCTGATACCCGGAAAAATGAAGTCCGGTTTTGCCCGATTTTCCGTCATTTTACCGCGAGAACAAGCGATGGAATGTTCTCTGAAAACCTGCTCAAGATGATTTTCAAGAGCATGGCAGATTTACGACGATGCAGCACGTAACATCAGCGTAAAAACCTCACTTGGCGATGCCAATCCAAAAATTCTTTTGATGGATGAAATTTTTCCGGGAGTGTTATTAATTTTCCGTGACACGCAACCAAAGTTTCTTGGATAAACTTGTCGTTATTCAATTTACTGAGTTCAGGAGATACAGCAACGCGATAATCTGAATCGACGGTGAGCAGACCTAAGTCAAAGGCCTTATCATGAAGCATTGACAAACAGAGGCCATTTCTCGGATTTAACCTATTTTCAACATCATCCTTCCATGGCACAATATGGCTTGCAACAAGGAGGCGGGGCTCTGAAAGGCCACTCATACAGCAGACGCTAGAATAACTGCTCAACACCATGCGTCTAAAAATATACTGTTTTTTTCTCACCTCCACTTCGACTCTTCTTGTGGTGTCAACGGGCAAGGGCAGTTCTTCCTCTATTATTTCAACCATTGAATCCGTAACGGTACCGAGCTTATCCGCCGCACTGGAAATTTCAGCGCCCCAGTTATTTTGAAACTTTTCCCAAACCTTCCGATCCATCGCCGAAGCGTTTCCAAGACCACTTCTACCTGAGTTCACAATTTCCGGGTCAAGACTGGCAAGATTAACCAACTTCATGGCCACAGCCGATGGAGTGCGGCCAATCTTCTCGGCCAACTGAATAATGTCCTGATTCCGAGAGTGCATCTTTCCGAATGGAAGCTGGCAATAGAGCGCAAGGGCTAATTTTACTTGATCTTCAGTCCAGTTCATTATTTCCTCGTTTGTTTGTAGTCGGCGAGTATCTTGTCAATTTCGTTCATACAATTTGGGCAGTAGACATCCCAGTCTGAATCTTCGTTAATTCTGAAACCATAGCATGATTCGTCAATTGAACCACTTGTAATTCCGTACGCCGTATCCTTGTTTTTCATTTCTATACCACAAAATGTGCAAATAATTTCATCCATTTGTCACCTCCAAAGCGACAGCGTCTTTCAATGTCAATATGTGGGGTTTCATTATTCGCGCAATCTCCCGTATGACAGGAACCACCGTATCACTTCCAAATTTCTTGTACGCTTGGGTATCTGAAACCGGAATTTTAAAATCATCAGAAAACCCCATCAAACTGGCACATTCGCGGGGCGTCAGCCGTCGTGGATTTTTTCCCTTGCCGCGATCAATAAGAATTTCGCTGCCATCCTTAAGTAAATAGGGACACTTCCCGTATTAATTGTCAACATGCTATCAAGCTTGGGGTGAGAAAAGCGGGGCACCTCCCCTTTTATTCGAAGTGTCACCATTCACAACTCACCTGCAACTCAGTAACCGCTCATTCGTTCGAGTAATTACGCCGTCACCTGTTCCGGCGTCACACTCAGACGCAAACCGACACCATGCAGAAGATTGAACAAAGTGCGGATTTCCGGATTCCCACGACTGGATAACGTGCGGTACAGGCTCTCCCTGTTCAGGTGTGCTTTCTCCGCCACGGCCTTCATGCCGCCGTTTGCCTCGGCAATATTGCGCAACGCAAGCAGGAAGGCGTCTTTGTCTCCCTCTTCGAGAGCCGCATTAAGATATGCCGCTGCTTCGGTCGGGTCTTTCAGTGCTTCTATCAAATCTTTCTGGTATTCCGTCATCGGTGCCATGTTACTGCCTCCTTCTATGATCTTGCAGATAACTTGCGGCCTGGGCGATGTCTCGCTTCTGGCTGGCCTTGTCGCCCCCGACAAGAAGCAGAACAAGCCTGGCTCCCTCTTTGGCGAAGCCCTGATAAACAGGATAAGTGCGTTAACGAAGTAGTTTTCTGCAAGAAAAACGCAGAAAATGACTTCTAACTTACTAATAGACGCGATATCCAGGCCCGTAATCAATTCGTAATTCCCAGACTCCTTCATCAACCGGTTTATGATCGCCAAGATTTCCCAAACGCGCACGGTCAAGGCGGACACGGAGTAAATAGGGACACTTCCCGTATTAATTGTCAACATGCTATCAAGCTTGGGGTGAGAAAAGCGGGGCACCTCCCCTTTTATTCGAAGTGTCACCATTCACAACTCACCTGCAACTCAGTAACCGCTCATTCGTTCGAGTAATTACGCCGTCACCTGTTCCGGCGTCACACTCAGACGCAAACCGACACCATGCAGAAGATTGAACAAAGTGCGGATTTCCGGATTCCCACGACTGGATAACGTGCGGTACAGGCTCTCCCTGTTCAGGTGTGCTTTCTCCGCCACGGCCTTCATGCCGCCGTTTGCCTCGGCAATATTGCGCAACGCAAGCAGGAAGGCGTCTTTGTCTCCCTCTTCGAGAGCCGCATTAAGATATGCCGCTGCTTCGGTCGGGTCTTTCAGTGCTTCTATCAAATCTTTCTGGTATTCCGTCATCGGTGCCATGTTACTGCCTCCTTCTATGATCTTGCAGATAACTTGCGGCCTGGGCGATGTCTCGCTTCTGGCTGGCCTTGTCGCCCCCGACAAGAAGCAGAACAAGCCTGGCTCCCTCTTTGGCGAAGCCCTGATAAACAGGATAAGTGCGTTAACGAAGTAGTTTTCTGCAAGAAAAACGCAGAAAATGACTTCTAACTTACTAATAGACGCGATATCCAGGCCCGTAATCAATTCGTAATTCCCAGACTCCTTCATCAACCGGTTTATGATCGCCAAGATTTCCCAAACGCGCACGGTCAAGGCGGACACGTATCTTTGCCCTTCCGTTTACATCGCGCAAGGCTTCCAGCCATTCCTTGAACGGTGCTTTCCCCTCAGTGGTCTTGTAATAGTCAATTTCGCATGGGAATGTCTGCATGGTCATATATTAGCCTATAAGCTACAGAGTAACAAGAACGTTTTGATAAGGGAGTTATGGGGCCAATTCATTCAACACCCACTCACCCCAACCCCCGCAACAACAATCGGCATCTCAAACATAAAACCCAAATACGGCAATTCACGCGCTGCCTTCTCATAACTCATCATCCCCGAATAGGCCGCCGGCCGCTCCCGCACAACATTCTCCCGTGCCCGCTGCCGCCCAAGTTCGCACAACAGCGCCGCAAACGATGTCGTCGGACAGAGCAACAGGCCAAGCCTGGCGTTGCGGTACTTCTTCGCCAGCATGAACTTCACATAGTCCTGGTAATAGGAACGGGCATTGCCGAACTCCACCTCATAAAACTCCGAAACCAATTTTCACGCAACGCCGCAACGACGCAACGAAAACATCAAAAAATGTCCAATCCGTTTGCTACCCGTTTGAAGCCATCCTTCATAAGGTTTTCACCAAAATTAATCAGCAAGCCGAGACGACATCCCGTTAAACGAAGATAGGTGAGTAATTGTTTCGAATGCACAGGTTGAAGACGTTCAACGGATTTCAATTCAATGATAACCTTCTTTTCCACGAATAGATCGGCTCGGAAGCCCTCATCAAAAGAAATTCCCTGAAACCGGATTGGAATCGGAACTTGGCGTTCGACTGCCAGGCCCGTCTCTGTCAGCTGCCTGTCAAGAACGACTTCATAGACGCTTTCCAGAAGCCCAGGACCAAGCTCCCGATGCATCAGGAACGCTTTATCCATTACCAGACTTGCAATCTCGTTTTCGTTCATGATGCACCTTTTTTGCAATTGATTTTCGTTGCGTCGTCGCGTCGTTGCGTGAGACAGCTTTTTTTCTGTTATCTATTTTTCTATTGCTTTTGTAAAAATAAAAAAGCCGCTCAAATCGGCATCTTTACCGGTTCAGCGGCCTTTATCATAGTCTGATTGCCCCATCCATTTTCATCCCAATCCTCATAACATAAGAAGTGCCTCACATTACTCCGGCGATTCCCCCCTGTCAACGAGTTACGGCGGTCGCCATGGCATAAATGCGGTGGCCGGATAATCCCTTTTTTCAAAATATCAGGGAGAGTCTTGGTCTGTATCTTCTCCAGACTCCGTATCCCGCTCTTTTTCGCATATCGGGCAGACGTAAAAAGACCGGCTAAGTTTCATGCCACAACAGGTCCACTCTCCAGAACTGGCGGGTTTCTCTGAGTCATCCCACGGATAAGGGTCTCGACTATAGTTGTGTCCGATTTTTTTTGACATGTTCACCTTGGTCGTCAGCAAATTCAATCTTCTCTGATAAGTTGAACGATATGTTCGTCATATAGTATCCGTGCCGTTTCAATATTTCGCTGGTTTCCGGTGGCCATCAGGTCTGCATAAACCAGTATCGGGTGAACCGTATCCCCGTTTGGAACAATTGTATCCGGTTGCCAGAAACGGTGAAGCAGTTCCACATCACCTTCAGGGTCTTTCTTGAGCCTGTTCTGGATAAGTACGGCTTCCAAATTCAGAACAAGCTCTTTATATTCACTTCAGGGGCGAAGTTGCGTCAACTCATACCTTACCGCTCGTCCTTGCCCAACACGCTCCAAAACCCCCATCACATGCAACTGATCCAGTTCCCGATACGCTGTTACTCGACTACAATGCGTCATAGAAGCAAACTTCTGCGTGGTCAGCCCACCCTCAAACCCATCCGGACCTGCATCCAACAGCCGATTGATTACCTTCTTCTGTCGATCCGTCAGCTTGTCCTGTGCATGTATCCGCCAAAACTCGGCCTTGGAGAAAACGCCATTGAGCATGTCATCGGAATGCTTTATCGCTCTCGCATAACACCCCAGAAACCAGACCAGCCACCCGGTAACGTCACAAGATCCTTTCTGAGTCTTCTCCAGTATATTGTAATAGTCTTCCCGCTCACTCATGATCTCGGCGGATAGGGTGTAATACCTGACCCGCTGCTTATCATCCTGGGCCAGCGCCATATCAGTCAGCGCCCGCGCAATCCGGCCATTTCCGTCGTCAAAAGGATGAATCGTCACAAACAGCAAATGAGCAATTGCCGCCCGAATGATCCCTTCAACGTTCCCCAGGCTGTCGTCCCACCATGAAAGAAAATTCTGCATCTCTTGGTCAAGCCGGTCTGAAGGAGGTGCCTCGTAATGGACCTTCTCCCTGCCTATCGGTCCCGACAAGACTCTCATCGGCTCTTCGCTGTCCCGCCACCCTCCGACCTTGATCTTATGCATGCCGGAATAGCCGGTAGGAAAAAGGGCAGCCTGCCAGCCCCAAAGACGCTCGGAAGATAAAGGTGTGTCGTAATTCTGGGTAGCATCTATGAGAACCGAAACGAGATCGTCGACTCTTCTGTCAAACGGCAATCCGGCAGAGGGAAGTCCCAGCTTCCTTGCTACAGAAGAACGGACTGACTGAACATCCAACAGTTCCCCTT
The DNA here is from genome assembly GCA_964524835.1 of uncultured Geobacter sp. Taxonomy (GTDB): domain Bacteria; phylum Desulfobacterota; class Desulfuromonadia; order Geobacterales; family Pseudopelobacteraceae; genus JACRCG01. The sequence continues at coordinate 24,824 of CAZGEG010000013.1, forward strand.
CAATCGCAGATGTCTTGATGGCCTCCTCCACAAGGATTTCCGCCTGGGCCTGATGCTCCAGGTTAAAGCCAAGGCTGGCCACCTTGCTGAGCAGCTTTCCCTGCAATAGGCGGCACTCTCCCAACGGCGTGAGGAGTACGTCTGTATCCCAAGTCAGGGCAGGCCATGCGTTATGTTGCCAGATATATTTGATCATAATCATGTTCACTAATCGCTTCAGAATGGTATGCAATTACGCTTAGCACAGCAATCAGTTAATGGCAATTCATATCATTGTTATCGGTCGGTAATTACTATACAAGAGGCTTATCGGCAACTGCCGGATGGAATAACCGCCCGCCGGCATTCGGCTCACCGGGATGAACCGAACAGGTTCCTGAAGAAACTCTTCACCTTCCCCGCGAAGCTTTGGTCCACCTTCTTCTGCATACCGCCGATATTGGGCGTTTCCGCCAGGGCCTGGCGGTACTCCCTTTCGGTCAGCACCCCCTTCTCCCGCAGCAGGCGCAGCACCATGTCGGAGCGCTTCAGCACCCGGTCAAGGTGCCGGTACGGGTTGTAGACCTTCTGCGGGCCGGGGAGCATCGCGGCGAGGAAGGCGCATTCCCGGGGGGTGAGGGAATCAGCAGGCTTGTCGAAATAGTAGCGGGCGCCATGGCCGATCCCGTACACCATTGGTCCCAGTTCAACGACGTTGAGGTAGAGTTCGAGGATCCGCCCCTTGGTCAATTCCTGCTCCATCCGCTTGGCGAGGTAGAGCTCCTTGATCTTGCGGGTAAAGGTCTTTTCCCGGGAGAGGAAGAGGTTCTTCGCACTCTGCTGGGTGATGGTCGAGGCGCCGCGGGCGAAGCGCTTCTTCTCCAGGTCATACTTGATGGCAGCCTTGATTGCCCGGACGTCGATCCCCTCGTGCCGGTAGAAGTTGGCGTCTTCCGCCACGACCACCGCCCACTCCATCTCGGACGGGATATTTTTCGAAGGGGTCCACCAGGGATTCTGCGGCCCGACGACATAGGGATGGAACTTTCCATGCCAGTCCTTCACCTGAATGGTCAGGTTCATCTTGCGGTTGGCAAGCGCTGCCACCGACGGGAGACGGTAGAGCGCAATGCCGATGTAGACTGCATAGAGGGCGATGCCGCCGAGGACGATGGCCGCCAGCCATTTCAGTACCTTCAATGGCACCTCGCATGGGAAGATTTGACCCTCCGCACTTTAGCAGAAAGTGGAGTCAAGGAGGGTGAACATATTTGAGTGGATTTTCGATTAAATTGGGCGGTGTCCCTGGTTTTTGCGGCGTGCGGTAGTCAGGTAAATTCCGAGAGAGATCAGACATATTCCCACCACATGGAAAAGCTGAAGAGATTCCCCCAAAAATACAATTGACAAGATGGTACCGAAGACCGGCATCAGATGGATAAACAACCCTGCCCTGTTTGGTCCCAGCTCTACGACAGCATGATTCCAGAAGAGATAAGCCAGTACCGATGGAAAAATCCCTACGTACAGCATGCTTGCACAGGTAACTAAATCAAGGGTAACCCTGCCGCCACGACTGATTTCCCAGAGATAAAACGGAAAAATGAATACAAGGCCTATGGCGATGATGGCGGAGAGAAAACTCAACGGATGGAGTTCTGCAGGACGCAGCCGGAGTCGGAAGGTGTGAATGGCCCAACAGATAACCGCAAGGAGTACCCACAGATCCCCCCCGTTAACCCGCAAGGCCAGTAAGCGACCGATATCGGCGCGACAGATGATCGTAACAACTCCCGCAAGAGACATCAGTATGCCGGCGGCCTGAGCCCGTGAAACCGGCACTGCCGCAAATAGCCTCGATATGATCACGATCAGCACCGGAATAATCGAGTTCAGCAGCAACGCGTTAGTTGCGGTCGTGGAGTGGAGGCCGATATAGACGAAGGTATTGAAGCAGGCAATCCCCAGTATGCCGAAAACAGTCAGATTCATCCAGCTCTTTCGGATCAGGGACCGCTGGGAAATCAGGGGCCGAAGGGAAAACGGCAGAAGAATTAGAAGTGCAAGGGCCCATCGCCAAAACGACAGGGTGATGGGGGGGATAACCGTGTTCACCGCTCGGCCCAGTACAAAATTGCCGGCCCAGAACAGAGTGGTAAGTATCAGGAGAATATATGGGGAGACCTTGACGCGCATGGCTTTAATCTTTACCGGCCATATCAACTCATGGCAAGCAAAAACCCAAGCCGCTCGATTGCCATCTTCGCACACGATCAGGGGGCAGGTGTGAACCGGCTTCATGGCTTGACCCACCATAGGCGCCGAACCTTGCCCCTCTCACTTTTGTATCAAACTGAATTTTCAATATTATCAATATTCAAGTGAGTCAAACAGGATGCCTATTGGGGGTCTGACTTCGACGCCGATTCACATCTTCATACCAAGACCTGCTTTTCGGTTACAGGTCCGTAAGAATATGCTGCACCAGTTCATATAGCTACAACCTGGATCTAAGTAAAATGTTGACATGGAACTAAAATATCCGTATAGGTAGTCGTATGACTACCTATGCTCCGGAAGCCGCCAATAAGCTCACTCAACGCCAGAACCAGGTGCTGCAGTTCATCACCTCGTTCAGCGGCGATAACGGCTACGCACCCAGTCAGCGGGAGATCGCCCGCCATCTGGATGTTTCCGGGACACTGCCGGTCATGAAACATCTGACTGCTCTGGAGCGGAAGGGATACATCAGGAGGGACCATGTGAACCGGGGCATTACCCTGACCGTGAAAACTCCGGTTTCTCAGTCGGTGTCGCTGCCGATTGTCGGCACCGTTCGCGCCGGCCATCTTGCCCCGGCCATCGAGGATATCCAGGGGCATTTCTCCGTTGATCCGCTGGCCGTCAAGGGGAATGGCTGTTTTTTTCTAAAGGTCAGCGGCGAGTCCATGATCAATGCCGGGATTCTGGACGGCGATCTGGCGCTGGTACGGCCGCAGCCGAATGCCGACAACCGGGATACCGTCGTTGCCATGGTTGACGGTGAGGTGACGCTCAAGTGGTTTTATCGCGAGAAGGATCATATCCGTCTGCAGCCGGCAAACCCGGACATGGGGCCGATCATTATTCGTCCCGAAGATGGCGAGGTAAGCATCGTCGGCAAGGTGATCGGCGTTTACCGGCGGATGTAATTCCAGTTCCAAATCAAAGCGCTATCATCGTTGATTTGAAATTGGTGTAACAGGGCATGAGCGGATTTGCGGGCTTCAACAGATCTGCTGTTTATGCATAATCAAATGACGGGAGAGTACATCATGGAACCGATTACCCTGTGCGGCGCAGTAATTGTTGTTTTCGGCTTGTGGGTGGAGTTTGAAGCAATCATCATGAAGGTTGTACGAGCAATGTGCGGAAGCGCAATGATGGCGGCACTGCTGCCGTCAACCAACGAGCAGAGACCGGTCGTCTCCATATCGCCTGGGGGGTGCCGCAGTTACCGTACCGGCAGCGGCCTGGTGTACCGGCTGGCGCGGAGCTGATACGCCGGCATGAACCGGGGGACATAGGCAGCTTTCTTCCGGAAGCGCGGGACGGTCACCACGTGTACGGGCGGGCAGGCAGGACAGGCGGGGCCTGTTATCGTTTTCAGATGCTTATTTAAACAAATCAGCCGCCGGTCCCCGGCCGATCACCTGCTGCAGCACCGGATGCTTTCGGCATCTCATATAAATGTATTTTATTGCCCCAAAAGTATTATAATAAAACTGCCCGCAAGATGGACGGCGCCGGCATCGCTATTTATGACGGAGGGTCGTTATGAATTTCAGGGAGATCATAGATCTTGCCAGAAAAAGAGGCTTGGAAACGGGAAAGGCAAGAAAAGTCGACATCATCGCGGCCATCGAAAGCGGCAGGATGATGCGGCGAGCTGACATCATACAAGAAGCCCGTGCCGATTATCGCACAACGGAACCGGCCGATACCGAGGAACCTCTTGGCAAAAACTAGCTACGCCGTGCGAAGGGGAGATGTTTTGCTTTCCCGCGCTTCGCAGTTCTCGTCAGGTACACTGGCAGGCTGTTTTTGCGGGCAAGATTTCGTACGGAGTTTTCGGCTGATCGAGCCGGGTTAAACCGTAAGGCGTGATATGACCGATACCAGAACTGATCAACGAGTCAGTTATACTTCAAACTGTCTGCTTGATATTCAAAACACAAGTTATTCCGGTTTGCTTGAAAACATATCCTTTTCCGGAGCCTCGGTTGAAATAATTGGTGATGTTCCTGAAAACAGTCATTGCGGTGAAGAATGTGTTTTGACCGTACTGCTGATTGGTGCAGTAAAATATCCGTGCAGAATCCTCCGCATCGATTCATCTAAAATTGCCCTGAAATTCCTTGACTCATAGCGCCGCCCGGCACGTGGCAATCACCAGTCGGTGAACTGGCGGACAGCGGACCTTCTGCGATTTTTGTGGAAACCAGCTTGGATTTGGTTTAAAAAAGCGTGAGGCAGGCCTTTGTCGCATGAGAAAGCCGCAAAAAGGGAACCATGATGAAATGCACTATCGAGCAGTTTGAAGACGTTGTTGCCAAGTTCAAATGTTTTGCCGAGGCGGTAAATATCGAGCTGTCGTCTGAAGCCGAGGGGCTTCGGCAGGAATTGGTAGTCGTCTGCGCCGAACTATTGGTGACGGTCCGGGAAGAAATTCAGGCAGGTGCTGATTCTGTTGTTTGACAGCAGTTGTCCCTACGCCGTCAGCTGCCGGCATATCGCGTGAAAAGGAGAGTACCTATGAAAAGAGTGACCGGAAGTATCTTGCTTGTTCTCGCCGCTGCCAGCTTTGCCGCCGCCGGCGTCAATGTCGGCGTCAGCACGCCAAATGCCAGCATCTACGTCGGCACACCGCCGTCCAGGCCTGCCCCGCAGGTGACTGTCATTGAAAGGGAAACAGTAATTGTAAAAGATCACGGGAAGCACAAGGGGCATTACAAACAGAAAAAACACAAGAAACATAAAAAAGACCGGCACGATGACGACAGGGATTAACAGGGTGCGGGTGGGTCGCTAGCTCCCCCTCGCTCCGGCCGCAGAACCAAAAAGGATAGTACAAAAAAGCGGATTAGCCCAATTGATGGGCTGACCCGCTTTTTTTAAAGAGATTTATGGTAAGCCTCCAGACAATCGCCCCCTGAATCCAATGATTATCTTTGTTACAGCATACCAAAAGACTCCCATGGAGAGAATATTTTTGACCTGTTTTTCTGATCCCAGGTGAATAGTGCCTATTTTTTAGCTTTTCATTTAACAGAACAATTCCGAACTAGTTCCGGACTGCTGCAAAATAACTATTGACACGTAATATCAGCTAGTTATACATGCTGTTCATTCACTATGCAAACCGATGAAACCCTAGATAACATGTGACATTTTTGAAACATATCCACAGCTTCAACAGGGTTATCAACATTTTTTGTGGATAGTTTTTCATTCCCGGAATAACAGTAACTTAGTCATATTTTAATCTGGATTGCTGTCATTTTCATGCTTGTCTAGTCATTCGTGCATAAAGTTACTGTTAATGGTTCCGAATCCCAGACAACTTCCGGATAGAGCGATTTATCAAGCCGAAGATAGGTGCCGTCAACGCCCGCAGCAGCCCACCAGCATTCTTTTCCCCTGTAAGGTGCCTCGTTGAAAAGATAGAGGTCGTTATTCTTGTCTCTGGCTACGTACATTGAATATCTCCTAAGGAAAAGTTGCCTTCATCATGGTCCAGGAGGCGGTACCGGGTTGCTTTCAGCCCGGCACCGCTACTCTTCCTGCAGTATCAAGTCGATGCTTCCGCGGAGTCATCGCACTGTTTTCCGGACATAATCGATAAATGATTTCAAGACATAATCCGGTACATCATCGATATTGTTATATACCCGCCCCTTGTCCACGAATGCCAGCGAGAATGGTGCATTGGGCCTTCCTTCAATTGCCCATAAGCTGATGACACCTTCCGGGTCTCTGATAGCCCGATAAGCACCGTATCGATAATGCCGCATCAATGTTGCTGCCGCACCTTTTGCTATAAGCAGGGTTTCACCGGTCTGACTGTTTATCTGTTTTGTCATTTGAATATTATCTACCCTTCAACGGGAGTAATAGCTATCTTTTCTGACAGTTCACCGCTTCAAACTTTAATTTCGCCTTCCAATGTTGGGGGCCATCCGGAATGCCTGTGACCATCCCTGCCATAATTATGGATTTGGTTTAAATTGCAGAATGATGTACGTTTGTCCGCTATTGCCAAATTAACATCAAGGAGTTCTCCAACTATGATCTGCCCTTACTGCAAAGAGAGCATTCAGGATGGCGCTATAAAATGCCGCTACTGCGGTTCATTGATCAATCTTGACCCCGCGAGCACCGCTAACGCTGACAGCATCAGCAGTGATGAAATCCGGGCATTTACAGGCGGAAATGCCCACTACTACATCCAATGCTTTTCAAAATTCACGATTACGGGGAGAGAAAAGTTCTGTGTTACCTGGAACTGGTCCTGTTTCGGCTTCACGTTCCTCTGGATGCTGTACAGGAAGATGTACGCGTTAGCAGTTGTCACTTTTATCATCTTTTGCATACCGGGTGCCAATATTCTCCTGCATATCGGGATTGGAATGATCGGCAACTATCTCTACTACAGGCATGTAAAGGGGAAAATCCTTGAAGCAAGGGCAACACCATCAGCACTGAACTATTATCCTGTCCTGGAGGAAACGGGCGGAGTCAATTCGTGGGTCATCACCATCGGTGTAGTCGTGGGTATCATCATCGCACTGCTCTTCGCTTTCTTCTTTTCAACGATGATTGCATTCATGGGACAGCACATCACCAGAATGACGATATGACAGCCCCCCGGAGGTTGATCACGTCGAATATGTGTTGTAGGTGCCGATGTTGATGTAGTGGATATGACAAAGCCTCTTGTCTCGTTTACCGGGATTCAAGAGGCTTTGATTTTGTCTAGCATGAAGCTAGTTTGAAGTTTGGCAGGGGTACCAGGATTCGAACCTAGAGTGACGGCGTCAGAGGCCGTTGCCTTACCGTTTGGCGATACCCCTGTATTAAAGAGCCCCCTTTGTAGCAAATCGGGCTCCCGACGTCAACACTTTTTAGCCGCCTCTCTTGAGCCTCTCGCTGCCAGAGCACCCGCTTCCATCGCTTTTACGTTGGCCGGTATCAGCTTGTGGTTGCGCTCCGGGAGCGCTTTTTTCAGTGCCTCTACCAGCGATGCGCTCTGCAGTGCCCCGGATTTTTCAATATATGCCCCGCAGGCCACCATATTGACCATCCGCACATCACCCATATCGAGGGCAATCTGGTTCATCGGCACCAGGACGACCTCGACCCCCGGAAGCGCGACGCCGTCAGTTTCAACCAGACTGGAGTTAACGATACAGACCCCCCCCTGCCTGACCCTGGCGGCATATTTGTCGAAAGAGAGCTGATTGAGCAGGACCGAGACCGACGGATTGCCGACAACCGGGGAGCCGGTATCGCCGTCGGCAAAGACGACCGTGCACATGGCCGCTCCCCCCCGTTTCTCGACTCCGTAGGCCGGAAAAAAAGAGACGTTTTTCCCTTCGTGGATGGCAGCGTATGAAAGCAGGTTGCCGGCCAGCAGCACACCCTGCCCGCCATAACCGGCTAAAAAAACATCGTGGCGCATTATTATCTCCAGGTCACAAATCAGCAGTATTTTTGTACAGGCCGAGCGGGAAATAGGGGATCATTTCATCGGTCACCCGCTGGTTGGCGTCAAGGGGAGTCATCCCCCAGTTGGTCGGACAGGATGCCAGCGCCTCGATAAAGGAGAACCCCTTTTTCTCGACCTGGTAGCGGAAGGCGGTCTTGATCATCTTTTTGGCATTGAGGACATTTTTGGGGCTGTTGAGCGCCACCCGTGCCGAAAATGCCACCCCGTCAAGGTTGGAGAGCAGCTCCGCCATCTTGAACGGCGCTCCGTCCTTCGAGACGTCTCGGCCATAGGGAGAGGTGGACGTTTTCTGTCCCGGCAGGGTGGTGGGCGCCATCTGGCCGCCGGTCATGCCGTAGGTCGTGTTGTTGACGAAGATGACGGTGATATCCTCGCCGCGGTTGGCGGCATGGATGATCTCGGACATGCCGATCGCCGCCAGGTCGCCGTCCCCCTGGTAGGTGAAGACGATCCGGTCGGGACGGGCCCGCTTGGCGCCGGTGGCAACCGCCGGAGCGCGGCCGTGGGGGGCTTCGATGACGTCGACGTCGAAATAGCCGTAGAGGAACACCGAACAGCCTACCGACGCGACACCGATCGTCCGGCTGCGGATGCCGAACTCGTCCAGCGCTTCGGCGACCAGCCGGTGGACCGAACCGTGGTTACAGCCGGGGCAGAAGTGGGTTGCGACGTCTTTCAGGCTTTCCGGCCTGGTAAATACCTGTTTCATGGTTTGTATCCTCAACTGCTCAGGCGGGGGCCCGGTAGTTTTTCTTGATCTGTTCGAACAGCTCTTCCGGCGTTGGCAACGACCCCGCTCCGGGGGGACGGCCATAAAAGGCGACGTCGGCATCGCGTGCCACGGAAAGGCGCACGTCATCGATCATCTGGCCGGTGGAAAGCTCTATATCCAGGAAAAGCTTGCACCGTTCGGAAAGCGCCGCATAGGCTTTTTTGGGAAACGGGAACAGGGTGATCGGCCGCATCAGGCCGACCTTCATGCCGGCATCACGGGCCATGGCAACGGCGGTCTTGGCGATCCTGGAGGTGGAGCCGAAAGCGGTGACGATCAGCTCGGCATCGCCGGTCTGCACCTCTTCCCAGCGGCACTCCCGGTCAGCCAGCTCCTCGTAGCGGGCCTGCATCTTCCAGTGGAACGCCTCCATCTCGCCATCGCCCAGATAGAGGGATTTGACGACGTTTTGCGGAGTACCGTCAGCCCGGCCGCGCACGACCCATTCCTTCGGAGGAAGGGCGACCTGCGGACGCGGGTTGGGGGTTACCGACTCCTTCATCTGCCCGACCACGGAATCAGCCAGCACCATGGCCGGCATGCGGTAGATGTCGGACAGGTCGAAGGCCAGCATGGTCAGGTCGTACATCTCCTGCACCGAGGCGGGAGCCAGCACGATAATCCGGTAGCCGCCGTGGCCGCCGCCGCGCGTGGCCTGGAAATAATCGGCCTGGGACGCATCGATCCCCCCGAGGCCCGGACCGGCGCGCATGATATCGACGATAACGCCGGGGAGTTCCGAGCCGGCCATGTACGAGATCCCCTCCTGCTTGAGGGAGATGCCGGGGCCGGAGGAGGAGGTCATCGCGCGGGCGCCGGTGGCCGAGGCTCCCAGCAGCATGTTGATCGCGCCGATCTCGCTCTCGGCCTGGACGAATTCGCCCCCCAGGCCGGGGAGTTCGCGGGACAGGTATTCCGGGATATCGCTCTGCGGGGTGATCGGATAGCCGAAATAGCAGCGGCAGCCGGCCTCAAGAGCCGCCATCGCGACCGCTTCGTTCCCTTTGACAAAGATTCTTTCAGCTGCGGACGTGTGCATGACCGTCACTCCTTGAAAACCGTGATGGCGACATCGGGGCACATCTCTGCGCAGAGCGCGCAGCCGGTGCATTGCTCCGGTCCGGAAAAAACCGCCACGGTGTAGCCCATACTGTTGGGGGTATCGGTCACGCTGACCAGTTTCTTCGGGCAGGCTATCGTGCAGAGCCCGCATCCCTTGCAGCGCAGTTCATCAATTTCAATATGCGGCATCGCTTTTTTCCTTTGCGTATGGGACACTGATTGCAGATCCTTCTTTGTAGCAGATAGAAAACTTGCGCGTCAAGCTTCACGCAAGGCAGGCGAAGCTTCGACACAAAAACAGGTATCCCCACAAGCCGGCGGGTATACCTGTCCGAGTATCCAGATCCGGGAAGAGCTATTCCGGCTGTTTTACATAGCCGGCGCAGCTCCCGACCAGCTGTTCACTGATTGAAGCCAGCATCTCCCCCTCGTCGGTGAATCCGGCCGCAGCCTTGACATTCATCGCCAGCGGCAGCAGCCCCAGCAGCATCACGCGCAGGTTGCCGCACCCCTCGCCGCCGCCGAACGCTTCCTGCAGCTTCCGGTTGAGCCCCCTGCCGATCGAAAATCCGACCAGCCGCTCCATCCGCCAGGCAACGTTGGGGCAATCCGCCGCCGGATGGCGGACGAAATTGACCCGTGCCGCGGTGATCGCCAGTGATTCGAAATCGGCCAGCACCTCCATCCGGATATCATGGAAACGGTCCTTCAAGTGGGCGGCCAGTATTATCAGCTCGTCATTCCTCTGGACATGAAAGCTGAGATCCCGCTTGAAATCCTCCATGGCATTCAAAGGCGCCATCGACTACCCCTTCTTTACCTTGGGAATAAAGATTTCATCCGGGTCAAGCACCTCGTGAATGATGCGCAGCTCCTCCCGTGTCGGAACCGCAGTTTCTCCTTTGACCCTGGAAGTATCAAGATCAAACTGGCAGAGATCCCGGATTTCCGCCGGCGTCTTGCCGGGGTGGCAGGTGTCCAGATACATCAGGCCGGTGTTCTCATCAAAGCGGAACACGCCGGCAGTACTGATGACGGCGGACGGTCCGCCGCGGAAAGCGGCGCCGTAGAGCTCGCGACGATGGACAAATTCGCCGCCGGGCCATTTCTTGACCCGCCAGCCGGGACTGGTGATGTAGCTGACATTCTCCACGAAACGCCGCTTTTCATGCACCATGATAAAGACCGTCCGTTTGGCAAAGGAGTTGATGTCCGGGTTGCCGCCGCTGCCGGTCAGGCGCAATTCGGGATTGAGGTAGTCGCCGATGCAGGTGGTGTTCACATTGCCGTACTGATCAACTTCCGCTCCTCCCAGGAAACCGAGATCGACGTAGCCTCTCTGGGCGATACTGAATGCGTCGTAGAGCCCTGAAGCCCTGGAGGCGCCCATTTCGCAGCGGGCATCGCCGACGGAGGTGGGGAGTTCCGGCGGACGGCCGTCAAGCGTTCCCGCTTCGAATATCAGCTTCAGGTTGGGAGCATGGGTATTTTGCGCCAGCATGATGGCGACCATCGGCAGGCCGGTGCCGGCAAAGACGATTTCATTGTCCGCCACTTCGCGGGAAGCGGCGCAGCAGAGCAGGTCCGCCAGTCCGAATTCATCAGGATTTGCGTACTCTGACATATCATTTCCCTCCCTTTTTTTCGCGGGGACTGTAATTCATGGCACTGTTGGCCTTGAGACCCAGCATGCGCGGCCACCCCAGTTTTTCCAGATAACTCATATGGTTCTGCCCATGGATCCACTCGTTGGCAAAGTCGTCAAACCCTTCTTGGGTGCGGGTACGCCCGTAGAATTCCTTGAGGAACGAGCCATCCACATCGTAGCGCCCGAACATGCCGGTCGGGTGTGCGCCAAACGGGCATTCCAGGATATGGTTCACTTCAAAGCTGACGATGGTGTTCTGATCGGCGTTGCGCCGCAGATATTCCTCGGGGACGATCTCCTCGGCCATGACGATCGTGATGTCGGCCGCCCGGGCCGCTTCCGGATCGGAGTAAAACTGGCCGTTTACCCGCACCGTACCTTCTTCGCCCACCTGCTGGACACACAGGACCGCGATGTCGACCTTGGCGGCCGGAACCAGCACCTGGGAGCCGGCGCCGTAGAAGGGGTCCTCGGTAAACTGGTACTTATGCTTCGCTATGCGCTTGCCGTCCCGCAGTCCGGCGCGGCCGAGCATATCGTATTCAGGATTGTGGAGGTCGGTGCCGAGCGAGGTCTGCGTCACCGCATAAGGAGCCCCGTTGGCGGCGGCGGCGAAGCGGAACATCATCTCCGCATGGCTGTAATCCTCGACGATGATCTGCCGGTCGGCAACCTTGCGCGACAGGTTGGCCCCGTACTTGCCGTACAGCTCATGCCCGATCCAGCACGATTCCCAGATATCGACGCACCCCGCCCCGATCAGGAATTCGGAGTGCGAACCGCCGTTCACCTCGATCAGGTGCAGATTTTTGCGGTGCTGGCGGATCAGTTCAAACACGATGGCCATCGGCCGGCGCCAGATCGTGAAGCCGGAAAAGGTGAGACTGGAGCCGTCCGTGATGATTTCGGCGGCTTGCTGCAGGGTAATGCGCTTGCTGGTACTCATGCCTGCCTCCTTGTCAGCTGAAATTTCTCAGTATTTCGCGCGATATGATCAGACGCTGGATCTCGTTGGTCCCTTCATAGATGGCGGTGATACGGGCATCGCGGGCATAGCGCTCCACCGGGAAATCCTGGGTGTAGCCGTACCCGCCCAGCATCTGGAGCGCACTGTAGCAGGCTTTATTGGAGGCTTCGGTGGCGAACATTTTGGCCATGGACGCCTCCTTTGCAAAGGTCTTGCCCGATTCCTTGCGGTAGGCGGCGTTCATCAGCAGCAGCCGGGCGGCCTCCAGCTCGGTATAGCCGTCGGCGATCATCCACTGGATCGCCTGGAAATTGCTGATCTTCTGCCCGAACTGGCTCCGCTCCGATGCGTAGCGGGTCGCATAATCCATGGCCGCCAGCCCGACTCCCAGCCCCAGTGAACCGATGCCGATCCGCCCGCCCGCCAGTTCCCCGGCGGCGATGCGGAAGCCGTCGTTGAGTTTCCCCATCAGCGCCGCTTTGGGAATCCGGCAGTCGTCAAAGATCACCTCGTTGGTGGCCGAGGCGTGCTGCCCCATCTTCTTCTCTTCCTTGCCGATGACCAGCCCCTTGGTGCCTCCCTCCACCAGGAAGCAGCTGATACCCTTCCCTTTCGGCGCATCCTTGTCGGTCACCGCCCAGACCACGAACACCCCGGCATAGGGGGCGCTGGTGATGAAGATCTTGGAGCCGTTCAACACCCAGCTGTCGCCGTCATCGGCGGCCTGGGTATTCATCCCGGCCGGATCGGACCCGGCGCCGGTTTCCGTCAGGCAGAAACCGGCAGCCGGGAACTCGCCGGAGCAGATTTTGGGGATGTAGGCGCTGCGCTGCTCCTCGGAACCGACCGCCTGGATCACCTCTGCCGCCATGTTGTTGACCGACACCGTCACGGCCGTTGATGCACAGGCGCGGGCGATTTCGGTGATTGCAAGACTGAACGACACGACCCCGGCTTCCGCTCCGCCGTACTGTTCCTTGATGTTCAACCCCATAAAGCCGAGGTCGGCCAGCTTTTTGAGATTCGCCAGCATCGGCGACCGGTCATGTCCCTGGTCGAGCGCCGCTGCCACCGGCTCCAGTTCGGCCCGGGCAAAATCCCGGGCGGTATCCTGGATCAACTTCTGCTCTTCGGTAAGATCAAGAAACATGCGCACCTCCGTGTGGCTTGATATTTAACCTTAATTCAAAGACTTATTCACCACGAAGACACGAAGATCACGAAGAAAACCATCAATCGACTTCCTGTACAAACCGTGCCAGCTACGTCAGAGGCTTGAAAGGTTTGGGATTTGATTATTCCTTCGTGTCTTCGTGGTGATAATTGCTTTTACCGGACCGTCTCTATCGGCACATCCTGCTTTTGTCCCCACTCCTGCCAGTGCGCTGAACTCTGACCGGCAAAGGCCGACCGGTACTGGTCCGGTGTCGATATGGCAAGCGCATCCTCCAGCCGCTTCTTGAAATGCGGCTCCAGCGCGGCCACCGCAACCCAGCCGTCGGCCGTCCGGTAGATGTTGTATTCGGGAATGCCGCCCCCCAGCAGCGCCCCAGCTGCGGTACAGCCGTAGTGGAGCGGTTCGGCGAGGGAGGCGGCAGCCTCCGAAAGGGCAACCTCGGCATAGCCCGCTTCTCCGCTCCGTTCACGACAAAGGAGCAGCGCCAGGGCGGAAGAGAGCGTCATTTCGGCGCCCGCCATGTCAGCCAGCAGGGTGCGCGGCATATGTGGGGGGGTGAGGAGTCCTAATGATGCCTGGTAGGTAAGATCGTGCCCCGCCTCGTTCTCGCGGGGGGCCGGATAGCCGACGATGGCCACCTGGCAGAGCCGGGGATATTTTTGGTGCAGTGCGGCCCAGCCAAGCCCGAGCCGCTCCATCGCGGCGGGGCGGCTGGCGCTGATCAGCAGATCGGCGCCCCCGAGCAGCCGGTGGAGTTCACCCAACCCCGCATCGGACTTCAGGTCGAGCCGGAGGGTCGTCTGCCCGGCCGCCATCTCCCGGTACCAGCCGGCGTGGTAGATCTCCATCGGGTCCCCGGACGGCGCTTCAACCTTGACGACCTCAGCACCCATCCGCACCAGACGCTGTGCGGCCGCCGGGCCGGGAAGATTGGCCGCCAGAGACACGACCGTGATGCCTGTCAACGCCTTCATCTCGCCAGTTTCGCCGTCAGCGCCGGCACGAACTGCATGACATCCGCCACGACCAGCACATCGGCGATTTCCCCGATCGGCGCATCCTTGTCCTTGTTGATCGCCAAGATGAAATCCGACTTTTTCATCCCGGCCAGGTGCTGAATGGCTCCGGAGATGCCGCAGGCAACATACAGCTTCGGCGAGACCGTCTGGCCGGTGGTGCCGACCTGGTGGCTGTGACTGACCCACTCGGCATCCACCACCGGACGGCTCGCGCCCAGTTCACCCCCCAGCGCCTTGGCCAGGGCCGCGATGGTCGGGATGTTGTCCTTCTTGCCGACGCCCCGTCCCGCAGAGACGACAACCTCGGCCTTGGCCAGGTCAACATCCTTCGCTTCGGCAGCTTCATAGCCGACGAACTCCAGAGGTCCGCCGCCGGCAGCAGCCAACCTCTGGATTGCGGGTGAACCGCCCGGCTGCAGCGCCGGGAAGGCGCCGGCCTGAATCGTCAGAACCGCTTTCGAGGTTGACGGCTTGACGTTGCGGCGCATCTTGGCATTGCAGCTGCCGACTTCGAAACTACCGTCAGCAAGGGCGATCACCTCGGATACCTGGGCGATTTTAAGGGCGGCCGCAACCCGCGGGGCCAGATCCCAGCCGTATGAGGAGTGGACAAAGACGATGTAGTCGGGGTTCTCTATCTGCACCGCTTCCAGGACCAGCTTCTTGTGCAGCTCGGGGTTGTACTCACCGCAGGCTGCCGCATCGGCCAGGTAGAGTGTGCCGCCGTAAAGCGGCAGCTGACTCTCGCTCCCCACCAGCAGCATCGAGGTCTCGGCGCCCATCTGTGCGGCAAAGCCGAACAGTTCGTAGGTGGAGTCGAGCAGTTTCCCTTCGCGGTATTCGCCTATCAATAGAGTTTTCATATAATCTCCTATCTCAACACACTGGTTTTGTCCTTGAGTATCGCTATCACCTTGTCCACCAGCTCTCCCACATCGCCTTCGAGAACGATCCCTCCCCCCTTTTTTGCCGGGGGATGAAAGCTGGTCGTGGCTGCCAGGGACTCTACCTCCAGCAGGTCGGCGACCGGAACCGCGACGATTTCTTTCTTCTTGGCCTTCATGATGTTGGGCAGGGTCGGGTAGCGCGGTATGTTGAGCCCCAGCTGGCAGGTGACGAGAGCGGGTATTTTCAACCTGACGATCCCCTTGATGCCCCCTTCCAGCTCCCGTTTGGCGGTAATCGTGCCGTTGTCGTAGTCGAAACCGACTATTGTTGACGTGCAGGCGAGCCCGAGCTGTTCGGCCACGGTGACGCCGACCTGGGCCGAGCCGCGATCCTGGGACTGCATGCCGGTGAAGATGATATCGAAGCCTTTATCTCTGGCATAGGCGGCTATAACCCCGGCAATCTGCCACGGGTCTTTACCTGATGCGGCCGTATCCTGGACATGGACGGCGTTGTCGCATCCCATGGCGAGGGCTTTCTTGATCGCTTCGACAACGCGGTCGGGTCCGATGGAAAGGACGGTCAGCTCGGTGCCCTCCCCCAGTTTCTCCCGCAGCTGGACGGCCTGTTCCACCGCATATTCGTCATATTCGTTCATGCGCCAGGCGAGGTCTGTCTCGTTGTACCAGACGCCGTCGGCGTTCGGCTTGAAGCGGGACTCCAGGTCCGGGACCTGCTTGATGCAGACGAGCAGTTTCATATCATTACCTCCTGAAAATCTTAAATAAGTCGGAAAACTTGTGAGTCATGATCTGTTTTTCACGCCGTTATCCGTTCCGCCACTATTTCCGCCAGGTCCCTGACCCGGATCTGTCCTTCCGCACCGCCGGTTTTGATGCCGTCCTCGAACATGGTCAAGCAGAAGGGACAGTTGGATACCAGCAGCGGCGCACCGGTGTCGACCGCCATCCTGACCCTGGCTTCGCTGATCTTTGTCCCCAGTTTCTCTTCGGCGATGATGCGGCCGCCGCCGGCGCTGCAGCAGAAGCTGTCGTAGCCGCTCTTGTCCATTTCGGAGATTGAACCGCCGGCCGCCTTCAGAATTGCCCGCGGCTGGTCGATGATGTCCATGTAGCGGCCGAGGTAGCAGGAGTCATGATAGGTGAAGTCGAACGGTTCCGGTGCCAGCTGAAGCCTGTCGGTCTCCAGCAGGGTGTTGATATAGGTGCTGTAGTGTTCGACCGGGATATCCATCCCCAGGTCCTTGTAGTCCCGGGCCAGGGTGTTGAAGCAGTGCGGGCAGGCGGTGACGATCTTTTTGACGCCGTACCCCTTGATCAGTTCGATGTTTTCGTTTGCGGTGGTCTGGTAGAGGTATTCGTTGCCCAGCTTGCGGGGCGGCTCGCCGCAGCATTTTTCCTCTTTGCCGAGGATGCCGACTCTTATCCCGGCGGCGGAGCAGATCGATATGAAGTTCCGGGCGACGGCCTGATTGCGCCTGTCAAAGGAGGCGTAGCAGCCGACGAAGTAGAGGATATCAACATCCTGGTCCTCGGCCATGAGCCTGACGTCCAGCCCTGCTGCCCAGTCCCCCCGTGCGGCGTAGGCGAGGCCGAACGGATTGCCGTTCACCTCGATGTTGTTGATTGCCGTTTTCACCTCGTCGCCCGGGAAGGCTCCATCCATGAGCGACATGCTGCGTCTCATCTCCAGGATCTTGTTGACGTGTTCGATGTTGGCCGGGCAGATGTCCTGGCAGGCGCGGCAGGTGGTGCAGGCCCAGAGGGCATCCTGGCTGACCGTTTCGATCAGGCCGCCGCCGGGGTTTCCTTCAGCCAGTTCACCGATCTGCTGGACGATTTTCATCGGCGAGAGCGGCTTGTCTGTCGCGTACGCCGGGCAGCGCTCCTGGCAGCGCTTGCAGGAGGTGCAGGCGTCGGCGTCGAAGATATCCTTCCAGCTTAAGTCGCTGATGGTGGCGGCGCCGAACTGTTCGACCGTGTCGTCTTCCATGTTGATCGTGGCAATGCTCCCCTTCGGCTCAAAGGGGGCCAGAAACGCATTGACCGAGGTGGTGAAGATGTGGCGCAGCTTGGTGTAGGGGATCGCGCAGAAGAAGCCGAGCACCAGAACGAAGTGGAGCCACCAGAGGATCTTGTGGGTAACGAGCAGGGTGCCGGTGTTCAGCGTCGTAAAGAGCTGCCCCGCCAGCAGGCCGCCGGGTGAGAAGCGTGCCAGGCCGGGGTTCAGCTGCAGTTCGGTGGCGGCCATGCGGGCCCCTTCGATCAGGAACCCGGTGACCAGGATCGCAAACAGCAGCTGCAGCACGATGTAGTCGTCCCTGACGATCTCCAGCCCCTTCGGCTTGATCACAAACCGGCGGATGAAGAGCCCCGCCAGCATTACGATCGCCAGAATTCCGGCAATGTCCAACGTCAGGGAAAAAGCCTTGTAGAACTCTCCGGAGAGGAGGTTGACCTGCAGCAGCGGGGTAAAGAAGTCGGCCTGGAACATGACCAGCAAGGTGCCAACAAAGAGAACCAGGAAGCTCCAGAAGAAGATGGAATGGAACACGCCCCCTTCAGTGACACGAAAGAGCTTCGCCTGACTGAACACTTCCGCAAGCATCCGTTTGACCCGTTCGTCGTAGCGGTCGAAACGGTCGAGCGCCTTCCCCTGGCGCCAAACCGGCAGGCGCTGCCGGAATCCCCAGACCATCACGCCGAAGGCGGCAAAGGCCAGAACATACATCGGGATGACGACGCTGTGACCGATATTCCAGTAAATAATCCGGGTTGCTTCCACAGTAACACCTCTCCTGACTTGATAGCTGCTGCGTCGTATATAATTCTACTTAACGCACATGTCAAGTATTAACAATTTGCAGGCATTACGAAAGCAGCAGTTTCGAGATAACAACACGCTGCACTTCATTGGTTCCTTCGTAGATCTCGGTGATCTTGGCGTCGCGATACATCCGCTCGACTTCGTAGTCGACGATGTAGCCGTAGCCGCCATGAATCTGGATCGCTTCCTTGGTAACGAAGGTCGCGGTTTCGGAAGCGTGCATCTTGCACATGGCTGACTCCATCGTATAGCTCTTCTTGGCATCCTTGAGGCAGGCGGCGCGGTACGTCAGGAGCTTGCTGGTTTCGATGCTGGTCCACATATCGGCCAGCTTGAACTGAATGGCCTGGAACTCGCTGATCGCCTGGCCGAACTGCTTCCGCTCCTTCGAATAGGCCAGCGCCCGTTCAAAGGCGCCCTCGGCGATGCCGAGCGCCTGCGAGGCGATGCCGATCCGGCCGCCGTTCAGGGTGTCCATCGCAACGTTAAACCCTTTCCCCTCCTGCCCCAGCAGGTTTTCCACCGGCACGCGCAGGTTGTCAAAGGCGAAGGCGGTCGTGTAACTGCCCCGTATCCCCATCTTGTTCTCGTTTTTGAGGATGGTGACGCCGGGTGAACCCAGGTCAACGATGAAAGCGGTGATCCCCTTGTGCTTCAGGCTGCGGTCAAAGGAGGCGAGCAGCACGCCGGTGCCGAGATAGCCGCCGTTGGTGATGAACGTCTTGCTGCCGTTGATGACGAAATGGTCTCCGTCACGCGTGTAGGTGGTGGCGGTGCCGCCGGCATCGCTGCCGGCGTCCGGTTCGGTCAGCAGGAAGCAGCCGATTTTCTCGCCGCTGTTGAGCGCCGGCAGCCATTTCTTCTTCTGCTCTTCGGTGCCGAAGGTATAGATCGGGCCGCTGCAGAGCGAGGTGTGGGCCGAAATCAGGACGCCGCTGGAGCCGCAGGCTTTCGAGACCTCTTCGACAACGATGGCGTATGACAGCATGTCCAGTCCGGCCCCGCCGTACTCCTCCGGCAGGTAGCTGCCGAGAAAGCCCATTTCGGACATCTTTGCCACCAGCGCATCCGGAATCATGTGATCTTCGTCTATTTTCATCGCAATCGGCTTGATTTCCTTTTCGACGAAATCGCGTACCGCGGACTGCAGAACCTTGTGATCCTGGCTCAGTTCGAAATTCATACGTTCCCCCTCTCGTATTGTAATTTATTTCCCTTTGAATTCAGCGGTACGCTTTTCGAGAAAAGCCCCCATCCCTTCGCGCTGGTCGCCCGTGGAAAACAGCACCCCGAACAGGGAAGCCTCATAGCGGAAACCATCTTCTTTCGACATATTCAGCCCGCTGGCAATCGCATCCTTGGCGAACGAAACAGCCAAAGCCCCCCTGCCGGCGATTTCCCGCGCTGTTTCCAGCGCCTTGGGCAACAGTTCTTCAGGTGGGTACAGCTCGTTGACAATGCCCCATGCATTGGCTTTTGCGGCGGTTATGACCCGCCCGGAAAACACCAGTTCCTTGGCCCTGTTCGGGCCGATCAGGCGCGCCAGGTTCTGGGTGCCGCCGAAACCGGGGATGACACCGAGGCCGACCTCGGGAAAGCCGAATTTGGCCTTTTCGGAGGCATAGATAAAATCGCAGGCCAGCGCCAGTTCGAGGCCGCCGCCAAGCGCGTAGCCGTTGACCGCGGCGATGACCGGCGTGCGCATCCTGTTGATCAGCAGCATCAGGCGCTGCCCCCTGCGGGCAAAGTCGTGGGCTTCAAACGAGGAGAGTCCGGACATCTCCTTGATATCGGCCCCGGCGACAAAGGCCTTCTCTCCGGCGCCGGTCAGCACGACCGCCTTGACAGCTGCATCGAGGTTGAGCTCAAACAGGGCGCACTCAAGCTCCCGTACGACGTCGCTGTTAAGCGCGTTCAGCACCTGGGGGCGGTTGATCGTCAGGGTCGTTATGCCGGTGGTGGTTTCGATCAGCAGATTATTGAATTCCATATATTCCCCCTCTATTCAGACAAAACCGGAACCGAAAAATGTTTCACGCGGAGACGCGAAGAACGCGGAGCAAACCAGAATTAAATGCTTAAAGTTTTTGGTTAAACCATATCGTTTTTGTTTAGACTTTCTCCGCGACCTCTGCGGCTCCGCGTGAGAACGGTTTTGATCTAAACTTTGCTCTCACATTGCAACGAACCAAGAGTGAACGGCTAATACGTATAAAAGCCGCGCCCCGACTTGCGCCCCATATATCCCGCATTCACCATCTTGACGAGCAGCGGGCAGGGACGGTATTTGGGATCCTTGAAACCGTCATAGAGGACGTTGGCGATCGCCAGCACCGTATCGAGTCCGATGAAGTCGGCCAGAGTCAGCGGTCCCATCGGCTGGTTGGTGCCGAGTTTCATCCCTTTGTCGATATCCTCTGCGGTGGCGATACCTTCATACAGGGCAAAAATCGCCTCGTTGATCATCGGGATCAGCACGCGGTTGACGATAAAGCCGGGATAGTCCTGCGATACCGCCATCTCTTTCTCCAGCTTTCCCACCATCTCGGAAATCATCCTGAAGGTCGCATCACTGGTGGCGTGGCCGCGAATGATCTCGACCAGCTTCATGACCGGAACCGGGTTCATGAAATGCATTCCTATCACCTTGTCCGACCTTTTGGTCACGGATGCGATCTTGGTGATCGGAATTGATGAAGTGTTGGAGGCGAGAATGGCGCTCGGCTGCACGATGTCGTCCAGTTTGCGGAAGATATCAAGCTTGAGCGGTTCGTGCTCGGTGACCGCCTCCACGGCAAATTCCACACCCGCCAGGTCGGTCATGTTCTTCGTGGTCAGGATCCGCCCCACGGTCTCGCCGACCAGCGACTCCGGGATGACCCCCTTCTTGGCCTGCCGTTCCAGATTCTGCCTGATGGTTGTGACCGCTTTTTCCAGCTGCGCTTCTGAAATGTCGTAGAGAACCACCTGATAGCCGTACTGGGCAAAAACGTGGGCAATGCCGTTGCCCATCTGTCCAGCGCCGAGAACACCAACGGTTTTAATCATCCCTGCCTCCCTCACCCTGATATATGGATAGTGCGTTAATCAGACTCTCTCGAAAATAACCGCAACCGCTTCGCCGCCGCCGATGCAGAGGGTGGCCAGACCGTAGCGGAGTTTGCGTTTGTGCAGTTCCCGGACGACCGTCAAAGCGAGGCGGGCGCCGCTGGCCCCGATCGGATGGCCGATGGCGCAGGCGCCGCCGTTGACGTTGACCCTGGCGGGATCGAGCTTCAGATTCTTGATGGCGATCAGCGTCACCGACGCAAACGCTTCGTTGATCTCGAACAGGTCGATGTCCTCTGTTTTCAGGCCGGCCCTGTCGCATACCGCCTGAATGGCCGATACCGGCGCTTCCGGAAAGTAGTCGGGATGCAGGCTGCTGGTGGCTGAAGCGACAATGCGTGCTTTTGCCGTCAGACCATGTTTTTTCAACGCCGCAGCACCCGCCAGCAGGAGCACGGCGGCGCCGTCGCTTATGGTAGAGGCGTTGCCGGCGGTTATGCTGCCGTCCTTCTTGAAAGCCGGCTTAAGCGTGGCAATTTTTCCGACATCTCCCTTGAACGGCTCTTCGTCCACGGCTACCACGGTTTCGACACCGCGGACACTCTTGACGACAGGAGCGATTTCATCCTTGAAGATGCCTTCCGTGACTGCCGCTTGGGCCAGCTGGTAGGACCGGACGGCCAGTTCGTCCTGCTCGGTGCGGGTCAAGCCGTTGCGCTGAACACTGGCTTCGCCGATATCTCCCATGTGGACTCCGGTATACGGGTCGGACAGACCGTCGTGGATCATCAGGTCGAATATTTCGCCATTGCCCATCCGGAAGCCGTTGCGGGCCTTTTTGAGGAAGTAGGGGGCCATGGACATGTTTTCCATGCCGCCGGCCAGCACGACCTCGGCATTGCCGAGTTTGATCGAATCACTCCCGAGCATGACCGCCTTGAGGCCGCTGCCGCAAACCTTGTTGATCGTCAGGGCGGGGACGGAGTCCGGCAGTCCGGCCGCACGCATCGCCTGGCGTGCCGGAGCCTGTCCGCAACCGCCGGAGAGCACCTGCCCGAGGATCACTTCACCTACCGCTTCCGCCGGCAGTGCATTCCGGTTCAGAAGACCTTTTATAACCGCGGCAGCCAGTTGAGGAGCAGCAACATCTGACAGTGCTCCGCCAAAAGAGCCGAACGGTGTCCTCATGCCATCGACGACATACACATCTTCACTCATATTCCCGCCTCCAGTCTGTTTTGATGTTTCAAAATATACATTCCGTTTACGTTCATGTCAACTTAAATTATAACACAATTCTAGCATGCCGAAAACCCACTGGTTATCCGGCGGAGTCGTACCCAGTGAAAACGGATCCGCAGAAGTGCGAATCCGCCGATTAATGACGCCACAGAACAACATATCTGAATCAGCGGCATTACGGGAAACTGTTATAAAAACTGTATGCGGTCGTCAAGATCAGTTATCTTTTCACCGCCACCGGTCGTCACGGCAAAAGTATTCTCGATGCCGATGACCCCTTTGTCGGGAAAGACGAACTTGGGCTCGATCGCAATCGTCTGCCCGGCCTGCAGCGGCACCTTAAATCCTTGTGCCAGCACCGGGAATTCATCGAGTTCCAGACCGACGCCATGCCCGACAAAGCGGGCCTGTTCGCCCGGCATCCCCATGAAATGGGCGCCGAGCCCCCCTTTCTCGGCAATTGCGACCGCCTGCAGAAACAGCTCTTCACAGATTGCACCAGGTTTCAGGGCCTTCTGCAGGTGGCTCTGGATCTCCAGCGACAGATCGAATGCCCGCTGCAGTTCCGGGTCAAGCGTGCCTATCACGAAAATACGGGTCATATCGGTGATATAGCCGTTGAACACACCGGTATAGTCGAGGAAAACCGGCTCGTTGCGGCCAATAGTCTGCAGCGACGCCCCCTGCGGCGAGGCGTTGGAAAGGCCGCGCCCGGTAACGGCGCCGTCGAAGAATCCGTAGGAAGCGGCGCCGCCCGAAAGGGCCAGCCCCATGAAGAGTTCCTGGTTGAAGGCCCGCATCCGGATGAACCCTTCATTACCGGCGATGCGGAGCCGATGCTCGAATTCCGCCGCCAGGTCGAGTTCGCGCATCCCTTCTGCCAGAAACTGCGGCACCTGGGAGAACACCGAGCAGAGAGAAGCGCCGGAAGCGCGGAGCTGTTCGAGCTCGAACGCCGACTTGACCGAACGGACTTCGCGGTTGGCGGCGGAAATATCGACAAACTCCCGCCCCGGCAGCAGCTTCGAATAGTAATTGAGTTGCTGCACCGGCGCCACATCGAAGGTAAAGCCGATCTTCTGCACATCCTCTCCGAACAGGGCGGGGAACTCCTTGCCGGGAGGGAACGGCCGGATATCGGTCAGGGCACTCTCGACTTTTGCGCGTGACAGGCTCTTGCGCACCAGCAGGACCGGTTCGCCGGACGCCGGCAGCCAGAGGGTCGAGTTCTGGCGGGTGCCGGAGAAATAGTACACATCGATCGGAAAGATGAACAGCGCGCCGTCCAGACCCTTTGTCTGGAGCTGCGCCTGCATGGCTGCCACTCTTTGAATCGCTTCTGTATTTGTCAGCATGAATTGTGGCTCCGTAATTTATTTTGTCCAGTGATTAAAACAAGTGATTTCAGACAGCAGCTTGCGCGGCCTCGGCTTCGGCTCCTGATCGGGATAGCCGAGCGGGGTGATGCCGACGATGCGGATCTCATCCGGGATGCCGAGAGCATGCTTGATCCGCCCCTCATCGTACCAACCCAGCCAGCAGGTCCCCAAACCAAGGGCATGGGCGGCCAGGCATAGATGTTCGAATGCAATGGCGACATCGACGGCGAAATACGGTATGCCGTTTTCCACATCCGACTCGTCCGGATTGCCGCAGGCCACGATCACCACCGGCGCCGTCGCAATCGCTTTCGTTCCGGGATTATCAGGCGGGAACGCTTCCAGCACTTTCGCCCGCCTGTCGGCATCGGTCAGCACCAGGAAGCGCCAGCACTGCATATTCTTCCAGGACGGCGCCAGACGGGACGCATCCAGAATCTGCTCGATCTTTTCCCGTTCGACCGGGGTGTCCTTGTACTTGCGAATGCTGCGACGGTCGCGAAAAACCTGGAAAATATCCATACCCTTCTCTCCTGTCTCCCTACATGTTGCGGCGATACTTGCCGCCGACTTCATACAGTGCATGCGAAATCTGCCCGAGCGATGCTACCTTGACGGTATCCATCAGCTCGGCAAAGATGTTGCCGCCTTCTATGGCCGTTTCCTGAAGCCTTTTCAGCGCCTCCGGAGCCTTATCCTTGTGGAGTTCCTGGAATGCCCGCAGGTTAAGGATCTGCTGTTCCTTTTCCTCTTTGGTCGCCCGGGCCAGCTCACCGGTTGGATTGAACCCCTCTTCGTCGGCCCGCGGGTTCAGGAAGGTGTTGACGCCGACGATCGGCAGCTCCCCGTTATGTTTCTTGTGCTCGTACAGCATCGACTCATCCTGTATCCGGGAGCGCTGATACTGGGTCTCCATCGCACCCAGCACCCCGCCCCGCTGGTCGATCCGCTCGAATTCGGCCATGACCGCCTCTTCCACCAGGTCGGTCAGCTCCTCGATGATGTAGGAGCCCTGCAGCGAATTCTCGTTCCTGGCCAGCCCGAACTCCTTGGTGATGATCATCTGGATCGCCATCGCCCGCCGCACCGACTCTTCGGTCGGCGTGGTGACCGCCTCATCGTAGGCATTGGTATGCAGCGAGTTGCAGTTGTCATAGATCGCCATCAGCGCCTGGAGCGTCGTGCGGATGTCGTTGAAGTCCATCTCCTGTGCGTGCAGCGAGCGCCCCGAGGTCTGGATGTGGTACTTCAGCTTCTGGCTCCGCTCGTTGGCGCCGTATTTCTCCCGCATCGCGACCGCCCAAATCCGGCGGGCAACGCGCCCGATGACCGTGTATTCGGGGTCGAGGCCGTTGGAGAAGAAATAGGAGAGGTTGGCGGCAAAGTCGTCGATATGCATGCCGCGTGACAGGTAATACTCCACGTAAGTGAAGCCGTTGGAGAGGGTGAAGGCGAGCTGGCTGATCGGGTTCGCTCCCGCCTCGGCGATGTGGTAGCCGCTGATCGAGACCGAGTAGTAATTGCGCACCTTCTGCTCGATGAAATACTGCTGCATGTCCCCCATCATTCTCAGGGCGAATTCGGTGGAGAAGATGCAGGTGTTCTGCCCCTGGTCCTCCTTGAGGATGTCGGCCTGAACGGTGCCGCGCACCGTCTGCATGGTGCAGGCTCGAATTTCTTCGTACTCCGCCCCGGACGGTTCCCGGCCGTTTTTCTCCCTCCACCGGTCAACCTGCTGTTCGGTGGCGGCGTTGAAGAAAAAGGCCAGCATCATCGGCGCCGGGCCGTTGATCGTGATGGAAACGCTGGTGTTGGGGGCGCAGAGGTCGAAGCCGGCGAACAGCTTCTGCATGTCGTTGACGGTACAGATCGAAACGCCGCTCTCGCCGACCTTGCCGTAGACATCGGGGGGATAGTCGGGATCCTCTCCGTAGAGGGTCACGCTGTCGAACGCGGTGGAGAGGCGCTTGGCGTCGTCATCCTTGCAGAGGTAATGGAAGCGGCGGTTGGTCCGCTCCGGGGTGCCCTCGCCGGCGAACTGCCGCTTGGGGTCCTCTTCGACCCGTTTGAACGGGAAGACTCCTGCGGTGAAGGGGAAATAGCCGGGGGCGTTCTCCAGCATGCACCAGCGCAGAATCTCGCCCCAATCGGCGAAATCGGGGAGACAGACCTTCGGGATACGGGTTCCGGAGAGGGTCGTCGTGTAGAGGTCGCTCCTGACCTCCTTCTCCCTGATTTTTGTCACCAGCTGGTCGCGGCGGTAGGAGGCCTTCAGCTCCGGCCACTCCTTCAGAATCCGCTTCGGCTCTTCGTGCAGCCGGGAGTCGAAGAGAGTCGTCTGCCTGTCCAGTTCCGCCTGCGCCGCAGGATCACCCACGACCTCGCGGGCGCCGCTCAGCTGGAAGAGCCGCCGGGCGACGCCGACCTGCTCCCCGACCTGTCTGCGATAGCCGCGCACTGCCTGGACGATTTCGCCCAGGTAATGAACCCGGTCGGTCGGGATGATGTACTTCTTCAGGCTCTCCTTCTCGGTGATCCGGAGGGATGAGTGCCACCCGGTCCCCTTCTTGCCGTTGATGACTTCAAGCAGCTCCCGGTACAGTACGTTGGTGCCGGGATCGTTGAACTGGGACGCTATCGTGCCGAACACCGGCAGCGACTCGTCGGCGACGTCGAACAGATTGCGGTTGCGGCGGTACTGCTTGCGCACGTTGCGAAGGGCATCCTCGGCGCCCTTGCGCTCGAACTTGTTGATCGCGACGACATCCGCAAAATCGAGCATGTCGATCTTTTCCAGCTGGGTCGGGGCGCCGAACTCGCAGGTCATGACATAGAGGGAGACATCGCAGACCCCCACAACACCGGCATTCCCCTGGCCGATGCCGCTGGTTTCGACAAATACCAGGTCGAAACCGGCCGCACGCACGACGTCGATGGCGTCCTGGATCGCGGCGGAAAGTTCGGTCTGGGAATCACGGGTCGCGAGCGAACGCATGTAGATGCGGCTGGAATTGATCGAGTTCATCCGGATCCGGTCCCCGAGCAGGGCGCCGCCGGTCCGCTGGCGGGACGGATCGACCGCAAGGATCGCGACGCTCTTGTCCGGAAAATCCCGGGTGAAACGGAGCACCAGCTCATCGGTAATGGAGCTCTTACCCGCGCCGCCGGTCCCGGTAATGCCGATCACCGGTACATCCTGAGCCATCCCCCTGATGGTTTCCCGGAGCGCGCCATATCCGGAGGCGTGGTCGTGAACTGCCTGTTCGGCCAGGCTGATGAGCGTATTTACCGCCCGGATATCCCGCTGTGCCAGTCGGGAGGTTTCCGCGACGACATCGCGATGGAGGGAAAAATCGCACTCCTCCAGGACCATGTTGATCATCCCCTGCAGCCCCATCCTGCGGCCATCCTCCGGAGAGAATATCTTGCGGACGCCGTACCCTTCGATCTCCGCTATCTCGGCCGGCACGATCACTCCGCCGCCGCCGCCGAACACCTTGATATGACTTTCGCCGCGCTCACGCAGCAGGTCGATGATGTATCTGAAAAATTCGACGTGCCCCCCCTGATAGCAACTGACCGCGATTCCCTGGGCATCCTCCTGGATGGCGGCTGTAACGATCTCTTCCACCGAACGGTTGTGCCCCAGGTGAATCACTTCGGCGCCGGATGCCTGCAGGATGCGGCGGATGACGTTAATGGTGGCATCATGGCCGTCAAACAGGCTGGTGGCGGTGACAACCCTGACTTTGTGGACTGATTTGAACGGTTCCGGTGCGGCTGGGGTCATGGCTTTCCTCCGACAGGTGATAACAGATTTATCCGTGCAGCGTGAATTCCCATGCACACCAGAACTCGTCCGGGTGCGGGTCGGGTGGACAGGCGATACAGTTGGTCTTGATGCGGGGATCAACCGCTGTGGCAAATTCGCTGTATTCGACAATTCCAACCGACTTGCAGGGATGATCGGCCAGCCCTTTCCGCTTGCGGGCCGACTGCACCCGGCAGTCGAGCATCCGGAAAACGACCCGCGTATCGCTCTGTTCGATGACGTCCTGCAGATTGAGGCGGGCATAAAAACGATGTTTCAAACACTCCACCAGCGCCGGGATACCACCCCCCGGCTTGATCCCGAGGCGGTCCATGATGCGGCGCGCCTCGATCACCGTAAAATAGCGCCAGGCCTCCGTGTCGACATCGACCGCCACATCCATGCCGTAGCGCTTTTCCACCGCCTGGAACCAGACGCCGTCGTGGGCCAGCCAGTTTTTGGCATCGTCGACGATAATCTTTACCAGCTCTTCCTTGCTCAGGCCGTAGAGAAGCCTGACCCCTTCATCACCGGCTCGTTCGGCATTCGACATATGATAATCCCCTTCCAAAGCATCAATAGAACATTATTTCAATACCGCAACAACGTTGGCAATATAATATTCCGTTTACGTGCAAGTCAAGCACAATAATACATGGTTATATCTATCCGGAACCATTTTCCAAATGGCAGTTCTGTATCCCTGCGAGGCTTTAACCTCGCAGGGATACCATGATCAATGGTCACTGGCCCCGGAAATGCCCAGACCGGTAATCTGCCGGACCTCGATCTCGTCGAACATTTCTTCGGCCCGCCGATCACGGAACAGCAGCGTTCCGAGGATTGCCGCGATCAGACCCAGCGGCACCGAGACGATGCCCGGGTTCTTCAGCGGGAAGATCGCCGCCTTAAGGCCGACCATCGAGGTTCCGCCGTTGTTTTTCTCGAAGTCCTGGCGCGACTTGTCCAGCAGTTTCAGATCCTTGTCGGCCAGCACCGCGCCTTCCACCTGCTTCTTTTCCAGGGTTACGATCATCTTTCTGGCATCATCGGCGATCTTCTGCGGGTAGGTCATGACCGGTGAAATCAACACCAGACCCAGGGCCGAAATTGTGCCGACCAGCAGGGCGGAGATGACACCGGCCGTATTGAACCGTTTCCAGAAGAGCGACAGCATGACCGCCGGGAAGTTGCCCGAAGCCGCCACGGCAAAGGCCAGCGCGACAAGGGCGACCACGTTCTCCTTCTCGGCCGCCAGCCCCATCACGATCGCGGCGAGACCGACGAACAGCGAGGTGATCCGGGCCACCTTGACCTGCGTATGCTGGTCCGCCTTGCCGTCCATGATGATGTTGACGTAGACGTCGTGGGCGATGGCCGCCGAGGCCGCCAGCACGAGGCCGGAGACGACCGCCAGGATCGTGGCGAAGGCCACGGCGCAGATAAAGGCGAGGAACATGTCGCCGCCCAGGGTACCGGCGCCGCCCCCCAGCAGTTGGGCCAGCAGCAGCGTCGCCATGTTGCCCCCCTTGTCAACCGAGCTGATCAGCTGGGGCGACAGGTAGAGCGCGGCACCGAAGCCGATGATGTTGATCAGGAAGAAGAAACTGCTGTTGATGAACAGGGCGATAACGATCGATTTGCGGGCCTCTTTGGCGCTCGGCACGGTAAAGAAGCGCATCAGGATGTGCGGCAGACCGGCGGCGCCCAGCGCCCAAGCGATGCCGAGCGAGATCTGGTCGAGCGGATTCTTCAGGAACAGTCCCGGCTCCATGAAACGCTGGCCATAGTCGTATCCCGGCTTGGGGAGCGCATCCTTGAGTACGTTTATCCTCACATGATCCTGAATCAGCTGATTGCCGACGATATCGGTGAAGAAGCCGACCGGGTTGAGCCCGCTTTTCAGCATGACCAGAAAAGCCAGCAGCACGGTACCGGTCATCAGCAGTCCCGCCTTGATGATCTGCACCCAGGTGGTAGCCTTCATGCCGCCGAATACGACATACCCGACCATCAGAACGCCGACACCGATAACCGAGACGCGGTAGGGGATATCGAGCAGCACCTGCATCAGCTTGCCGGCGCCGACCATCTGGGCGATCAGATAGAAAAGCGACACAGTGACCGTGGAGATTGCCGCCACGGCGCGCACCGGCTTGGGAGCAGTGCGGAAGGAGAGGATGTCCCCCAGGGTGAATTTTCCGGCGTTGCGGCACGGCTCGGCAATCACCAGCAGGATGGCGATAAAGGAGAACATCGGACCGACCGCATACATGAAGCCGTCGATTCCATACAGCGAGATCAGGCCGGACATCCCCAGGAATGAAGCCGCCGACATATAGTCGCCGGCGATGGCCCAGCCGTTCTGCAGGCCGGTGATGCCGCCGCCCGCCGTATAGAAATCGGATGCCGATTTAGTCGAACGGGCCGCCCAGATGACGACGCAGAGCGTAATGCCGATGATCGTCATGAACATGCTGATCGTAATAGCGCGGTTGGGCTTGATCTTGGTCGGTACGCCCGAGACCGGCGCCGGAGCTGCGGCAGTTGCGGCCTGGTTCCCGGCCTGTACCGGAGCCTGCAGCGCCGGTGCGGACGACTGGGCGGATACGGCCGCTTGCGCCGCCGGTTTAGACGGTTCTGCGGTAAACCCGACCGTGGTCAGGAGAAGTGTAAGCATCACTGCTGATAGTATGTTGGTAAACATGTGTCCCCTCCTCCTTATTGGATTTCTCTGACGAGTTCGTCAGTCAGTCGATCAAAGTCCCTGTTGGCGACCTTCGTGTAGTACATGGCAACAAAGATCGCGACCAGAAACTGGGACAGGATGAACAGATAGCCGAAGTTTATGACCCCGATCAGCTTGATTTTGAACAGTGCCGGGAAATATCCGGACAGTAGCGGCAGCGAGAAGTAATAAACCGACGCCGCGATCCACCAACCGAACAGAAACACCCTTTTTTTGCGCTTGAGCTCCAGATACTTCGGATTCCGCGCGATTTCACTCCAGTTGTAGCTTGCGATTGCCATGACAGACCCTCCCCTTTCATAATGAATTGCATCTTCGGTTACTCAGCCGGCGCGATGGTAGTTATGTCCGGAAAACAGCATCCGGACAGGATGAATAAAACGATTTGTTTCATACAGCTGAACTTGTGTCTGGTTGTGTCCAAAATATATATGCCGTTTACGTGCATGTCAACAAAAAATATAATACGTTTATATTTTTTTGTTTACCACTAAGACGGCGCATGGCATGGGCATGGGGACAGGCTGCATCCGTCTCGTTACGGGCGTACGGGAGCAACAACAGCAAATGTGGATGCCGTTTTAGATCGGGCTGATGGTGCCCCGGGACGAACGGCACATACCTGTTTTATGAGTTGAGGGGGTGGAGGCGGCATATTCACGTTTGAATGCGGGAGTGGGCGCAAGAAGGGGAGCGCAGACCAAAAAAAACAGCTTGTATTTGCGGAATTCAAAAGATACTCTTTGCCGGAACGGGACGCAGTGCGCCCCACTGAAACGCCACCATGCATATACAAAGGAGCGCCAATCATGATGACAAAGGAAGAAGCGAGGGAATTCACTAACCGCTGGCTGCCGAAATGGACCGGCAACAAGCCTGAAGAATTGATCGCATTCTATGCCGATGACGCCTTCTTCCTGGATCCGGGGCGCCCGGCGGGAATCAGCGGGAAAGAGCAGTTATTCGCCTATTTCAGCAACGTGCTCAGTCACAACCCGACCTGGGTCTGGACCCAGGTTGAGCCGATTCCTATCGAAGGCGGGTTCATGAACAAGCTGGAGGCCCGCATCCCGGTGGGAGAGAAGATCGTGGAGTGTGTCGGTCTCTGTTTCCTGCAGTTTGATGATGCGGGGAAAATAAAGCGGAATGAAATCTATTTCGACAGGACCGAGCTGATCAGGGAGATCAACAAATATCGGCAGTCTTTTGCGCATTAAGATTTTAAAAACTTTTTTCACCACGAAGACACGACCAAAAGTAGGCGCTTTAGGCGAGGTCACGAAGAAAACCGTAGGGACGTGTCAAATATCAACACCAACCAGGAGGACAGCGTAATTGCTGTTACGGATTATTTCTTCGAGTTTTTTGTTTTACCTTCGTGTCTTCGTGGCAGCTTTGAAGTAGTTTTTACTGATTAACGGCCGCATTTTCCCGCGAGTTCAAGAACTTTTCCAGCTCGGCTTCCGCACGCCGGTAATCCTCCAGCTCCAGCTCCAGATCCGGAGTCCAGGGGCGGTGCTTGTAGTACATCCTGTCGTAGTACCCTTCTATCAGCCCCCGGGCAATCCCCTTCACGTCCCATTCTTCCAGGCAGCCTTTCAGCTCGGCATACCGGGGTCCCCCCAGTTTCTTTTTGATCCGCTCAAGAGCCTCCAGCATCTCCCCCCGGTATTCGGGGCGGGCGTACTCGGCGGTAAGCCGTTCTATGCGGGTTTCAATGGAAGCGTGGCACCAGACCTTGCAGCTCTCCGCCATTTTCTGGTACAGGCGTCCCGGCAGGGAATATTTGCCGATGCGCTGGCTCTCCCCTTCCAGCACGATCGGCCGGTCGGCGGGCAGAACCCTGAAGGCATTCCAGAGGAGCGATTCAAAGCGCTTCTGGGTGAAATCCTGCTCCAGTCCGAGGGCGCCGAAAGCGGAACCCCGGTGGCAGGCAATGCCTTCCAGGTCGATCGTCGCCCACTGCTCCGGATTCAGCCCGTTGATGAACTCTGTCTTGCCGGTGCCGGTCATCCCGTGCATGACGATAAGGGGAGAAGGGAATTCACACGTTTCGAAACAGTCGATCACGTGATTTCGATAGGATTTATACCCGCCGACGATCTGTCTGGCCGGTGTCCCGCACGACTCGACCAGCACCGCGACGGAATGGCTCCGCAACCCGCCGCGCCAGCAATAGACGGCAATCGGCCTGCCGGCGGACAGCGAAAGGATCCGGTCGACCATGGCGTAAAAGCGGGAGCAGGTCAGTTCAAGCCCCCGCCTGCGCGCCTCGACCGGCCCGACCTGTTTGTAGACGGTCCCCACCTCCACCCGCTCTTCGTTCGTCAGCAGCGGAACATTGTACGCACCGGGGATGTGGTCCTCCTCGAACTCCAGGGGGGTTCTCACATCTATCAGGCAGTGGGTGTCGATCAGCTGCGGGGCGAACTTTATCTTTTCAGGCATCGATGATCCCGTTTATTACCCCGGAAATATGCACCGGTTATTGCTCTTCATCACATTGACGGCATATTGCCGGCATAGTGCTTCCGAAATCTAGAAGCGGAGTTTCTCGCGTTTGTAGCTGTGCGAGGCCTCCTTCGCCTTCATCTCCCGGGCAAAGTCGTGGAAGAGGTTCCAGTAGGTCTCGTCCAGGGTCAGGTTGGCCCAGAAGTCCTTGCTCTCCAGACACTTGACCGTGTAGTAGCCGAACATGTAGTGGGCCAGTTCCGGCCGGATGAGGCCGGAGTTGACCTGCAGGGCGACCTCTTCCAGCAGGCCGATGAAGTCCCGCTTGTCCTGGGCGCTGATCTCGGCCAGGCGGGGGTCGTTTGCAAACATCAGGGCGCAGATTTCCTTGAAGACCGGGTTTTCCTTCAGGCGGCGGCGCAGCATGGTGAAATGCTCCACCCGTTTCTGGGCCCCCTGGCGGCGGTATTCCAGCAGGCCGTTGGCGAAGGCGAAGATCGTCACCAGGCCGCCGACGATTATGGCAAAATCCTTCAGAGCGGTCATGTCCATGGGATTCTCCCGGTGTACTGCAGATTATGTTCAGACCGTGACGACACTGTCGGCGTCCTTCATGCCGGTGACGATTTCGAGCATATTCGTGACCTCACCGACCTGTATTTTGTCCAGAAGGTGGAAGTAAGCCAGACAGGCGCCGCACGCAGTGATCTGGACCCCCTCCCCGGCAAGCTCCCGCAGGATCGGCACCGCTTCGGAGCCTTCCGCCGTAAAGCTGACGCCGCTGTTGACGAAGGCGACGCGCCAGAGATCCGTCCCCATCTCTTTCAGGGTCTTCAGAAAATTGAACATCAGCATGTCACCCAGGCCGTCGTCGCCATGCCCCATATGTATACCCGTGACCAGGACCATGATCTTCTTCTCTCCGCCCCGCGGCTTTTTCGCTGCCGGAGCCTGGAATGCCGGTTCGGTAGCATCCTCCCCCTCCCCTTTTGTGCCGACAACCCGGAACTCGTTCCCCTGCATCTCGGAAATGACCAGGTAGCTCTGGTGTTCAAGGAAGCGGCTCACATTCTGGCGCGCCGCCTCATTATCGACAAGCACCGTTATGGCGGCGGGAGCCTCTTTTTCGAGGACGTCCCTGACGCTCAGCACCGGGGCTGGACAGTTCATGCCGCGGCAATCCAGTTCGTTTATCATTTATAATTCCTTTCGTACGTTAATACGACTTGAGTCGTTACTATATGTGGACAAAACACCGGCAAAACCGGACTCACGCGGAGACGCGGAGTACGCGGAGAACATCACAAACAAAAACATTCTGATTATAGACCAAATGACTTTAAGGTTTTAAGACTGGTTTACTCCGCGTTCTCCGCGTCTCCGCGTGATAATTTCTTTAGGTTCGGTGGTGTACTTATTCCACGATAATCCTGTCAACCGGCCCGGCCACCACTTCGCCGACAATCGCCGCACTCTCGACCCCCTTGGCCTGCAGCGCCGCAACGAGCCGTTCCACCTCCCCGGCCTCGACCGCTATCAGCAGTCCTCCGGACGTCTGCGGGTCAAAGAGCAGGTCCTGAACCATCCGGGGCACACCGGCGCCGAAATCGACAAAAGCGCCGCGAAAGTCCCGGTTGTTATAGGCCCCGGCTGGTATCAGCCCCATGGCGGCCCATTCCAGTGCCTCGTGGTACATCGGGACAGCTGCGGCGCTGATGCGCACCCCATGTCCCGAATCCACGACCATCTCGGCCAGGTGCCCCAGAAAGCCGAAGCCGGTGATGTCCGTGCAGGCATGCACAGAAAAGTCCCCCATGACGGTGGCCGCATCCCGGTTCAGGGCCGCCATGGCCCGAGTGACCCTGTCGGTCAAGGTCTGATCGGCAAGCCCGGCCTTGATCGCGGTGGAAATGATCCCGGTGCCCAGAGGTTTGGTGAGGATCAGACGATCGCCGGACTGCAGGTTCCTCTTGGTCAGGATGCGGCCGGGGTGGATGTAGCCGGTCACCGACAGGCCGTACTTCAGTTCACTGTCTTCGACGGTATGACCGCCGACCAGCACGACGCCGGCCTCCCGCAGCTTGCTCAGCCCCCCCTCGATAATTGTTCGCAGGATGGAGATATCCATGGTTTTTGCGGGAAAAGCGACGATGTTCATCGCGGTCTTCGGGACCCCGCCCATGGCGTAGATGTCGCTCAGGGCGTTGGCGGCGGCGATCTGGCCGAAACTGAAAGGATCATCGACCATCGGCGGGAAAAAATCGACCGTCTGCACCAGGGCAAGGTCGTCCGACACCCGGTAAACCCCGGCGTCATCCGCCTGACCGAGTCCGACGAGGAGATTCGGGTCCACGGGGAGATCGAGCCCGCAGAGCGCCCGGTCCAGGTCGCCCGGGGAGAGTTTGGCGGCGCACCCGGCCCCTTTGACGGTCCGGGTGAGACGTATCGTTTCGTTGGTCATGAAAATATCTCCTGGCATATGGTGGTCCGGCAGGTTCTGCAGTACTGACTCAGGCCAGTCCGAACATCCAGACGAGTCCCACCGCGACAAAGACCGCCGGCAGCATGTTGCCGACCGGCAGCCGCTTGATGCCGACCAGATCGAGGCCGATCGCGACAATCAGCAGGCCGCCGACGGCATTCATCTCGAGAACCACCGTCTCGGTCAGCAGCGATCTGGCGGACTCCGCCGCAATCGTGATCCCCCCCTGATACAGCAGCACCGGCAGCGCCGCGAAGAGCACGCCGATCCCCAGCGTCGAAGCGAGCGCGATCGACGCCACCCCGTCCAGCGCGGCTTTGGCGTAAAGGATGGTCGGCGTGCCGCTGTACCCGTCCTGGAGTGCTCCCATGATCGCCATGGCCCCGACACAGTAGAGCAGACTGGCGGCAACAAAGCCTTCCGCGATATTTCCCGCGCCGGTAAAACGGCCCTGCAGCCAGAGTCCGAACGATTCCAGGCGCGCCTCGATCTGCAGGAGTTCGCCGAGCACACCGCCGAGTATCAGACTGCCGATGACAATCAGCGGCTGACTGCTTTTCAGAGCCAGCTGCAGGCCGATCAGCAGCACCGTCAACCCCAGGCCCGCCATAACCGTCTGCCGCATCCGGGAGGGGATAAAGCGGCCGGCATAGCGCCCGATCAGAGCTCCTGCGCAGATTGCTGCCACATTAACGATTGTTCCGGTCAAAATCATTTAAAAGCTACCTCAGGTGCTGCATGCGACGTTACACAAGCGGATATTATTAACAGAAATCGGCGGGCACATCCATAAGATTCAGCTTTATTCAGGAGCGCAGCACAGGCGGAAAAGATGAGAAAGACGATTGTGCGCCGTCGCGGGTCACCGGTGCCCCCTCAGGATACAGAAGTTCTGCCATATTCTGAGGGAAGAAGCGTCACTTTACACCTTTCAGTCGCACCCCATGCATCCCTCAACATTCCGTTATTAAAGAACTATTCAGGCATCTGCACGATCTTCTGTTTTTGGCAGTCCAATTGCTAACTATCAGTGACGGGCCGCTGCCTGCGATGCAAAAGGAGCGTAATGATGAACAATTCGTATGAATGGGTGGGCGGTGGGATGTTGATGTGGGCGCTGCTCGCAGTGCTGGTGGTGGTCGCGGTCGTGATACGGAAGCTGTCCAGAAAATAACGCAGCTGCAGCCGACCGCTTCTGGTCGTACCGGAAGTTGGAATAACGGTCCCGGCTTAAAGGTCTAATGGCAAGGAGGATCAGGTATGAAGAGAAATACTATTTCGCGATATGTCGTGACAGGAGTGGCAGCTATGGGAGTATGCGTGGCGGCGGGGTGCGCAACACGGGACACGGTCAGTTCCCGCTTCCCCAGGCTTGAAGAGAATATCAGTGCCGCGAAAACGGCCGGGGCTGAAACGTATGCCCCGTCTCCCCTCAAATCGGCTGAAGCCAAGCTGGGAGCAGCCAGATCGGCTGTGAGAGTCAACGATATGGTTTCCGCTGACAGATTTGTGGATGAAGCTATGGTGGATGCCGACTATGCACGCGCCGAGGCCCCTACTGAAAAGGCAAAAAGTGATGCCATGAAGCTGCGCCTCTCAATCCAGTCCGTGCGGGATGAAATCAAGCGGCTGCAAGCGGTGAAATAACCGTCCATGAGTTCAGACGAAGGAGTCGATATGAATTTACGAAATATTTCAAATCAGTTGAAAGCATTTGGCTGCGTAATTACCGTCGGGGCCGCACTTACCGGGTGCGCGGGAGCAGTCGATCCGAGTGAACAGATTGCCAGGGACCGCCTGGAACAGGCGCGTACCGCCTACACCCAGGCAAAGGCCAATCCGGATGTGGAAACCTACTCCCTGAAAACACTTCTTGAAGCAGAAACAATACTGAAAGATGCCGAGCAGGTGAATAAAAAGGCCTATGCCCCCAATCCCATGGAAAATTCAAGGGGATATGATGCAGCTGAGACCAGGCTCTTACTCAGCGACATATCCCGCCTGGCCTACATGGCAGAGCGCAAGGCAAAGACCTCTGAAGCTCTGGCAGCTGGTATTGTTGCGCGCAACGAGGTCGTCAGGCTGGGCAAAGAAAAAGCGGAGATAGAGCTGCAGAAAAGCAAGATGGAGCAAAAACTGCTCCAGCATGATCTTGATGAAAAGGCGGCAGCGCTTGAGCGGGCAAAGCAGCAGCTGATTACGGCGGGCAGCGAGGCTGAACGGGCACGGATAATTGCCGACATCCAGGCAAAAGAGGCCGCATTGGCAACGGCACGGGCTGATGCAAAAGCCAGAGAGGCGGAAAAGGCGAAAGCGGAACTAGCCCTGCTACTGAAGGAATTGTCTGACCTGCAGGGTCAATTGACCGACCGCGGGATCGTGCTGACCATCGGTGACGTGCAGTTCGCCACCGGCAAGTCCGACCTGAATGCCGGCGTCCAGATCAGCATGGACAAGCTGGCCGAGTTCCTGCAAAAGAACCAGAACCGCAACCTGCTGGTGGAAGGGCATACCGACAGCGTCGGCAACGACGAATATAACCAGGGGCTTTCCGAGCAGCGCGCCTCATCGGTCAAGAGCGCCCTGGTAAAACGGGGAGTTACGGGTGAACGGATTGTCACGGTCGGATACGGCAAGAAATTCCCGCTGGCGAGCAATGCCGGCGCGTCCGGCAAGCAGCAGAACAGAAGGGTTGAGGCAATTATTCTTAACGAAGGCGTCATGCCGGAGGGTCAGCTCAGGAAATAGCGTCGGCAGCCTTCAACAAACCTGCAGAAGGCTTCCATATTTCAGGACCTCATACAACAACGGGGGCGGACCAAAATCCGCTCCCGTTTCAATTGGGCCGTGCCCACACCGTCGAAACACCTTCCGCAACCGCTTCACGCACACCCTGTTCCCGGAATCGAGGCAAGCAGCTTTTTCCCTTCCCCGGAGAACGTCCACCACGGGAGCGACTCCCCGCTTTCAAGGAAGTGCCGTACCGACATCAGTACATAGAGAACGCACGGGTCATGGCGATGCCCCATAACGCCGCCTAATTCGATATACATCTCAAGCGGGTCCCTCCCGGCAAGCTGTTGCGGATGCAGTATCCCGATAGCGCGAAGATCAGCCGCAATCGATTTTCCGATATTCGGAAGTTCTTCCAGTTCTGCGGGTTGCTTCTTCCCGGCACTGCTCATACTTTCCCGCAATCCGGCACATGCTGTAAAAGTCGGGCGGCGATTCTGCCTGTCCAGCCGCCGGTTGACAGCTCAACAATGGCTGCGGCAGCTTCACCGTCGGACTATTTACTAGTGCTGTGCTGAGTTAATGGCCTTCTCCAGGTCCCTGGATTCTTCGCAGTTGCCGCAGATCCCTTTCAGCCTGTTCAAGGTCTCTCTGGCTTTTCCAGGCTCCTTGTTCATCAGGTACGCCTCTCCCAGATATTCATGGGCACCCAGATGTTTCGGGTCAAGCGCCAGGGCCTTGTCATAGGCTTTAAAGGCGGCGGGCAGCTGACCGTTTTTCCGGTAGGAAAAGCCCAGGTAGGTATAGGCGTCGGCACTGCCTGCATCCGCCTTGATATACTCTTTCAGCAATTTGATGGCTTCCGGGTAATTTTTATCATCGATCGTTTTTTTGATCTCCTGCAGGTTCGGAGCGCTCTCTCTTTGAGAGTCGCCTTCGCTCCCGCCGCCGCTGGCATACAGAGCACCCGGAACCAGAAGACAAAGTAAAATGATCATGCGTTTCATACGATCCTCCCCAATTTGCGTTTGAAGTACCTGCCAACCCGCCATTATACGGGCCAATTATCTTCCTATCGGGCCGCAACAGTCAACTCCGAAACTAAATCCCCGCACCACCCTTCTTGACTCATGGTTTCCAGCAGACCGGGATGTCAGAAGCCGTGCGAAAACCATCTGATTCCGGTCACATACACCGCATTGTCTGCCTTGGACAAATATATGTAAAAGAGTACGTCATTGGCGGTCTGGTCATATTTTGCCTTGTAGAACACGACGGAGTGAGAAGCCTGGTTGATAAACCCCATGAATGAATGCCCAAGGTATTTGCCGCTGCCGATTCTGAGCGACTCGGCCTCGTTTTCAAACCTCCCCTCGGGGACAGACTTGACCAGCCTGGAGGTGAAATTAGTCGAGAACAGCGCGTAGTCACCCGTGCCCAGACCCTTGATGACATCATCGATAGCCGGGTCGGCGATCATTCTGACGGCAGCATCGGATTCTCCGATTGGTGCGGCATAAACCGAGGAACAGAAAAAAATCACCATCATTACGCACACGATGTAGTTCATCTAAAACTCCTGGTACTGCTCAGAATACAAACAAATCTTATATAGTCTTTTAGTCTTAATAAGGGTTATAATCAAGCTGAAGAGTCATTAAAGATCTTGCTGACACGGATCCGGGGAAGGGGGGAAAATACCATGGCAACAACCATTCTGATACTTTTGGTCGTGGTTTTAGCAATTGCCAGCACTCCGCTGATTGGAAGCATGTATCGTTACAAAGCGCATCATACGGACTTGATGGCGGGTGATGAGTGAGAAGGTCAGGCTGACCAGCGGAACGGCAAATGGCGCTGAGCGGAATCCTGTCCAGGCTGTCCGGTAGGTCTGATTGATAAATGCTTGTGGAATATTTTATTGATAAACCAGGGCACTCTCCGGTGGGAGGAATTACGGGGGGTGCCCCTGTTTATTGCTGGCGCCTGTAACTTCTATACGTTACATACCCTGTCGGTGCTACCTCAGCCCGCTATTTGGGAAAGGTAGCGGTTCGCCGGAATGTCGGCTGGTCATTCATAAACGGCACTTTCTCTGCCAGGTGGCAGGCGATGCAGGCCGAGCGCGCCATAAGAAAATGTTCCTTTAGCTTCGCCTTGTCTTTAGAAGCAAGAGATTCACTGACCGAAACCCACGGGCCCTTCAAAAAAATGGCCACCGCATTGGCCTCGCGTGCGGGCCGTCTGAGATAGCCGAGCTCGATGGTATCCTTGATCTTTTTCCAGTGGTAGGCGGCCAGATCGTAATTGCCGTCAGCGATGGCATCATAAGTCCGGTTGTACCGCTCGCCAACAAGCTGCATGGACATGGAAAACCCCCCGAACATCTGCTGAATCCGTTTGAACCGTTCCGTGTCATCTTTGGCGTCCAGCAGCCAATTGTCGCTGGTTTTCGGAGCCTGATCGGCGTTGGCAGCAGGCGTGGCTGCAAAGTATCCGGCCGCAAAAGTTGCAGCAATTAACAGTTTCCCCATCAGTCTCATTTCAGTCTCCTTGTTGTTGTAAGGATGAAAATCCGCCAGGATCGACACCCCCGCCCCGATTTGTTCTTCATTTGGCACATCCCGTTACTAGCGGGTTACTCC
The DNA here is from genome assembly GCA_964524835.1 of uncultured Geobacter sp. Taxonomy (GTDB): domain Bacteria; phylum Desulfobacterota; class Desulfuromonadia; order Geobacterales; family Pseudopelobacteraceae; genus JACRCG01. The sequence goes on from CAZGEG010000013.1 coordinate 65,491, forward strand.
AGGCACTCAACCTTTGACTTCCCACGGCCGCCCCTCCCCCGGGAGACGTCCCCCCAGCGGAGTTCAACCCGTTACTTGATGATGCCGCAGGCAATACGCGCACCGCCGCCACCTAACGGAGCAGGATGATCGGCATGGTTGTCTCCGCCCGCATGCACCATCAGCGAGCGACCGGCAAGATCGGCTGTTTTCAGACGCGGCGCCAGCACCGGCTGTTGTGCGTTACCCGCAGCATCCACGTAGAGAGCGGGCAGGTCCCCCAAATGCCCTTCACCCCAGGGTGTGTCGTGACGTTTGGAATTGGCCGGATCAAAGTGGCCGCCCGCCGCAAGGGCGGGGACCATGGCGCCGTCCTTCTCCAGGGGGGCACAGCTCGGGTTCTGGTGCAGATGGAATCCGTGCAGTCCGGGTGGCAGCCCTTTCAGTGACGGAGTGAATACGAGTCCGTACTTTGTTTCAGTGATTGAAACCTGTCCGACGCCGGGGCCAATGCCCTTTGCATCAACTATGTGCAGTGTAACCGTTGATTCAGCGTGTACGCTGACGGCGCAAGACAGTATCAAGAGCGACAGGATGATTGTTTTCATAAGATCTCCTTTCGTGCCGACGACAATGCCGGCCTCTGCCGCCCCCTCGAATGCGCCGGCTGCCGGCATGGCCGCAGGGACGGGATACGAGCCATATGTGGAGTATATCCCAACTTTTTTTCTTTACAAGTGTACACGCGACCGCTTGGGCGGTCGTTCCGTATAAAGTTCTGTTGCATGCTTAGGTGTCAGGTCTAGGTTACATGCTTAGGTGTCATCATGCTTATACATGCTTAGGTGTCAGGTCTACACATTGACACTCAGCACACTTGTTTTGTCAATGTGTAGACCTGACACTATTGCCATACTCCTGAAATTGCTTCAACACCTGGATAAGCTGAAAATACGGCTTCTGCCGTTGGACTACGAAGTCGATTTTGGCTACACACGAATAGTAATTTCATCAAAGTGCCTTTTAGTTACTATTGATCGCATAACGGGGTGGGGGAACACCGGCGGTTTAAGGCCGGTGCTTCTTCCTGGTTGGAAATTTAGCTCTTTTTGCTCTTTAGGACTTGACCTGTGTAAACAAATTGTTTATATTGTGTTCATGATTTCATCATTCGCGAACAAAGAAACTGAAAAGCTCTTTACGACAGGGAAGTCCAGAAAACTTCCTCCGGAAATCATCACCCGTTCGATCATGCGTTTGACGCAATTAGACAGTGCATGTGAAGTTACGGATTTGCTGATTCCTCCGTCCAACCGCCTTGAAACTCTTTCCGGTGATAGGGCGGGACAGTGGAGTATCAGGATTAATGACCAGTGGCGAATATGCTTTCGGTTTGTCAATGCTGAAGCAACTGACGTCGAAATAACCGATTACCATTAGGAGAAACTTTATGGCTATCAAAAACGGGCTTCCCCCCATTCATCCAGGAATATTTCTGAAGGAAATACTTGATGAACTTGGCTTGTCACAGAACGCTTTTGCTCATGCGATTGGCGTTTCACCAATGCGAATATCTCATGTTATCAAAGGATCACGGCCTGTTACAGCAGAACTGGCTGTTCTTTTCGGCAAAGTGTTCGGGCAGACACCTACCTACTGGATGAACTTGCAAACCAGCTATGACCTTAAGACCGCTCAAAAAGCGATGGCACAGAGAGTGCAACAAGTACAGCCACTTTTGATGGCTGCGTAGGACTGTTCACCAAAAAAGCTTCTTGTTTTCGAGGTCAATTACTAATCTGGCTGATTTATCGATTGTTCCATCTGGTTTCATTTGTTTTTCACAAATGCATGCTGCGGGGCTGAACCTGTATTTAGGAATGAAATCCCCTTCAAGAGCCTTTAGGGGACGTTGTTAAGATTGTAAACTTCGCTCTCAGGAATGAAGTTAAGTAAACCAACTTAACTACGTCCCCTTTATCCCCATTGTGTAGCGAACTTACGCGTCCCTTCAGATCCTCTCTGTCAGAAGCTGCGGCTACAGGCATTTAGTTCTTCCTGTAGCTTTGTATGTTCGGCATTGAGGTTGGATATCGCCGGGCTAAAACCGTAGTGATACGTTTCATAATTCTCGACGTATTTGAACAGACTGTCGTAGATATTGAAAAGCTGATTGATCTTGTAGTAGCAGTCATAATAGCGGGGCGACGGAGTTGGTATCGAATAAGTGCTGGCTGCGCTACGTTTCTTAGTGACTATGTTGGTGTATTCTTCCAGCATGCTGTCAGTCAGGACATGACGATGGCTTGCCCATGTTGGTTTGTTGTCACCCTGTAGGTACCAAGGCGAGGAGAGGTAGCTATAGCACTGATGGAAGCACTGGTCGATATTGGAATTTAGACCACTAACCACAGCATTGAAGCGCGCCTTGAACTGCTCGTCGCTGGCCGCATTACGCTGGGCAGTCGTCTGGCCGGAACCGCCGACGTCAATTGCAGGACGGTTCGCCATACGGCGGAAATTGTTAGCCGAGCAGGTCATGAACAGTCCAAGAAGCAGTAGCATCGAGAGGACACGGATCATCAGTGTGGTCAACCGGCGGTCGAACAGGTCGCGGTACCAAGCGTCGGTTACCCTGAGTTCAGACTTGATATTAAGTTCCTCTTTACGGTTCAGTTCGAAGAGACGTGCCTGACCTCGCAGGAACTTTTCGATGATGATTCCGCAGTCGGAACAGTTATTAGTTTTCTGCTGTTCACAACCGCATTTTGGGCAGGTAATGCGTTCTTCCAAAGGTGCGACGGATATCGGAGGCTGAGTCTCTGAGCTTTCGGGACAGACATGAAAGCTAGTTGCACACTTGCTGCAGATAACCGACCAACCTTCCGGCGGGAGTTTGCTGCTATTGACCGACCCTTGAGCCGAGCATGATGGACATGCGACATTCATTAGACATCCTCGAAGCGTGAATAATGTGCGCTATGGTTGAACTTTAATGATTCTTCAGATCCTGCATTCAGGGCAGGTGATGTGCATATTGCTCCGGGAAATAGGCCTCTGTAGTGTGTAGCAGATACGGTCTGCTTATTGCCATCTGATGCGTCGCGCATTGAAGTCTATCTGGAAGCGGGAACTGTTCAGTACATCATTGCCAAGTAAGCCGTCATACGTGCCGACAGAGGTCACCGCTACCTCGACACTGCCCACCCGCTGCGGACCGATGCTGATAGTGTCGAGAATTACAGAACCGACCAAACCGAACCCAGTTACCCCCTGAATCATCGCTATATCAGAATCTCTAGGGTTTATATCTAGCTGCTTGGCAATATTTGGACTGATCAGTGAGCTGGCTGCTCCTGTATCGAGGACAAACTGTCCCTTGATGTCTCGCCCCTTGTAGCTGACCGTGACTGGAACCACGATATGGTTATTGACCAACTTAAAAAGTGTCTCAGTCATGCTTTCGCTCTCTTGAATTTTCGGGCGAACTTTTGTGGTCTTATTGCGGCTTTTGGGAATCTTGACCGGATCATCCGTGAAGCTTATAGTACCGTTCTCATCCACATACTCATAGGTCTCGGCGACAGCCGACGAGAAGACAACGAGCACTAAAATTGTGAGGGTCATACATGTAAAGAGTGGCTGGGTAAGTTTCATGTTATGTTTTGCCCCCTAAGGAAGGTATCTTATGCGGCGATGTCGTTTTGTTATTCAAAAATTGGCGAAGTATATTCTTGCTTTTTATTTATCATCACACTTTGCCATCAATTAACTTAGGGCTATTGTCTAATGAAGTTTATTCTCTTTGTTTTGCGCTTTTTTGACGTTTTTCTGTTTCTGCTTTTTCTTTCCGGGATGGAGTGTAATTCATGAGGTTGTCAATTTCGTGCTCGAGTGACGCCGCATAACCGGTAGTTGTATGAGTGCCGATTACGAAAAATGGCAATGCGACCCCGCCTTTTTCCTTGAATCTTGCACGATTCTCCGGACTAGAGTCATTGTTATATTTGATATACCGATATCCACGTGATTTTAAATATTCCTCTGCTTCAATACATCCATGGCAATAAGAATCTTGTACATAAAATTCAATGATAATGTTACTGCTGCTTGAAGAGTCACTCACAACATTTGAAGAATCACTCGGTAAATTTTGATCAGTATAAACATAGGGCTGAGTTAGTTTTGATGAAGTATTTTGGTCATTTTTCTTGATAACTGATTTCATTTTTACATTTTTATTCTTTAGAGAATATGGCTTTCCTGATTTTAGCAACGCAGGATTAACAGTGTCATCCGACGTTCCGAATGCTCTTTTTGCCTCTTCGGTAGACCATTCTTGAGCCTCAGCACTATTTCCACTAAAGTTGAATGACGCAGAAATCAGTAAAACCAGTAAAAATCTCATGTAGAACCTCCCTTTATAGTTTCTCGGTTTGAATTCGAGTTTTTCCCAGTATTGTTCAACTCGTAAATCACCGGTTAGAGCCGGGTTTGTATCTGTAGAAACATATTTATAGATGTAGAAACTTGTTTCTACATCTATAAATACAAAAAGTTTCTGTATGTATAAACTTCTGTGATTTTTGGGGTTCACTAAGTTTCTATATTTAGAAACTTAGTGACTTTCAGGTGCTTTGAGCGTTTTCTACATATATAAACTTTTTCAGTTTTGTACCGGCAATGCGGCCGTAGGGTACATACCAGAACTTTTTGTCTCTATCCCATCGCCCGCCCACAACTCTTACCTGTTTCTGAAAAGTCGTTTCGTCATGCAATCGACTTTAACAATCAAACCATCCGGTCAAACCTGCTCCCTCCCTATCCCATCCGGACTCAACAATCAAGTGCATTTTCAGATATTTACGAACATTAAAAGTGTAAAGTTTCTTTACACCTTTCTAAATTCCTCAAGCATTACAGCATATTACGGATGTGTAAAGTTTCTTTACACATCTACTAACATACCGTAATCATAACAGTTTATAAAAATGGATTTATTTTCAGATAAGCGTTTTAATGAGAACAAATGGGTGGGGTATTTTGTGGAATGCGCCCTGAAGCAGGATGTCCGGCACCCTTTTACGCCGGCTTGCGCGCAACAAGGCTTCCGTAGGCGATGGAGCCGAAAAAACAGCCGCTCTCCACCCTCCGGCGCGCCTCGTTCTTGAGGGCCTGCGCCAGCTCGGCGCTGATCCGTCCGTCAGCGGCGAGCACATCGGCGCCCCGGTCGGCAATAGTCAGCATGTAGTCCGGCTCGTGGGTTTCAACAATCCCCAGGCTGCGCTGCTTCACGACAGAGAAGCCTGCCCCCCGGACCAGGGACGGCAGCCGCTGGATCAGCCAGCGGTCGTGCACCAGCGCCGCCATGGCCGCATCGGCACACGCCTGCAGCGGATCGAAGTCGCCGTTCGCCAGGGTTGTCGTCGTGTAGTTGCCGTCGAATACGGCCAGAGCGCCTCCGGGGCGGAGCACGCGGAACGCCTCCCGCAGCGCCGCTTCCGGCCAGGGGACATGACTGAGGGTCGTGTGGAAGAAAACGGCATCGAAGCTGCCGCCGTCAAAGGGGAGGTAGCGGCAGTCCCCCTCGATGAAGCTGAGGTTCGGGAGACCGGCGGCCAATGTGCGAGCGGTCGCCAGAAACACCGGTGACGGGTCGATGCCGACGACCTTCCCGGCGGGGAGGCGGCGGGCGAGCTCACGGCTCACCGGCCCGGTGCCGCAGCCGACATCGAGCAGGTCGGCGGATTCCGGCAGATCGATGTCAGCAAGATAGGCAGCCAGCATGTCGCGCTGCTGCAGGTCGGCCGCCCGGCGCTCCAGGACCTGCGCCAGGCGCTCCTGAACGTCATCCCCCGCATCGGCTATCGTACTGTAGACATCAGCCACAGTTTCCCCCTCGTACCAACATCCAAACTAAAAGCAAAAACGATTTCACGCAACGACGCGACGACGCAACGCTTTAAAAGCATGAGCATGGATTTAGTCTTAAAGACTTTCGTAGCGTCGTCGCCTAGAGGCGCCTACTTTTGGTGCGGCGTCGCGTGAGTAAAAGCCTTTTTACCCGTCTATCGTGATATTCCGGCAGTGCGTTTCCCTGATCCTGCTGGCCCCGGCTACGGCGATAACCGCACAGCCGACCATGATCAGGAACCCGGTATGGTAATCGGAAGGCGCATACACCCGCACCCCGTTTTCAATCAGGCCGTTCCAGCGCAGGTCCAGTGCCCATCCAAACAGCGGCTGCATCACTGCGGCCCCGAAAAAGAGCCCCGTGTTCACCAGGCCAACCGCCATGCCGGACAGTGCGGGTGCGACGACCTCCTTGGCGTTGGCAAATGTTACGACAAAGCCGCCCGCGCTGAGGCCGAGCAGGGCAAACTGGGCGATGCCGAACGGTCCGGGGTGCCACGGCAGATAGGCCAGGCCGAGACACGCCGATGCGTAGAGAAGCGTGCCCCCAAGGATGACCGGCTTGCGGCGGCCGATGCGATCCGAGAACCAGCCGGCCAGCATGGAGCCGACCGCAAAACCGGCCAGCGCGAAGGTGGTATATTCTGCGGCCGCCGAGCGGGCCAGGCCGTGGACATCACGCAGGAACGGGATCGCCCAGAGGCCGACAAACGCCAGCATGCTGCCGACCATGCCGAGATCAACCCACAATACCGGCCAGGCGGAGCCGGTGGCGACGACGCTCTTCAGGTCTGCCCACCAATGCCGCCTGCTGGGGGGATGGCTCGCCTTCCCTTCCATTTCCCGTATGGAGGGAAACCCCATATCCTCGGGGCGATTGCGCACGATCAGTGCCGACAGGACTGCCAGCAGCAGCGTGACGCCCCCCAGCACCAGAAATACGGAGCGCCAGGAATGGCTGCGCAGCACCCCCGCCAGCGGGCCGGCAGAGGCGATCGCGCCGACGTTGCCGAGGAGCAGCGTCAGCCCGCTGATCATGCCGAAATTGCGGTCGCTGAACCAGAGGCTGTTGCTCTTGAACAGCCCGACAAACACCACCGAAACTCCCAGTCCGACCAGGGCACGCCCGGCGGAAGCGCCGGCAAAGGTATCGGCCATGCCGAACAGGATCGAGCCGCACCCGGCCACAAGCGTGCCGGATGACACCGTAACCCGGGCCCCCAGGGTGTCGGCCAGCACGCCGGCCGGGATCTGCATGGCGGTGTAGATGTAGAAATACATCGCCGCCAGCGACCCGAGGGCTGCACCCGACGTATTGAAGGCCTTCATCAGGTCGGCGGAAATTACCGCCGGCGCCATGCGGTGAAAAAATACCAGCATGTAGATGGCGGTCAGCACCGCAAAGATCGACCAGCGGGCCAGCAGGAAGCGGGTGCGGTTGTAGGTGGTCACGCCGTCGCGCCCGTATCCTCCAGCTGCAGCTCCTTGATCGCCATCTCCCGCATCTTGAATTTCTGGATCTTGCCGGAGGCGGTCATCGGATAGCCGTCGACGAACTTGACGTACTTCGGGATCTTGTAGTTGGCGATCTTGTCCCGGCAGAAGTCGCGCACCTCGTCTTCGCTCATGGTCATACCCTTCTTGAGGATGATCGCGGCCATGACCTGCTCGCCGAACTTGCGGTCCGGCACGCCGTAGACCTGGATGTCGGAGACTTTGGGGTGGGTGTAGAGAAACTCCTCGATCTCGCGGGGGTAGATGTTCTCGCCGCCGCGGATGATCATGTTCTTGATGCGGCCGGTAATCTTGCAGTAGCCGTTCTCGTCCATGATCGCCAGGTCGCCGGTGTGCAGCCAGCCGTCAACGTCGATGGCCCGGGCGGTCTCTTCCGGCATCTTGTAGTACCCCTTCATGACGTGGTAGCCGCGGGTGCAGAGTTCCCCCTGCTTGCCGGGGGGGAGGGTTTCGCCGCTCTCGATGTCGACGATCTTGACTTCCACATCGGGAAGCGACCGGCCGACGGTGGCGACGCGCAGCTCAATGGCGTCGTCGGTGCGGGTCTGGGTGATGACCGGCGATGACTCGGTCTGGCCGTAGGCGATGGTGATTTCGGAGGCGTGCATGTCGCTGTTGACCTTCTTCATGACTTCGATCGGGCAGTTGGAGCCGGCCATGATGCCGGTGCGGAGGGTGGTGAGGTCGAAGGTCGCGAAATCGGGATGTTCCAGTTCGGCGATGAACATGGTCGGCACGCCGTGGACGCCGGTGCATTTCTCTTTTTCAATCGTCTGCAGGACTTTCAAGGGATCGAAGATCTCCACCGGCACCATGGTCGTGGCGTGGGTGACGCAGGCCATGACCCCGAGGACGCAGCCGAAGCAGTGGAAGAAGGGGACCGGGATGCAGAGGCGGTCTGATGGCGTCAGCTTCATGCATTCGCCGATGTTGAAGCCGTTGTTGACGATGTTGTAGTGGGTCAGCATGACCCCCTTGGGGAAGCCGGTGGTGCCGGAGGTGTACTGCATGTTGATGGTTTCGTGGCACTCCAGCGTCGCTTCGACGGCGGCCAGTTCGGCGTCGGTTACCCCCTCCCCCAGCTTGCTGATGCTGTCGAAGTTGACCATGCCGGCGGGGGTTGTCGCCCCGATATAGACGACGTTTTTCAGGAAGGGGAGCCTGGGGCAGACCAGCCTGCCAGGTTCCGACCCGGCCAGTTCCGGGACGACGCCGGCGAGGGTTTCGACATAGTCCGTATCCTTGAAGGAGCCGACCATGAAGAGCGAGGTGGAGTCGGACTGCTCCAGGATGTATTCCAGCTCGGCCGATTTGTAGCTGGTGTTGACCGTGACGAGGACCGCGCCGATCTTGGCGGAGGCGAACTGCAGCAGCACCCACTCCGGGACGTTGTAGGCCCAGATCGCGATATTGTCACCTTTTTTGATCCCCATCCGGAGCAGCCCCTTGGCGATCAGGCGGCAGGCGTCGTTGAACTGTTTGTACGTGTAGCGCAGGTTCCGCTCAGGGTAGACGAGCGCTTCGTTGCCTGGAAAGCGCCGGGCCATGTCGTCCAGAAGGCTTCCGACGGTGTGGGTTAGTTGTTGGGACATGATAACCTCCGATTTTAATTTGAAAATGAACGCTTGATGCACCTTTACCAAGGTGGAATCCTGACTGACCGTTAATTTCAGCGTCACACCCGTTCTTCAGCACCTACCGCCCGCGCAACCCTGGAGCCGGACGGGCGACCCAGAAAATTTGAAATATATAAACCGGCCGAGATCAGTCCGGTCAGATCGACGCCGGTTTCAACCCCCATGCCGTTCAGCATGTAGAGCAGGTCTTCGCTGGCGACATTTCCGGCGGCCCCTTCGGCATAGGGGCACCCCCCCAGCCCGGCCACCGAACTATCTACAACGGATATCCCCAGTTCGAGCGACGCCAGGATATTGGCCAGCGCCTGGCCGTAGGTATCATGAAAGTGCACAGCAAGACGCCGCCGCGGAACCACAGCCGCAACCTTTTTGATCAGCGTCTGGACCCTGAGTGGCGTGCCGAAGCCGACCGTATCGCCGAGCGATATCTCGTAGCACCCCATCTCCAAAAGCCGCAGGGCGACCTGGGCTACGGCCTCCGGCGCGACGTCCCCCTGGTAAGGGCACCCCAGCACGCAGGAAACATAGCCGCGCACCTTGATGTTGCGCCGGCGGGCGGCGGCAATTACCGGGACGAAGCGCTCAAGGCTTTCGGCAATGGAGCAGTTGATATTGCGCTGGGAAAACGTTTCGGAAGCGGCGGCGAAAACGGCGATCTCCTCGGCGCCGGCGGCGACGGCCGCTTCGAAACCCTGCATCCCCGGCACCAGGACCGGATAACTGGCTCCCTGACGGCGGGTGATGCCGAGCATCACAGCGGCATTGTCCGCCATCTGCGGCACCCATTTCGGCGACACGAAACTGGTAACTTCGATGGCGCTGAGACCGGTCGCCGAAAGCCGGTTGACCAGCTCTATCTTCACATCGGTCGGAACGGTCGTCGCTTCGTTCTGCAGTCCGTCCCGGGGGCCGACCTCCACCATTTTCACCCGTTTTGGAATTCTCATGGCTTCGCCGCTTCGGCTTCGGCGGTGAAATCAAGCAGCTCGGCCCCCTCGTTGACGGTCGCTCCGACCGGGTAATGAAATTCGGCTACGCAGCCGGTGCATGGTGCGTTGATGGCATGTTCCATCTTCATCGCCTCCATGATCAGGAGCGGCGTACCCCTTTCAACCCTGACTCCGCTCGCAACCATGACCGCCACGATTTTGCCCGGCATCGGGGCGGTCAGGCGCCCTGCTGTCGCTTCATCCTGTTCCCCTGCCGAGTGCAGGCTGTGGATCATGAGCTGGTGGCTCTTCCCCCGGTCGAGGACCGTGAGGACGGCACCATTGCGGATCACGGTCGCCTTTATCCGCGTTCCGGCCAGTTCCGCACAGAGCTCTTCCTCGCCGTTCCTCTCGCCGCGGACGAGCATGCTGCCGCCCGGGAGGTCGAGCAGGAATCCTGACGGCCGGTAATGGGCGACTACCGTGACGATCCGCTCTTCATCGATGAAATGAAGATGGTGATAGTTGTCGCTGTTGAGCCGCCAGCCGCAGGTCTCGTGCCAGGGTGAATAGGGATCATGCGACCCCTTCGCCCGGGACTCTGCTTCGGCGGAGCGGCTCAACATCAGGTCGAGCGCCGCCAGCGCCAGGGTGCGGTCCGATGCCGGAGCAGACTCCGGGAACAGCGCATCCCGATAGCGCTCGATGAAGCCGGTGTCGATTTCTCCCCCGGAAAAGGCCGGGTGGGCGACGACATTGCCGAGGAAGCCGGTATTGGTGGTCACCCCCACGACCTGGAAATCGGCCAGCGCACTCCTCATGCGGCGGATGGCGGCATTCCGGTCGCTGTCCCAGACGATCAGTTTGGCGATCATCGGGTCGTAATGGATGCTGACCTCATCCCCCTGGCGCACACCGGAATCGATGCGGACATGGGCGCTTTCATGCGGCGTCCGCAGGTGGTGCAGCGTGCCGATTGAAGGGAGAAAGTCGCGCGACGGGTCCTCGGCGTAGATGCGTGCCTCGATCGCATGACCGCTGATGGCGAGCTGTTCCTGGCCGAGCGGCATCGCCTCCCCCGCCGCGACCCGCAGCTGCCATTCCACCAGGTCTAGACCGCTGATCATCTCGGTTACCGGATGCTCCACCTGCAGACGGGTATTCATCTCCATGAAGTAGAAGGAGCCGTCCTCGTCGAGCAGGAATTCGACCGTTCCGGCGCCGACGTAGCCGATGGCCCGGGCGGCGGCGACAGCGGCCCCGCCCATCTTCTGCCGCAGGGCGGGGGTCATGCCGAAGGCCGGGGCCTCCTCGATAACCTTCTGATGGCGGCGCTGGATCGAGCAGTCCCGCTCGAAGATATGCAGAGCATTGCCGTGGCTGTCGGCAAACACTTGAATTTCGATATGGCGCGGTCTGGTAAGGTACCGCTCCAGCAGGACATGGTCGTCGCCGAAACTCGACATCGCTTCCCGGCGCGCACCGGCCAGCGCGTCGGCAAATTCGGCGCTCTGCCCGACGACCCGCATCCCCTTGCCGCCGCCGCCGGCACTGGCCTTGATCAGCAGCGGATAGCCGATCCGGTCCGCTTCACCCTGCAGGAATCCGACTCCCTGCTCGCTGCCGTGGTAGCCGGGCACCAGCGGGACACCGGCAGCTCCCATGATCTCCTTTGCGGCGCTCTTCGAACCCATGGCGCGGATCGCCCCGACCGGCGGGCCGATAAATACGATTCCCGCTCCGGCGCACGCCTCGGCAAAGGCGGCATTCTCGGAAAGAAAGCCGTAGCCGGGGTGGACCGCACGCGCACCGCTCAGTTTCGCCACCTCAAGGATACGGTCGGCGACCAGGTAGCTCTCGCGGGCGGCAGACGGGCCGATATGGTGGGCTTCATCCGCCAGTGCGACATGGAGAGAATCAGCATCGGCATCGGAGTAGACGGCCACGGTGCGGATGCCGAGCCGCTGTGCGGTGCGAATCACGCGGCAGGCGATTTCTCCGCGGTTGGCGATCAGGATTGTATCAAACATAGGGTGCCGTCCTTTGTATCTAGGAAGTTAATTCACTGGTTCGACAGGCGATCATATACTTGTAACCGGACTCCAGGACCGTTTCCTTGTGCTGGTTCCGCACCGTGAACCGTACCGTTGCCAGCCCCTGCCCCGGCTTGCTCGCGGAGCGTCTCAGATCCGACCAGTACGCGTCAACCATCAGGATGTCGTCTGGGCGGACCGCGTTCGGCAGTCCGACCTCCAGCATACCGAGACCGATCAGGATCTCAACATCTTTCTGCGCATCGACAATAACCCGCGTACAGGCTGACAGCGTGTGCAGCGACGAGGCTATTATCCCCTTGAAGCGGGAGGCAGCGGCAAATTCGTGATCGACATGAAACTGCTGCGGATCGTATTTCCGGGCAAATTCGACGACCTCATCGAGCCCGAGTACAACCGGTCGGCAGTCGAGCGGCTCACCTTCGACGAGATCTTCCCAATAGCGAGTCGGACTCATCGTTATTCCCTCACCCATGCCGACCGGCGTTTTTCGAGAAAAGCCGAGAGCCCTTCCCTCCCTTCCGGCGATGAGCGCTGGTCGGCAATCCTTCCGGCGGTATCGGCGATCAGGGCATCATCTACGTGGCGGCCGGCTACCGCCGCAACCAGGTTCTTGGCGGCGGCCATGGCGCCGGGGCCGTTTGCGAGGAGCCGGACAACCATGCGCTCCGCCTCCGCGGCGAGCTCCTGCTGGTCGGCGACGACCACGTGCACCAGCCCGAGCCGGTGCGCTTCTCCGGTGTCGAAGGTCTCGGCGCTCAGGAAATAGCGCCGCGCAGCCCGGGAGCCGATTGCGGCGACCACGTAGGGGGAGATGACCGCCGGAATGAGGCCGAGCTTGACCTCCGACAGGCAGAACGAAGCCTGCACGGTCGCAATCGCGATGTCGCAGCAGGCCACCAGGCCGACGCCGCCGCCGTACGCGGCCCCCTGGACCAGGGCGATCGTCGGCTTGGAAAGCGTGTCGAGGGTGCGCATCAGCTCCGCCAGCCCCTCGGCATCAGCCAGGTTCTGTTCACGGGAGTAGTCGGCCATCCGCCGCATCCAGTTCAGGTCGGCCCCGGAAGAGAAGCTCCTGCCGCTGGCCGCGAGGACCACGACCCGGACATCGGGGTCATCATCGAGCTGCCTCAGCGCGTCGGTCAGGTCGGAGATAATCGCATCGTCAAAGGCGTTGTGCAGTTCCGGACGGTTCATAGTCAGCGATGCCCGGCCGCGGTCATCAATATGAGTAATAATTGTCTGTTCGTTCATGAGAGTGTCTTTCTCAATTACTTAGATTCCTTCTCTCTGAGGGAGAAGGTGGCCGAAGGCCGGATGAGGGGCGGAAGTGGTATAGAATACCGAGATTTCCCCCTCACCCTAGCCCTCTCCTTTAGGCCCTGAGGGTCCTCAGGGAGAGGGAATGTTTTCAAACCTAATACAGCTACATCCTGAAAATGCCGAATTCCGTCTTCTCGGCTGGGGCATTGAGGGAGGCCGAAATCCCCAGACCGAGCGTCATGCGGGTATCGACCGGATCGATGATGCCGTCGTCCCATAACCGGGCGCTGGCGTAGTAGGGATGCCCCTGGGTTTCATACTGGTCGCGGATCGGCTTCTTGAAGGCTTCCTCCTCCTCGACCGGCCAGGTTTCGCCCCGCAATTCATAGCCGTCGCGCTTGACCTGCGCCAGGACGCTGGCGGCCTGCTCTCCCCCCATGACCGAGATGCGGGCGTTGGGCCACATCCAGAGAAACCGGGGGGAGTAGGCCCGGCCGCACATGCCGTAATTGCCGGCGCCGAAACTCCCGCCGATGATGACCGTAAACTTCGGCACCTTGGCACAGGCGACGGCGGTCACCATCTTGGCACCGTCCTTGGCGATCCCCCCCGCCTCATACTTGCTGCCGACCATGAAGCCGGAGATGTTCTGCAGGAATACCAGCGGGATGCCCCGCTGGCTGCAGAGCTCGATGAAGTGCGCCCCCTTGAGCGCCGACTCGGAAAAGAGGATGCCGTTGTTGGCCACGATGCCGACCGGATACCCCCAGATATGGGCGAAGCCGCACACCAGCGTCGCTCCGTAGAGCTGTTTGAATTCGTCAAACTCGGAACCGTCGACGATCCGGGCGATCACCTCGCGGACGTCGTACGGCTTGCGGGTGTCGGACGGAATGATCCCGTACAGCTCTTCCGGCGGGTAGAGCGGCTCCACCGGAGCCTTGACCGCCAGCCGCGGCTGCTTGACCCGGTTCAGGTTGGCGACGGCCCGCCGGGCCAGTTCCAGGGCATGGCCGTCGTTGGCGGCGTAGTGGTCAGTCACGCCGGACGTCCGGCAATGCACGTCAGCCCCCCCCAGCTCTTCGGCAGTGACGACTTCGCCGATGGCGGCCTTGACCAGCGGCGGGCCGGCCAGAAAGATCGTTCCCTGATTTTTGACGATGATGCTCTCGTCGGACATGGCCGGCACATAGGCGCCGCCGGCGGTGCAGGAGCCCATGACGACCGCGATCTGGGGAATGCCTCGCGACGACAGGTTGGCCTGGTTGAAGAAGATCCGCCCGAAATGGTCCCGGTCGGCAAACACCTCATCCTGCTGCGGAAGGTTTGCCCCCCCCGAATCGACCAGGTAGATGCAGGGGAGAGCGTTGTCGCCGGCAATTTCCTGGGCTCGCAGGTGTTTTTTCACAGTGAGCGGGAAATAGGTCCCCCCCTTGACCGTGGCATCGTTGGTGACGATCACGCACTCGACCCCGGATACCCGGCCGATGCCGGTGATGATCCCGGCGGCGGGAATATCGGCGCCGTACATCCCCCACGCTGCCAGCTGCGAAAACTCAAGGAACGGCGACCCGACATCCAGCAGCTGCCGGATCCGTTCGCGGGGGAGGAGCTTGCCCCGTTCCGTATGCTTGTTGCAGGCTTTTTCACCACCACCCTGCTTGATCTTCAGCACCTTTCCGCGGAGATCGGCTACCAGTGAGGTCATCAACTCGGTATTGGCGCGGAATTCATCCGCCTGGGGACGGACGCTGCTTTTCAGTATGGACATTGTGGGTTGATCTCCTTGATCATGGTTTCGTGTCAGGCCGTTTCCGCAAACAGTTCGCGCCCGATCAGCATCCGCCGGATCTCGCTGGTGCCGGCGCCGATCTCGTACAGCTTCGCATCGCGCAGCAGCCGGCCGGTCGGGTATTCGTTGATATAGCCGTTGCCGCCGAGGATCTGGATCGCTTCAAGCGCCATCCAGGTCGCCTTTTCTGCGGCATACAGAATAGCACCGGCCGCATCCTTCCTGATCGCGTTCCTGCCGCAGCAGGCGTGCGCCACCGCGTACACATAGGCCCGGCAGGCATTCATCGTGCTGTACATATCGGCAATCTTGCCCTGCATCAGCTGAAACTCGCCGATGGCCTTGCCGAACTGCCGCCGCTCGTGGATATAGGGAATAACGACATCCATGCAGGCCCGCATGATGCCGAGGGGTCCGGCTGCCAGCACCGCCCGCTCGTAATCCAGACCGCTCATCAGGATCTTGACACCGTCGCCGACCATCCCCACTACATTTTCAGCCGGCACTTCGCAATCCTCGAACACCAGTTCGCAGGTATCGGAGCCGCGCATGCCGAGCTTGTCGAGCTTCTGGGCGGTGGAAAACCCTTTGAATCCCTTCTCGATCAGGAACGCGGTAATCCCCTTCGAGCCGGCGTTGATATCCGTCTTGGCATACACCAGCAGCGTGTCGGCGTGGGGACCGTTGGTGATCCACATCTTGGTGCCGTTCAGTATGAAGCGGTCACCCCGCCGGTCAGCCCTCAGCCGCATGCTGACGACATCAGACCCGGCACCGGCCTCGCTCATCGCGAGTGCGCCGACATGTTCGCCGCTAATGAGTTTGGGGAGGTAACGCCGCTTCTGTTCTTCATTGGCATTGCGATAAATCTGGTTGATGCAGAGGTTGGAATGGGCGCCGTACGCCAGTGCAACGGCTGCAGATGCGCGGCTGATCTCCTCGATGGCCACGACATGCTCCAGATAAGTCATACCGGCGCCGCCATACTCTTCGGAAACGGTGATGCCGTGCAGCCCCAGATCTCCCATCTTCCGCCAGAGATCCATCGGAAAATGATTTTCGCGATCAATATCGGCCGCCCGTGGAGCTATTTCCGCCCGGGCAAACGCTTTGACGGTATCCCTCAACAAATCGGCGGTTTCACCAAGATCGAAATTCAACGTCGGATATGAACTCATCTGCAGCCTCCCTCGAAAACTGATACCCCGTCCACGCGTTAACCTTACGTAAAAGTAACATAAATCAGCGATGATTTTCTGTCAAACATTATTTTGATATCTTCAAATCGGAGACCTTCCAACCTAACATACCAGACACTATCCAAAATATGAGCTTCCGGCCCAACAACCGTAAACCGTTAGCGTCAATGGATCTACTGGCATAATAGCAGATCCGTCCATGATTACCCGCGTTGATATAATCATGTTATTACACAGTGATCAGGGACAGTGGAATGTCGGGCGCCTGAGCCCGCCCGGCTCAGCTGCCGGAATAGACCCCCGGGCGCTTTTCCAGAAACGCACTGACCGCCTCGGCGTGGTCGTCGGTGTGGTGGGCCATCCCCTGAAAGCAGGCAGACAGGTCCAGAAAGTCCGGCAAGGTACCGCGCTGGGCATACTTGAGGAGCCGCTTGGTCAACCGCACCGCCCGCGGCGGCTTGGAAGCGATCTGGTCGGCCAGCTCCAGCGTCCTCCCGAGCAGCAACTCCGGCTCCGCAACCTCCAGCACAATTCCGAGAGCCAATGCCTCCGGCGCCGAAACGAGCCGCCCGGTGAGGGTAAGTTCGGCAGCGCGCTGATATCCGACCAGGCGCTGCAGATACCAGGCGCCGCCATCGCCCGGTATTATGCCAAGATTGACAAAAGTCTCTCCCATGACCGCAGTAGTTGAAGCAAGCCGCAGGTCACACATGCAAGCAAGATCGAATCCGGCACCGATTGCCGGCCCGTTGATCGCCGCCACCAGCGGAACTTCAGCAGCTTCCATTGCCAGCGGAATCCGCTGGATACCACGCCGGTACTGATCCTGGATCTGCTGAACCGACCCGCCGAATATTCCTCCTCTCTCACTCATTTCCCGCACGTTGCCGCCGGATGAGAAGGCGGACCCGGCACCGGTCAGAACAAGTACCGAGACTTCTTCGGCACGGTTAACCCAGGCAAGGGTATCCAGCAGGTCCTCTACAAGGGCGGTGCCGGTCAGGGCATTGCGCACGTCGTCACGCCCGAAAGTAACAACAGCAATCCTTCCCCGTATTTCGAGAATCGAATCTTTTAGAACAGGTTTATCCATTACGGTTATCCCCCGCAGTCATATGGAAGTAGTGTTTGCAGCATACAAAATGTACTGTTGACCTTACGTCCATGTCAACACAAAATAAAACATATTTTTGTATCGCCAATATTTTGTTTGACAGGACATTGCAAACAGTGATATTTCGGTAATAACAAGCCTGCAATAGCGTTATTACTCGACGGTAAATGCAGCGTTATTTACGGCCCAGCGACACTATCCCCTTACGTCAAGGGAAGAATTTATGCAGCAGCAGAGACATGCACATTAAAATACCATCGTTTTAGAGAGCCACCACAAGGAGTTGTTTCGATGGTTCAGCTTTCCTGCAGTGACATCCAGCTCAATTTCGGCGGCGTCCGCGCTCTTTCGGGCGTCTCCTTCGAAGTCCAACAGGGCGAGATCTTCGCCATCATCGGTCCGAACGGCGCCGGCAAATCCTCTATGCTTAACTGCATCAGCGGCCTGTACCACCCGCAGCAGGGCACGGTACGCTATGAAGACCAGGACATTACCCGGCTCCCCCCGTATGGAAGGACCATGCGGGGAATCGCTCGGTCATTCCAGAACATTGCACTGTTCAAGGGAATGAGTGTCATAGACAACCTCATGATCGGTCGGCACCTGCACCAGCACGCCGGCCTGATTACCGGCGGCCTGTACTATGGACCAGCCCAGGCGGAAGAGACCAGGCACCGCGAGTATTGCGAGGAAATCATCGAATTCCTCGAAATACAAGGCATTCGAAAATCGATCGTCGGCACGCTCGCATACGGCTTCCAAAAGCGGGTGGAGCTGGCGCGTGCGCTGGCGCTTGACCCGAAACTGCTCCTTCTGGATGAACCGATGGCGGGGATGAACCTTGAAGAAACTGAAGATATGGTCCGCTTTATTCTTGACACCAACGAAGCCCGGGGCATTACGATCATCATGATCGAACATGATATGGGTGTTGTCATGGATATTTCCAATTCCGTCTGTGTACTGGATTTCGGCAAAAAGATTGCCGGAGGTACTCCGGAACAGGTTCAGCAGGATCCGAACGTTATCAAGGCCTATCTTGGCGATGAAGATCTGGAGGGGCTCTAGGTGCATATTGATCTTGACGACATGACATTTCCCAAACTGCTGCAGGCCCGGTCCGCGGCGCTCGGCCCAAAGAGAACGGCCCTCCGGAAAAAAGGGCTCGGCATCTGGCAGAACTGCAGCTGGCAGCAGTATCTTGACGAGGTCCGGACCCTAGCGCTTGGGCTTTACTCACTCGGCTTTACTCCCGGCGAAAAGCTGGCGATCATAGGAAACAACCGCCCGGAGTCACTTTTCGCCGAGATTGCTGCCCAGGCGGTCGGCGGCATCGCTCTTTCGCTGTACCAAGAATCAACCCCGCAGGAGGTGGCCGGAGCGATCGAGCAGTTCGACGTCAGCTTTGTCATCGCCGAGGGCCAGGAACAGGTAGACAAGCTGCTTGACCAGCGGGACCGTCTCCCCAACCTCCGCCGCATCATCTTTATCCAGAAGCGCGGGATGCGGAAATACCATGATGAACTTCTTTCAAGCCTCGAAACTGTTCAGGAATCGGGCGCGGCACTCGGAAGTCGGCAACCGGAACTGTTCGAGGAATTGATTGCGGCGGGAAGAGGCGATGATACCGCCATCATCTGCCTGACCTCGGGAACGACAGGGCACCCCAAGGGTGCTATGCTCTCCTACCGGAACCTGATCAGCATGAGCCTCGCCTTCAATGAAGCCGATCCAAAAAAATCGGAGGATGAATTCGTATCCCTCCTCCCGCTGGCCTGGTTCGGCGAACAGCTCATGTCGATTGCCGCCCCGCTTGTCGTCGGCTATACGGTCAACTTTCCAGAAAAACAGGAGACCGCAATGGCCGACCTGCGTGAAATCGGGCCGCATATCATGCTCTCCCCACCCAAGGTATGGGAATCAATCGCAGCCTCCGTACGCGTCAGGATGATGGACTCGACCCCGTTCAAGAAATTCATGTTCGACACGTTCATGCCGGTCGGCGAGCGCTATGCCGACTGCCTGCTGGCGGGGACACCGCCGCCGCTCTCTCTGCAGATCGGGCGCTTCTGTGCCGAAATCCTCCTGTTCAGGGCGCTCAGGGATCGGCTCGGCCTTTCACATGTCCGTTCGGCACTGACCGGTGGAGCCTCGCTAGGCAGCGGCGTATTCAGATTTTTCCATGCGATAGGAGTCAACCTCAAACAGCTCTACGGCCAGACTGAGATCGCCGGAATAACCTGCATGCATCGCAACGGCGGTGTTAAGGGGACGACTGTCGGACTGCCGCTGCCCGGCACCGAGATCAGGATTGACGAGAACGGCGAAATACTTTCGAGAAGTGCCGGAGTCTTCAAGGGATATTACGGCGAAGAGGAGGCAACCCGTCAGGCGATTACCGCTGATGGCTGGCTCAGATCTGGCGATACCGGCTTTCTGGATCCGCATGGTCATATCACGATATCAGACAGGGTCGGTGATGTGTTGACCCTGCCGGATGGATCCAAATTTTCTGCACAGCAGATTGAAAACAACCTCCGTTTCTCGCCGTATATCGCAGAAGCGATCGTTATTGGCGGGAACGGGGTTCCGCTGGTTGCCCTTATCAGCATTTCCAGCCGTATTGTGGGGAAATGGGCCGGGGACAACAAGTTGTCATATATGACCTTTGCCGACCTGACTTCCCGACCCGAAGTCAATGATCTGATAGCCGGAGAAATTGCCGTTGCGAATGCCGGCATGCCTGAACAGGCGAGGATTGCACGCTTTGCGATCATCTATAAGGAGTTGGATGCGGACGAGGGTGAACTGACCCGCACCGGCAAGGTGCGACGAAAAACGGTCGGCGTGATTTACAAAGAGATTATTGACGCCCTTAACGCAGGGATCGACGCAGTTCCGATCGACACCACGGTTGACTTTTCCGACGGTAAATCGGGGCACATCAAAACCACCGTCACCATCAGAACAACCTGAGCGGAGTAGCCACTATGGATGTCACTTTTCTCCTGCAACTTCTAATCAACGGACTCGTGGTCGGCAGTATTTATGCGCTGGTTGCGACCGGATTCGTCATCATCTACAAGGCCACCAGCGCTCTTAACCTGGCGCAGGGCGAGTTCCTGATGGTCGGAGCATACCTCTGCCTCAACCTGCTCTCCAAATACCAGATTCCCCTCTGGCAGGCGATCTTGATCACCTTCGCTTTCTCGGCGCTGCTCGGCGTAATAATTGAGCGAGTAATATTGCGCCCTCTAATAGGTTCCCACCTGATTTCAGTTATTATGGTTACTCTCGGTTTATCAAGCATCCTGAAGGCGCTTCTTCAGCTGGCTTACGGAACCGACACCATACCTTTCCCGGAGGTTTTTCCGAGTGCACCGGTGCAGATCGGACCGATTCCGGTTTCTCAGGGCTATCTGTACGCCATCGGTTGCGTTACATTCCTGGTGACTCTACTTACCTTGTTTTTTAAATATTCTAAAACCGGCGTTGCTATGCGGGCTACAGCTTCGAGCCAGCAAGTCGCCCTCTCAATGGGGATCAGCGTTAAAAAAATGTTCGCCATATCCTGGGCCATATCCGCCATTGTTTCAGCTGTGGGGGGTATCCTGCTCGGCACGATCCGGGGGGGAATCGATATGTCTCTTAGTTTCATGGGGCTTAAAGTCCTGCCGGTTGTCATCCTTGGCGGACTTGACAGCATTCTGGGAGCCATTGTAGGTGGAATAATAATCGGTGTACTTGAAAACCTATCCGGAGGTTACGTTGACCCACTGGTCGGCGGAGGTGCAAAAGAGGTGGCGCCATACATCGCCCTGATCCTGATTCTAATGTTCAAACCGTACGGTCTTTTCGGTAAAAAGAAGATCGAAAGGGTATAACCAGCTATATTTACTCCAAAGTGAGGCTCTATGCGTTGCGGTGATTTCAAAACTTCATATTCAGCAGACATGACTATTTTTGAATCAAAGAGTGCCCGTGTAATGCTGGGATTATTTCTCTGCCTGCTCTTCACCCTCCCGCTCTATACCCCCGGATATGTGCTTGATATCGTTAACCGCATCGGTATCGCCGTAATAGGCGCAATAGGCCTCAATATCCTGACAGGATTCACCGGCCAGATTTCACTCGGCAATGCCGCTTTCATGGCTATTGGTGCCTTCTCCTGCGGTTATCTCGGCACACGGTTTGGACTGCCGTTCTACGTTTGCATCCCTCTTGCAGGGCTTTTGACAGCTTTCTTAGGGATGTTTGTCGGCATACCCTCTTTACGTATCAAGGGACTCTATCTGGCGATGGCTACGCTGGCTGCTCATTTTATTGTTGAATTTATTGTAGTTAAATGGGAATCGGTTACCGGCGGCGTAAACGGTCTCTCCATAGCGGCTCCGAAAATTGGCAGCTTTGCCTTTGACACTGATGTCAGAATGTTCTTCCTGATTTTCATAATTGCAACAATGGCTGTGCTATTCGCAAAAAACCTGTTTCGCACCAAGGTTGGCAAGGCTTTTGTCGCTATCCGGGATCAAGCCATTTCAGCGGAGGTGATGGGTGTAAACATACTGAAATACAAACTACTCTCTTTCGGCATCAGCTCCTTTTATGTTGGAGTCGCCGGAGCGCTGGTGGCATATCATGCCAAAATCATTTCTCCCGAAACTTTTCCGGTCACAGTAGCCATCGACTATCTTGGCATGATCATTATCGGCGGGCTCGGCAGCATTCTCGGATCAATCTACGGTGCTATTTTTATAACACTGCTTCCTGAACTGCTCAGACTGTTAACTTCAGCACTGGCCGGCCCTTTTCCTTTACTGGTTGCCAAGTTGGCTGCCATGAAAGAATTGGTTTTTGGTCTTTTTGTTGTCATCTTCATCCTATTTGAACCGGCAGGCATGGCGGCCCGCTGGCACAGCATCAAGAACTATTGGAAACTCTATCCTTTTTCACACTGATGTTTGATATCAGGAAAGGGGTGGTATCCGCGGAACTCACAGTGGCTTTATGACGTGTATGGATCAGGAAGTTACATTCGGATGGAGGCAGTACAAACAGAGAAAGGGAGGTAGGTATGAAATTAGAAAGAATTCTGGCAACAGTGGCAGCAGTAGTGACCGTCGCATCAACTTCGTTTGCGGCGGAGACGATCAAAGTCGGTGGTTTATGGGACCTGACCGGCGTCACGGCCGACGTCGGCAAACCATTTGCCGACGGTGTACAGGACGCGATCGCCTCGATCAACGCAAAGGGTGGAGTCAACGGCAAAAAGATTGAGCTCGTAAATGTCGACTATGCGTACAAAATCCCGCAGGCCAACGCCGCGTACAAAAAATTCGTCGAGTCGGACAAGGTTGTAATGATCAACGGATGGGGAACCGGCGACACGGAAGCGCTTAAGGACACCATCGCCAAGGACAAAATTCCCTATTTTTCTGCTTCCTACTCCGGCCACCTGACCGATCCAGCCAAAACACCCTATAACTTTTTCGTTGGTGCCAGCTATTCTGATCAGATCCGCGGTTTTCTCGATTTTGTTAAAAAGAACTGGAAAGGGAAAGAAGCTGCAAAGGTCGCATTCATCTATCCCAACCACGGTTTCGGTAAAGCACCTATCGAAGCAGGCAGACAATACGCCAAGGAACTGGGTATCGATCTTGTACACGAAGAGATAATTCCAGCACCGGTTCAGGATGTAACCTCCAACCTCCTCAGCATGCAGAGAAAGAACCCTGATTACGCATATGTTCAGACAACCGTCGCCCCATGCGCCAATCTTCTCAAGGACGCGAAGAAACTCGGCATTAAAACGGTCTTCTTCCTTGGCAACTACGGCATGACCGAGGCACTCCCCAAGCTCGCCAAAGAGGCTGCTGAAGGCGTTTACGGCATGGCAACCCATGCAGCTTATGGTGAAAATGTAAAGGGCATGAAAGCACTGCTTGACTGGAACAAGAAGCACTCCCCGAAAGCAGAGCGGGATACGGTATATGTTCGCGGTTGGAGTTACGGTCTGGTTTGGGCCGAGGGGCTCAGGATAGCTGACAAGAACAAACAACTGAACGGGGAAGGTATCAAGAACGCTCTTGAAACCCTCAAGAACTTCGATACCGGCGGACTGGTCCCACCGATAACCTACACTGCTACCGACCACCGCCCAACCACCAAGACCACAATCTATGTTATCAAGGGTGGTAAAATGTCAAAAGTCCAGGACGTTGAAACTGCCCGCAAGAAAGAATGGCTGGGGCTTTAAGCATCTGCAAGTTTAATCAGGGGGGGTGATACCTTCGCCCCCTTCTTTTCAATCACGAGGCTCGCCACCATGCTGACTATAAACAATGCAGAAGTTATCTACAACCGAGTCATCCTTGTCCTGAAAGGCCTGTCTCTGCATGTTCCCGAGGGGAGGATTGTAGCGCTTCTCGGTGCTAACGGAGCGGGAAAAAGCACGACGCTCAAAGCGATATCCGGACTGCTAAAATCCGAAGATGGCGAAGTATCGTCAGGTTCAATTGAGTTCATGGGTGAGCGAATCAATAATATGGATCCGGAAGAGATCGTCAGAAAAGGTATATTTCAGGTAATGGAAGGTCGCCGGGTTTTCGAAGACCTCACCATTGACGAGAACCTGATCGTCGGCGGCCATACCCGCACAGACGCCGCAGGTTTCAAGCGGGACAAGGACTTGGTCTATGATTATTTTCCCCGCCTTCGTGAACGACGCAACCAGTTATCGGGGTTCCTGAGCGGAGGCGAGCAGCAGATGCTCGCCATCGGCAGGGCGCTTATGGCGAGGCCCAAATTGATGCTGCTCGATGAGCCGTCTCTCGGAATAGCACCACTGCTCGTGCAGGAGATTTTCCAGCTGATCAAGAAGATCAATGCCGAGGAGAAGACCACCATCCTGCTGGTAGAACAGAACGCGAATATTGCCTTCAGCATCTGTGATCATGCCTATATCATGGAGGGGGGACGTGTCGCCATGAGCGGCACAACAGAGCAGATGAAGTCTAATGATGACGTTAAGGAATTTTATCTGGGCATGGGCGAAGGGAAGGAAAAGAAGAGTTACCGCGAATTAAAAAGCTATAAACGCCGGAAACGCTGGCTGTAATACAACGATTTACTTTATTGAAGGAGCCTACCATGGGAATCAGGGATATTCTGGTGCATCTCGACAATTCAGCCGCCTCTGCATCACGGCTTGATATTGCCATCGCGTTTGCCCGCAAACATGGCGCACGCCTTAGAGGGCTGTACCTGATCACCCATTCATTCTATGAACCCCGTTCGCTCAAAGAAAATAAAGACAGTGAAAAAGCTGAGCAACTGTTCGAAGCAAAAACCTCGGATGCTGGTATTACCTCTGAGTGGGTGTTTCATGATTGCTCAGTCATGGGATCAAATGTAAGCGATTTGGTCACGATGCACGCATATTATACTGACCTTGTCGTACTTGGACAGGCGGACATCTCGGCACCTGCCATCAACATACCGACTGATCTGGTTGAACGTGTCGTCTTATCCTGCGGCAGGCCGGTTCTGGTCGTCCCCTATTCCGGAATATTTCTCACCGCCGGCGACAGAGTCATGATCGCATGGAAGGCAGGACGTGAATCAATCCGGGCCGTCAATGACTCTCTGTCACACTTGCAAAAAGCGCATTCAGTTGTTATTGTAGCCGGCAAGACGACGAGAGAAAATGGTGATCCCTCTTTAGATGCGGTCAGAAACTTCCTGCTCACTCACGACATTAATGTCGGAATTGAGACAATCAACTCCGGAAACTTTCCTATCGGCGACATGCTTTTGAACACTGCCTGTGAAAAGAAGATCGACCTGCTCGTAATGGGCGTTTTTGCCCCGAATCGCCGCGGGAATCTTGAGATGAGCCCGGTTGCGCGTCATGTACTCAAACACCTCACGACGCCGGTATTAATGTCACATTAACAGCGGCACTCTCGAATCACATACTTCGCGGACTGAATCAGGGATTGCTATGAATTCATCACACGAAAATGAAGAGCTGATTTCAATTGGTGACCTGGCCAAAAGCCTGAACCTGACCACCCGGACATTGCGCTACTGGGAGGAAGCCGGAATAATTGAGGCTGCCCCCCGTTCAGACGGGAGCAACCGTTTCTACACTCAGGATATAGCCAAGAGGGTCAGGTTCATTATCAGGCTCAAGGAACTTGGCCTTACAATTCAGGAACTCCAGGATCTCTACACCGCATACGGTGAGGCAAAAAGAACCGACCGGATGATTCCGGCACTCGTGCAGGTTTTGGACCGGCACATCAATCTTGTAGATGAAAAAATGGCGCGCATGGCTTCACTGAGAAAAGAAATTGTTGAATATCGCCAACGCATGTCTACGAAATTGAATGCGCTTGCACGATAACGGCAGGTGGTGCCAACAGGAGAGAATTAAACTGTTATGCGGATATTCCGGCATTCTGTACATTAAATACAAACGGGAACGGCGTGGATTATTTCACGCCGTTCCCGCTTAAGCTATGAAAGGGTACTTTGACTTAAGCTTCGGCAGGAGCTGAAACTTCACTTTCAGGAGTTGCAGCAGGAGCAGCAGCTGCAACAACCTGTTTGAGTTTTACAGGAGTCGCCTTAACCTTGGAAGGTTTCATTTCAGCCTCGACAAGTTCAATCAAGGAGAGCGGTGCAGCATCACCCTGGCGTATGCCAAGCTTAATTATTCTGGTATAACCGCCAAGACGTTCCTTGTAACAAGGAGCAATCGTTGAAAACAGTTTCGAAACAACCGACTTCTCCCGAATCACGGAAGCAGCCAAACGCATCGAATGAAGATCGCCGCGCTTGCCAAGTGTTATCATCCGCTCTGCAACAACACGGATCTCTTTTGCCTTGGCATCTGTCGTTGTAATTTTACCGTGATCCAGCAGGGAGGTTACCATATTTCTGAACATCGCCTCGCGATGGCTCGTTTTCCTGCCCAATCTTCTTCCAGCTTTACCGTGACGCATATATAAGATTCCTTTCTAAACTAGACCCGATAGTAAATTACTCTTCTTCTTTCTGCTCACCACGTAGCCTGATCATCAACTCCGGATCAGGAAAACTGTCGATTTTCATTCCGAATGTCAGACCCATATCCGAAAGAATATCTTTTATTTCATTAAGTGATTTACGGCCAAAGTTCTGAGTTTTCAGCATTTCCGATTCTGATTTTGTGACCAGCTCACCAATTAATTTGATGCCGGCATTTTTTAGACAATTGGCCGACCGTACCGACAGTTCCAATTCGTCAACCGTACGATACAGGTTTTCGTTGACCTTGTCTTTATCCTCTTGAGATTCTTCATCTACCTGAGGTTCGAATTCCTCATCAAAGTTAATGAATATGGAAAGCTGTTCCTTCAATATTTTAGCTGAATAAGCAACGGCATCTTCCGGCTTAACACTTCCGTCTGTCCAGACCTCAAGGTTCAACTTATCATAGTCGGTCATCTGGCCGACACGAGCATTCGTTACTGAAAAGTTTACTTTCTTGATGGGTGTATAAATAGAATCGATTGGAATAGTTCCTACCGGAGACTTCTCGTCGCGGTTCCGGTCTGCAGAGACATAACCCTTTCCCATCTTTACAATCATCTCTACTTCGAGATTGGCGTCTTTACCACACGTGGCAATATAGTGGTCAGGATTCATTACTTCCACGTTGTGGCCTGTAATGATATCACCGGCAGTAATAATGCCAACGCCTTTATGCTTGAAGTGCACCGCAGCCTGGTCGGATGAATGAAGCTTAAGCCTGACACCCTTCAGATTGAGGATTATATCGGTTACATCTTCTGTAACGCCCTGAATCGCTGAAAATTCGTGCAGCACGCCTTTGATCCGAAGAGACGTAATTGCGGCGCCCTGAAGGGAAGAGAGGAGTACACGTCTGAG
The DNA here is from genome assembly GCA_964524835.1 of uncultured Geobacter sp. GTDB lineage: Bacteria > Desulfobacterota > Desulfuromonadia > Geobacterales > Pseudopelobacteraceae > JACRCG01. The sequence continues at coordinate 92,822 of CAZGEG010000013.1, forward strand.
CGAATTACCCAGGGTAGTCCCAAAGCCGCGTTCAAAAGGCTCGGCATAAAATTTGCCGTATGTTGCTGTAAGAGTATCCTTTTCAACCTGAAGCTGTTTCGGCTTGATAAGGTCCCGCCAGTTTTTATACATTGCTACCTCCTCCGGAAATAGAAACCCGGTTGTAGTTCGAAACTAGAATCAGCAGCATCCAGAGATTACTTGGAGTAAAGCTCAACAATGAGCTGTTCCTGGATAGGAGTTGTGATATCCTCACGAGTCGGTACACCTTTCAGTGTGCCTTTGAAGGAATCACGATCTAGCTCTAACCACTGCGGAATTCCACGACGTACAACTGCTTCCAGAGCGTCATTAATAGCAACGACTTTGCGGCTTTTTTCGCGTAACTCAATAACATCGCCAGCCTTAAGCTGAATCGACGGGATGTCAACTTTTCGACCGTTGATCGTAAAGTGGCCATGACGAACAAGCTGGCGAGATTCGGAGCGTGACGTTGCAAAACCGAGACGGTAGGCAACATTGTCGAAACGACGCTCAAGTAACGAAAGCAGATTCTCGCCAGTAACGCCCTTCATCCGGTCAGCTAACTGGAAGTAACTGCGAAATTGTTTTTCGAGAATGCAATAGATACGACGAACCTTTTGCTTTTCGCGCAGCTGAGTGCCGTATGCAGATACTTTTGTTCTCCCCTGCCCATGCTGGCCTGGGGGGTAATTACGACGTTTAATTGCACACTTATCGGTATAGCAACGATCGCCTTTTAAAAACAATTCTGTGTTTTCTCTTCTGCACAAACGGCATGAAGGTCCTGTATATCGAGCCAATGAAAACCCCCTTAATAGTTGTTACGATTTATATCAGACTCTTCTTCTTTTCGGAGGACGACATCCGTTATGAGGAATCGGAGTGACATCCTTAATAAAACTAATACTAAAACCGGCTGCCTGAAGAGCACGGAGAGCGGACTCACGACCGGAGCCAGGGCCCTTTACATAAACTTCGACAGTACGCATTCCATGTTCCTGCGCCTTCTTGGCACAATCTTCAGCAGCTATCTGAGCCGCAAAAGGAGTGCTTTTACGTGAGCCTTTGAAACCTTTGGCTCCCGCTGTCGACCACGCAACAACATTACCTACTGGGTCCGTAATAGTAATTATGGTGTTGTTGAATGTCGCTTGAATATGAGCAACACCATTTGAAATATTTTTACGTTCTTTTTTCTTACGAACTACCTTTTTTGATGGGCTTGCCATTCGTATTCTCCAGGGCTAGTTAAATTATTTCTTCTTACCGGCGACAGTACGTGCAGGTCCTTTACGTGTGCGTGCATTAGTTTTTGTACGCTGACCATTGCAGGGGAGGCCTTTACGATGGCGAAGACCTCTATAGCATCCAAGATCCATGAGCCGCTTTATATTCATTGAAATCTCGCGCCGCAAATCACCTTCAACCTTGCAATTGCGATCGATCTCTTCACGAAGCCGGGCAACTTCAGCTTCAGTAAGTTTATCGGTACGCGTATCCGGATTTATCTGACTTGCAGAAAGAATACGTTCCGCTGAAGAATTGCCTATACCGTAAATGTACGTTAATGCGATAACTATCCGCTTGTTTTTTGGTAAATCAATACCTGAAATACGTGCCAATGGAAATACCCCCTTTAATAACTCATCCCTGACGTTGAGAATGCTTAGGGATGTCGCAGATTACACGCACAACACCCTTGCGTTTAACTATTTTGCATTTATCACATATTTTTTTTACAGATGCGCGTACTTTCATAAACTCCCCTTGCACGGATTATGTAGTCATATCCGCGTTAGTATCTCAGGTCCGTTCTCAGTGATAGCGACGGTATGCTCAAAATGAGCAGACAAACCACCATCACACGTTACAACAGTCCAATTATCATTCAGAACTTCAATTTCATGAGACTTTTCATTAATCATCGGCTCAATGGCCAGAACCATACCAGGTTTAAGCTTTACACCTTTTCCCGGTGAGCCATAGTTCGGAATCTGCGGATCTTCATGTAAGCTTCTTCCAATCCCGTGGCCGACGAAATCCCTGACAACGGAATAGCCCCTGCTCTCAACATAATTCTGTACGGCGGAAGAAACATCCCCCAACCTGTTGCCAGGTACAGCCATCTCAATAGCAGCGTACAGGGAAGCTTCAGTAACCGTCATCAGTTTCTGTGCCGCATCGGAAACAAGGCCAACAGGAACCGTTATCGCAGCATCACCATAAAAACCATCGTACACGACACCAAAATCCAGACTCAGTATATCTCCAGAGTCCAGCGGGACTTTATTTGGCAAGCCGTGAACAACCTGATTATTGGGCGAACAGCACAGGGAGCTTGGATATTTGTGGTAGTCGCGAAAAGCGCACTTTGCATTACGCTTGAGAGCTTCAGCAGAGGCGAAGTGCTCAAGATCGAAAGTAGTGACCCCGGGACAAACCAAAGAGCGCAAACTTTCAAGAACCTCTGCAACTATGCAACACGCAACCCTCATTCTGTCAATCTCATGACGAGACTTAAGAACGATCACCAATACCACCCTTATCTATGATTGTGCATACATGAGACTGTATTTCACCAATAGATCCACTGCCTGAGACACTGTTAAGCAAACCTAAATCTTTAAAATATGATTTCAGCGATGAAGTCTGCTGCTCATACACCTTTAAACGGTTAATGACAGTCTGTTCGGTATCATCTGCGCGCTGGACCAGCGATGCGCTACATGAATCACAGACACCTTCTTTCACCGGCTTATCATAAATAACGTGATAACCTTTACCACACGACGGACAGGTTCTTCTTCCCGACAACCTGTTAATCAGTTCCTGGTTATCGACATCCAGTGAAATGACTACATCGATTTTTCTACCCATTCCATCCAGCAAAGACATCAGAGCATCTGCCTGAGGTACCGTTCGCGGAAAACCGTCGAGAATAAAACCGGACGCACAATCCTCCTGAGACACTCGCTCCTTAACCAAACCTAGAACAATGTCGTCAGATACCAGTCCACCGGCATCCATAATGGACTTGGCCATATCGCCAAGCGGCGACTTAGCCCTTACTGCAGCCCTCAGCATATCTCCGGTTGAAATCTGAGGAATACCATAACGCTCAACTATAAACTGGGCCTGGGTACCTTTTCCGGACCCGGGAGGTCCAAAGAGAACAACATTCACGCCTTATCGCCTCCCCTTGATGCGGACACCTTTGAGAAAGCCCTCGTAGTTTCGGGTAATGAGATGTGACTCGATCTGAGAAACAGTATCCATCCCCACGCCTACTGCGATAAGAAGTGCCGTACCGCCGAAATAAAAAGGAAGATTAAACTTGCCGATTAATATCGACGGCAAAACACACACTAATGAAATATAAACTGCCCCGGCAAAAGTAAGCCTAGTCAGCACAGAGTCGATAAAATCTGATGTCTCTTTGCCAGGACGAATCCCGGGTATATAGCCGCCCTGTTTTTTGATGTTTTCAGCAACATCAATAGGGTTAAACGTTACAGCCGTATAGAAGTAACAGAAGAACACGATAAAAGCAACGAAAAATATATTATAGACTAAATTCCCGGGCGACAGACTCTTCGCTGCATTTTGAACCCAGGGAATATTAATGAAATTTGCAATGGTCGCCGGGAACATAATAATCGATGATGCAAATATTGGCGGGATTACGCCGGCCATATTGATTTTTAACGGCAAATGTGACGTCTGTGCGTTGAAAGTCTTCAATCCAACTACCCTCTTGGCGTAGTGAATTGATAACCGTCTCTGCCCTCGTTCCACAAAAACTATGACGCCGATAACTGCAAACATGATCGCCAGAACGAAAATAATAACAAAGAGAGACAGCTGGCCAGCGTTGACGAGCTTGACAGTATTATTAAGCGCTGAAGGGATATTAACAACAATTCCGGCAAAAATAATCAAAGAAATGCCGTTGCCGATACCCTTTTCGGACATCTGCTCGCCAAGCCACATGACAAAAGCCGTACCTGCGGTTAGAGTAATAACAGTTAAAACCCTAAAACCCCATCCAGGACTGGGCACAACCAACTCACCAGCTGGTCCGCGCATACTTTCCAGACCAACAGCAACACCCATGCCCTGAACGATACTTAAAACGACTGTACCATAGCGGGTATATTGAATAATTTTTTTGCGACCCGCTTCGCCCTCTTTTGACAACTTCTCGATGGCAGGAACTACCACCGTCAGCAACTGGAAAATGATCGAAGAGGAGATATACGGCATAATGCCGAGAGCAAAAACGGTAAGCCGCTCCAATGCACCACCTGAAAACATGTCAAAAAGACCCAGCAGAGTACCCTGAGACTGTTTAAAAAAATGGGCGAGAGCAATTCTGTCTATTCCAGGAGTCGGTATGTGACAACCGACGCGATATACGGCAAGCATCCCCAAAGAAAACAAGACGCGCTTTTTCAACTCAGGAATCTTGAATATATTCTGGAGGGCTTCAAACACTATGCTATCTCCTCAATACTACCACCGGCAGCAATGATTTTATCTTTTGCAGACTGGCTGAATTTATTCGCAGTTATCTTTAAACTCTTAGTAATGTCACCATTACCAAGTATTTTTACTGCAAAACGATCCGATTTAATCAGTCCTTTAGAGACGAGCGACAAGGCATCAATAACAGAACCAGCGTCAAAAACATCAAGTTGGCTGATGTTTACTAGCGAATATACAACGCGGTCGAGCGGGGTAAAGCCACGCTTTGGTAAACGGCGCTGCAAAGGCATCTGGCCACCCTCAAAGCCGGCTTTAATGCTGCCGCCTGAGCGGGCTTTTTGGCCTTTATGACCTTTAGTCGCTGTTTTTCCATGACCTGAACCGGTACCACGGCCAATACGTTTTCTGTTTTTTGTTGAGCCGATAGAAGGTCTCAAATTATTAAGTTCCATGAAAGTCAACCCCTTTATCTATTCAACGGTCAATAGATGACCAACTTTATTGATCATACCCCTGATTTGCGGGCTATCCTGACGCTCAACCGTCTGGTTGAGCTTGGACAGACCGAGGCCCGCGACGACAGCACGATGCTTTTTTGGAGTACATATAGTACTTTTTGTGAGTGTTATCTTAAGCAAACTGCTCATAATTAGTTCCCCGCGAAAAAATATTATTCTGTAATACCACGACGTGCAGCTATTTCTTCCGGAGTCTTAAGACGCTGAAGACCTTGAAATGCTGCTTTTATAACGTTGTGAGGATTATTAGAACCTAAACATTTTGAGAGAATATTATTGATTCCTGCCGCTTCGAAAATTGCTCGCGCTGCGCCGCCGGCGATTACGCCTGTTCCGGCAGAAGCAGGTTTCATAAGAAGGCGACCTGCACCAAATTTCCCTTCAATCTCAAAAGGAATCGTCTGGCTTGCGTTCACTGGAACCTTAATAAGGTTCTTTTTAGCCTGTTCAACGCCCTTCCTGATTGCTTCAGGAACTTCATTCGCCTTACCAAGTCCGTATCCAACATAACCGTTGCCGTCACCAACAACTATTAATGCTGAAAAACTGAAGCGGCGTCCGCCTTTAACAACTTTGGCAACACGGCTGATATGGACAACTCTGTCATTAAGATTCAGTTCTGCTGGATTAATCCTACTCAAAGAAAACCTCCCGTACGCTTAAAAGTTCAACCCGGCTTCGCGGGCTGAATCAGCGAGCGCTTTGATCCTGCCGTGATAGAGAAAACCGTTGCGGTCAAAAACTACAGACGAAACACCTTTAGCAAGAGCAAGTCTGGCGACTTCTTTACCTACAAGCGTTGCTGCAGCAATATTACCGGTATTAGAAAGATCCTGTGCCGCCTCTGACAATGTAGAAGCTGCAACAAGCGTTGTGCCATTCGTATCATCAATTATTTGCGCGTAAATATGACGTGCACTCTTGAATACGTTCAGACGAGGACGCTCGGTCGTACCGCGAACTTTTTTCCTGACTCGAACTTGACGTTTAAGTCGAGTAATTGTTTTAATAGCTGTCTTAGCCACAATATCTCCTTATAAAGACTATTTCTTGCCGGTTTTGCCAGCTTTTCTCAGGATAGTCTCGTCAGCATACTTGATCCCTTTGCCTTTGTAAGGCTCCGGGCTACGGAATGATCTGATCTTGGCAGCTGTCTGACCTACAAGTTCCTTGTCAAACCCTTTTACAGCCAACTTTGTCATTTTTTCAACGTCGATGGATATCCCGTCAGGAATCGGAAAGTTTACCGGATGGGAATAACCGAGGGCAAGAACCAGTTCCTTACCTTTAACTTCAGCACGGTATCCGACCCCGTTAATTTCAAGATCCCTCTGAAACCCCTTGGTAACACCAACGACCATGTTATTGATCAATGTACGCGTGAGTCCATGGGCAGCTCGTGCTGCCGTTGAATCGTCACAGCGTGTTACTTCAATGGCTACATCACGAATATCAAGTGAAACCACAGACATGATCTGTCGCGTTAATGAGCCGTTAGGACCCTGGACAGACAGTACTGAATCAGTGAAGGAAATCTTCACACCCTTTGGTATCTCAATTGGCAATTTACCTATTCTAGACATCTAAAAGTACTCCTTGTCGCTATTATTACCAGACAGTGCAGATCAGCTCGCCACCAACTCCGGATTTACGAGCAACATTATCAGTAATGATACCCTTTGATGTGGAGAGAATCGCAATTCCAAGTCCGCTTTTAACAAGAGGAATGTCCTCGGACTTGACATACACTCTACCACCCGGCTTACTAACACGCTTGATCTCGTTTATAACGCTATCTTTCTCGTCAATGTACTTCAAGTAAACACGCAAAACACCCTGAAGATTATCAGAAATAACCTTATAGTTTTTAATAAAGCCTTCTTGCTTTAGTACATTAGCAATACTGACTTTCATATTGGATGATGGAATGTCAACTTTCTGGTGCTTTACCATATTTGCATTTCTAATTCTGGTAAGCATGTCAGCAATAGGGTCTGTCATGGACATTGTGAATGTGCTCCTGTCTCTTTATCTATATGTGGCTTTTAGTTACCAGCTCGATTTTATCACGCCGGGAATCTGGCCAGACGAGGCATACTTGCGCAGACAAATCCTGCACATCTCAAACTTGCGATAAAACGCTTTAGGGCGTCCGCAGACCGGACAACGATTGTGCTGACGAACCTTGAACTTGGGTGCACGTTGAGACTTAATAATCATTGATACTTTTGCCACAGAATCCTCCAGATGACTTAGTTCCTGAACGGCATGCCCAGGTACTTGAGAAGTGCTTTACCTTCTTCGTCCGTTTTAGCACTTGTTACAATCGTGATATTCATTCCCTTGATTTTATCAACATTATCATAGTTGATTTCGGGGAAAATAAGCTGATCCTTGACGCCGAGAGTATAATTACCCTTGCCGTCAAAGGCTTTACCGGATACGCCTTTAAAGTCACGGACCCTGGCAAGAGAAACGTTGATCAGACGATCTAGAAATTCATACATACGATCGCGACGGAGAGTTACCATGCAACCGATTGGCATACCTTCACGAAGCTTAAATGTTGCAATGGATTTCTTGGCTTTGGTAATGACAGATTTCTGACCGGTGATCAAACCAAGTTCGGTTGTCGCGGAGTCAAGAATCTTAACATTCTGGATCGCTTCACCCAAGCCCATGTTAACAACTATCTTCTTGATTTGCGGAACTTCCATGCAAGATTTGTAACTGTAATCATTACGAAGCTTGGGAACGATTTCTGATGAATATATATCTTTTAAACGAGACATTAGATAGATTCCTCCAAAGTAATACTAAAGTGTTGTGCCGCACTTGACACAGACACGCTGTTTTTCGCCATTTTCTAAAAGCTTCTTGCTTGTCCGGACAGGTTTGGAGCATTTTGAGCAGTATGGCATAACATTGGAGATATGAATCCGTGCTTCCTTCTCCTTAATTTCACCAGCTTCATTCCCTTTAGCTTTAACATGGCGTTTAACCAAATTAAGTCCTTCAACGATTACGCCGTTCTTCTTAGGGAGCAATTGAAGAATTTTGCCAGTTTTGCTTTTTTCTTTGCCGGCAATGACCATTACGGTATCACCCTTGTTAACATGAGGTTTCGTGACTTGCATCATCATTCTCCGATATTTTTATAGTACTTCCGGCGCAAGAGAAATAATTTTCATAAACTTTTTAGCACGCAATTCTCTGGCAACCGGACCGAAGATACGAGTACCAACCGGTTCCTTGGCATTGTTGATGACAACACCTGAATTATCATCAAAACGGATATATGATCCGTCAGGGCGACCCAAAGCCTTAGCAGTCCTGACAACAACCGCCTTGACTACATCACCCTTTTTAACCTTTGAATTCGGCAGAGCTTCACGAACAGAAGCAACAATGATATCACCAACACCTGCATATTTTCTTTTAGAGCCACCAAGTACCTTGATGCAAAATAGTTTTTTTGCACCAGAGTTATCGGCTACATCCAGTACTGTCTGCATTTGAATCATTAGATGTTACTCCCTATACTAAGAGATGCTTTCTATTATCTGTTTAAGGCTCCAGCGCTTATCTTTACTTAAAGGGCGGCATTCAATTATCTGTACACGATCACCTATTTTGGAACTGTTAAGCTCATCGTGCACCTTATATTTTACGCTGCGCTTGATATACTTGCTGTAGACACTGTGTTTAACAAGACGGTCGACTTTCACAACAACAGTCTTCTCCATCTTGTCGCTCACAACAACACCTACTTGAGTTTTTCTGTGACCGCGTTCACTCATTTTGATACTCCCCCTGCCTTACTCTCGGTGAGAATGGTATTAATCCTGGCAATATTCTTACGAAGGTTCTTCAGCTTGGAAGTATTCTCAAGTCTGCCGGTATGAAGCTGAAATTTTAGGTTAAAGAGTTCCTGAGTTGCTTCAGTCTGTTTTTTCGACAGCTCTTCAGCCGATATTTTTCTAAGATCATTAGGCTTCATGGGCATCTCCCCTGATAATAAACTTTGTAGAAATGGGCAGCTTATGAGCAGCCAGCCTGAGAGCTTCACGAGCGATCTCTTCTGTCACGCCTTCCATTTCATACAGGATAACGCCGGGCTTAATTACGCACACCCATGAATCCGGTGAGCCTTTTCCTTTACCCATCCTGGTCTCAGCCGGTTTAGCGGTAAGTGGTTTATCGGGAAAAATACGGATCCATATTTTCCCACCCCTCTTAATATAGCGGGTCATGGCAATACGGGCCGCTTCAATCTGCCGCGAATCAAGCCAACCACACTCAGTCGCCTGCAGACCAAATTCTCCAAAAGAGAGTTCAATACCTCTACAGGGCTTACCGGACATGCGACCCTTCATCTGTTTTCTATGTTTTACCCGTTTCGGCATTAACATCGATACGTGCTCCTATTGTGCAATATAAAAGAATTACTTACCGGGCAGAATTTCGCCCTTGAAGATCAACACTTTGATGCCGATAAGACCGTATGTGGTCTTGGCCTCAGCGAAACCGTAGTCGATATCAGCCCGCAACGTATGCAGCGGAACCCTGCCCTCTCGATACCACTCTGTACGGGACATTTCAGCACCACCCAAACGGCCGGAGCAGGTAATACGAATTCCCTTTGCTCCGAATTTCAGCGTTGAAGTAACGCTTTTCTTCATGGCACGCCTGAAAGCTATGCGGCGCTCGAGTTGCAAGGCTACATTTTCAGCAACCAGCTGTGCGTCCAACTCAGGCTTGCGAACTTCGTTTATCGTTATAAAGATCTCTTTGGCCGATATCAGAGCGAGCTCTTTTTTTATCGTTTCAACTTCGGACCCCTTCTTACCAATGATAAGACCTGGTCTGGCAGTAAAGATATTTATTTTACACTTATTGGCAGCACGCTCGATCTCGATTTTGGAAACACCGGAGCTGTATAAGCGTTTTTTCAGGAATTTACGAATAGCAAGGTCTTCATGCAATAACTTGGCGTAATCTGCTTCAGCGTACCACTTTGAATCCCAAGTCTTTGTAACACCAAGCCTGAAGCCAATCGGATTAATTTTTTGTCCCAACCTACACCTCCACGTAATAAAACTATTTCGAGTCTGAAAGGGTTACAGCAATATGACTAGTAGGCTTACGAATTTTGCTGGCACGCCCCATTGCACGAGGAACAAAACGTTTAAGTGCAGCACCACCATCAACATAAATTGTTTTTACAAACAGGCGGTCAACATCGGATACGCCTTTTTGCTCTGCGTTTGAAACAGCAGACTTAAGAAGCTTTGACACAAGCTTGGCAGAAGGCTGCGGCATGAACCGCAAGATATTCAGTGCATCTTGAATACCTTTACCACGCACGAGGTCAACAACAAGACGTGTTTTGCGTGGAGAAAGGCGTACAGATGAGAGTTTAGCGTTGGATTCCATTATAAGCTCCCTTACTACTTCTTGACTTTGCTCTTTTTATCAGCGGCATGACCGTGAAATGTTCTTGTTGGAGCGAATTCACCCATTTTATGGCCAACCATATTTTCAGTTACAAAAACAGGGATGAATTTTTTTCCGTTGTGAACCGCAAAACTACACCCGATAAAATCAGGGCTGATCGTTGAGCGGCGTGACCAGGTCTTAATAATCTTCTTGGAATTAGGACCTTCAGCCAGAACCTTCTTGTTCAGGTGGTCATCAATAAATGGACCTTTTTTTATCGAACGTGCCATAATATCTCAGCCTCTCAACGAATTATTTACTGCGCTTTTTTACAATGAAGCGGTCAGAAGTCTTGTTTGTACGGGTTTTGTAACCCTTGGTCGGAATACCCCATGGCGTCACGGGATGCCGTCCGCCGGAAGTACGCCCCTCACCGCCACCATGTGGATGGTCAACCGGATTCATGGCAACACCACGTACTTTAGGGCGACGACCAAGCCAGCGTGAACGACCAGCCTTGCCGATATTTATATTTTCATGATCGGTATTACCAACCTGTCCAATGGTCGCATAGCAGTCCTGCAGAACCAACCGGACTTCACCTGAAGGAAGCTTGACCTGCGAATACTTGCCCTCTTTGGACATAAGTTGGGCAAAGGTACCGGCACTCCGGGCCAGCTGGGCCCCTTTACCAATCTTCAGCTCAATATTGTGGATAACTGTACCGAGAGGAATCGCACGCAACGGTAACGAGTTACCCGGCTTGATATCAGCCTCTGGACCACTGATGATAACATCGCCAACTTTTAAATCAAGTGGAGCAAGTATATAGCGTTTTTCGCCATCGGCATAATTCAGAAGCGCGATGCGGGCGCTGCGGTTCGGATCGTATTCAATGCTGGCAACAGTAGCGGGAATGCTGCGCTTGTCACGGCGAAAATCGATAATACGATATTTCTGTTTGTGACCACCACCCTGGTGACGAGAAGTAATGCGGCCGTTGGAATTCCTGCCCCCACTCTTTTTAAGTGAAACAAGCAAGGATTTTTCAGGAGTAGTTTTAGTAATTTCAGCAAACGCGGAGCAAGTCTGATGTCTGCGTCCAGCCGAAGTTGGATTATAGCTTTTGATTGCCATTGTGAACCCCAAACGTATTAGTTAGACTTCAAAGAAATCTATTGATTGCCCTTCCTGGAGCGTAACATAAGCCTTTTTCCAGTTGGAACGTTTGCCAAAAGTTTTGCCAGAACGTTTTACCTTGCCGGCCACGGTTACCGTACGGACATCCGCAACCTTGACTTTGAACAGATTCTCAATAGCCTGTTTAATCTCGATCTTGTTTGCAGCTTTATCAACGACTACCGCAACAGTATTGTTCGTATCGGATCCCAAAGAAGTTTTTTCGGTAACATGCGGCTTTTTGATTACGGAGTAAATATTCATTTTTGCAATACTCCTTCGGTTGATAGCACAGAGTCCTGAGTGAAAATTATATGTTTGTATTTAAGCATATCGTGAATATTCAGTGCATCATGCTTCAACATCTTAATATGCGGTACATTACGGGCTGATAGGAACAGATTATTGTTAAAATCATCCGTTACAATCAGAGATTTACTGAGATCAAAAGTATTCAGAAAACCTTTAAAATCTTTAGTCGATATTTTGTCGAATTCGATTTTGTCCAGAACAGTTATGTTGTTCGTCTGCAGTTTGTACGTCAGAACTGAACAGAGGGCAGCACACCTGGCCTTTTTATTCATGCTGAGGTTGTATACTTTGGGCTGCGGGCCAAAAGCTACACCACCGCCGGGATATTGAGGAGCACGACTGCAGCCTTGACGTGCATTACCGGTACCCTTCTGCTTGAACGGCTTTTTACCGCCGCCGCGTACTGCAGAACGGTTCTTGACTGCAACAGTTCCTGCTCTCCGATTTGCGAGCTGGATCCGAAGCGCCTGGTGAATAAGACTTTCTCTTACTTCAACATCAAACACATCATCGGACAGCAGAACTTCACCGACCTGTTGTTTGTTCATATTAAAAACCGCTATTGAAGGCATACACAAACTCCCGAAGTACTAAGCTTTAACACTCTTTTTAATCGTAACAATTGAATTCTTGTGGCCAGGAACGGCACCTTTAATCAGGATAAGGTTATCAGAAGCATCAACACGGACAATCTTAAGACGTTGTACGGTGACTTTCACGTTACCCATCTGACCAGGCATCTTTTTATTTTTAAAAACATGCGAAGGAGTCGCAGATGCACCGATTGAGCCAGGTGCTCTGTGAAAGCGCGACCCATGAGAAGCACGGCCTCCCTTGAAATTCCAGCGCTTAATAACGCCCTGAAAACCCTTACCGATGCTGGTGCCGGTCACATCAATCACATCATCAACTGCAAATTCGCTCGCAGTGATTTCGTCACCTACATTCATTGACTCAACCTGGTCGTTTTTGAATTCACGCAGATGCCTGAAAACGCCATGACCGGATTTTGTGCAATGCCCGAGGTACGGTTTGTTGACATTAGCAGCAGCTACCGATTCGAATCCCACCTGTACTGCTGAATATCCATCATTAGCCGCAGTTTTTTTCTGGACGACATAACAAGGACCCGCCTGAATAACAGTTACCGGTACTCTTGTTCCGTCTTCAAGAAATATCTGGGTCATGCCCAGTTTTTTTCCGATGATACCTTTCATCATATTGAGTCCTATTCAGTCGTAGTAGCAGTTACAGTTTAATTTCTACATCAACGCCGGCAGATAAATCCAGCTTCATGAGAGCATCAACCGTCTGCTGTGTAGGGTCAAGTATATCAATCAAGCGTTTGTGAGTTCTGATTTCAAACTGGTCACGTGACTTCTTGTCAACATGGGGACCGCGAAGAACACAATACTTGTTGATTACGGTCGGCAATGGAATCGGTCCGGCAACGCGCGCACCAGTTCTTTTTGCAGTATCAACAATTTCACCTACTGAAACATCAAGCAGTTTATGATCATATGCCTTAAGGCGAATTCTTATCTTCTGGCTCTGCATTAATAACCTCGTAACGTAACTTATTTATTCAATAATTGAAGCTACAACGCCTGCGCCTACGGTGCGGCCGCCTTCGCGGATAGCGAAGCGCAGGCCGTCGTCCATGGCGATCGGTGTGATCAGCTTGATGGTCATGGCGACGTTATCGCCCGGCATAACCATTTCGATGCCGGCCGGAAGTTCGGCAACACCGGTGACGTCCGTGGTGCGGAAATAGAACTGTGGACGGTAGCCGTTGAAGAACGGGGTGTGGCGGCCGCCTTCTTCCTTGGTGAGGATGTATGCTTCAGCCTTGAACTTGGTGTGCGGGGTGATAGAACCGGGCTTGGCGAGTACCTGGCCGCGCTCGATGTCTTCACGTTTTACGCCGCGCAGCAGTGCGCCGATGTTGTCTCCTGCACGACCTTCGTCAAGCAGTTTGCGGAACATCTCGACACCGGTTACGGTGGTTTTGATGGTGTTCTTGATGCCGACGACTTCAACTTCCTCGCCGACCTTTACAATGCCGCGCTCGACACGACCGGTGGCGACGGTACCGCGACCGGAGATGGAGAATACATCTTCTACCGGCATCAGGAACGGACGGTCAATGGCGCGCTCCGGATCGGGAATGTAGGCATCGACTGCGTCCATAAGGCGCTCAATGGATTCTTCGCCGAGGAAGCTCTTTTCGCCTTCGAGGGCTTTGAGGGCGGAACCTTTGATGATCGGGGTGTCGTCGCCGGGAAAGTCATAGCTGGAGAGAAGTTCACGGACTTCAAGCTCTACGAGCTCAAGCAGTTCTTCGTCATCAACCATGTCGGCCTTGTTGAGGTATACAACCATATAGGGTACGCCTACCTGACGGGCAAGCAGGATGTGCTCGCGGGTCTGCGGCATCGGGCCGTCAGCGGCGGATACGACGAGGATTGCGCCGTCCATCTGGGCAGCACCGGTGATCATGTTCTTGACGTAGTCGGCATGGCCGGGGCAGTCAACATGAGCATAGTGGCGTTTGTCTGTTTCGTATTCAACATGGGCGGTCGCGATAGTGATACCACGCTCACGCTCTTCAGGTGCGTTGTCGATCTGGTCGAACGCCTTGTACTCAGCCTGACCCTTGCCGGCCAGAACTTTCGTGATGGCGGCGGTCAAGGTTGTCTTGCCGTGATCGACGTGACCGATGGTACCGATGTTTACATGAGTTTTATTACGTAGAAACTTTGCTTTTGCCATGAGAAAGGCCCTCCTGAGTTACGGATTTGAGTTGGATTAACCCTTTACTTTTGCAACTATCTCTTCAGCAACCGACTTCGGTACTGGCTCATAATGGTCAAAGGTCATTGCATACGTGGCGCGACCTTGCGTAGCCGAACGTAAATCGGTTGAATATCCAAACATCTGTGCGAGTGGAACCATGGCTGTGATAACCTGGGCACCGGCCCGTGAGTCCATGCCCATGATGCGGCCACGCTTGGAGTTAAGATCACCGATAACATCACCCATGTATTCTTCTGGGACAACAACTTCAACTGACATGATCGGTTCGAGAATGATCGGGCCGGCTTTTGAACAACCCTCTTTAAAACCCATGGAACCGGCAATTTTGAAAGCCATCTCGGATGAGTCAACTTCGTGGTACGATCCGTCAATAAGTGTTACCTTGACGTCAACAACGGGGAAACCGGCCAAAACGCCATTATCGAGAGCTTCCTTGATGCCTTTATCGACGGCAGGGATATACTCACGGGGGACAACACCGCCCTTGACAGCATCAACAAATTCATAACCCAGGCCAGCTTCCTGCGGCTCAACTTCAAGCCAGACATGCCCGTACTGGCCGCGACCGCCGGACTGGCGAACAAACTTGCCTTCTACCTTGACCTTCTTGGTAATCGTTTCACGATATGCTACCTGAGGTTTGCCGACATTGGCTTCAACTTTGAATTCACGCATCAGCCGGTCAACGATGATTTCAAGATGCAGCTCACCCATCCCCGAGATTATGGTCTGACCGGTTTCTTCATCTGTTTTAACGCGGAACGAGGGGTCTTCACTGGCAAGCTTTTGCAGGCCAAATCCGAGTTTTTCCTGTTCAGCCTTTGTTTTAGGCTCGATGGCAATTGAAATAACCGGCTCAGGGAACTCAATGGATTCCAGGATTACGGCATTATCCTCATCACAGAGGGTGTCTCCTGTTGTTGTATACTTGAGGCCTACAGCAGCAGCGATATCACCGGCATATACTTCCTTGACTTCTTCACGCTTGTTCGCGTGCATCTTAAGGATACGTCCGATGCGCTCACGCTTGCCTTTAGTCGAGTTGAAAATGTATGAACCGGCCTGAACGACTCCGGAGTAGACACGGAAGAAAGTCAGCTGGCCAACAAAGGGGTCGGTCATTATCTTGAAGCCGAGAGCGGAAAAAGGCTCGGTGTCGGAAGCATGACGCTCCACCTCAGTGCCCTTATCAGCGTCAATGCCCTTAATTGCCGGAATATCCATCGGGGAAGGCATGTAATCGACAACGGCATCAAGGAGATTCTGCACGCCCTTGTTCTTGAATGAAGATCCGCAGATAACCGGGCAGAAATGAATTGCTATAGTACAAGCGCGAATAGCAGCTTTTACTTCAGCCTCACTCAACACCTCTCCGGAAAGGTACTTCTCCATGAGCGCGTCATCGTGGCTGGAAATTTCTTCAATCATCTTCTCGCGGTACTCAACAGCCTCGTCGAGCAGATCGGCAGGAATCTCTTCCGTGCGGAATGTTGCGCCAAGAGTCTCATCATCCCACAAAATGGCTTTCATCGTTACAAGATCGATGATTCCCTTGAAGTTTTCCTCTTTGCCAATCGGTAACTGAATGGGGAGAGGATTAGCCTTCAGTCGCTCTTTTATCATCTGGACGCCGCGGAAGAAGTCAGCACCGACGCGGTCCATCTTGTTTACAAAAGCGATACGGGGTACACCGTACTTATCAGCCTGGCGCCATACAGTTTCAGACTGCGGCTCTACGCCGCCAACTGAACAGAACACTGCAACCGCGCCATCAAGCACTCGCAAAGAGCGCTCGACTTCAATAGTAAAGTCGACGTGACCGGGAGTATCAATGATATTAATACGATGGTCATTCCAGGTACAGGTGGTTGCAGCGGACGTGATTGTGATACCACGCTCCTGCTCCTGCTCCATCCAGTCCATCGTAGCGGTACCTTCGTGAACTTCGCCAATCTTATGGGATACGCCGGTGTAATAAAGAATACGTTCGGTCGTAGTAGTTTTTCCGGCATCAATGTGAGCCATGATGCCGATATTTCTATATTTATCTAACGGTGCTAAGCGGGGCACTGAATCCTCCAGAAACGAATAATACTAATTACCAACGATAATGGGCGAAGGCGCGGTTTGCTTCGGCCATCTTGTGGACATCTTCACGTTTCTTCACTGCGGAGCCGCGATTATTGAAAGCGTCCAGAATCTCTCCAGCCAGCTTGTCTTTCATCGTTTTCTCGCTGCGGGCGGTTGAATACTTGATCAGCCAACGCATTGCCAGGGACATGCGACGCTCGGGACGCACTTCGATCGGCACCTGATAGGTAGAACCACCAACGCGACGGGATTTAACTTCCAGCGTCGGCTTGATGTTGTCAAGGCTCTTCTTTAGCACTTTTACCGCTTCATCATTTGCCCTCTGGGCAACAAGCTCGAGCGCACCATACATGATGGACTCGGCAACGCTTTTCTTGCCTGCAAGCATAAGGGTGTTGATAAGCTTGGCAACGACCTTGTCGTTAAACTTTGGATCCGGCAGAATAACTCTCTTGGGTACTTCTCTTCTTCTCGGCATATATATCCCCTCAACTAAACAGGTTCAGTATTATTTAGGACGCTTGGCACCATACTTGGAACGACTCTGCAAACGGCCTTTTACACCGACCGAGTCAAGCGTACCGCGTACGATGTGATAACGGACACCAGGAAGGTCTTTAACCCTGCCGCCGCGAATAAGAACAACGGAGTGTTCCTGAAGGTTATGGCCAACACCTGGGATATAAGAAGTCACTTCAAGGCCATTAGTCAAACGAACCCTGGCAACTTTACGGAGAGCGGAGTTAGGTTTCTTAGGTGTCGTTGTATAAACCCTTGTACAAACTCCGCGCTTCTGCGGACAACTCTTCAGAGCGGGGGCCGTTGATTTATCTTTCTTACTTTCCCTACCTGACCTGATCAGCTGGTTGATTGTTGGCATAGTCGTCAAATTCTCCAGATACAAAAATATCGAAACTGCTCCAAACAGGAGCGAACACGCAAACTAACAAAAGAATAGAATCCTTGTCAATCTTTTTATTTGGCTGTGGTGTTTTTTGTGAGTCGCTTTGACTCAAAAGAATACTGCAAACTACAAATGAATCAATTGTACGCTTATAGGTCGTGAACCTGCCCGGACGCTCTGATGATTTTTCGGATGGGAATGGAATAGTTGTAGGGCCGGAATTTCACCGACATCTCCATTCAGATCAGAAGCGTTTACTTCTCCTCTATCGAGAGGAATTGCACTTGTACTCTTATTACCCACATGGTGTCAATAAAAAAGTTGCGCCCATTCTTCTTTTTTCGCATTAGCATCTACTTTATTGGGAACATAACACCAATAACATCTATTTATCAGGCACATCTATCGATCACCAGCCCGCTTGGCCCAGCTGTTTGTGCATGTTTTTCCGGTAAAATGGATATCATCATACCACCCAGAATACATATCGCCCCGGCATAACCGAACACGCCAAGACGCTCATCCAGCACCAATCGAGCGTACAGCGCCGCAAAAACCGGCTCCGTACAAAAAATCAGTGCTGTATTAGTGTGGCTTATATAGCGCTGCATGGACGTCTGCACCAGAAAGGCGAAGACAGTCGCAATAACGGAACAGACCAGAAGCGGAACGAGCAGATGCGGATACCATACTATGACCTCTTTACCTCGAGTTACCGCTCCGGCATAGCTGAGCAGGGCAACAACCCCCAGCTGTACAACCGTCAGCCAATAAAAGTCACTGCTGCGGACGTATTCACCGGTACAGATCAAATGCAGAGATACACACACTGCGCAGAGGGCGGCCAGCACATCACCCCTGTTAAAC
Organism: uncultured Geobacter sp.; assembly: GCA_964524835.1. GTDB lineage: Bacteria > Desulfobacterota > Desulfuromonadia > Geobacterales > Pseudopelobacteraceae > JACRCG01. The sequence continues at coordinate 111,458 of CAZGEG010000013.1, forward strand.
TGCATGGAGCCGTTGCCGCACAGCAGCAGCAGTCCGATCACGGCAAGCACGACAGCCAGTCTGACACCTATAGACACACGATACCTGAGGACAAGCGCGGCAAGAATAGGTACCATCACCACGTTCAACCCGGTAAGGAAACCGGTATTGGATGCGCTGGTGTAAAGCAGTGCCACTGTCTGAAAGGCGTATGCCCCAAAAAGCAGTGCCCCCATAATACACCCACGGAGGATGGTAGCACCGTCAAGCATCCTTCCTTTATACAATCCGATTGGAAGAATCAATGCAAACGCCAGGATAAAACGTTGTGCAAGAAAGACGAAAACATCGACACTTTCAACAGACTGTTTTACTACTGTAAAAGTAACACCCCAGAAGAAAGTTGTCGTAAGTAGCAGTATAGCGGCCTTGTATCGGTTCATTGTATGTATGTCCATGTAAACTGTTATGGTTAAACCATATGACCTGATCTTTGTACCCACTTCCAAATTTTCTGACAAGAAAAAAGTCTTTGGAGAGCTCTATTGAGGCTGTTTTTTTATTGACAATTCAACTCGTATTTATATAAAACACCATTCTTGTCTTACCATTTAATAGTTTAACGAAATTAAAAAAGGAGAAATTCACATGAAGTTTTTTCGTTTACTCTCGGTTTCCGTCCTGCTGGCAGCATCACTCTCTGCAACGGCCCTGGCCGGCCCCAAAAGCATCAAGGTGGCTACTGACGCCACGTGGCCACCAATGGAGATGATCGATGCCAACAAGCAGATCGTTGGCTACGATATTGATTTTCTCCGTGCCGTTGCCAAAGAAGCCGGCGTCGCTGTCGAATTCAAAAACACCGCCTGGGACGGCATCTTCGCGGGTCTAGACTCCGGCCAGTACGATGCAATCATCTCTTCGGTCACCATTACCGAAGAACGCAAGGCGAAATACGATTTTACCGATGCCTATACCAGCATTGGACAGATTCTGGTTGTGCCTAAAACCGACAAAAAATCCAAAACCATAGCAGACCTGAAGGGCAAGAAGGTCGGCTCCCAGATCGGCACCACGGGAGCAATGGAAGTCAAGAAGGTTGCCGGTGTCGAATCGAAGACTTATGACGAGATCGGCCTTGCCTTTGAAGACATGGCTGCCGGCCGCATCTACGGCGTCGTCTGTGATGAACCGGTTGCCGCTCACTTCGCCCTGCAGAAAAAAGAGTACAAGGAAAAGTTCATGATTGTCGGCAAGCCGTTCACCAAGGAAGGGTACGGCATTGTCGTGAAGAAGGGTAACAAGGAACTCGTTGACCAGCTCAACAAAGGTATCAAGGCCGTTAAAGCGAAGAAACTTGATACCAAGATCCACACCAAGTGGGTTAAATAATCCGGCTTGCGGGGCGAAGAGGGTGTAAAACCCTCTCGCCCAGCGCCTACCTATTTATGCCAGACAATCAAGCCACACATACACCGATAGCGGTAGGCGATGGTGCCGCCATCCCCCACAAAAGCGATGCAGGCCTGTTTACGGCCTGGCGTATAGCCTTTTTCGGGTCAATACTGCTTTGTCTCTTTCTGGCTTTCGGCCGACCGGACCAGTACATGGCGATCTTCATGTTCGTCCCGGACGGCATCCTGATCACCTTCAAGGTTACGGTGGGAGCAATCCTGCTGGCAATCGTGTTCGGGTTGGTTGCAGGACTGGGTCGAATATCAAGCAACCGTTTCATCAACGGAACCGCATCATTATACGTCGAGGTAATCCGGGGCATCCCGCTGCTGGTGCAGCTCTTTTACATCTACTATGCCCTGGGGCGATTCGTCAAAATCCCCGACATGCTCAGTGCCATCATTGCCATGGCATTCTGTTACGGCGCCTATATGGCCGAGATCTTCCGGGCCGGGATCCAGTCGATCCCCAAAGGACAGATGGAGGCCGCACTGTCCCTCGGGATGTCCCGCCGGCAGGCCATGCGGCAGGTCATCCTGCCCCAGGCCTTCAAGGTCGTGCTGCCGCCGATCGGCAACGAATTCATCGCCCTGCTGAAAGATTCGTCCCTGGTCTCGATCCTGGCGGTTTCCGACCTGCTGCGCCGCGGCCGTGAATATGCCTCGGAAACCTTCAACTATTTCGAGACCTACACCGTCATCGCCCTGATCTACCTGATCATGACGCTCTTCTTTTCCAAACTGATCAGCATCATGGAGGAGCGACTCAATGAAGGACGCTAGCCGCCCCATGATCGAAGTCTGCGGTGTATCCAAATTCTACGGCGACTTCCAGGCATTAAATGACATCTCGTTCACCGTCAGTGACGGCGAGAAGGTTGTCATCATCGGCCCCAGCGGCTCCGGCAAGAGCACCATCCTGCGTTCCATCAACTGCCTGGAGACCATCGACCGCGGCAGCATCAGCGTCGGCGGCATGGATGTCAGCAATCCGAAAACCGATATCTGCAAGGTGCGCGAGGAGGTCGGGATGGTCTTCCAGTCCTTCAACCTCTTCCCCCACAAGACCGTACTGGAGAACCTGACCCTGGCCCAGACCGTCGTCCGCAAACGGAGCAGAAAAGAAGCTGAAGAGATTGCCATGGAGTTGCTGCGAAAAGTGAATATTTCTGAAAAGGCTGCCGCCTACCCCGCCAAGCTCTCCGGCGGCCAGCAACAGCGCGTCGCCATCGCCCGCTCTCTGGCGATGAACCCGAAGGCGATCCTGTTTGACGAGCCCACGTCGGCGCTGGACCCGGAGATGATCGGTGAAGTTCTTGATGTCATGAAGACCCTGGCCCGCGAGGGGATGACCATGGTTGTCGTCACCCACGAGATGGGCTTTGCCCGCGAGGTGGCGGATCGGGTGATCTTTATGGATCATGGCAGGATTGTTGAGGAAGGCACACCGGAGCACTTTTTTACCGCCCCGAGACATGAACGGGCGAAGCTGTTTTTAAGCCAGATTCTCTGACTCCGGCAGTTGCAGGAGTTTAATCCCAAGCAGGACATTACATGAACAGGAGGTAACACATGAAAAACAGTAAGGTAATGGCAGCGCTCGTCACTCTGGGCCTTGCCGCAGCGGCAGCAGCGCCGGCATTGGCGCTCGAAAACCAGTTCAGAGGAGCTTTTACAACTTATTTTGACGTTTCAAACTACAATGCTGCAGGTGAATTAAAAAAAGATGCCAAAACTGCCAACTACTTTGAGCAAAGAATTCGTTTAGGTTACACCGCCAAGGCAAATGAAGAGCTGAAGTTGGTCACAACGCTTGAATTCGATTATAGCAACTGGGGAAACAGTTCTTATGACAACCCTGGCGGGAGGAACCAGGGCGGTGCGCTTGGTGCAGATACCGTCAATGTGGAACTGAAGACTGCTTATCTCGATTGGAAAATACCTGATGCCAAGCTGAACGCGAAGATAGGGATGCAGCCATATGGTGATGCCTTTAAGGGGATCTTTGTCAGCGCCGACATGGCAGGTATCCTTCTGACTCGCGAATACGCACAGGCTACAGCTTCTGCCGGTTTTTTCCGTTGGGATGACACCAGCACAACTACTCTTGGTAAGGATACTCGCGACATGTTTGTGTTGGATGGAAAGTATAATTTCAACAAAGACACGAAGCTCGGCGCTGCGTATTACCTTGTTAACAGCACCAATGTTGCAATGACCAACGCTCTCACCGAGGATTTGACCGTTCATATGCTAGGTGTAAATGCCGAGACCAGGATAGGCGCCGTTTCTGTTGATGGATTTTTGGCGTATCAGTTCGGAACCGACAATATTGCCAATAAGGACAGAAGCGCATTTGCCGGTAATGTCGGCGCAAGTATGAAGCTCTACAAGGGAACAGCCAGAACAGAGCTGCTTTATGTCACCGGCGACAAGAACAACAGCAGCGAAAACTCGTTCTACACTCCTGCTTCCAAGAAATTTACTCAGTTCAATTATACTGAAAGCGGCTTTTACAACAACGAAATGGTTATCCTCAGCCGTGACAAGAACGCCATGACTAACGATAATGCCATTGTCAGTAACGTAAACAACCGCAATCAAGGCGTAGTTTTCGGTTCTGTCGGCTATGACTACCCCTTCACCGACAAGATTTCCGGCAGTACCAATGCCGGTTTTGCCGCTGTTGCCAAGGATAATTCGGGAGTCCATGAGAGCAACTACCTCGGCACCGAAGTCAACGCAGAACTCAACTATAAATACTCCGATTACATCAATCTCTCTGCCCGCGCCGGCTATGTGGTCCTTGGCGATTACTATAAAGGAACCGGAAACGACAACCCTTACGATGCCAAGTTGATCGTGAAATACACGTTCTAATATGAAAGCCGACGGCGGGAACCGGCAAAGAGCCCCCGCCGTTCATTCCAATTCCTAAATAACCCGCTAAGGAGACTAACTCATGAAAAAGATTCTGATCGCAATACTGACCGTAGCTGCCCTGTCCGCCTCTTCCATGGCATTTGCCGTGGATGCGCCTGTTGCCGGGAGCAAGGATGAATGCCTGCTGGCTTCTAAAAACTGCATGCATGAGGTCGACAGCATCCAGCAGAAGATGAAGAAGATCGATGCCGAGATCAAAAAAGGTACTAAGGTATATTCTGCCGAAGAATTGAAGAAGCTTGAGCAGAAATTGAAAGAGGTAAATGAAATTTTTAAGGACCTGGAAAAACCGGGTGGAAGATAATTAACCCCAATAAAGGAGACACACCATGAGCTTCAAAAAGAGTACTGCACTGCTTTTGTCCGCTGTATTGGCCCTGTCCGTAACTGCCGGTTGCAAAAAGAAGGAGGGAGCGCCAACCGAGGCGCCCAAAGCCGCCGGTGACACCATCAAAATCGGCTTCCTGGGCGCCCTGACAGGTGACGTTGCCATGTTCGGCAAACCGACGCTGGAAGGGATGAAAATGGCTGCCGAGGATCTGAATGCCGCCGGCGGCGTGCTGGGCAAAAAGATTGAGATCGTCGAAGCCGATAACCGCGGCGACAAGCAGGAAGGGGCCTCCGTCACCCAGAAGCTCATCAGCCGCGACAACGTCATCGCCATCGTTGGCGACCCAACCACCGGCATCACCAAGGTTGCCGCGCCGATCGCCCAGAAAGCCCAGGTCCTCCTTATCTCGGCCGGTGCAACCGGCCCGGGTGTGGTTGAGAACGGCGACTTCATCTTCCGCAACACCCTGCTTGACAGCGTTGCCATTCCGGCCTGTATCGACTACTTCGCCAACGACCTCAAATACAAGAAGGTCGCCATCATCACTTCCGACAACAACGACTACAGCGTCGGCTTTTCCCAGACATTCCGCGATGCCGCCAAGGGCAAGGGAATTGAAATTGTTGCCGATGAAAAAGTCAAGGACGGCGACAAGGATTTCAGCGGCCAGGTTACCAACATCAAGGCCAAGAAACCGGACGTAATCTTCTTCTCCGGCTACTACACCGAAGGCGCCCTGATCATGAAGGAAGCCCGCAAACAGGGTGTCAAAGCCAACATGTTCGGCGGCGACGGCCTCTTCTCCCCTGAGTTCATCAAGCTGGGCGGTTCTGCCGTCGAAGGCTCCATGTCCGCTCTCGGCTTCGCTCCTGAGCAGGCATCCCCCGAAACCGCAAAATTCATCGAAGCCTTCTCGAAGAAGTTTGCCGGTCAGGTCCCCGGTTTATTTGATGCACAGGGATATGACGGCGTCATGATGATCGCTGATGCCATCAAACGCGCCAACAGCGCCGATCCTAAGGTATTCAAAACCGCCATGGCCTCTACCAAGAATTTCCAGGGCGTATCCGGCACCATCACGATCCGTGCTAACCGCGAGCCGATCAAGACCCCTCTCTGCCTCTTGGCAGTCAAGGACGGCAAGTTCGCCCTGAAAGCCAAAGTACCGGTAAAGATGGACTAATCGCAGTTCCGTAGTATACCGTTAACACATACGCCGTGCAGCTCATCAAGCTGCACGGCGTTTTTCACTTCAAAACAACGGATGTTCAAAAGAAAGATATACAAGCCCGCCGTATTCTCCCTCCGATGGACCAATGCCAATAGGAATTGATAAGCCGGGAACAATCTGTAAACCGGATTTGCAGTTTATCGCTAAACGCACTCCGGGATTCACAAAAAACGTGCTTTCGGTCGATTTTACACCATTGATCGGCGCCGTCTCGGTGGTGGTGCCGGCCGCTTCAAGCATCAGATTGATGTTCTCCGTCGCCAGGTAAATCAGGCTGGCCCCGTAGTTGAATCCGCTGACATTCGACTTTATACCGGCAGCATCCTTGGCATGGGGAGTAAAGGTCGCCCCCATGTTCCAGTGGGTGACGAATTTATTCGACAGCTCCACGCTCAAGGGGATGTTCACCTGGTAGCCGAAGGTGTCAGTCCCCAGTCCCTTTTTATAATCACCTGTAGGTAGAATGAGTGAAAAACGGGGAGCCAATGCGATTCCCTCCTTAAAGACGGCTTGATAACGATAATTCAGCTGAATGTCGCCAATTCCGGTCGTATCATTGTCATGCAGATGGGCAGCCGGTATGTTATATGAGAACTGATGTGCCTGTTTTGGCACTGGCCACTCCTGGATAAAAGTATATTGCCAGTCTTTTGATTTCTTATTGTATTGAAAGACCTGGATGTGTTGCACAACTCCGTCTTCCTGGTTGTAGGCTTCCTCCAGCAGAAATGAATTATCCTGGATTTTTTTAACCTCTTCCGCGAACCCGTAACTGCCAGATAGAACCAAACCAAGCACTGCATACGATAAAACTCTTAAAAATGACATTCTTCCCTCCACTGTTTTTTAATTGCTCGGATAACGAGCATTGTTGAACTCTATAATGAATCGGTTGCAATTATAGAAAAAACTAACTATAGGGCGTGAATCGATTAATGGACCACCAGTAATTGAAGTTGACAGTAGTTATCGACTAGCTGTTTGTCAAGACTATTTTTCTCATAAAAAAGGGAGCCGTGATGGACCCCTTCTCATGCTACCGGAGTTTTTAGTTATTCCCCGGCCAAGTTATTTCTTCCCCCACAGCGGATCATCAGCGAATTGCATCCAGATTCGTTCTTCCGGGTTCTGCTCATAAAACTCATCCTCTGCAAAAGAGAAACGGTACGGTGAGACGTAGTCGCACACGATCCGATAGTCGGAGTTCACCAGCCCGGTCCAATCCGTATCATCCGTATCATCCGTATCATCCGTATTACCGGCATCCGGGTGATGGTGTTTTGCCAGTTACCGATGCCGGGCACTCCAGTAATTCTGTATAATTCAAACCAACCAGATAGTTAGTAAAAAATAACTATTTGCCCATTGACAGATGTAACCCATTTTGATACTGATAATAAAAATCAAATCCGTTACTGTTCCTTTGGTTGACATTTTTCAGCCAGAATACAAATTTGTGACATGATAGCTAAATATATTGCGCTGGGTGGATTCTTGCCCCGCTTTTTTTTGATTATACGTTGATACGGGTATTCGTTATCAATATAAACTCGACCGACTTTCGGCGGTCGTTACTACACTCTACCAAGGAGAAGCAACAATGAAGAAAATGTTCACCCTGATCGCCACCGTTACCATTATGGCCACGGCCACCGCCCAGTCGAGGGCTGCTACCGTGGATGACCTGCAGAAGCAGGTGAATGACCTTGCCGGTGAAGTCAAGACATTGAAAAGCGAGAACCGCACTGAAGGAACTTTTGACGTGAATATTCGCCCCGCCGGGAAGAGAAGAACTCTGGGCAATACAATCTTCGGCGGTTACGGCGAATTTGATTACATCTCCAAGAAAAAAAACGGCAACGGCAAGGAAGGCAGTATTTACGATCCGCACCGGGTCGTCCTTTACGTCAAATCAGAGCTCAGCAACTGGATCGACTTTTACTCTGAATTGGAGTGGGAGCATGGCGGAGACGGCAAAAACGGGAAAGTACCTCTCGAACAGGCGCAGCTTGATTTCAAATTCGCCAAGCCATTTAACATCAAGGCGGGCGTGCTACTGGTACCGCTTGGCGCCATCAACCTCTACCACGAGCCGAACAACTTTTATTCGACCGAACGCCCCGACCTCGATCGGATCCTGATACCGTCCACATGGCGCGAAATGGGCGCAAGCGTTCATGGTGCGTTGGGGGATAAGGTTAACTACGAACTTATGGTGCTCAATGGTCTCGACGGTTCGCAGTTTTCCGCCGAGAACGGCATACGCGTCGGCAGGCAGGATCTGGATGCAGACATCAACCGGGACAAGGCGTTTGCCGGCCGTCTGGAGGTCAGGCCCATCACGAATCTATATACCAATTTTTCATTTTACACCGGAAACTCGGCAAAGAAAGGCACAGCTTACACCACCATTGGAGCCTTCGACGGCAAGTACCGGATCAACGACCTGGAACTGGCAGGTGAGTACGTGCATATCTACCAGGACGACCCGAAATCACTTGGCGCTGATGCCGCAAAGGGAGCAATCGGCAATAACATGTCTGGTTACTGGATGGAAGGCGCCTATCACGTCATGCCGAAGAGTTTAAAGAAGGGTAGACTGGAAGAAGCCGACGCAGTTGTCTTCGCACGCTATTCACGCATTAATCCTCAAAACGGGGTAAGTAACGGGAGCGGCAAGTATGACCGGGAATACACAACGATTGGCCTCTCGTTCATGCCAGTAACTACAGTGGCAATAAAGGCCGACTACCAATGGTACGGCGACAACCGCGCAGCAGGAGAAAAGGCGCTGGATAACGACAAGTTCCAGATTACCGTGGGCTTCGTCTTCTAGCCAGTTGTGCACTGCACATATAAAAGGGGCCGTCTAGCGAAAGCGTAGACGGCCTTTTTCAGGTTGACGTAAGTTTTAATGCCGCAGAGAAGGTACCCCTACGGCGATTCCACCCCATTCATTGCTTTATTTGCGCAACAACCGCAGCCCATTAGCCACCACAATCATGCTTGCTCCCATATCGGCAAAAACCGCCATCCACATGGTGGCATGACCCATGAGTGTAAGCCCGAGGAAAACTACCTTTATTCCCAGCGCCAAGGCAATGTTCTGCTTTAGTATCGCCGACGTGGTACGTGAAAGTTGCACAAAGACAGCCACCTTGCGCAGGTCATCGTCCATCAGCGCTACATCGGCGGTTTCGATGGCGGTATCCGTGCCGGCAGCGCCCATAGCGAAACCCACGTCGGCGCGTGCCAATGCAGGGGCGTCATTGATGCCGTCCCCCACCATGCCAACTGTGCCGCCGTTACCCTGGAGCGTTTCGATAATGTTCAGTTTGTCTTCCGGCAGCAGACCGGCCCTGATCTCATCAATGCCTACTTTCCGGGCGATTGCTTCGGCAGTGTGCTGGTTATCGCCGGAGAGCATCATGGTGCGTACACCGAGCCGATGCAGGTCGGCGATGGCCTCGCGGCTTGACTCCTTGATCGTATCGGCAACGCCGAACAACGCCAAAGGCCGGGTATCATCCATCAGCAGGACGACACTCTTCCCTTGGCGTTCAAGGGTCACAATCCGGGAGGTAATAGTAGGTTCATCAAAGCCGTTCTCTGCAATGAGCCGGGAGTTTCCGAGGTAATATACGCGGTCTCCGATACGACCTGTGACGCCCCGGCCGGCCAGAGCGGCAAAGTTCGCTACTTCTCGCGGCATGATACCGTCTGATTCAGCAGACACAGCAATGGCGTGCGAGACCGGATGATCGGAGCGACTGGCGAGGCTTGCGGCAAGACAACGTACTTCTTGTGGATCAATTCCGTCCAACTGCTCAAAGTCGGTCTGCGCCGGTTTACCGTGGGTAATGGTGCCGGTCTTGTCCAGCGCCAGCCAGGCAAGCTTGCGACCCTCCTCCAGATAGACGCCCCCCTTGATCAGAATGCCGCGTCGTGCGGCGGCGGCAAGGCCGCTGACGATGGTGACCGGGGTTGAAATAACCAAGGCACAGGGGCAGGCGATTACCAGCAGCACCAGCGCCCGGTAGGTCCACTCCAGCCATGCACCGCCGAAGGCCAGCGGTGGAATGACTGCTACAGCCAGCGCCACGGCAAAGACCGCCGGGGTATACACCCTGGCAAACTGGTCAACGAAGCGCTGGGTTGGTGCGCGGCTCCCCTGTGCTGCCTCTACGGCATGAATGATGCGGGAAAGCGTTGAATTATTGGCACCTGCCGTGACCCGCAACTGGAATGACCCTGCCTGATTGATGGTGCCGGCAAAGACCGGTTCACCCGGTCCCTTATCCACCGACAGGCTTTCACCGGTGATCGGAGCCTGATCAACCGTAGAATTTCCTTCAACCACCACCCCGTCCAGGGCGATCCGCTCTCCGGGCCGGACACGTACGATGCTTTCCAGCGCAACATCCTTGGCCGGGACTTCATCCCATGTTCCATCGGGGAGTTGCACCGTGGCGTTCTCCGGAGTCATGGCCATCAAGCCGCGGATAGCATTGCGGGCACGGTCGAGTGATTTGGCTTCAATCACTTCGGCCAGGGCGAAGAGGAACATTACCATGGCCGCCTCCGGCCACTGGCGGATGAACAATGCGCCGGTCA
>CAZGEG010000014.1:0-49101 GCA_964524835.1 uncultured Geobacter sp.
TGCCTGTTTTGTAAAAGACCGAAAAAACCATTTACACAAAATTATTTACAGGACCTCCAAATGCAATTATTTATTTTATGAGTGGTTATAGCCCTGATGCTGGCAATGATCTAGTAAACAGAAACTTTATCAAGAAACCTTTTCTACCTTCAAAACTAATTAAAATAATTAGAGAACGCCTTGACGGGGGATATTGAGATTGATGTTCTCAAGTCAAATCTGGTTAAATGTTGTTTTTAATTCCTTTGATAATGTATGTATTACCTTGATCCCACTATCCCAAGCTTCTCTTGCCATGTTTCCTGTCTTCAATTCTCCGTCACTTTTAATCCATGCCCTGACCAGCACAAGCAACTCCCTTGCTTTAGGAATATTTTCACATTCGTAGGCACTGTTGGTGTCATCTTCAGTCGGGAGTCTGCATTCGATATCGGAAAGAACGCCTTCCAGAATTGAAGCAATCTCTTCAGCGCGCCGGTTAGATGCTTGAGGCAATTCGTCGATTAAGTTTTCAATTTTTCCAGTCATCGCAACCTCCATTTTACCATCAAATTACAGCTTCCAGGTTTGTGCCGGCCTTTACGTTATTGCCCGTAACCCTTTATGTCAGCGGGCATTCGGGGCCACGTGGCGCAATTTATGCGAACCGGCAAACAATGTCTGCTTTATGATCCCTCGCTTCTCTTTAAGATCCTTCCTCACGTCGTCTTTCTCTATCACCATTTCGGCATTCAAGGTCAGTTCCTCGATTGTTCCGACTTCATTTTTATCAGTGAAAGTTGCCATTTATTCCACCTCCTCTTACCCGCTTCGCAGATAAATTGTCTCACAAAGCACCAAAGAAAACAATTGCAGCATTTGGGTCAGGATGTGTTCCCCGCTACCAGACAGTCAATAAAAACCATTAAATTGATATTATGAAATCCGGTCGCATAGTGGTATAATGCGAAACAACCATAAAGCCATCCTAAACTCAGGTGATCATCATGAAAAAGCGATTTGCCACAATCTTTACCGTCACAGTTGCAGCTGTCCTCGTAAGCAGCATTGCCTATGCAGCCAAGAAGAAACTTCGGACTAAAACAGAACCTCTGAAGACTGATGTATCCGAGGTAGATCTAGCGGCTGTTCTATTGGATGTAAATGGAGGTCAGAGGAATAAATCACCAAAAACTGTTGATACAAAAAAACATGGAGATGATGTTCTTAAAGACCTGGTAATAGCCCAGCGCCCCAAAAGCTGAAGGATAGTAATGGATAGTAGTCTGTTGAGCCGGGATTGACTTGCTGATATGGGCAGTTTGAGGGTGCCGGAAGCACTTCGGAGTTCGAGGGGAGAGTAAACCTAATTCTGCAGGCGGCCAAATGGTCGCCTTTTGTTTGCAAAAAAATTTGAAATAAGTGAACCGGCTTTGTATGTGGTGTTTTGATTTGGTTGAGAAGGCGGGACGGGATGTCCCGGCACTCAACGCGGCTGTGCACGCAGGCAGACAAGACACGGATGATGCCGGTGTTATTGCGCTAAAATGAGAGACTGATTTTTATAAATCACTACATGCAATGCCTGATCTTAGGTGATATACTGGCAAACCTTGTAATTATTCAGCAGAAGCAAGTCAATGTACTGATGTATAAAGACAGGAATTTTTATTATACCAGGAGGCTGCGATGGGAATATTTGACAAGGTAACGGAAAAGATTCAACAAACTAAAAACGATATACGGCCGAAATTTCTGTCTGTATCAGAAGAAGAACTGAATAATTTACTGATTCACGGCGAGTCGCTTGTTTCTACAATAACGCAAGCCGTTGCTACTAGTGCCAAGACATTAATTCTGACAAATCTGAGAATCATCGTCTATGACCACGGGATGCTCAGCTCCAGCTTCAAGGACTATTATTTCAGGGACATGAAAGATGCCCGGTTCGACACGTCCGTGTTAAGCGGCGGCACGATAACGATAACCGCCGATAAAGGAAATAATGTCGGAGCCGTAACAATCACGGATTTGCCCTTGCAGGAATCGAAATTATTTTATTCACGACTTCAGGAAATTGAAAGGGACTGGTGGGAAAAGAAACGGAACCTTGAGCTTGAAGAAAAACGTGCAGCTGCCGGCGGCACAAATATTTCCATGGCACCGCCTCAAAATACAAACAGCCAAACACCTTTGCCGGGCGATGAAGTTGAAAGCAAGCTGCTGAAATTGAAAGGACTCTTCGATAAAGGTCTAATTGATGAAAACGAATATAAAGAACAAAAAAGTCAACTATTGGCAAAACTATAGAGTCAATGGGGTCACCCGGCAGGTCGGGCGCAGAGCAGTTGGCCTGATAAATACACATTTCAAACGAGGACAGCATGTACCCTGAATCGGATGATTTAAGCGAATTTATGGCTTCCGACGCAATTGTAGACTGGCAGACTCCGGCTGTCCGTGAGAAAGCCCTGGAACTTACCCGGTTATTGTCAGATGAGGTTTCCAAGGCCCGCTGTTTGTACGAATGGGTGAGAGACTCCATTTCCCACTCCGCTGATGCCGGCCTCGACATTGTGACTTGCACGGCGAGCGAAGTGCTTCATCAAGGTACTGGAATCTGTTTTGCAAAAAGCCACCTCCTGGCCGCCCTGCTCCGGGCGGTCACTATCCCGGCCGGTTTCTGCTACCAGGTTTTGCGCCTGAATCCCCCTGTCGACAATGAACCGGTATTACATGGGTTTAACGGGATATACCTCGCAACTCTCGATAAATGGATCCGGGTCGATGCGCGGGGCAACACCAGCGGGATCAACGCTCAGTTCAGTATCAAGAAAGAGCGGCTGGCCTTTGCCATGGACCCTTCGGCCGATGAATTCATCTACGAAACGATTTTTGCGGCACCGGTAAGCAGTGTGGTCAACAGACTGAAAATGTACAGCAGCAGAAGTGAATTGTGGCTGGATTTACCCCAGTCCCTGTAGCAGGGAAGCTGCTCCGGCTTCCGCCAGGTTCACGGCCGGCGTCTTATCACGAAGAGGTAGATTATCAGAAGAAAGGGGAGCGTCGAGAAGGCCGCCTCAAGGTTGCCCCGGAACAGCTGCCATGTGCAGAATGACACCAGGAAAAGTACGAAACTGAAGAGCAGGATTGCCGGCAATTTTTTATAAAAGGTGCGAGCTGTTTCTTTCATTGTTGCAGTAACTCCTTAGCCACGATCTGTTGCCACTCTGGGGCTGAGGGAAGTAGCTCAGTGTTTAAATAACACGGAACTCACGCAGATGGTTGACAAATAAACAACTTCCCCTGGAAGAAGTCTATTGGGGCAGGCTTTGCATCTGGTGATTTTATTTGCAGCAAGAATTTATGGTCCATCTGGTTATTGTCAGGCGGGGTGAGGAAAGGCGGTAATAAATGTTTGACTGTTTATTCGGAAAAAAAGAAACAACAACGCTTTTTCCGGATAATGAGTCCGCGTTTACCCATGCCTGCACCTTACGCTATCCGTTGCTTCTCGATGCGCGTATACCCTCGCTGGTTATGGAGGAGGGACGACGGGGGGCGGAAGGAGAGCATTGGTTTCTACTGCGCCTTGCCGGTCAGGAGGGAGGGCTCGATATATGGGGCCCGACCTTACCGGGTGCTCCTGCATATCCGAATCCAGGTGATCTGGTGGCCTTTCGCATTGTCAGATTTGCCACGGAACTTCCGGAAGAAGCCAGCTTGATCGGCTATATTGAATCCCGTCTGGAGACGGTGCTGAACAGCAGGAGGGGATGGCGCATCGCCGAGAGCTACCGGCCTGTCAACCTCAAGCCTGAACTTCATCTGGGATGAATGATCTCCTCCCGGACTCTTCGCGCCATATCATCAGCACTCGGCCGGCAGTGAACTGTCAATGAGTTCTATGATCTCCCGGTACAGCGCAATTGTAACGGAGGTCTCGATCCATTTATCAACCACGGCGCGGGCCAGGGAAATGCCGTTTACCAGGGTTCCCGAAGTGATGAAAATGCCGGATACGCGCATATCCTCATCTGTCAGCATGAATATCCCGAATGAAAACACCATCGCCATCAGGCCCAGCCAGGCGGCCTGCGGCCCTCGCAGCGGATTTTCCAGGACGGTCAGATAATCTATATAGTAGCGAATCAGGCTGCGGCTCCGGCGCAAGAACGCCGTGACATCGCTCTCGCCGCAGGCCAGATACGTATATCTCAGGAAAATGGTTTCTGCCGTTTTTCGCTCACTTTTTTTGCGCTCGCTTATATAGCGTTCAATTGCCTCGTCGATCTTTGCCGTTGTCATGGGACACCTCCAGCAGCGGAAAAACAACATGCCACTTTGCCGTAGCTTGAATCTACACATCACATTTCAACGCACCCTTTGACATAAGTGAATTTTACCATAGTGTGAAAAAAAACACAGAATGTTAATAAATGCTCTGCTTTACAACTGTCTGCCTGGCAGGGACTCGTACAAAACTAACATTACCCACCCGCTTCAACATCCGCCAAAATTCGCCATTTCAGAATATTTAGCATGCTAACCATCCGAAATAAGGCATTTATCTTAATAGACGCCGTTAAATCTGATTTTGGAGCGCTATATGCACATATATTTGCACCCTATAATGTGTATCTAAAAAAATAACATCAGGAGGTTTTGATATGAAAAGAACAGTATCTCTATTGTTTGGAGCTATTCTCTTTGCAGTTTACCTGTCGGGGTGCGGTGGCAGCGGCGGTGACGCATCTCCCAATATTCCTGCTCAACAGACAGACACATCGAAACCGGCTGTTAATTCAACCACCCCTGCACACAACAGCGTGGATGTGGGAACAAACAGTGCCATCACGGTGACGTTCAATAAACCGGTGTATGCAGCAGCGATCAACACGCAGACCTTTATCCTTCTTAAAAATGGGACTGTTCCTGTTGCGGGGAGCGTGACTTGTGTCGGAGCAACGGCACATTTCAGCCCGGCCGGCAATCTTTCGGCCGGCTCCACCTACTCGGCCATCGTGACAACCGGGGTAAAGGACCTGTCGGGAAATGCCCTGGCAGCGAGTTACACCTGGCAATTTACCACCGGTAACTCACCGGACAGTACAGCACCATCGGCATTTGCCACGTTTCCGGCTTCTAATGCCGTGGGAGTTCCAGTTAACAGCGCCATCACGGTGACGTTCGATGAGGCGATCGACCCTGCAACGATCAACGCACAGACCTTCGTCCTTCTGAAAGACGGGGCGATTCCGGTTGCAGGGAGTGTAACGAATGTCGGAACGACGGCACAGTTCAGGCCGGCGAGCACTCTCTCTGCACGGGTTTTCTACTCGGCAACCATAACAGCCGGGGCGAAGGATCTGGCCGGGAATTCCATTGCGGCTTTTACCTGGGGCTTTACAACGAGTGATGCGGCAGAGCAGGATACGGTGGGTCCGCACGTGTTGTCAGTTTCTCCCCCTGACGGGGCAACAGATGTGCCGGTTGATTCACCGATCGTGATATCCTTCGATGAACCGATCATGCCGTTCGAGTTCGGGCTCATCGACGGTAGACCGGTAGCGGTCACGTTCAACGACACGTATACGACGGTCACCATGAAACCGGCTGATTCTATGAACTCCGGGATTACCTTTACCTCGGCAATTAGGATAAAGGATATGGCAGGTAATCTCATGCCCACAATTTTTCTTTGGCAGTTTTCGACACGTCCGTGAAGAATTTGACGGAACCGGCTTTTCAGTTACGGTAACTGGGGCATAATAATGGTTGACTTGCTTAGCTCGCAGTCAATCAGCAAAGCAACTTTTTATGTCAGGTACACGGGTGATCGATGGTGCATGGAATGTTAAACGTTTCGGTTCCGGCCCGGCTTCAGCGCTGAAGGGCACACTGGCCGGATATCTTGACGCAGTTTTTCTGGCTCGGGACGTTGCTGAATGTGCGGCGGCTGAGGATTTGCTCTGCTGCGAACGTCCGATTGCCTGCAAAACTGCGGCAGCAGGTAATCCGGGAAATACTACTTGGGCAGGTATGCTATCCGCCGCTTACTGCCGGTAAAGGTCCACCTACAATTCCCCTCCTGACGGGTCTCTTTTTAACCTCCATCTATGACTTGTAAACTAAACGTAATGGTCGGATAATGATCTTGAGATTTTCATAATAGCAGGAGGCGGCTATGAAAAAGCTATTCCTTGCAGCACTGTCGGTGTTCATGATCCTGGCCCTGGCCGGATGCGGCGACAGCGGTGGCAACAACGGATCGGTTTTTGTCACCACCGATATTTTCAGCGATCCAGTCTTTGACGGCGATATTCAGAGGGATCCCGTCACTGGTGCGATTATCATAACTCAGGGGATGTCCCAAACTGTACAAAGTGTATTTGCAGGCATAGATCCTTTCACCGGAGTGGAATCCCGTGCTTTCCTGAATTTTCCTTTGACAGGCTTGGGCGGGGTACCTGGAAACGCAATCATTGATTCGGCGTTCCTCGATATATTTATTGATCAACCGCTGACAGGCACGATTCCTTTACGTGTCGATCTTATATCCTTCCAGCCGCCTAACGTGGTCGGGTCGAATTTTGACCGAACTCTTCGGCCGCCGGATTTCGATCTCCAGCCGCTGGAGTCCATCACGGTCAGCCCTACTATTGGATTCAACGGACAAGTCACGATTGATGTGACCTCTCTGATGGATGTGGCACAGCTTACAAGGCAATTAGACTTTCAAATTCGCATATTGGGGCTTGTTGTACCCGTGTTGATTGAAATAAATGATACCACCGGGGCAGATCGAAACTCATTTGCACCGCTGCTGACGGTTACATATTTCTGATTATACTTCGGCTTGGCGTCTGGTAACACCCCTTAACTGCAACGGAAAAGCCCGCTGAATTGCGGGCTTTTCCGTGTTCAAAGACTATCATGCATGCTGCTTTGCGACCTTTCCCGTCTCTGTCAACTCCCCTGCAGAATCCCCTCCGCCGCCCTGATCCCGCTGGCCCAGGCGCCAGTGATGCCGCGTGAGGTGCCGGCGCCGTCGCCGACCATGTAGACGTTTTCGCTCACCCGGAAGTGGCTGTCCAGGAAGGCGGGCTTGTTGGCGTACATCTTGATTTCCGGGTAGTACATGATCGTGCTGGGGTGCAGGACGCCGGGGACGATGGTGTCGAGCTTCTTCAGGGCCGCCCAGATGTGGCGCATGATCTTGGCCGGCACCGCCAGCCCCAGATCGCCCGCCGTGACCGGGCAGCTGGGGGGGAAGTCGTAGAGATCCTCGTTGAAGGTTTCGGCGGTGGAGCGTTTTCCCAGGCGGAAATCGCCCACACGCTGCATGAGCGGCTTGCCGCCGCCGATTTCGTTGGCCAGCGTGGCGAGAAAGACCGCCATCTGCTGGCCGCTGCGGACCGGGGCCTTCAGGCCGATGGTCTTCAGCAGGGCGAAATTCACCAGGTTGTTCCCCGCCTGATCCTCGGAGAGGGCGTGGCCGTTGACCAGGCTGAACCCCTGGTAGCGCTCCAGCACAACCCGCGCATGGCCAGAGTTGGTGCAGAAGGTGCGCACCCCGTCGGGGAAGTGGAACTTGGGGTCGTAGTAGTCGTTGACGATGGGATAGTTGTCCAGCCGTGTCTCGATGCGGACGCCCACGTCCACCACGTTGTCGATGAAGGTGATCCCCATCCGCTCCATCACCTGCTGGAGAAAACTGAACCCCTTCCGTCCGGGGGCGACGATCAGTTTCCTGGCGCTCAGAGTATCCTCCTCGTCGATGACGACCGCCGAACTGCCGGGGCTGTCGAATAAGTCGGTGACTTCGCGCTCCAGCATGAACTGCACTCCGCGGCCGGTGAGCTCGTCCAGCAGGCGCCGGATCAGGACCCGGCTGCGGTCGGTGCCGACGTGGGCCTGGCGGATGTCGAGCAGGGACACGCCGAGACGTTCCGCCCGACGCCGGTAGACCTCCAGGTTGTGCTTCTCCTTGATGGTCGGCTGCAGCACACTCTCCACCAGCGGGAGGAGACGCTCGGCCTCTTCTCTGGACCAGTTGTCTGCGGCAAATCCGATGGGGTAGGTGTAGTTCTGCTTGCAGTCGTTCAACAGTCCCCCGGAGCAGATCCGCTCCCGGTCGATCATCAGGATCGAGAGGTGTGGGGAGGCTTCGGAAAGATGGAAGGCGGCGCCGAGACCGGCAGGGCCGGTTCCGACGATGATGATATCGTAATCTGGAGCGGGCATGGGGTACTCCTTGGATGGTGCTTTTTTCCAAGTATACACCAGTTTAGTCAGCGGCGGGTGTCGATGGGGATACTCTCAACCGGCATCACCGCCGGCAAATTCAGAAAAACGGCCAATCGGTATTACCAGACAGGCCGTTTTCGTACACAAATGTTCTGCAATTATTCACGAGAACCTGGCGATCGCTTACACCCTCACTACATTTCCTTGAGATTACTGAATTCTCCCCAGGCCAGGTAGTTTAGAGGCGTCAAGGTGAAGTCGTAAAGATTGTCCATTATATTGTAATGCTTCTTCTCCTCACTGGCAATCTGCAGCAGCAGTCTGGCCGTTTCCGGATTAGCTTCCTTCCCGGCCGCATCTTCATAGAACCGGACGCTGGCCGCCTCGATTGTTCTTGCATGCTCATACCCATCCAGGGATTTTTTCAGACTGCCGGCGGTGTCCTTGTCTCCCATCAAAGCCGCAAACAGGTTTTTTGCTTCTTTCAGGACGGTTGAGTCGGCCATTGCACCGGAAGTGCCTGCTTTTATGGCCTTTATGGTGTCGTAGTGTTTCTGCTCATCCGCTGCCAGTGTGGTAAAGATCGTTTTAAGCCCGGGCACCGCGGTCTCGGCAGCAAGTTTTTCATAATATGCTTTGCCGTCCAGCTCCATTTTCATGGCAAAATCGAAGATATTCATAGATTTTTCCTCCCTGATGTTGCGTTTTGACCCTCGCGGATACTGTACCATAACAGAAGAAAATCACAATTGAGGGTGTTACGAAAATCTCTCCGGAGGTACGGCTACCAGACTGATAAATCTCCGAACTTCACGGGGCAGACGGGGCGGGCGGCGGTGTATTCGGCGGCGGGTAGAGAGGCCAATAGCCCGGTGGTGAATATTCGTACTCCGGAGTTGACGGGGGAAAGGTGATTGTCCGCCGCCGGTAGTATTTCGATCCGGGATTGTAGGCCTGATTGCCGTGTGAATACATGCATTGCAGATAGGCAGTGTCGTAACGCCATTGGGTTTCCCTGGCTTCGTAGCGGCCGGCATCGGCACCCGATGCGCTGCCGACGAGCAACCCGCTTCCGGCTCCGATAGCCGCCCCTGCTCCTGCATTCCCCGAGGCCGCTCCGAGGGCCGCACCGACTCCTGCTCCGATGACCGTTCCCACGACAGCGCCTCCGGCCGCATTCTGGTCTGCAACCTGTTGGGGCAGCATGCCGATCTGCCGTTCTGCCGCCTGTCTGCAGGTTGCCTCTTCGGTCAGGAACAGATCATACGGTTTTCCTGGTGCCGGGAACACCCTCACGCTCGGTCCCGTCGGAAGGGTCACACAACCAGCCACCAGGATGACACACAGTACCGGCGCACACCAATTCATGACTCTCATGATTACCACGCTCCTTTATTCCGGCGGTGAAGAGGATGGGGGAGGAAACGGCACAACCTTCATCCAACCGCTCGGACACTGTTTCACATACGGGTAGTAGCCCTGCGGCTCCTTGCAGTAATACCAGTATCTTTGCTGCTCACTGGCCAGAGGTTCCGGTTGCATGTACATCTCAGGCTGTTCGATTACTATCCGCTGCTCCGGCTGGTAATACGGGTAAAAGGATGGATAAAAGTACGGACCCCACCATCCCGGTCCGAGCCATACGCCCACCCCTACGCGTGACCCATGGCCGCCGGAGTGCCTTCCTCTGCCATCCGCACCGGATTCAGTCATGGAGCCGAGCAGGAGTGCAAACAGAACTGCAATCATGATACGCGCCATCGTTTTCATATTGACCTCCTGAATCGGGGCAACCGTTTTTATTCCCATCCTGATTATAGTCTCTCATCGGGAAAGCATCAATAACCTGGAGGGGTGTTCCGGATGTTGATCAAGTGCTTCAACATGAATTCAACCTCCAACCATCAACAAATAATTGCTTCGCCGGGTGAGTTGCACTATTGTATCCGGTTACCAGCCCGTGAATTTCAGTTGAAAGTCTCGGACCCGTTGGAGTGCTATATGGATACTGAGAAAGACGAGAGGCTACATCCACAATGGTTAAGCCGGTAAGCGGAACAGCAGCACGAAGCGCAACAGCCAGAGTTGTCTCGCCGATACGCTTGTTTGTACTCCTGCTGGCAGTACTCTTTATTGCCGAAGCGGTAATCATGTTCACACTTCCGCTTCTGTTTCCCGATTCTGAAACATTGCTGGCAAACTTTGCAGATTCCCTGCTGCTTATCATACTCAGTTCGCCATTCATCTGGGTCCTGATTGTCCAGCCGTTACGAAATGCCGTCAAGACGGAAGCAAAGTGGGCGGCGGCGTTGCTCGAACATGTGATAGATGGTGTGGTGATTGTTGATGGACACGGTATTGTGGCGTCGCTTAATCCTGCTGCGGAGCGGATTTTCGGCTATTCCTCCCTTGAGTTGACCGGGCGGCATCTTCGCTGCCTGTTGGACGAACAGGGGGACAGTGACAAAAATCTGTTTCCTCACCATGGCTCCTACGACTCTCCTGACGAATGTCACCGGCTACGTCATGAAACCCTTGGACGGCACAAGGACGGAACCTCCTTTCCCATGGATTTTTCCGTAAACAAGGTCTCTCTGGCGGGAGAAACGGCTTCCATCGTGATTGTTCGGGATATCACGGAACGCAGGCAGATCGAAACGGCCATGATCGAAAAGCAGCTTCAGTTGACGGAACTCAATCTCTCACTTGAAGAGCGCGTCACTGCCACGGTGAACGAACTGCGGGATAAGGACAGGTTATTGCTTCAGCAAAGCCGTTTGGCGGCAATGGGGGAACTGATCAACAACATCGCCCACCAGTGGCGTCAGCCGCTGAACGTCCTGGGGCTTTTGGTTCAGCAGATGCGGGTGTGTTTCGACAGCGGTTCGTTCAGCAGGGAATTTCTGGATTCGAACGTCAGCAAATCAATGGGGCTGATCAAACACATGTCCCGGACCATCAATGACTTCATGGGTTTCTACGCACAGACAAGGAAAAGGTCGAGTTCACGACCAATGAGGTTGTTGAGAAGACTCTTTCGCTGGTTGAGGATGCTTTCAAAAATCAGCAGATCGGCATTGATTTCCGCGCCAACGACCGCCCCGCAATTTTCGGCTACCCGAACGAATATTCCCAGGCCCTGCTCAATATCCTGATGAATGCCAAGGATGCACTGGTGGAAAACCGCCCCGACAATGCCGTGGTCACGGTAACCATAAGCACGGAAGGGGACAGGTCCGTAGTTACCATTGCCGACAATGCCGGCGGCATTGCAGAAGAGATCATGGGCATGCTTTTCGATCCGTACTTCACCACCAAGGGACCGGATAGGGGAACGGGGGTGGGACTTTTTTTGTCTAAATCCATCATAGAAAAGAACATGGGCGGCAGTCTGACCGTGCGTAACACTGCCGAAGGGGCGGAATTCAGGATCGTGGTGTGATGCCGGCACCAAGTGTCGGGTGCTCCGGCTGCCAGTACGGCAGGAATTAATATAAGCCTATAGGCGGATAGTCTGAATGAATGGGGAGCGGTTGCATGAAAGCTGTAGTCAAACATCTTAAAGGGACTTTTCTGGCTGGGATATTCATTATCATCCCGCTCGGGATCACGATCTTCATCCTCAAATTTCTCTTCAACTTTGCCGACGGTATCCTGGGGAGCCACCTGGACAGCCTGATGGTGTTCTACGGCAGAAGCGATGGACATATACCCGGCATTGGCATGATTACCGGCGCAGCCGTGATCTACGTGACCGGTCTGGTGGCTACCAACGTGCTCGGGAAACGGTTGCTGAAGCTGGGCGATAATCTGCTGACGCGGATACCGCTGGTCAAGTCGATCTACACCTCAAGCAAGCAGTTGACAAAGGTGTTTCAGGAAGGGGGCTCATCCTACCGGCGTGCTGTCTTCGTGGAGTGGCCCCGTCCCGGCGTACGTGCCGTGGGGTTCGTGACGGCCGAGGTGGAGCGGGATGGCGAGCATTTCGTAGTCGTCTACATACCGACGATGCCGAACCCGACGTCCGGCTTTGCCCTCTGGTTCCGCGACTGTGATGTGTTTGAAAGCGGCATGACGGTTGAGGATGCGATAAAGTTTGTTGTTTCGGGCGGCGTCATGATCCCGACAGGAGGAGTACAGCAATGAGATTCAGCTATGACACGGCAGGTTCCTGCGCTACGCGGATCGATATCGAAATCGATGCCGGCATTATCGTGAGCGCTGATTTCATCGAAGGCTGCGCCGGCAATACACAGGCGGTGGCCGCACTGGTCAAAGGGATGCCGGTAGCGGAAGCGGTGCGGCGCCTGAAAGGAATCGCCTGCCAGGGGGATACGTCCTGCCCTGATCAATTGGCGCGGGCACTGGAAGAGGCGGAGAGCAGATAACAGCGGCAGGTTTTCCACCCCGCTTGCACGGAACACGACTCCCCAAAGGCGCACCACCTGACTGCAGGGATTGCTGGCAGTTTCGATGTTACTTTACGGAAGAGGAGCGGTTTTTAGGATGGCCAATCATCCCGCACAATACATAGCCTGCCGCGACTGCGACTTGCTCCAGCGGGATATTCCGCTCAAACCTGGATGCGCGGCCAGCTGCAGGCGGTGCGGCGCGGTACTGTACCGGAACGCCACCGACAGCATTGAACGAACGCTCGCATACACTCTGGCTGCCGCAGTGCTGTTCGTGATCGCCAATCTGTTTCCCATCTTCGCGATCGAGAGCCAGGGGGCTCTCAGCGCGGTCACCCTGCTCGGCTCCGTACGCTCACTCTGGAACCAGCAGATGCAGTTCATCTCGCTTATTGTATTCCTGACCGCTTTCATCATTCCGGCCATGGAGCTTATCGCGATGATCTGCCTCCTCTTGCCGCTCAAATACCGGCGCGTCCCTGTCGGGTACTCCGTTTTTCTGCGCTTTATGCAGATAGTCGAACCGTGGGGAATGGTTGAGGTGTTCATGCTCGGCGTGCTGGTTTCGCTGGTGAAGCTCACCAGCTCGTTCAAGGTGATCCCCGGTGTGTCCCTCTGGTCTTTCGGCTGCCTGACGTTCCTGCTGGCTGCTGCCGCCTCTTCGTTCAGCGTTCGCGATGTCTGGAACCGCCTGGAAATAAAGCCTGACGCAGGGGAGGCCGCATGAAGACCTTGGCGCAGAGCGCCGCCGGGCTGGGATATTGTTCCTGCCACGTCTGCAGACTCGTATCCAGGAGGGAGCAGGAACCGGTTCCGGCGCATTGCCCCCGCTGCGGCGCCTCCCTGCACTTCCGCAAGCCCGGCAGCGTGTCGCGCTGCTGGGCGCTGCTGATCGCCGCCTATATCCTGTATATCCCCGCAAACCTCCTGACGATGATGGAGACCGGTTCGATCATCAGCTACCGCAAGGACACCATCATAAGCGGGGTGGTCGAGCTGTGGAGAACAGGCTCCTGGGCGATTGCAGTTATCGTATTCATCGCCAGCGTCACGATACCGCTTCTCAAACTGATCTCGCTCACCCTGCTACTCGTGTCGGTACAGCGCCGCTCCCGGTGGCACCCCAGGCAGCGCACGCGCCTCTACCGTCTCGTGGAGCTGGTCGGCCGCTGGTCGATGCTGGATATTTACGTAGTGACGCTTCTGGCTGCAATGGTGCAGCTCGGACCCATGGGGACGGTAAAGGCGGGTCCGGCTGCACTCGCCTTCGGCGCCGTAGTGGTGCTGACCATGTTCGCATCAATGCAATTCGATCCGCGCCTGATCTGGGACCCACTTCAGAAAGAGAGGACACCATGAACAATATGCCAGAGCAGCCGGAATTTTCCGCTATCCCCGATGCAGTCAGCGAGCCGAAACGCCGCTTCTCGGTTCAGCTGGTCTGGATCATCCCTATCATCGCGGCGCTCATCGGCCTCTCACTCGGGGTCAAGGCCTTCATAAACCGTGGAGAGACCATCACGATCACTTTTAAAACCGGTGACGGGATGGAGGTAGGCAAGACCAAGATCAAGTACAAGGACGTGCAGATCGGCGAGGTCAAGGGGCTTGCCATCGCCAAGGACCGGTCACACGTGGTCGTGACCGCCGAACTGACTAAGGATGCCAGAGGTCTCCTCGTGAAGGATACCCGGTTCTGGGTGGTGCGTGCCCGGATTTCGGGCGGCAGTGTCTCAGGCCTCAGTACGCTGATCGGCGGATCTTACATCGGTGTCGACGCCGGCACTTCGACCGAAAAGCGGGACGAATTCACCGGCATCGAGGCCCCTCCTGCCGTTTCCCTGGACGTACCCGGCCGCCAGTTTGTCCTGAATGCTCCCGACGCCGGTTCGCTCGATACCTCCTCGCCGGTCTTTTACCGTCGCATGCAGGTTGGACAGGTAATAGCGACCGAACTGGACAAGGGCGGCGCAGGTGTCACCATCAAGGTCTTCATCCGTGCCCCCTTTGACCAGTATGTCAAGACCAACTCCATCTTCTGGCATGCCAGCGGCGTAGACCTGACGCTTAACGCCGGCGGCGTGAAGATCAATACGGAATCAATGCTCACGATCCTGCTTGGAGGCATCTCCTTTCAGACCCCGCAGGACCGGCCTGAAGGGCCGCCTGCCCCCCCGGACACAGTTTTCACCCTCTCCCCGACCAAAGATGAGGCCTTGAAGCACTCGGATACAGTAGAGAACTATCTCCTGGTGTTCAAGGAATCGGTGCGCGGTCTGGCGGTCGGCGCCCCGGTGGAACTGCGGGGCGTGACCGTAGGGGAGGTGACAAAGATCGATGTGGCGCTGGACTCCGGAAAATCGGAAATTTCCATACCGGTCCAGATAAAGATATATTCGGAGCGGTTGCGGGCACAGAACCGCACCATAACGCCTCAGGGTAAACCCCTGGATTCCCGGGCACTCCTCAATGGACTCGTCGCGCACGGTTTCCGTGCGGAGGTTAAAAGCGGGAGTCTGTTGACCGGGCAACTGTATATTGCGCTGGACTTCTTTCCCAGGTCGCCGTCGGCTAGAATCGACTGGAGTACGAACCCGCCACGGTTTCCTGTCGTTCCCGGTTCCATCGATCAGCTGCAGAAGAATCTGATGCAGATAGCCCAAAAGATCGAGAAAATACCGTTTGAGGAGCTTGCCGGCGACGCCAGGAAAACGATCCGGTCCCTGGACGACACCCTGAAGAGTGCCGACAAGCTCTTGAAAAACGTGGACTCCGCGGTGATTCCTGAGGCCCGCACGGTACTTGCAGAGACGCGGCAATCGCTGGAGGATGTGCGCAAGACGCTGGGAGATGCCCGTAAAACCCTGGGCGGCGCAAACCAGGTGCTTGCCGGTGATGGACCGGTGCAGTTGGACCTGCGCGAGACCCTGCGGGAGGTGTCACGCGCTGCACAGTCGCTGCGGGTGCTCGGCGATTATCTTGAGCAACATCCGGAATCCTTGATTCGCGGCAAACGGGAGGACAAACAATGACGCGCAAAATAGCTTTCACGATTATAACCGTCTGTCTGGCCTCGCTGTTGGCCGGCTGCAGCAGATCACCGCGGGTAACCTTCTACACCCTGGAACCCGGTGCAGAGGTCGGGACCGCTGCCGATGTCTCAGTTTTACCGGCGATTGCCGTCGGGCCGGTCACGCTTCCCGAAGTTGTCGACCGGCCGCAGCTCGTGGTGCGCGCCGCCGCCAACCGTGTGGAGATCCTGGAGACGCATCGCTGGGCCGAGCCTCTCAAGAGCGAGATTCCCCGGCTCATGGCGGAGAACCTGCGCCGACTGCTTGGCTCGAACCGGGTGTCGACCTATCTCCAGCATGCCGGCGTTGATGCGGATTACCGGGTCATGGTGGACATCCGGCGCTTCGAGTCGATACCGGGGGAGGCCGTCACCGTAGAGGCCGTATGGTCCCTGCGCCGGGCAGCGGGGGGGGCTCCGAAAACCGGACGATCTCAGGTGCGCGAACCTGTGGATGCCGTCGGCTATGATCCCATTGTGGCAGCCTACGGCCGGGCAATTTTCGCCGTGAGCCGCGATCTGGCAGGAGCGCTCCGGGCCGAAACCGCCTCGGGAAACTTACCATGACAGTGATCAAGCCCGCATCACCCGCACAGTAAAAAAGGAGATTTCATGAATCAGCATGATCAACAGCATACGGAATCACCGGAAATGCTCTCCCTGATGGGGTACAGTCTGGCCAGGGAAGCGGGACAGTTTCGCAAAGCGATTGAAATGTGCTTCAAGGCCATAGCCTCTAACCCTCATAACAGTGAACATTACCTGCATATGGGGCGCATCTACCTTCTTGCGAACAAGAAAAACTTGGCTATCAAGGCTTTCAGGCAAGGACTCAAGATCCGCAAAGACGCCAGGATTATGGAAGAGCTCAGGCTGCTCGGTTTTCGCCGTCTTCCAACCTTTATCTCGCTGCCGCGAAACCATGTTGTCAACAGGGTGACTGGCAAGATTTTGCGTATTCTGAAGCTTCAATAACCCGAATCCGGAAAATTTCATGCAGGAGTCGTTTATGCTTCAAACATCTGACGGAGGAGGTGTCCCGGCCTTCGCCGGTTTTCGCCGAAGTATTTCTGTTCTGTTGTGGCTTTCCCTGGGCACGGGTTGGCTGGTATCCATATTTTCGGTGGTCCAAGAGCTTTGTCTTGCTACTGCGTGCAGCGACACCGCCAGTTTTACCCTTTTCGGCATCGGTATGGGGTGGTTCGGTATCGCGTATTTCAGCATGGTCCTGCTGTTGCTCTGGCTGCGTCGGAAGGTAAAAGTGCTGAACTGGGCCCTTGCCGCGCTCGTGTTTTCAGGCGTCGGCGCTGAATTCCGCCTGCTCTGGATACAGAAATACATAATCGGCGGATGGTGTCCCCTCTGTGTCACAATCAGTTGCGCGCTGTTCCTGGCCGCCTTATTGTTGCTGGCCGAGAAGGTACGGGATGCGGGATCAGGGGAGGGGAGGGTGAAGAGACTTTCCGGGTGGCTGCTCTTTGCGACGGCAATGGTTGCCATAGGTTTGGCGGTTGCAGTTGCGGGCATAAAGGCCCTCACATATTAATAAAGGAGACAAACCATGAAAATGACACTGATCGTATGCATCATCCTGGCGAACATTCCCGCATCTGTCTGGGCAGCAACTACGCCGGTGGCCCCCAACGGCATTTCCCTGTATCAGGATTATCGTTCCTGGGAAGCGATCGCACCGTCTTATCGAGAAGACAAGCAGCATATCCGCATGATTCTCGGCAATCCGGTCGCCATCAAGGCGATGAAGGAAAAGATCAGGCCGTTCCCTGACGGGGCGGTGTTGGCGAAGATCGCCTGGACGACCCGCAAACATCCGAAGTTCCCCGTGGCTACCGAACCTGATTCGTTCGTACAGGCCGAGTTCATGGTCAAGGACGCCGTCAGGTACAAGGCGACCGGCGGATGGGGATTCGCCCGTTTTGTCGGCAGCAATTACAAGCCGTACGGCAGTGATGCCGGCTTTGTCCAGGAATGTTTCGCCTGTCACCTGCCGGTCAAGGGCAATGATTACGTGTTCACGGGCTATGGCGCTGTGCCCTGATTGGCGCATGCGTCCAGATTAGTAGTATCGGTATTTAGTAGTTGTACCTCAGTTCGAACCTGAGCAGCTGGTTTGTTCGCCCGACTCCGTCAACCAGATTCAGGTTAGAGATTTTTTCAATCCCGTAGCCGATCCGGGCATCGACATCACCATACACCGGCAGATCCCAAGTGAACCGCCCCGCGTGCTTGGACTCCATCACCTGTCCGGGCATGCGGTACGAGCGGCCCCGCTCGGTATAGAAATACTCCAGAGCCAGGTTGTTGCGCGCACCGAACCAGTGAGAATAGCGTCCGAAAAACTCCTGGACACCGCCCCCTCCCTGGGAGTGTCCAGGCGTCATATCGTTATAGACGTACCCGCGCGGAAACTGCCAGTCGCCGTAGAGCATGACACTGCCGAAAAAGTACTCGAAGCGGAAATCGTCCCGGCAGGAAGCATTAAGGCAGGGCACGAAGACGCCGGCCACGTAGCTCTCAACAATCGGCCAGACACCCCCGGCATTATCTTCTCCCGAAAATTCTCCATAAAGTTCGGTGTTTCGCATCGACGGGATGCGGAAACGCAGGTCCAGCCCCGCGATCGTATTGGAGTGATCATTTTTGCCGCCGCCCAAAAGGGTATCGGGGCTGCCGCTGAAACCGGGACCTCCCGTCTGGCGGACGAAATTTGCGCCGTATTCGAACCAGTAGTACGGTTTTACCGCTAGTTTGAAACCGATAAAATAAGGTTGGCGATGATCGGCTGTTCCGGTATCGGTGTCGTCAAAGCGGGATACGATCAGCGAGTATTTGATATCTCCCAGCCGTTGCCTGATCCAGGCCACGTCCAGCGGTTCAGGACTGGAGAGCTTGATCAGATCGAAGTTGCGGGCATTGTTGGTCAGGGTTGTTGTCCCGCGATACCCAGGCCCGAACCAGTTCTCATCGCGCCCCGCCTCCACTTCCAAGCCGCCGCCTCCCAGTTTTACATAGACGCGGTTCAGACGGAGCGTACTTACATCCTCAGACACCAGGATCATCGGTTCAATCAGGGCGGTGGCCTTGTCACCCAGATAGCCCTCCGCAGTCCAGCGCAGTTCGCCGCTGTGACCCCGTGGATGAATGACGCCGTTGTTGTTCTCCAGAAGCGGCGTCCCCTCGGTACCGGATGTATGCACCGGGCTGCCGTCTCCCAGCGGCCGGAGATCGCCGCCGATGAAACCGAAGGCCGACTGGTGGGCAGGATCCAACGAATTACGGTTATAGTCGCGCGGCGCACCATCCAGGTAGACGTAGCGCATGCGCAGTGAAGAAACCGGATTGTAGTCGATAAATCGGGGCTTTTTGTCCGGATGCTCCCGCAGGGAAATCTCACGGTGGATCAATTTTCGAATCCGGGTAACCAATTCACGGCCAAAGCCGGGAGTTGTGATGACCTGTGAGGACATTTTTATTTCGGCCTCCAGCACCAAACGGGCGGCCTCGGCTTTGCTGAATGGTTTGAGACCTTTGATGTCTCCTGTGATCAGGCCCATTCCGGCCAGTTTGTCCAGGTAGAGATAGATGGGGCTGTCCAGCGGGATGTTTGCGGAGGAGAGGGCATGGGCGGGGTCTGTCCAGGCGAACAGAACAAGCAATAGTGTAAATCCAACGATGAAAGATAACAACCTTATCATGTAAGTTATACGGAGGAGGAACGGCAGCATGTCAACTTGCCCCTCGCCTGACCAATACCACCCAGAATGTCAGCAGGAGAAGTTTAATATCCAGCCAGAGAGACCATTGTTCAATATACTGAATGTCGAGACGCGCCACCTGGTCAAAGTCCTGGATCTGGTTGCGGCCGCTGACCTGCCAGAGACCGGTTATGCCCGGTTTGATACAGATTCGTTTTCGATGCCAGTTTTCGTAGAGAGCCACTTCGTCCGGAGTAGGCGGCCGGGTTCCGACCAGACTCATCTCCCCCTTGAACACGTTCCAGAACTGAGGGACCTCGTCAAGGCTGGTCTTTCGCAAAAAACGGCCGACGCCGGTAACCCGTGGGTCGTGCTTCATCTTGAACATCTGGCCCTGCATTTCGTTATGCGCCATCAATTCCTGTTTGCGCTCTTCGGCATCAACCGTCATTGAACGTAATTTCCAACAGCGGAATCGCCGCCCATTCTCGCCAACCCGCTCCTGGCTGAAAAATATCGGACCCGGTGAATTGAGTTTAATTGCCAATGCAAGAAAAGGCAGCAGTAATGCTAAAAGCACGAGTCCAACGCTTGCTCCGACAATGTCGAGCATCCGCTTCGCCAGGAGTTTTCTGGCATCGAAAGCCTTGCTGTAGAATGTCAGCATGGGAAGTTCGCCATGAAACATGAACAGCTCCCGCCGGCCGGCGGAAAAATCACACACGTCCAGAACCATGCGGGACGTAATCCCCATCTCGTTCATTTCATACACAAGATTTTCAATTTCCGCCGCCTTGGAAGCGGGAAGACAGAAGACAACTTCATCAACAATCCCCTGTCTGCACACATCGATGATGTCATCAACTTTACCCAGAAAAGGATATATTCTGTCATCCATCGCCTGCAAAACGGGCTCACCAAGGATCCCGATGATATGATATCCCCAGACAGCATGCTGCTGGACGAGGCGGATGAACTTTTCCGCCATGGCTCCGTTGTTCACCAGCAGAATATTGCGGGTGTTGTAGCCTCGCCGGCGGAAAAGATATAGAAGTGTTCTGAGCGTCAACTTGCCGGCTGCAAGGAAGGCAAAGGAAAACAGGAGAAACTGCACGAACAGTCGTCTGCCGAATTCGTGGGGTTCGACAAAAAAAACAACCGAGGAGGAGACTATTGCCGCAATAGCATGTGCCTTGAAAAGCTGGCTGACAACATCCACCGAGCGCTTTGTGCGGAGGGAGTCATAAATGCCCCAATAATGCAGGCAAAAAAGCCAGACAGGGATGATGAAGAGGAGAAACCAGAGATAAGAATATATATCCTTGGGAGGCATGACAAACCGGCTGCGATACGCGTGAGCGACGAGAAACGCGCACGCAACCAGGAAGGTGTCAAGAAGGGCGGAAACGACAGTAAGCAGGCGGGCCTGTTGCTTTAGCATGTGCGAATACTACCATAAGAAAGCTGTAAAGTATAGAAGTTGGCAATTCTCATGCGTATGGCCTGAAACAAGAATCTACTCCGTTTCAGTTCTGATTCCCTTCCGGTTATAGCGGGAATCCCAGTAATACCACTGGCTGCTAAGTCTTTTTTTCAACCACTCCGGTGCCTTGAGTGACCTGTAACCGGCCCGGTAGCCCAGCAGCTTTACACATGTATTAACCACGGCGTACGGGACTAACCATGGACTGCGTGAAATCAGAACCTGCATGAGTGCGGCAAAGTACTCTTTTCCCCGCTTCTCGGCCTGTCCGACAATACTCTGAACCCATGGATTTTCCGCACGCACGTACCCTGTGTCAAAATAGCGCTTGAACTCCTCGATCAGGGTGTAAGAATGGGAGTGTTCCACCACGGCCCCGGCGACGTAGGCCACCTTGTGTCCGTTACGAAGCAGGCGGGCGGCGGCAAAATAGTCTTCGCTGGTGAGTGTGGGACGGAATCCGCCGATAGCATCAAGGGCCGAATTCAGATAGGCAGAGCAGGAATCAGAGGTGAAGAACGTGTAGACACCGTATTTTTCGGCATCAGCGATGCTTCGGATCTGTGACTCTGCCGGATAGTTGAATTGCCGGGGGAAGGATTCAAAGATATCAGCCCCCCTGCGTGGGATTTGGCGGGCATATGAAAAAGAAGCCGTGCCGTTTATGATCGGTTCAACAAGCCGTTCGATCAGATATTCGTCGACGGGAACCGCGTCCTGGGTCATAAAGATGACAATGTCGGCTTTTGTCTGCTTTCTTGCCATTTCGCGGGTGGCGCCGTGGTTGAATTCTCCGAATTTGATGGATTGGATATTTACCTCATATTTTCGGGCGATCGGCACGGTTTCATCCTCGGACGCGGAATCAAAAATCTTGATCTCATCGGGTTGAAGCCGCTGGTCATGCAGCTTATTCAACAGAAGAGCAAGGTCAGCACCGGCATTTTTTGTGGGAATAACTATGGCTATTTTCATAATACTCAACTTTTATCAGGTTCGGAGCAACCTTGGAAGAAGCTTGTCAACTCGTTGTTTTTATCAAAAGTTCTCTGATATACCGGTATGCGGAATTCGAACTTCCAATGGCCGTACATCTCATTGCACACCATTTTTGGGTACCGCTGCCAAACCGAGGATGACGGCATGGGCAAAATTCGCAGCTCCGTCAGCCACTACAAGGTTTCTGTGCTCAATTCCCTCGGCACCGATCGAAGTCGCCACAACCGGCAAACCGGCCTCGAGGTACTCAAGCACCTTGATCTTGATTCCAGCTCCCATTCTCAGAGGTGCAATGGCTATTTGGCATTTTTTAAAATATTCCAGAGGATCATTAACAAAACCGGTAACAGTTACATTCGGGGATGATTTATCGCGTATCTTTTTGGATGGGTCGGCACCAACTACATACAATCTGGCATCCGGATATTTCTGTAATACTGCAGGTAAAATATCATTTATAAAAAAACATAAAGCATCTTCATTCTCTATCCGGCTCATTGCACCCCAGAAGAGAATTGTATGGGGCTCTATGTTCTTTCGTACGACCTGTCGGAATTTCTGGTCAATGATCGGCGGACAAACTTTGATTTTTTTGTCTATGACGCCTTCTCTGATCAGTAACAGCCTGTCTTTATCGCACAAGACTATGATTTCGTCAGCCTTGGCTAATGATCCCAGTTCCCATTCTTTTTGCCTGATATATTCCAGATTGTAAAAAAATCTGGATAAGCCTTTCGATGCTGACTTCTTTCGTTCAAGCGATTGAAAAGTGATGTCGTGCTCAGTGATTATTTTATGAGCCGACTGACTGATTGTATCGAGGTAGTAGGCTGCTGAGGTGAATTCGAAGTGTGCCACATCAAAACAGACACTGCTTTGCAGATCGATGATCAGTTTTCTGGCCTCATTATTTGCACGCACAGAAGCGCGCAAAGGTAACAAGATGTTGGTTAAAGTTGCGAGCATCCTGCTGGATGCACTCACCTCAAAAAGATGATGCTGAGTGCAAAAATCCAGTTCATTAGAGTTTGCGAACTCTTTTTCAATTTCATTGTAGAACGCCACTAAATAAACGTTGTATTGTACCGCATAGTTTTGAAGCTGTTGATAGGCAATCTTTTGACCCGCTTGAGGCACTTTAATTGATGGTAGATGAGAAGATATAAACAATAAATTCTTTTTGTTGTTCATTGGCTGGTATTCCTTGATTAGTGCTATCACATGTATGCTGATTGCGCTCTAAAAGTTACGCGTGGGGATTATCAGTCTGTTGAGCCGCGTTTAAGCTTGTTATTGGAATTGACACAACTGATAAGGATTGTGATGATTGAAAATTTACAGTCCCCATTTGTACATGCTTCATTAAATAAAGAATAGGAATTGTCATGAACATGAAGATAAAATCCAGATAGTTGCAGAACATGCCGAAAGCGAAAAAGTTGGAAAAAAACAGGTAGGAGGTCAGATTTATTGGATACCTGAAAAAATGCACGTTGTTCATCATAATCATATTGTTCAACCTTATGAAGATGGTCATGAACAGAATGAGTCCGACAATTCCGCCAACAGAAAGAAGGGCGAGAATGAAGTTATCAGGTACGAAATCGTCGAATAAAGCACTGTATTGAATATAACCAATTCCGAAAAACAGCTTGCGATAACTACTTGTGAGACTTTCAAGAATAAACTGGGCACTTTCAAACCGGATGATAAGGGATTTGGTGAAATGGCTTTCTCCCATGCTAAGCCCGTATAAATAAACGATAAGGGCAGTGGTTGTACTGGCAATCCAAAAGTATTTGACGCTCAGATAACGTATGGTTCCTCTTCTCAACTTGGACGTAATTGCGAGGAGAAACAGAACCAGATTCATGAAGGTCAGCAGGTAGATACTTCTCGTATAGGTAAAATAGATGTTTATTAACAGTAGAGGAACAAGCGCAAGCGGTCGGTACTTCTTCATCAATATGGAATGGCCTAATAAGAAAAAAAGAGCGAAATTGAGAAACAACCCGTATTGGATGCCATCGAGAAAGAAACCGATACTTCGTGCCTGTTCATTTACGGTCATCATTTTTGTAGGGACTATGCCAAGCAGGCTTACACCGTAGAATGGAATATAATAATCGGTACCTTTGATTATCTGAAAGATGCCGACCAGGCAGTTGAGTAGAGTGAAAAAAGCAAAGAAAGAAAACAATATTTTTTTCATACGGATGGTGACGGTATCTGGCGTAATATTGAAAAAATTAACGATAAGTAGTACCAGAGGTAAAAACAGGCAAATATAGGAAATAGTCAATCTGTCCAAAATGGGGAACTCATTGTTAACAAAGGTAACTACACTGAAAATATAGGCAACAAAGAGAAGCAGATATACCGTAAATCTGTTATATCTGGTCCTGTTGATGTAGAACGGTATGATCAGAATGATCAGCAGCATCAAAAACAGTTTAATATATGACATTTTTAATAATACGTCGCCGAACAGAACTGCCTGGAGTTGATAGAGCGGATCCTTGGTCAACAAATAAAAAACGAGAAGAAAATAAATAATGTTCTTAATTAAAATCATCCCGACTCGCTATCGTTTGTTTTTTGAGCATAGTTATGGCGATCATCGCAAATTCTGCTCGTGACCAGTATCCTGCCGATATTCTTGGCATGTTCGAGCTGTCCCCTGCGGAGCCTATTTGTTAACGCCATACAGACTCCGGCATAAACACCGGGCAGAGCCCAAGGATAAAATTTACGGGTAAAAACCAGTCTGTTCCGGATGGAAAAGTAATCCGCTCGCAGGCTTTTCTGTTTCGGATCGGAACTGGTCCCGGCGCTCCCGCCCTCCTTGTGATAAACCAGGCTGCGGTCTGCAAAGGCGAGGCTGAACCGCCCCTTTGCGCGGGTAATCCAATCAAGTTCTTCAAAATAGAGAAAATACTCTTCACTCAATAATCCGACCGTCTCCAGGAAAGACCTTTTGACCAGCATGGAGGCGCCGACAACATAGCACATCTTTTTTTCAACTTCAGACTGAATGACCGGCTGGCTGTTTTTTTGAAACAGCCCCAGATGTCTGTTGGAGCCCAGCCATTTGTTATAGGTTGCGCCGCCCAGCGCCTGCACCACATCGGGGTCGTGGTAAAACAACAGCTTAGAGCCGCAGATCCCCGCGTCAGGCTTCTCCTTTATGCGTCGAACCAGATGGAGTAAGGCGTCAGGTTCCACCACTGTATCATTATTCAATAGCCAGAAGTACCGACATTCCCTGTCGGACAGGGCATAGCGGAGGCCGACATTGTTGCCGCCGGCAAAGCCGAGATTAGCTCCGGTTTCGATCAGTACCAAAAGTGCCCCATCCGCTATCTGGTGAGTTTTCTCCCGTTGAGATGAGTCGTACTCATGGACGGCAATCGGCTTGGGAAGCGGGGGGAAGGCAAGGTGTCGCAGGGGGTGGTGCGGGAAGGTGCAGGAATCCAGGTGCCCTTTCGCCCAGGCCTTGATGTATCCCAGCGAACCATCTGTGGAGCCGTTATCGCAGACGATCACCCGGAACCGGGAATAGTTGCTGCGAAAGACACTCTCCAGGCACTCGATGGTATCTGCCCAGCCGTTCCAGTTGAGAATGATGATATAAACCAGCGGATACTCCTGTTGATCATCAACAGGACTCATGAGTATTTCATCAGGCATGTCTCCATGGACGTAACTGCCCGCTCCCAGGTGAACTGCCTTATGAATTCGTGTCCCTGCATGGCCAGCTTGATCCTCTCCCCATTGTCTGATACCAGTTTTAGAATATTGTTCGCCATCGCACCCGAATCTTTGGGTTTACTGAGCAAAGCGGTCGTGCCGTCTTTAGCATATTCCCGATGACCACCTATATCCGTCAAACATAGCGCCGCGCCGCACTGAGCTGCCTCGGCAGGTGGGAGCGGCCACCCCTCGGCCCAGCTGGGACCGACAAAAACCGCCGCCTCGTTATAGATTCGACGCAACTCGTCCTGGGGAGGATTTTGACGATAGTCGATCCACTCCGGCAGGTCGCTCGGCCTGGCAGGTATGCCGAACAGGGTAACCCTCAGCTCCGGCACCGCTCTCTTTACCTGGCAGATCGCATCCAGACCATCTTGCGACCCTTTCCAGTTCAGGTGATGGTAAAGCATGACCAGCCGCAGCGGGTCCCTGCGATCGACAGGAATATCAAGGTCGAAAACTTTGAAGTCTAGACCGTTCGGGATGTAAACAGCCGGTTCCGCGAGTTCCGTGGCGATATCCGCCAGCCAGCGTGCGATAACGATCTTGTTGAACGGCAGTTTCCAGGTCGCCATCGCCCGGTCCGGGTCAGCTCCGGGAAAAGTGGATTCCTGATGCTGGATGAGATAGAATTTCCTGCCCCTGTCTTTCGGATAGCCGGCCACCCATTCCGCAGTCTCCCAGGAGGTAGCAATCACGACATCGGCCGGGAGGACCCAGCGGCTATCAAGGCTCGGTTTCCACTCAAGCCGGATACGTGGGTCCACCCTGAACCATTTGTCGGGCCGGTATCCCCCAGTCATCCCCAGCGCCTTTCCTGCATATACCAGCGACTGCCTGACCAGGCATTTTGGTGAAATTCCCCCGAGTTTCCGGGCAGGAGAATGAAAGATCGATACGTCATGTCCTCTACGTACCAGCCCGTTTGCATACTCGTAGACAACCTTGAAACCTCCGACCGGCTGGTGCCCGGAAAAGGGGAGAATGAATGATATTCTCATCAATAAACCTCAACACCGAATATTTTTCGGGAATTGCTATCCGGCAGGCCGGGCGCGTTGATCGGTGTCATGCCCGTCAATCCCGGTAACAGTTCTTGCAAAAATCATGCAGCCGGTGGGTTTTGATCCGGTGCCGGAAGTCACGGTACTGCCGGGAATTCCAGATCTCTGCAAAACTCTGCTCGAACACGTTCCCCATCTTGATGGTATCCGAGTCAGCGAGGATGCAGCAGGGAACAACATCACCATTAGCGGCAACGAACGCCCTTTTCCAGGGCCAGGGACATTTGTTCCGTTTCGTGTAAAAATCTTCCCGCCAGATGTGCAGGTCGATATGAATCTCCCCGGCGATGCGCTCGGCTTCCTGGAACACCGCATTCACCTGCGCCGACCGGGGTGAAATCCGGATGGTCTCGTTATAGTCATCCATATCCCGCTTGCCCCAGTTGGTGAGGGCCGTCTGCAGGTTGATGCTGTCCACTCCTAGCTCCTTGGCGAGTCGGACGAGCGCCGGTATTTCGTGAAGATTGTTGTTTGTCACCACTGCGGTCACGGAGATCATCGGGTAGATGTGGGTGCCCCTCCGCCGGGTCAGTTCCCTTATGTTGGCGACAACCTTGTCGAAACTGGCACCGGTCCTGATGGACTCGAAAGTCTCAGCCGTAGCCCCGTCCAGGCTGAAACCGATGTGGGTCCTCTTTAGACTCAGTAACTGGCCTGCCATTGTGGAGTTCAGGATTGTACCGTTTGAAATGAACTGCATTGAAATGCCGCGTTTCTCACCCTCCAAGAGCATGTCCAGCAATTCACGGTTTAATAGCGGTTCTCCCATACCCTGCAGTTTGATCGAGAGGAGTCCCGGAAACTGGGAAAGTACCCTGTTGAAGGCGGACATATCCAGGTGCACCGCTGGCTTGGACCAGTAGGTTACCTGACAGTGGCGGCAGCGAAGATTGCAGGTGTTATTCGGTTCAAGATCGATCCGCGGCGGAGTAAAGGGGACCCTGGTCAATTTGAGGATATACGCCAGTTGGGCGCCGAAATAATTGACAACCCGCCTCGGTTCTTTCAATTTGGTGATGATGGTGCGCAATGTGCGGATCGGGTCTCTGTTCATGGGGCATTCCTTATTGCATGTCAAGCTACTGTGAAGACTGCACCACCTGCTCTATTTCCCTGATAAATTCCTCACCTATGGTTGTTCTGAGAAAGATTTCTTCAAAACGGCTCTTTACGGAAGAGCAGCGTTCAGCCTGGTCATTATTTGCCACGAACGCCATCCTGTTTGCCATTCCGTCGAGATCGCCACGATCAAAGAGCCATTCGGCGGGGAGATAGTCCCGCATGCCGTCGATATCGGTTGCAACGACGGGCAGGCCGCGGAGACCGGCTTCGATCATGACAAGGGGCACCCCCTCGTGATTGGACGGCATGATCACTGCGTCCAGTGCGGCGTACACCAGGTCGGTGTCATCGGTCCAGGGATGGAAGAAAAACCTGTCCTGCAGTTGATAAGAATTGACCAGTTGCCTGACCAGTTCCAGGTCTTCGCCGGACCCTGCGATCAGAAAGAGTACTCCCTCAAGCTTGTCTCGGTACCGGTGGACAGCTTCGACCAGATAATCATGACCCTTGTGGTTGCTGACCACCCGGCCCACCAGCCCGAAACAGGTCGCCGCCTGGTCGATGCCAAGGGTCGAACGCGCTTCAGACCTGGTATGGCGTGATATACAGGGAGTTCTAACCACGTTGGGAATGACGCAAATTTTCCCTTCCGGCAGTCCATAGCGGAGCAGATAACTTTTCTGCGTCTCGCTGATGCTGATGAATTTGTCCGGAATCTTGTAATAGTAGTTCCTGTGCGAAAAATCCCTGCAGAAGGCATCAGGCACCCCCAGTTCTTTCATGGTCTGGGCCAGGGCGATATAGGTTACGACTTTTAAGCCCTCTTTCCTGGCCGCCAGAAGACACAATGAGGAGATGTCAATAGCCCCCTGAATCGCAACGATGCATGACGGGTCTAGCTCCCGGAATGTCCTGGCGACCAGGTTCTTCTTGCCGGAGCAGACGATATTGGTCACAAAGGAATACCTGTTTGAAGCAAGCGGCAAGCATATGACCTTCAGTCCGCTAATGGCGGATGCCTCCCGGAACATCTTGTCGTTCTTATCAGAACAGACAAAGTAGGTGTCATCGCGAAGCTTGCAAACTTCCTCCATGATCAACAGAGCCATGATTTCATGGCCACCGAAGCCGAGTGTATCGTTATAAAATAATATTTTATTCATTTTACTCTCTGCAAAACAATTTTGCGTTTCGGCGCCAATCACATTGCTCTCTTTTTGTCTTTGCCGCACCCTGGTATTTTATTGATTATTTTATGCAACAACAGCAAGGGATTGGCAAGATATTCCATGTTCTTGTAGTTTCTGGAAGCCAGAAAATCCTGGAATTTGCAAAGTTCTTCGAAAACAGTCCCGATATGTTTGCTGTAAAAATACGGGTGATTATTAAAAAGCAGGCGGTACATTTGTACTCGCTGCTCTCTGGTCATGGTCCGCTCTCGGGAGCCTGGTCGAATTCTGTAATAAAAAAGGACCTCCGGAATTCTGTGTACTCCTACTTCAAGTTCAAGCAGTGAGAGCCAGAAGTCCCAGTCTTCCCAACCGACAGTCATGTTGTTGTTAAACCCGCCAACCCTCTCCCAGTCATCTCTCCTGAACAACGATGAACAGGGCAAGTCATTCTTTACCAGCATCGCTTCTACGCTAAACGGTTGCAGCTCAGGCCGGTAATTCATCGCTCCGAAGAACTTGATCAGACAGGTGACTATGCCGATGTTCCCGTTACCGTCAAGAATCTCGACACCCTTTTGGAGATACTCCTTGCCGATCAGGTCGTCACCATCCAGCGGCAGGATGTAGGTCCCGGTTGCCGCTCGAATCGCGGTGTTACGGGCAGCCGAAACCCCCTGGTTATCCGTGTGGATGACCCTCGTTTTCGGTTGTCGATAATCCTGCAACAGATCGTTGGTAAAGTCGTCGGTGGACCCGTCGTTTACGATCACGATTTCGAAATCGTCATAAGTCTGCGCCAGAACCGAGTTGACCGTTTCATCGATATAGCGCCCCTGGTTGTGGCACGGTATGATGACGCTTACCTTGGGCATGCAGACTCCTTACCTTGATATAAACACTCGATTGACGTTGTTCGTTGAAACTGCAGTCGGCTTTAATATTTTCACGTACACTTCCTTCAGAACCCTTCTGAAGTAATGCGCAAGATCTAAAAAAAATAAATCTGCAATGGTGAAGTGGCGAAGATACGTGGCAACAAAGTCGAATGTTTTCCGGAGTCTGAAATCGCGTACACAACCAACCGCAGATTCGGTAATGAAAACACGTTTTGCGTATTTTTCACCTGCCTTGGCAATATCAATCCGTTTTTGACCGTTTTCCAAGGCCTTGAGCGATTGGCGTGTTATGTCAAGATTATATTCGAGCCTGTCTGCTTCAGTGAAGCTCTGGTTCGTGGCATTTGTCTCATGGACCCGGTAATAGGCGATCGCCTCCCTGGCGTAAACTACGAAGTTGTTTGCAGACAGTCTGGATCGGGCAACCACATCGGCGGCATACCGGTTTTTCTCATCAAACCCCCCGATTTTTTTAAAG
The DNA here is from genome assembly GCA_964524835.1 of uncultured Geobacter sp. Lineage (GTDB taxonomy): Bacteria > Desulfobacterota > Desulfuromonadia > Geobacterales > Pseudopelobacteraceae > JACRCG01. The sequence goes on from CAZGEG010000014.1 coordinate 30,332, forward strand.
GGGGTCGTGCGGAACAACGTCGAACAGAATGATACCGGCCGCAGACCTTTGAACCAGTTTATTATCAGATCTTCTCCCGGCTCAACCGTGTCAAGTTCATCGTTTTTCCAGTATTCCTGAAGAGTACCCTGCGAATTGATGATCCCGGTAGAGCCATAGATAACGGTAACCCGGTCAGATTTGTCGTGGAGCACCGTATACTCATTCTTGCAGAATTTGACAAAATCGCGTCCAATCAGGTCGTCGTCGGACAGCAACAGAAAAAAAGTGCCTTTAGCCCGCTCCAACAAAAAGTTCCAATTGGCTATCATGGAAAGAGTGCTTTCCTGATGATAGAGCGCAATCCTGAGCTGATTCAACTGATCAAGATACTCTTTTGTGCCGTCACACGAACAGTTATTCGATACGATAATCTCGAAGTCGTCACACGTCTGGTCGAAGACGCTTTCAAGGGTCTCCCGCAGATAGGCCAGCCGGTTCAGGGTTGGGACAGCAATTGTCAGGAACAATACGTCCGTTGCAGGAGGTAGTGTTTTTGTTGACCCATGCGTATTCTGTTCAGTCATCAGTCACCAGGCATTACTCCAGAGCTCTTTTAAATAGTCCGTTTCCGGTCAGAATATTCGTAATCCAGGCATATTTGGTAATCTTCAGCAGCGTCATGCAAAAACTCATATAGAAAACCAGGTTTACCATCTGACCAATGACCGCCCCGAATGGGATCGAATAGATCCCGGCCGTATTTGCGAGCAGGATGGTTGAGATGAAATACGTGGCGATAAACAAACTATTGGTTATGATGAAAATACCGCTTTTTTTCGATGCCACACCTACGGCAACAAACGGCGACTCCACCAGAACAACCAGTTGCCACATCGACAGGGCCAAAAACATCAATTGTATGTATGCCGTGTCAAAGGCGGTCAGGCGATTGGAACCCACCAAACCCAGAGCCGTCGGGATTGAAAAATACATCACCAGTGAGGAACAGACGAACGCAAGTGTAACGACAGGCAGATATTTTTTGATCGTACGTTTGATTTCCGCAACGTCCTGCTGTGACCAGAACGTGGAAATTTTGGACTGGTACACTGCATAGCTTGGTCCTACGACCACATTGCCTACAATCTGTTGCAATCTCTGTGCATAATAGAAATACGATGCATATCCGTTGGGCAGAGTGGACAATATATTGCTGGTAATAGGATTAAAAAGGAAATTATGTAGATTGTGCCCGAACCTCATGGCAAGGCTGTTCCTCAGGAATGCTTTCATGGCAGGATGACGAAATCGGAGTCGGAAGGGAAATCCCAACCTCCTGACGACAAAAAAACCAGCCAGACAGGTGACGATGCTTCCTGTAATCCTGGCTCCGGCGATCAGTTCAATACTCGACGTGACTGTCACCAGCAGGTACAAGAGCAGCAGCACGGTAAACAGCGCTTGAAAGCTGTTGATGATGGCAGATACGGAGAAACGCATTTCGGCATTCAGGAGGCGCTGGTTGATTACGTTTGCCGAGTCCATGATGGTGCTGACAAACAGGATCTGCAGAATATTTTTCAGCAGCAGGAATCGTTCCCCCTCAAGGCCGAACGCAAAAAGCTTAATCAGGGGTGCTGTTGACAGGGTGAAGAGGATGTAAAACAGAACACCGGTAAGAATGGAAAAGGTGACTGCTGTGTTGTAGAATTCCTGGGCGCTCGAGCGGCTCTGGACTTTAAGGTCATTATAAAAAAACATGAACTGCTCTACGAACATGATCTGGATAAACTGCAATGATGCAATAATGCTGCAGGCAATCAGATATGTGTCAGCCTGAGCAGATACGCCAAAAACTCTGAGCATGAGTACGGAACTGAGCAGCCCCAACACCACCTGATACATGGCAAGAACATTGTATTTTAAATTAAACATTGATGGCCGCGGTAATTTTGCCTGTGACGAAAATTCTCATGTCACTTGATGAAAATCTGCTTAGCTGGATAACAGTTATCGCACAATTAGGGGTTAAAAAGCAATATTGTCGAGAAATCCATTAGGTAACTGAATGTAAATCAAAGACTATTTGTGGACTTACTGAAGGGAACCGTTATTTATGAATTTGTTCTTCTTCATTCTGGATCAGTGCCAACCCCGACAGCAGATTGACCTGTGGAACCCATCCGGGCAGCGTGGCATAGGACTCCCAAGGTTTCATTACCTCCCGCTGTCGATAAGGCCTGCCCCCCCATTCAATAGAAAGCTCTCTTTCTGATACCTGGCTGTAGAGCTCAACGAGATCTCTCAGTTTAAGCGGTATTCCGGAACTCAGTGCGTAGTGTTCATGCTGGCGAATGTGCTTGGTCAGCAGCCGCTGTGAAGCCAGAAGAAAGGCATCAACGACATCATCAATGTACACCAGGTCAATCAACTGTTCACCTGGTGACATTGACAGCTTCGATCCCTCGCGGGAGATCTTCTCCAACAGGTGCATCAGCTTGGGACGTGGGTCACGGGGACCGTAGGTGTCAAACAGCTTGAGGGTGATTACCTGCAGCCCTGATGCTTCGATGTAGTACTGCAGTATGGATTCAAAGGCCTGCTTGGTGGCTGCATAGAGATTGACCGGCGAGTAGTCACTGTTTTCGTAATGCTGCCAGGAGGTGCCGGTATTGACCAGGCGGAAAACATCGTTCGCAACCATTGACTCCACCAGCTGCGTTGCGAAGAGAATATTGCTGGAAACAAGTCTCTCGACATCGCCGGGTGAATGCTGCGAAAGGAACAGTGACGCCAGGTGGAACACCATATCCGGGCGAGAATTCCTGACGATTCCATGCAGATTTTCGCTGGTGCCGTCGTGGCGGTGCATCTTTATCCGGTCCGAAACATCGCTGAGAAGTTCCAGCCTTGAAGAGGGCCTAACGATTATATGCGTTTCCCATCCCTCGGCAACCAGACGCCGCACCAGATTGGAGCCCACATAACCGCTTGCACCGGTAACCAGAGCTCGACTTGACTCTATCATACCGGCTCCGGTTTGAGCTGAAAGGGTGAGACAAAAGAGGAAAAGGACGGGAATTCGCTGTCACGTTGTGAAAGAATCGGCGATGTATCTGTCCAGGGAGCATCAACTGAACTCCACAGGATCCCTGAGTCGTGATCGGGAGCGTATACCGTGCTCACCTTGTACATCATCGTAGCCGTATCACTCAGGGTATAAAAACCGTGTGCGAGGCCGCGCGGTATGTAGACCATGTTCGCCGTTTCCGAATTCAATGCGAACCACGCGCACTGCCCGTAAGTTGGTGAACCGACCCTCAGGTCAACAGCCACATCCAGAACTTTTCCTGCGACGCAGTAGACAAGCTTTTCATGGTCGTGTGGAGGCAGCTGGAAGTGAAGTCCCCGCAGCACACCCTTCCGGGAATGGGAGTAATACTCTTCCGCCCATTTAGTTTGCAAACCCAATTCCGAAAACTGCGCTGTATGGAATGTCTTGACGAAAAATCCGCGCTGATCCTGATAGACATCCGGGAAAAGTTCAACACAGCCGGAAATTCCGGATTCCTTCACTCCGATCATCGCCCGCACAGCCCTTTGAGTGTCTCTGTAATGAAGCTGATCATCTCTTCCGTCATACCCGGATAGACACCAACCCAGAATGTGTTCTGCATGATGAGGTCAGTCGTGGCCAAGTCGCCGACCACCCGGAATCCGGCATTATCTCTCCTCATTTCATCAAAACAAGGATGCTTAATCAGATTGCCTGCGAACAGCATTCGGGTCTGAATACCTTTACTTTCCAGGTGATTGACGATTCTGTCGCGGCTGAAGCCGGCTCCTTCCCTTACAGTCATCAGAAACCCGAACCAAGAAGGATCTGAGTTCAATGTGGCTTCCGGCAGAACTAAACGGTCCTCAACACAAGCCAGTCCATCCCGCAAAAGCTGCCAGTTGCGTTTGCGCGCTTCGATGAAGGAAGGCAGTTTCTCCAGTTGGGCACAGCCAATGGCGGCCTGCATGTCAGTGACCTTCAGGTTGTAGCCGAAGTGGGAGTAGACGTACTTGTGATCGTATCCGAAGGGAAGCTCGCCGAACTGTTGGCCGAAACGGTTGTTGCAGGTGTTGTCCTTGCCCGAGGGGCACCAGCAGTCGCGGCCCCAGTCACGGAAGGATTCCACCAGTTTTTTCAGCAGCGGGTCGTCGGTATAGACCGCCCCGCCTTCGCCCATGGTCATGTGGTGGGGGGGATAAAAGCTGGAGGTGCCGATATGCCCTATGGTTCCCGTAAAACGCCACTGTCCATTGCAGAAATAGCGGGAGCCGAGCGCATCGCAGTTGTCCTCGATCAGCCACAGGCTGTGCCGGTCGCAGAACGACTTGACCGCGGCAAGATCGAAGGGGTTGCCCAGGGTATGGGCTACCATGACCGCTTTGGTGCGAGGCGTAAGGGCGGCGTCCAACTGGGTGACGTCTATGTTGTAGGTAGGGAGCGAAACATCCACAAAAACAGGGACCGCTCCGAACTGGATAATCGGCGCCACGGTGGTCGGAAATGCGGCCGCTACGCTGATGACCTCATCCCCCGGGCGGATCCTGCGCTCTCCCAGTTTGGGCGAGGTCAGCGCCATGAAGGCAAGCAGGTTGGCGGAAGAACCGGAGTTGGTCAGCGAACAATGCTGGACATTAAGGAATTCGCCGAATTCGCGTTCAAATTTATCCGCATAGCGGCCGGTTGTCAGCCAGAAATCCAGCGAGGAATCAACCAGGATAGCTACTTCCCGCTCATCAAAAACCCGCCCGGCGTACGGGATGCGGACTCCGGGTGCAAAAGCCTTTTTTTCGGCATGGACATGGTGATAATAGGCAACGGCGGCATCAACTGCCTGCTGCCTCAGTCTTTGTTCTTCTTTTTCGTAGCAGCCCATCGTTTCCTCTTTCATCATGTGTGGATTCCCGTGTAGTCCGTTATCTGTTCCAGGCAGACCGTGCGCAGATCATCTCCGGAACAATAATGGCGGGTCCAGTCAATAATCGTTGCGAGCGCCTTCTCCAGGCTCCAGAGCGGTTTCCAGCCAAGTTCTGACCTGGACTTGGAACAGTCAAGCTTGAGATAATGGGCCTCATGTGGGTGTTCGCCGGTATCCACCTCGTACCCCGCTCCTTGGCCCCACTGTTCACAGATGCGCTGGACAATCCATTCCACCGGCTTGGCATCTTCGTCAGCTGGGCCGAAGTTCCATGGTGCCGCAACGATATTGCCATCCTGGTACAATCGTTGGGCAAGCAACAGGTAGCCGCTGAGCGGTTCCAGTACATGTTGCCAGGGACGGACGGCATGGGGATTTCGAATGCAGATTTTCTCTCCCTTCAGCAGGGAATTGATGCAGTCAGGTATCAGCCGGTCAGTCGCCCAGTCGCCGCCACCGATAACATTGCCGGCCCGGGCCGAGGCAACGGCCGCGCCATGATATCCCGGATTGCCTGGTGCAAAAAATGATGAGCGGTAGGCGGCTGTTATCAATTCTGAACAGGCCTTGCTGCTGGAATAGGGATCAAATCCGCCCAGCGCTTCCCCCTCCCGGTAGCCCCAGACCCATTCTCGGTTTTCGTAGCATTTATCGGTGGTGACGTTGACGACCGCCTTGACCGTGGGACAGCAGCGCACTGCCTCCAAAAAATGAACCGTTCCCATGACATTGATGGCGTAAGTCTCAACCGGGATCTTGTACGAATCCCGCACCAGCGGCTGGGCCGCCATATGGATGACGATTTCTGGTTGCACTACACCCATGATCCGGGCAAGACACCCGCCATCGCGGACATCTGCAATACGCGATTCAACCAGTTCGCCAACATTGGCCAACTCAAACAGACTTGGGTCAGTCGGCGGGTCCAAGGCGAATCCCGTTACCCTGGCTCCCATTGAATGGAGCCAGAGACAGAGCCAGCTCCCCTTAAAACCGGTGTGGCCGGTGATGAACACTTTTTTATTCTGCCAGAATGCTCGATCGATCACGCCGGGCTCCTTGCTCTGCTGCACCGTAGTTACCACATTTTCCAGGGGGCTTTCCCTGAGTTCCAGAGGTTTTCCAGGTGGTTCTTGTCTCGCAGGGTATCCATCGGCTGCCAGAACCCGGAATGTTTGCAGGCAACCAGCTGACCGTCCCGGGCAAGCCCCTCCAGCGGCTCCTTTTCAAGTATCGTGGCATCGCCTTCTATGTAATCCAGAACAGCCGGTTCCATGACAAAAAATCCCCCATTGATCCAGGCTCCGTCCCCTTTTGGCTTCTCCTTGAACCCGTGTACCAGGTTATCGCTGTCAAGGTCCAGGGCTCCAAATCTACCGATCGGCTGGATTGAGGTGACCGTGGCAAGCTTGCCATGCTGTTGGTGGAATTTCACAAGCGCCGAGATATCAATATCGGCAACACCATCACCGTAGGTCAGCATGAAAGTTTCTGTACCCAGATATTCCCGGATACGTTTGACCCGCCCGCCGGTCATAGTGTCCAGTCCGGTATTAACCAGGGTTACCGTCCACGGTTCGGCCGAGTGGTGATGGATCAGACGTTCGTTCTGGTTTCTGAAATCATAGGTTACGTCCGACTCGTGCAGGAAATAGTGAGCAAAGTATTCCTTGATGCAATAACCCTTGTACCCAAGGCAGATGATAAAGTCGTTAAAACCATAGCTGGAGTACATTTTCATGATATGCCAGAGTATCGGACGCTCTCCGATTTCTATCATCGGCTTTGGCTTCAAGTGTGACTCTTCGCTGATTCGGGTTCCAAAACCGCCGGCTAGAATGACGACTTTCATAACTGAACTCCCTAGTACATTTTCCGGAATAATTCGTTCACGCTACAAACTGGTACTTGGCTCGAGCGAGATATCTCAAATTACGTATGAGACTCATTAGATTATATTCTTTTCGAGGGGAGTGCAACTCATCATTTGAATCCGTTATTAATTGGTTAAAGATATCACATAGAGTGATAACGTAATAATAATCAGTGTCTTCCGGTTTGGTATTTGCAAAGTTCTTTGAGAATGTAAAAACGTAATAAATACAGCGTGATGTTGCATTTTATGCTTGACATTGAGTAAAAAAGCGGCCGGCCCGCTTTCGTAACTATCCTATATTACAGGGGTTACGACATGCGACCATTCAAGCGACTGAATCAACGCCGCAAATCACGTGCTTTCAAATTGCTTCTTGCCCCGATCTTTGAGAGATTCAAGTCTAATAATGAACTTGAATCCAGGGGGTACCGCCCGTTGCAAATGACTTTCGATGATCAGCTAAAGGCTCTGATCTTTTATCACTTGGAAGAATCCCCTGTATTTAATCTGAATACGGCAAAACGAAAGGAACCGACATGAAAATTGCGATTATCGGCTCCGGTGCTCTCGGGTGGTACTATGGATCACTACTTCAGAAAGCGGACATGAGGTGCATTTTCTTTTGCGCAGAGACCATGACGCCATCATGAGTAACGGCTTGGCTGTCCACTCCATCAACGATGATTTTTGCCTGCCAAAAGTATCGGGACACACAACATCCGATACGATCGGGCAGGTTGAACTTGTTATAGTCGTGCTTAAAATAGTCGCAAACAACTGCCTGTATAATCTCATAAAACAGTTAGTTGCTGCAGATACCAATATATTGATCTTGCAGACCGGGCTTGGCAACGAGGAACTTCTGGCGGAGCTGTTCGGTTCCGGGCGAATTGTGTGGGGTGTTGCTTTTCTCTGCTCAAACCGGAGTAACCCGGGGCATTTTCACCATCTGGCGGCGGGCAGGATGTTCATTGGCGAAGATCAGAAGCTCGGCACATATGAGGCTGGAACGGATAGCGGCTGATTTCACATCCGCCGGGATTGACTGCAATGTCACTGGCGATCTGAAAAAAGCAAGGTGGGAAAAACTGGTCTGGAATATTCCGTTCAACGGGCTCTGCGAACTTCTGCAGCAATCGGTCGATCAGCTCCTGAAGGCACCGGGCAGCAGGAAGCTTGTGAGGGATCTGATGATGGAGGTGATCACGGCTGCCAATACCCAAAATCTGAGCCAGGCCATACCTGAAAAGTATGCCGACAACATGCTTGCATTTACGGACGGTATTGTAATGTACAAGCCATCCATGCAGATTGATCGCGAGGAGGGAAGGGGGCTGGAGATTGAGGTCATATTCAGAGTGCCGCTTGAGTACGGCTTGCAGCAGGGTGTCGGCATTCCGCGTACCGAGATGCTTGCCGTGCTGCTTGAGCATGGTTCCGGCTCCTCGCCATCTTGACGTTTTAGACCATGAATTAAATTTTCGGATACAAAAATGGGTTCGCAGAAAAATCTGCAAACCCACAAACAAAACAATTGGTAGCGGAGGCCGGACTCGAACCGGCATGACCTTGCGATCGGCAGATTTTGAGTCTGCTGTGTCTACCATTTCACCACTCCGCCAGAGCTGACACTTATAAATCAGCCGAAGTCGTACGTCAAGAATTATTGCCGCGAAGTATTGAGCAGGTTGGACGAGGCAAATAAATATTGACAATAGCTTCAGAATCATTACATTAACACAAACTATAATCTGGGGGTGTGAAATGTTTAAGAAGAGTAAAGTGTGCAGGTTTTTTTCAGTACTCGGTCTTGTCGCAGCCGCAACCGGCCTGGCGTTTGCCACGACCAGCCTTGGACCGGAAATGTCGCCCGACGAGGCGCTGCAGAAACTGGTTGACGGCAACAAACGATATGTTGAGAACCAGATGACCGGCACCAAATTAAGCGACCCCGCTACGCGGACCGGCCTGGCGAAGTCCCAGAAGCCGTATGCCATTATCCTGACCTGCTCCGATTCGCGCGTACCACCTGAGATCGTATTTGACAAGGGTCTTGGTGAAATCTTTGTCGTCCGCGTAGCGGGAAATATTCCGGATCCGGTCGTGCTCGGAAGCATTGAATACGCCGCAGAACACCTCGGGTCACCGCTGGTCATGGTGCTTGGTCACGAAAGGTGCGGTGCCGTGGCCGCCACCGTCGGGGCGAAGGGGAAGAGTACCGGCAGCGCAAATATCGATGCTATCGTCAAGGCGATTGCGCCGAACGTCAAGAATGCCGCAAAAGGGTGCGATGCCTGCAAGGGTGAAGCAAAGTGTGCCGATACGAAGAAAGATGCGTTTGTGGAGTGCGTGGTTGATGCCAACGCCAAAACGGTTGCTGCCGGTCTGACGAAAAAATCCAAAATACTCAAGCATCTGGTGGATGCAAAGAAACTGAAAATAGTTGCAGCCAAGTACGATCTGGATGACGGAGCCGTGACGCTGTTCAAATAACCCCCGGCTCTTCAGCCGTAGAAACAAAAAACAGCCGGCACTGTCAATGTGCCGGCTGTTTTTTTTGTAAGTTACTCAAATAGAAGATCGATCAGCCACCCAGATATTTGGTCAGTTCGTCAGCCAGCGTGGTCGGATGCAGAAAACGTGCTGGAATTTTGTCCTCGCCAAGAAAATCCTTTGACCACGCCTGTCGCCGCGTCCATGACATCAGTTTTTCCCAACCGGCCCAGGTTGAAAAATCAACGCCGTGAATATTGGTGATCTGTTCCAAGAAGGTCTGTTCATACCCTGCCATAAATCCTCCAATGGATGAATAACTGCCAGCAGTGTGATCTATGCCGTTATATGTAGCATTTATGAGAAAATATTACAATACCATAGACCTTGACAGCGGTTTTTGTTGATTGTAAATAATAAAATTAAGCTAATGGTGCGTCGGGCGATGTTAACCCGGATATGGTTCGTAAACTCCCGGTTGTTATTTGATTGAATACTCTCCTCGAATGACGACTGTGACCATAATTCTGTCCGGTCAGCCCACCAGAAAGCTATCCGCGTTGATATTCCGACAGAAACTTCGCCTTATATTCCGGGTACCGCCCCTCTCCGATTGCATGGCGAATTTCTGCCATCATCGCCAGATAAAAATGGACATTGTGGATCGCCGACAGAACCGCCGAGAGGACTTCGTTGGATACAAAGAGATGATGAAGGTAAGCCCTGCTGAAATTTTGACAGGTATAACAACTGCAGCTCGGGTCGATGGGGAAAAAATCTCGTTTGTAGTTCTTGTTGGTCAGGCGGATTCTGCCGCGACGGGTAAAAAGGGTTGCGCTTCTGGCATAGCGGGTCGGAATGACGCAGTCAAACATGTCGATGCCCCGCTCGACGCTCTCCAGGATGTCTTCGGGGAGGCCGACACCCATCAGGTAGCGCGGTTTGTCTTCCGGGAGGTGCGGCGTGGTAAAGCCGACGATCTTTTTCAGAAGCTCCAGCCCCTCGCCGACGCTGACCCCTCCGATGGCGTAGCCGGGCAGGTCGAGTTTGCGCATTTCCTTCGCGCACATTTCCCGCAGATCTTCATACACACTCCCCTGAACAATGCCAAACAGTGCCTGGCCGTTGTCGGTCATGGCATTCTGGCACTCTTTCAGCCAGCGCACCGTCTTCAGGGTTGATTTTTCGGCATAGGATCTGTCGCAGGGGTAGGGGATGCATTCGTCGAAAGCCATGATGATGTCGGCGCCCAGGTCCTGCTGGATACGGGTTGCAGTTGCGGGGTCCAGATATATTTCTGATCCGGTGATCTCATGTTTGAAGAAAACGCCATCCTCGGTGATGCGCTTGTTGGGGAGGGAAAATACCTGGAACCCCCCGGAGTCGGTCAGGATCGGGCCATCCCACGCCATGAACTTGTGCAGTCCGCCGGCCTTTTTTACCAGTCCCTCTCCCGGCTGCAGATGCAGGTGATAGGTATTGGAAAGGATAATCTGGGAGCCGGTCTCCTTGATTTGCGCTGGTGTAAGCGGCTTCATGGCGCCATGGGTGGCCACCGGCATGAAAATCGGGGTCTGGATGTCGCCGCGGGCTGTAGTGACGATTCCGAGACGGGCCGAACATTTGGGGTCTTTTTTTAAAAGCGTGAATTTCATGAAATCTCCAAAACTCCGGACCTCGATACCCTGCCGGAGTTTATTCTTCTGACAACTACTATCAGAGTGGAGGTTAAAATGCAATTTGTGAGTGCCGGATAGCGGTTTACGACGCTTTTAATTGTGTTCTGTATACACAAAAAGGTTGCATTTTATTATAACGATGTTTAGTATCACCGCGGTTCTCATCAATAGTTCTCTATCTGAGTAAGCAACCCACTTTGATCGACGCATCCACATACCACTCATCAAGGAGGTTTACGAATGAAAGTTGTCTCCCGATTCTGTTGGCGCGGTCCCCCAAAGCACGCTTTGTCCTCACTCCATGAGTCTCTGCCGTCCCAAGTAATTTCACCATGTGAAGAATAACACTATCTAAAAGGAAGGAATGCCATGCAACTCACCTCGTCATCCATCGGCAGAAAGATCCTGATGGCGATAACAGGCCAGGCAATGGTTCTGTTCGCTGTCGTACATCTGCTCGGTAACAGCTCCATCTTCGGGTGGCTCAGTGGTGGTATCAACGCCTACGCCGAACACCTCCACAGCATGCCGCTGCCCATAATCGTCGGCTTCCGCCTGGCCCTGCTGGCAATGGTCTGCATCCATATCTGGTTCGGTATCCAGCTGACCATTGAAAATCGCGGCGGGCGCCCTCAGCAGTACGCGGTCAAGTCGACCCAGAAAGCAACCTTTGCCAGTGAGAACATGATCTGGACCGGAACCCTTATCGGCCTTTTCCTGCTGTACCATCTGGCACATTTCACCTTCCAGGTGATTTATCCGGAAACCGCCGCCGTGAAGAATCTCGTGCCTCTGCACAACGAAATGGTACCCAATGTACTGGGCATGGTCGTGGCCAGTTTCAAGAATTTCTTTGTGTCATTCATTTACGCCGGTGCGATGGTTGTGCTCTTTCTGCACCTTTCACACGGCATTCAGAGCTTCTTCCAGACCATGGGTTGGAGCAGCGACAAGAGCCAGCCGATGATAGTCAAGGCCGGCGCTCTGGTCGCTCTCGTTCTTTTCCTGGGTTATGTTACCATCCCGCTGACAATTTTTGCCGGCATTCTGAAAGGTTAAGGGGGTTATTGTGATACTTGATGGAAAATGTCCAACCGGACCTATTGAACAAACCTGGGACAAGCACCGCTTCGATCTGAAGCTGGTCAACCCCGCTAATAAGCGCAAATATAACGTGATTGTAGTCGGCACCGGCCTGGCCGGCGGCGCCGCCGCCGCGTCCCTCGGTGAACTCGGCTACAACGTGCAGGCGTTCTGCTATCAGGACAGCCCCCGCCGCGCCCATTCGATCGCAGCGCAGGGCGGCATCAATGCCGCCAAAAACTACCCGAATGACGGCGATTCAATCTACCGTCTGTTCTACGACACCATCAAGGGGGGCGACTTCCGTGCCCGCGAGGCTGACGTCTGGCGTCTGGCCCAGGTGTCCAACAACATCATCGACCAGTGCGTGGCTCAGGGCGTTCCTTTCGGTCGGGACTATGCCGGCTACCTTGACAACCGCTCCTTCGGCGGCGCCCAGGTTTCACGTACCTTCTTTGCCCGTGGACAGACAGGACAGCAGCTCCTGCTGGGCGCCTACTCGGCTCTTTCCCGGCAGATCAAGCTTGGTACGGTCAAGATGTACGATCGCCGCGAAATGCTTGACCTGGTCGTCGTTGACGGCGTGGCCCGTGGCATCACGGTGCGCAACCTGGTAACCGGCGAGATGGAAAGCTATGCCGCTGATGCGGTCTGCCTTGCCACCGGCGGATACGTCAACGTCTTCTATCTTTCCACCAACGCCATGGGATGCTCGGTTACGGCAAACTGGAAAGCCCACAAAAAGGGCGCCTTCTTCGCCAACCCCTGCTACACCCAGATTCACCCGACCTGTATTCCTCAGGCCGGCGACTACCAGTCCAAACTGACCCTCATGTCCGAGTCGCTCAGGAACGACGGTCGCGTATGGGTGCCAAAAAAGAAAGAAGATTGCGGCAAGCATCCGAACGAGATCGCTGAAGATGACCGTGACTACTACCTCGAACGCAAGTACCCCTCCTACGGCAACCTGGCACCGCGAGATATCGCTTCACGTGCAGCCAAGGAACAGTGCGACGATGGTCGTGGCGTCGGCCCCGGCGGCCGCGGAGTGTATCTGGATTTTGCCGACTCCATCAAACGTCTGGGTGCTGATACTATCAAGGAGCGTTACGGCAACCTGTTTGAGATGTATGAAAAAATCACCGATGAGGACGGTTACAAGCGTCCGATGCGTATGTACCCGGCACCGCACTATTCCATGGGCGGTCTCTGGGTCGATTACAACCTGATGAGCAATATCCCCGGTCTGTTTGTACTGGGCGAGGCTAACTTCTCGGTCCACGGCGCCAATCGCCTGGGTGCTTCGGCACTCATGCAGGGACTGGCTGACGGATACTTCGTCATTCCTTATACAATCGGTGGTTATCTTGCCACTGTTAAACCTGGTCAGGTCAAGACGGACCATCCCGAGTTTAAAAAATGCGAAGAGGATGTCAAGGCCGAGCAGAACAAGATGCTTGCCATTAACGGTAAGAAGACCGTTTTCGAGTTCATGCGCGAAGTCGGCGGTTTGATGTGGGAAAACTGCGGTATGGCCCGCACCAAGGAATCTCTTGAAACCAACCTCAAGAAAATTCCTGCCCTGCGCGAAGAATTCTGGAAGAATGTCAAGGTTACCGGCAGCGGCGCAGAGCTCAACCAGCAACTGGAGAATGCCGGCCGTACCGCCGACTTCCTCGAGTTCAGCGAACTGCTCTGCCGTGACGCCCTGCACCGCAACGAATCCTGCGGCGGCCATTTCCGCACTGAGTATCAGGATGCGGGCGAGGCACAGCGTGACGATGTCAATTTCTGCTACGTTGGCGCCTGGGAGTACAAGGGTGCCGGCAAGGAGCCGGAGCTGCATAAAGAGCCGCTGAAGTTCGATAATGTACATCTCGCCATAAGGAGTTACAAATAATGAGCGATCACAAGACCATGACATTGACACTGATCGTGTGGCGCCAGAAAAATGCCAGCGATGCAGGAAAATTCGAGACCTATACCGCTAAAAATATTACTGAGCACCACTCCTTTCTGGAGATGCTAGACTGTGTCAACGAAGATTTGATCCACGCAGGAAAAGATCCGATCGTTTTCGATCACGACTGTCGTGAGGGTATCTGCGGCATGTGTTCTCAGGTTGTTAATGGGGCACCGCATGGCGGGCAGGACCGTACTACCGTCTGTCAGCTGCATATGCGTAAATTCAAGGACGGCGACACCATTTACATCGAGCCGTGGAGAGCCCGTGCATTCCCGATCATCCGCGACCTGATCGTCGATCGTTCCGCTCTGGACAAGATCATCCAGGCCGGCGGCTACACCTCCTGTCATACCGGCGGTGTTGCCGACGGCAATGCGATCCTGATTCCCAAGCCGGTTGCTGATGAAGCTATGGACGCTGCAGAATGCGTCGGTTGTGGCGCATGCGTAGCCGGATGCCCTAACGGTGCGGCCATGCTGTTCACCGGTGCCAAGATTTCTCAGCTGGCGATTCTGCCACAGGGCAAGGGCGAAGCGGCAGAGCGCGTCAGGAACATGACTGAAGCCATGACGGAATGCGGTTTCGGCAACTGTACCAACCATTACGAGTGCATGGCTGCCTGTCCGAAGGGGATCAACGTCAAGTTCATCGCCAGGATGAACCGCGAATTTATCAAGGCGCTGGTTGCCTGATACTGTTACGTTTTCTGTTTTGTACTTTCGGGGCGGCCAATCGGCTGCCCCGTTTTTTTGGAGCTGATACGCGTGGAATTAGATTTTATTCGCATCGAATGTGAAATCAGTGCGGATTATCCTGCTCAACTAACCGCGGCACTCTACAATGAGTTGCGGAATTATGAAACGCATTTCAAGGCCTTATGCTGCCAGGCAGTGGAGGAGCCGTGTTATTCCTGCGCCCGGCAGGTCGTGTGCCCGTACCGGACTGTATTCGATCAGACATTGTCATCCGACCCGGAGGTAGTCCGGCTTCACCAGAAACCTTCGCTGCCATTCTCCTTGTATATAAGAGGAATTGACGACAACACATCAACCTGTACTGCAGGTCTTGTCGTTATAGGGACTGCGGTTAATCATCTGGCCGATTTTCATTCGGCGCTGCTCCGCATGGTTGAAGTGGCTGTCTCCTCCGTTCTGGCTCCTGCAGCATATACACTGCGTTCCTACAGCCTCGATTATCAGGGGGCGCGGTATGAAATTGCATCCGTAGCTTCGCTGCCTGAGGGGGTTATTCTGCTTTCCGGTCAGCATATCCTGCAGAATACTGTCCATGCCGACACAATCAGATTGTCGCTGATCTCGCCTCTGCGTCTGTTAAGCAACGGCTCGATTGCCCATTGCTTTGATTTCGGGGCCTTCTTCCGCTCACAACTGAGGCGCTGTTCCTCGCTCTGTTCATATTACGGTTCAGGAAAGCTGGACCTGGACTTTGCTCTCCTGTCCGATGCGGCGCAAAAGGTTGCTGTTTTCGAAGACAAAACCCGCTATACTCAGCCCCCATGGACGAAGCGTCAGAACCGGGCGGGCTTGACCGGCACGGTCGAATGTACCGGTCTTATTGAACCGATGCTTTCCCTGCTGCTCCTCGGCAGCTGTTTTAACGCCGGTAAGAACGCCGCTTTCGGACATGGCTTTCATCAACTTGAGGTGCTTTGATAATGGTGTATTGCGTGTCGCAGCAGGTATGTATATTCGTAAAAATTGGCCGCTTGGTGCTTCTTCTGTCAGCAATGGCCGCATTTCTCTCCGGCTGCCTGCCTGCACGCATACCTGCCGGAGTGAACTATGCCAGCGGTATGGTTGTTACCGCCCTATCCAGCAATGTATCGCTTTCCTACGCATCCTCCGACCGGAGCATTTCCGGCAGCGGGCTCCTTATGTTCCGGAAGCCTGATCAATTGCGGGTTGTCATACTTTCTCCTTTTGGTTCGGTGCTCCAGGAAATCTGCTTATCGGGTGAGCAGGTTACGATTATTGATTCCGGCAACGGCACGGCTTTCACCGGTATCCAGGCTGACCTCCCGGTAAAAGGTGATTTCAGCGGCTGGCGGTACATCCACTGGCTGATCGACATAGATCCTCCTGATGCGTCACGGGGTAGCGCTGCCGTCCAGAGGATCAACAGGTTCGGGGAGACGGAAACAGCCGATTTTGAAAACGGATTGCTGGTATTGAAGAGAACCACGGCAGGCGGTTCCGTCAGATACGACGGGTATACTGATGTACAGGGAGTACCCTTTCCCATGAAAATCACCTACATAACCGCAGCCGGGGAGTCGTTTACGATTACCCTTGAAGAACCTGAAATCAATGTGCCCCTTGCTGACAGTACTTTTACTCCAGATCTGGGTAAACTTCGCGTTTATCCGTTATCCGCCTTGAAGTGACAACGGAAGTTTGCTACAGTCACGAAAAAGGAAAACGAACTTGACACATAATTTTGACAGTTATGTCGATTCATTGCAGGTTGACTTGAACCAGGCTCATGATACCGCCCGGGCGAAATTCACCTCCGGCGGAATGGTCAGTGAAAATGTTGCGGGCCGCGGTGCCGACGGACTCCACGTTCAGCTGCGTTCACTGGGGTACCTGCCTCAAGCAGTCGCTCTGGCCGACAATTAACACCTATTCCGTTTGCAGTGGTGAAGGACACTCTTCCGGTTTTTCCGGGGGTGTCCTCCGCCTTGATCGATGACAAGCTGTTGACAAGTTTTTCTATGATGTCCGCAACATAATATTATATTTTGAAAGGTTTTTATGAAGGTCATCATCCTGCTTGGCGATGGTATGTCGGATATTTCATATAGTGAACTCGGAAATAAATCTCCCCTGCAGTATGCTGCTACACCCAACATGGATTTTTTGGCTCGACATGGTCAAGTGGGTCTGGCTCATACGGTTCCGGCCGGCCTTCCACCCGGCAGCGACGTCGCCAATCTGTCGGTATTCGGCTATGATCCCCGCACCTGCTACACCGGTCGTTCGCCTCTTGAGGCGATCAGCATGGGAGTGGTCCTCGGCCCCGATGATGTTGCATTTCGCATGAATCTGGTGACGCTCAAACCCCAAGGGAATTCGATCTATATGCAGGACTTTTCGGCCGGGCACATCTCTACCGCAGAAGCCGGCGAGCTTGTCGATTCGCTCCAGAAGGAGCTTGGTTCCACGGAAATCGAGTTCCACGCCGGGGTGGGATACCGGCACCTGATGGTCTGGCGCGGTGGCAAAGACGGCATGCGTTCAACCCCACCCCACGACATTTCCGGCAAAGCGATACTCGATTCCCTCCCGAGCGGTGATGGTGCGGATACCCTTGTTAACATCATGAATCATTCCCAGATGGTACTTCACAGTCATCCGATCAACGTGCGGCGCAAGGAACAGGGCCTTCTGCCTGCCAACTCGGTCTGGCTCTGGGGGCACGGCAAGACCCCCCGGATTGAAACCTACCGGGAAAAGTTCGGCTTGTCCGGAGCGGTCATTTCGGCTGTCGATCTGATCAAGGGGATCGGCATCTGTGCCGGGCTGGATATCGTCAACGTCGAAGGGGCCACCGGCTATATCGATACCAATTATCTCGGCAAGGGGCAGGCGGCTTTGGCTTCCCTGGAAAACCATGATTTCGTCTATGTGCATGTGGAAGCGCCGGACGAAGCTTCACACGCCGGCAACATGCAGCATAAACTTCAGGCTATCGAGGATTTTGACCGTCAGGTCGTTGGAACAGTAATGGAAGGAATACGGAAATTCGGTGACTACGCCATTCTCTGTATGCCCGATCATCCGACGCCGGTAAAGCTGATGACCCATACAACAGATCCGGTACCGTTTGTCATCTATCGGGGTGGGGGAGGAGAGGGGAACGGCGCCTCTTCGTATGACGAAACCCAGGCCAAGGGGACAGGACTGGTAGTGGAAGGTCATGAGCTCTTGCCGAAGCTGCTTTCGTGATATAGTTTGCATGAGAAGGTTTAAACATAATTAAAGGGGTACAAAATGCCACTTACAGCCGTTTATCAAAAAGTTGACGAAGGATATATAGCGTTCATTGAAGAGCTGCCTGGCGCCAACACTCAGGGAAAAACACTTGAGGAGGCTCGCGCCAACCTGGTGGAGGCGGTCGAAATGGTGATGGAAGCAAACCGTTACCTTGCCGAGGAACGTATCAAAGGATTGGACATTATCAGAGAACCATTTTTGCTTGCAGCATGAAACGGATTGATCTGATTCGCTATTTGATTTCTCATGGTTGCGAATTGTTTCGAGAAGGTGGCAATCATTCCGTCTACATCAATCGTGGATCACAACGTTCATCAGCAGTGCCCAGACACCGTGAGATTAATGATTATCTGGCAAAAAAAATTTGTCGCGATCTGCAGGTGCCTGAAATATAACGTGTATCCGCCGAAATTGCCCGGCACAGGAAACCGTAAGTCGCAAATCAACATTCTTCATCATACTCCCTTCCAAACACATTAAAACCTTGACATCTCTTTTCTGCCAGTATAAAAACTTTTAAAAAAAACGGTGAATCTTCCTCTTGACGAAAGGATGGCGGTCCGGATGGCTTACACGCTCGAAAATAACTGGAATGCCGCACGGATAATGCTTGACACCAACAGGGCGGGGGAGCACGTTTCCTCACGCCTCACGCCTCACGCCTCACGCCTCACGCCTCACGCCTCACGCCTCACGCCTCAC
>CAZGEG010000014.1:49201-115743 GCA_964524835.1 uncultured Geobacter sp.
GCAGAACATTCGAAAATTCATCCATAGGGGCGCATGGCATGCACCCGCGGTTCAATATCACAGCCTCCCTGCTTTCGACATCTTCTCCTTCAAGGGGTGGATTAAAGAAGGGATGGTTTTTATTTCGACGCCGTATTTTCGTTAACGTGCCGGAGTAACGGCGTTATTGCGTTTGGAGTTAGTTGGAAAAAAACAAGGTGGAGGAGTTTCGTAAACACGTCCCCGAAATTTCCAAACAAGTCAACCAACTTAACTACGTTCCCCTTTTAGGGTTCGTTCAAACAATCTCGTCACCCGCCTTTACGAATATGTAAGGGGAACCGAAAAAGGAGGGCGAGTGATTGAATCTAGTCACCTGAATCACCCATAGCTGGAACGAACAGGGACTTGTCCTCGCAATCAGCAGATTTCCGATTTTACGCTCTGCAACAATAGTTTCGACTTAACCTACTGCGAGTTTGATATGTAACAGGTCTTGAAGAAAACCTCGACTTATAAATGAAATCCATGAAAGACCCAAGAGGAATAACCACATGTACTTTCTGAGCCGAACAATCTACAGGATAATTCTCCTCACTATTTTAGCTATCATGTTTCAAGCCGGGACGGGGTATTGTGAAACATGTCAAGAGTTCCAACAATATGTTCAGCAACAGTTTGATACTATATACTCCCCAAAATACACTGACGGTTATTGCAAAGTCACACTTGAGACAACTCCAAATAAAAAGAATATTTGGCAGGACTGCGATTATCGATCTCTTGTCATAAAAGAAATCATATATTATTGCGGTGATAGGGTAATTACGAGTTGGGATGGTGGTATATCGACTCAATATTCTCTTCGCGAAAAACATGAGTATTGTGACGGACATATAACTGATGGGGAAATAACCTATTCTTGTTCTTGCAACTGCCCATCAACATGGTTTTGCGGCGGCAATTTGTGTGGTGGAGTATTAGATATCCGAGATATCCGAAGCTCTGCAGACTGTTCCAAAAATGTAACTCACAATTTGCTAGTATCCTACAACATTCCCAATAATCTTAAGATCTCAACTCTCAGTGAAACCAGCACAATTTTTAACCCCTCCTCCGACGGCAGTGTTGGCGTCAGCGGTACAATCACCGAATGTACCGACCAAGCCATATACTGGACTGCCACGGTAGCCGGGAGAACTTTCAGTGGCACGGGAGCGAGCCCATCATTTTTATGGGACGGCAAAGATAACAATGGACGGATAGTGCTAAGCGGAACCTACCAGATAATGGTTAGTGCCACGACTGCAGATGGAAAAAGCTCCGACTCAAAGAGCATTCCCATTACGGTAATATCGTCCTGCGACCTCACAGCCACATTAACCGGTCCTGGCAAAGATCTTCCGTTAGGTACTGGCAGTAGCTTTCAAATATCAGGTTCATATTCCACCTCTTCCAGCGATCCGGTCAATTGGGCACTCACACTTCCAGATGGCAGTATCACAAATGGCACTGGAATACCTGGCAGCGCCACATGGAATGGTAATAATGCAAACGGCACTCTTGCTACTGCTGGTACTTATTCTGCGGTGTTTACCGTCACCAGCAGTACTGACAGCACATGCGCAGCTACATCTACACTGCCTATAACCGTCACCCAGCCACCCGACCAGTGCGGCTTGTATGTTGATTTTGGCTCAACTGCCCACATGGCCAACGGTAATCTTTCACATTCACAAGAATTGTTTTCGTCGCGGGGTGGTGCTCTGCCTGCAGGTCTGACCCTATACTACAACAGTCTTGATCCCCATAACGGTTCTCTGGGGCGTGGCTGGAGTCATAGTTACAATGTGTCGTTGAAGGAAAACGATGACGGGTCGGTGCTGATCAGCGATGGCAACTGGAGGCATAAATATTATTCACTGTCTGAGAGTGGTTACGCAGGGCAGCCAGGTAATTATGCAACTCTTGAGGAGGTTATGGGGCCGGATGAAAATTATGTATTTACCCTCACATACAAAGACGGTCAGGTAAACACATTTAACGACGACGGCACACTCGCGGCCATCCGTGATCGCAATGGTAATACCACAACTCTTGCCTACTATGATGGCAGGCTTGACACGGTTACCGATCCATCAGGCCGTGTTGTCAGCTTTGCCTACGATAGCGCTAATCACATGACCTCGGTTACCGACCCCGCAGGGAACTACTACGCCTTTTCGGTCGGAACCTCCCTGAATTCAGTCACCCAGACGGACAGCGGCATATGGCAATACACCTACGACACCAACGGCTTCATGCTCTCCAAGTCCGATCCGGTCGGTAATGCTATCAACTATGCATACGACGACCAGCATCGGGTAATCGCCTCTACCGATCCCGAGGGGAGGATGAGGAACATCGCCTATCCCCGGACTAGCGACACTGTCAAAACCACCAAAACCACCAGCTTCACCGAGAAAAACGGCGGAGTGTGGAACTACAGCTACGACACCCAGAAGGGATATTTGCTTAGTAAGACCGATCCGCAGGGTGGCACCACATCCTACGCTTACGACACAAACGGCAACCGCACCGCCACCACGAACCCGGACGGTACAAGCACCTCGGCCAGCTATGACAGCACTGGCAATATGCTCACCAGCACCGATGCCATGGGACAAACCACCGGCTACACCTACAACACCTTCGGCCAGGTGACGGGCATTGCCGATGCACAAGGCGGGACCACGTCATACACCTACGATGCCAAAGGAAATATGACCGCGCTGACTGACCCTGCGGGTGGAATTACAAAATACGAATACGACTCAAAAGGCAATATCACTAATGTAACCGACGCGGCTGGCCAAACAACCAGCTTCACCTATGATCTGAAGGGCAACCTGGCTACTGTCACGGACAGCAGCGGCGCAACCACAAGCTACACCTATGATAATGCAGGCAACGTAACCACCATCACCAACGCCAGGGGCGACATCACAAGATTTGTCTATGATGCCAGGAACCGGCTGATCAAGAGCATCGATCCGAATGGCAATGCTTCCCAGTATAGCTATGACGCCAACGGCAACAAACTCTCCGAGACCGACGCCAACGGCAACGTCACCCGTTTCGAGTACAATGCACAGAACCAGCTCATCAAAACCATCGACGCACTTGGCAATGTCACCACCTACGCTTATGGCGGCAGCGCCTGTCCCAGCTGCGGGGGCGGAAATGGGGAAAAGCTCACTTCACTTATCGATGCCAATGGCAACCTCACCAGCTACACCTACGACCAGCTCGGCAGACTGGAGAAAGAGAGCGATCCGAAAGGAAACGAGACCGCCTATGCTTACGACGCCAAAGGGAATCTCACGTCAAAGACCGACGCCAACGGCAACACGATCAATTACAGCTATGACGGTAACGGGAGACTCATCAAAAAGAGCTACCCGGACAACACCGAAGAAAGCTTTACCTACGACCCGAAAGGGAACATTCTCAGCGCCGTTAACAACAACATCACCTACAGCTTCAGCTATGATGCGGTGGGCCGGATGCAGAGCAGTACCGATTCAAACGGCAAAGTCCTCCGGTATTCCTACGACAACACCGGCAGAAAGACCAAGACCATCTATCCCGAAGGCTCGGTAGTCAGCTATGCCTACGATGGCACGGGCCGACAATCCTCGATCACCAATGGCGGGGGCAAAATTTACAGTTACAGTTACGACAAGCTCGGTCGCAGGACTAAACTGGCCTATCCATCAGGTGCAAGCGCGAACTATGCCTATGATGTCAAAGGCAATCTTACCAGCTTGATTCACAAAACCTCCACCGGTAAGATTATCGACAGCTTCAGCTATACCCATGACAAGGTGGGGAATCGTTTGACAAAGGCAGAGCCGGATTTAAGCTGGAACTATGGATACGATTCCGTCTATCGGCTGCTACAGGCGCTACCTCAAAAGCCGCAGCATGGCAGGAACGTGATTAATGACGAACATCACGAGCACAACTTACATATGGCGGAAAAGTATGCCTATGACCCTGTAGGCAACAGGTTGACAGGTCCGTGGAAACATGCCACATACAATTACGGGCTGGGCAATGAACTGCTCGCATCGCGTCATACCGAGTACGTCTACGACAAGAATGGAAACCAGATCACGAGAAGTCAACATGGCAAGCGGGATGAAGACCATGGTGATGATGACGATCACAATGACGGCAAGAACTGGACATATATCTACGACTTTGAGAATCGTTTGATAAAAGCGGAGAAAAGGCATGAACACGAGCACGAAAAAACCGTCGTCTCCTTCAAGTACGATCCGCTCGACAGGAGAATAGAGAAAAAGATCACTAAACAGGAAGACAGAGAGAGCGAAACCACCACCCACGCCTACGTCTACGACGACCAAGCGATCATCCTCGAATACGAGACCAAAACCGACGATGGCAGAACAAAAACCAAAACCACGAAATACGTCCACGGTCCCGGCATCGACGAGCCATTGTCGCTGCAACGGGATAATGAGGTATACTACTATCACGCCGACGGGCTGGGTTCAGTTGTCGCGTTGACCGACAAAAAGCAGAAAACTGTTGAAACTTACGAATACGATTCATTCGGGAATCTGAAACAGAAAGACAAGAACCCAATGCAGCCTTTCACCTACACCGGCAGGGAGTGGGATAAGGAGACGGGGCTCTACTACTACCGCGCACGGTACTATGATCCCATGGAGGGGCGGTTCATTTCAAAAGACCCCATCGCTATATTAGGTAATATTTATAATAATGCTTATAATATTACGGAAGATCAGCGCGTTAAGTCGATTGTAAATCCATATGCTTATACTGATAACAACCCGATCAATTATACTGATCCGACCGGATTAGCAAGCTGGCATTTTGATTATAGTGCACTTCGTGAAAGGCTGATTCACTACGGTAAATTTAGATTTAATAGTGCTGGTGAATTGGTAGAGCATACTGGGAGAGTAATAAAAGATATCCCGTGTGAAGCGGCAAAAGCACTTGAATGGTTGAAAAAAGTAAAGCCAGATTTCTTTAGAGCTGGGCCAGTATTTTTACTTTTGCCAGGTCAAAAAGAAATGCTTGATAATTTTAATAAGACCGGCTCTTTCGAAAATGATGGAAGTGAAATTTAACGGCTCTGGAGAAAAAATGATTATTCAAAATGTGAACTATTGTTGTGAGAGATTTAAGGATAGTGTGGATGAAGGGAAAATACTTAGGTCAGATGATATAGATGAAACTGAATGGTATTTCCCGGAATGGCTGCATTTATATTACTGTCCATTTTGTGGGAAAGATATTAAAGGAGTTGGTTTCGGTGAATATAATCCAGATAATAAACAGTAATAAAATTATTTGTATTAGCTAAGATTTCACTGCTCTTTGACAATGAAATAGTTTTACCTTTGTGTGCGTGTTTCAATATTTAAGGAACTTCCGGATTGCAGACGTATATCCTGCTCTGAAAATTGTCCGGCCAAGATTGTTTACGACTCGGCCGCTTTTTTCGATCGTCCATCCTTCTTGTTCCATCAGTTCGGTGGAGATGGCGTGCGAAAGAGCAGTTAATTCTGTTGTCGTTAGACTTTCTGTAATACCGATTAACTGGGCGTCTTGTTGTTTTGTTGTTGAAAGCGGAATTGTTCGGCGATCAATGACAATCTCTGCTTGCTGCTTCAGCAGATTAACTTCTCTCTGAAGCTTGGCATTGGTCGCCAAAATAGACCCGACAATCGACCGCACGGCAGGGTCGCTAATCTTGCCAAGAATCGAGCTAATTCCACTCTCCTGTATCTTGGGGGGCTTCTTCGTTGCTCCCTTGGAATGCTCGGCCCAAGAGGCAATCAGTGACCGAAAATCATCACCACCTTTATTGCGTATGGTCTGAGGTGAAGGACCACTTTTCTCAACGGAAAGTCGGCCGATTGTAGCAATAGAGAAGTCCTTGCTACCACGTTCGACCTGCTCTCGACAGATTTCGTTGATTATGTCGAGAGAACGTTGCTTGCGGGTATTGGATTTTGCTTTAAAGAGATCGAGCAGTTCATCAGGTGTCATTGGGCACCTCCTGTTGTATCAAGTAGCACGATAGGCTGTTCTGTCGTCATTTGAATTGCAGAAGAGTGGAGTTTGAGTAGGTCGTTGTTCTTTCCGTACCCGAGGAGGTTTATGGTTCCATCCAGAAGACCGTACTCCTTGAGCCTGCCGCCACCTTCAACAAACTCAACAGCGTCTTTTAAAGACCCAGTACGAGACTTGATAAGGGCCATGAGTTCGTTGCCGACTTGAAGCTGCTGGTCTGGTGTCAGCTTCAGAAATACTGGCGGTTGGCCGTTCATCATAAGCATTGCATCAAGTATCTGGCTGCGACGGAGGACAGCCTTGCTGGCATCAATTTCGAGGTAGAACACGGCATTCTCGCAGATCACCTCCAGTTGGTGTAGGTCGGACTGGGTTTCCATGAGTGCCCACTTTATGTCGTTGAGACCGCCAGCAAGAACCAACTTGAGGCTATTGTCATCGGATTCCTCTTGTTCAAGGAGTTTCACACAACGGTCAATGAGCCTCAAGGTTGCATTCAGGTCGTTGGCCAGTTTGTCCGCCTTCTGGGCTTCCTGCTCATAGAGGCGATACATTTTGTTCAGCTCCTCTGATTTCGTGAAAGGAGCCCCATTCTCATCGCAGGTATAACGGTAATCTTCGAGGCCCTTGATCTGTTCCTCGTTCGAGACGTACCTCGTTGAACATTCGCTAAGTTGAAAGCTAATGGAATTGAAGTGAGCTTGAAGGCCGGGGAGGAAAGCAGGGCCGGTAATGAAAAAGCGGCATCTAACACAGTTTTTCTCAAGAGGATATCCAGGAACCGGAGCATATAAACGCTGTCCCTGGTCGGCGACAACATCATTTATCAACTCGCCGCCACAGTCGCACCCAGAGCCACCCATGGGGCAGATTCCCCTGTCCTCGACTACCATGCTTGCCGAGGATTTCCGTTGGGTGATGACTGATAGAGCATCAGCGGTATTGAATGCCGCTCTGGATTCAATTTGGTCATAGCTGGCATTGGCCAGGAAGCGGCGGAACGATTGCTGGTCTGTCTCCAGAATCCGCTTTTCTGCCGCATCCATGAGTTCTGTGACGTGTGCAACTCCTGCCTTCACATAGTAAATGGTCATTATGAGGCGGGCATGGCCGGCGATGAGCTTGGAGAGAACGGGCATAGGAACTCCACCCTCCAAAGCATATGCTGTGATGAGTGAAACCCGTAATGAATGCAGTGGGAAGTGAGTAGTTGCGTAGGAACCTTGTTTGACGAAGCTGAGCGGCGATCCGTCTTTGAGTGTTTCCCCTCTCGCGGCGCAGCGGGTCTCCAGTTCGGATAAGAGGTGAAACCACATCCGTTCTGCAAAGCTTAAAGTGATGGGTTTTCCCCTGTCGCGGATATCCTTGCAGGCGGCAGCATCCCGGAAGAGGAAACAGGTGGTTCCCTTGTCGGTAAGTACCTGGTCAGACTTTATCTCGCCGATGTGCTTGAGTTCGAGTTCTGTCCATGGAACCGAAGCCTTGATCGGATTGTAGCGTTCTTGCCAATTGCGGAGTTTCTCAAGCCAGTAGAGAACGGCATCATGCTGCCAGGGGATAACATATCCTTTTTCCTGTTCAACGCGGTAGATATCGGCTGTCTTGTTCGTATTGATGAAGAAGCCTGTTAGAACCTTGCCGTCATCTGGATTAACAAGGCGGCGGAAGACACCTTTTTCGACGGGAGATTTAACCGTTCCTTGTGCGAGTAGATGGCCATTGAGGTTCCAGTTGCCATTCTCGTAACGCCAGGTATCGGCTTCGCCGCTGTCGAGCATACGTACCTGTGTGGTGCGAAGGGGTAATTGAAGCTTAACGTAAATGACCATAGCTCTGACAGGAGACCAGATTTCGTGAATTTCACGGGTGCCAATTTTATACGAACAGCCATGTTTTGCTCGATAGTCCTTGTTGTAAAGATTGGCTGTTCGGATTCTCCAGACGCAATCGGGGTCGTTCTTGTCGATTAAGCCGGGATCGACTTCGAACCAGTCGCCATAGGTATTGTGGTCCACGGCCTGATGAGCCCACTTCCAGTCGCGGAAGTGCTCTCCTTGGCAAAGGATGTCGCGTAGCTCTTTGATATATCGATATGGAAGAGGTGTCCTGACCGTCTCGCTCAATACAATGCCTGAGCTTTTGAGACGCGGAACCGGGTTATGGAACTCGGCAGGGGTGACTCTATGGCCGTGGTCATCTTCTACGGCAATTGTCTCGACAATTATCCAATTCAGAAAATCGTGGATATGGTTGACGATCTTGACAACCCCCTTAGGCTGAATCCCCTGCAATTGATCCCTTATCTCTGGAAGCTTTGTGCTTCTGAGAAAGAATGTCTGAGGGAGTTTAGCCGGGCCTAGCTGCGGGAGGAAGTTGCAGAGGAATTTATGGAGAGCTGCTCGTTTACCGTGTCTTCCGCCTATCTGTTTATCGAGCCAGGCGGAGGCTAATGCTCTCCACGGCTCAATTTCAGGATCAACTGCGAGTACGTAATTGAATTCGAGGTCTTTGGACTTTACCAAAACAAAGGGTTTGCGCTTTGTCATGTTATTTCCCTTTCTTCAGTTTTGGCCTGGGACCGGAAAGGAGACCCAACGGGTCCACGTTCTCAAAGCCGTAAGCGGTGATGTCAAACGGCGATTGGGGTGATTGGCCAGAGTCCAAAATACTGTCAGCTTCAGCCAGCTTTTGAGTCACTTCAGCAATATGAGATTCGGTGTAAACCAGTTGGGACTCAAGGGATCTGTGATGTAATGCCGCCTTGATAATTAACGGGTCTTTGGTTGCCTTGACTCTCTGCCCGTAAGCATGTCGATGCCCGTGCTCCGTGGTTCCTTCCATTTTGGCAACAACAAGGCCAATCCTCTCGGCAGCGCGGGTGTGGGCATCCCGGTAGGAGGCGATGGAATAAGGTTCTCCTGAACGTCTGCCATCGAAGGAGACGAAAGCAAAAGGGTGTTGGCGTTCTACCTGGACCAATTGGAGCAGGTACAGATTCCAAATCTTGTAGAACAGCCTGCCCCAGCCTCTGGGAAACCAGTGGATGTGCAGATACAGGTCCCGCTGGTTGTCTAGATGAGGATTCTTCCAACCGGCGTGAAGGCTGCCGCCTTTGGGATATTGGGTACGAGGTCGCATTGCGTATTTACCGCGCAGATAGGAGTTTCGGTTGCAAACTATCGGGGCACCTTTGGCATCGAGCCAATCGGCCGGAGCCAGACCTTCTTCGGGGTGATAGATGCGCACCATGGCTACAGTCGGATCGAGCGGGTCAGGTTGGACATCATGGATGAACAGGTGGAATGCTTCGGAAACTCGGACTCCACCACCATGCAGCAAAATGGTGATCAGTATGTCCCTAAGGTTGAGCCTTTCATCGATGCGAGGGCTCTGCTGCCGTCCAGGTACGATGAACCCCTTGAACAGCAGATCCGCGATCTTGCTCTCTGGGAAGAATTTGACGTCGGAATGCATGGCTGTCGGTAGATGTCTGAATTGGACTTGGCGGGTCTCCCGTGCGGACGACCTGTCACGGTTCCAGGTATGAGCAAGAAAAGCACGGTTGCGTCTTTGATAATAGGCAGCCCAGTCCAGCATCTCTTCGCAGCGTGAAGCGGGCCTGAGTGGATTGAGTGGCATGGCGGTTCCAGAACGTTCCGCCAGCCAATCGGAAAATTCGCTCAACAGGAGCACGAGTTGCCTTGCATTCTGAGCTTTCTTCGGAAACCAGTAGAGGCCGCTCGGGTCCAGTCCATCAGCACCAACAGTGCCGCGATGGAGACGCTGGGCGAAGACGGTAAACAAGGACTTGGGATCACTGAAGCAATTCTGGTTTGCACTCAGGTAATCAAGGAGAAGACTGACGGACTGAACAACTTTCTGCATCCAGGAATAACTGCGGGCATGAGCCTTCTCCAGAAGGTAATCGACCAATGGCATCAACACCCCATGCTCAGTGATGATGACCGGCAACTCAAGCTCGACGCCGGTGTTATCTTGAATCACCTTGGCTCTTGCGGTTACATGGCTCACGGCGACTCCCAGAGTCAATGTACTCTTTAACTGACTGGAACATTACATTAGTACAAAAATGATTGCATATATGAGTGTGAAGTCAATGGTAAGTCCGACATTCTATAACCGAAAATCTTATGGAAGGCTCCTAAAGGTTATAAACCTTCAACCCCATATATCGATTGGTTATAAGGGAGGGATAAATCTTTATAATTATGTTGGTGCAAACCCCATAAATAGAACGGACCCATCAGGCTTGATATGGGTGACTGTTGATTATGATTATCAAGGGGTATACAACTGGCTTAGAGGGGCCTTAAATTATGCTACGGATTTAATTGGCTCAGGTATGGACCCCATCGCACCTGGAGCAGATCCATCGCATTACACAGGCACGCAAAGAGATGTGATCCAAGAATGGCGGCACGATCCGAACAATCCTTGTCGCGATAGTGAACATCAGATTGGCAGCAGGAGAAGCATCCGCCAGACCTATACCAAGTTTATTAACCCAGGGCCTAGATCTGTCTTAATTAACAATCCCGATGACCCATTTTTTTATCAATGGTCGCCATGGGTCAATAGTCCTACCTACTAATAAAGCCATATATTGGCTGCAGGAGCGATAATGGGAAATCAAAATATATGGCTATCTTCGGTTTATCTTGTCAGAGATGTAATTTTACAGCCGGGAGAGGTATTCAGGGCGACAAAAAATGGTGAGATTCAAAGAGAAGCCTTGATCGTTTTTGGTGCTGCAGCACTGATCACGTTGTTTAAGAGCTTTTCTGCGAGAAGAAGCTTTATTAATTTCTTTGCGGATGAGAGTCTGAATCAATTGCTTTCAGCACTAAGTATTCCTCAAATAAAATGGTTTATAATATACCTTGCTTATTTTGCTATGATCTTCATAGCTTTTACTATTTGTAGGATTTTTGGCAAGGCGGAAAATCTAAAAGCCTTGATGCTGGCCTTTATGTCAATTAGTGGTATTGGTATAGTCTCTCAAATCTTATTCTACTTTATTCAGTTTGTACTTCCGAAGAATGTAATTTTTATAGGAAGCTATTGTATTTATCTTTGGGTTATAGGCCTATCTATTTGGGCTATCCAGGTCACGCAGGGTCTTTCATTAGCAAAGGCTCTTGCTTCTTTTTTACCGCCAGCAATCATTTTTGCAGTAATTTGCGGAATGGCCGCTGTTTCTCCATATCTAGCCTGGCTTACCGCATAAGGGAAACAATAAACTGGATTGATCTCTAGTTGGTAATACTTGTCAGTACCATTATCTTACAAATAGCTGCCGAAGTTTCTCTGACCGAGAATATGTCAATATTGTTAACATGATTATGCAGTTAAGAGCTAAGTAGCATTGAGAGAGAGGCCAGCTAATGGGTGCTAATATGTTAATGGTTGCTGCTGTAATGAGTGTTGGTTTGTCTGGAAATGTTGAGTTGCCAAAAGATCTCAGAGAAGCGTTGCCATCGATGGTTGTTTATCGCTATGAAAAAATAGTGGAGTCACGCAAGAGCGTGGGACCAAACGACCCGGAATATAAAGTGATCTCTCGCTTTCTCCAGAACAACAAAGAAGGTTGGGAGCATGACGCTAGAAGCTATGCGCCCAATATTGTCTTTAAAGGGCCAAACTATTCAATAAATTGTATGTCAGATGGAGTTGTCATTAACTATCAGAATACAAAAGGTGAATGGAAACAAATTTCAAAATCGTGCAAGATACCTTTTTGTGGGGAAAAACCGTAGAGAGTTATTCCCCGACACGAAATAATCTGGCCAACTAAAAAAAGCCGTGATGCCCTATAGTATAGGGATTCACGGCGTTTTTAGATTTTTCTTTAACTGATGAAAGATTGGCGGGAGTTACGCTGGTATTGCAAAGGCCTTCTTGGCCTTCGAGTCGCGCAGCAGGTTGTCAATGACACGCAAGAATGGTTTTTTCGTCTTGTCACGGACAAGGTCCACTAGGGCTTGACTCCTCCTGAAAATATTACCATAATGCTGCCATGCCTCAAGTAACTCTATCCCCTAAAGCCATCTGCATGTACGCGGTTCGACTGTTCCTGCTGATATTTCTGCTCTGGTATCTGTTCTGCCTCTTCATATCTCCCGGTCAAGGGTCGTCAGTCCGTAATATATCGTTTCCCGCGGGCAGCGGCATCCGGAAACTGGCAGCTGAGCTCAAGTCCGGAGGAATCATACGCAGTTCGTGGCACTTCGTACTGATGACCCGGCTGCGGGGAGATGCCCACCGGCTGAAGGCGGGGGAGTACCTTTTCAGTGACGATATGACCCCTGACATGATTCTGAATAAAATTGTCGCCGGGGAGGTGGACTACCGCAAATTTACCCTGCCTGAAGGGTATTCCGTGTATCAGGCCGCCGAACTGCTGGAACAGCAGGGGTATTTCAAAAAGGCTGCTTTTCTTGAAAAATGCCGGGACCGGGAGTTGCTGTTGCGCCTCGGCATCAACGAATTTAGCGCGGAAGGTTACCTGTATCCGGCCACCTACAACCTTTCCCGGGATGGAGGCGAGGAGCAGCTGCTGCAGCAGATGGTCGGGCAATTCAACAAGGCCTATGCGGCCTTGGGCGCGGTAGAGGGTGCGCGTCGTTTTACCCGGCACGAGATAGTCACGCTGGCGTCGATTATTGAAAAAGAGGCCGTATCCCCGGAAGAGAAGCCGCTAATCTCTTCGGTATTCCACAACCGTTTGCGGCTCGGGATGCCGCTGCAGAGTGACCCGACGGCGGTCTACGGTGTCCGGGCGTTCTCCGGCAGGGTCAGCAAAGCGGACATTCAGCGCCCTTCGCCTTACAATACCTATCTCAACAAAGGGCTGCCTCCCGGCCCAATCGGCAATCCGGGCAAGGAAGCAGTTCAGGCGGCCATGAACCCGGCACAGACCGATTTCCTCTATTTTGTCGCCCGGCAGGACGGCACCCACCAGTTTTCACGAAATCTTGCTGACCATAATCGGGCAGTGGTGCGCTATCTCAGATAACTGCCGGTTTTGGATGATATCAGACCGGTTGCTGCCGTACGATGTCGATGACAGTCACCTCGGGTGGAGCAAATAAGCGCATGGGAGGCCCCCAGGTTCCGGTGCCCCTGGAAACATGGATGCGTGAACCCGCAGGGGTTGTCGTTGTGCCGCAGGGAATGGGGTGTCTGAGCCTGACGAGCAGGTTGAAGGGGAAAATCTGTCCGCCATGTACGTGGCCGGAAAGCTGCAGGTCGAAGCGTCCGTCACTTTCCGGCATAACCTCCGGTCGGTGCTTCAGCAGCAGGTGAAATGAATCCCGGGGTACTGCGTTGAGCAGCGCCGTTTCAGCGCCGGGGAGGGCGCGCGACTTCGGATTAACCGCACGATCATCGACGCCCGTTATCGTAATGCCTCCCGGGAGCGCTATGGATTGATTCCGGAGCATCGTAAATCCCGCAGTACGGCTGAAGTCAACCGACTGCGGAAGACCGGCATATACCTCGTGATTGCCGATTACGGCGAATTTTCCGGAAGGAACCGGGATCGAAGCCAGTTCTGCGGCCAGGGGAATAAAACCGGAAAAGCTGTTTTCGCGGTTCAGTTTGCCATCAATCAAATCACCTGTTGAAACCAGAATATCAGGTCCGGCTTCTCTGATCCTTTCCAGAATCCGTTTCTGTCGACTTTCCTGCAAGAGCAGACCGATATGCACATCGGATATCTGTACAATTCTGATCCTGGAAATGGAGGGGGGGAGTTTGGACGAGACGATTACAACGTGTTCGCTCCGGATCTGCGCCGCTTCAATAAATGCGTATACGCCGGCAGAGACTGCCAGGAGAAGGGCAACCCTGCAGGCGTTGCGAGAGGAAATGCATGTCGGTGACTGCCCGGATAGCCGGCTGATTATGAGGCGGTAGCCATGGAGGAGTACATCGGTAAAAAGCAGGGATGAGGTAAAGATAAATATGAAGCCCATCCAGAGATAGCCCGGCCACGCAATAGATTCGGCCGTTCTTTCCATGCCGAACTGCTCTGCCCCGCGAACGAGTAGCGGGGTTATGACCATGACCATCATCCAGGAAAACAGAAACCAGGACCGGTATGGCCGGGGCCGAAATGCATTGCGCAGTCTGATGAACGCGTACAGATGCATGCCGCCGTAGAGGATAAGGAACGTTATCAGGAAGAGGTACATTCAGCATACTCCTTGACACCGCCAAAAGTGAGCCGGTGGATGGGGGACGGGCCGAGTCTCCTGATTGCTTCCATGTGAGCGGCGCTGCCGTATCCTTTGTGTCCGGCAAATCCGTATCCCGGGTACGTAGCATCCATTTCGCTCATTAGCCGGTCACGGGTGACTTTGGCGATGATTGACGCAGCAGCGATGGAAAGGCTTAAGGAATCGCCTTTTATTATCGTTTTCTGGGGAATGGTGCTGTCGATGGTGCTGATTCCGTCGATCAACAGGTAATCAGGCTGGGGGGACAGTTGCTGAACAGCAGCCAGCATGGCACGGCGGGTGGCCTGCAGAATGTTGATCCGGTCGATGTCTTCCGGATTCACCATGCCGACACCAACGGACATCGCTTGTTCCATGATGATGTCAAAGAGTTTTTCGCGCTTGCAAGGAGTGAGTTTTTTTGAATCGTCAACGCCGATGATCGAGAATCCGGCGGGAAGAATAACCGCTGCTGCCATTACCGGACCGGCCAGTGGGCCGCGTCCCGCTTCATCTATTCCCGCCACATATGTAAAGCCGCTTCCGTGCGCCGCTTTTTCGAACTTCAGCGTGTCTGGAAGCGTAGTTGAAAACAGCTCTCCTTGATACGTCATGATCGGTCCTGACCTTAATGAAAAGTATTGGCGTATAAACAAAAAAGCCCCGCATGAGCGGGGCTTTTTTGTTACTTGGCAACAGGCACGTATTTCTTCTCGCGAATCCTGGCTGCTTTACCGCGCAGTTTGCGCAGATAGTAGAGTTTGGCACGACGGACGTGGCCGCGAACCATCACTTCAATGTTTTCAATGTTGGGTGAATGGAGCGGAAAGGTTCTTTCCACGCCGATGCTGTTGGAAATCTTGCGAACCGTGAACGTCTCGCGCACGCCGCCGTTCTGGCGTGCAATACAGACGCCCTGATAAGCCTGGATACGCTGTTTATCGCCTTCAACGATCTTTACATGTACTTTTACCGTATCCCCGACCTTGAAAGGGATAACGTTCTTCTTCATTTGGTCAAATTCCAGAAAATCGATGGTGTTCATTGGGTACCTTCCTCCTGTATGATGCTCTGTTTGTGAGTGTGTGTATCTTCGCGTTCAATTCCCTTAAGTCGATCAAGCATGATTGCTGCCGCTGAACGGACTGAGAGATGGTTGTATAATCCGTTTCCTGCGATTGGTTCAAGTATGTAATCGGCTGTTGCAAAACATTCTTCGGTCAATCCCCATCCGGTGCCCAGCAGAAGCAGATACGGCTGGTCAGTCTCCCCGATGAGATTCCTGAATGTGCCAAGCGCTATCGAACCGGGACGGTGCCTGGCCCCGGTGACCGCAGTTTTGACCGGTTTGCTGAATCCGCTTTGAAAATCCATTACCGCCGATGCCAGCGTCGGTGTCACCCTGACAATGTCGAGTGCCTGACTGCGATCAGGATTATACTCTGCTCCCCATCCCTGCTGCCAGTGGCCACTGATTCGCTCGGCCAGTTTTCGCTGTTCCTCGGAAGGGGTCACAATATAAAACCGGTCCAGACCGAATGTTTTTGATGAGCGGGCGATATCATGCTGGTCAAGGTTTGTCAAAGCTGAGGTGACGACCTCGTGGTGCTTATTGTATACCGGGTAATGAACAAGGGCTATGGCCAGGTTGTTACACACCACAGAGGTCCTCCTGCTCGATCTCTGTCAGCATCTTACGGTCTTCCCGCGTCAGCATGACTTGTGAGAGCAAATCGGGGCGTAGCGCCCTAGTTTTGCGCAACGCCTCTTTGCGGCGCCATTTCCTGATCAGCTCATGATTCCCGGAAAGCAGGGGTTCCGGAACGGTCAACCCTTTAAATTCCGGCGGCCGGGTGTAGTGTGGATATTCCAGCAGGCCGTCACCGAACGAATCCGTTTCTGCCGATTCGATACTGCCGAGTGCCCCGGGAATAAGCCTGGTTACGGAGTCGACAATCGCCATTGCGGCAATTTCACCGCCGGAGAGTACAAAGTCACCAAGCGAAATGTCGTCCTCAGCGTAGATCGAACGGATTCTTTCATCAATTCCCTCGTAACGGCCGCACACAATGATCAGCCCGGACCCTTGTGCCAGCTCAAGAGCGACGTTGTGCGTGAGAGGCCGGCCCTGGGGTGATGTAAGCACGACCTTCGAGGCCGGCTGCAGTGACTTGACCGTCTCGATACATGCAGCCAGAGGGCCGGCTTTCATGACCATTCCGGCACCGCCGCCGTAGGGTGCATCGTCTGCAGTCTGGTGGCGATCGGTAGCCCAGTCGCGGATGTTGTGCAGCGAAATGTCAATGAGCCGTTTATCTTTGGCCCGTTTGATAATACTCTCGTCAAAAGGACCGGAGAACATACCGGGAAACAGGGTCAGGATGTCAAATTTCATAAATCCAGCAAACCGTCAAGAGGGGTGATGACCATTTTCTTCCCCGGAATGTCGATGCTTGCAATTACATCCGCGATGGCCGGAAT
The DNA here is from genome assembly GCA_964524835.1 of uncultured Geobacter sp. Taxonomy (GTDB): domain Bacteria; phylum Desulfobacterota; class Desulfuromonadia; order Geobacterales; family Pseudopelobacteraceae; genus JACRCG01. The sequence continues at coordinate 66,016 of CAZGEG010000014.1, forward strand.
CAAATACTCTTTGGAACTGCCGCGTACCACGTAAATATCGCTGCTGCCGGTTTCAAAAATATCAACGAGCGTGCCCAGTGCGAGACCCTGGTCGGTGTGAACGGTAAGGCCGATCAGGTCTCGCCAGTAGTACTCACCTTCATCGGGAGCCGGCAACTGGCTTTCCTTTAGAAACAGTTCCGAGCCTTTCATGGACTGTACCTGGTTTATATCGGAAAAATCATCCAGGCCTAAAATGAAGCCACCGGCATGTGCTGCGATACTTTTAATGCCATGTTCACTGAGTCTGCCATCCTTCCCTTTCAGGAAAACGGTTTCAGCAGCTTGCAAACTGTTTATATTTCCGGAATAAGAGTAGACCTTCAAAAGACCCTTAATTCCATGTGTACCGATGATCTTGCCAACCGGCACCAATTCTTCGCTATCTGTCATTTATTCCACAATTTTAAGGATCGCCTTCTTATTGTCTTTTGTAGATACGGCATTAAGAATGGTGCGAATCGCCTTGGCGGTCCGTCCTTCCTTGCCGATGATTCGTCCCATATCATCCTTGGCGACGGTCAGACTGATGACCAGAGTATCCTCTTCTGTCTCCTCGGTTGCATTTACTTGAGTCGGGTCATCAACCAGCGCCTTTGCAATGCTTTCAACAAGAGTCTTCATGGCGGTGTCCTCTGCTGCTCATATAGAGTGACCGGCGGACCGGAGGAACTGGATACGTTATGCGGCCGCTACCGGTGCCTTGTCAAGAAGTCCGGCATTTTTCAGAAGCTGACGAACCGTATCGGTCGGCTGTGCGCCCTTGCTGAGCCAGTCGGCAGCTCTTTCGGTTTTCAGTTTGACAACAGCCGGGTTCTTGGTCGGGTCGTATGTGCCGACATTTTCAATGAAGCTGCCATCTCTGCGACTGCGCTCGTCGGCAACTACGATCTGATAGAAAGGTCTTTTTTTAGCGCCTGCACGTGCAAGCCTGATTTTTGTAGCCATTGGTGTTTCCTCCTGATTTTGTACTTCTTTGGATTGTATTTTGTGAACATGGTTCTTTGCAATGGATTATCGAAACGGCATCATTCCTTTTCCAAGTCCGCCAAGTCCACCCATTCCCTTGAGTAGCCCCTTTGGTCCAAGCTTCTGCATCATCTTCATCATTTTTTGTGCTTCAGTGAAACGTTTAAGAAGCAGGTTGACTTCCTGAACCGTTGTACCGCTTCCCTTGGAGATCCGCAGACGGCGGCTGCCGTTTATTATACCATGGTTAGCGCGCTCACCCGGGGTCATGGAGCGGATAATGGCTTCAATGCGCTTGATTTCATGTTCACTCGGCTGGGCGCCCTTCATCTGCTTCATCATCTTGCCCATGCCGGGGATCATCCCCATGATCGATTCAACCGATCCGAGCTTTTTGAGTTGCTGCATCTGCGCGAGAAAATCTTCCAGATCAAACTGGTTTTTCTTCAGTTTTTGCTGGAGGAGGGTTGTTTCCTTGTCATCAAAAAGCGATTGCGCCTTTTCTACGAGAGTAAGGACATCACCCATGCCGAGAATACGAGAGACAAGCCGATCTGCATGGAAAACCTCCAGTGCATCGAGCTTTTCTCCGAGACCGACAAATTTTATCGGCTTGCCGGTAACCGCCTTGATGGAAAGGGCCGCTCCGCCTTTTGCATCGCCGTCCAGCTTGGAGAGAACAACACCGCTGATTTCAAGGCGGTCATTAAAACCGCTGGCGATGGTAACCGCTTCCTGACCTGTCATGGCATCTGCCACAAACAGGATTTCACGCGGCTGAACAGCTTCGTTGATCTCGCTCAATTCGTTCATCAGAAAATCATCAATCTGGTGACGGCCTGCGGTATCGAGAATTACGGTGTCGTAGCCATTCAGTTCAGCGTACTTCATGGCGCTGACACAGATATCAAGAGGCTTCTGGTCGGTGGTCGATGCGAACACTTCAAGGCCGAGCTGGCGGCCAACCGTTTTCAGCTGTTCAATTGCAGCAGGGCGGTACACATCGGCCGGCACCAGCAAAGGCCTGCGTTTCTGCTTTTTCAGCAGGTTGCCCAGTTTGCCGCACGTCGTTGTCTTGCCGGCACCCTGCAGACCTACCATCATAATCGCAACGGGTGGCTTTGCTCCGAGGTCGAGGGAGTTGTCCTCGCCACCGCCCATGATGGCAACAAGTTCGTCGTGGACGATCTTGATAACCTGCTGGCCGGGTGACAGGCTGGTCAGGACATTAGTGCCGAGCGCCTTCAGCCGCACGTTCTCTACAAAATCCTTGACGACCTTGAAATTGACATCAGCCTCAAGGAGGGCCAGGCGAACTTGACGTAACGCCTCCTTGATATTCTCCTCAGTCATCACTCCCTGTCCGCGAAGTTTCTTAAAGACTGATTCCAGCTTGTCGGATAGACTGTCAAACATCGTAGATTTTGTGCCTCGGTACAGAGTTATTCCAAAAGGGGGTCACTATAAAGGGGTATTGCCACCTCTGTCAAGAACTATTTGTTTTTAAAGCCGTATCATACCTCATTCCGGGGAGGATATTCCCTTATAAAGTCCGCATTCAATTCAGATACGAAACTTGGATAATCACATTTGTTCAGTTGCTATTCAGTCATTATTTTCATTGCACCAGATCGGTTCATAGATAGAGTCACTCTCTTTTCTATAGATAATAGTCGGCAACAGGTTTTCCGCTGTGAGGGCCCGCAGAACGGTCTCATTAAGATTGCTGTCGAAACGAATAGCCAGACCGCAGTCTGTGGAAAGTGCCCGTGGGGCGGGTATAAGTAGGATCGCCAGTTCGCATTTTTTGAGAATGTTTTCAGCCTTCATAACACGATGTGCTGAGTTGAATACCGCAAGATGCTGACCATTTTGAATCACCGTATGAATCCCCCGTATTTGAGGCATCACTGCCGGCCTCTGTGTAATGCTAATTGACAAAAAGCGTCTGAGTTTCTACTATGCCCGGAAAGGAAAGATATATGCAGAGTGTAATCTCCATAGTCGGGCTGGTTGTTCTGGCTTTAATTATAAGTATACCCTGTGGATACGCCCGTCAGAGTTTCCCCAAATATTCCCTCATGTGGTGGGTTCTGATTCATCTGCCGATACCCATAATTGTGCTGCTGCGCATCAAGGCGGGTCTTAATTGGCATTACATCCCTCTAACGCTGGGCAGTTCTATAGCCGGACAGATTATTGGCGGCGCCGTAAGCCGACGGAGAAAGCAAAATGCCAAAGCGCCCTAGGATGCCTTTTCCGCGTCCGTTGTCAGGTTTAGTGCAGGAAAATCTGGTTGGCCTCGGTTTGGCAGAGCGTTTGCGGGAAGCGGAAATCTGGCGTATATGGCCGGATGTTGTTGGTGCGGCACTGGCCGCCCGGGCATGCCCCGTGCGGATTATCAACGGTACGTTGACCGTGGCGGTTTCCAGTGCACCATGGATGCAGGAGCTCCGGTTCATGACCGCTATGATGCAAGAAAAACTGAACAGCAGCCTCGGAGCTGAAGTTGTCCGTGAAATCGTGCTTAAGGCGGGCAGAGTCGACAAGCCGATCGCCGAAGTCCCGGATGAAGTCATTGCAACCCGCCCCCTCACTCCCCAGCAGCAGTCCATGATTGAAACACAATCATCCTCAATTGCAGATCCGGAAACCCGGCAGGCCTTTGTCGAGCTGATGCGGGCCAGCATGGAACACGCGCTCTGATCTAAGTATGTTACATATTCCTGTAAACCGGGCTAGGATCGTGTCAGCTGCCGGTATTTGATGCGGTGCGGGATGTCGGCGGCGGCTCCCAGCCGTTTTTTTCGATCCTCTTCATACTCCGAATAATTTCCTTCAAACCAGACAGCTTTTGAATCACCCTCAAACGCCAGAATGTGAGTGGCGATTCGATCCAGAAACCAGCGGTCATGACTGATGACCACCGCACAGCCGGCAAAATTTTCAAGAGCTTCTTCCAGGGCACGCATCGTGTTGACATCCAGGTCATTGGTCGGTTCATCCAGCAGGATGACGTTGGCGCCGCTCTTCAGCATCCGGGCCAGATGGACCCGGTTGCGTTCGCCCCCCGAAAGCGTCCCGACCTTTTTCTGCTGATCGCTGCCGGAAAAGTTGAATCGGGAAACATAGGCCCGGGAATTCACCAGCACCTTGCCGAGCTGGATGGCTTCCTGTCCTTCGGTAATCTCTTCCCAGATAGTTTTGTCGGGGTTGAGTGAATCCCTGCTCTGGTCAACATATGCCAGCTGAACCGTGTCGCCGATTCTGAAAGAGCCGGAGTCGGCATTTTCCTGGCCGGTGATCATGCGGAAGAGGGTGGTCTTGCCGGCGCCGTTCGGGCCGATGATGCCGACGATGCCGCCGCGCGGCAGGCGGAAGGTCATCCCTTCGACCAGAAGTCTGTCGCCATAGGCTTTGGCAACGTTGTCGGCTTCAATAACAATGTCCCCAAGGCGTGGGCCTGGCGGCAGGTAGATTTCGAGATCACGGGCATGTTTTTCGCTTTCCTGTGCAACCATATCCTCATAGGAGCTGATACGCGCCTGTGACTTGGCATGTCGACCTTTGGGAGACATCCTGATCCATTCAAGCTCGCGTTTCAGAGTTTTCTGCCGGTCGGTCTCCTGTTTCTCTTCCGTCGCCAGGCGGTTCTGCTTCTGCTCCAGCCATGAGGAGTAGTTTCCCTTCCAGGGGATTCCCTCACCGCGGTCAAGCTCCAGTATCCAGCCGGCCACGTTATCCAGAAAATACCGGTCGTGAGTTACCGCGATAACCGTGCCGGGATAGCTGTGCAGATGATGCTCCAGCCAGGCGACCGTTTCCGCGTCCAGGTGGTTGGTCGGTTCGTCCAGAAGCAGAATGTCCGGTTTTTTGAGCAGCAGACGGCAGAGCGCGACCCGGCGTTTTTCCCCACCCGAAAGAACTTTCACCGAGGCATCTCCGTCAGGACAGCGCAGGGCTTCCATCGCCATTTCCAGGCGCGAATCCAGATCCCAAGCATCCAGATGGTCCAGCTTTTCCTGGAGAGCCGCCTGGCGGTCGCACAGCTTTTCAAAATCGGCGTCCGGTTCGGAGAACCTGTCGGTGATGGCGTTGAATTCGGCCAGCAGATCAACCGTTTCCTGGACCCCTTCTTCGACAATCTGGCGAACGGTTCTTGTTTCGTCGAGCCGCGGTTCCTGCTCAAGATATCCGACGGTATACCCCTGGGACAGAACCGCCTGCCCATTGAATTCCTTGTCAACGCCGGCCATGATCCGCAGCAGGGAAGATTTACCGGAGCCATTCAGTCCCAGTACGCCGATCTTGGCGCCATAAAAATATGATAGTGATATGTCCTTGATGACCGGTTTTTTGTCGTAGAACTTGCTGACCCGCATCATCGAATAAATAATCTTGTTTGGATCAATTGCCATGGATTCCCCCGCCTGATTCATCTTAATAAGTTGCTTTTCTTTTACACGCCGGTTACCGTTGATGTCAACCGCTTTGGACGGCAGCATCGCGATGAAGAGCAAAGGCTTGACAAACAGGACTGATGTGGTATTTTTTGAAAACTAAACCTAACAGGGGGGCACTAACAATGAGTATAAATGTTCAGGAGGCGATTAAGCGCTCCATCCAGACTGAAAAAAATGCGATGAATTTTTACCAGCTCGGCGCACAGAAAATGATCAATCCTGATGCACGCCGCACCTTCGAGCTGCTTGCCAGGGAAGAGCGTGAGCATGCTTCACAATTCTACAAAATTTACCAGGGAACCGACATCCCTTCTCTCGACGCATTTCTGGATACTCCGCCGGATAACGAATCGAGCTGGGTTTCAACGATTGCCCGCTTGATTTCGGCCGACTTCAGCGAGCAGAAGGCGCTCGAGCTGGCAATGGAGCGGGAGAAAAACCTTGAAGAAGCGTTACTGGAAACAGCTTCAAAGATCGATGCTCCGGAAATCAAAGCGGTCTACGAGTTGAACGCCAGGGAAACTCACCACCATTATGAACTCATTGAGTCGGAATACGCCCGTTTGATGGGTATGGTTCACGAAACGGATATTGATACTTTTGTCCGGGAATAGTGTCCGCTTTTTTTGCATTTGAGTATAAAAGGGCGCATTTAATGCGCCCTTTATGTATGTATACAACCCCGCCTGTCTCGAATTTAAGGATCGTCAATGACAACAGCTCAGCCGGACATATCAGTTCTGGTTCTCGGTATCGGAAATCTCGTTATGGGTGATGATGGCGTCGGAGTTCTGGTCGCGCAGCGGCTGCAGCAGGGATACAGGTTCGCGGATAACGTCGAGATCATGGACGGCGGCACCCTGGGTCTGGATTTGCTCCCCAAGCTTGAAAATATTACAAACCTCATTATGATTGATGCCGTTGAGACCGGCCAAAAGGCGGGAACCTGTGTCAGGCTATGCGGGCGGGAGTTGCCGATTGCTCTGGAAACCAAGGTTTCGCCGCATCAGATGGGGCTTAAGGATTTGTTGGCGGTTTCCGAATTGATGGGGCATTCACCGAAAGAAATGGTGCTTATCGGAGTGCAGCCCGGCTCAATTGAAATGGAAATCGGATTGACGGCAGAAGTTGAAGCCAAGCTTGAAACTCTTATCTCCAACGTGCTGGATGAGTTGGCTAATTGGGGAATTTCATATGCAACTGTTTAGCAAGTCAGAAAATCTTATCCGGGTTAACTGGGCAGAAAATAGCCTAGTTGATGAACGTATCCTGTTTTATAGGGCTAAGCCAGATTTTTTCTCATCTCCAGAACATTTCCTCCATCAGCCCGAGAATATTCAACCGTATCCATCAATGATCGAAGTATGAATATTCCGCGTCCTTTTTCCTCAAGGCCGTTTGACGTAAAACAGGGAGTCGGCACGGCATCCAGGTCAAAGCCTAGGCCGTTATCGTAGATACGTACCACCAGGACCTTGTTGGAAACATTAATACGGACGTGGATATCCGTGTTCCGGTCTGCGCAGTTTGCGTGTTTAATCGCGTTGACAAGCCCTTCAGTCAGAACGACCGCAAGCTGGCCGGGCAAAGTTTCACGAATCCCTTCCGGGCAGTCAACCTCTTCCGCCACCTTTTCACCAATCCTGCTGATCATACGCAAGTAACGGGTATGGCTTGGCAGTGTGATGTCTATGTCGATGTCGTTTTTCATTCGCTTACCGTATCTGCGTACAATTCTGCACCCAATCCGAAATCAGCGGTAGCTCTGCAGCGCGTCGTCAACTGTCGTGAAAATATCAAACACCCGGTGAAGTCTGGTCAATTCAAACATTGACTTCACCTGGGTCTGCAAATTCGACAACTTCAGTGTTCCGTGCAATACGGAAGCGTTTTTATATCCCGAAACCAGTACGCCCAGTCCTGAACTGTCGATGAAAAGCACCTCTTTTAGATCGAGGATCAGATCCTTTGTTCCGCTATCAAACTGACGGTGCAATTCTGCTTTAAGCTCTTCCGAGTTGTTTGCATCAACGCGGTCCTCCCTGACAAACAGGACGGTAATCCCTTCCGTAAGTTCCGTTTTAATATCCATATGGGCCTCCATCTGATCAGAGTATTTTGACTACTACAAGCGATATATCATCCTGCAGATTTCGAGAACCGGTAAAGTCATGAATCCTGTCATAGAAGGAATTAATGATTTTATCCGCAGAAAGGTGCCGGCATGTTGCAAGGTGACTGTACAAACCTGACATGTCAAACATTTCACCGCGGCTGTTGCACGCCTCAGTCAGTCCGTCAGTGTATAACAGAAGAATATCACCCGTTGAAAGTGTAACAGCCCTCTCCTCAAAAAGGATATCTTTTTTAACCCCCAGTATCAAACCTTCCGCATCCAGTTCTCGGGGCGGGCGTCCGTCTCCTGGTTGAAGGACCGGGTGGTTATGGCCGGCGTTCGAGTAACTGAGTATGCCGGTTTCAGCATTGTATTTAACATAAAACATGGTGATGAACAGCTCGGCCCGGGTCAAGTCATCGTACAGCAGAATATTGAGTGTTTCAAGGATGTCACGGGGACTGCGAAGGGAGTTGGCTTCTGCTCTCAACAGCGTGCGAACTTCCGACATGATCAGAGCCGCACCGACACTATGTCCTGAAACATCGGCGATAACGACGTCAACTGTCTGACCGTTGCGGAGGAAAAAGTCATAATAATCACCGCCGACATGAGCGGCAGATATGCAGCGTCCGGCAATATCAACACCCGCTATTGCCGGCGCGGAATCGGGCAGAAAAGATTTCTGGATCTGCTGGGCTATTTCCATGTCGCGGGTGATTCTGGCCGTTTTCAGAAGAGCCGCTTCTTTTTGGCTCCGTTCAAGCTGCTTTGCTTCAATTTCCTGTACAATTGTCATCGCCTGGGCAAGCTGCCCGGCGAGACTTGACAGCAGCTCGATGAATTCCCGAGTAAAGAGGCCGGCAATCGACTTCGAAAACAGTGACAGTACGGCGATAACCGGCTCACCTTCCCGATAAATCGGGATGTGGGCACAGGAAATGAAGCCTTCAGCCACAGTCAGGTCGAGAGGCGCAGCAGCACGCTCGAGACTCAAATCATTTATAAAATGAGCTTTATGATCGCTGTAGAGAAGCTCTAATAGCGGCGCATTCTCCAGAACCAAGTCCGGCGGGATGGTCGTCGGAACATCTCTTCCCCGTATGCTGCTGATTGAAAAATTTCCCCCGCCGTTTTTCACCATGATGAGCGCAACATCAAGCCTGAATTCCTTTACCAGCAGCATCAGAAGGTCATCCATGATTACCTGCATATCCAGGGTGCGATTGATGATCTCTGAAGCCTTCAGGCGTACAAAGAGTGATTCGCGGTTCTGGTCGAGGTTCGTCCTGACAGTGCTGTAAATGTCATAAACCGGTTCCATGCTGGAGCCGATGTCGGAGAGAAAATTGTTTACGATTGCCCTGGCCGCCGCGCCACCGACGGAACCTGCTAGAGTTTTTTCGGTGAAACGCTTCAGATCCGGAAGCTCAAACTCGGAAATAGCGCCGTTTCCGGTGATGTCGCGATTGTTTGAGTAATGGTCAAGCGCCAGCCGTGCCTCGTTTTTGCCGATGAACTTGCTCAAGAGGACCACGAACTGTTCGGTTGTCACCGGTTTTGAAAGCCGTTTTCGTTCGGTATGGCGATGATCCTCCGCATGGCCGAAAACACCGATAAACTTGTGTACCTGATCGCGCTCCTGCTCATTCTGATTCAAGAGTATCGAGCAGATAATATAAGAGCTGACATTGAAGAGCATGCTCCAGAACAGGGAGTGGCTCCAGAGATCCATGCCGGCCAACCCGAACAGTTCGGTCGGCTTAAGCAGTTCAATGCCGAGGGGGCCGTCTGCGAGCAGTGATTCCGGTATCCATCCCGACTTGCTGAAAGAGGGGAGCAGCAGGGTATAAAGCCAGATCAGAGATCCGAACAGGATGCCGCTGATCGCTCCAGCCTTGTTTCCACGTTTCCAGTAAAGACCTCCAAGCATCGCCGGCAGGAATTGAGCAGCTGCTGAGAAAGAGATTAGACCCATGTTTACGAGTGTGTACGAGTCACCTATGATCTCGTAGTAAAAATATCCCAGCAGTACGACCAGAACAATTCCGAATCGCTTGAGGTTAATCAGCAGTATCGGGAACCATGTACGGGGCGTGCACCTGACGATGATCGGCATGAAGATATGGTTCAGCAGCATGGTGGATATTGCGATGGATTCAACCATCACCATGCCGGCCGCCGCAGAAAGACCACCTAAGAAAGCGAACAGGGCCAAGCCGCGATATCCGGCATTTAGAGGCAGCGAAAGAACAAAATAATCTGCACCGCTGCTGCCTCCGGTCGTAAGGATGCCACCGATGGCGATCGGCATGACGAAAAGATTGATCATGAACAGATAAGCGGGGAAGAGCCACATTGCGGTTGCTATATGACGCTCATCGGAATTTTCAATGACCATGACGTGAAATTGTCGCGGCAGGAGCATGATCGCTCCCATTGATAAAAACAAGAGCGTAAAGGAGGATATGTAACTTGGATCATTCTTTGAGGTATTGAAAGTAAATAACTTAGAAAACTTTTCAGGATCGGCGGACCTGAACCGTTCAAAGATATCGATGAAACCGTCAAATAGTCCGTAGGTGACAAACAAACCGACTGCCAGCAGGGCAACCAGTTTTACCAGCGATTCAAACGCTACCGCGGCGATCAATCCTTCATGCCGCTCGGATGATATGAGTCTCCGTGCTCCAAAGACAATACTGAACTGCGACAGAATCAGAGCCAGAATCAGGGCGATCGGAATGGTGGTGCCGGAACCAAGTTTTGTGAAGGGAATGGATGTAGTTTGAGCGCCGCTGAGGAGAAAAAATCCTGTAGATACTGCCTTTAACTGTAAAGCGATATAAGGCATGATGCCGAGGAAGGCTATTATTGTGACAAGCGCTCCGAGCCAGGGGGATTTTCCGTAGCGCTGGCTGAGGAAATCTGCGATTGAAGTGATATTATGCTCTTTGGTTATCTTGACGATTCGGCGCAGAAGAAAAAGCCATGAAAATGCCGTTAACGATGGACCCAGGTAAATCAGCAGGAAATCTATCCCGGTCGTGGCCGCCCTGCCGACGCTGCCGAAGAAGGTCCACGACGTGCAGTACACCCCCAGCGATAGTGCGTAGATGACCGGGTTACCGATTATGCTGCGCCCGGTCTCTTTGCGGTGGTGGGCGAACCAGGCGATCAGGAATATCAGCGACGTGTAGAGAAGCGATATGGCGGCTACCGGGAAAATTTCATTGTTCATGGTTCGTCCTTTTCATCAGTCGTCTGTTCTTCATGGCGACTGGCAGTCATGAAAAGGTAAATCACTATAATCGATACAATCCAGCCTGCCGTCAAATAGAGAAACAGCAGCGGCATCCCGAGCAGAAGAACCGGTTTGTTGAAAATATGCAAAAACGGAAACGTCATCATGATGATGCCGATAATGAAAAAGATTATCCAAGACTCTCGCAGCTGCAGGCGGCGGATAATATGTGTACGAATTCGCTTCATGTCCGGAACAGCCTCTCGTAAACGGAGTCCAGGGCATGGCCGGATGCCCCGCTTGCAGAAAACTGAATAACGGTCCCTTCAGAGTCATCAGGTTTCTCAAAGGCACTATTTTGCTGGTCCAGCAACTCAACCCTGCCGTCGGAAACGGAGGCTCCGTGAAATGTTCGCTCACGCAACCTTCGTACCTGCTCGTCGTGTTCACACGTCACGAACAGGATAACAAGCTTTGCGCCATGAGAGGCTGCCAGCCGGGCAAAAACGGACCGGACGGCAGCTGTCCTGAACCCCGCATCAATCACGACCGAACGTCCGGAGGCAAGTTCACCCTCGGCATGGAGCTCCAGCTGACGGTAGGTACGTTGATTCATTTTGTTCGAATAGAGCCCCTCTCCGAATGGAGCATGGGCCGCTGTTTCCGGATGCAATCCGGCCAAACGCTTGCGTTCGATGTCCGAGCAGAATGTTTTGAGGCCGAGTTCAAAGGAGAGCTGACCGGCAAGAGTACTTTTCCCGCATCCCATTGTCCCGCAGGCGATAAACAGGGTAGGGGGGAGGCTGCTTCTCAAACAGTACCCCTGTGCCAGCCGGAAGTAGCTGATGGCGCGTTTTTCAGCGGCACCCTTAGCTTCCTGATCAATACCGGCGTCATGAAGCAGCATGCTTTCAACCTTGCCTCGCACAAAGGCGCGATACACCTCGTAAAAAGTGATCAGTTTCGCACAGTCCGTGTCACCCGATGCGGAGATATAGGCAGCCAGTGCCGCATCAGCAAGGTCGGGACGGTGATGGAACTCAAGGTCCATAAGCAGAAATGCGATGTCGGCAGCCGTGTCGGAGCAGCGAAAACGTTCGTTAAACTCGATGCAGTCGAAGATATATGCCATACCGTTCAACAGGCAGATGTTGCCGAGATGTATATCACCGTCGCATTCGCGGATAAAGCCGTTCTTGATCCGTTCTGTAAAAAGAGTGGTGTGGGAAGCGATGAATGTATCGACATAGACGCGAATAGCTGAGTTGACTGCCGGCGGGAGCGTGGACGTTCGGAACGGTGCTGTTTGTTCAAAATTCTCCTGCCAGTTGCTTTGAATCTGTTCCACGGATCCAAACTCGGCTATATGCGGTGAGGTGGGGGCATTAGCATGGAACTGGCTGATTCTCAGCGCAACAGCGCGGATCTCTTCTGTTGAAATCCTGCCGCTGTCTACCAGCCGGTCAAGCATCCTGCCGGCCGGCAGACGTTTCATCATGACAGCGTACTCGATCACTTTCCCTTCACCGGCAAAGGCGATGCCTGCTTCCGTTTCACGAAGTGCTATTACCTGTTCATAGATATCCGGACAGAGGCGCCGGTTGAGCCGGAGTTCCTCGAAGCAGTAGAAACGCCGGAGGTCGAGAGTCGAAAAGTCGAGAAAACCGAAATTAACCGGTTTTTTCAGCTTGAAAACGTGTGTATCGGTGAGAAACAGCCAGGAAACATGGGTTTGAACCAGTTCGACCGTTCGGGTCTGTACCGGGTATGCAGACGGGTCCTGGAGGCATTCCAGGATATGCGGGGTAATGGCTGATGACGGCATAACAACAAAATACCATTAACGCGACGTAACCGCAAGGAGCCAAGCCCTGATAATCAGGTTACGAGCAAAGACGAAGAGAATCAAAGTCCTACGAACTGGGCGAACGGAGTGGGGTAATGCGATAGGAGTGAGGGGTATAACCGTGAAGCAGCCGAACAAAATGAGAGCCCGCAGACAATAAATCTGCGGGCTCTCGTCGGGTGGTGGTGAAAGGATTAGGCAGCGGCGACAGTAACCTTAAGCGTGGCTGTCACTTCGGGATGAATCTTCAGCGCTACGGAATACTCACCGGTATGCTTGATGACATCGGCAAGTACGATGCTCTTGCGATCGATTTCAAAGCCATTGGCCTTCAGGAAAGCGGCAATATCCATGTTGGTGACAGCACCGAACAGTTTGCCTTCCTCGCCGGCTTTATGTGTCAAAACGATCGACAACGCTTCCAGTTTTGCTCCGAGAGCTTTTGCGCTCTCTAGTGCCTTGTTCTTTTTGTAGAGCATTTGGCGTTTTGTGTGTTCAAGCGCCTTGGCATTGCCTTCTGTCGCCAGGACAGCCAGTTTTTTAGGGAGCAGGTAGTTGCGGGCATAGCCTGGCGCAACCTTTACGATGTCACCAATGTGACCCAGCGTGTCAATGTTCTCATTCAGAATAACTTTCATTTTACTCTCCTTTCGAGCCTGTCAAGTAGTTACAGGTTTTCCTGTGTTTTTGGGGTTCTGAAGTCAATCCAGAGATCAAACAATCCAATGCCGGCAACGAGTGCCAGGAGGTACGGTTGAATGACCAGCAGTGCGTACAGCAATACCCGCAAGATTGTGGGTGCGGAATTTTTTGCGATAAAAGCGGAAACCACCGCCATACCCTGAATGAAATAAAGCAGGGTGATAACCAGCAGGATGTTAAGTGCCGGTGTTGTTACCGGGGACACCGGCAGCATCAGGGCAAATCCGGCTGCTATCAAGGGCCAGACGAGCAGATCCGGGTTCCTGAAAGTGCTGAAATCGCCAATAGTGATTTTGACAGTCGTTGTGGCTGTGGTCTTTTTTACCAGAGCAAGATTACATCCGGCGATACCGACAAGCAGTGCCGTGACAAGGGCGGGGTAGAGTCGCTGCAGCAGGTCGGCAGCTGTAGCCATGGAACGTTTGATTAGTTCCAGCTCTTCCCCCGTTACTCCCCCTTTTTCGTACAGTGTGACCGCCTGCTTCAGGCTGCCTGAAATTTCCGCAGCGATCAGCTGTTGAAGATCGATACCGGAAACGGCGCTGTAGGCGATGAAACCGGCGGCAAAAATCATGACATTGGCCGCTGTCGTCCAGAAAATAGCCCGACTGCCGCTGATGCCGCGCAACAGAAGCTCCGGCATGAAAAAGCTTATCATTCCGCACATGCCCAGATACAGACCGCCGGCAAAAATACCGAACAGGGCGGATATGGCGGCAGCTGCACCGAATATGACGATCAGTGAGGCAGCCCGTCCATGAACGAGGCGATTATAAGCGGCGGGAAACGGTGCCAGGATCCCGGAAAAAATACCGAGTGGTGGCACTGCCAGATAGGCCGCAAATAAAACAAAGGAACCGACCACTCCGAACAATGACGCTTTAAGGCGTATCAGCAGGAAGTGGTCGGCTGGCGATGTCAGACTCATTCAGATGGATCAGTTTACTGCGTGATTGGCGGCAATCGGCAGTAAGGCAATGTTCCGTGCCCGTTTGATGGCTTCGGTGATGTGCCGCTGGTGTGCTGCACAGTTACCGGAGATTCTGCGCGGTACAATCTTGCCGCGTTCCGTAATGAAAAAACGGAGTGTGCGAGGTTCTTTGTAGTCGATGGTCAGGTTCTTTTCCGCGCAGAAACGGCACACTTTACGCCGCTGAAAAGGGCGTCTCTTGCGTGGCCCGCCCTGTCCGCCGGGGCCTGACGGACGCTGTCCCGGACCGCCTGCTGGACGCTGTCCGGCTGGGCCTGCAGGGCGCTGATACGATGAAGTTGGGGTTGGTCTTTCGTCACTCATGAGTATATCTCCTCCAGGAAATTATTCGGCTACTTCTTCAGCGGCAGGGGTTTCATCCGCGATCGCTTCCACGGTCTCTTCCGTTACGGCGTCCGGGGCTTCTTCGGCTTTCTTCTCAGGCACGATGCGCTCCGGCAGGTCGGTGATGTTTATACTCTGGTAACGCAGCACCTTGTCGTCAAGTCTCAGGCGCCGTTCAAGTTCGGCGATAAGAGCGCTTTCTCCATCAAAACGGAGATAGTAATAACGACCTCTGGCAGACTTCTTGATGGGATAGGCCAGTTTCCTGATACCCCAGTCGTCCATCCTGAAACACTCGCCCTTGTACGACGAGATGACGTCCTGAGCTTTCGTGGTGACCGACTTGATGTCGTCTTCGCTCAGTTCAGGCTGGAGGATAAAAATTGTTTCATACTTCCTCATGTTGGTAATCCTCCTCACGGATTCGAGCCCCGGTCTTACCCGGAGCAAGGAGATTTCGGCAGCAGATGTGCCGTCTTTAAAAGAACAGAACTTGTACTATGTTTTTTCGCAATGTGCAACAAAATCTTTATGATCGCCGCACGTAATGAGGTATTTTTTCACCAGTTCCACCGGATGATACGATAGTTTGGCACTGCGGAGTCCCGTGTCGCCAAGATCCTGTTCGCGGTTCAGGAATCGGCACTCCTGGAATAAAAGCCGTGCAAATTCGCGGTTGACAAGCTGATACAACCCCTCGGTAAAGGGGTCAGCCTTCTCGAAATGACATACGGCGGTCTCCCGGTTGAGGCGTTCGCCGAGGGAGAAGGCGGCAACATTGTTATTCACGGAGACAACGACCCCTTCCAGGCCGAGTTCTACAGCACAGTCCAGCGCTTCGTATGCTGCTTCCATCTCCATGCGAAGCGAGCTGCCAATATTCTCGCGTGAATTCAGAGCCAATCTGTCCAAAAGATTTCGGCAGCCAGTAAGATACTCTCCGGAAAAGAGAGCTACTGAATAGTCATGGCGGCTGGCAAAATAGTTGATGCGGTTTTTCTTTTTGTGAAAGCGGCTTCCCGGCAATGTGGCCAGCTCCTCGCGGAGATACAGATAGTCGCAGGAGTCCCGCAGATCGGTGACCTGCATCGTACCGTTGCCAAGATACCTGTCGACAAACTGATCATCAGCGCCATACAGGGGCAGTCCATCAGCAAAAATGATCTTCAGGGCCCCGGCAACATTTCCCCCCAGCGGCGGCAGGAAATAGCCAGTCCCGTCATACCCCCTGCCCAGGACTACGATTGAGCCTGCCGCCGTTGCCAGCCGGTACCGGTGCGCCTTGCGGAACAGATAAAGCCCGGCAAATGTCAGCTCGGAAACGCGCGGCTGAAGATCACCACACAACTGGTCCAGGAGCGGCTTGTCCTCCATTGCAAGCGGTCGTGACTCAGGGTACGGAGGAATTTCCATTTGAGTTCTCCGCTAATTGTTGTAGTATTCCGCCCCTGTCATCCTAACAGAAAAATTATCATGGAGGGAAATGTAATGGCAATTGCTATGAAGATCGCCAGTCAAATATCCAAATCGTCCTGGATCCGCAGGATGTTCGAAGAAGGGGAACGGTTGCGTCAGGAATTCGGTGCCGAAAATGTCTATGATTTTACGCTCGGCAACCCGAACGTGGAGCCGCCCGAATCCTTCTGCCGCCAATTGCTGGAACTGGCGCAGAATCCGATCCCTGGAATGCACCGCTACATGAACAACGCCGGGTATGCAGAAACACGGGGCGCCGTGGCGGAAAAGATATCCGCCGATTCCGGTCTCGCGGTCCCGGCCGACAACATCATCATGACCTGCGGCGCCGGCGGGGCCCTCAACGTCGTGCTCAAGACTATTCTCAATCCGGGGGAGGAGGTCATCATCCTGGCTCCCTACTTCGTTGAATACAAATTCTACATCGACAATCATGGCGGTGTTCCGGTTGAAGTCTGGACGGACCGCGATACGTTCCAGCTTGATATCGCTGCTATCGAGGGGGCAATCACCGCCAAAACCCGCGCCATCATCATCTGTTCCCCCAACAACCCGACCGGCGTTATCTATCCTGCGGAAAGCCTGAAGCGGCTGGGGGACGTACTGAAAAAAATCCACGAAAGGACCGGCCACCTGATCTACGCCATATCCGACGAACCGTACGCCCGCATCGCTTTTGACGGCAAGCATGTTCCCAATATCTTCCCGTTGGTGGAGAGCTCAGTCATCGTCACCTCACACAGCAAGGACCTCGCCCTGCCGGGTGAGCGGATCGGGTACCTGGCGGCCAATCCCCGCATGGCAACCGCAGGTCAGTTTATGGAGGGGGCGGTCTTCAGTAACCGGGTGCTCGGTTTCGTCAACGCTCCGGCGCTGATGCAGCGGTTGGTGGCCAGGCTGCAGCATGAATCGGTCGATATTGCCGAGTATCAGGCCAAGCGGGACCTGCTCGTACGTGAACTGACCGCTATAGGTTTCAGCATGGTCAAACCGGATGGAGCGTTCTACCTCTTTCCCAAGTCTCCACTGGTGGATGATGTGGCATTCGTCAAGCTTGCCCAGAAACACCACATCCTGCTGGTGCCGGGGGCGGGTTTCGGCGCCCCCGGGTTCTTCAGGATAGCCTACTGCTTTGATATCGGGATGATCGAGCGGAGCCTGCCGGCCTGGCGGGCGCTGGCAAAAGAGGTCGGGCTGAAGGGGTAGAAAGGTATAGTTCTGAATCCGGAGGAGCCGGCTACTTTCCCTGCTCCTCCGCTTTCATTTCCAGGTGTTCGATAAAATCGATCGAGCGGTTGACAAAACGAAGATTAAAGCGGCTCTCGTACAGCAGCGCCGCCGACGCCACGAAGAGAAAAAGCCCGCCGCAGAGGGCCAATACCGTCGGGATCCAGGCCTGGTCGACACTGCCGTAGGCGACATTAACGGCTATGGCCAGGCTTGAGGTGACAAAAAACAGCGTCGAGATATACAGGGAGGTCATGGCCTTGTGGATCAGTATCGCCCGCCGCCGCTGCAGTTCAATCTGGCCGCGCAGATGCTTCATCCGCTCTTCCGGGTGTGAGATCTTCCCCGTTATGATCGCTTCCACTTCACCCTTCATGACATAGACCCGGTCAAAGATGCGGCCCAGTCGGGCCGACGTTGAAAATATCAGCGTCCCGCACGCCGATATCAGCACAGCCGGGGTAATCATCGAGGTCAGAACGCGTGAACTGGCGAGTGCTTCCAGAAGCTCTTTTTCTTGGCCTGCCATAGTAGTTTACCTCGAATTACCGCTTGAATTTCGGATCAGGCGATCAGTTTCAGCTCTTCAATCAATCCTGCCAGTACATCATATCCCTTTTGCCAGAAGCCGCTGTCGGCAATGTCGATCCCGGCAAGACGGGCGGTATCCGCCGGCGACAGCGCCCCTCCCGATTCCAGCAGGGCGTGGTAGCCCGGCTTGAATGACTCCCCCTCTTCGCGGTACTTCTGGAAGAGCGCCAGCACCAGCAGTTCGGCAAATGTGTAGGAATAGCAGTAGAAGCGGCTGTGAATGAAATGGCTGATGTAGCTCCACCCCCAGCGATAGGCGGGGATCATCTCGACCGAGTCGCCGTACAGCCTGCCGTTCTCTTCCAGCCAGATTTCGGCAATGCGGTCATTGGACAGCAGTCCCCCGTTCCGTTCATTGTGCAGGCGGAGTTCGAAGCGCGTTAGTACGGTCTGGCGGAATGTCGTGGCGATGATGTCTTCAATCTTGGCGCAGAGCAGCGATCTGCGCACGGCCGGATCGGTTTCGTTGTCGAGCAGTCTGCGGGTCAGCAGCATTTCACCGAAAACCGAGGCGGTCTCCGCCAGGGGGAGCGGGGCATGGTAGTTCAGCAGGCTCTGCTTCTGGGAAATAACGAAATGCAGGCCGTGCCCCGCTTCATGGGCGATGGTGGCCAGGTCGCGCAGGGTGCCGGTGTAATTCAGTAGCAGGTACGGCGGCAGGTCGGGTGATATACCCATGGCAAAGGCGCCACCCGATTTCCCGGTGCGGGGGAGGACATCGACACGGCGTTCAGTGAAAAACGCCTCGACGACGTCGCCGAACTGAGGGTCATATTCCCGGTATGAATCCACTACCAGATCCCGGGCCTCATCAAAGGTATAGCTCCGTTCCGCCTCGGCAACCGGGGCGTAGATATCGCAGTTGCGCAACGTTTCCATCTTGAGCATGCCGGCCTTGATCCGGAAATACTCCCGGGCCAGGCCGTAATTGGCTTCGGTTACGCTCATCAGGTGCTCAACCGCCTCGTCCGGGATCTCGTTGCCGATATTGGTCGGTTGGATCGGCGTCTGGTACCGGCGCAATTCCATCTCCTGTCCATGATCGAGAGCCATATTGTTGAAGACGGCGTTGTAGACGATACC
The DNA here is from genome assembly GCA_964524835.1 of uncultured Geobacter sp. Taxonomy (GTDB): domain Bacteria; phylum Desulfobacterota; class Desulfuromonadia; order Geobacterales; family Pseudopelobacteraceae; genus JACRCG01. The sequence continues at coordinate 85,087 of CAZGEG010000014.1, forward strand.
GTTCTCGCCGTGGCGCTCCAGGAACAGCGTCATCGCCCGGAAACGGACATCCGGGGATGTGTGGTGAAGGAGGGAGAGCAGCTCTTCACCGGTAAGATCCCGCTGTTCGCCATCCACTTCCATCACGTAGCTGAACGACGCCGAGAGCTCATCGAACAGCTTGGTGAAGGCACGGACTCCGGTCAGATCCTTCCTGGTCAGGAGCCGCTCCTCATTCTCCTTGAGGGTGTGGGGGCGGAATTTGCGGATTCCTTCCAGAAAATGGAGGTAGCCGGCTGTCCCGGGAAAGGTGCGGAATGATTCAAAGCGGCCGTCGTCAAGCGCCATGAGCTCCAGGTCGAAGAAGAGCAGCTGCTGGGAAAGCCGGCTCCCCAGTTCGGAGCAGCGTTGGGAAAGGGCACGGTATACCTCGTTTCCCGAGTCGGCGGCGAACAGCAGATGGGCATAGCAAAACGGCTTTGCCATGCGGTTCTGGAGCGTTTCGTATTCACGGATAGAGGCCAGGAGGGCGGTGTTGTCCAACCCCGCAACCTTTTCAAAATAATGGCGGCGGAAATCGGCGGCCAGTTGATCAAACGAACCGAGATCGGCCTCCAGTTCCGGGGAATCGGGGGCGGGATAGAGCAGGGTGGTATTCCAAGTCAGATCGCTGTTCTGCATGTATGGGGCTCCAGGCTGTTAATGAACGGTGAATTTTGTTTCTGAACCTTACACCGGATGTAAAGCGGCGTCAAGGCGAGGCTGGGTGAAGTCTGCAAAAGATATTGTTAGAAAAATATTGACACGTCATAAATAGTTTGGTAAATAGTCGGTTCACTTTATGGGGGTTTAGCTCAGCTGGGAGAGCGCGTCGCTGGCAGCGACGAGGTCATCGGTTCGATCCCGTTAACCTCCACCAAAAAGAATCAAAGGGTCAGGCACATTGTGTCTGACCCTTTCTTTTTTAACTTTCACCCAGTCTATCTCTACCCCTGGTTCGTTAATGCCGCCAGTTTCCCCACCTGCTGCAGCGCCCGGCCGGAGTCGATCGCCCCGGCGGCCAGCTTCATCCCCTCTGCCGGCGTGGCTGCCATTCCCGCGGCCACCAGGGCATAGGCGGCATTGAGGAGGACAATATCCCTCCGTGGGCCCTGTTCCCCAGCCAGCACCGCCGTAACGATCGCCGCATTAACAACGGCATCTCCACCTTTGAGCGCAGCCATTTGGCAGCGTGTCAGACCCAGCTGTTCGGGGGCTACACTGCTCAGGGTGACCCCGTTCGGGGTCACCTCGGCCACCAGGGTTTCGCCGGTCAGGGTCATTTCGTCCATTCCGTCAGATCCATGCACAACAAAGCCATGCCTGCACCCCAGTTTGTGCAGTACACCGGCCAGTTTTTCCACCAGGTCGGCGCGATAGACCCCCATCACTTGGCAGTCTGCTCCTGCCGGGTTGGTCAGGGGGCCGAGGATATTAAAGATGGTGCGGATGCCGATTTCACGGCGCGGCCCGATGGCGTGCTTCATGGCGCCGTGCAGGGCGGGGGCGAAGAGGAAGCCGATGCCGATCCGGTCGATACAATTCTCCACCGTTTCCGGCGTCACATCCAGGTTGATGCCGAGCTTTTCCAGCACATCGGCGCTGCCGCAGGCCGAAGAGACCGAGCGGTTGCCGTGCTTGGCCACCTTGACGCCGCAGGCCGAGACCACGAAGGATACGGTGGTCGATACGTTGAAGGTGTTGGTGCCGTCGCCGCCGGTTCCTACCACGTCCAGAATCGTTTCCCGGTCGATATTGATGTCGTCGCGGTCGATGCCCAGCACCCCACGCCCGACCCGGATCGGTGTCGCCCTCTCCCGCATGACGCGGGCGGCGCCGGTGATTTCCTCGACGGTTTCACCCTTCATGCGCAGGGCGGTGATGAAGGCGCCGATCTGCGCCGGGGTGCACTCTCCGGACATGATCTGGTTCATGACTTCGATCATCTCTCCTTCGGTCAGATCCTCCCTCTCGACAACTTTGGCTATGGCTTTTCTGATCATCTCCGTACCTCCATACGAAAAGAGGGGATGTTGCCATCCCCTCGTGGTTGTTATATGGAAAGGGGGGACTAGACCCCTGCTTTGATCTTGCGGATGGCTTCGCGGATCATGGCCTCGGCCAGGTCGGGCACAATTTCCCAGACGATGCGCTCGATGACGTCTTTTGATACAGCTGCCAGGGCGGCTCTGAGCTGCTCTTCGGACAGTGCTGCGGGTGCTGCTGTGGCTGAAGTGGCTGAAGTGGCTGAAGCTGCAGCAGCGGTGAAGACTGGAGTCGGGTCGGCGAGCGGCGCAAAAGGTGCGGCCGGGACCACGGGAGCCTCGAATGTCGGGGCAGGTGCGGTAAAATCTGGTTCGGGTGCGGTGAATGCCGCTTCAGGAACTGCCGAAAATGCCGGAGGTGCCGGAGCCGCAGGTTCATCCTCAAAAGTAACGTCCCCGAATGCCATTTCCTGAGCCGGAGGGGTCCGCACTGCAAATGCATCTGCCGGGGGGGCGACGATTGGCTCCTCTTCAAACTCAAAGGTGTTTTCCTCAACCGGAACCCATTGAGAACCTGTATGGCTGGGTGCCGACTCTACAGCTGCGGTGGGTTGTACGAGTTGTGCATCATTTTCTTCAGAGACGATTGCAAATACATCCGGTTCACCGGCTACCGTTGACGGAGCGGCAGCGGACACAACCGCTTCAACCGGAGGTTCGGCTTCCGGAGTAAAGGCGCCCCAGATGTCCGCCGGTGCAGCCGGCTGCGGGGCCTCGCTCTGGAATATCACCTCGGATGCCTGTTCGCTAACCGTTTCAGCCGCAGTCTGCGGCGGTTCGGGGAGCGGGGAGATCGCTCTTGATCGACCAAGCTCCAGGAGTTCCCTGACTTTGGTGATGATCTGCTGCGACTCGAACGGCTTGGCAATGAAATCATCCGCACCGCACTTTTTTGCTTTTTCCTCGTCAAAAGGCTCAAATGACCCGGTCAGGATTAAAATCGGCTTGGAGGCCAGTGAAGGTGTAGAACGAACGGCCTCGGCCACTTCGTACCCGGTCATTCCCGGCATCAGCGCATCAATCAGCAGGATATCCGGGTTAATTTCACGTGCTTTATCAATTGCGGCTTTGCCGTTATCAACGATCGTCAGGGAGTATTCCTCCCCTCCGAAAATAATGCCGATTACTTTTTGTATGGTGATACTGTCGTCGGCGACCAGCACTTTAATGCTCATCGATCCCTCCCTTGCTGAGTGGGTACGCTAAATATTTGGTTCCTGAGACAACTAACACAGGCGCAATATCGTGTCAAGGTATTAGCGTTTCAGGGGATTTTCGTGCCGTCGGCAATCTCGGCGGCAATTTGCGGAGTTGAAAATATGGAAACGGCAAGACTTGAGATATCACTCCGTAATTGGTTAAACTGACGGACATTTGCGTAATCAAGGCGAACGGTCAGAAGAATCACGTACAGATCCTGCTCGGGGTCGATCCAGATTGACGACCCGCTGTAGCCGGTGTGACCGAAAGACATGTCGGAAAAGTAGTTCCCGCGCGGTGACGAGAACGGTGAGTTGATATCCCATCCGAGCCCCCTGATAACCTTGCCGCTGGAATAAAAGTAGGGCGATGTCATCTGGGTGATGACCCTCTCCGTGAATACCTGTACCCCGTTGTATTTCCCCTTGTTGAGGATCATGGTCGCATATCTGTTCAGGTCGCTGGCGGTGCTGAACAAACCTGCGTGCCCCGCTACACCGCCAAAACGGCGCGCATTAAAGTCCTGGACAACTCCGGCGGTCAGCGTTCTGTCATACCCCGCCGTGGGAGCGATGACATTGAATTCCGCCTGGGGCAGAAAAGATGTTTCAGCCATACCGAGCGGGGCATAGATGTTTTCCGTGCTGAATCTGTTCAGCGGTTCATGGGAGGCGCGCTTGACCAGTTCTCCCAACAGGATGAAGTTGATGTCGGCATAGCGGAAACGGTTTCCGGGGAGGGAGCCGCTGTTCTGCACGATGGCCTTTTCAATCAGGCTCCTGAGCGGATCGCCTGCTGCTATTTCAACATCATTCATCCCGGACGTATGGGTCAGCAAATTGAGGATGGTGATTTCGTCACGATCCGAATCATCAAATTCCGGGAACCAGCGGGTCAGTGGATCAAGCAGGCTGATTCTTCCCTGTTCGAGCAGTTTCATGATGGCGGGCGCCGTGGCGATGACTTTTGTGAGTGATGCGGTATCGAACAGCGTCCGGTCCGACAGGAGTGGGCCGGCATCCGGATACACTCTTCCCTGTGCCGTTCCGTAAAGTTGGCCGGTATGGTTGCCGACGGCCACGACTCCGCCGGAAATCAGACCGCGGCGGATGGCGTTTTCCAGCATGACGTCGATTGTTACCGCCCGCCCGGCATCAAGCAGACCGTCGGCTGCATACAGGGCGATTGAATGTGAAAGGAGTATTGCGGTGAAAAGTATACGAAAAATGATCACGGGGTCACTCAATTATCCTGCTGTACGAAAAAAAAGCCCCCGCATGCGGAGGCTCGGGGATTGAAGTGAACTGCCGAAGAATCTCAGGAGCGGTAGTCGGCGTTGATGCTGATGTATTCGTGGGTCAGGTCCGACGTGTACACGGTGGCGGTGCCTGTCCCGATTCCGAGGTCAACCGAAACGGTAAATTCCCTCTGTTTGAGTACTTCGGTACCGCGGGCTTCGGCATCTTCACCGGCAAAGACTCCGTTTCTGGCCATCGTGACATCATCAAAGCGCAGCGACATCCGTGACTGGTCGATTTCGGCGCCGGAATACCCGACTGCGGCAAAGATCCGCCCCCAGTTGGCGTCCTGTCCGAAAAAAGCCGTCTTTACGAGGCTGGAGTTGGCTATTGCCATGGCGGCACGTTTTGCGTCGGCATCATCTTTGGCGCTGTCGACCCGTATTTCAACAAATTTCGTTGCCCCTTCACCATCCTTCACGATCTGCTTGGCCAGGGACAGCAGCACGTCGTTCAACAGCGTTGCAAAGGCAACCCCTTCAGGTGATCCTTCCGTGATGAGAGGATTTCCCGCCATGCCGTTGGCCATGATCAGGCAGGTGTCGTTGGTTGACATGTCGCCATCGACGGTGATGACGTTGAATGAGCTTTCGACTCCGCTCCTGAAGGCTTTCTGCAGAAACCCCGGCTCCACGGCGGCGTCGGTAATGATGAAGGAAAGCATCGTGGCCATGTTGGGCATGATCATGCCGGCACCCTTGGCAATTCCGGCTACGGCGTAACTGACTCCGCCGGCCTCCCCGCTGCGTGCCTCCATTTTCGGGAAGGTGTCGGTGGTCATGATGGCCTGGGCGATGTCGTCAAGAGTGCCGGAGGAGAGACCGTCAATCAGGGCGGGAATCGCCGCCCGAACACGTCCCATCGGCATCTGCACGCCGATTACGCCGGTGGAGCATACCTGGACGGCTTCGGCATCGATGCCGAGTCCCGTAGCAACCAGCAGCGCCGTCTCCCTCGCAACCAGCATGCCGGGTTCACCGGTGCAGGCGTTGGCATTGCCGCTGTTGACAACCAGTGCCCGGGCGGAGCCACTCGCAATATGCTCACGGGAAACCAGTACCGGGGCCGCCTTGACGCTGCTGGTGGTAAAGACCGCCGCAGCAGCAGCGGGAACTTCCGAATAAATAAGCGCAAGATCCTTGCGGCCGGCCTTTTTAATCGCTGCTTCAACAGTGGAAAATGAAAAGCCGATTATATTCATACGGGCAACCCTCCTGTGGGGATATGATATTCACCGGGCGATCGTCGTTACTTACCGCAGCATTTTTTATACTTTTTGCCGCTTCCGCACGGGCAGGCATCGTTGCGTCCCGCCACTTTCTGACTTTTGGCCGGTTCATGGGGGCGTTCTTCTCCTCCCCCCAGGTTGAATACCAGTTTCTTGCTCTGCATTTCCTCTTCCATCTCTTCGATCTCATCGCCGTCGTGATTGATCTGGACCCAGAAAACACGTTCGACAACCTCTTCGCGGATGCGGGTCATCAATTCCATGAACAGGTTATAGGCTTCCCGCTTGTACTCCTGCTTGGGGTCTTTCTGGCCATACCCGCGCAGGCCGATCCCTTCCTTCAGGTGGTCGATGTTCAGCAGGTGGTCTTTCCAGTGGGTGTCGATCGCCTGCAGCATCATTACCTTGATGAGGTGGTCAACCAGCTCTTCACCCATTTCTGCAACTCGTCCGGTAAAAATGGCATGGGCCTGCGTGCTGAGCGTGTCGTGAAAGTTGGCCGGCGTCAGGCGGCTTATCATCTCCTGCGGCAGGTCAAGCTGCAGGTTGAAGCATTTGTAGACGCTGTCGCTGATCCCCTGCCAATCCCAATCGTGCGGCGACACCTTGTCGATGGCGTAGGCGGAGACAATCTCCTCAATCGTATCATCCAGCATTTCCAGGAAACTCTCGCGAAGGTCCTGGCCGGCCAGAATTTCACGGCGCTGGCTGTAAATTACCTCGCGCTGCTTGTTCATGACATCATCGTATTCGATCAGATGCTTGCGGATGTCGAAGTTGTGCGCTTCCACCTTTTTCTGGGCATTTTCGATCGATCGCGAGATCATGCCGTGGGTAATGGCCTCCCCCTCCTCGATTTTGAGAAGATCCATGATTTTGGAGACGCGCTCTGACCCGAAGATGCGCAGCAGGTCATCTTCAAGCGACAGGTAGAATTTTGATGAACCGGGGTCGCCCTGACGGCCGGAACGGCCGCGCAGCTGGTTGTCGATGCGTCGTGATTCATGCCGTTCAGTTCCGAGGATGTGAAGGCCGCCCAGCTTGACAACTTCATCATGTTCGGCAAGGCATTCCGCTTTATATCTCGCAACAATAGCTTCATATTCTTCATCGGTAGCTTCCGGGTTGGCCCGCCGCCACTGTTTGGCCAGCGCATCGGGGTTGCCTCCCAGCACGATGTCGGTTCCACGACCCGCCATGTTGGTGGCGATCATTATCGCGCCTTTGCGGCCGGCCTGGGATACGATCTCAGCTTCACGCTCATGCTGCTTGGCGTTCAGCACGCTGTGCGGAACGCCCTGGCGTTTCAGCAGCTCCGACAGTACTTCCGATTTTTCGATCGAGATGGTCCCGACAAGGCACGGCTGTCCGGCGGCGTAATGCTCCTTGATATCTTCGATAACCGCCTTGAACTTTTCCATTTCGGTTTTGTAGATGACATCCGGAAAATCCGGTCGGACGAGCGGCCGATTGGTCGGAATGACGCAGACATCGAGTTTGTAGATCTTGTGAAACTCCTCGGCTTCGGTGTCTGCAGTACCGGTCATTCCGGACAGTTTGCCGTACATGCGGAAATAGTTCTGAAAGGTGATCGTTGCCAGGGTCTGGTTCTCGTTTTCGATCTTGACCCCTTCCTTTGCCTCGATCGCCTGGTGCAGGCCGTCAGACCAGCGGCGACCGGGCATGAGGCGGCCGGTAAACTCGTCAACGATCAAAACTTCACCGTCTTTCACCACATAATCCACATCAAGCTTGTACATGGCATGGGCGCGCAGTGCCTGGTTGACATGGTGGAGGATTTCGATGTTGCGAGGGTCATACAGATTGTCAATTTTAAGGAGCTTTTCTACCTTCAGGACACCCTGTTCGGTCAGGGCCGCGCTCTTGGCCTTTTCATCGATGGTGAAATCACCGGTGTACTGTTTGCGCTTGCCGGAAAGAGTGTTTGCCTCGACTTCGAGCACTTCTCCCTTTTCCAGCTTAGGAATGATTGCGTTGATTACGTAGTATTTGTCGGTCGAATCTTCCGTCGGGCCGGAAATAATCAGCGGTGTACGTGCTTCATCGATCAGAATCGAGTCAACCTCGTCAACGATGGCGTAGTTGAAGCCGCGCTGAACATAATCATCCAGGTTGAACTTCATATTGTCCCGCAGGTAATCGAAGCCGAATTCGTTGTTAGTTCCGTAGGTAATGTCGGCGGCATAGTTGATGCGGCGCTGGTCGTCTTCAATGCCGTGAACGATGATGCCTACCGTCAGGCCGAGGAAATTGTACAGACGTCCCATCCATTCGGAGTCACGCTTTGCCAGATAATCGTTGACGGTAACTACGTGTACCCCCTTTCCGGAAATCGCGTTAAGGTAGGCGGGGAGGGTGGCTACCAGCGTTTTCCCCTCTCCGGTCTTCATTTCGGCTATTTTTCCGGAATGCAGAACCATGCCGCCAATCAACTGCACGTCAAAATGGCGCATGCCGAGTACCCGCTTGCCCCCCTCACGGCAGACGGCAAAGGCTTCAGGCAGAAGTGAATCCAGCGACTCTCCCCCCGCATATCGCTCCTTGAATTCCCGGGTTTTGTCGGTCAGCTGGCCATCGGTCAGGGCTGATATCGAATTTTCAAGCGAGTTTATCTTTCCAACAATCGGCCACATCTTCTTTAGTTCACGTTCGTTTTTGCTGCCGATAAACTTCTTTAAAATGGAACTGAACATTTTATTTTCTCCCGCAGGTTGAATAGTGACAAAATAGCTTTGCACAATAGCATAAATCGTGATGCCGCTCAATAAAAAAGGTCGGGCAGCAAGGTCTTTCGGCCGAGCAAATCAGTCGAATCTCGGGTAATAAAATGGCCGTATGTTTTTTACTTACAAGGCCGGGAAAGTATGGTAACGTGAAAAAAATTTATAAACCGGCAGACTTTACGGAACTACAAGAACAAGTTATCAGCCACTTGCGCTATCGTAAGTGCATTACATGAAGCGGGAAAAAAGGAGCAGCAGCATGACAACAGGAAAAGTCAAATGGTTTAACGACAGCAAAGGTTTTGGTTTTCTTGAGCAGGAGGATGGCGAGGATATCTTCGTTCACTTCTCGGCTATTACCGGTGACGGATTCAAATCCCTTGCTGAAGGCGATGCGGTCACTTTTGATATCGTTAAAGGCCCAAAAGGCCTCCAGGCAGCCAACGTAACGCGCGCCTGATTGGAACTGCAGTTCCGTTAACAAAGAAAACCCCGTCAAAACCGGGGTTTTCTTTGTTAACGGGCTCCGTGCGGGCGTGACTTATACGTTGAAACGGAAATGCATGACATCGCCATCCTTGACGACATACTCTTTCCCTTCCAGCCTCATCAATCCCTTTTCTTTGGCGCCGGTTTCTCCGGAACAGTTTATGTAGTCGGCGAACGCGATTACTTCGGCCCGAATGAATCCCTTTTCAAAATCGGTGTGAATCACGCCGGCAGCCTGCGGCGCCTTGGTGCCGTTGACAATTGTCCAGGCACGAACCTCCTTGACCCCGGCGGTAAAGTACGTAATGAGCCCCAGCAGTGAATAGCCGTTGCGGATGAGGCGGTCAAGGCCGGCTTCCTCCAGTCCCATGTCATCAAGAAATGCCTGCTTTTCAGAACCGTCAAGTTCAGCAATTTCCGCTTCCAGTTTACCGCAGATAACCACGACGCCGGCCCCTTCGAGGGCGGCAATTTCGCGGACCGTGGCAACGTTGGGATGTTTTCCTTCCAGGTCGTCTTCGGCTACGTTTGCCACATACAGCACCGGTTTGTCGGTAAGAAGGTGCAGGTCACGCATCCAGATTCTTTCGTCCTCATTCTGGGCAACTCCCTGAAGCTTTTTAACCTGTTCGAGAAGAGCCTGTACCCGAAGATAAAATTCGACTTCCTCCTTTGCCTTTTTGTCGCCGCTGCGCGCCATTTTTTCGGCCCGCTGCAGTTTCTTTTCGATCGTATCGAGGTCGGCCAGGGCGAGTTCGGTATTGATGATTTCGATGTCATCGGCCGGCGAAACGCGACCGCTGACATGGACGATGTTGTCGTCGTCGAAACAGCGGACGACATGAACGATCGCATCGACACTGCGGATGTGGCCCAGAAACTGGTTCCCGAGACCTTCACCCTGGCTGGCTCCCTTGACCAGGCCGGCGATGTCGACGAATTCAATGGTCGTCGGCTGCATTTTCTGCGGTTTGACGATGACCGCCAATTGGTCCATCCGGGGGTCAGGTACCTGAACGATGCCGACATTCGGCTCAATCGTGCAAAACGGATAATTTGCCGATTCGGCACCGGCCGAAGTCAGAGCATTAAAGATGGTGGATTTGCCGACATTCGGCAGTCCTACTATTCCGCAGTTGAAACCCATAAATACTATCCTTCCAGAAAGTTCTTGTTATTGAAGAGACTCATCGCTTTAGGGAGCCCTTCTGTAAGCATCGCTTTAAGCATTTCTATGCCGCCGTCAAGTATTGTGGAGAGCCCTTCCATCTGTTCAGGAGGAATCTTTCCAAGAACATGACCGGTTGTGTCTCCATGGGGTGATTTTCCGATCCCTATGCGAATCCGGATAAAGTCGCCCCTGCCCAGATTCTCCATGATGGAGCGCAGACCGTTATGCCCGCCATGACCCCCGCCGAGCTTGAGGCGTACGACCCCGAACGGATGGTCGAGCTCATCATGGATGACGATCAGATGTGAAGTCGGGAGCTTGTGGAATTGGAGTGACTGCATGACGGAGTTTCCGGACAGGTTCATGAACGTCTGCGGTTTGAGCAGTATCAGGCGATGTCCGGCAAAATTCCATTCCCCGGAAAGTGCCGAGAACGATTTTTTCGCAATGGAAATGTTTTCCAGTTCTGCGAGGCGATCCAAAAAAAGAAAACCCGCGTTATGGCGGGTCCATTGATAGGTGGGGCCGGGATTACCCAGCCCCGCAACTATATAGATACTCATGGGTGGTTCTGGTCTGCTATGCTGCAGCCGTAGCCGCGGCCGGAGCTTCTTCTTCCTTGATTCTGCCAAGAATGCTGACAACGGGAATCTTGGGCTGATCAAGAATAACGATGCCTTCGGGGAGCGAAATCTCGCTGACATGGATCGAGTGGGCGATCTTGAGTCCGGATACATCAATGGTGATGTTGTCAGGAATGTTACCCGGCAGGCATTCAATGTGCAGTTCATGGTGGGCCAGATCGAGCAGACCTCCATCTTTTACGCCGATTGCAGTGCCGGTCAGCACAACAGGAACGGTAACCCGCAGTTTTTCTTTCGGGTTGATGCGATGGAGATCGACATGCTTGATGGTGCGTTTGAGCGGGTCGCGCTGAAGATCGGCAACGATTGCAATATTCTGATCCAGGCTTCCGCCGCCGATCAGGGTGATCAGGTTGTTCTGTCCGCCTGCTCCGGAAATGGCATCCTGCAGATCACGGATTTTGATGCTGACCGTTACCGGGTCAAGACCCTTGCCGTACACAACTCCCGGTACCATATCAGCCATGCGAAGTCTTCGGCTTACGCCAGTGCCGGTCTTGGTGCGTAGTTCAATATTCATTTGTTTCTGTTGCATACGTTCCTCCACGTGTAGTGACGGGTCAACCCCGTCCTATTCATAATCAACATATTTGGGTGCTATACAAATAGCGAACTTACTGACTCATCTTCATGAATGCGCCTGATTGCTTCGGCCAGCAGGTCTGCCACGGAAAGCATTCTGATTTTGGTCGTTAAAGCGGCACCGGGGCCGCCAGGTATTGTATCGGTCAAAACGACCTCTTCAATGTCTGAAGCATTGATGCGCTCTATCGCAGGACCTGACAGTACTCCATGGGTGGCACAGGCATAGACGGCTTTGGCGCCGTTTGCCTTCAGCGCCTTGGCAGCCTGGGTCAAGGTGCCGGCCGTATCGATCATATCATCGAGGATAACGGCAATCTTGTCGCGTACGTCTCCGATCAGGTGCATGACTTCAGCGACATTTGGGCCGGTACGGCGCTTGTCGATTACGGCAAGAGAGTATTCGAGGCGCTTGGCAAAGGCGCGGGCTCTTTCGGTACCGCCGGCGTCAGGTGATACCATGACGACCTGTTCACCCTTGAAACGGTCTTTGAGATAATTGAGAATTACCGGTGCGGCGTACAGGTTGTCGACCGGGATATTGAAAAAACCCTGGATCTGACCGGCGTGCAGGTCGATGGTGACGACCCTGTTGACACCGGCTGTTGTGATAAGGTCGGCAACCAGTTTGGCGGTTATCGGGGTGCGCGGCGCAGCCTTGCGATCCTGGCGAGCGTAGCCGTAATAGGGGATTACCGCGGTTATGGTGGCTGCCGACGCCCGTTTCAACGCATCGGTTATAACCAGCAGCTCCATCAGGTTGTCGTTGGTCGGTGCGCAGGTTGACTGAACAACATATACGTCGCGGCCGCGGACGTTCTCACCGATTTCAACCATAACTTCGCCATCGGAGAACCGGCGCACGCGAGCCGCGCCGAGAGGAACACCAAGGCTGTCGCATATTTTCTGGGCAAGATCCGGATTTGAGTTGCCGGAAAATATCTTGATTTTATCATGCATGGTGTTCAGACACCTTTCAAATTGGGAGCTGAGTGGCAATCAGGATGCTAAGGAAAGGAGAGATATACTAAAAAATTCACCAAAATGCAACCTCTTTCGATGCACGGTGCCGAATACGGCAGACTTATTTCCCGCCTTTTAATCGACATTCTCAATAATTCCCTCCTGTAGGGCGAATAGCAGGAATTCACGGGCTTCTTCTCTGGTGAGCCCGGTTCCGGACAGATAGTCTCCGCCATCTCCGTCACGTATCTGCTCCAGAAGAAGGATATAGGGGAGGGCTAGCGATTCGGTGCATACCACGCCGTTGTTGCGGTAGATAACCGCCTGTGAACCGGATTGCCGCAGGTGGTCGTACATCCATAAAATACGCGGCTCTCCGCACTCGAGAAGCTCCTCGATATCGTAGGTAAAATGAGCTGTCCGGACTGTTGGAGCGAGTCTGAAACTGCTGTTATCCGCGTGGTCACGATCACGGCGATCTGCGCCGGCTTCCGGCAGGGGGGCCTGCAGCACTGCGGCGTACAGATGGTGATACGTTGACAGATCAAGCAGAAGCGGCAGGAACTTTTTTACTTTGTTGCCGCTGAACAGGTGCTTCAGGAAAAGTTGCTGCATTTCCCCGATGTCGTCATCACTGAAGTCGGACTCTTTTGCACTGCTGACCCGGTTTTCAGCCAGCCATAGGCTGAACTTCTGCAGAAAATCAGACGGTTTCAGACCGAGAACGGCAATGACGGCATTAAACCATGCGACCGCCTTGCCGCGGGTATAAAAAATGTCACAAGCAACGGCAAGACCGGCGGCCGCCACCATGTCAGCCGCGCTGAAATTGTCGGTTTCTTCAACCAGATACGGGGGTTTTTCGTCCCATCGAATATTGAGAGACGACCCGCGGGACGCAAGCCGGGTACCCGGCAGGACGGCAAGCGGAAAAATATCAAGGTGATTCGGGTAGAGTGACAGGGCATAGTCCAGGGTGCCTCGAAAGCCGTCCAGGGTGTCCCCCGGCAGTCCATAAATCAGGTCAAAACCGAATACCGCTCCGCTCTCATTCAGCAGTCCGACCTTTGCAGTGAAGTCACCCTTGTCAAATGACCGTCCCACCAGCCTGAGGACTTCCTGATCCGCACTCTGCAGTCCGATCTGCAATGAACATGCAATCCGGGCAAACAGTTTTGCCATTTCCCGATCGATAAATTCATTACGCACCTCGAAATGAAAGTGAATGTCCGGGGCACACTTTTTTATCATTCGCAGGAGTTTTTTGGCGCGTTCCTGATTCAGGTTGAAGGTTGAGTCAAGTACAAATACCTGCCTGACGCCGGTGGCGGCAAAAAGCCGTAATTCGTTTTCCAGTCTATCCAGCGAAAAATGCCGAACGCCATGAATTCCGCGCGAATCAAAACAGAAGTCACAGGTGAAGCTGCAGCCACGCGATAATTGCCAGAGTAGGCCCGTATTGGAATGAGTATCGATTACTCCGGTCAGGTAGGGTGACGGGATTGAATCAAGGTCTGGCAGGGGTGGCGGTGGGGGGAGCGGGGCGGAGTCGGGGCAAATAACCCCGGGGATTCCGGAGTAATCTCCCCCTGTCGCCAGAGAGTGACACAGCGATAAAAAGGGTGCCTCCCCTTCGCCGACAATAACAAAATCGAAAATCCCCGACCGTAAGACAGATCCCGGATCGGCGGTGACTTCCGGACCGCCGCAAAAAAGTTTGACAGCAGGATGACTGCGCCGCAGTTCGGCTGCAATACGGCAACTGAGGTCGCGGTTCCAGAGGTACATCGAAAACCCCACCGCAACAGGGAGAGGCTCGACAAGTGCCGCTGCGCAGGCCCCAGCTGCCTGTCCAAGGAAAAAATCAACGAGCCCGATTGAAGCGGTACTCTTGAGCGCATATGCCTTGAGAAAGGCGTTCGCCAGCGGGACTGATTGGGGAGAAGGGTAGGGGTGAATCGATATCAGTTTTATCAACACGCTGCTTATGTCCTTGTCATACCGCCACGCGGCACATGTTTGTCAGGTATATTTCTATTGAGATACACTGTAACAAAAAAAGGACAGCCTGGGAAGCTGACCTTTACAAAGCGAACCTGTCCACTCACAATAATTTCACTCAAACAGGATAGGTGGATGGCCGTCAGCTTCTATCTTTGTACGCCAAAACCGAAACGACGTTGGTCAAAAGGGTAATAAGGGCAATGGCGCTGATTACCTTGATGAAGATTGCTCCGAAACTGTTGGGGGGTAATATTCCTGAACCAAAGGCAACACCCGGGATAATGAAGCCGGCGATGATCAGCACCAGGCAAAATATGGTATTGAGTTTCATGTGTGACCTCCTTAGGGCAAATTACTGATTCAAGTTGAAGCATAAAAAAATTCTACCAAAATAAATTTCAACTTCAAGTAATCTGCCGCAATGCGAATGAAATCACAAAAAAAAAGCTAGGCAAATGCCTAGCTTCTTGATTTTTATTGGCTGGGGCGCCAGGGATCGAACCTGGGAATGCCGGAATCAAAATCCGGTGCCTTACCGCTTGGCGACGCCCCAATAAAGAGAATTACAATACAATCAAAGTGTTCTAGCTGTTGCTGCGAACCAGTTATTACCCCTTGTCACTTCACGGCGGGCTGCCTCTGCGGTGTCAAAGGTTTTGAAAACACCGAAAACGGTAGGTCCGCTGCCCGACATCAAGCTTCCGACAGCTCCCAGATCCAGCAGGCGGGTCTTGATATCGGCAATGACCGGAAATTCCGGGATCGTGACTGATTCGAGATCGTTGGATAAAATTGAAACAACATCTTCAATTGACTCGAAAAACTTCGGCAGTTTATTCAGCTCACTCCTACTTGTCAACTGTAAAGATCGGTATACCCAGGCGGTAGAAACGTGAACACCAGGATTCACCAGCAAGATCCAGCATTTCGGCATTTCTGGCAGTGGTGTGAGTCTGTCTCCCACCCCCTCGGCAAGCGCGGTTTGTTTGAAAATAAAAAACGGAACATCAGCGCCAAGCGTACAGCCGATTTCCATGAGGCTTCTATCGGACAGACCGAGGCGCAACAGTTCATTCATTCCCATCAGCACCGAAGCAGCATCGCTGCTCCCCCCGCCCAGTCCGGCGGCAACAGGAATGTTTTTTACGATCTTGATGTTCACGCCGGCGCCGGATTCAGAACGATCAAGCAACGCATGTGCAGCTTTCCAGGCGATATTGTCCGGACCATCCGGTGCTCCCTCCGAGCTGCAGACAACGTTGATGCCGGGAGTATCAGTCAGGGTGAGGGTAAGGGTGTCACAAAGATCCACTCTCTGCATGATCATGCGAAGATCATGATACCCGTCAGGACGCTTTCCTGTGACATCGAGGAGATAATTTATTTTTGCCGGTGCGGACAGGGTCAATGAATCCACAAGTACTCCAGAAGTATTTCAACTTAGTCTGCGTGTCTGTTATAGAAATAAACTTCATTTTTGTCGAGCAGGAAGTTGTTTGAACGTCATGTGAACTTTAGTGCCCGACGCATAAATATCTTCGTAAACTCACTTAACCTGTTAGAATAGGCTCTGACAGCATGAAATGAATTTGACAGGTTTGCGGGCAGTGTGCTACCTCTGAAAAATTGCAGCAGTTCCATGAAGGAGTTGACATATGTTTAAAAATCTCCGTGAAGATATCAACTCGGTATTTGAACGCGATCCCGCCGCTCGAAATGTAATGGAGATTATTTTCTGCTACCCCGGCCTTCACGCGCTCTGGATTTATCGTATCGCCCATTGGTTCTGGATACATGAGTTCTATTTTGCCGGTCGTTTCACCTCCCACATCGGGAGGTTCCTGACCGGAGTGGAAATCCATCCCGGGGCCAAGATCGGCAAGAAATTTTTTATTGATCACGGCATGGGGGTTGTAATCGGCGAAACGGCCGAGATCGGGGATAATGTAACCCTTTACCACGGCGTTACGCTGGGGGGGGTTACCTGGGACAAGGTCAAACGGCACCCGACCCTGCAGGACAACGTTGTAATCGGCTCAGGTGCCAAGGTTCTGGGGCCTTTTACGGTCGGGAAAGGTGCCAAGATCGGTTCCAATTCGGTGGTGGTCAAGGCGGTACCCGAGAACGCCACAGTGGTCGGTATTCCCGGCCGGATGGTCATTGAACAGGAAAAAAAGGATGACGGCCGGGCCGACCTGCAACACGGACAGCTGCCGGACCCTGAAGCCAAGGCGATTGCTTGCCTGTTCGACCAGATCCGTGAACTGGAAAGAAAATACGATATTCTGGCTGCAGAGCATGCAGAACTGAAAAGCAGGGTCAACGGCTAAATGATAAAACGGCAGACAACCATAAATCGCATTTTCAAAGTTTCCGGCATTGGCCTGCACAGCGGGAAGGAAGTGACGCTGGAGTTTCTACCCCGACGTGAATTCGGCATCGCTTTTGTTTATAAAGGGCACCTTATTCCAGCCCGTTATGACATGGTAGGAGACACTCGACTTTCCACCCAGATCGGCTGCCATGGCGTCTCCGTCTCGACCATCGAACACCTGATGGCGGCACTCTATTTTTCAGGGATTACTAACTGTCTTGTCTACATTGACGGTCCCGAAGTTCCGATACTGGACGGTTCAGCCTGGGAGTTTTATCAGGGGATGTGGAAGGCCGGGGTGTATGAGTTCCCCGAGTCCGGAGTGTACCTGAAAGTGCTGCGTCCGGTGGAAGTGCATCAAAACGATTCCTGGATCAAGGTCAAGCCGCTCAATACGCTTGAAATAACGATGTCAATCGAGTTCCGCCCCCCCGTAGGAAAACAGAAAAAGCGGGTAACAGATGTCGAAAATGCTTTTTCCATAATCAATTCCCGCACGTTCGTGCTTCAGGAAGAGATCGAGGCAATCCGCAAGATCGGTCTGGCCAGAGGAGGGTCACTTGACAATGCCGTGGTGATCGGGAGCGATGAAATCATAAATCCCCGCGGACTCCGCTACAAAAAAGAGCTGGTCAACCACAAGATTCTCGACTTGATAGGCGACTTTTACACCAGCGGCTATCGCATTCTGGCAAAAGTTGATGCCAACAAGACCGGCCACAACCTCAACAATCTCCTCCTGAAAGAGCTATTCTCGGATCCCAGGAATTACAGCATTTATTGACCTGCCGGCTGTATCTGACTTATATAGCGCGGCACATAAAAAATGGGTTACAAGTTTTTAAGCTTCTTTCCAGCTGAAAACTTGCCGCTCCTGGATGCGGCTATATTCAGTTCAGTACCAGTCTGCGGGTTGCGTCCTTTGCGTGCAGCGCGCTGTACAACACCAAACGTGCCAAAACCGGGGAAAGTGACTTTGTCACCCGATTTCAGTAAATCCGTCGTTACCTTCAAAAACGCATCGACCGTTTCAGCTGCAATAGTTTTTGGAACTTCCAGTTCCTTTGCCACTTTTGCTACGAATTCTGCTTTTGTCATGATCTTCTCCTTTTTTTTTGGATTCTGCGGTCTATTTTATCGCCTGTCTCATGGAAACATGCGAAGGCATTCATTTATGCCAAGAGTCAGTACCGGATTTATTGTCCCAGAATCACTTCACCGGTATCAGTGAACAGCTTCACCGGCAGTTGAAAAGTCCTTATGAAAATATTCAGTATCCCCTTGCTCATCGATTTCACAGGAATTGCGCTGACCTGAGGATCGGACCATTTTCCCTTGGCTTCAAAGTACGCGGTCAGCAAATCCTTATCCTTCCCGGTCAACAGCCAGCCAACGATTGGAATGCGGTTAACGATCTTGTCCACGGTCTGAAGCGGCTGGGCTCCGAGGGTAAGATTCAGCTCCTCATTAACAATATCCGTAGTTCCGACTATTGACACGTTGATGGCATTGCTGGTTATGAAGAGATCCTGTGTGGCCAGGATTCCGTCTTTGACAGAAATGCTCCCTTTGATGCTGCTGTACGGCATACCGCCGGAAGCCATGTCCGGCAGCTTGAATTTGAGGAGTTGGGAAACATTTAATATCGAGAAAACTTTGGAAAGAGTGCTGAATTTTCGTAATGTCCCGTTGTTCATGCTGAGACGTATATTTCCCAACGCGCTCTTTTTGATATCGAGCAGCGTATTCCCTCGGGCCGTCAGGTCTCCATGAAGTGCCAACGTGCCGGTAACCTCGCGGGAAATGTCGAGAGCCGCGAACAGTTTGTCAGCATCGGCACGGGATATATCGAGGGTCAGGTCATAGCGATCCCCTTTTTCTCCACCGGGGGCGATTCTTCCCTTGGCCGTAAGTTTTCCTCCCAGCATTCCGGCGGTCAGGTTCTGCAGGTAAATAGTACCCTTCTCCTGCTGAGCTGTAGCGGCCAATTTGCTGAACGCGAGCTTTCCGAAATTTCCTGACTCAACGTTCAGGGTCAAATTTACATCTAGGCCCGGACTTTGAGGGCTCCCACCGTTTTGCGGCGTCGGCGCGAACATGCGCAGGTCGTCCAGATCCAGATTTGTTGATGCTATGGAGATTGTCGCCTGCGGGGTGCGGCCGGTCAGGTAAACGCCGCTCAGGCTGAAATTGGATGAATTGATCAGGCCTGAAACACTTCTTAAGTCGATGGAGTCTCCGCGCAGCGTGAAGTTTGCGTTAAAGCGGCTGATTCCGGCATCCGGACGGCCTTCGGCGCGCTGTATGTCACGCAGGTAGAAGTGTGGAGAGGAGAGGGTGATGTCACAATCAGGGTTTTTCAGGCTCTTTATGGCAGCCTTGGCCGTAATCACGGAGCTGCCGTAGCGGGTTGCAATGCTGGATGTTTCCAGGCTGTTTCCTTTGAACGTAATTGTGCCGGTCATGCCGCTGATCTGTTTTAGACTTTCATTGGGCAGCATGCTTACCCGGGTAAGCTCTACTGTACCATGGTAATCCATGGCGCTGAGATCATCCGGATCCCCCCCCCCTTTGATATGAGCCTGGACCGCTCCCCGCAGTTTATACTTCTCCCACATGGAAAGAATCGGCAGCGTTTCAGTCATCACGAAGCGGTTGGTCTGGAGATCAAAGCCGAGATACGGTTTTTCTCCATAGCCGATCACTCCGTTTCCGGTGACAACCAGCGGCTGAAGATTGTAGTTTACTGACGTCACTTTGGTGGACTCTTTGCCGATAACCGTGCTGAACGTGAGCATATTCGGCATGGAGAGCTGTTTGTTGACGTAGCCGGGCAACCGGTAGGCCGCCTGCTTGAGATCCCAGTCACCGTATAGGCGGTAGGCTGAGTGATGGCCGCTTCCAGTCAGCCGTAACGACGAACTGCTGCTGTATTCCAGTTTTGGTATGCCTGCAAAATTGGCCAGCCAGGCGATTTCCGGGGTACGGGGAGATATGTCCATCCTGATGGGATAATCGGAGGGCTTATCAGTGTTATATTCCGTTATCGATCCGTTCAGCGAGAAAGGGGATGTCCCGAAGTTTCCGGTCATGCCGAGCAGGTTGAAACTTTTGCCCTTCAGTTCGATAATCCCTTTCAAGTTGTTGAACGTTGGCGCTTTTGGGCCATAACTTAGTACACCCTTTTCCACCGGCCCGCGAATCATGAGGGTGTTGTAGTTTTGGCCGACCTCCATATGGGCAATCTGGCTTATCCGCCCGTCCAGAACGCCGGTGTCAAGCTTGAATATCCCGGTTTTTATTTTGTTTTCAATATAGTCAGCTGTGTCGATATCGATGATCCCGTACGGTACGTAAGACCTGATATCCTCGTAGCGGAATGTCGACGGAGTGCTGGCTTTGGCGATGATGCGCGGATCCTTGGTCAGGTAATCCTCCATCCGGAAGCTTCCCTTGACCCTGAAACCCTCCATGCTGAAGTCGACAGCGGAAATGTCGATCCGCTGCTTTGTCACTGCTGCAATATATTCAAGCTGAAGGTTTTTGGGAGAAAGAGCGGCATGGAAAACTGTCGGCCAGTTGACCGTTGCCCCGCTGATCTGGATTTTTCCTTTTGCGTAAAAATCCTGCGGTGTGCCCTTGAAGCTGGTGGCAAAATCCAGCCTGCCGCCGGTGCTGGCAAATGGAATAAACCGCCCGAAATAGTGCCAGAATCTGCCGATCTCGGCCTGTTTTACCGCCAGATCACAATCCAGGAAGGATTCCAGAAGCGATTTCCCGGCCGGAGGGAGCCGCAGGATACCGGAAAGTGCGAGGTGGGTCGGGACACCGCTGGCTGCAGGGATGTCGGCAGTCAATTTGAGACGCCCTTTCTGTCCCCGCCCAAGGTGGTCCGCCGACAGGGTAATGTTGCGCAGAGCGGCTGAAAACGGTTCCTTCCGTCCTCCCATGTCACGCCAGAGTATAGCCCCCCTGAGTATGCGTACTTTGTTGAAATTAACGCGGACGCCATCTGTTCCCGGTTTCAACAGGTCGTCGATGTTATAACTACCGTTTGAAGCGCGAAACAGTGAGATGGTCGAACCATCCAGAATCAGGTTCTTCAGTTCAACCCTTTTTTCCAGAAGGGGAACCAGAGCCAATTGTACCGTTATTTTTTCTGCAGTAATAAAATCGGCCCTCCCGTCTCGTTCCTTTACGGAAAATGCCTTGAATTCAAACGATGGTCCATAATGCCAGGTAAATGAACCGGTGCCGAAGCTGACCGGGCGATTGAGACTCTGCTGCAGAGCAGTTACGATTTCGGTGCGGTAGGCATTGACATCCAGCAGGTAGGGGATAAAAAAAGCGGTTGCGGTCACCAGCGTTGCGATAGTCACCAGAAGAATGCCGGATACTTTGATAAATCGGGATGTCATTTTCATGCCTTCGGAACCTCTCCCGTGACCCTGACCCGACGAATCCGTTTCCGATCGACATTTTCAGCTGTGAAGCGGGTG
Organism: uncultured Geobacter sp.; assembly: GCA_964524835.1. Lineage (GTDB taxonomy): Bacteria > Desulfobacterota > Desulfuromonadia > Geobacterales > Pseudopelobacteraceae > JACRCG01. The sequence continues at coordinate 106,346 of CAZGEG010000014.1, forward strand.
CCCTCATACAGTACGCTCTCACCCTGCTGCAGCAGGCGGCCGGCTTGTGCAAGCAGGAAACCGGCGATCGTGGAGTAGGGGGCATCTTCCGGCAGATGCAGATTGAGCCGGAGATTCACTTCTCGCATCGTCAGCATGCCATCGAGCAGATAGTCATTGTTGTCTTCAATGCATTGTTCAGGGGACACATCATCAAACTCGTCATCGATTTCCCCTACTATTTCCTCCAGCAGATCTTCCAGTGTTACGATCCCTTCAAACCCTCCATATTCATCAACGACAAAGATCATATGGGTCCGCGCCGACTGCATCTGTTTCAAAGCGGTACTTAACTGGGCATTAGCAGGGATAAAGCGGGGCGGATGGATGAGCGTTCCGAGATTGAACTCAGTTGTGTCCGCCTGTGACAGGTAAGGCTCCAGATCCCTTCTGACGACAATGCCGATAATGTTGTCGAGTTGATCCTGGTAAACCGGTATGCGTGAAAAGCCGAGTGAATTAAAGGCGGTTTGTGTCTCTTCGAGGGTCGCGGTATCGGGAAGGGCGGACACGGCATTTCGCGGTATCATGACATCCTGGACTTCCGAGTCGGAAAATTCGAAAATGCGGTACAGCAGCTGCTGTTCGTCAGCTTCCAGGGTGCCGCTTGTGTGTGAAAGGTTAATTATCTGCCGCAGTTCGTCTACCGTATATACGCTGGCATGATCCGGCGACGCCCGTAATCCCAGCAATCGCACCGTGCTTCTGCCGGCGTAATCAAGCATGCGTATCGGCCAGCTGAACAGGGAGTGAAAAAGCCGCAACGGCCAAGCCACCGCCAGTGCCACACGTTCAGCCCGGTCCAGCGCCAGGGTTTTAGGGGCCAGTTCGCCAAACACGATATGCATGAAGGTGATGATGGTGAACGCACTCGTAAATGCAATTGTATGGCGCAGCGTATCAGAAACCCGGCCTTGCAGGGGCGCTTCCAGCAGATGGGAGAGTGCCGGCTCACCGACCCATCCGAGCGCCAGCGACGCCATGGTGATGCCGAGTTGCGTGGCGGATATATAGGAGTTCAGGTTGTTGAGTAGCCCCAGCAGTGTTGCGGCACGGGAATCACCCCCCTCCACAAGCGACACGATCCGTGAGCGGCGAACCGAAACGAGCGAAAATTCGGCTGCAACGAAGAAACCGTTTGCAGCCACCAGCAGCATGACGAGAATAAGGTAGAATACGGTGTTGTTCATGGCTGCATATTCCATGTGGATGAGATCGATGTCAACTGCAACATTCCAATTATTATTATAGTTTGACCAAATTACTGATTCATGCTAGCTTTTTACACTTAATATTTTTGTCGAAATGGAATCTCATCCCGATGCACAAGCGGCTGATCATACTGCTGTTCCTCCTTCTTTCAAGCGCGTGCGCCGGCATCGCTCCGACTCCGGAAAGCGCCCCACACCAAACCCCCAGAATCCATGACAGCCATTCCCGTGCATTGTATCTGTTTTCCCGGGCGCGGATCGCAACCCATGAAGGCGACTATCCTGCCGCCCTGAATTTGCTGCGTGATGCGATTGCGCTTGAGCCTGATTCGGCCCGGATGCATGGGGAAGTGGCCGATATCAAATTCAAAATCGGTCAGATCCCGGAAGCCCTCGAATATATCAACAAGGCGATTGTGCTTGACCCGGACTATCGCCCACCGTATGTCCTCGGGGGGATTCTGATGTCATCGGCCGGAAAAGACTGGGAAGCGGCAGATTACCTGCGCAAAGCGGTCAAGCTCGATCCCGCCAAAGAAGATGCCTATCTGCATCTGGCCCTGTCACTCACGCGCCTGTTTGAATACGAAGAAGCCGTTTCAACGCTCAAGGCGCTTGTCAAACTCAATCCTGATTCCACTCTTGGATATTATTATCTTGGGCGTACCTACAGCCAGATGAAGTTGTATCGTGATGCCCTCGGATATTTTGCCAAAGTGCTGGAGCTCCGGCCTGAATTTGACCAGGCTACCATCGACATGGCTGCAACTTATGAGGCCATGGGCGACTATCCCCGCGCAATTGATACCTATCGATTGCTTGTCGACCAGGATGATCATCGCACGGCCGTGCTGCAGCGCCTGACTCAGCTGCTGCTCCAGCAGCGCCGATTTGCCGAAGCGCTAGAGTATCTCCGCCTTGCCGCGCAAACCGGTCTTGGCGGCCAGGAAACCGTCCGGAAAATCGGACTGGTCCACCTTGAACTTGAACAATTTGACGAAGCTATTGCCGTCTTCGGCGCCCTGCTGGAAAAAGACCCTTCAGCAGACAACATCCGCCTGTACCGTGGCATCGCCTTTGAAGAAAAGGGGGATCTGGACAGCGCCCATGCAGAATTCAGTAAAATTCCGCGAAATTCCGCGCAGTATTTTGATGCGGTCAGCCATATCGCACTGATACTGAAGGAGCAGGGCAAAACCGACGCTGCTATCGCCTTTCTCAAGGAAGCGATCGATTCAAACCGGGGCAACCTTGAACTGTATCTGAATTTATCCACCCTGTACGAATCGATTGACAGGCCTCAGGCGGCTCTGGAAATACTGCTTGAAAATGAGCAGCAGTTTCAAAAAGAGCCCCGTTTGCACTTCCGGATTGGCGTGCTGCTGGACAAACTGGGCAAGCGCACGGAATCGATCAACCGGATGAAACAGGTACTGCAGCTTGACCCGAAAGACGCCCAGGCCCTCAACTACCTAGGTTATTCGTATGCCGAAATGGGAATACATCTTGAGGAGGCCCTGAAATACATCAAGCAGGCCGTTGCAATCCGGCCGCATGATGCATTTATTCTCGACAGCCTCGGCTGGGCCTATTTCAAACTCAAGCGCTATGATGAAGCTGTCACTGCCCTGGAAGAGGCGATATCTCTGGTTGATGATGATTCGACCATTGTCGAGCATCTGGGCGACGTGTATGCTGCGCGCCGAAACATCAAAAAGGCCCTGAAGCAGTATCAAAGGGCGCTTGAACTGGCTCCCGAGCGGAAAGAGCTGATTGAAAAGATGCACAAGCTTAAAGGGGAGCAGGGCGAGAAATGATGCCGTTGCCGGGCATGCGATGTCTGCTGCTGTTCCTGGTTTTCAGCGGCGCTCTTACAGCATGCAATCGCCCGGAAACCCAGCCCGCCCCCGCTATTTCCGCTTCATCTGCTGCCCCTGCCACCGGCGATTCACTGGTTGAGGGCACCATCGGCGAAGCCTCCACCCTCATTCCGCTTCTCGCAACCGATTCATCCTCCCACGCCGTGGCCGGACAGATTTATAACGGCCTCGTCAAATACGACAAAAACCTGAACATCGTCGGCGATCTTGCTGAATCATTCGAGATTTCCCCGGACGGCCTGACCATAACGTTCCATCTCCGGAGCGGTGTGAAATGGCATGACGGCGCCCCGCTGACCTCCAGAGATGTACTGTACACTTACCGGGTCACGATTGATCCCAATACCCCTACCGCTTATGCCGAAGATTTCAAGCAGGTCAAAGGCATCACTGCACCCGATGCACGTACGGTGCGGGTGACATATGATGTACCCTTCGCTCCGGCACTGGCGTCATGGGGAGTCAATATCCTGCCCGCTCATCTTCTCGAAGGGAAGGATATCACCAAAAGCCTCCTGTCCCGGAATCCGATCGGCACCGGTCCCTACCGCTTCAAGGAGTGGGTATCGGGGCAGAAGATCGTGCTTGAAGCGAACAGGGACTATTTTGAAGGTCGCCCCTATATTGACCGGTATGTCTATCGAATTATCCCCGACAGCTCCACCATGTATATGGAACTTAAAGCCGGTGCGTTAGACCTGATGTCACTGACCCCGGTTCAGTATGCGCGCCAGACCGCGTCACACAGCTTCACCAGCCGCTTCAACAAATATCGCTATCCCTCCTCCAGCTATCTGTACATGGGGTACAATCTGCGCCACCCGCTCTTCGGCGACAAGCGCATCCGGCAGGCGATGACCGCCGCCATCAACAAGGATGAACTGGTTCAGGGGGTACTGTTCGGTATGGGGCAGCGGGCGCACGGTCCGATCGTCCCGGGTCGCTGGGCGTACAACCCTGCCGTCAAGGATATCGGCTACGATCCGAAGCGGGCCGCCGAACTGCTCGCAGAGGCCGGCTGGAAGGAAAAAAACAGCGATGGAATCCTCGTAAAGGATGGCAAGCCGTTCAAATTTACGATTCTGACCAATCAGGGTAATCAGCAGCGACTGATGACCGCGCAAATCATACAGCAGCGTCTGCGCCAGATCGGGATCGACGTCAAGATCCGTATCGTCGAGTGGGCCGCCTTCCTGAAGGAATTCGTCAATAAAGGCAATTTCGAAGTTGTGCTGCTGGCCTGGAGCATCTCCCAGGACCCGGACATGTATGATGTCTGGCATTCCAGCAAAACAAACATCGGCGAGCTTAATTTTGTGGGTTACAAAAATCCCGAGGTCGACCGTCTGCTGATCGAGGGGCGCAACACCTTCGATATTGAAAAGCGAAAGCGGGCGTATTTCCGCATCCAGGATATCCTGGCCGACGAGCAGCCGTATACCTTCCTGTATGTGCCGGATTCGCTTCCGGTCGTAAGTTCAAGGATCCGCGGCGTCGAACCTGCCCCGGCCGGTATCGGCCATAACCAGATCCGCTGGTATGTGCCGAAGAACGAGCAGGTCTACTGAAATGGCCCGATATCTCATGAAGCGCATCCTGATGCTGGTTCCGCTGATGATCGGCATCACCCTGATCACCTTCACCGTGATTCATCTGGCGCCAGGCGAACCGGTCGAGATGCAGATGGCGATGAATCCCAAGGTCGGCAAAGAGGCGAGGGAGCGGCTCACGAAGTTCTACGGCCTCGACAAACCGCTTCATGAACAGTACTTCAGCTGGGTCGGCAAAATTGCCCGGCTCGATCTGGGGCGCTCGTTTTCATCGGATAATCGTCCGGTGCTGGACAAGATCACCGAGCGGCTGCCGGTGACCATTTCTCTCAACGTGATCGCCCTGCTGATCGAATTCGGCCTGGCGATACCGATCGGGATACTGGCCGCCACCCGCCGCGACACCTGGCTTGACAAGGGTATCACGGTATTTGTTTTTGTCGGCTTTGCCGTGCCGACCTTCTGGCTGGCCCTGCTGCTCATGTATTTTTTCGGCGTCAGACTGGGGTGGCTGCCGATCTCGGGTCTGCATACACTGGGGAGTGATGCCTGGGGAACGGTTCCCTATCTGTGGGATCTCGCCAGACATCTGATCATGCCGGTCATGGTGGCGTCGTTCGGGAGCCTGGCCGGACTGTCCCGTTATATGCGCTCCGCCATGCTGAACGTCATCAGCCAGGATTACATCACCACCGCCCGTGCGAAAGGACTGCCCGAGCGGACCGTGATTTACAAGCATGCCCTGCGAAACGCCCTGCTGCCGCTGATAACCCTGCTTGGTTTTTCTATTCCCGGACTGATCGGTGGCAGCGTCATTTTTGAAACCATTTTTGCTATTCCGGGGATGGGTCAGCTCTTTTATCAGGGGGTCATGTCCCGGGACTATCCGGTCGTCATGGGTATTCTGGTGATCGGTGCGTTTCTGACGCTGATCGGCAATCTCATTGCAGATCTCTGCTATGCCCTTGCTGATCCGCGCATCCGGCACGGGGAGGGGTAGGGGGATGGACGTCAGCCATTCATATCTGGTTTCTGTTTTCTGGCCGCGCCTCCGGCGCAATCGCCTTGCCCTGTTCGGCGGCAGCGTCGTCTGTGCGCTTTTTGTCGTCTCACTGCTGGCTCCGCTGATCGCCCCGTATGATCCGAGCGCCATCAACGCCTGGAAAGTGCTTTCGTCCCCATCATGGCAGCACTGGTTCGGCACCGACGAACTTGGCAGGGATGTTCTCAGCCGGGTTCTCTACGGTTCGCAGGTGTCTCTCAAGGTCGGCTTTGTGGCTGTCGGGATCGCGGTTTCAATAGGAACCGTGGTCGGTCTGGTGTCGGGGTATTACAGCGGTCTGGTCGATGCAGCGTTGATGAGAACCGTGGATATCATGCTCTGTTTTCCGGCATTTTTTCTGATTCTGGCGATTATTACCTTCCTGGAGCCGTCAATCTGGTACATCATGATGGTGATCGGCCTGACCGGCTGGATGGGGGTAGCAAGGCTGGTCAGGGCCGAAACGCTCTCGATCCGTGAAATGGATTATATTCTGGCAGCCCGCTGCATCGGCTGTTCAAATGCCCGCATCATATTCCGTCACATTCTTCCCAACGCCGTTTCACCGGTACTGGTCTCAGCGACGCTCGGCATCGCCGGCGCCATCCTTACCGAATCGGCCCTGTCGTTCCTCGGCATCGGCGTGCAGCCTCCGACACCCAGTTGGGGCAACATCCTCACCTCCGGCAAGGATTACATCGAATTTGCCTGGTGGCTGTCACTCTTTCCCGGGATGGCAATTCTGGTGACGGTGCTGGCCTATAATCTGCTGGGGGAGGGGATCCGCGACGCTCTCGACCCGCGGGTAAAACGCTGACATTGTTTATCAGTGGGCCATCAGATCCAGTTGATACCTGCCCTTCAGAATGCTTATCAGCATGCGGACACCCTTGAATGCCGAACGAAGCTGGTCACGCTCTGTGTACGTCAGTAGCTTCGTATCAACCAGATTGTCCGGCGCTGCTCCATTCGAAACGGCACGCAACTGCTCCTTCAGGCGCAACTTTATCAAAAACGTAAAAGATTCATTGAGTGTTTCTAGGTCATGGTCTGTTACAAATTTCAACTGATGCAGGCGTGACAGCTTGTCCCAGGTTGTCCCCCCCATAATTCCAGCTTCCAAAGCCAACAGGGCTACACCTCTCGTCATTGTGAACACCCCGCCTTTTTTCAGATCTATCTTTCCGTACGACTCCCCGGATTTTTCAACAAGCAGGCGACCAAACAGACCGAGAGGCGGTTCAAAACGCACGATGGTGTGGGCCATTTCCGGGAAAAAATTTGAATTAAGGCGAGCGCACTCAATAATGTGATTACGCAACTCTCCTTCAAAGGCAGCATCACCATGCAACACTCTCAAATCCTGAAATCCCCCGAAGAGCAGCGTGTTCTCAGGGTCCGGTCTTGTTATCCACCCGGTAGTCAAATGTTTCCATTCCGAGATGCTGTGGCACCAATCGGGGTTGGCAGCCATCATGTTCCCCGGGCAGAGAGGAATGCCGACACTTTCCAGGGCAGTCGCTATTTTCTCGGCAAAGCGGCGTACCATGCGCCGTTTGTCCGGCGACAAATTGTCCCGGTAGACAATGGCGCTGTCCTGATCGGTGCGCAACGTCTGTTCACAGCGTCCCTCGCTGCCCATAACAAGATAGGCGGCACCGGACGGAAGCCGGATGTCATGGTGGAGGTCAAGAACATAAATCAGGCGTTGGGTGAAGGCATCATTAAACTGGGCAATCAACTGGATGAGATTGTCGGTGGCTGCATTGATGTTGATGGCATACTTCAGCATGCCGGTCAGTTTGCTCCCGATCAGACGCAATTGGTCAATGGTTGTCGCAGATTCGATTTCCTGGATCAGATACAGCGGACTGTTGGTCTGGATGCGGAGGAGGTCGGAGTCGGTCAGGATTCCGGTCAGGTGCCCGTTCTGGTCAAGTACGATCAGGTGATGGATAGTATGTTTTGCCAAAAGGAAAACTGCCTTGAAAAGCTGCTCTTTGCTGCCGATCGTAATCAGGCTGGTTTTCATGATGTCACGCACTGCCAAGGTTGAAATGTAATTGACTGAGTCTGCTACAAGATTACGCAGATCGCGCACGGATACGATTCCAACCGGGTCCTTGCCATCAACCACAACAATGCCGGAAATATTATACGTTTTCATAAGTGTGGCCATCTCAACCAGACTGTGCCCGGGTGTACAGGTAACAACAGGGCGATGGCAGGCTGCGTCTACCGGTATGAAAAAAACACTGTCTTCGTATGTTGTAGACATGGTATCACCTGCGCGTCCGGGTGGGTGGTAACCAACTGTGCCACGTATATACCCTACGATGAAAACAAAAACTAATTATTTCATCGAGGCACAATCTATTTTTATCCCAGTAGAATCGAAAAATCTAATTTCATTTTAAAATCGATCATTCAGAATGTAAAAAATATTATTACCGGCTCTTGAATAGTCATATATTTCTTTTGATACTGTGAAACATATGCGAAAAAAAATCAGCAAAATGCAATAGAAATACTGCAGATGTTTATATGCAACAAGCTGATATTGTGAATAAAACCGAAATGCTGTTTTTTATGAAAAAAAATTGTTGACAAATATATAACATCGTACTAAATATTTCAAAAAAGGGTAATACGGCATTTGATTTAATGGATTAATGTATCCGACGATGAAAGGATTGTCTCTATGACACGAGAAAAGGGTGCCTATTCGGTGCAGGCCGTTATCAAAGCGATAGACCTGCTTGAAACCCTTGCCCAGGATGGAGACAGGCCATCCATTACGGTAATAGAAAAAAAGCTCGACTTGAGTCACAACAAGGCATTCCGATTGCTGGCAACACTTGAAGATAAAGAGCTGGTCGAGAAGGATGCCCTGACCGGTACATACACTCTCGGACTGCAGGCTTTTCAGATGGCGCAGCATATACTGAAAAGTACCAACCTGATCCGCCTTGCCCACCCGGTGATGGAGGAGCTGGCACATAAACTGAACGAGGCGATCTATATAACCGTCATGAATAATGATGAAGTACTGTTCCTCGATATGGTTGACTCGTTCCAGCAGGTGAAGGCGGTGGACCTGGTCGGCAAGCGCTTCCCGTTTTTTACTAACGCCGCCGGCAAGGTTCTGAAATCTGTTTCATCCATTGATCTGCGCAGCAGGGGGAATAAAAAACGGAATATTCCCGATCCCCAGTTGCTGGAGATTGAACTGGACGAGATCAGGAAGAGGGGCGTAGCGGTTGATTTCGGCGGCCTTGGTGAAGGAATATGTGCAGTTGCGGTTGTCATACGGGATTATGCCGGCAAGGTTGTCGGAGCATTGACCTTGCTGGCTCCGTCTTTCAGGATGCTGCAGGACCGGCTCGAACAGGAAATAATTCCATCTATGCTTGAAGGTGCCGAAGAGCTTTCCATGAAGTTTGGCTATATAAAAATTTCGGCATGATTAGTAAGTTTACAGGTAGTTGTCTGCTGATTTTGTGAAGAAACTATTTTGTTGATCCGCTTTAAACCTGTCGATGAAGGCTTGTGAGTTAAATTTATAACGAAAGGAGGTTTCAGCCGGTAATTGAGGAACTGGTGTGGGCATTATCAACTTTTCAAGAAAGGAGTAACTCATGGCAGAAAAACAGTACGACTGGGCAGCAATCGCCAA
>CAZGEG010000015.1:0-114631 GCA_964524835.1 uncultured Geobacter sp.
CCGCTCTTGATCGCTGCCAGGAAATGGTCGAGCTCCGGAAGCGGCAAAAGATATTGGAAGCGGAGAGCCTTCGCACAAAAAAAATTGAGGCCATCGGCATTTTGGCTGGCGGCATTGCCCATGATTTCAACAACCTGCTGCAGGTTATCCTGGGGTACGTCTCACTGGCACGTATGAATGCCGAGCCAGATAGCAAGGTCGAATCGCTGTTGTCCATTGTCGAACAGACATCCGAGAGCGCCAGGGAACTCGGTACGCGGCTTTTGACCTTTGCGAGGGGTGGAAACGCCTGCATGAAGGTGACTCAACTCAGGACGTTTCTCACGGAAAACGTCGAAGCGGAACTGAGCTCGACCCCCGCTATCCGGACGCTCTTCGAACTTCCGGATGAGCTCCCGCTTGTCAGGGTTGATGTCGATCAGATCCGGCGGATTGTCTCCAGCCTGGCCATCAATGCCCGCGAAGCCATGCCGCTGGGGGGCACGCTGAAGGTGTCTGCATCAGTAACCGCGTTGGCTGCAACAAATACCCTTGCCCTTCCACCCGGCGACTATCTGCATATTATTTTCGAGGACAGCGGCGTCGGTATCCCCCCGGAGAACCTGTCGAAGATATTCGACCCCTATTTCAGCACGAAAGAGATGGGGACCCAGAAAGGAATGGGCCTTGGACTGGCGATCTGCTATTCCGTCATCAAGCAGCATAATGGCCATATTCAGGCCGAATCCGGGCCGGGAAAGGGGACCAGGATACATCTCTGCCTGCCGGTATACCAGCCAATAGAATGATCGCCCCTCTGCCTGTTCCTGCACTTTTCCGTACGAAGGCCGCCGGCGCAGAAGGCGGCCTTTGTTGTTTCACTCCATCCGACAAATCTGTTACAGTGTCGCCCGACACTCTCCTTTCATATGGACTCTGATCTATGCATCATGGCGGAATATACGAAGAAGAAATAGCCGGCAAGGCCTACGACACGGCCCTGTTACGGCGTTTTGCGCGTTATGTCGCCCCCTACCGGCTGTCGATCACGATCGTGATACTTATTCTGCCGCTGGTAGCCGCCTGCCGCCTGGCGCAACCCTGGATCATCAAGCTCGCCATAGACAGCCATATCACCACCGGGAGGCTGGCCGGCCTGGAGAGTCTGGCGCTCGGCTTTCTCGCCATCTTGCTGCTTGAATCGCTGCTTTCCTTTCTGGAAGTGTATCTGCTGCAGTCGGTCGGGCAGCGGGTCATGTCCGACATGCGCGCGGAACTGTATCGGCATGTCATGCATCTGCCGGTTTCCTGGTTCGACCGCGTGCCGACCGGGAGCGCAGTCACCCGCCTGACCAGCGACATCGAGGTGCTGGGCGAAATGTTCTCGTCGGGCATCATCACCATCATCGGAGACATCCTGCTGTTGATCGGCATCATCTCCGTCATGCTCATGATGAATCTGAAGTTGTCGCTGGTGACCTTTTCCGTCCTGCCGGTTCTGCTGTATGTCGCCTATACCTTCCGGCGCCGCATGAGAAAATCATTCCGGGAGGTGCGCGCCAAACTGGGGAGCCTGAATGCCTTCCTCAACGAATGCATCTCCGGCATCAGCATAATACAGATATTTAACCGCGAACGGGATGAGGAGCGGCGTTTCAACCTGCTGAACGCATCGTACCGGGATGCGAACATGCCGGTCATCTTCTGGGATGCATCGCTGTATGCCATGGTTGAGGCGCTGTCATCAATCGCCGTGGCACTGATCCTCTGGTACGGCGGCGGTGAGATTGTGAAGGGGGCCCTGACCTTCGGTGTTCTGGTCGCCTTCATTCAGTACATCGAAAAGTTTTTCGCCCCGATACGCGACCTTTCCGCCAAATATTCGGTCATGCAGGGGGCGATGGCCTCTCTGGAGAGAATATTTGCCTTGCTGGATACAGAAAAAAGTGAAGGGAAGAGAGCGGGTGAAGGGTCAGGAGTAGCTGCCCCCGGACAAACCAGCCTCACCCCTCAAACCTCACTCCTTACGCCGCACCCCTTACCGTTAACACCGCTTATTGAATTCCGCGACGTCTCCTTCTCCTACCAGGACGGCAACGACATCCTGAGCGGCCTGAACCTATCGGTACATCGCGGCGAGCGGATTGCCATCGTCGGCGAAAGCGGCGGCGGGAAAACGACCATTACCCGTCTGCTGACACGTCTGTATGAAATTGAACGGGGGGCTATCCTCCTGCAGGGGACCGACATCCGCAACTTCGACATGGAACAGGTGCGGCGACGGATCGGTGTTGTTCTCCAGGACCCCTGCCTGTTTGCCGGGAATATTGAGTTCAACATCTGCCTGGGCGACCCGCAGGCCAGGCAGCGCGTCCGCCAGGCAGCGGCTGCCGTCGGGGCCGACCGTTTTATCGACCGGCTGCCGGGAGGCTATGAAGAAGAGGTGCGGGAACGGGGGAGCAATTTTTCCGTCGGCGAAAAGCAGTTGATCTCGTTTGCCCGGGCCGTTGCCTTCGATCCGGAGATACTGGTACTGGACGAGGCGACCGCGAGCATCGACAGCGCTTCGGAGCAGATGATCCAGGAAGGGATCAAGGGAATGATGGAGGGGCGCACCTCACTGGTCATCGCCCATCGCCTCTCCACCATTCAGGATGCGGACCGGATCGTCACGATCCATCACGGAATCAAGGTCGAAGAAGGTACGCACGAAGAGCTGATACGCGCAGGCGGGATCTATTCCCGGTTGTACCAGCTGCAGTTCGGCGAAAGATAAACACAATCCTCCGGCAACTCATATTGCATCTGCCGTGAGAACCTGATACCTTTATTCAATCAAAGTTTCAGGAGTCCCCCATGTGCGTAACCTGCGGATGTCCATCGACCGATCATCATCACGATCATCATCACGATCACAAACATGATCACGACCACAAACACGATCATCATCACGGCCACGACCTTGGCCACACACACCGCCACGATGGTTCTGAAAAACAGTCCCACGAAGGCAGACACCATCATCATGACACTGAATCCGGAAAACGGACGATGGTCTCCATTGAAGAAGACATTCTGGGCAAAAACAACCGCCTGGCCGGTTTTAACCGTGCCCTGTTCAAGGAAAAGGGGATATTTGTCCTGAACCTGGTCAGCTCGCCCGGTTCCGGCAAGACTACCCTGCTCGAACGTACCCTGCGAGACCTTTCGCAGGAGCTCCGCTTCGCCGTCATCGAAGGAGACCAGCAGACCGATAACGATGCCCGGCGTATCGCCGCCACCGGAGTCCCCGTGCGCCAGATCAATACCGGCGCCGGATGCCATCTGGATGCCCAAATGATCATGCACGGCACCAATGGCTTCGATATGGACAACCTGGATCTGCTGCTGATCGAAAATGTCGGCAACCTGGTCTGCCCGGCCGCCTTCGACCTGGGCGAGCACCACAAAGTCGCCGTACTTTCCGTCACCGAAGGGGAGGACAAACCGCTCAAATACCCCCAGATGTTCCACAACTCAACCGTCATGCTGCTCAACAAGACCGACCTGCTGCCGCACCTTGACTTTGATGTCGAGAAATGCAAGGAATTTGCACGCCGGGTTAATCCCGGCATCATCATCTTTGAAGTATCGGCTCGAACGGGTGAAGGGATGGCTGACTGGTACCAGTGGCTGACAGCCGGGGTTAACTGCTGATACGCCGCCGTCAGCACACGGTTCGGGGGATCGTCCAGGGGGTCGGCTTCCGGCCGTTCGTTTACCGCCTGGCGCACCTGCACGGCCTTACCGGCTGGGTACGCAACACCCCTGCCGGTGTCGAGATCGAAGTGCAGGGAACCTCCGACCGGCTCGACTCCTTTGATACCGCGCTCCGGAACGACCTCCCCCCCCTGGCGCAGGTAATCTCTTACAGCTGCGCAGATATTCCCGCTGGTGACGACGTCTCTTTCAGAATTCTCCCGAGCGGTACCGGGGCTGCCGACATCCAGATAGCCCCCGACACCGCCGTCTGTTCCGACTGCCTGCGGGAGATGTTCGATCCTGCCGACCGGCGCTACCGCTATCCGTTCATAACCTGCACCAACTGCGGCCCCCGCTACAGCATCATCACCGGCATACCCTACGATCGCCCCAGCACCACCATGGCCGGTTTCCCGCTCTGCCCCGACTGCCTGAGCGAATATCGTGACCCGCTCGATCGGCGCTTCCATGCCCAACCGATCGCCTGCCACGCCTGCGGACCCCGGGCGAGACTGCTCAGCTCTGCTGGAGATATCATAGCAGAAGAAGATGCAGCGGTCATGCAGGCGGTGGAACAGCTCAAGAGCGGTGCAATCCTCGCGATTAAAGGCATCGGTGGCTACCACCTGGCGGTTGATGCCTGCAATCATGAAGCGGTAAGCCGGCTGCGGGAGCGGAAAAAACGCGACGAGAAGCCCTTTGCCGTCATGGTCAGCTCCCTCGAGGAAGCCCGTGGGCATGTGCTGGCCAGCGAACTGGAGGAGCGCCTGTTGTGCTCTCCGGAAGCTCCGATCATCATTGTCAGAAAACGCCCCAATACACCGCTTTCCGAACTGATCGCCCCCAACAACGGCTGGCTCGGCCTGATGCTGCCGTATGCGCCGCTGCATCATCTGCTCATGCGAGATAATTTCCAGGCTCTGGTGATGACCAGCGGCAATCTGTCCGATGAGCCGGTAGCCTTCGAAGACGGCGAGGCTTTGGCGCGGCTTGCCGGCATTGCCGACTATTTCCTGCTCCACGACCGGCCGATTCATATCCGCAGCGACGATTCGGTCATGCGCGTTTTCCAGGGGAAGCCGCTCTTTTACCGCCGGGCCCGCGGCTACGCCCCCCGAGCAGTCGTGCTCCCCTTTGAGGTCCGGCCGCTCCTGGCAGCCGGGGCCGAGCTCAAGAGCGCCGTCTGCCTTGCTGATGGCACCAAAGCCGTACTCAGCCAGCACATCGGCGATCTTCAGAACCGCTCGACCCTGGACTCGTTCGGCCATACGGTGTCGCATCTGTCCGGCATACTGGCAATCAAACCGGTACTTGCCGCCTGCGATCTCCATCCCGATTATCTTTCATCCCGTTTTGCCGAGGATTCCGGGCTACCGCTGGTCAGGGTGCAGCATCATCATGCCCATCTTGCCTCCTGCATGGCCGAAAACGGTCTGGACGGCGACGCCATCGGCATCATATTCGACGGCACCGGGTTCGGCCCTGACGGCACGGTCTGGGGGGGGGAATTTCTCGTCGGCGGGTATGGCGGATATCGGCGTGCGGGGCATTTCCGGCCGGTGCTGCTGCCGGGGGGGGATGCCGCGGTGCGCGAACCGTGGCGGATGGCAATGGCCTACCTCTACCAGGCGCTGGGAGATGCCGCGTTTGCAGTCGATCATCCGGCAGCCCGCTTCCTGCCGGAGCATGAGATGGCGCTGTTTGCCCGGATGATGGTCCGCGGGATCAATTCCCCCCTGACCTCCAGCTGCGGCCGGCTGTTTGATGCCGTCTCCGCGCTGCTGGGACTACGACATATTGTGTCGTATGACGGTCAGGGGGCAATCGAACTGGAGGGGCTGGCGGAGATCGCAGAGGATGAAGTCAAATTCCTTTTTGAAGAAGGAGATACAGGGGGATGTGCCTCTGAAGTCAAGACCAAATCCCCCCCTCCCCCCCTTTTCCAAAGGGGGGAGTACACGTACAATATTCTGGACAACGACGATGCGCCATTCCAGCTGGATTTTTCCCCGATGGTAGCGGAGATCCTGGTCGACATCGATACCGGCATCAACAAAGCGGTTATCGCACTCCGCTTCCACCGGACGGTTGCAGCTGCCGCAGCTGACATTTGCCTGCGTATTTCCGCCGTTACCGCCCTGGACCGCGTAATTCTCTCCGGCGGCGTTTTTCAGAATCGCCTTTTAACCGAAATGATATATACTGCCCTGACTGACAGGGGGCTGAACGTTTTTACCCATCGCCTGGTGCCGCCCAACGACGGCGGCATCGCCCTGGGACAGGCTGCAATCGCAGGAAGGAGAAAGGACTGATATGTGTCTTGGCGTACCGATGAAAATAGTCAGTAAAGAGGGCGACAGCGTCGTCGCCGAAGTCGACGGCGTGCAGAAAGAGGCCAACGTCATGCTGTTGGGTGAAGAGGTCGTGGTCGGCGACTATGTGATCGTTCATGCCGGCTTCGCAATTTCCAAACTGGATGAAGAGTACGCAAGAGAGACCATCCGCCTGATGCGGGAAGTCTTTTCGGAAGAGGATATGGCATGACAGGGTGCATGAATTTCCAGGATGAATTCAGGGATCGCAACCTGGTCCGGAACATGGCGGACAATATCCGCCGCATGGCCGAACGGCTGCCGGCACCGGTCAACTTCATGGAGGTTTGCGGCACCCATACCATGTCGATCTACCAGTACGGCATCCGCTCCCTGCTCCCGGAAAACGTCCGGCTGGTCTCCGGCCCCGGCTGCCCGGTCTGTGTCACCCCGATCGGCTACGTCGACCGGGCGCTGGCCTGCGCAGCCGACCCTGGAAACATCGTCGCCACGTTCGGAGACATGCTGCGCGTTCCGGGCAGTTGTTCATCATTGATGGAACAGCGGGCCGGCGGCGCCGACATCCGCATCGTCTACTCGCCGCTTGACGCGGTTTCTCTGGCGATAAACAATCCGCAACGGCGGGTGGTCTTCCTCGGGGTCGGGTTCGAGACTACCGCCCCGACGATCGCCGCCAGCATCCTCGAGGCTGCCCGCCTGGGATTGAAGAATTACTGCGTGCTGGCTTCGCACAAAACCATGCCGGTGCCGATGGAGATCCTGACGGGTGACCCGGACCTGAACCTCAAGGGGTACCTCTGCCCGGCCCACGTCAGCACCGTCATCGGCGGTGCCGCGTACCGGCCGCTGGCGGAGAAGTATCATATTCCCTGCGTGGTGACCGGCTTCGAGCCTGCCGATGTGATGCAGGGGATCGAGATGCTTCTGGCCCAGACGCTCCGCGGCGAAAGCAGGGTCGAGATACAGTACAGCCGCGCGGTCTCCTGGGAAGGGAATCTGAAGGCGCAGGCAATCCTCCGCCAACTTTTTGAACCGTGCGATGCGGTCTGGCGCGGCCTGGGAGTACTGCCCGGCAGCGGTCTGGCGATTCGGGCAGAATACTCTGAGTTCGATGCCGAGCGGGTTCTGAAGCTGGATGTCCCTGAAGCGGTCGAAAATCCGGCCTGTCTTTGCGGTGAGGTGCTGAAGGGGAAGCTGACGCCGTTCGGCTGTCCGCTGTTCGCGACGCTCTGCACCCCGGAAACTCCGGTTGGCGCCTGCATGGTTTCCAGTGAAGGCACCTGCGCCGCGGCCTATAAGTATGGGAGATAACCGGTGGGTTCATATTCTCACATACTGGCCGGTTTCACACTCGGCTTTCACCACCGCCGCCGGCTGCGGGGACTGTTGGACAGCACCCCGTCCGACTGCGACATTCATCAGCATGACCCGGAGGGTTTACGCTCGTCGGGGGTCGCCGCCCTGGCGCTCGACTTTGACGGTGTCCTTGCCCATCACGGCGCACCGGAGCCATTACCAGAGGCGGTTGCCTGGATGCGGCGCTGCGAGGAGGTATTCGGGGGCGAGCGGATATTTATCCTCTCCAACAAGCCGACCGAAGGGCGAAGACGCTGGTTTGCCGAAAAGTTCCCCTCCGTCCGCTTCATTTCGGGAGTCCGGAAAAAACCTTTTCCCGACGGCCTGAACAAAACAGGGGAACTCGCCGGAGTCCCCCTCTCTTCAATAATGATGGTCGATGACCGCCTGCTGACCGGCTGCCTGGCAGCCCTGGTCGCCGGTGCCAGGCCCTGCTACATTCGCCGCCCGTATGCCTGCTTCACCTGCCGGCCGTTTGCGGAGCTGTTTTTCCGGAGCCTCCGCGTTTTGGAGCGGCTGTTCGTGCGGGTGGTTGTCCTCTTCTGACCGTTTTTATCCTGACGCTATTCCCGCTCCATCACCAGATCCATAGCGGCCCCCTTGCCGCCCCTTTTCGGGTAGTGCTGGGTGATCAGCCCGGCATACCCGCGCATGTCCACCAGGATATGAATATGCGGCGGCCTGCGGGCATAGGGGGGCGGCATGGAGGTCTCAAGCCGGTAGCGCCCCTTCTTGTCACTGTAGACGGTGGCCCGCAGGCTGTCGCTGTACGCGCCTTCCGGGCCGGCCTGCCAGAACTCGATCCGGGCGCCGGTTACCGGTCGGCAGGTGGAGGCGTCGCGCACAACCCCCTGCAGGATGTATCCTGTACCGATTTTTGATCGAACCGGGGCATTGGGGCGGTAGAAGGGGCCGATCTCGTCATGGGGAGTCGGTGAGCATTTCGGCGCGGCGGCAGCATCCCGATCCGGCGAGAGCAGCAGTACGGTAACCACACCGGCCAGCACCAGCACAACGATACGCAGACTCTTCATTGCATCCTCCTCTAACTTCACAATTTGTGCCGTTCGGCTGTTTCGATCTTTTTTATTATCCTACCACCTCCAGAGTGAATCTAATATTGTTTACCACCATCTCGTACGCATTTTTTTGAAAATCGTTCATTTGTATAAACAATCGCGATACCGGCATGTTACGCAATGTGTAAAGAAACTTTACACATTTGTATCATACTGATCTTATTGATGATTCCGGACAGGTGTAAAGAAACTATACACTTTTAATGTTTTGTAAATCACTGAATTTACGCTTGATTGTTGTGTGAAGATGAGATAGGGAGGGGGTGTGTCATATTCCGTGGAACACAGCTGCCAAAGACTAATGTGCTAGAGCAGCGCGCCAAGAGATAATGTTTAACACCAACCTTCGAAGGTTCTAAAATCATCCAACTTGCGACAAGACCTGACCACTAAAGGTATGGTCAGGCTAATGTTAGATCAATTCATTTCACAGAAAGAGGAATAAGCCATGAAAAAAATGATTATTTTCGCTGTAATGTTTGCCGCAGTGCCCGCGATGGCATTGCATTTTAAAATCGGGCCAATAAAAGTAAGCAGCAAAAAAGCCGACAAGGTTAAAAAAGAAATACAAAATGCGGGCGACAAAGTGGCAAGTACAGCCAAAGGAATGGGCAAATGGGTTAATACCGAACTGATTACGACAATCAAAGGGGAACGGCATTTGGTAATCAAGCCATACATTGCCGTTACTCACGACGGGCAAAGCATAAAGGTCGGACCTGACGAGGCTCACATAAAGATAGCAGGGCTCTCAATTTCAACCCACCATCTAAGCCAACGTCTCACTGAAATCGGATGCATTGTAGCTTCAGAAGGTACTATGGCCATGATCTGCGTAACAGAAGCCGCACAGCAGCTACTTAATAAAGAAATTGGGGATATGGGCATCCCCACCGAGGCGGTGGGTGGCGAAATTCCTGTTATGCCAGTCACGACTGACAACCCTAACGCAAATTTCTGTCATGCGGAGCCAGAATATTCGTCCTGCTTCTTAACAAAGAAGCGGCCTGTTGGCTCTATCTGCGGATGCTTTAACGAAAATGGAGATGTGGTTGTTGGTTCGATAGAGCTCAATGTCAAACAGACGGCTGATGGCATGAAGGAGATTCAACTTGTCGCTCCAAAGCCCGGCAACCCTGGCTTCGATTTTAGCAAATAAGGGAGAGGCTGATAGTGACAGACTTACAACATCACTGACGCTTTACCATGGACTGGCAACATTGTGGAATTCGTCGAAAACATGCTCCGAAACTTGAAAAAGTTAGGCATCATCAACCGGAGGTAATATGCGCCCAAATCGACAACAACGGATATATTCATCGTCCTGAACCTTATACTTTTTCTTTGACGCTATTACAATTATCGTATATACAATAATTATGATCTGGGACGAAACAAAACGGCTTATAAACCTTGAAAAACATCATCTTGACTTTGCTGATGCCGGTCTTGTTTTGTTGAACCGTTATCGACTGGAGTTTGAAAGCGTCCGAAATGAAGAAGTCAGGCGACAGACGTTTGCATATGTCGCCGAGGTGTTGACCGTGCTTACAGTTATCTGGTTGCCTGGCAAAAAACGAAGAGTCATTAGCTTCCGTAGAGCCCACAAAAATGAAAGGGAGGCTTACCATGCCTGGCTTGAAAAAGAATTCAAAGACTGAATGGGAACGAGTACAGCGTGACGCTGCAACCGACGCCCCTATTACATACGATCCCGAGACAGATCTGTACGATCCTAACGATCCGGCACAGGTGCAAAATTTCTTTGCGTCAGCAAAGGTTGTGCGTAAACCCGGCAGACCAAAAGCAGAAACAACCAAGATACCCACTGCCATCCGTTTGTCATCCGATGTAGTTGAATACTTCAAATCTACCGGAGCAGGTTGGCAGTCACGCATTGACGCCGCACTGCGCGACTGGATGGCCGGACATCCACTTAAACGAGCATAAGCAAAATTTTCAATGACAGAATGCGCAAAGCAAAAGAGTCGCGTTTCAACTACAGAAAGTACGAGAGTTGTTATGCGGCTCTTTTCCTTTCCAGAGTGAGAATGTCCAACCACAGGAAAGTGGAAGATAACAAAGAAATATGGAGACTATCGGGAGTAGTTAGAGTCGGAGTGGCAACAACGAAGAAAAAGAGGAGTTCCAACGAGACCGTTGGGCACCGACCGGGCGAAAAGCCACCCGAACGGGTCAACTCCACGCGACGTTGATCAGAAGAAGGAGATGATGATGGAGAAGATAGACTACATGAAGCAGTTAAAACATCTCTATGGCCCATCTGCAAAGAAAGTCGAAATTGTAGAAGTTCCGCAAATGAACTTCCTCATGATCGACGGAAAAGGGGACCCGAACACGTCGCAAGCGTTCAAGGACGCCGTTGAGGCACTGTTCTCGCTTTCCTATACACTCAAGTTCATGATCAAAAATGGGGAAATGGCAGTTGATTACGGTGTATTGCCACTCCAGGCTCTCTGGTGGTCTGACGATCCTTCTGCATTCAGCACAGGAAATAAAGATGCCTGGAAATGGACCGTGATGGTCATGCAGCCGGATTTTGTTACTCCTGCGCTCGTTGATGTGGCGACAAAGGAAGTACAACGGAAGAAAAAGCTGGCGTCTCTGCCACTGACAAGGTTTCAAGCATTCAATGAGGGGAAAGCTGCACAGATACTGCACATCGGGCCGTTCTCGGAGGAGGGGCCGACAATTGAGAAGGTTCATTCCTTCATAAAAAACAGTGGCAGCCAAATGATCGGAAAGCACCACGAAATATATCTAAGCGACATACGCCGCGCTGCGCCTGAAAAATGGAAGACGATCATCAGGCAACCAATGAGATAAAATTATTATATTAAATTTGGAGGAATCATGTCTGAAAAGGAGATACTTAACTATCAGATTGCATTACAAAAGATTATTAATTCTCGATTGCTTAAAAGTGGATATACCGATATAGAAAGTTTTTTAAATGATAGCGGTTTGTGTAAGCACCTAAATGCTATTGCTGCCAACCGGTGCTTTAGTGACATACATAAACCGGTGCATCCTCTTTCTATGGCGTTAGTAATGAAATTTCTCGATTTTTCTCATTCCGAGATTCTGTATGCAATAGATAAATTGGGTGGTACCAAATATATCATTCTCTTTGAAGATCCGGACACCAGGCAGCTTGAAAATTGGGAAGAAGGGCTATTAAGTGCCATTAGAAAAATAAAGGATCAACCACATGTTTTTGAGGATGTCGTTGATTTTTTAACAAACATTACGAACATGCATAATGTTAATGCGGCGGGTGATATCGCCCGGATCCGGGTTCCAAAAAGAATTATAATCCCAAAGAGTGTCGATAAGAAACTGAGGTCCAGATTAGTACCTCATTGAATTACAAACCGGGGGTGTTCAATCATAAGCAGCAGCGGCTCGCTTCCGCTTCGAAAGGTTATAACCTGATCGCACCTATGGCGCCACCCTCCCGTTGAACACAAGCCTGCCGTCAATCCAGAGCAGCACCCCGCCGTCGTTCTCCCACACGGTCATACGGCTGTCACGATACCGCCCCTCTACACCCGCAATCTCCTCCGGGAGCAGTGCCATCCCGCCGTCCGGCAGCTTCACGATAGCGATGCCGGCGGCAGTATCGTGTACAACCTCCAGCCTCTCCCCCGCAGCTGATACATAAAGCGCGGCCTGGCCAAGAACGCGGGTGGAAGATGGAACCTGCCGGGCCGGTGCGGAAGTTTCAACCGGAACGCTGCCGACCGGTACCGTGGCGCATCCAGCAACGGCCAGAAACAGGAGCATGCCCGGTACCACCCGGCGGGTACTCACAGCAGCACCACCAGCACCACACCTCCGGCAATCACCGCCAGGTTGCAGACCGCCGACACACCGTGCAGCTTCGAGAACCCCCTGCGCAGCGGGTGCTCCTTGGACGTCGTTTCGAAGGAACCGATCTGCCGCTTCAACTCCGCGGCTTTCGGTTCCACATAGAAGGCCTGGAAGGAGGCCACCGCCAGCATGGCAACGATCAGCACCACCGGCAGCGTGGCATTCACCCCCCTGGCAAGCAGGCGGCAGACGAGGGCCACCGCTCCGCAGGCCAGCCCCCACTTGAAGTAGGCGGGGAACAAGTTGCCGACGATGCGTGCCGCGATGTCGCGGCTTTCGGTCTTGAACAGTATCGGCGTCAGCAGCAGGGTGAAGATGGCATTGCCGCCGGCCCAGAGGCAGACGGCCAGACGGTATAGCGATTCCAGATAAACCATGGTGTCTCCCATTATCTTTTCAGTTTGTCACCGTTCAGTAAAAAAGCGCCTCCCGGCTGCCGGGAAGCGCTTTGGGCTAAATGAAAGAGAGGATTTACTTCCCCAGCGCCGCTTCGATCCTCTCGCAGAGGGTCTTCAGCACCTTGATGCGGGCATAATATTTGTCGTTGGCCTCGACCAGCGTCCAGGGGGCTATTTCAGTGCTGGTGCGATCGATCATGTCGCAGACCGCCAGCTCATATTCATCCCACTTTTCCCGGTTGCGCCAGTCATCATCGGTGATCTTGTAGCGCTTGAAGCCGATCTTCTCCCGTTCCTTGAAACGCTTCAGCTGTTCTGTCTTGGTGATGGAAAGCCAGAATTTTACGACGATGGTTTTATTGCGTACCATCTGCTCTTCGAAATCGTTGATTTCACCGTAGGCACGCATCCAGTCCTTGTGTTCGCAATACCCCTCCACCCGCTCCACCAGAACGCGCCCGTACCAGGTGCGGTCAAAAATGGCGAAACGGCTTTTGCGCGGAATATTGCGCCAGAAGCGCCACATATAGGGCTGGGCACGCTCTTCCTCGGTCGGCGCGGCGACCGGTATGACCCGGTACTGGCGGGCGTCGAGCGCCTGGGTGATGCGACGTATATTGCCACCCTTGCCCGCCGCGTCATTCCCCTCGAAGGCGACCACGACCGACATTTTTTTGAATTCGGGATGGCGGGTCAGCAGGTTGAGCTTGCCCTGGTATTTTTCCAGTTCGCTTTCGTACTCGGCTTTTTTCAATTTTCTGGACATGTCCAGAGTCTGCAGGATCAGCAGGTTATCGATGGTCGGCAGGATGGGGGGAATCGGTTCTTCGTGCCGGGGTGGTTCCGGAGCGTCGAGTCGCTGACGCATGGCGGCGAGAATTGCCTTGCCGATGGTCAGGTAACGATAGCGCGGATCGGTCCCTTCGACGATTGTCCAGGGTGATTCGGCAGTACTGGTCGAACGGAGCATCCGTTCGGATACTTTGCGAAACTTTTCATACTTTTTGTAATGATCCCAGTCGGTAGCGGTGACTCTCCAGCGCGTCCTGGAGTCCTTCTCCAGATGCTTGAGCCGTTTTTTCTGTTCATCCTTCGACAGGTGCAGCCAGAACTTGAGTACCAGGGCCCCTTCGTCGCAGAGCATTTTTTCGAAGCGGATGATCCGCTCCAACTGCTGGTCCAGTTCGGCGTTCTTGATCGTGCCGTAAACGTTGTCCACCAGCGGCCCCGAGTACCAGGTGCCGATGAAGACGCCGACCTTGCCCCGAGGGGGAAGCACCCGCCAGTAGCGGTACATCTGGGGGCGCTCCAGTTCCTCGTCGGTCAGGTCGCGTAATGCATGGGTTTCAATGTGGCGCGGGTCCATCCACTCGTTGAGGAGGTTGACCGTTTCACCCTTGCCGGCACAATCGACACCGGCTACCAGGATGATCACCGGAAACTTTTTTGCCTGCTGCAGGTCGAGCTGGGCATCCAGCAGTCCCTCACGGATCCCGGGTATTTCCTTCTTCCAGAGCGCTTTGCTGATCTTGTGACCCAGTTCGGCGGATTCAAACATGATACCCTCCCGGAATTGCCGGATGTGGACGGCTGGTGCAATTATACCATCATGTTATTTCCCGGCCAGCTCCTTTGCTCTGAGGCAGGCCGCATCGACGGCATTCATCACCACGCCGCGGAACCCCCCGTTTTCAAGGGCGTGCAGGGCCGCAATCGTCGTCCCTCCCGGCGAAGTCACCTTCTCCTTCAGCAGGGTCGTATGCTCTCCGGTTTCGACAACCATCCGTGCCGCGCCGAGCACGGTCTGGGCGGCCAGCTGGGCGGCGACATCGCGCGGCAGCCCGTTCTTGACGCCGGCATCTGCCAGCGCCTCGATGAAGGTAAAAACGTAGGCCGGCCCGCTGCCGGAAAGCCCGGTGACCGCATCCATCAGCTTCTCATCGACAGCAACGGAGGTCCCGATCAGGGCAAAGATCTGGCGGGCAAGATCCAGATCATCTGCCGAGGCTTTGCGGCCGGAGCAGACGGCGGTCGCCCCCGCACCGATCAGGCCGGGGGTGTTCGGCATCGCCCGTATGACGCGGCAGCCGGGAGCCAGGTTGGCTTCGATTTTTGAGCTCGGTATACCGGCCATGATCGAAATCACCACCTTATCCGGGGTAACGGCCCGCTCGATCAGGTCGAGTGCGCTCTCCGCCTGCTGCGGCTTGATCGCCAGGATGACGACTTCGCCCCACCCAGCCGCTTCTGCCGCATCAGCGACTACCCGCACCTTCGGAAAGTGTGCCGTCAGCTGGTCGCGCCGCTTGGGGTTGATTTCCGCCACAGTGATTCCGACGCCGACATCTTCACGGAGCAGACCCCGCATGATCGCCTCTGCCATGTTGCCGCCGCCGATAAAGGCGATTTTACGTACATTCAACATTCCGCTCCTCCACGAATTTACTGGATTACACTGCTTCTCGTCACCAGGGCGACGCCGGCGCAGATCAGACAGATGCCTGCCCAGCGGACGCCACTGATCTGTTCGCCAAGATACCACTGCGCCAGAAAGGCAACCACCAGGTAGCTGAGCGCCTGGAGCGGCAGGGCCACCGAAAGGTCCTCCCACGACAGCACCGCCAGCCAGAGGCCGAAATACACCGCCTGGAAGGCGGTACCGAGGATCAGCCGCCAGTTGCTCAAGGCCTTGAATACGGTATCGATGATCTGCCGGAAATTCATGGCCGACATATCGCCGGCACCCTTCATCCCCTGCGTCAGGAAAATGTCGCCGATCGCCCCGGCAGTAATTGCGATCAGCATGACGACCATTGTTTTCAGCATTTCACTTCTCCGCGGTAATTTTGTAGCCGTATCTGCAGTTCCTGCAGCCGCCCCCTGACAATCGGGCTCATGATGGCAGCCAGCTCTTCCTGATGGCGATAGTCCGGCATGCGCCGTGAAATCTCGGCATCCGGCAGTATCCCGGGATGAAAATACATTTCCGTAAGCCCTTCCTGGAGCCCTGCTATCATGTTGAGGATATATCCCTCGGTCATCCTCCCCGAATTAAGTACCCCTTTGACCTCGATCGCATAAGTGATCCCCAGCCGGTCGAGTACCGGTCGGGCATGATCGGTCAGGCGGCCGAAAATCAGGTTTTCGATGGTTTTGCCGAATCTCCGTTCACGGTCAAAGCGCAGATTATGGGAAAGCCTCTCCCGCGCCATGCGAAACGTGGTGATGCCGTAGCGCGGCATCAGTTCGGCCAGTATCCTGAACACCGTGGGGTGAAGATGCATGTTCAGGTGCCCGTCGATGTGCGTAAGTTCGATGCCGGCATCAGCAACCTTTTTGATCTGCGCCTCGATCTCCCGCTTCAGCTGGCAGTAGAGACCACGGTCGAAGAAATACCTGAAACCGGCCGATACGGGGTTTTCACTGAAATTTCCCTCTGCATCCACCAGTTCCGGCAGTTCGATCGGCGGCAGAACCGATCGCCCCTGGGCGAGGGTCAGGTGCAGCCCTACCTGGAGGCCTGGATTGCGGCGGGCAATCTTGACAGCCTCGCCAAAAGCCGCTCCGCCCGCCATGATCGAGGCACAGGTCAGGAGGCCGTTTTTCCAGGCCTGCTCGACGGCACGGTTGACACCGCCGGAAAGCCCGAAGTCGTCGGATGTGATGATCAGTTGTTTCATTAACGATCCAAAGCCGGACAAGCGGCAACCAGAAAATTTCTCACGCGGAGGCGCGGAGAACGCGGAGAAAACCGATACAAAATAGTGGGACTAAACCGTAATATTTTTTGAATTTCTCTGCGTCTCCGCGTGAGACCGGTTTCGCAGAAGTTTTTGACACGCATTGTGAAATGTCGTCCGTAAAACCCTAACAGGATTCTTTCCGCTTCCGCATATACTGCAGGTACTGTTTCCCTTCCTTCAGCAGTTTCCGCCTCTCGTCGCCGTCAATCAGCATCCGGCCGATACTGCGGGCGATGTATTTCGGGCGGAAATAGAATTTGTTGTAGAACTCTTCCACCGAGTTGAATATTTCCGTGCTGGACAGGCCCGGATAGTTGACGACACACTTCTGGTGGCCGCTGTCATCGAGAAAACTGTCCGAGGAGATCCACCCTTCCTGCTTGCAGAGCGTGTAGAATTCGGTGCCGGGATAGGGTGAGGCAAGAGAGGCCTGAATCGAATTCAGGTCGAGCTGCTTGGCAAAATCAATCGTCTGGCGGATCGTTTCCTTCGTCTCGCCCGGCAGCCCCATGATGAACGCGCCATGAATCGACAGCCCCAGCTTTTTGCAGTCTTTGGCAAACTGCAGCGCCTGGGCGGTCGTAACCCCCTTCTTGATGTTTTTCAGAATCTGGTCATTGCCGCTTTCAAAACCGACTACGACATGGCGCAACCCGGCTTCACGAAGTGTTTTCAGCGTCTCGTAATCGGTATTGGCGCGGGCGTTGATCGTCCAGGAGATGCCGAGCGGCTTGAGCAATCCGGCTATTTCACGGGCATGCTGCCGATCAGCGGTAAAGGTGTCGTCATCAAAAGAGAGCTCACGCATTTCCGGGATATTGTCGACGATCCATTTGACCTCCTCATACACATTCCGGGGCGACCGGACCCGCATGGTGCGGCCGGAAAAAGTCTGCGGCCAGAGGCAGTAGATGCAGTGGGAAGGGCAGCCGCGGCTGGAATAGATCGAAACATACGGATTTTTGAAATGCGGGATGACGTATTCCGCAATCGGCAGGTCCCGCTTGTAAATCGGCGCGACAAAAGGGAGCGCGTCCAGGTCGTCTATCGGAGGGCGGTCGGGAGTATGCACGACCTGTCCGTCACTGAAGAAACTGATGCCGTCCACCCGGCTCCGTTCGCGCCCTTCGCACAGCTCCTTGGTGGAGTAATCAAACTCGCCCCGGCAGACGATATCGATGATCCCGGCACCGGCCCGGAGAGATTCCTCCGGCAGCACGGATACATGCGGCCCGGTCAGGACCGTCACGATATCCGGCTTGACCTCCTTGATGCGGCGGGCGGTTTCTATATCGATCTTCAGCGTCGGGGTGGAGGTATACATCACCACCATATCGAAATCCCCGGCAATGGCGAGGCACTCTTCAAGCGTATATTTCTGCACCGGGGCGTCGACGACACGGCTTCCCTCGATCATGCCGGCAGGGAAACAGAGCCAGGTCGGATACCAGAACGAGGTAACTTCACGGGATGCCTGATAGCGGGCGCCGGCACCGCCATCGAAGTCTTCAAACGTTGGCGGATTTAAAAAAAGCGGTTTCATTACAGCTCCTTGCCTCATATTCAACAGTTCACGAATAGCAGGTATCCCGGCGAAAAGTCAAGGTTTACAAGGTCTGGCGACAATAAAAACGGGATACCCGACCCGGATATCCCGCTAGAGTCAACCATCAAAGTCGCCTCGTCATTTTTTCGGCTGCTTCGCGATCAGCTGGTCCTTGACCTGTTCATACAGGACGCCAGGAACTATTTTTCGGGACTTGAGTTGCGCTTTATTGGCGTAGGGACGGCCGGCAATGATTTTTGCCGCATAGGCATCGCCGATCCCGGAGATGGCCTTCAGTTCGGCTTCAGTCGCTGTGTTGATATCCACAACATTCGCCTTCGCTGCGGCTTTCGCATCCGCAGCATTTGCCTTCGCAGTATCCTTGCCTGCCACGGCTGGAGCCTTGGCGTCAGCTTTCACACCCGCTGCAGGGGCCTTTACGTCGACGGCGAATCCCAGACCGGCTGATACCAGCAGTGAAACGACGGCCAAAGCAGTTTTTGCAAAAATTTTCATACACGTACCTCCAGGATGAAATATATTGAGGCTCTTCTACAAACAACGCCTGGATAAGTCAACCACGATTTTATGCAGGAGACTGCCGACTCGACCTTGCATGGATGCTTCGACACAGAAAAACCGGAGGTATTATTAATTCAAAGCTTAACAGTCAAATTCACGAGACCGGGGCTGCAAGAAATTCTTTTCCTTGCCCAGCCGATTATGGTAGGTAACCGGGTATCTATATTGTGTCTCACCATTTCAGCAGATTATAAGGAGAAGGAACCGATGAGCAGCAAAAAACCTGAATTGACTTTCAAATATGTATTCAATTACGGCTACAACCCTACCTATGTAAACGGTGCCCAGGGCGGCTTTTCCCCCCGCGGCGAAATGGTGATCAACTTCTATCTGGAGCGCCAGCCGCTGCCGGAAGCAATTTCACATGAGATCACCGCTGAAGGCGCAATCGGTCGGGAAACCGGAGCAGAACCGAAAGACCTGGCAAGCAGCATGGTGCGGTTTATTGATACCGGCGTTGTCATGAGCTACGAAAACGCCAAGGTGTTCCATGCCTGGATGGGGGATAAACTGCGGGAAGTCGAGGATATGCACAAGGCCCGTGCCGCCTTCGAACAGTCAGAGGCCGGCGGACAGGCCTGACAGTGGGAATTGCCATAGTGAAAAAGAGTATCGAGAAGTTGTGTATTGCCGCGGTGAGCGCCGCTTTTATGGCACTTGCGTTCTTTTGTCCGGCGGACCGTGCGGCTGCTTTCCCGATCCCCGAGCGGCTGGAGTTCGAACTCTCCTATACCGGCATCAGGGCCGGTCACGCGGTCCAGGAAGTCACCCAGGTCGGCACGGATATACATATCGTTTCAACCGCCCGATCGGCAGAGTGGCTGCGCTTCTTTTTCCCGGTGGATGACCGGATCGAATCGCATCTGACTTCAGGCACGCCGCCGCTGCACATCGGTTCTCCGCGTCTGTACCGGGAGCGTAAACATGAAGGGAAAACGAAAACAAACCGGGAAGCACGGTTCGACCGCCAGAAACTGGAAGTTACAACCATCGATCACCGCAACGGGAGCGAGAAGAAGCAGGCCATTACCAAGCGGACCTACGATACCCTTTCAAGCTTCTACTACTTCCGTACGATACCGCTGCAGGTCGGCGCGTCTTATTTTATCGATATCTATGACTGCAAGCGGCTCTGGAACACGGAAGTGAAGGTGCTGCGCCGTGAAGAGCTCGTCACCCCTCTGGGACGATTCAAAACCATAGTCATCCAGCCGCTCCTGAAATCGGAGGGGATTTTTGCGCGGACGGGGGATATGTTCATCTGGCTGACTGACGATGACCGCCGGATACCGATACAGATGAAATCAAAGGTCATCGTCGGCAGTATAACCGCCACCCTGACCGGAGGCAGCTACTGGCCGGCGAGAAAATGACGTCACGGTAAATATCCTTCCCTTTCACGCTTCAGCATGGTAGATAAGAGTCGTCTCTAACGTTGTTTTACCCGAACGGGAGCTTGTTTATGATTACATTCACCGGCGTGCACAAGTGGTTTAAGACCCTGCACGTGCTTAACGATATCAACCTGCATGTCACCCCCGGCGAGGTGCTGGTAGTGTGTGGCCCGTCCGGGTCCGGGAAATCAACCCTGATCCGCACCATCAATCAGCTGGAACCGATCAACGAGGGTACCCTGATTGTAGACGGCATGAATCTCTCCGATAAAAAAACCGACCTCAACAGGTTGCGGGCAGAGGTCGGCTTCGTTTTCCAGCAGTTCAATCTGTACCCGCACCTGTCGGTTATCAGCAACATCACCCTGGCTCCCACCAAAATCCGTAATGTCCCGAAAAAAGAAGCCGAAGAGCAGGCGATGGTGCTGCTCAACCGGGTTGGTCTCGCCGAAAAACGGGACGCCTACCCTTCGCAGCTCTCCGGCGGCCAGCAGCAGCGGGTGGCAATTGCCCGCGCCCTGGCGATGAAACCCCGCATCATGCTGTTCGACGAACCGACTTCGGCCCTCGACCCCGAGATGATCGGCGAAGTTCTGGCGGTCATGAAGGATCTGGCGCTCTCGGGCATGACCATGGTCGTGGTAACTCACGAAATGGGCTTTGCCCGCGAGGTGGCGCACCGGGTCGCGTTCATGGATTACGGGGTCATACTGGAAGAGGCGCCTCCCGAAGATTTTTTCCTGCGGCCGCAGCATGATCGCGCCAAACAGTTCCTGCGCCAGCTTTTGACGCCGATGCAGAGCGAATGCCCCTGATTGCCGGTTTATCAGTAAGTATGTCATCGCTTTCTGCTCTTTCCTGCAGAAATTGACTTCATAAACGCGCTTTTCCTGTTTATCAGGGCTACACCATCACACGAGGAGGAAACACAATGAAAAAACTGGTAACGTTGTTCATGATCATGGCCTTTGCAGCGATCACCGCCAAGACAGCCCTGGCAGGCGACACCCTGGCAGAGGCGAAGAAGAAAGGGGTGCTTGTGGTCGGCTGCAAGGATTCCCTCCCCCCTTTCGGTTACATTGATGAGAAAACCCGCCAGATCGTCGGCTACGACATCGATTTTGTCAACGCGATCGCCAGGAAAATGGGCGTAAAAGTCGAACTCAAGCCGGTGACTTCCGCCAGCCGCATGCCGCAGCTGCAGGAAGGACACATCGATATCATTGCCGCCACCATGACCAAGAATGCCGAGCGTGCCAAGGTTATCGACTTCAGCCATACCTATTTCTTTACCGGCCAGAAATTCATCACCAAAAAAGGTACCGTCAAGAGTCTGAAAGACCTGGAAGGTAAGCGGATCGGCACCGCCAAGGGCTCAACGTCCGAGCAGAACGTCAAGAAGGCCATCCCTTCCTCGACCGTGCTCTCGTTTGATGACTACCCCCAGGCATTCCTGGCTCTGCAGCAGGGCAAAGTATCTGCGGTCACCACCGACGAAGCGATCCTGGCCGGCATCCTTGCCAAAGCCCCCAACAAAGCCCAGTTTGAAATCCCCGCCATCCAGATTTCCGATGAGCCTTATGGCCTCGGGATGCGCAAGGGAGACACAAATTTTGTCAACTTCGTCAACAAGACCATCCTTGAAATGGAAAAGAGCGGCGAAGCTGCAAAAATTTTCGACAAATGGTTCGGTCCGAGCACCCAGTTTCACCTGGATCGCACTTTCAAGATTTCCGCAGACAAGTAAGCAATGTGTGAGGAGTGAGGGGTGAGGGGTTTTCCTCTTTACCCCTCGCTCGTCACCCCTCACAGGGATTATTCGTGCTCAACTACACGCTAGACTGGTCAATCATAACATCCGGCAAATATTTCGACTGGCTCGTCTCAGGACTGCTCACGACACTCAAGCTGTCGATGGTTTCCATCGTGCTGGCCTTCCTGCTGGGCCTGCTGATTGCGGTCATGCGCATGGCGCACAGCAGGCCGGTACGCTGGTTCGCGCACGCCTACCTCGAGTTTTTCCGCAATACCCCGCTGCTGGTGCAGATCTTCTTCTGGTATTTCGGCTCCTACAAGATTCTTCCGACCTTCGTCAATGACTGGCTTAACGAAACCGGCTTTGAATTCGCCGCCGCCGCCATCGCCCTGACCATCTACACCTCGGCCTTTATCGCCGAAGACATCCGCTCCGGAGTGCTCTCGATCCCGAAGGAGCAGATGGAAGCGGCCCGCAGCGCAGGTTTTTCCTACCTCCGCTCGATGCAGTACATCATCCTGCCGCAGGCGATACGCATCACGGTTCCGCCGCTGGTCAACCAGTTTCTCAACCTGGCCAAGAACTCATCGCTGGCAATGACCATCGGCGTCATGGAGATGACCTACCAGGCCCGGCAGGTCGAAAGCTACACCTTCAAGGGTTTTGAGGCCTTTACCGCCGCCACGGTGGTTTACCTGGCCCTCTCGATCATCATCACCTCCCTGGTAAACCTGTACAACGAAAAAGTCCTGAACGTTCACAAGGCGGCCTGATATGGAACAGTTCTTCAACATATCGGTCATTACCGACAATTTCACCTATTTCATGATCGGACGCTTCCCGCACGGTCCGCTCGGGGGGGTCGGACTGACGCTGTATCTGGCGGTTGTTTCCTGCATCCTCTCCTTCTTCGGCGGATTGATTCTGGGGCTCCTCAGCATCTCGCGTTTCTCCCTCGTGCGTTATCCGGCCCTGGCCTTCATCAACCTGGTGCGCGGCATGCCGCTGCTGATGGTCATATTCTGGATGTACTTTCTTCTGCCGGCCCTGTTCGGCAAGGTGGCCGAGAACAATACCGTCATCATGGCGCTGACCCTCTTCACGTCGGCCTACATGTCGCGCATCGTCGTGGCCGGCATCGAAGGGATCCCCAAGGGACAGACCGAAGCGGCTCTCTCCACCGGCCTGTCATCCTGGCAGGTCATGCTGTATATCGTTCTCCCGCAGGGACTGCGCAACATGATCCCGTCGTTCGTCAACCAGTTCGTATCGCTGATCAAGGATACGTCGCTGGCGTTCATCGTCGGGGTTTCTGAGCTGACTCATGTCGCCACCCAGATCAACAATCGCACCATGGCCTTCCCTACCGAAATCTTTGTCTTTATCGCCATCATCTACTTCATCCTCTGCTACGCCTTCACCAGTCTCTCCCGCTGGCTGGAGGGGCGCCTGTCGTGGTCCAAGGCAATCTAACCAATCGTGTCTCCTGAAATCCTCCTGCCGCTGCTCTTCGGGGCCGCCTTTGTAGCCGGTCTGGTCGACGCCATCGCCGGCGGCGGCGGGCTGATCACCGTCCCGGTCCTGATGGGTATCGGCCTCCCCCCGCAGGTGGCGCTCGGCACCAACAAACTCCAGGCATCGTTCGGCTCAGGCAGCGCCATGCTCCATTTCGTGCGCGTCGGCACCGTGAAAATGAGCGACTGCCGGACCGGCATCATCTGGACAGCGGTCGGCGCGGCGCTCGGGGTCTGGGGGGTGCAGCTTCTCGACGCGACGGTACTGAAGCAGCTGATCCCCTGGCTGCTGGCAGCAATCGCGATCTACACGCTCCTTTCCCCCAGCCTCGGCGCTGAAGATTCCCACGCCCGGATGAAGTCCGGCCCGTTCTACCTGCTGTTCGGAGTGTCGATCGGTTTCTATGACGGTTTTTTCGGCCCGGGAACCGGTTCGTTCTGGACGATGGCGCTGATGATGCTGCTCGGCTACTCCATGATTCGGGCCACCGCCACCACCAAGGTCATGAACTTCACCAGCAATTTCGTGGCGCTGATCTTTTTTCTTTCGGTCGGGCAGGTGCGCTTTACGGAAGGGATTGTGATGGGGGTCGGACAGTTCCTGGGGGCGCGGGTCGGGTCACGCCTGGTCATCAAACGGGGCACCGCCTTTATCAGGCCGGTGTTCATCACGATGGTGCTGGCTCTGGTCGGACGGCTGATCTACCTGAACTTTAAATAAACCTTCGCAGTATCAACTATCTTTAGAGAAATAGTCCCCCACCCCCAGTATCCCGCGTGCATGTTTGTCGTCATAGCGGCGAGAATGATTCTACTTAAAGATTCAATTCATTTCTAATGGTTTCCCCCAATAGACGGCAATAATTATTTCCACTACATATAGCGTTCTTAATAATTATCATCAGGAGCAAACGTAAAGGAGGCAAACCTTTAATGGTAATATGCGCAACCCAGAACGAAGGACAGTTCTGCCCGATAAGCAAGGGCAAATGCCCCGGGATCTGCGTCTTCGCCGAAATATTCGAAAACATCAACATCGGCATCATTGTGTTGAATGTCGGGAGCAAAGACGTTCTGTTTCAAAATGAATGTGCTCTGTCGCTCTTCAGATCTGCGGAAAACTCGGGAAGTTACGACTATCTCCGTTCCCTGCTGTTCTCAAACATATCGGATGAGGAGCTGAAGGAAAAAAAATTCAGCCCGTTTACCCTTAACCTCTTGGGAATCATCTATGGCTACACGGTCTACTACATCGGCAGCGGCTTCCTCTGGATTTTCATAAACGACATAACCGACAAAAAAAGGCTCGAATCCATAGCCGAGGCCGTGGAAATAATGGATAACGTCGGTTACATATTCTCCGGAATCAGGCATGAGATAGGCAACCCTATAAACTCGATAAAAATGACGCTGAGCGTATTGAAGAACAACCTGGACACGTTCAGCAAGGAGGCCATGACCCAGTATGTGGAAAGATCTCTCGCCGAGATAACGAGAGTGGAGTATCTGCTCAAGTCGCTGAGAAGTTTCAGCTTGTTCGAGAGGGCCGAAATTAAGGAGATGGATGTTTCCGTTTTCCTTGACAAGCTATTGTCGCTTGTAGGGGAAGATTTCTCGAAAAAGGGCGTACATGTGTCGTCCAAAGTCCAGGAAGGAGCCAAAAGGGTGCTGGCCGACCCGCGTCTGCTCCAGCAGGTAATGCTGAACATTCTGGTCAACGCGGTCGATGCGGTCGAGGGGCGGAAAGATCCGGAGATTGCCATTAATGTGACCAGGTTTTCAGGTCTTGTCTGGGTCCGGGTCATTGACAATGGCTGCGGGATAAAGCCGGAGCAGATGAAGGAAATTTTCAAGCCGTTTTATACATCCAAACCGCACGGGACCGGGCTTGGGATGGCGATTACGAGGAAGATGCTGGCCAGCATGAAATGCACCATAGAAGTGGAAAGCACCGTGGATATCGGCACGGCCATAATCATTTCAATACCCGAAGGAAACAACTGACGTGGCCAGAGACAGACACCTTCTGTTAATCGACGATGACAAGTGCTTTTGCGAGCTGGTAATGGAGCACTTAGGCATCCCGAAGCTCAAGGTCAGCAGCGCCCATACCAGGGCGGAAGGTCTCCGCATATGCACAGGTTCAGAGGTTGATGTAGTCCTGCTCGATCAGAAACTGCCGGACGGCGAGGGGCGCGAGATTTGCCCTGCCATAATTGAACACAACGATAGTACGAAGATTATTTTCAGTACCGCCTACCCCAGCTTCGACAATGCCATGCATGCGATCAAGTCAGGAGCGTACGACTATATTTCCAAGCCTGTAGATCTCGACGAACTCAGACTTACCATCGAAAGGGCGCTCAGAACCCTTGACCTCGAGTTGGTGGAAAATATCCAGAACTTCAATAACAGCAAGGAAAACACCGAAACCAGGGTTATAGGCGAGAAAGGTGGCCTTGCCGAAACGGCGAGGCTTATAGACCTTGCGGCGGCTTCAAAAGCACCTGTGCTTCTTACAGGTGAGACCGGGGTCGGTAAGAATATCGTTGCGAAGGCGATACACTTCAGGGGATCCTCGAAAAAATCCGCGTTTATCAGCGTGAACTGCGCGGCACTCCCGGAAAATCTGATTGAGGCCGAGCTCTTCGGTTATGAAAAAGGGGCCTTCACCGGGGCGACCTGCTCACGAAAAGGGGTCTTCGAGATGGCCGAGGACGGCACGCTCCTGCTTGACGAAATAGGGGAGATGCCGGTCCACCTCCAGGCAAAACTCCTGGGAGCCCTGGAGGACGGGAAGATCAAGAGACTAGGCGGCGATTCCATAAGGAGCGTCAACGCCAGGGTCATAGCGGCCACGAATGCGAGCCTTGATGAAGCCGTGGGCAGGAAAACCTTCAGAAAAGATCTCTATTACAGGTTGAACGTGATAAACATCGAGATACCGCCCCTCAGACGTAGAAAACAGGATATACCGGCCCTCTGTGAGTTTATTCTCACTAAAACCACAAACAGGACCGACATCATACTGCCGACTGCCGAATTGGACAGGTTGATGGAGTACGACTGGCCGGGAAACGTCCGGGAATTGAAGAACATCATGGAGCGGGCGGTTATACTGAAGAAAGGGCTGGAAGTCCGCCCGTCCGAACTGCTGCTGACCGGCGAGAGACGTGAAAGCGAAAGCCGCCTTGCCGGCGCCGCACCGGACACCACCGACCGCTGCCTCACCCTCGATGAGGTCGAAAGAAAGCATATTCTTAAAGTACTGGAAATGCAATCCGGCAACATAACGCGGACCGCCGAGGTGCTGGACGTGTCGTTGTCTACCCTGAAAAGAAGGCTTAACAGCTTCAAACCGCAATCACCGGTTCAAAATGAACCTTTCGGTTCATAATGACCCGTCCAACCTGACCCGCCCATAAAATATAGACGCCTCTCCCATACTTTAACTAACCTGAATTACAGCAAAAATAATTTTGGCATCCTTGTTGCTCATGTGGATGAAGTTATCCAAGGAGCATCTAATGAAAAATATTCTTATAGTGGACGATGAGAGCCCCTTCCTCCTGAGCCTGACCGACGGCCTCGGTTCGTACGCCGACAAGATGAAGGTCTATAATGCCCTTAACGGTAAGGAGGCTGTCAAGGTCATAGAATCGGTCAAGCTTGATCTCATCATAACCGATCTGAATATGCCGGTTATGAACGGATTTGAGCTTCTGGCATATATAACCTCCAGGCACCTGGCCGTCCCTGTAATTGTCATGACCGCATTCGGGACACCAGAGATTGAGGAGAAGCTGAATAGCATGGGCAGCTTCCAGTACATGGAAAAGCCGCTCGATATCGACGCCCTGTCGGAAAAAATTGAAAGTGTCATCAATGACAGCGCGAAAGGCTATATCCATGGAATAACGCTGCCGACTTTTTTGCAGCTTCTTGAGATGGAGAAAAAGTCATGCACCCTCAACATAAAGTCGTCGGGAAGGTCAGGCAGGATGTTTTTTCGCGCCGGCGACCTTTTGAACGCGGAGACGGGCGCTTTGTCAGGACTGGAGGCCGCATATGAGGTCGTTTGCTGGGAGAATGTCGAGATAGAGATGCTCGGCAAATGTGAAAAAAACGTCAGAAAAATAAACATGTCTCTGGGCAGCATCTTAATGGAATCTTGCCGCATTCAGGACGAAGCCAAAAGGGATGAAGAAAGGAGGGAAGAACAACAATCGGAAAACGATAGTGCAGAAGACGAGGATTTCGCGCTTGAGCCATTCGAGTTGGAGGGCGCGGAAGAGGATGCGGACGTTACATCAAACCACAAGGAGGAAATACCCATGGGAGTACAGGATCAGCTTAAAGAATTAACAACACTTGAGGGATTTGCGGGAGTAGGTCTGTTTACACCAACTGGCGAGTCGCTCGCCATACTGACGGCGGACGACAAGATAAACTTCGCTGAAATCGGGGTGCTTGCCAACAACGTCCTTATGAACGCACAGAAAGCGTCGCTGGAAATGGGGACGGGCAGGGGACAGCAGGTTCATGTACAGGCCGAGCACGCCCAGATTCTGGTACGCTGTCTCAACGAGGGGACGGACCCGCTGAAGTCTCAGCCGGGCAAGGCGCATATACACCTTGTGCTGGTTCTTACCTCGGAAAGCAGCATCGGAATGGCCAAGATGAAGATTAATAAGGTAGTCGAGGCGGTCGCCGGGGATTTCAGAATGTAGGACGGGCCAGGCATAATAAAGGGCGGCTCAAGGCCGCCCTTTATTATCGAGCGCCGGACAGATATTCCCCCAGCACCCCGCGCGAATGTTCGTCGTCATGGCAGTGGGTGCAGAGGTTTTCCCAGTTTGAACCGTCAGGCGGGTTGTTGTGGTGATTGCCGTCCTTGTGGTGGACGGTCAGGAGGTTTATGCTTCCCTGGTCGAACTCCCGGCCGCATTTGGCGCAGACCGGGCCGTGGATCTTCAGCGATTTCGTTCGGTAGTTGGAGTTGCCGTCAACCTCGCCGCGCATCTGTTTGACCAGCGCCGCCGCCTTTTCGGCCGACGGGAGAACAACTGTTCGGGGGCCACGTGTTCTCATCTTTTGCTTCCCTTCAGCGTGTTATTTTCCCGCGATCGTACCGTAATCAAAGTTTCATCCAGGCTTCCGGGCATCCGCGACCATCTTGTCAACCAGTACCCAGTTGCGTTTGTAATCAAGATGGGTGCCGCCGCTCTTCCGCATTGAATCACTAATACAACTGTTGATTCGTTCCTGATCCGCCTTGAGAATATGAATAAAGCGAAATCCGCACTGCAGCCTCTCTTCCACCCGCTTTTCCCAGACAGTCTCCGCCAGGGCACATACCGGCAGCCCGGAATCCAGCTCTATAAAAAACATGGAGAGCGGCGTCGGCCGGTTCTCGGCATTTACCGTAAGCCCGATCCCTCCGGCGCTAAGGTTGATATCGGTCTTCTGCAGGACAAGCCCCGGCAGTACGCTGTTGCTGCGCAGATGGTCCATGACCCGCTTCCATTCCTTTTTAAAAAATGGGAGCGGAAAGTTTCCGCACAGGTGGAACAGCGGTGCGGAGAGATCAATGCGCGGAACGATGCGGTGCTGGAACATCTCCAGCGTGCCGTGCATGCGGAATTGGAAGCGGTTGCCGGCAACGATGCCGGTCAGGTCGGCCAACACCTGTATGCCTCCCCCCAGCGCCTCGCTTGTCAGCTTGTAGGTCGCCTTTCCGACCTCATCGTCGTGCGCGCCGTTTCCGCCGTGGGTGATCAGGAGCTCAAGTGAATCCACGTCACCGGAGATGACGACGCCGCTCAGCGACTCGTAGATTTCGCCGTTGCGCTCCGCCGACATGTTGACCAGGCACACCTTCTGCCTCGGGCTGAAGTAGCGGCTGTAATCGCCGGTATGAAAAAGAGGTGACATTTTGGCGATCCGTACTGCAGACGGCAGCCTGGCAGTGCCGGCAAATCTGTCTGCATTGGTTAGTTGATTGATACAGTAGCTCAATCCTGCAACAATTACCAGACAGCAGACGTTTTTTTTCATGAGAACAGTGAAAATCACTGCAGGATCAGGCACCTACATGAGCAAGGCCATTCATGTGACTGATTCGATGCTGCTTTCAGGTACTAAACGCCCTCTTTCTGAACGGATGAAAAATGAAGGCCTGCTGTCACCCGGCAGCAAGCCTATATTTCATTCGGGTATGGTATTCACGGACGGCGATACGACATGTTGCCATACTATAATTCCGTCATCACCCGTTCAAAAGTTTCACCGTCGCCCGCCCGTCGGCATAATAGTCGATGATGTTATAGCAGCCGTAATTCTGCTCGATGCAAAACAGCCTTTCCAGAGGCGTTCCGATGGCGTTCAGCAGCACGATGCGGTTGACCCCGCCGTGCCCGACCACCAGCACCTCCTCTCCTACATGCCGTGCCACGATTTCATTGATGACCGGCATGACCCGCGCCTCGACATCCAGCAGGTTTTCCCCGCCCGGAACCCGGTAATTGACCAGATCATCCAGCCGTGCCTGCCACCCGTCCGGCCAGGACGTACGGATTTCCTGCCAGGTCAACCCTTCCCATACCCCGATGTTCAGCTCGCGCAGCTCACGGCGGGGTACCGGCTCGATGCCGAGCGCCCGGCAGATGATGCCGGCTCCGATCGTACAGCGCGTCAGGTCGCTCGTATAGCAGGCGGCTATATCCGTCTCCGCCAGACGCTCTCTGATACGATGGTATTGCTCAACGCCATAATCGGTCAGCGACACGTCGGTCTGGCCGTTATAGCGAGGCTGGTCAAAGCCGGCTACCTGGCCGTGGCGGATGAGATGTATGCGGGTATGGGGTGTCATCTGGTATGCTCCGAATCCTGCAGCTGGATGCAGGAGGGTTATTGGAGTGAAATCATTACCTGATCAGCGGAACCGCGGAAATGGCCACCAGAGCCACTATTTCATTGAGTTCGCTGATGCAGCCGATCGTATCGCCGGTCAGTCCGCCAAGTTTGCGCTGGAAAAACAACCGGCCGGCAGACGTCACAAGACAGACTGCCGCCAGTGGCAGTATCCCCTTGAGGCCGAACAGGTAAAAGCCGGCAGCGGCTGCCGTCGCAAAGGCGACAAAAAGTGCCGTTCCGCCGGTGCCCAGGGCGAATGCGGCTCCCAGCCCATCCTGCCTGGCATGGCGGGCTCCGGTCATCGTCAGTACCTGGCCGAAGCGGGCCAGAGCCGGGAAGAACAGCAGCGCCTGCCATTTTATTTCCGGCGGCACCGCAACAAGGGCCTGCCACTTCAGCAGCAGGACTAGCACCAGCCCGACCGCACCGACAGCACCCACCTGCGAATCCTTCATGACCGCCAGAAAGCGCTCCCGACCGCCGCGGGCAGCCAGGCCGTCGCAGACATCCGCCAGGCCGTCCAGGTGCAGCGCGCCGGCAATCAGGGTCAGGAGGGTTATCAGCAGGGCATCGCAGAGCGGCCGGACGATCCAGGGGGAGATCAGCAGGTCGGCGCCCAGAAGCAGTCCGCCGATCGCGAAGCCGACGAGCGGAAAAAATATGGTGGAACGCCCCAGGTCCTCTTTTTCGCAGCGGATGCCGAAAGGGAGCGGG
Source organism: uncultured Geobacter sp. (assembly GCA_964524835.1). GTDB lineage: Bacteria > Desulfobacterota > Desulfuromonadia > Geobacterales > Pseudopelobacteraceae > JACRCG01. The sequence goes on from CAZGEG010000015.1 coordinate 30,945, forward strand.
ATGATGGTCAGGAATTGAAAGGCGATCAGTAGTAAGCGCATACCACATCAATTACCACAGGGGCGTGAGCCGGAACAGCAAAAAGTGACGGCAAGATGCATGGCAGGGTATTGGGGAGCCAGCTTTCATCCGAGCGCGAGGGCTGCCCGCAGCTGTGCGGCATACGCACCCTCCACACCGGCAACCGCCTGCGGTGAAGACCCGTGAGCGGCGCGGCAGAGCGAGCGGAAGGCTTCTTTGAAAAGGGCATTGAGGGTGATGCCGAAGCCAGAACCGTTGAACTCCGCTCCGCTGCCATCAGCGTCGGCAGGACGGCTCTTTCGGATGCTGCCGCTGCCCGTGAAATAAACAGAGGTCAATCGCCCCATCGCCGCGCAGACCTGCCCCACCCGCTCGTCACGGAAGCGATAACGGGCTTCGAACGGGAGCTGCTCGTCCAGCAGCAACCGCCCTTCCCCGGCGAAGCGTTCCCAGGCCGCCGAGCCGCGCAGCACGATCTGGTTGTGATAGAGCAGGTTGGCGGTCAGCTCGTAATCGTCAAGCAGCTCCAGCTCTTCAAGAAAGGTATAGTTCGCTTCCAGTTCGGCCAGCGTCGAATCGGGTTCGAACATGATGAAACCGAGATTCAACTCTATCCCGCTCTCCCGGACCGCCCGCACCCCGCGCCGGATCTGCTCCGTGCTGATCCGTTTGCCGATCCGCTGCAGCACGCTGTCGCAGCCGGACTCGATACCGAGAAAGACGGAGGTTGCGCCATTATCCGCCAGGTTCGCCAGCAGCTCCCCGTCGATGCCGTCCACCCGCGTTTCGAAGCCGAAGGTCAGCCCGAAGCGCCGTGCCATCCGGCCGATTTCGCGGGACCGTTCCCGTTCGCCCTCCCCCAGGCCGATGAAGGTCGGATCGATAAAGTAGAGGCTGCCGATATCGCGCCGCGACAGGCGGGTTTCCAGTTCCCGCTCCAGCGAGGCGAGATCGCGGGTCCGGCGGCGGCTGCAGCCGTAGTAGCGGTGGATGAAGCAGAAGCTGCATTTCCCGTAGCAGCCGCGGCTGGCGGCGATGTTCAGGCTGTCGTAGCCGCAGTTGGCTCCGACATCATCCGGGATCGGGAGGAGGGAGAGATCGGCGATCAGCGGGCGCGGCACGAACGACCCGCCCCGCTGAACGACCCCCGGCAGCGCCGCAACGGTGTGCCGTTCACCGAAGAGCGGCAGCAGTTCGGCCAGTGTATCCTCGAACTCTCCGGCCAGGATGAAGTCGAGCTGCGGGGCGAACTGCAGGAGGCGGCCGGGGGAAAGGGTGGGAAACAGGCCGAAGGCACCGAGGGAAGCGTTGCTGTCGCGGCGCAGCAGTTCGAGGATGGCACGGACAAGCCCTTCATGCCCCCAGGAGTAGACCCAGTGAATGAGGACGATATCGGCGCCCTCGGCGAGGATAGCCGCCGCGATCGCCGCCGCATCTTTGTTACTGGCGGTGAAGTCCAGGTGTGCGGTATCCCACCCGGCCCGGCGGGCAACGACCAGCGCATAGCCGCTGTTCAGGCTGGCCGACAGCGGCGCATTGGCCACGTCGTTGCAATGTTCGACCGTAAGAGGGCGGGGATTTTCGACGACGGCAATCTTCATGGGATCGGTTATCCGAGATATGGGCGGTGTTGTCAACCGGTGATTGATCGCGACCGGAAACGGCGACACCGGTGTTTCAGAAACAGGCGGGATACATGTCATTTTCGCCATAACAACCGCTGCAACCCGTTGACAGGCGACCGACGCCGGCGTAAGGTGAGCCCGCCGATGCGGCCTGGGGACAAATACAGCTGTCCCCTTTACCCTTGCCAATAGGCATCAATTCTTGAAGGAGTACACAATGACACCCATAGTTGACTTGCGTAGCGATACCGTAACCCTGCCGACCGGCGCCATGCGCGACGCCATGGCGGCCGCTCCTCTGGGTGATGATGTGTTTGGTGATGACCCCGGCGTCAATACGCTGCAGGAAAAAATCGCCGCGCTGCTCGGGTTTGAAGCAGGGCTGTTCGTCCCCTCCGGCACACAGAGCAACCTCTGCGCCATACTGAGCCACTGCCAGCGGGGTGACGAATACATCGTAGGGCAGTTTGCCCACTGCTACCGCTGGGAAGGGGGAGGGGCGGCGGTATTCGGCAGTGTGCAGCCGCAGCCGCTGCAGCACCGGGCGGACGGCACCCTGGCACTGGAAGACATCGAGGCGGCCATCAAGCCTGATGATGCCCACTTTGCCCGTACCCGGCTGCTGGCGCTGGAGAACACGCTGGGAGGCAAGCTGCTGCCTTTTGACTACCTGCAGCAGGCGACGCAGCTAGCCGGGAGCAGAGGGCTGGCCCGGCACCTTGACGGAGCACGGCTGTTCAATGCCGCCACGGCGCAGGCCGCCTTGACTGGAACCGACGTCCGCGAAGAAGCGCGGCGCATTGCCGGCTGCTTCGACAGCGTTTCAGTCTGCCTGAGCAAGGGACTGGGCGCTCCCGTCGGTTCAGTGCTGTGCGGCAGCCGCGAGAATATTGCCCGTGCGCATCGCATTCGGAAAATGGCAGGCGGAGGCATGCGCCAGGCTGGAATGTTGGCAGCAGCGGGCACCTATGCACTTGATCATCATCTGGACCGACTGGCCCAGGATCACGCCCTGGCACTGCGGTTGGCAGCAGGTTTGGCCGATCTGCCCGACCTGCAGGTGGAAACGCCGCATACCAATATCCTGTTTGTCGACCTGACAGGCCCGGCCAAGAATCGCTCGGCAGAGCTGTTAGAATACCTGAAGGCACGCGGCATTCTTGCCACCGGCTTGTACCGTCTGCGTTTCGTGACCCATCTGGATGTGGATGCTGCGGGTATCGATCGGGCCATAGCGGCCATTAGCGGTTTTCTTGCGTCGTGAAGCCGGGAAGGATATTTATCAGTTTCTGGCGATTCTTTTTAACATATCCCCAAGGAGCACATCCCATGCGCACCATCATCAACTGTTTACTTCTTTTCACCTTCACCCTGACTCTTAATGCCTGCGGAGCGAAACGTCCGGTCCTTTATCCCAACAATCATTTAAAGGAAATCGGCCGGGCTAAAGCGAATCAGGAGATTGACGACTGCATCAGCATGGCCAATGATTATCAGGCGGGCGGTGACAGGAGCAAAGAAATTGCCAAGGATACCGGCAAGGCGGGCATTGTCGGAGCGGCTACCGGCGCCGTAATCGGCGTCTTCACCGGCGACATCGGCCGGGCCACGGCCATCGGCGGCGCAGGTGCCGCCACCGCGACAATGGGCTCTGGCATCATGCGGTCTGACGAGCCTGATCCGGTATTTAAACAGTTTGTTGACCAATGCCTGCGGGAGAAAGGGTTTCAGCCGCTCGGGTGGCGCTGACATCTGCCTGATTGGCATGCAGATACAATTCCGCGTGAACCGGCAGATATAATGACCAAAATTATTTAATACCAACGGAGGCCTGAATGTCGAAGAGAATGAAGATTTGCATCAATACCGGCGGCGGTGACGCACCGGGACTGAACGCCGTCATCGAGGCGGTTACCATGGCCGCCTACAACCGGCAATGGGAGGTATACGGTATCAAATGCGGTTATGCCGGCCTCATGAACACCGAAGAGATTATTGCCCTGACTCCGGAAAAGGTCAACGGCATCGCCAGCGTCGGCGGTACCATCCTGGGAACAACCAACAAGGGCAATCCTTTTATGATGCCGGTCTGCAATGCAGCGGGAGAATGGGAGAACAGGGATCTGTCGGACAAGGTTCTGGACAACTTCCGCCGCCTCCGCTTCGATGCCCTCGTTGCCGTCGGCGGCGACGGCAGTCTGGAGATCGCCCACCGCTTTGCCGAAAAAGGGATGCCGGTGATCGGCGTTCCCAAGACCATCGACAACGACATGGGCGGAACCAACATTACCTTCGGCTTCGATACGGCCGTCAGCATCGCCACCGAGGCGATCGACCGCCTGCATTCCACCGCCAAGTCCCATGACCGAGTCATGGTGGTGGAGGTTATGGGTCGCAATGCCGGTTTTATCACCCTGAACAGCGGCATATCCGGCAACGCCGATGTAATCCTGATTCCGGAGATACCGTTCGATATCGACAAGGTCTGCGACAAGATCATGGACAACGAGCTGCACGGCCATAAATATGCGATCGTGGTCGTGGCGGAGGGGGCGCTGCCGAAAGGAGGCGATGTGATCACCAAAGGCTCCGGCGAGGTCGGCCGCCAGCACGCAGTGCTGGGCGGGGTTGCCGAATATGTGGCTAGGGAGGTCTCGCAGCGCACCGGCAAGGACTCGCGTTCCATGGTCCTCGGCCACCTGCTGCGCGGCGGTTCACCCACGACTTTCGACCGCCTGCTCTCACTCCGCTTCGGAGCCGCCGCCGTGCGGGCCATCGAAATGGGTAAATTTGATCACATGGTGGCGCTCCATTCGCCGGACATCGCATTGGTGCCGCTGGGAGAAGCGCTGGGGATCCAGAAACGGGTTCAGCCGGACGGCGATACGGTGCTGACGGCCCGTGATCTCGGGATAAGTTTCGGCGATTGAGAAGCGAATACAAAGGGGGGGGGCGTGCCTGCATTCATTCCTGAAATGAAAAGGTTCGGCCCCTTCAAATCAGAAGGCTCGACGATTTTATTTAATCCACCAGCAGCAGACCCATATACTGCACAAAATCATCACTGCTGCGCAGCGGCGCGACCGGGATGCCGCAGCTCTCCGCCAGGGCGAAGACATCGCAGCCGCACGACTCCAGTGACGGCCGCCTCTTCTCCGGAAAGCGGCACTGCGTGTCGTCACACTCCCCGCACCAGCAGCAGGGGCCGCCGCTGAAAACCAGCGCTTTCTTGAACCCGCTTAAGAACGCCTCCCGCTCCAACCCCAGCAGTTTTTCCTGAAAATCCTTGAGCGGCGGCTGTCCGGCGACCAGCAGCGCCCGCGAATAGCACCCCAGCAGCTCCTCGAACCCGGCCTGGTCCATGGCGCGGGGCGGGCAGCTCCACCGCCTGCCGTACCGGGAGCAGCCGTAGGCGCATTTGGCCCGGACCCATGCCTCGCTCCGGATGCGGGCCGGATCGAGCTCCACCGCGGCAAAGAAACCGTGGGAGAGGGCGTGGCGCTTCAAGGTAAACAGTGACGAAGCTGATTGAATCGGCGAGGTACGGGTAGCTACCAGAGCGAGAGAGCTGGAAGGGAGTTCAATTATCGAGTGGTGGGGAAAGCCGGCGCCCTTCAGCAGCGCTGCGGTTTCGGCGGTCGTGTAACTGCGTCCGTTCCAGGTGTTGACCAGCATGTGCAGGTCATACAGCGCGCCGAAGCTGTTGGCGTCCCGGTAGAAATCGTGGACAACCAACAGTCCCTCATCGGTCAGCATCTCCCCGGCCCGCTCCAGCAGGGCCCGATTTTCGTCCGGGCTGTAGCAGTGGCAGATGTTGGAGAACAGCAGCAGATCGACCGTGGCACGATGTCCGGCGACAAGGGCGGCCAGCTCCTGCCGCTCCAGGATGTTGCAGGGGTGAAAAGTCAGGTTGTGCGGGATCGGCCCGGCTGCCGCCTGCGCGCAGACGTCCGGCAGGTCGCAGGCGATCCCCCGCCACTGGGGATGGCGCGCGAGGAACTCGCGCAGATAGGTGCCCTCCCCCGCCCCGATGTCGATGATCGTCCCCTGCTCCGGCAGATCCGTCAGTGCATCCCACAGCTCCCGGGAGCGGACCGCCGCCGCCTCGTTCATCGCCTTTTGAAAGAGCCGCAGCCGCTCCCTGCATTCATTGTCCGGCCGTTCTCGGAGCAGCGTCCCCTGCCCCTGCTGCAACAAGGTCCCGAGCTGTTGCCAGTTCTCAATAAGCGTCGGCTCGAACTCGATAACATGGCGCTGGGTCGTGGGACTCGTCCGGCTGAGGTATGTCCTGCTGAAGCGCGACAGGGAGAGGCGCCCGTCATACCGTTCGACCAGCCCGACATTCACCAGCAGCGCGATGAAACGCCGACCCTCATCAGGCTTCAGATTGGTCGCCTGCAGCAACTCCTCAAATACACATCCCCCCTCCTCCAGCAGGTCGATGATGCCGGATTTGAGCGCCTCGGCCATGACGCAGAACATGCGGTAGCCGCCGGTCAGGTCGCAGAAGGTACGGTACGAATCATCGGAAGGGAGGATTTTCATGGCTGTCCTGTCAAAGTTCTAAAAAGCGTCTCACCACTAAGACACTAAGAGCACGAAGGGTTATATTCCATCTCCCCTGGTTTAAGAGTTTCATGGTTTTATAAGCTTTTCTTAGTGTCTTAGTGGTGAAAAGTTCTGAGACTAGATTTTGTCGCCCCTCAAGTCGCAGGCGAACAGCTTCCCCGCCCCGCGCGAGGCGCAGAAATCGCCGCACATCGTGCAGGTATCCTCGTCCTCCGGAGTGCGGCTGGCGCGGATCGCGCGGGCGTCCTCCGGGTAGAGCGCCAGCTGGAACTGCTTCTCCCAGTTCAGGTCGCGGCGCGCCTTGGACATCTCCTTGTCCCGCTCGCGCCCCTTTTCCGGGTACTTGTTCATGTCACCGATATAGGCGGCAATCTTGGCGGTCTTGACGCCGGTGCGCACGTCCTCCTCGTTCGGGAGCGCCAGGTGCTCGGCCGGGGTGATGTAGCAGATCAGGTCGGCGCCGAAGCGGCTCGACTGGGCCGCGCCGATGGCGGCGGTGATATGGTCGAAACCGGGAGCCACGTCGGTGGCGATCGGCCCCAGCATGTAGTACGGCGCGCCGCCGCTCATCCTTTTTTGCAGCTGGATGTTCCCCTCGATCTCGTCCAGCGGCACGTGTCCCGGACCCTCCACGAGCATCTGGCACCCCATGTCGCGGCCGATCTCGGCCAGTTCGCAGTTGAAGATCAGCTCCTGGATCTGGGCCCGGTCGGAGGAGTCGTGGATCGCCCCGGCGCGCAGGCCGTTGCCGAGCGACAGTACGGTGTCGTATTTCTTCAGGATCGAAACGACCCGGTCGAATTTCTCGTAAAGCGGGTTCTCGCGACCATTGGCGATCATCCAGGCCACCATCGAAACGCCCCCCTTGGATACCAGTCCGCCATAGCGGTACCCCTGCTTGCGCAGCCGCTCGATTGTGCAGAGGTTGATGCCGCAGTGCACCGCCATGAAGGCCATGCCGTCGGCGCACTGTTTCTCGATAATATCGAAGAGCATCTCCTCGTCCAGCTTGTTCGGGTCGCCGTATTTGCGGGCCGCCTCGCAGAAGGCCTGGTAGAGCGGCACGTTGCCGACCGGCAGGTCGACGGCGGCGATGACTTCGCGGCGGACGCGGTCGAGGTCCCCCCCCACGGAGAGCTCCATCAGCGTATCGGCGCCCGACTCCTGTGCCGCCAGCGCCTTGGCTATCTCGGCATCGTAGTCGATGATGTCCGAGGAGGTGCCGATGGAGGCGTTGACCTTGGTGGAAAGCCCCTTGCCGATGCCTGCCACACGGGAGGGCTTGCGGTTGTGGTTCCAGGGGATGACGATCTTCCCTTCGGCGGTCATCCGGCGGATATACTCCGCCTCAAGCAGCTCGTTGACGGCGACGCTCTGCATCTGGGGGGTGATGATGCCCTGGCGGGCAAATTCGATCTGGGTCGGCATCGGTTCAGTTCCTTTTCAATTTTTATAAGAGCCCAAGGGTCAAGTTAAAAACAATTTCCTACATCCTTCATCCTTCATCATTGCGATACTCCGGCCTGTTCAAAGGTCGCCATCTCCTTCAACACCTTTACTCCGGCCTCAATCAGCGTCATGGCGAGAGCCGCCCCGGTCCCTTCACCCAGGCGGAACTGGAGATCCAGAATCGGTTCTGCGCCGATCCGCTCCAGCATGAAGCGATGACCGATTTCCACCGACTGGTGGGCGGCAAAGATATAGTCACGCACATGGGGATGCAGTTCCGAGGCGATCAGGGCTCCGGCCGTGGAGATAAAGCCGTCGATCACGACCGGAACTGAATTGGCCGCACACCCCAGCACCAGGCCGGCAATCGCCGCAATTTCCAGCCCGCCGACCTTGGCCAGCACATCCAGCGGGTCACGGGGATCCGGTTTGTTAAGCGCCAGCCCCAGCTCGATGACCCGGATCTTGTTGATCAGCGCCTCGTCGCCGATGCCGGTGCCGCGATGGGTCACCTCCGCCACTGTCTTGCCGGAGAGAGCCGCGATGATGGCCGATGAGGGCGTGGTGTTGCCGATCCCCATTTCGCCGGTGCCGACCAGTCCCACTCCCTCCACGCGGCACTGATCGGCCAGCTCGATGCCGACGGTCAGGGCGGCAAGCATCTCGTCGCGGCTCATGGCCGGACCCTTGGCAAAGTTTTTCGTGCCGTGGGCTATTTTTTTGTGGATCAGGCCGGAAACGCCCGCGAAGTCATAATCGACCCCGACATCGACGACCCGCACATCCGCTCCGACATGCCGGGCCAGCACGTTAACCCCGGCACCGCCGGAAAGGAAATTAAGCACCATCTGGGGGGTAACTTCCCGGGGAAACAGCGAAACCCCCTCTTCCGTGACGCCGTGATCCCCGGCAAAGGTATATACGACCTTCCGGGAAATATCCGGATCAGGTTTGCCGCTGATGGCGACGACGCGGCGGGCAAATTCCTCCAGCCGCCCCAGCGACCCTAGCGGCTTGGTCTTGTTGTCCAGCCGGGCCTGTGCCTGCAGCAGCAGTTCCGGGCTGACCGGCTTTATGCGTTTGAGAGTTTCTTTGACGATGTCCATATAAATTCTCCTTTTTTAAAAAAAGCATTAAGTACAAAGCTTATTTCAAGCGCAGCGGAATGCCGCTGATGACGGCATGCACCTCATCCGCCGCCACGGCAATCGTCTGGTTCGCCGTGCCGGAGATGTCCCGGAACAGCCGCGCCAGGGCATTGTCCGGCACGATCCCCATGCCGACCTCGTTACTGACCAGAACAACCGGCGTCACCATCCCCTGCAGCGTACTCTTCAGCCGCTGCAGATCCTCAAGTATCCGCTCTTCAACCTGTTCTCCGGCGTCTTCATACTTGAACAACAGGTTGGAGAGCCACAGAGTCAGGCAATCCACCATAATCGCCTGAAACTGGCCGTCACAACGGGCCAGCGCCTGACTCAGGTAAACCGGCTCCTCGATTGTGCTCCACTCGCTGCCGCGCCGCTGTCGGTGCCGTTTGACGCGTTCTTCCATTTCGCTGTCCAGCGTCTGGGCCGTTGCCAGGTAGCCGAGCGGCGCACCGAATTCCCGTGCCCTCTTTTCGGCAAAAATGCTTTTGCCGCTCCGCGCTCCGCCGGTGATGAAGATTATCTGTGCCATACTGCCCTCCTGGTCCTGATAAACCGGGTTAATAGTCAATGACGATGCAAGAGAAAAAGCCCCTGTCCGGGAAAGGGACAGGGGCTCGAAAACCGTGCAATCTAGATACGATCAGGCTTCGGCCCCTCGTTCCACGGAGGTCCCAAAACAGCTTCGGAATGGCAGGTTTCCTGGCTCCAGGGTCATCTTACTGGCCGCGCCTTCCCGGATAATTCCAGTGGCATCTTGCGGCGTTCATCGCCTGTTACAGTTGCGGGTCAGCGAAGGATTTTCACCTTCTTCCCTTTTAACCGTGCCTGCGGGGCACGGCACCAAAACCGGGTGGTACATTCAAATGTGCTGAGATTTGTAGCAGACGAAGGAGACGAAAGTCAAAAGGAAACTGACGTAGCCAGCGAAGATGCCGCTTTGGTGCGGAAGTGGAATTAATAATGCGGCGGCGGCTCTTCCTGATCAGGGTCGCGGGACACTGAGGGCGACATCGTCATAACCTGCTCCTTCAGCGCTCTGAAATCGCGCCGCAACTGTTCCAGCATCAGCTCCTGGCGACAGACGATTTCATTCAGTTCCTGTATAGTATGCTCCTGCTGCATGTAGTGCATCTCCAGATCGTTGATCCGTTCTTCCATACTCGCGTAACCTCCCGTTTGGATAGTTGTGTCGTTTACCGGAATATGCCCGATGCTTACTAATTACAACAGAAATGAGTCGTTGTTCTGTTTTTTTTATGAATTCCCAAAAAACCATGGTAGTGTCCCCACTTAATTAATCCGGCCGGGACATCGCAGGCCGCTTTTCGGGATGGCACCAATGAAAATCAAAACCAAGCTAATTCTCAACATGGTTATCGGCGCGGTGGCGATCTGGTCGATCGTCATCACCAGCATCTTCAGCATGACCTTCATCAAGGGGAAGCTCTCCTACCTGACCCAGAAGAGCACCCCCTACCAGATGCGCACCGTTGAATTCCAGAAGGAACTGCAGAGCGCTATTACCGATCTGGTCAAGGTTAATTCCGCCAGGGATTTGAAGGAATTTCAGTCCTTCAAGTCGGAAGCCGAGAAATCCCTTGCCGCATTCAAGACCTCGCAGCAGTCGCTGGAAGAGATGAGCAGCAGCAAGCTTGGGGCAGAAGAAGAACTATCCGGAATTGCCGATGAGCTTTTCACTGCGGCAAACGCCCGGATCGCCTCCGAAAAGGCAGCTACAGATGCGGCGGGCAAGGTCACCCAGCAGATGAAAGAATCCTCCGCACGACTTAAGGATTTGGACAAACGCATACGCATACTGCAGACAGGCCGAAATAATACCTTTGCGGCGGCATTGAAGGATACGGGTAAATATTCAACAAGGCTTCGCAGCGTGGAGGAGCTCCGCAACCTGTACAAAGACCTGCAGCTGATCTTTGTGACGGTGCAGAACGCCCAGAAACCCACCGCTGTATTGATCGCCAAGGGCAAAGTCAACTCGGTGCTGGCCCGTATCGACAAGAACGATTACCGCAATGAAAATCAGGCTATAGGGAGCGACACAAAAGTTGTTTCCGACAAACTGAATGAGTATATCAAACTCCAGACCGCCGCCCTTTCGGCCAAGGATGACGCCGAGGGCAAAAACAAGGCACTGGAACCGGGAAAAGATCTTTCGGAAAAGCTGAATGGGCTGTACCTGGCTCTGGACCAGGAGGCAACACTCGCTACTGAAAAGGTAGGGATCGAAACACAGAAACAGGGAAGCAGCTTCGGTCAATCCAATGCTGCCAATACGATCCTGCTGGACAACTCGGAGCTGGTTGCCCTTGGGCTCATGGTGGAGGGGCAGACCAACAGGCTCTTCACTCTCAATTCCACCGCAGAGATCGACAAGCTTGATCCCGAGATAAAGAGCCTTTTCACCCGCATAACCGAACGCACTGCCGTCGTGGAAAAATCCCTCCTCAAACTTGGGGCAAAGGATGAGCTTAAATTACTAAAAGCAGCGACATCGTCACTATCCGCCATCCGGAACCAGCTGTATGCCGAAGATGGTATCATCAGCGCACTGAAAAAGCGGATTTCCTCCACCGAGCTGACAGTCAAGGCCGGGGAAAAGCTGCGTGCAGTCGTTGTCAAGCAAGGGGAGAAGGGAAAGGAAACAACTTCTGCCGCCAAGGGTGAACAGGAAAAAGCGATCGGCGCCGTCAACAAGATGGTCAAAACAAGCATTGTACTGCTGCTTGCCATCGGCTCGGCTGCCGCAATCATCGGCACCTTCTTCGGTGTGTGGGGCTTCCGTTCGGTCATCAAACCGCTCAACCAGCTGATCACCGTGGCTGAAAGTGTTGCCGACGGAAATCTGCACGTCAGCGATATCCGGAAAAGCAGCGACGAGTTCGGCCAGGTGCAGGGCGCGATGGAAAAGATGGTGCACAATCTGCGTGAAATGGTCGGCCGAATCAGCGTTTCCACCGCAACGGTTGCCAGCAGCTCGGAGGAGCTTGCCTCCACCGCCAATGAACTGGAGCGCAATTCCCTGACCCAGACCAACGGAATTGAAACCACCGTGACCGCCATGACCGAAATGGTCCAGACCATTCAGGATGTCTCCGGCAATGCCATGAACACCTCCGACTCGGCCGGCCGTATGAAGCAGATCGCCCTGGACGGACAAAAAGCCCTGGATACGACCTCAAAGGAGTTGTTCGCCTTTGCCGACATCGTGCGCCAGTCGGCTGAAAAGACCGAGGCCCTGGGTGCAAAGTCGGAGGCTATCAACGAGATCGTCGAGATGATCAAGGACATCGCCGACCAGACCAACCTGCTGGCACTGAATGCCTCCATCGAGGCGGCCCGGGCCGGCGATATGGGACGCGGCTTCGCGGTTGTGGCAGACAGCGTCCGCCAGCTGGCCCACCGCACCATTGAATCTTCCGGCGAAATCAGCCGAACCGTCAAGGATATGCACGACGAAGTTGACGCATCGGTGCAGATTATGAAAAAAGAGCGCATTGCGATTGAAGGAATAATTCAGCATGTCAACGGCACGATAAGATCTATGGGAGATATTGTTGAGCACGTCGAGCAGGTCTTCAATATGGTTCAGACCATCGCCACCGCCACCGAAGAGCAATCGGCAACTGCCGAGGATGTCAACCGCACCATGGTCGGTATAAATGATGTTACACGGCAATTAACAGTATCGGTGGGCGAAATAAAGGGAACATCCGAAAATTTTGCAAAACTGGCGTCCGACCTGCAGCAGATGGTCGGCTGGTTCAGATTATAAAACGCATTTAATCCAAAAGTGCTGCTGCTTGCCTCTGCAGGCTGTCAAGCGAAATAAACAGCTATCCAACACAACTAAAAAGGAGAATACCCGTATGAAAAGTTTAGCCCTTGCCGTTGCTGTTTCCCTGTTATGTTCCACCGTCGCACTTGCGCAGCCACTGAAGATTGCTGCTGGATCTACGGCGACCGACATGATCGTCAACCCCGTCAAAGTGCCGTTTGAAAAGGCCACCGGCATCCTGTTGGAATCCTACAAAATGGCAGGCAAAGCCGCTATTGCCCAGCTTGGCAAAGGAGAAGTGCAGGCAGCCATAACCGACGCATCTCTGGAAAACATAACCGCCGATATCAAAAAGGGAGCCATTGTTTTTGCTGACGTATCCAAGCTCAAGGCAATCCCCATCCTGCAGACCAGTTCAGTTGTGGTAGTTCACAAGTCCAACCCGGTATCAGCCCTGAACAAGGATGAGCTTAAAGCAATTTTCAGCGGCAAGACAGTTAACTGGAAAGCGGTTGGTGGCAATGAAGCCCCGATCATCGTCGCCATATCGAGTAATAATAAAGGAACACTGGCCGAGTTTTCACGCCAGATCATGAATAACGAAGAGTTGCTCGCGGAACCGGCAACTGTTGCAGGCGATCAGGACGTTAAGGACTTCGTAGCATCAACCCCGGAAGCGATTGGGGTATTGCCTTCAATGGCTATGGTAGACAGTTCGGTAAAGCCACCTTCAACCCCGGACATTTCCAAGACTGTAAGCCTGTATACCGTCGGTGAACCGAGCGGAGATGTAAAGAAGTTGCTTGATTATCTGAACGGAGCAGGAAAGACATTTATCAAAAAATAATTTCATAACAACCCTGGCCCTTTCCGTTTCACTGGCAACCGCCGCCGAGATCAAACTGGGGGGAGGCGGAGCATCCGTCGCTACCGTATTCACCCCGGTCAAAGCACCTTTTGAAAAAGCCACCGGCAATAACCTGATCATCCTGCAGAGCACCCCTAAAGACGGCCTCAAGCAGCTCTGGAAAGGTGATCTGGAAGTAGCGGTTACGGCCGTCGGACTGGACGGCATGATCGCCGGGGCCGCCAAGGATGGTGTCACCATCGACAAAGCAGCCCTGCAGACCGTCGAGATCGGCACCAACAAGACAGTCGTCCTGCTGCACCAATCCAACCCGGTCGCCAGCCTGACCAAGGAGCAGATGAAGGGACTCTTCACCGGCAAGATCACCAACTGGAAAGATGTCGGCGGCAAAGATGCCCCGGTGCTTGTCGTATGGGGCAAGAACTCCCCCGGCCAGAATGCCCTCTTCACCAAGATAATTCTGGATGGCGAGAAGATCATTGCCGAGAACCAGGAGACCACGGATTACAATGGGATCAAGGACACCGTCGCTACTAACCCCGAAGCGATCGGCATTGATCCTCTCGGCATGGTTGACAATTCGGTCAAGGGCATCAAGCCTTCACCCGAAGCCAACAGCCCGATCCTGCTGATTACCAAAGGGGCGACGTCGGCGTCGGTCAAGCAGTTGATCGACTTCATCAAGACTGAAGGGAAAAAGTACATCAAGGAATAGCCGCACTGACTTTAATATAGAAACATCATTGCTTCGAACACACCGGGTAGGCAGTCTGGAAACAGGCAGTCTTCCCGGTGCTTTATTTCAGTACGCAGCAAGTCCGGCAGTAACGATTTAAACTGCATAGCCACCCTCGTCATCATTCTTCCATACTGTTACCTCGATTCACAGAACTGTTCACCAGAGGGTCATTCTGGTCTTTGGTTCGCCCCACGACACACCTCCTTGCATATCCGCACAAAATTTCTATAATTACCCGTTTTTTTAACAAACATGATTATAATGTTGTATGATCATGTCTGGATTCAAGATCATCAAAAGTCCAGTTTCCCGTATCTGCAATTCACTTGTACACATTGATAGGCACTGACTGACATGGTGCAATACGTATAACTCGGGAGAAAATGTATGTCACAACACGATTTTACCGATTCATCCGCACGGGCAGGCAGAAAAACCGGCATTGCCACCAAGATTCTCGTAGCGGCAACCCTGGCCCTGGTGACAGGCCTCGTTATCGTGGGAGGAGCGGCCCTGTACCTGGAAAGACAGGCGCTGGTCGGACTGCAGAAGGAAAACAGCCTGACATTTGTCAATGTCATGGGAGATGACATAAAAACCGCGATGATGGCAGACGACATGAAAAAAGTTGATGCCTACATCAAAGACGTCATTGAAAAAAAACGGGCTGTGTCTTTTTCCATATACAACGAGAAGGGTGAGGAACGCGGCACCGGCGCAAAGGGTGATTCACTCGTAGCAGAGGTATTAAAAAGCAATACAACTGCAAGTTCCGAGGGTATCCAAAACGGCACTCACATTCTTGAGACCGTGCTTCCTCTCCCCAACGAAGAACGCTGCCAGAGCTGTCATGACAAGGAAACTAAGATGCTGGGGGCACTCAAGCTCAACACCAGCATCGAGCAGGGTTACGCGGCAAGCAGGGAAGCCACCCTGTGGCTCCTCGTTTCCGGTTTAGTGGCGCTGGTCGCCAGCTTCATCTGCCTGATGATCGTCCTGCGCATAACCGTCACACGGAAGCTCAACGACTTTGTTGCCAAGGTAACCGATCTCGCCAGGGGCGAGGGGGATCTTACCAAACAGATCGTTGTCAGGTCCAATGACGAATTCGGGCAGCTTGCCGACGAAATAAACTCGCTCGTGGATAAAATCAGGAGGATAATCTCCCAGATTGCCCAGACCAGTGAGCAGGTATCCTCCTCTGCCGTGGAACTACAGTCCACTGCCGTCCAGATGGCCGCCGGTGCCGAGGAGGTGGCAGCCCAGGCCGAAACTGTGGCCACGGCTGGTGAAGAAATGTCAGCCACGTCCGGAGACATTGCCCAGAACTGCCAGATGGCTTCGGAAGGTTCTCAGCAGGCCAGTGCAGCCGCAGTTTCCGGGGCCCGGGTTGTGAACGAGACCATTGGCGTGATGAACAGCATCGCCGAACGGGTCATGAGCTCCGCAAAAGCGGTTGAAAGCCTGGGAAGCCGCTCCGACCAGATCGGGGAAATCGTCGGTACCATCGAAGACATCGCCGACCAGACCAACCTGCTGGCTTTGAATGCCGCTATCGAGGCGGCCCGGGCGGGAGAGCAGGGAAGAGGCTTCGCCGTTGTCGCCGACGAGGTGCGGGCACTGGCCGAGCGCACCACACGTGCGACCAAGGAAATCGGCGGGATGATCAAGGCCATCCAGCAGGAAACAAAGGGCGCGGTGATCGCCATGGAAGAGGGGGTCAACGAAGTCTCCAAGGGGAGCGAGAAGGCGGCCGACTCCGGCAGGGCTCTCGAACAGATCCTCCAGCAGATCAACGACGTCAACGCCCAGATTCACCAGGTTGCCACGGCCGCCGAACAGCAGACCGCCACGACCTCGGAAATCAGCAACAACATGCAGCATATCACCGAAGTCGTCGGCAAGACCTCCCAGGGGGCCAGAGATTCAGCTTCTGCAGCCAACCGGCTTTCCGTGCTTGCCGACGATCTGCGGCGAATAGTGAGCCAATTCAAAATCGATTAAGCGAACACGTTATATTCCGCAATAAATATCATCACCGATGACGAATGACATTTAATAGGCCGGGAAAACCCGGCCTATTAAATGTCACAGCTTAAATTGATCGCTTCCGAGAAGCAACTTTGTTAAGATGCCAGTCACAATCATCTTCCGGAGGTCATTTGTTTATGAAGTGCCGTCTGCAGCTGCTGGCCCTGTTGTTCTTTTCGCTATCCATCTCCCTTTCACATGCCGCCCCGCCTGAAATAAAAAAGAGTCAGCCTGCCCTGAGTCAGGAAGTCCGGGTTCCGATCCTCCTCTACCACCGTTTCGGTCCGACGGTCGCCGACGGCATGACCATAACCACGCCGGTGTTCGAGTCTCACCTCAAATACCTGAGAGACAATGGCTATAAAGTCATCCCGCTGCGGCAGCTGGTCGACTGGTATCAGAAGAAGGGGCCCGCACCGGCTGCCAAATCGGTGGTTATCGTCGAGGATGATGCGCATAAAACCGTGTACACTGACATGCTGCCGCTTGCGAAGAAGTACAACGTCCCGGTAACGGTGTTCATCTATCCCTCAGCGGTTTCAAACGCCAAATACGCCATGACCTGGGACCAGATCCGTGAGTTGAAGAAGACCGGCCTGTTCGACTTCCAGAGCCATACCTACTGGCACCCGAACTTCAAGCGGGACAAGAAAAAGATGACGCCGCAGGAATATGAAAAGTCGGTGGCGACCCAGCTGACCAAGTCAAAGGCGAAGATCGAAAAGGAGTTGGGCGGAAAGGTGGACATGCTGGCCTGGCCGTTCGGCATATTTGACGATGAGCTGCTGAAGAAAGCAGCCGCCGCCGGTTATGCCGCAACCTTCACAATTGTGGCCCATCATGCCGGTCCTGCGGACAGCGTGGCGAAACTTCCCCGCTATCTCCTGATAAATTCGGATCAGGGGAAGGCCTTCGCGCAGATAGTGTCCGGGACCGCGCCGCAGCGAAATATCGCCTACTGATGCAGGGGAATGATCCCGTCCAGACCAGCCGCTCCGTGAGGTTCAGTTTACACTGTACGTGAATTGATTTTCTACATGCAGAAGTTACATAACAGTTAAGGCCCACATTTTTGTGGGCCTTTCGTCTTCACACCTCATTGGAAATGTTGGACGGCAGATGAGTAAAAATCATGTAGGAAAAAGCCGTCCAATATTCCGATCAACTCAAGACATTCTCCTCCGCCCCCCGGATGTTGCATTCAGCATCAGATTCTTCGCCAGAAGGAAGAAAAGGGCTAGACTTTTCTGTCTAACCCTCTGATTTTATGGTGCACTGCCAGATTTGGAATAGAGTGCTGGACATATATTTCACACACTCACGATAACGATGGCTCAACGTCAAGAAAGGTCGCTGGCACTCTACACTCAGTGGTGTGACTTGTTATATGCTTGAATCTGAACCAGATAAGTTATCACAGCGATTGCGCCAATTGAGATTGTATAGTTGAACATCTTTTCCTCCTCCTCTTCCGTTCAAACAACAATAAGGGGCAGACTGAGATTCTAAACAGCCTGCCCCCATTTTTTAACCCGATTTCAGTCCGAACCATGGCAAACGGGATAAGTGCGTAAACATCAAGAGTTACCGGCCTGTGTTACGGGGCGGTAATGGTATTTGCGATCAAGGTAACCGCAGTCTGTGCCAACGCCCGACCGCTCAGCGTTGCGCCGGTATTCATCGAAATCAGCGTCTGACTCAAAATGATTCCCTTGACGTCAGCCGTCGTCCCAAGGGTCGCTTTGCCGGATACCTGCCAGAATATGTTCTTGGCCTGTGCTCCGCCTTTCAGGGTAACTATGGCGCCGTTGTTCACAACCATATCGCCGGCCATCTGCAGGATCCAGACATCGTTTGGTCCGCCGGCGAGAGTAACTCCATTTGTGATTGAAACGCCTGTGGCCCATTTGTAGAGGCCGGGAAGAAGTGTCATCCCGCTGATGTCTCCGCCGCCCAGTTCAGTAAAGTCAGGTGATACTCTGCCGGCGGCGTCAGTAAACGCGATTTCCATATCGCTTATGGCGGTGGTCATTTTGGTTGGGGTTGGCGGAGCATAATCGGCGGCGTAGATTTTCCCGGTCACTAGTGATGACTTTGAAAATGTATTCGTGGCATCCGCAATCAGCCCAAATCCGGTCATGGACGTCGCAACGATAGGACTAACACCAATATTGCCAACAATTGCAGTGGTTCCGGTAGTCGTGATTCCGGTTTTTGTCAGGATCACAAAACTACCGGCAGTGCCAAGATTTACTGCCTTGGGGCCTGCTGCGGTTGTACTAGTGGGGGGATTGCGGTCATCGTCGTCATTGTCGTGATTCGAACCGGCGAAGGCAGGCAGGCTGCACATAAAAACACTCATAACCAATACCGATAAAAGATACGCTTTCCGTCCGATAAAACTTTTCATACATTCTCCCTTTGATTTAATTTTAATTGCATTAGTTTTGTTACTGACCATCTACCAGGTATCGCTTTCCTTTTTTCACCTCCTTAATAGATATTTTCATTGCCCACCATTCAGTTTTATCTCCTTCTCAAGAATTATGAAAAATCGCTTTCGAGTGAGACAGTCTAAGTTGCCTACTAAAGAGCAAGCAGCCTGCCAATCATCGACATAAAAAATAAAACCGGATTAACCAAGTAATATCGGTGCAATAGATCTACAGGAGAGGACATCGGAGAAGAGAAAGTGGAACGTCTGGCCACAATTTTCTGCGGAAACCACAGATTTTTGAGGGAACCATTGTGGAAGGAGTGGCAAGTTTAAGCAGTTTTTTTGTACTGAGAGCCGACATTGAAAAAATGACCCGGCATCAACGTGCCGATGACCCAGGATACATTTTGAACTTGTCTGCATTGCAGTGTTGCGGGGTATTTAGTTGTTATTCAATGCGGGCAAAACGGGACGCAGTTTTCTGCACATAAGTTGGTCCCAACTTAAATCAGATCTGCAATTCACATGGCAATACGCAAAAAGGGGCTACGACATAAGCCGTAACCCCTTGATATTTTGGTGCGCCTGGAGCGATTCGAACGCCCGACCTACGGATTCGTAGTCCGTTGCTCTATCCAGCTGAGCTACAAGCGCATTAAGAATAGGCTTTATAGCGCACTATTCAAATCATTTCAACCTTTTTTTGTTCATTATCGGAGATACTCTATAAAATTCCTGATTTTATCCTACCCTATTGCTGCATTTTCGGATATCCTGACATGTTCGAATCAGTCATTTAAAATTATCCTGAAGGCGTAATCATGGAACATTTCATCCTGGAGATCAGCGAAGCGGACATCAAGCGGGAACGGGAGAAGTCGAGGGAACTCCGCAAGAGCCGCTGGTGGCAAAACCGCCTGGCCCTGGGTATCTGCCACTATTGCGGCCAGCGCTTCCCCCCGGAAGAGCTGACTATGGATCACCTGGTTCCCGTATCGCGCGGTGGCAAGGCCTCCCGCAACAATGTTGTCCCGGCCTGCAAAGAGTGCAACAGCCGCAAAAAATATCTGCTCCCGATCGAATGGGAGGAGTTCATAAACAAAAATGAAAATCCAGCACCGGAGCCTACGAGTGAACACATTGAAAAGCCGCTATAAAGTCGTCATCTATGACTGTGATGGCGTGATCCTTGATTCAATAGAATCCAACTATGTTTTTTACAACAGCGTCATGGGATTTCTGGGAAGGCCGGAAATCGACCGGGAAAACAGCGAAGCCAGAAGGGTGCTCCACACCTATTCGTTTCATGCCGTGATGGATTATTTTTTCACCGCTGACCC
Organism: uncultured Geobacter sp.; assembly: GCA_964524835.1. Lineage (GTDB taxonomy): Bacteria > Desulfobacterota > Desulfuromonadia > Geobacterales > Pseudopelobacteraceae > JACRCG01. The sequence goes on from CAZGEG010000015.1 coordinate 50,971, forward strand.
GCAGCGGGAAGACGCCCTCAAGTTTGCCAAAACCATTCGCTACCGTGACCTGATGCCCTACATGCGAATGGAAGACGGCTTTGTCACCACTCTTGACCAGCTGAAAGGACACACATCCCTGGCGATATGCACCAATCGGGCGACGTCAATGGATATGATCATTGAGGATTTCGGGCTGTCCGGCTATTTCGAATACATCATGACGGCATCACAGGTCACTCACCCGAAGCCGCACCCGGAACCGCTGCTGAAAGTGCTGGACTACTTTGGAGTCAAACCGGAAGAAGCTCTTTTTATCGGCGACGGCGAGGTAGACATGCTGGCTGCCGGCAGTGCCGGCGTCCCGTTCATCTCCTACAAATCCGATCTGCCCGGCCTGGCCCGTATTCAGCACCACGCCGAGATCGTCCGGCATGTTTTTTCTGCAGAATAAAAAAACTCCGGGGGACTTTTACATCCCGGAGTTTTTCACATCTGATTTATGCAGTGCCGTCCCTTACCTCACCAGTTTCGACAGTCTTTTGAATTCCTCCGTCCCGGCCACCTTCAGCAGTTGAAACAGGACCGATTCCGTACAGGTAGGGATCGCTCCGGCAAGAGTCATGGCCTGAACGGCAGTCTGCCAGTTATGCTTGCTCCGGCTCATGACGGCGTCCTTCACGACATGGACAACAAAACCGGCTTCACGAAGCTCGATAACCGTCTGCAGGACACAGACATGGGTTTCCATGCCGGTGATCACTACCTGCGTCCGCCCGGTCGATTTGAGCGCATCAACAAATTCAGCACTGCCGCAACTGCTGAAGGCCATCTTCTCGTAGCGGGGAGCTGCCGCCGCCTTCTCCTTCAGTTCCGGCAGAGTTTCCCCCAGTCCCTTGACATACTGTTCGGTCACCAGAACCGGAATATTCAGTTCGGCTGCACTCTCCAGCAGAATCCCGATATTTTTCACCAGCTTCTTCAACACACCGTCATGCATTGCAACGCACAGTTTTTCCTGCACGTCGATAACTACCAGCACCGACTTGTCCCGATCCAGAAAAAAACTGTCCCTGATTGACATAATTCTCCCTTCTTTACCCTGATGATTCGGATGGTCAGGACGCTCCCCAGGAGCGTCCTGAAAGAAAAACAGCTGTTACAGCAGAGCTTTTGCCGCTGCGATAGCGGCCGCGTAATCAGGTTCGCCGGTAACCTCGGGAACGATCTGGATGTAGCGGATGATGCCGGCTGCATCAACGACAAAAACGGCGCGGGTCAGCAGCAGCAGCTCCTTGATCAGTACTCCGTACCCAAGCCCGAAGGAACGGTCGCGGTAGTCGGACAGGGTGACAACCTTGTCGATTCCGGCGGCGCCGCACCACCGTTTCTGGGCAAAGGGGAGATCGAGGCTAACCGTCAGCACGACGATATCTCCCGGCAATGAAGCCGCCTCCTGGTTGAAACGGCGGGTTTCCGTGTCGCATACCGGAGTATCGAGGGACGGCACGGCACTGATGATCCTGATTTTACCGGCGTAGCTGGAGAGATTCACGGCTGCGAGGCCGTTGTCAACGACGGCAAAGTCGGGAGCTGCGTCACCCACCTTGAGTTCAGGGCCCAGCAGGGTCATCGGGTTTCCTTTAAATGTTATGATTCCGGTTTTTTCACTCATGATAAATCCTCCTCTTCAAGTTCTACCATTGCAGGTAGTCTGCAGAATTCTCCACCAGACGCGCTTTCATCCAGCAGCGATAAAAATTGCGTCACCAGTCGATAGGTGATTCCCCACAGCACCGGCTTGTTATCAACGGGAAGCTGAATAGCCGGCACTTCAAACCGCTTCCGGTCAAAAGCGACACTGCTCCGCAGATGCCGTCCCGGATCACGCAGGTCGGAAAGCGAAACCCAGAAAAGATCCCTCACTTCTTCGTTCAGGACCGGACGGAAACGCAGCCGGTCTATGCTAAACAGACAGCATGAGACCCTCACCGGCAGGTTGGCCCCTATGATGTCCGAAAGCCGCCCCAGATAACGCCCCAATCCCAGGTCAATCCCGGTTTCTTCAAACGTTTCCCGGCAGGCGGCCTGGCATTCCAGCTCACCCTCTTCCAGCTTGCCTCCCGGAAAAGCAATATGCCCCGACCAGGGGTCCTGGTGATGAGCGGCACGCTGAATAAACAGAACTTCAACATCACCGGCTGACTGATGCAGTATCATGGCAACCGAAGCGCGCGTACGCTCATCGTACGGGAATTCAAGACCCGGCTCGTGGCGCGCCAGCTTTTCAGCAATAAGGTCAAACGACCATCGGTTAAGGCCTGCTACTCCATTCATGAAGCTCATTCACCCCTCTGGATTATATTCCATCCTCTCCATATAACGCGCTATCGTCAAGCACTAATTGCGGCATACCCCCGCAAAAACTATCGGCATAATATTTGCTGTCTTGCTGCAAGCTTATCTCTTGGATGTTATGTGTGCAGATTTATAATTCGCAACTGCCTGTTTTGATGTAACGCTGCCCCGTGATGCTCTATCGGGCGGCCTGCAGGAGGAGATTCAGCAGTCCGTTATTTTGAGAGAAAATTGAACAGGGTCAGTCTTTAGACTTTATTGTTCTCGCAATTTCATTTTTTTCCGCAGGATTGAGCTTCTGACCATGATTACCTTCAAAACTGTATCAATGCTGTTTTTTTCTGCGCTGCTCAGCTGCCTCCCTGCAGCAGCAGAAACCGGTTTCAGCTGGCCGATTTCCTGCGTTCCCGGGATTGATTGTGCCGGCACGCACTTCCGGATCGGCTATCCGGACGTCGGGGGCACCGGTCTCTCGTTCGCGTGCAGCAGGCCCGGCTATCTCGGACACCAGGGGACAGACATAGTCGTTTCATCGGTCGAGCAGGGTGTACGCGCTCTTGCAGCTGCCGATGGCGTGGTCCGGTGGACAAAAGACGGATTATACGACCACTGCCCGAGCGATACCGATCAAGACTGCGACGAACAGGAAAAAAGTGCTTTGCCGTCGGGAAACGGTAAAGGAGCAACACTGGGCTTCAATGCCGGCAACTTTGTCGTTGTCGAACACACGCTCGACAATGTCCGGTATCTGACACTGTATGCCCATCTCCGCAAGAGTTCGCTGACTGTTGCACCGGGGGATAAAGTCATGCGGGGCCAGCACCTGGGCGACGTCGCCAGCTCCGGGAATTCACAGATTCCCCATCTGCACTTTGGTGTCTATAAAGCCGAAGGCTCCATGTATCGCCCGGTAGACCCGTGGAAAGGAGCCTGCAACCCCAGTAGTGCCGGTTTATGGGCGTCTGCGGTCCCCTATCGCTCCGATGATCTTCTGGCGGCGCATCCGGCTCACAACCAGGCCAATGACCCCGGAGTGTATCTGCAGACGATCCAGCGCAGTTTGCCGAAGAAACGTTTATATTAGTACGCTGTATGTATAATATCGCCAATTCCCAGTGAGGGTGTCATGCTGATCCCGATTATTACCACCTGCAAAGAACCCGACTCAGTTCCTCCGCACATCCTTGACCGAATGCTCGCCTGCGGTGAAGTACACGCCTTTGAACGGTCAACCGGATGGGTTGTGGTCGGTCGCGACCCGATACGAGCATCAAGGCAACCGTATCACGGTCTTGAACGGCGCCGGTCGGTTTCATTCCGATTGCCGTCGCTGGCAGCCTGACAGTAACTGGCAGATTCATCCTTCCTTTACCGCAAGCCGTTCTCCGGCGGCTTGCGCCCGATTGACTCCGGAAATACCTATTCATACCAATGCCGCTGATTTCAATCCTCATGCCGGTCCGCAATGAAGAGCGCTACCTGCCGGGAGCGCTGGACTCCCTGTATCGCCAGAGCTGTACCGACTGGGAGCTGATCGCGGTTGATGATGGCTCCAGCGACCGAACGGCAGCCATCCTTGCCGGAGCTGCCAGTAGAGACAGCCGAGTCATCGTTATCCGGCGCGAGGGGGGCGGGCTGGTGGCAGCCCTCAATGCCGGCCTGGAAGCCTGCCGGTCTCCGCTGCTGGCACGTTTTGACGGCGATGACATCAGCCATCCCCGACGGCTTGAACAGCAGGCCTCCTACCTGGAGGCTCACCCCGAAACGGGACTGGTGGCCTGCGGCTTCAGGCATTTCCCGCGGAGCGGCATCAAACAGGGAATGATCGATTATGAAACCTGGCAGAACGGCCTGACGGATCATTTCCTGATCATCCGAGACCTGTTTGTGGAATCCCCCTTTGTCCACCCGAGCATCATGGCCCGCCGTTCAATCCTGGAAGAGGTCGGGGGATATCATGATGCAGGCTGGCCGGAGGATTATGACCTCTGGCTGCGCATGGGGGCGGCAGGGGTACGGTTTACCCGCCTGCCGCAGACGCTGCTGTTCTGGCGCGACCACCCGGAACGCGCGACCCGTACGATGGATGAATATACTTTGCACGCTTTCCGGGACTGCAAATGCCACCACCTGCTTCACGGCTTCCTGAAGGGTGCCGCCGATGTCGTCATCGCCGGTGCGGGGCTGGAAGCGCGGGCCTGGCAGCGGCTGCTGGCCGCGGCGGGTGTGACGGTTTCAACCTGGCTGGATGTCGATCCGAGGAAGATCGGGCGCATGCTGCACCATGCGCCGGTCATCTCCCCCGACCAACTGCACCTGAAGGGAAGAAAAATGATCGTGGCCATCGGTGTGCGCGGTGCGCGGGAGCAGTTCCGGAGCGTCGCGGCAGGGCGCGGCTGGCAGGAAGGCGTGGACTTTGTCTGCGTCGCGTGATAAAAAATGAGGAGCCGCAGCGGCAGAATAGATACAAAGAGAGGGAATTACGGATGTTACCAAGTAAAGAAGAATTGGCTCTTACAATTGATGAAGCTGACTGGAGCTCCCTGCGGGCCCACCTGGGGCGAGGCGGATTGATTCTGGTGGATGATACCCTTGACCTTGCTGAAACCGCCCAAAAAGTTGCGGCCGATGATGTCGAGATAATTCAGCAGCTGGTGGAAAACGGCCTGATCGGCAAGCCATCAGACTCAAAGATCCGCTCCTGGGAAGAGGACAAGCATAAAAAGTTTGCGATGCTGATTGTCAGCCCGTATGTGCTCTTCCAGGAAAAGATGCCGACCTTTCACTGATTACATCCGGGGTTTACACGTGGAGACCATACTTAACGAAAATGAAGTGCGCATTCTAGGCAGCCTGATAGAAAAGGAGCTGACGACGCCGGAATATTACCCGCTGTCGCTCAATTCCCTCACCAACGCCTGCAACCAGAAGTCCAACCGCGATCCGGTCCTGGCCCTGACGGAGGATGATGTCGTGCGGGCCCTGGATTCCCTCCGCTTCAAACAGCTGGTGGTGCTTTCGGCAGACGGCGGACGCGTACCGAAATACCGCCATCTGCTGGCCGAGAAATTCGGGTTGATGCCGGCCGAGCAGGCAATCCTCTGCGAACTGCTGGTGCGCGGCCCGCAGACCCTCGGCGAGTTGCGTACCCGGGGAGAACGAATGCATCCGTTCGGCGGACTGGCTGCGGTTGAGGAGGTTTTGCAGGAGCTGATCCAGCGGGAAAACCCGCTGATTGCGTTGCTGCCCCGCCAGCCGGGGAGGAAAGAAGGGCGCTATGCCCAGCTTTTTTCCGGGATGCCGGATACGTCGGCAGAAGAGTGCGAATCTGCGCCAGAGGCGGCACGGGTGCGGGTAATGGCGGAAAACGAACGAATTGCGAAGCTTGAGGAAGAGGTCACCGCCCTGCGGGGTGAAGTGGCCGCCCTTCAGCAGCAGATGGCGGAGTTCAAGGCGCAATTTGAATAAGATTTTTGCTTGTCTGATTTACTATAACCGCTCAAAATTGCGGATTAACGCTATGTCCCAGTTTCAAATACCTGTCTGTTTCCTTCATTCCAATCCCCTACCCTGAACCGCCCCTGACTGCACCGTTATATTTCAGTATCTCATATCTCCTTTGACTTCGATTAAACGCAGGATTACATTGCACGTTACTGAATTTCCCCCTACAAGGCTTGTATTTCAAGACAGCCCACTCAGAGGGGAAATGTTCCGGTAGAACCAGCAGGGTTGTTGGCCAACATCCCAAATGTCATGTTGCCAGATCTTATCAATAACAAGTTGAACCAAAAACGTCAGATGGGTCATCAATGTTCTCTCCAAGATGCAAATGTGAATATCAAGAAGGTTTCACCACATGCGCTGATTGCGAAATTCAATTGGTAGGGAGTCTACCAGCTGAAATTTGCTCAGAAGATACTCCACATGACATGGTGACTGTTTATGAAACATTTAGTCAGCCGGATATCATGTTTATAAAATCAGCGCTTGACTCCGCTGATATTCCTTATCACTTCTCAGGCGTTTTTTTTCACATGATGGGCATAATGCCCTTACCGGCTCGGCTTCTTATTCCGTCCGACAAAAAGGAGCAAACCCTTGAAATCCTCCGGAGTTTGCAATTCATTAACTAATTATAAATTTCGGCATAACAGGCAGTGCCTACAATTGGATCTAACTACGAGAGAAATAAATAGACCAATAATAGCAAATACGCTATATTGAACTCATGATTTGGACAATCACCTACTACAACGATTCAGTACAAGAGGAAATCCTTGCGATGCCCTCTGGATTCCTTGGTCGCTATCTTCGTTATACCGACAGGATGGAAGTCTATGGACCAGATCTAGGTATGCCGCATACTCGCGCAATGGGAGACGGTCTTTTTGAATTACGATTGAAGGCAGCAGAGGGAATAGCAAGAGTTTTCTACTGTACAATGGTTGGCAGAAAAATTGTGGTGTTGCACCAATTTATCAAAAAAACAGACAAAACCCCGCCAAGAGAACTTGAAACAGCACGACGGAGGATGAAGGAGTTCAAAAATGCTAACTCATAAAGAACTTAAAACACGCGCCCTTGAACAAGCAGACGTTAAAGCCGAATATGATCAACTGGACGAAGAATTCAAATTTCTCGATGAGTTCCTCAAAGCTCGTGCCGCCGCAGGTGTAACACAGGCTGAAGTCGCAGAGCGTATCGGTACAACCCAGTCTGCTATCGCCCGCCTCGAATCAGGTCGGGGGAAACATTCCCCTTCAATTGCGACATTAGAAAAATATGCACACGCCCTCGGATGCCGTTTGGAGTTGCGATTAGTTAGTGAAATGGTATCAAGAAAAGCAGAAGTCAAAACATCAAGTGCAACCGGACATACAAAAAAGTTGCGCGCCGCTTAGAATCTCGCCTGCACCCCGAAAGCAACCCCGAGAAGCAATCGAAATGCCCAACCAATCGGCAAGACCGGGCCAAAAACACAGCCCGGTCAGCTTCACCACCGTTACAGCAAAAACGCCCCACTTCCTTTAAGGAGGTGGGGCGTTGGATTCTCAATAAATCATCTGGCAAGGCAGCACTACCCGATTCGGGTGCTACCCTCATTCAGACTCTCATCCTCCGGCCAGAAGCGCCGCTGCAGTTCATCCATCAAAGGCCCCAGGCTCTTGCGGTCGCGGGCCGACACCGTGACGCTGTTCTGGGTCCGTGCCGACTGGCGGACCTTGAGAAACGACACCATATCCTTCTTCCGCAGATCATTCAGCAGATCCGCCTTGTTGTACACCAGCAGTTCCTGCTTGTCCCCCAGCTCCAACTCCGCCAGTATAGTCCGCACCTGGGCGATCTGATCCTCGAAACGGGGATGGGACGCGTCCACCACGTGCAGCAGCAGGTCGGCGTCGCGCATTTCTTCCAGGGTCGCCTTGAACGCCCCCAGCAGGGATTTCGGCAGGGAACGGATAAAGCCGACCGTGTCGGTGATGATCACCTCGCGCTCGCGCGGGAAGCGCAGACGCCGGGTGGAGGTATCGAGCGTCGCGAAAAGCAGGTCCTCGGTAAAAACGTCACTCTTGGTCAGGGCATTCAGCAGGGTCGATTTCCCGGCATTGGTGTAGCCGACGATCGATATGATCGGCACCCCGGCCTTGACCCGCAGTTTGCGCCGCTGGTCGCGCCCCTGGGACAGCTCTTTGAGTTCCCGCTCCAGACTGGCGATCCGGTCGCGGATGCGCCGCCGGTCGGTCTCCAGCTTGGTTTCACCCGGCCCGCGCCCGCCGATCCCGCCCATCAGGCGCGACATCTGCACACCGCGGCCGGTCAGGCGCGGCAGCAGGTATTTAAGCTGGGCGAGCTCGACCTGCACCTTGCCGTCCAGCGTTTTCGCCCTCCGGGCGAAGATATCAAGGATCAGCTGACTGCGGTCGATTACCTTCAGTTCCGTCATCGCGGAAATCGAGCGCATCTGGGCCGGGGTCAGCTCCTGGTCGAAGATCAGCATGCTGGCGCCGCGCTGCATCGCCCTGATGACCACGTCACGCATCATCCCTTCCCCCATCAGGGTGCGGGGATTAAGTTTTTTCGGCCGCTGGATGAATTCGTCCAGCGCTTCCACCTGGGCTGTGCGGGACAACTCACGCAGCTCGGCCATGGAATCCTCGGCATCCTGGCGGGTCCCGGAGGTCGTGACGGAAATCAGGATGGCCCGTTCCAGAGCATCCTTGGCTCTCGGAGCCAGGCGGGCCGCTTTTTCCAGATCGGCTTCCAGTTCCGGGATAACATGGATGCAGTCGAGGTCGATCCGTTCCAGCGGGACGACCGGATCGAGGGTTGTGCTGGCCCCCCGCTGGTCGGGTGACAGCCAGGCGAGCTGGGCGTATATCTGGCTTTTGCCGGGGGTAAACAGCAGGGCGGCCAGCAGGTCGAACCGCAGCAGCGAAAGGTCGGTCAGATCATCTTCGGAGACCGGTTCGTTTTTCAGGTGAGTGTGGATGAAACGCAGACCGCGCATGACCCGCTTGCCGAGCGGGTAATCCTGGAGTTCGGGGATGACCACCCCTTTTTCATCACCGACAATGACGTATTCGACATTGCCGGCGCGGTTGACGAGGATGCCGATCTGGCGACGGAGGTCGCTGGAGAGTTCAACGAGACGGGTGGCCAGTTCGTGGGAACAAAACTCGGACACCGGTATCCGCCTGCGGTAGAGGCGTTCCAGAGACTGGATCTGGCTTGATTTTAAACCTGCGAGATTGCCGAATGCTTCTTTAATGGGGTGACTCCAAACTACAAACCGATGATGTTGTACCCGCCGTCAACATAATGGATCTCGCCGCTGACGCCAGCCGCCATGTCGCTGCAGAGGTAGAGCGCCGAGTTGGCCACGTCTTCCTGGGTGATAGTCCGCCTGAGCGGAGCCTTTGACTCGACATGGTTGAGAATATTGTGGAAACCGTTGACCCCTGCCGCGGCAAGGGTACGGATCGGACCGGCGGAGATGGCGTTTACCCTGGTGCCTTCGGGACCGAGCGCCTCGGACAGATAGCGTACCGAGGCTTCGAGGGCGGCTTTGGCAACACCCATGACGTTGTAGCTCGGGAATACCTTCATCGCTCCGTAGTAGCTGAGCGTCAGGGCGGAGCCCCCCCTCCCCTGCATCATCGGCTGGGCCGCTTTCATGATCGCCAGGAAGGAGTAGACGCTGATGTCCATCGCGGTGGCAAAGCCTTCACGGGTGGTGTTTACGATCGTCCCCTTCAGCTCCTCCTTGTTGGCAAAGGCGACCGCATGAATGATAATGTCAACACCGTTCCATACCTTGCCGAGCTCGCTGAAGACGGCGGCGATCTCGTCATCGCTGGTAACATTGCAGGGGAGTACTGCGGCGGCATCAATAGACTCCGCCAGCGGACGGACCCGTTTCTCGATCGCCTCTCCGGCGAAGGTTATCGCCAGATCGGCTCCCTGCTCACGAAAAAGCCGGGCGATCGCCCAGGCGATACTTTTGTCGTTGGCAACACCAAAAATGACGACTTTTTTTCCACGTAGTAACATCTGTATATATCCTCCGGTATTCTACACTGCGGGTGACGCGTCCGGACCGGTGGTAGCGGCGGCGGATTCAGTCCGTATTTCTGCACTTCCAGCGGGTCGAACATCTGACGGGTCAACTGTTGCCCCAGTGGAAGCATCACTGTTTCCGGCCGAACCGAGCTGATCCTGCCGTGTTTCAACCGGCAGAAGACGCGCTTCAAGGGACGCCAGCCGCTTTTCTATCGATTCGAGAACTTCCAGCGTCCGGTCCTGTTTCCCCTTGATCGCGAATACGACAAACGGCATGATCAGCCACACAACCGCAAGAAAAAGGCTGATGATACTCATCATCACCATGAAACCGCCGACTATCTCCATGTCATCTCCCGAAAAATAAAAGCTAGCTATAACATAATAACATCAAAAAGTTAAGGTGATAATTACCGTATACGGCAGAACAGCGCCGCGTGATTGGAGCTGAACTGCGGCGGATCGTTCCTGATGATTGCCGCCACCGCCGGATGGCGTTTGAATTCACTCTCCAGAAAGCGCCGCACCTCCCTGCGATCCCACCCGCCGGGATGACAAAAAGCGGTGTAAAGGGAAAGGTCTCCCTCGTAAAACGGCCGGTTTCCGTACTCTGCCGCTTCATCCCCATACAGCGGCATATTGAACAGCGCCAGGTTGAGAAAAGTGATCGCCCGGTGATGACGGACGACAAACTCGAGCGTACGGCGTGCTTCCACCACCGTCTCCCCCGGAGTTCCGAACAGCAGGTAGCAGTAGACTGCTATTCCGGCTTCCCGAAGGTTATGCAGAACCCGCGAGGCAAGCCCGAGATCGATCCCCTTGCACATCCGGTCCAGCACCCCCTGGTCGCCCGACTCCAGTCCCAGCTTGAGCATGACACACCCGGAACGCTTCAGGGCACGGCAGAATTCCGGGTCGGCCAACCCTGCGTCAATCCGTGCAAAACCGTACCAGGGTGTTCCGGGCGGATTTTCCGCAAGGGCGCTCAGCAGCGCCGGACTGATGGCATTATCGAGCAGGTGGATCAGGACCGGACGGTTCTGCTCGGTCAGATGCCGGAGGTCTGACAGTACGACAGAGGCCGGTACCGGTCGGTACACGTTTCCTTCGGCACGCTCCGGGCAAAACGAACAGCGGTTCCAGTAGCAGCCGCTTCCGGCACTGTAGGGAAGCATCAGGCCGGGGGAAAAATAACCGGTCAGCGGCAGCGCAGAATAATCGGGGGTTACGTGCCGGCCCGGCGGGAGGGCATTCCCCAGGAGCGCCAACAGCGGCCCCTCTCCAGGCCCCGGGATCATGGCATCCACCAGACCTTCGAAGGGGCTGCGCCAGCCGGGGCGCTGCATCCAGGAGGTCACCAGCCCGCCACCGAGGACGATTCTCACCGCCGGATACCGTTCTTTGACGTGGCCGATCATGGCAAAGGTGCAGAGAGCCTGGCTGAGATAGTTGAGTGAAAAACCGACCGTCCCGATGCTGTCTAATAGCTCCGGCAGGCGCCGGCTGAAATAGGGGAAAAACGGATTCTGCTCGGGCTGCTGTGCCGCAGCAAGCAGGTCGCCGCTGCGCAATGGCGAGAGGGTGGCGTGCTGGTAGTCGGCAAGGCCGATCGCTGCACCGGAATCGGCAGCAGAGAGTCCCATGGCGCGGCCAAGATCGCTGACCGCCCGACGATAGCGGTCAGGAGTCTGATAGGTGGTGATATCACGCAGTGCGGCCAGATTGCGGAGCCGCCCCTTGAAGGCCCGCCGACTCCAGGTATCAGCTGCGGTCGGCGGCTGTTCCAGCAGCCAGAGCTGCCCTTCCAGGTTGGCGTCCAGAGTCCGGCAGGGGACGCCGTGAGCCTTCAATGATGCCGCCAGGATCGCTACCCCGGCCGGCGGCTCGCACGCCTTGGCAAGTGGCGGGAATATGAGCAGCATGCCGTACCGGAACCGGCCGGCTACTGGTACTGGATGTACAGCGGCTTCGGATTGAGCTTGAGCACTTCCGGCGGGGTCAGCAGCGGATCACCCTTCTTTGTGTCGTTGTGGTAAAAGAGCTTGAATCCGGTATACTGCACCGGTTCGGAGACGACATAATCCTTGTAGGAATCACGCTTCAGCCAGGGGGCACCCCAGCCGTCCATATGCATGACTATCTGCACTTCCGGGCGCAGCACGATTTTTTTCCAATTAGTGACACCATTGCGGGTAAATCTGTGTATCGTGAACACCTTCGGGGGAAGATTATATTTTGCGACCAGATCTTTCAGATAACCCGAGGCGTAATTGATGTCTGCCGCATCATAGGTACCGATTTTAGTGCCCGGCTTTTTGCCGCTTTTTATCAGATTGAATTCCGGATCGATCCCCAGATGCACGTCAGGGTTCTTCAGGATCCATTCGAAGCGCGGCAGCACCGAACGGATATCGTCATGGCCGGTCTGGATGTCGATAAACAGCACCGCGCCCGCTTCTTTGGCCCAGCCGTGTACCTGATTGACTATCTTGTCCGGCATGACCATACGGTATTTGCCGTCCTTGCCGGGAGCCCCCTGTGCCACGACCGCAATCAGATGCAGCGCCGGTTGCACCGGTGTGCCCGGGTCAGCCGCCTGCCACCTGGCCACTTCACCCTTCAGACGCAGCAGCATCTCATCCTTCGGGAATTCACCGAGGGCACCCATTTTCTTTGAAAGAGGGTTGCCGTAATAGGCGACTATGCGCTTTGACGGCAGGATCGAACCGGGAAGCGGTGCGGGACAGGGCACCGGCCAGCCGCATTGACTGGCGTAATCCGGGCTCTCGCCGGCATTATATTTTATTTTGGGCACTGATTTACGGGCGGCACTGGTTTTTGCTGCAAAAGCTGCAGCCTTTCTGGCAGCTGTGGTCGTTGCAGCAAAAGCTGCAGAAGCCTTCAGTTCAGTTTCTTTTTGATCTTTCGCTTTCAACTCAACATTTTTGTTGTCTGTACACGCCGAAAGAGTCACTGCAACTAAAGCCAAACAGAGAGGAAGATAAACATTATGCCGGTATTTCAAGTGATACTCCTTCATTATTTAGGTACCCTGTTTCGCAGTAGCACCGGTTTTCTTATTGGTCGTCCGCGTCATCAATCAGGAAATCCTCGACATCAATGACATCTTTTACCTTGAGCACCAGATAATCCGGCCACTCCCGGATAGAAAGCCTGGTCAGAATTTTTGATTCCTCAAACGTCAGATCGACATCATCCGGCAGTTTGTCAGCAATTTCACTCGCCCACCGTGTTTCATGTGCAGACAATGGAGCCTGCAGCAATTCTTTGTTTGATTTATTCATACTCATCCCCGCCATACTCACTTTTTTGCAACTTTTAAAAATACAGGTAAATCAGAATACACACAAGCTCTATTTTTAATGCTATATCTTGACAAGTGAGCCTAAAATATGCCACCAGAGCTTATTACTATTTAGAAAAAGGGAGAAACAAGCCATGACTATTTGTCCATGCGGAAGCGGGAATCCCTACTCCGAGTGCTGTGAACAGATCATAACGGGCCGCCGGACAGCAGAGACTGCCGAACAGCTCATGCGTGCCCGCTATTCGGCCTATGTTAACGCCGAGATGGATTTTATCTTTGAGAGCACCCACCCTGAGCACCGCCAGGATTATGACCACGCCGGCACCAAGGAGTGGGCCGAGACCGCCGAATGGCAGGGGCTCGAAATCATTGGCACCAGCAAGGGGGGAGTTGACGACTCTGTCGGAGAAGTTGAATTCGTCGCCCGCTTCAACGAGAAAGGTGATAAGCGTGAACATCACGAAGCGGGACAATTTAAGAGGAAAGATGGCCGCTGGTATTTTACCGAGGGGCATATGGTCCGACCGAAACCGTTGACGGTAACCAAAGTCGGCCGCAATGACCCCTGTACCTGCGGAAGCGGCCTCAAATACAAAAAGTGCTGCGGAAAATAATGCCGGTATTAATGCTGGGGAAATGAAAACAGGAAAGGCGGCTGAAGAGCCGCCTTTTTTGTCACCGTGCCGATAATCGTCACACTGTTTCTACTCTTTTTCACCGACGTAGATCGTGGCGATGCCGAAGGTAAGTTCATGGAGATGAATGTTGCGGAAGCCAGCCTCGGCGATCAAGCCGGAGAACTCCTCCTGTGAAGGAAATTCAAGGACCGAGTCGGGCAGGTACTTGTAGGCATTGTACCGCGAGAAGAGACCTCCGACGACCGGCAACAGACGATGGAAATAAAAATAGTACAATCCCCTGAACAGCCTCGAACGCGGTGTGGAAAATTCCAGTATGATCATCCGCCCGCCGGGTCGCAGAACCCGCCACATCTCTGCCAATCCAAGCTTCCTGTCAACAACATTCCTGATACCAAAGGCAATGGTGATAGAATCGAACGTATCATTGGCAAACGGCAGGTCCTCACAGGGGGCTACCCTGAGGTCGATCCTGCCGGAATAGGGAGATGCGGCCACCTTGGCAGCCCCCAGGTCGACCATTTCCTTGCAGAAATCAGCGCCGGTTATCTTGACCGAATCTGGTGTCCGACGGGCAATTTCAAGGGCCACATCACCGGTGCCGGTGGCCACATCCAGAATGCGGGCGCCGTCACGGTATTTGAGTAACCGAACGGCTTTTGTTCTCCAGCGCCGGTCGATACCAAAACTCAACAGCCGGTTAAGAAAATCATAGCGCGGGGCAATCACCCCGAACATCTGCTGGATTTTTTCTCCCTTATCGGAAAGCCTGAACATTCGTTTCCACTACCTTTTACATGAGTTAAGTGCTATAAAATCGGCGAGTACATGTAGCACATTTTCCCTGACAGTAACCAGAAAAAACGTATTTTTTTATATGCGTCCAGGAGCAGAAACAGAATGATTCCCACCATCCGTATCCAGGATATAGCTGACATACTGATCATGACCTTCCTGCTTTACCAGCTGTACTCCTGGTTTCGCGGAACCCGGGCGATACAGGTGCTGCTGGGGCTGGGAATAGTGACCCTCATCTATTTTGCGACCCGCTTCCTGGACCTGTACATGACGAGCTGGGTTCTCCAGGAACTTGGCACCGTACTGATAGTCCTCATAATCGTTGTATTTCAAACCGAGATCCGACAGGCACTGTATCGTTTCAGCCTGTTGCGCCACATGCTTGACAGCAACCGGGAAACCCAGCACAGCCAGTTTCAGGATATTGCCGAGACGCTGTTTCGAATGGCCGCCAATAAAACCGGGGCGCTCATCGTGTTTCAAGGCAATGAATCGTTGCACGATCTGCTGTCAAACGGGGTGGTAATAAACAGCGAAATCTCCCCTCAGATGCTGGAGTCAATTTTTTATGATGGTGCACCGTTTCATGATGGAGCGGCACTTATCAACAACGGCAGGATCGAAAAGGCGGCGTGCCACCTGCCGCTCTCGGTCAACCCGGATGTTCCTCAGCACCTGGGAACACGCCACCGCGCTGCCCTCGGCTTATCTGAACGGAGCGATGCGGTTATTGTTGCCATATCAGAGGAACGGGGCGAGGTTTCCCTGGTAGCCGCCGGAACTTTTCGTCATATGAACAACCCCGCCGAGCTGATCAGGGCATTAGACGAACTGCTGAGAAGCGAAGTAGAAAGACCGCGTATTACACTGCGGCAGCGTTTTTTTTCAAATCTCTTCCCGAAGATTGCCATTCTGCTCGCCGTCTGCGTTTTCTGGGGGCTTGTAACGACCCGTCAGGGACAGATCACAACGGTAACGGCTCCGGTTCGCTTGCATGGCATCCCCGACAGCCTGGTTCTGCTCCGTACGCTCCCTGAAGATGTGACGGTTCAGATAAAATCGCTGTCAAGCCTGGCCCCGCCTCCTTCGAAACTCGACCTGACCGCGGATATTGATGCATCCGGAATATCGGAAGGATCAACAGCGGTTCGGGTTAGCCATGCGACCATAACCGCGCCGTCAGGCATGATCGTTACATCGGTATCGCCTTCCACGGTGCGGGTTTCTGCAGAGAAAAAAATGCGCAAGAATGTTCCGGTACGAGTATTTCTTAAGGGGAAACTCCCGTCCGGGCTGGCGTCCATGCAAATAACCTGCGATCCGGCCACGGTCGAAATAGAGGGTCCTGCCAGCCAGGTTTCACAGATCTCTTCAATTGCAACTGAAGAGATCGATGCAGGCCAATTGAAAAAGGGTAACGAATATCTGAAGAACCTGCGCTTGCCTGAAAAGCAGGTCTCAATATTGCGGGATACCCCCGTCACCATTAAACTTTCCGCCCGGGACAAGCGCCAACACTAACATTCCGGCACAGGCTTTGCTTATGCAGATGAGGTGAATGGATACAACAAAGATTGACTTTACCGTTTGGCTGTTATATAAAAAGGCGCTTTCTTATCAAATCTAAAACAACTCGGAGGAAACATGGCCCATATTCGTATAGTTGTTGCGATCTGCCTCGTACTCCTGACACTTCCTCAACTGGCTCTGGCTTCAAAATCCCATGTGGTGCGAAAAAGTGAATCCCTGCAGTCGATTGCCCGCAAATACCATGTTTCCGTTAATGAGCTGAAAACCGTCAACAACCTGACCGCTTCCCATGTTACCAAGGGTACGCGCCTGATAATACCGTCACATGCCGAATCTCAACAAAAGAAGGCAACTACTTCACCTCGCCAGGATACGTATAAAGTTTCCAAGGGTGATACGCTCCCCAAAATCGCCAAAAAAACCGGTCTCAAAATGGCTGAAATCAGAAAACTTAACGGGCTGAAAGGAAACAGGATCAGATCCGGCCAGGTACTGATCCTTGTAGCAGCAGACACAACCAGCCGCCCCGACAGCACCAACAGGCTGCGGCTTATCAACAAAGACCTTCTGAATGAGCAGGAGATGACAGACACTCTCGCCGAGCTGACCGACCTCGAGTCCGACCAGCCGGTTGACCTTGCAAAATCCCTTGAAGCCAATCAGGCTATCAGCAGCCTCAAAAAGAGCGCCTACAGCTTCCTGGGAGCCCGCTACCGCTTCGGAGGCAGCAGCCGTAGCGCACTTGACTGTTCGAGCTTCACACAGCAGGTTTTCCGCGAGCAGAGTGTCAAGCTTCCCCGTACGGCCCGCGAGCAGTTCTCTGTCGGCAATGAGGTCATGCGCGGTGATCTGAAAAAAGGCGATCTTGTCTTCTTTCAAACCTACGCCCGCTTCCCGTCACATGTCGGCATTTACCTCGGCAACCGCAAGATGATTCATGCCTCTTCGCGCGAACACCGCGTCGTTATTTCGTCTATGGATACGCCTTACTACCTGTCTCGTTATCTCGGGGCTCGGCGAATGACGAACACGGCTTCCGACGCAATAGATTTCAATGATCTGCTTCTTGGCGTCGAAGAGGAAAGTGAGAACGATATTCTGGCAAATGATACGCTTGGCGTATCTCTCAACCTTGCAAAGTAGCTCCTGCAATCAACTCATACCAACTAGATCCGGGTCATCTGACCCGGATTTTTTTTCGCCATGAAAATTCTGCTCGCCTACCGGTCCGGACTACCGCACCGCAGTGATCCCTACATTAGCATCGTACCTACCGGCCTGTGCTACCTGCACGCCTGCCTGCGGGAAGCCGGATACGACTCGATGCTGGCCAATTTTTCTGCCTGGCCGGATTCAAGGACGAGGAAGGAACTGCTGGCATTCAAACCGGATTTAATCGGCATCTCCCAATGGACTCACAACAGGCACACATCACTCGATCTGGCCCGGCTATGCCGCGCCATTCTCCCTGGCAGTACGATTGTGATGGGTGGTGGACATGCAACATTCTGCTACGAAGACATATTGAGTGAAGGTTCACCGGTGGATGTTGTGGTCCGCGGCGAAGCCGAGACAACACTGTTGGAATTGGCTGCCCGCCTGACAGCGGGGACTGGCTGGGAGAGTGTGGCGGGACTGGCATTTCGGCGAAACGGCACCATTTATGTCACCTCTCCCCGAAAAAACATTACCGACCTTGATCACCTGCCGCTGCCGGCCCGGTATCTCGACAGATCAAAAGGCCTTGATCTTGAATTGCAATCCGAATTCATCGTTACAACCCGCGGCTGCCCGTCCTCCTGCTTCTTCTGCAGTTCCCCCGATTTTTGGGGACAAAAGGTCCGCTTCCGCTCACCGGCTGCGATTGTTGACGAAATTCTGTATATCCGCCAGAAGTTTGGCGTAATCTATTTTTCAATACGTGATGACACTTTTACTGCCGACCGCAAGAGAGTTCTGGAGTTTTGCTCGCTGCTGCAGCAGCAGGAAGTCAACATCCTCTGGAACTGCCAGTCGCGAGTTACTGCGATTGACGAAGAGCTGGTTATAGAAATGAAGCGGGCCGGATGCGAATGCATTCAACTCGGCGTTGAATCCGGCTCACCGCGTATCCTCCGGCAACTGGGCAAGAACATAGCACCGGCCCAGATTGAGTACGCCTGCGAGCTGATCAGGGAGATCGGCATCAATCTTTCGATTTATCTGATCAGTGACGTTCCGGGTGAAACCTGTGATGACATTCGCCAGACGGTTGAACTTGTCCGCCACATTCACCCCGATGACGGATATGTTTCCCCGCTTGCCTATTATCCGGGCACACAGCTTTATAAAGACGCAGTTTCGGCCGGTGCTGTCTCTCCCGGTATATTTTCAGACTCACGAGATCCCGCCCTTTATGTTGCACCGAAGCCGGGAAAAACATCGACACGCCTGCTGAACGAGCTGGCACATAATCAAATCGTCGATCCGGATCGTTTCAAGCGACAGAAACAACGCCTCGGCTACTGCCATACCACGAATGTTATAGCTGGTGAATGGTACCGACAACGGAGGGAGTTCGGTAAAGCCGAAAAGGAATTGCGGGAAATTACGCTTGTACAGCCGGATAATCCGTGGGGTTGGTTCCTTCTGGGGGATCTGTATTCCGAACTGGGCAGGATTCAAAAAGGGAGTGAGTGCTACTCCAGGGTACTGAGTATCATTGCGGAACATGCCCCGTCAAAAGCGGCGCTATCGGCGGCATAAAAAAACGGGGTCATTTTCATGACCCCGTCGGTTATAGACGCGCTGTAAATTACTTCACGATCCTGATACCAGGAATGAAGGAAATTTTCTCAAAGGTTTTATTCAGAGTTTTGCTCTGGAAGTTAGCCAAAGGAGGAGTTTCCGGGTATTCAATCTTGTCGCCTTTTGCAACCTTGACTTCAGGCAGCGCCAACCAAACTTTTGCACCCTTTTCGTCAGCCGCTTCCACATATGTGTAGCCGCCTGAGTTCATGGTCTGGGTAACCGTTGCTTTTTTACCGGCTCCTGCAGGAATTTCCTGAGCCTTCATACCAGCATGCGGGTCTCCACCTGGAGCTGCGGTACCCGGTGCTGCACCCGGCTGGGCGGCTGGCATCTGACCCTGCTGCGGAGCTGGGGCCGGTGCTTCAGTCTTTGGTTTGTCTTTGCACCCTGCAAGGGCGAGAGCGGCAATACTGAGGACTACTAATGCTGTTTTTTTCACCTGCGACCTCCTGAATTTTGATATCTTTTTCTTTTCTATCATAGTACTGCTGGGTATTCCAAGAAAAATATTCTAACATCCGATAATATAACGCTATTTCCCAAATAGACTTCCATAACCTGACAGAAACCCAAGCGACAATACCCTATATTTCAGTGCTTTAGCGTAGCAGGATCGGTAGGATTCAGGGAGTCATACAATGCAATCTGTTCCGCCATGGAAAGCTTGCGACGACTGCAGCATGAATTGTCACGGCAGAGCCGGCACCGGTCTTCAGAACACCACTGACAGCAGGTGCAATCCGGACAAGGGTGTTTTTTCGGAGACCCATCGGACATCAACGTGCTGCATTCCGCATGACCGCGTCGCAAGCAGCGGGAAGGACAAGGCAATTGAAGCAAGAAAACTTCGAAGCGATATAATGGTACATGGTCAAAAGGCCCCCGGGGTCAACCTCTCACGATAAAAACGGAGCAGACCGCATTACTGGCGACTTTATGGGAAACACTCCCTTTGATCCGTCGCTGAATGAAACCTTTGCCGGAACTGCCGATCACGATCACATCAATTTCTTCACGCTTGGCAAGTGAGATTATTTTTTCGGCCGGATCACCATACTCTACAATCATCTCCAGCGGAATATCATGTTCAGCAGCGCATTTTTCCACGACATAAAATATCCGTTCCCGGAGTTCATCCCATTTTTTGGTTTCAGTCATCGGGGCAGACGGCACAAAGTCGGTATAAGTCGAAGACGGTGCATTCGGCAAGACAAGCAGTGCATAGATGCGACTCTTGAACCGGCTCTGATTGCCGGCGGCAAGACGCACTGCTTCCTCGGCCGCCTTGTCTGACTGTGGAGAACCATCGATAGCCACAAGTATTTTTTTGCGCAGATTCAGCATGGCATCCTCATAAGTGTTTTATAAACAGATTCACAGGCAGATATGATGACCGCGTTCTGGATTTAAATATAAAGCAATTTTTCGTACTTGACAATTGTAAAACAATATTCTAACATTTTCACAACTTGATGCAAAAGTGATGCATCTGAGCGTTTATTTAATTAATGACGATATTTTCGCATGTTGCACCTCGCTTTCTATTACTCCATTTCACGCAAAGGACTCATCTCATGGCAAAAAAAGAAAAATCAGAATATCTTATACAGGCAGTTTCCCATGCTCTCGACCTTCTGGAACAGTTTCATGGTGAAGTTGACGAGCTCGGTGTAACTGAACTGAGCAAGCGCTTGAAACTCCATAAGAACAACGTCTTCAGGCTCCTTGCCACGCTTGAATCCCGCAGCTACATCGAGCAGAACAAGGTGACGGAAAATTACCGGCTCGGCCTGAAAACCCTTGAACTCGGACAGACGTTCATCAAACAGATGGGCTTGCTCAGACAGTCAAAACCGGTGCTTGAGGCATTGGTTGCGGAATGCAACGAGACGACCTATGTTTCAATACTGAAAGACTTTAACATCGTCTATCTGGATGTTGTCGAAACCGCCATGACCGTCAGGGTTGTTCCTCGGGTTGGCTCGCGACTGCCGGCATACTGCACGGCGGCAGGAAAGGTACAAATTGCCTTCATGAGCGATGAGGAACTGGAGACGTATCTCCCCTCAAAAGAGTTGAAAAGCTATACCCCAAATACCATAACCGACCGTGATGCCCTGAAAAAGCAGCTGAAGGTAATATCTGAACAGGGGTATGCTTTCGACAATGAAGAGCTGGATACCGGCGTCAAGTGCGTCAGCGCCCCGATTCGCGACTATACCCGCCGCATTATCGGTGCCGTCAGCATTTCCGGTCCGGCAATGCGCTTCTCTGATGAACGTATCAAAAACGAACTGATCCCACTGGTACTGAAAGCCGGGGATGAAATTTCCGCCAAGCTCGGCTTCCAGAAGTAGTCAGCTTCTCACAAACAATTTCAGGGCGGCTTTCGAGCCGCCTTTTTTTATGCCGCCTGGAGTCGCACCCCTGCCATGACAGGCATTGCAGCAGCACACTCAGAAAAGGACGCAATCATGCTGATCTACAAGGTTGTCGAAATTGGTACCGTTACCGAAGATGCGATTGAAGAAGCGCTCAACAGCTGGAGCTCCAAAGGGTGGCATTTTGACGGCCTGCAGTTCGCCATGCGTGAATCCAGCAGGCGCCCGGCAATGGCATTTGCGCTGTTCACACGGGAAACGGCAGGCGATGAGGGAAAACCATGAGATCTGAAGAAACCCTCTATCTGGTTGACGGCTCTTCCTACATCTATCGGGCCTATTACGCCATCCGGCACCTGTCGTCTCCCAGCGGCTTTCCGACCAACGCCATCTACGGCTTCATTCAGATGCTGCTCAAATTGCTCAAGGATTACAACCCGCAGCATGTGGCTGTCGTTTTCGATGCCGGACGCACAACGTTCCGCTCCGAAATGTACCCGGAGTACAAGGCCAACCGCGCCGCCATGCCTGATGACCTGCGCGTGCAGATGGAGCCGATTCGCGAGGTGGTGCGGGCGTTCAACATCCCGACGCTGGAGCTGCAGGGATATGAGGCTGATGACATTATCGGCGCGCTGGCGGGACGTTTTGCCGGTCAAGGCGGCAGGGTGGTGGTGGTTACCGGCGACAAGGATCTGATGCAGATCGTCACCGATCACGTCACCCTGCTGGATACCATGAAAGGGAAAGTGTCGGGGATACCCGAAGTGGTTGAGCGCTTCGGTGTCCCGCCGGAACTGGTTATCGACATACTGGGACTGGCGGGGGACTCCTCCGACAACATTCCCGGTGTCCCGGGCATCGGCGAAAAGACTGCCGCCAAATTGATTCTGGAATTCGGTTCGCTCGACTCTCTGCTGGCACGGGCTGGGGAGGTCAAGGGGAAGAATGGCGAAAAACTGCGGGAATTCCGGGAACAGGCACTGCTATCGCGCCGTCTCGCAACGATCGAGCTCAATGTCCCGCTGTCGATTGACCTGGATACGCTGACGGCACGGGAACCGGACCAGGAATCCCTGAACGAAATCTTCAAAAAGTTCGGTTTCACCTCGCTGATCAAGGAATTGACCTGCATAGCGACCCTCTCCCCCGACAAGTATCATACGGTAACAACGACGGCAGGGCTTGAAGCTCTCGCAACCGGCCTGGAACTGGCCGGAGAATTCGCCTTTGACCTTGAGACTACCAGTCTCGACCCGCGAATGGCGGAAATAGTCGGGCTTTCGTTCTCATACGTGGACCATGAGGCCTATTACATTCCGGCAGGGCATGTAACTTCGCTTCAGCAAAGCACCTCAATGGAGGAGACTGGACAGACAGGCTTCGACTTCGCTCAACCAACGCACACTCGTCCGGACAGCACCCCGATATTATCTGGTCGGTCCCTGAGCGCAGTCGAAGGGCAGCTGCCCTACGACATTGTTCTCGGCCGCCTGCAACCTCTGCTAGAAAACCCTGACCTGCGAAAGGTCGGCCAGAACATCAAGTTCGACATGCAGGTGCTGGCCAACAACGGCGTCAACCTGGCAGGTGTCTGGTTTGACACCATGTTGGCCTCCTACTTGCTCAATCCGTCACGACAGGGACATGGCCTGGACGCCCTGGCCCAGGAGCATCTGAATCACCGCATGATCAGCTATCAAGATGTGACCGGCGGCAAAGGGCTAAAGAATTTTGCCGAAGTAGAACTGGAAGTTGCTGCGCGCTATGCCGCGGAGGATGCGGATGCCACCTGGCTGCTGCGCAGGAAGTTCGAGCCGCTGCTCCAGGCGGGCGGTGACGACGTCCTGTTTCACACGGTTGAGATGCCGCTGGTGCCTATCCTGGCCGGAATGGAGAATCACGGTGTCCTGCTGGACTGCACACTTCTGGGCGGCCTTTCCTCTGATTTCGCCGGCAGAATGGGGGACATTGAAGAACAGGTTTTTACTCTGACTGGTGAAAGGTTCAACCTCAACTCACCCAAACAGCTGGGAGAGGTTCTTTTTGACCGTCTCGGCTTGAAGAGCGGCAAAAAAAACAAGGGCAAAACCGGTTGGTCAACCGATAACGAGGTGCTGACCCTCCTTGCCGAGGAACACGAGATCGCCCGCCTGATCCTTGACTACCGGACCGTCGCCAAACTCAAATCCACTTACACCGATGCCCTCCCGCGCCTGGTCAACCCCCGCACCGGCAGGGTCCATACCTCATACAACCAGACGGTTACCAGCACCGGGCGCCTGTCGTCATCCGACCCGAATCTGCAGAACATTCCGATCCGGTCTGAAGAAGGACGGCGCATCCGCCACGCCTTTATCGCACCGCCGGGGCACGTCATCCTGTCAGCCGATTACTCCCAGATCGAACTTAGGGTGCTGGCGCACCTCTCGGGAGACACGGTTTTCTGCCACGCCTTCGCCAATGACGAAGACATCCATACCCGTACCGCCGCAGAGGTCTTCGGCCTTTTTCCGGAAATGGTCACTCCCGAGATGCGCCGCCAGGCCAAGACGATTAATTTCGGCATAATCTATGGCCAGGGCGCGTTCTCACTTGCAAAACAACTCGGCATCGGTCGAAAAACCGCCGAAGATTTCATCAACGCCTATAAAGAACGGCACCATGGAGCCATCGCATTTCTGGACTCCTGCATCCGGGAGGCAGAAATGCATGGTTGTGTACGGACAGTCCTCGGCCGGAGGCTCCCCATTCCCGACATCCGGAGCAGCAACGGCAACGTCCTGGCCTTTGCCCGCCGCAACGCCATAAACTACCCAATCCAGGGGTCGGCTGCCGACATCATCAAATGCGCCATGATCCGGGTTGATTCGCGTATCCGCCGGGAACAGCTGCAGAGCTGTCTGATAATGCAGGTACATGACGAACTGGTTTTTGAAGTGCCGGAACATGAGTTGCTGCAGTTGGAAAAGCTGGTGGAGGAGGAGATGGGGAGTGCGGTGGAAGCGAGGGTTCCGCTCAAGGTCGATATCAGTTACGGCTCCAACTGGAGCGAGGCGCACTAGCGGAACATCCATCGGGGCGGGCCCATACTGAAACGGCTATCACTAACCGGCACCTTCAGGGATTCGTCGCCCGCCTCCTGCGACGGTCCTTCTGCTTGCGCAGCTTTTCGATACGCTTCATACCGGGCGTCACCACCCCGGAAGCGGCTTCGATTCGCTCAAGCAGCTCACGGCGTGCCAGAAAGCGGTTCACCGACTGACTCCGCTCCCGCATGCAGGTGACCTGGATGCCGGTCGGAGTGTGTTTCAGCTGTACACAGCTCGACGTCTTGTTGACATGCTGGCCGCCATTGCCTGAAGAGCGGATGAAATGCTCCTCCAGGTCCTCCTCGCGAATTCCCAGCTCAGTCATTTTCACCCGAAGGGCGCGATTTTTTTCTTCACTTACTGCGAATTCAGGCATGTTGCCCCCCCTGTGCCGATCAGTCTGTTAACCCTGCACCAGAATGCAGCGTACGGCGCCTAACCATACCGATACCGCATCATATTCTATTTCCCGGAAGTATTCCACCACCGGTGGGATGTTGCCTGATGCGCCCCGCTATGCTATAAGCGCAGCTGAACATAAAGTCGCACCAGCTATAAGGGAGTATTGTGAAGGCTCATTTCGTGCAACGCTGTTGGGTTACATTTTCTGTACATGTCGTCGGATTCTACGCGTCGCTCCTGAACAGGTTCGTCATCTTAGGGAGCGAGAACATCCCTCACGACGGACCTGTCCTGATTGCTTCCAATCACATCTCAGCCTATGACACCATCTTTCTCCCGTGGGCCGTTATCAGGCATAATCCGCTCCAGATGCTCTGGGCTCCGGCCAAGGAGGAACTGTTCGAAAATAAATTCCTGCGCTTGATCTACACTTCCTGGGGAGCTTTTCCGGTCCGGCGCAAGCGGGACGTCAGGGCCGGCCGCAGGCTGAACGACCTGCTTCTCGACCAGAAAGTCATGCTCTTCCCCGAGGGCACTCGTCATAAAGACGGTCAGCTGGGTCCCGGCAACCGTGGAGTCGGAAAAATCATCTATGATACCCGGCCAACAGTTATTCCGACGGCTTTGACCGGCCTGAACCTCTGGAGATTTCCCGGTTTTCGGCAGGAGGCGTCGGTGGTATTCGGCGAAGCAATTGATTTTAACGATCTGTTCCAGCAGGAAGACTGCAAGGAAACCCACCTGCTGATTGTCAATCGGGTCATGCAGGCAATTGCTGTACTCCTGAGCGGCAAGGGGGTTGATTATGGCAGGGAATGACAGCCGGTTCGTGGAGATTTTTTGCGATGGCGCCTGCAGCGGCAATCCGGGGCCGGGTGGGTTCGGAGCGATCCTGCGCTATGGCGGCCATGTGAAAGAGTTGAACGGCGGCGCCAGAGACACGACTAACAATCGCATGGAAATGACTGCGGCGATCGAAGCACTAAGACTGCTGACCCGCCCATGCCAGGTCCAGATAACGACCGATTCTCAATATCTTGTAAAAGGCATGACGGAATGGATTGCAGGATGGCAGCGAAAGGGATGGCGCAACAGCAAAAAGGAACCGGTCGTCAATAAAGATCTATGGGAACAACTGCTTGCCCTGACGGCACCACATACAGTGCAATGGAAGTGGGTGAGAGGGCATGACGGACATGTTGAAAATGAGCGGTGCGACCAACTGGCACGGGAAGGTATCCCTATTTAGTGCGTATGTAGAACAGGGAATCGGCGGGATTACCTGGGAACAGCACCAACCAGACTGAATCCGTATTTGGGATGTGAAACGGCATGCGTATTCGGATATTTCGTAAAGAGCCACCCTTGAAAAACAGGGTTGCCGTTTTCGCTGATTCTAACTTTTGCGCTCGGGTTTACCAGTTCATTTGAAGAGGTCGTGATCGTTGTACCTTCAATTATGAATGCAGGGAGAAATGCTTCTAACGTGATGGCAAGTGCTGATGAGGGGATATTGAATGTTGATCCGATTCGAACTGCATAAATATTTTCCGTGCCTCGGGTTTTGTCGATCACGGCAAGCTTGACCGCCTTCCATCTGCGCGAGACCTCCGGAGGAACAATTACCGTTTTTTCTTTGACAGTCCGGTGGGATTTTGTCGGCTTGAGATTGTCGTGCGGGTTCTCAGCCCGTTCCTGACTGGAACTCAGAACAGGTACTGAAAAATACATAAAGATAAGCAACTGTACTATTCGAGCAGAAATCAATGCGGTATCCGTTGAAATAGTGGCGGAGAGAGAGGGATTCGAACCCTCGATACCGGTTTCCCAGTATACTCGCTTAGCAGGCGAGCGCCTTCGACCTACTCGGCCATCTCTCCGTATTTTGTAGACAAACTTCAGTAACGGCGGGATGTAATACCTACCACGCTCCACAATATAAATCAAGCCTTAAGAAGATGCGGAGACAAAATGCACCTGCTTCTCTTTGTCCCTAGCGACTGACGATCCAACAGCTTGCGGCTTGCGCTTATACCCTGCCCTATTTTCCTTTTTTCAAATCAACCAGAATCAGCTTCGCTACCGCTTTGAGTGTCTCAAAAACCCCCTCGCCCGTAGTCGCGCACGCCTCAAATTCAGGCACATTCGTGGGATTCAGTTCGCGGCGCAACTCTTCAACGGTCATGGCTCCCGGCAAATCCCGCTTATTGTACTGAATAATGTACGGGAGTTTGTCCAGATCATAGCCTTGCTCCTTGAGATTTATCCTCAGGTTCTCGAGGGACTCAATGTTCGCATCAATTCGTTCTTCCTGGGAATCGGCGACAAAAACAACGCCGTCTACACCCTTTAATATCAGTTTTCTAGAGGCATCGTAAAATACTTGCCCCGGGACGGTATAGAGATGAAAACGGGTCTTGAACCCCCGAATTTCACCCAGCGAAAGCGGTAGAAAATCAAAAAAAAGCGTTCGTTCAGTCTCAGTCGCAAGACTTATCATCTTGCCCTTGGCATCAGGAGCGGTCTTTTGGTAGACAAATTGAAGATTGGTAGTTTTCCCGCAAAGCCCAGGGCCATAGTAGACTATTTTACAATTTATTTCACGAGAAGCATAGTTGATGAAGGACATCTTTGGCTTTCCCCGTCATTAATCAGTAAGTTAGAAAGTATAGCGGCAGTAGCGTGGAAAAAATCATGGCACTCTGCGTTAATCCATTGATTGCTTTCAGCTGAAAAGATTGTCGATGTCGTCGTCAGTGATTTCGGCAAAGGGAAAGTCGGAAGAACCGCGTTTTTCACGCTCTTCCGATTTTTTCATCAATTTTTCAAAAATGGCCGAAAGCTCTTCGGATGATTTTTTTACGCGAAGACGAACTAGACCGAGCGAAGAGCGGTTATCAAACAAAACGACGAGAATAACCCGGCCACCGACAATGGAGATGTGTAGATTATCTTTTTCCCCTTCGTGAAAGAGAATCGAGAACTCTTTCTCGCCGATCAGCTTGGCAAGGCCACCGGTGGCAGCAATATTACCCGCGGTCAGAGAAGCAAGCGAGGTGGTGTCAAACCGCTCGGTTTCTCCAACGCCGGAGATGAGCTGACCGTTTTTATCCACCAGAAAAATCACTTTGGCGTTGGCTTCCTTAAGCAAACGTCCAATGACTTCATTGACTTCCTGAAATTCTTCATCGTACATGACCAGCGTCGGATTGGACATGCCCTATCTCCCTGCCCGTCGGCAATAGTTTCATCACTACTTAAATTTAATAAAAGAATATCCTGCCTTATAACAAACCTGCTGCCCGCTTTCAAGCTTAATCGATACATACGCCATGAGTTGGTGGAGCAATCAGCTGTTTGCTTTACAAGGATGGCTGTGATACTTTATGCAGCTGATTTCATAATTACCATACACCGTCCGGAAGGCTGAAATTTATGGAATTGAGTTTTTCCAGAAGCAATGAGTCGATTGACCCGATTATCAACAGACTGGTTGAAGAGGCAGGGGGTATTTACCACCCGGCCGTGATTAAAGAAATGATACTTGCAACACTTAAAATCGGGCAGGATGTTGATTATCTTGCAGACCTGAAACTGATCAACCGCACTCTGCGTGAAATGCGCTATACAGCGAAAGTTTTCGGCCCGTATCGCCACCGGAAGAAAGTCACCATTTTCGGGTCCGCCCGTACGGAAGAAACAGATGAAATGTATAAGAAATGCGTCCGTTTCAGCCGCAGTCTGGCAGACAGCAATTATATGGTTATAACCGGAGGCGGTCCCGGCATCATGCAGGCCGGCAATGAGGGGGCCGGCAGCGAGAACTCATTTGCCGTAAACATCCGGCTTCCTTTCGAGCAGAAACCAAATCTGATCATGTACCGCAATCCGCGACTGGTCACGTACAAGTACTTTTTCAACCGCAAGGTGGCATTTGTCAAAGAGGCTGATGCAATCGTTGTCTTTCCGGGTGGGTTTGGAACGCTGGACGAAGCGATGGAAGTTTTCACGCTGATTCAGACCGGAAAAACATCTCCCAAGCCGCTGATTTTGATGGATGACCTGGATGGATACTGGGAACGTTTTTTTAGTTTTGTCAAAGAGAGTCTTCTGGTGAAGGGCTTCATATCGGGAGAAGATTTCTCCCTTTTTACTATCACTAAAAGCGAGGATGAGGCTCTTCAGGTTATCAACACCTTCTATAGCACTTACCATTCACTGCGCTTCATTGAGAACCGGCTGGTGATTCGTCTGCAGAAAATGATGTCGGCCGAACAGATCGTAACGCTGACCGAGGAGTTTCCCGGACTGATAAAAGATGGCGATCAGATTCGCAGTTGTGAAGCGTTTCCTGAAGAGATCGACGAGCCGGACCTTGCCCATCTGCCGCGCATTTCATTGCTGTTCGATCACCATCACTACGGGCTGCTGGTTGCCTTCATTAACCGCATAAACACATTTTGGCCGCAGTAACTGTCGAAACAGCCACTTTCTCCATCCCTGGCTCATTGACATCGCCAGACGCTTGACGATATAGTCTATAACATCACTTATTTTCGGGACAACATGCAGGATCTCAAACATTTATCACAAAAAAAATCGGCCGCAGGTATCAGGTTTTTCGGCGGCGACTCGCAAAACAGACGCATTAACCAAACCGATGCCCCCGTTCGTCCCAAGTTGCCGCATCCTACGGGAAAACGCGGCCGGCAACTGAAACTGGCGTTGCTGTTCATTGCCATTGTTCTTGCTGTTGCCCCGCTATGCGTTATGGGTTTGCGACAAGCAACACCGGCAGGGTTCCATGTCCGGGACTGGATTGAATCTGTAATTTCGGCGGTATCAAAACCGGATGCAGCGGCTAAAGCGCCTGCTCCGGTCAGTCGCTTCGAGACTGCCGGCGACCTGCTCGCAACGGCAGAGGTCAACGGCTCCCTCCTGTCGGCACAGACTCCGGAGGGACTGCAGCACATTTACACCATTCAGGGCGACCTGCAGCGGAGAGTCTATGATTTTCTGGCTAAGAATCGGGTGCCCTATGGCGTTTTTGTCGCCATTGAGCCTGCCTCCGGTCGTATCCTCGGGATGACCGCCTACTCATCCGTTGACCCGTCCTGGGCTAAACGTTCCGTGTACGACCTGTATCCAATGGCCTCACTGTTCAAGATCATCACCGCCTCAGCTGCGCTTGAAAGCCACAAGATCACGCCTGAATCAGTGGTCGAATTTCGCGGCAACTCCTATTCGGAAAACCCGCGTTATTGGGATGCAAGTCCTCGCGGCAGGAACAACCGCATGGATGTCAGTCATGCCATGGGCAAATCGGTCAATCCGGTTTACGGACGTGTGGCAAGCGACCTTGCCGGGAAGACGTCCGTCATGCAATCTATTTCCCGCTTCGGGTTCAACCAGGAATTGCTCCCGGGAATTCCTGCCAAACCTAGCCAGGCGATGGAACCGGCCAGCAATCATGACCTGATGCTTATGGGGGCAGGACTGGACCATGACGTAAAAATTTCGCCGCTGCATGCTGCGGTAATCATGTCGGCAATTGCCAATGGCGGTAAAATGATGGTTCCGGGACTGACCAGCAGCATCGTCGATGCCCGGGGAGTTGAAAAGGAATTGTTCACACCTCGCGAACTGCGGCAACTGGTTACACCTGAGACATCGGCATCATTAACAAGAATGCTTTCCAGCACCGTCCTGACCGGCACCTCCCGCAAAGCGTTTCATGACCGCCACGGCCGTCCGCTGCTGAATGTCCCGATAGCAGCCAAAACCGGGTCTATCAACGGCACGGACCCCAAGGGACATTACTCATGGTTCGCAGCCTTTGCACCGATACAGAATCCCCGTATCGCGCTGGTAGCTCTGGTTATCAATCCGGATAAATGGAAGATCAAGGCGTCTCAGGTCGGAGAGCAGGCTTTGGAGGAATTTTTCAAGAAGTAGGATCATACAAAAGCATTAACGTATAATACATTTAACCGTAATATCAGTCGTTCGCACACTCATCAGGTTCATCAGGAACTGCAGGATAAGTCATCAGACGCAGTTCCCCGTCCTGCATTTCGCCATAGGTATACTGTTC
This sequence comes from uncultured Geobacter sp., assembly GCA_964524835.1. Classification (GTDB taxonomy): domain Bacteria; phylum Desulfobacterota; class Desulfuromonadia; order Geobacterales; family Pseudopelobacteraceae; genus JACRCG01. The sequence goes on from CAZGEG010000015.1 coordinate 81,924, forward strand.
CATCCAGTCGCCGAGAGAGAGGAGGGTGAAGGGCGTCCCCGGTACGTTTTCACGCAACGCCAGATGGAAATGACCGGTAACAAGCCCGTCGCACCCCTGCTCCTGAAGCCTCCGGGCAAAAGCAAGGAGGATCTGGCGGTAATCCCAGCGGGCGGTTTTTGCACCATAGCCGGCCTGACTCCGCTTCTGCAGACATTCTCTTATTTTTTCCGCCCATGCCGGGGGAAAATGCCTGACAGCGGCAGCAACCACTCGTGAGCGCAGCAGATATCGCAGCAGCCGGTAAAGGCGGTCCTCTTCGTTGATCTGATCGCCATGACAGATATAAAGACGCTTGCCCTGTACACATTCGATGGCCGGTCCGGTATGGATTTCGGTTTTCAGGCGCTCTGAAAAAATCGCGCCGAGATGAAAATCGTGATTCCCTTCAAAATATACCAGCCTGCAGCCGCCCCGCACCAACCGCTCCAATGCGTCGAGTACGGCATCATACTGACTAAATGGGTGCGACGGGAACCCCAGCCAAAAATCGAACAGGTCACCCATAATATAGAGGGTATCCAGCTCCCCCTCCAGTTCGCGGAGGAAACGAAGCAACAGTCGGTAGTTGGGGGCTTCCGGGGACGCAAGATGGGCATCGGCTATAAATATGGCTCGCATGGCGCGGATTGTGCAACGATAGACTGCAAAAAGTCAACAAGAAGAAAGCGGGAGAAACTTAGATGGCAACGATTCACAGTGTTGAAATATCCTGGGAGGATCTGCTTGGAGCATTTACCAGCGGGCAGCTTGATAAAGCATATTATCTCGACAGGCTGACCGGAGAAATATTCTTCGTGTCTTCAACAGCCGACAACAATGAAGTCCGGCAACAGCTACAGAACAACGTCGAGCGGTTCCTGGAAATTCCGCCGTTCGACTATCGCAGCGAACGGCAAATAGTGGCTGAGTTCGCCGCTCAGATTTTTGATACAGAATTAAAAGTTCTTCTCAACAATTCACTGGCAGGAAAAAAACCGTTCGGAAAAATCGAAGACATCCTCTCGTTCTATCCACACGAGGAAGAGCGCTTTGCGCTATTGAAGGATCAGTTCCTTTCCAACCGCCTTAAAATCTGGATGGAGGAAAACAACCTGTTCACGGCCGATGAGGGTCTGCCGGGCATGAAACACCCATAGGAGCGGATATGGAGCGCACTCACCACCCTCATACGGCGCGCAACGATTACGGCTGGTTTATTGCCACGATCCTGCTGTTCTGCCTGACGGCCGCAGCCGGTTATGCGCTGCGGCACACCATTTCATGCTTTCTGCTTTCCTGGATCATCGCCTATCTTCTTGACCCACTTCTCGTGGCTGCAGAGCGGCGCGGCTTGAAGCGGATCTACGCTCTTGGCCTTCTGTACATAATTTTGGGAATTCTGACAGTTTTTTTCCTGGCTTTCATCCTTCCGGCAGTTACCATGAGCTGGAATTCGTTCATTCTTGACCTGCCTGTCTATATACAGAAGCTCAAGCAGGCCGCACTGGTGTGGGAAAGCCGCCTGCCTGACCGTTACGGGTCCGACGAAATCCAGTGGCTGCTTGACAAAGCGTCCGCCAATATCGACGCCGCGGCTGAAAAAGCCGGGTTATGGGTCTACGGTTTCGGGACCAGTATTTTCTTCAATCTCTTCAATATCGTGCTTTCGCCGATACTGGTTTTCTTTATGCTTTACTACAAGCAGACCGTAATCGATACGGTGACCTCATGGCTCCCTGACGGACGGCGCTCGCAGATCCTGGACATCGCCAGCGAGGTCAACAGCAGCATAGGCGGATATTTACGCGGTCAGGTTGCGGTTTCCATTATCGTAGCGCTGCTCGCAACAGCCGCTCTCTTCGCGCTCGGAATACCTCACCCGATCTTCTGCGGTGTTTTTGCAGGCGCCGCCTCCATACTGCCGTTCATCGGCGTGATAATCGCGACTCTTCCGGCACTCTTCTTTGCCTGGTTCAAGTTTCAGTCAGCCGCAATCCTCTGGCAAACCACGATTGCTTTCGGAGTGATCTACTTTGTCGAGGGGTACGTCATAAAGCCTCTGGTTTTCAAGGAATCGATGAACCTGAATCCTCTGGTAACAATTATCATGGTAATGGCTCTTGGAGAAATTCTCGGTTTTTGGGGCATCCTGCTGGCGCTCCCCATCGCTTCGGCGATAAAAATCACCTGGGGACATTTCTTGCGGGGCGATTTCAAGCAGAGGTAACGATTCGTGACTGAGGAAACCAACACAGACCCTAAAGAAACTGACGGTGAACTGTCCTTTGGCGTACGTGGACTGCATTGCGCTTCCTGCGTCAACACCCTTGAAAAGAAACTGCTCGAACACCCCGCTGTTACTACCGCCATCGTAAATCTTGCCGCTGAAACCGGCTTTATCCGCTTTGATCCGCACCAACTGGGTCCTGCCGGCATCTTCAGTATCGTCCATGCGGCAGGCTACACGCCGGTTGAACTGCAGCGAGCTGAAATTGTCCAGGACGATGACCTCCGTTCCCAACGAAACTGGTTCATTTTTTCCATGCTCGCCTCACTGCCGATCATGCTTACGATGGGGATGCACTCCAACCGTGCCGCAATGCAGCTCAGCCTGTTGCTGGCCACTGCAGTCCAGTTCTCTGCAGGGCTCGTATTCTACCGCGGCGCCTGGAGCGCCCTAAAAAACCGCAGCGCCAACATGGATGTGCTGGTAGCCCTCGGCACTTCGGCTGCATATTTTTATTCTCTTGCCGCTTACTTCGGGCTGCTTGGCCCACATCGCGACGTATTTTTCGAAACATCGGCCATGCTGATAGCTTTTATAAGGCTCGGCAAATATCTTGAGGCACGCGCCCGCGGCAAGGCGAGTGAAGCACTCAAGAAGCTGCTCCATCTTCAGGCCGACAAGGCTTGCCTGGTTACCGAAAACGGCGAAAAGGAGGTGCCCGCCTCCATAATACGGGTTGGCGATGTCGTTCTGGTCCGTGCCGGGGATATCATTCCAGTCGATGGCGAAGTCCTTGAGGGGGGAGGTGCGGTTAACGAAAGCATGGTAACGGGCGAATCGCTGCCGGTGCTGAAAAAGCCGGGCGATTCCGTTTCCGGAGCCACCGTCAGCACCAATGGCGTCATGCGGATCCGCGCGACCCGGGTCGGCGAAGCCACCCTGCTGGCTCAGATCGTCAAGATGGTGCGCGAGGCGCAGGGGGACAAGGCGCCGATCCAGAAGTTTGCCGATATCGTCTCGGCCTGGTTCGTACCGATCGTGATGCTGCTGGCGGCGGTCACTTTTGCCGCCTGGTACCTCGTTCTTTCCAGCGACTTCCTGACCGCCTTCCGTTTTGCGATCGCCGTACTGGTGATCGCCTGCCCATGCGCCATGGGTCTGGCCACACCGACCGCCATCATGGTCGGGAGCGGCATTGCCCTTGGTCGCGGCATCCTGGTCAAGAGGGGTTCCGCCCTCGAAATAATTTCCCGGATGAATGTTCTCCTGCTCGACAAGACCGGCACCCTGACCAGGGGAACGCCGGAAATGACCGACCTGGTACCGGCTGCGCGAAGTGTTGATCCTGTCAAGCTGCTCGAATGCCTGGCGGCTGCCGAAGCTTATTCGACCCATCCGTTGGCCCAGACGGCCATCGCGGCGGCGCGGGAAGCGGGGATCGAACCGGGACGGGCCGAGGACTTTGAGGAGCGGGGCGGCTTCGGGATAACCTGCCGCTATGAAGGTTTCCAACTGGCGGTCGGCAACGAGCGTCTGATGGAGGAAATCGGTATCCCGCTGGCACCGCTGGCACATAAAGTGTCCGAATTGACAGCTGCCGGCAAGTCGCTGGTTTATGTCGCGGCCGGAAGTGCTCTGGTGGGAGTTGCAGCCTTCGCCGACACCCTTAAGCCGGGCTCGGCCAGGGCAGTAGCCGAACTGCGACGGATGGGGATCACCACCTGCATGATTACCGGCGATCATGCCGATGTTGCCGCCATTGTGGCGAAGCAGGCCGGAGTCGACACGTTTGAAGCCGAAGTAATGCCGGACCGCAAACGGGACGTGGTCAAAGAGTACCAGAGCCGCGGCATGACCGTCGGGATGGTGGGTGACGGCATCAATGACGCTCCCGCTCTTGCCCAGGCCCAGATCGGGATCGCCATCGGCGGAGGAACGGATGTTGCCAAGGAAACCGGCGATATCGTCCTGATGCGGAGTGACCTGCTGGATGCGGTGCGGGCGATTGCAATCGGCCGTGCCACACTGTCCAAGATCAAGCAGAACCTGTTCTGGGCTCTCTTTTACAATATCCTCGGCATTCCGGTGGCTGCCGGACTGCTGTCAGGCTACGGCATAACCCTGAAACCGGAGTATGCCGGGCTGGCGATGGCCTTTTCATCCGTATCGGTTGTACTCAATTCTCTTCTGTTGAAACGGATCGAAAAGTCGTTATGATCGCGATAGCTTAATAATCAAGCGGGGGTATGAGTGCTTTTCCGTAAAATGTACCGCGGTCTCGGCATCTGCATTTCTGCGGCAGCAGTTGTCGGCCTCCTGACTGGAATAGCAGCTGCAGAAGAAAACAGCGGGGTCGTTCCTGAAGAATCTTCCGGCGTACCGGCAATCAACCAGGTCATTTCGTCAACTCAACCTGATCGAATCAACAGTGACTATGCCAAAGGGTACTTCACCGACACCGGCAGGATGCTGGAGTCACCAGCATCCTGGGACAGGGGCGATTGGCTGAGAGCCGGCCTGGTTATCGGAGCAACGGCAGGGCTCTATTTTACGGACGCCGACATCAGGGACTTCGCACGGAAAAATCAAAGTTCGACCGGCGATAAAGTGTCCGCAGTCGGAAATTTTCTTGGAAACCCGTTCTATGCCGTGCCGCAGCTCGGACTGTTCTATCTGTACGGTCACCTGAACGATGACCCGAGAGCGCGGCGAGCTTCCCTGCTCGCCATGGAGAGCCTCGTTATCAGCGGCATCTTTACCGGGGCGGTCAAATTTGCGGCCCAGCGCCCCCGCCCCTCTACGGGGGAAACCGCCACCTCCTGGAACGGACCCAGCCTGAAAGAAAGAGATCCCTCCTTCCCTTCCAACCACACGACCGCTGCATTTTCTATCGCATCCGTTCTAGCCGGGGAGTACCGCGACAATGCCTATGTTCCGCCGATCGCGTACGGATTGGCCACGCTTGTCGGGTTTTCAAGAGTTTACGACGACAAGCACTGGGCTTCTGACGCCTTCTTCGGCGCAGCGATCGGGTATGTTGTCGGAAAGGCTGTTGTCCGCTATCACACGCAACAGGGCGAGGCACCACTTTCATTTTTCCCAACCGCCAGTCGGCAGGGATTCGGCGTGTCGGCCGTATATCGTTTTTGACAAGTTGCCCCTGCAATCGACCGTGAGGTCGTGAGTGATACGGGTATTTCAATTGAGGAAGCTTGCCAAGGCGCTATTATGTGGTAGACAAGTACCATCTTTGATTTCAGCTCGGGAAGGCTCTGCCCATGGGTGCCCCAGCACTAACACAACCGCCCCTTAAATACATAAAGAATCTGCTGCTCATAGCGGCCTTCTTCCTTGTCTTCATCAACACCAGCTCCTGTTTCCCTGCCCTGTCCGCCGCACCCACTCCCCCCGCGCCCATACCGCTGACCCCTGCCGAGCGCTCATGGCTGCAGCAGCACCCTGTCATCCGCCTGGCGCCCGACCCGGAATTCAGGCCGATAGAATTTTTCGACCGACAGGGACAGTACCAGGGAGTTGCAGCCGAAAACATCAGGATATTGGAAGCAAAACTGGGGGTGAAGTTCACCATCGTCAGAACAAGGAACTGGGATGAAGTGCTGGCAAAATTCAGGAACAACGAAATCGACCTGCTTGGCGCCATTGTCGCAACCCCCGGCAGACTGCAATTCATGCGGATCAGCGAACCGCTCTTCCATGTGCCGGGCGCCATTATTGTCCGTAACAGCGTGGATATCGGACTGACCATTACCGACCTAAGAGGCAAGGGGATGAGGGTGGCGGTAGTTTCCAACTACACCGCCCATGACATTATCAAAAACATGTACCCCGACATTCAACTGGATGTTGTGCCGGACACCGCCACAGGGCTGAAAAAGGTTTCCTTCGGCCTTGTGGATGCATATATTGAAAATTTGGCAACTGCTACGCACTATATGCAGGAAATGGGAATCTCCAACATCCATGACGCCGGCACGACCCCCTTCGTCTACAACTGGGGGATTGGCATCAGAAAGGACTGGCCTGAACTTGAGGGGATACTGAACAAAGGCATAGCCGCAATCACCCAGGGAGAGCGGCAGGCGGCACTTAATCGCTGGCTTCCGGTTACGCCGGGCTGGCGGCCGGGAAAGATGTTTATCGGCACGGCGGTGGCAGCGGCAGTAATATTATCGTTTACTGCGATTGTGACCTGGAACAGGACGCTGGCCCGCAAGGTCGCCGAGCAGACCGCACGGCTCAGGAACGAGGTTGAGGAACGCAGGCGGGCAGAGGAAGAGGTTCGCTCCCTGAATGAAGAGCTTGAAGACCGGGTTAAAGAGAGAACAGCCGAACTGGAGCAGGAGATAGACGAGCGGAAAAAGGCGCAGGAGTCGCTGCTGGAGAGCGAATCGCATCTGAGGGTTGTGGCCGATTATGCCTCAAACTGGGAATACTGGCGACTGCCGGATAATACCTTCTTGTACATGTCGCCGTCCGTTCAGGAGTTGACCGGATATTCCGCTGAAGAATTCAACTGCGACCGCGAGCTTATCTACAATGTCATCCATCACGAAGACCGCGAATTGTTCCGTCATCATACCCACTCGTTTGGACCGTCGGGACAGATACTGCCTATCGAGATGCGGATCCGGCACAAGAACGGTGATCTGCGCTGGATCGGTCACGTGTGTCAGCAGGTCTTTTCGCCGGGCGGTCTCCCGTGGGGGTGGCGGGCCAGCAATCAGGACATCACCGAACGCAAACAGCTGGAACACGAACTCCTCGAACAGACGGAGAATCTTGAAGAGGAGGTGGCCAAGCGCGAGGTGGCACAAGATGAGCTTGAGCAATTGAACCGCTCGCTGGAGGAGCGCATCAACCAGGCGGTAGCCGATCTGAGGCACAAGGATCAGACCCTTATTCAGCAGGGACGCCTGGCGGCCATGGGCGAGATGATCAACAACATCGCGCATCAATGGCGGCAGCCGCTCAACAATATCGGCCTGATCATCCAGAACCTGCAGTTTTCGTTCGTCGACAACTCCATATCGCAGGAAGAACTGAGGCAGGAGATCGGCAAAGTGGTGGACATCATCATGCACATGTCGCATACCATCGACGATTTCCGCAACTTCTTCCGTGATGACAAGAGGAAAGGCTGCTTCGACGTCGGCGAAGCGGTCAGCCATGCTCTTGAGTTCGTCTCCGCCACACTGGCAAGTCATGATATTGCGATTGAACTTGAAGAGGATGAACGTGTTTCCGCGGTTGGATTCTTTAATGAGTATGCGCAGGTGCTGCTGAACATACTCTCCAATGCTCGTGAAACCTGCATCGAACGATGCGTCACCGCCCCGCGTATCCAAATCCGCGTGACCAGCGAAAACGGGCGTTCGGTCGTCTATATCCGGGACAATTGCGGAGGGATTGCGGATGATGTAATGCCGAAGATTTTTGATCCCTATTTCACTACCCGTGCTCCGGACAGGGGGACCGGCATCGGTCTCTATATGTCCAAGGTGATAATTGAGCAGCACATGGGGGGGAGTCTTGTCGCCGGCAACAGCGAAGACGGGGCCGAGTTCCGGATCGAGGTATGACGACGGTATATTTTCCGGAAGATATATCATTTGAGGCGGCCGTTCCGGCCGCCTCAAATGTTCATCATTGGTTCCGAATCATAATTCACCCCTCCGTCAGCACCCGCTCCTCATAAATTGCTTCGAGTCTGCGGCGATGACCCAGTTCGACATCAGCAAAATTCATCAATACCTTTTGCAGCTTCGGATCGTCAGTCATGCCGGCGGCTGCTTTGTACAACTGGTAGGCGTTTTCCTCCGTTTTGAGGGCGGAAGCAAGAATTTCGCTGTAGGTCAGATCAGCCCGGAAGGGGACATCGGACAGATACCTGGCGATGCTGGACTCCGGGAGGGTGCAGAGCTTGTGGCTCTCGGCCCTGTCTTCATCAATTTTTGTGAACACATCCTTATGAGTGGCCTCTTCCTGGGCCAGTTCCTCAAACATCTTTTTTGCTGCAATACTGGTGGAAAGTTCCGCCGCCCGCTTGTAGAGTTTATAGGCAGTGTCTTCACGTTCGATAGCAAACTTAACGACTTCATCAAGTGTAACGAATTTCATGTTCGGTGTTCCTCCGGATCGTAAATTATATGCTACACGTTTCTTATTTGAAGAACTGATCGGAATCAGACACGTGAATCATCCACGCAGATAAGCCAGTAGCTGGTCCGGGTGCTGCTCGGCTTTGGCAACTTTCGCCCAATGTTTTTTCACTATTCCGTCCGGACCGATAACGACCGTAGAACGGATCGTCCCGGTCGCTTTCCTGCCGCACATGACCTTCTCTCCATAAGCCTCGTATTCCTGCATCATGGTGCAATCCTTGTCACTCAGCAATATAAACGGCAGTCTGTAGTTGGTAATAAATTTACCGTGTGCAGCGATGCTGTCCTTGCTGACTCCCAGAACCACAATCCCCCTTTCGGTCAGTTCCGTGTAGTTATCGCGGAATCCGCACGCTTCCTTGGTGCAACCGGGCGTGTTGTCCTTCGGATAAAAATAAATCACCACCGTTTTTCCGGCGTACTGTTTCAAGGAATGCTGAACGCCGTCACTCCCCTCCAGCGAGAAATCCGGAGCTTTTTTTCCCTCAAGTGCCATGACATCTCCTCCCCATAGCCTAACAAGACAATTTCGATCCAATTTACCACGTCGGCTTGAAACGTCAAGCGGAAAGTGACCCGCAGATCCTGTCGACAAGCCGGCAGACATTCAGGAAAACGTATACGGTTAATAATTGACTTTCGTCAATTTTATTTGCGGTTGAAATGCTAAAACTGATTCCGCAAAACTTGTATACGGTTATTAATGCTGCACCGCGCGTTGAACAACCTGGAAACAGTGATACTCTTGCATGTGCAGGTTGAATACATTTTCGAGGAGATGACATGCCGGTCTCAGGAATTGTTATCCGCTGTCTTGATGGCTGCGCCGATGCCGTGGCGGGCCGTATCGCAGCGTTTGAAGGTGTTGAAGTGCATGGTGTGCTGCCTGACGGCCAGATAGTGGCCGTCGTCGAAGCCGATACCGTCCAGGGCGAGGTCGACACCGTGTCGCTGCTCCACGACGTGGAAGATGTCGTGACCGTGCAGCTGGCCTACCATAATTTTGAAGACGTCTCATGCGGGCGGCCGTGAGGCTATTTTTTTCGTATCACGACGACACACCAGGAGGAAGACATGGGACTTTCCAGGCGGGATTTTCTGAAGGCCACCGCAGCAGCCGCGGCGTTCGCCGCTGCCGGCGCAGCCGTATTGAAGCCGAAGGCATCCGAGGCGGCGGACGGCGGGATCAAATGGGGCAAGGCTCCCTGCCGCTTCTGCGGCACCGGGTGCGGTGTGCTGGTCGGAGTCAGGGATGGCAAGATTGTTGCTACCAAGGGCGACCCTCAGGCTCCGGTCAACAGGGGACTCAACTGCATCAAGGGGTATTTCCTTTCCAAGATCATGTACGGCAAGGACCGCCTGACCACGCCGCTGATCCGCAAAGGGAACTCAATGGTGGAAGCCTCCTGGGATGAGGCCATGAGCCTGATCGCGAGCAAGTTCAAAGAGGCCATTGAAAAGTATGGTCCTGATTCGGTTGCGATCTACGGCTCCGGCCAGTGGACCGTTTTCGAAGGATACGCAGCCAGCAAGCTCTTCAAGGGGGGAATCGGCACCAACAACATCGAACCGAATGCCCGGCTCTGCATGGCGTCGGCGGTCACCGGCTTTATGACGACCTTTGCGAGTGACGAACCGATGGGATGCTATGACGACCTGGACCTGGGCGACACCTATTTCCTGTGGGGCGCCAACATGGCCGAGTGCCATCCGGTCCTCTTCTCCCGGCTGATCGACAACCGCCTCAAGAACCCCAGGGTCAAGATCATCGATTTCGGCACCCGTCGGACCCGCACCTCCCAGATGGCGGACAAAGTACATCAAGTTCAACCCCCAGACCGATCTTGCGCTGCTCAATGCCATCGCCCACGTCATCGTCAAGGAAAAGCTCTACGATGAAACCTTCATCAAGAACCATGTCGTCTTCAAAAAAGGGAAGACCGGCATCGGGTACGGCCTGGAGGACAAGTTCAAGTTTGCCGATGATCCCAAACTGATAACATTTGACGAATACAAGGATTTCCTCAAGACCTACACCCCGGAATATGTCTCCAAGCTGTCCGGCGTGCCGGCTGCAACCATCGTAGAAATGGCGCATCTCTATGCCGACAAGAGCCGCAAGGTCAACTCACTCTGGACGATGGGGTTCAACCAGCATACCCGCGGCACCTGGGTCAACAATCTGGCCTACAATGTCCACCTCCTGACCGGCAAAATCTGCAGGCCGGGGGAAAACCCGATGTCGCTGACCGGCCAGCCTTCAGCCTGCGGTACGGCTCGTGAAGTCGGCACTTTTACCCATCGCCTGCCGGCCGACATGGTGGTTTCCAACCCTGCACACCGTGCCGCGGCCGAGAAGATCTGGGGAATTCCTGCCGGAACAATACCTGCCAAACCTACCTATAACGCCACCGAGATGTTCCGCGCCCTTGACCGGGGCGACATCAAGGTCGTCTGGACCCAGGTTACCAACCCCTTCCAGTCATTGCCGAACCTGAACCGCTACCGTAAAGGTGCCCGCAAGGGGGATGGACGCTTTGTGATCGTATCCGACATGTATCCTACCAAAAGCACCGAGGTTGCCGACGTGATACTCCCGTCAGCATGCTGGGTAGAGAAGGAGGGGGTCTTCGGCAACGCCGAGCGGCGTTCACAACAGTGGTTCAAACAGGTGGATCCGCCCGGTGAAGCCAGGAACGATCTGTGGCAGATCATTGATCTGGCAAAACGGCTGGGGCACGGGGGCCTCTTCCCCTACAAATATATAGAAAAGGAAATATGGGAAGAGTATCGCAAATTCGGTGAAGGGCACGGCAAGGACCTGGCCCCCTACGAAGCGTATACCAAGGCGCGCGGCCTGCGCTGGCCGGTCGTGAACGGCAAGGAGACACTGTACCGCTACACCGAAGGGTATGATCCATACGTCAAGGCCGGCGAGGGGATCAACTTCTACAAAAACGAGAAAGACGGCGGAAGAGCGGTGATCTGGGCCCGCCCCTATGAGCCGGCCCCGGAAGTCCCTGACAGGAGCTATCCCTTCTGGCTCTGCACCGGTCGCGTGCTGGAACACTGGCACACCGGCACCATGACCGGCCGGGTCCCCGAACTCAAACGGGCGTATCCGGCCGCGGTCTGCGAGATGCATCCCGACGATGCAAAAAAACTCGGCATCAAGAACCACCAGAAGGTCATGATCAGCTCCCGGCGCGGCACGATCACCCTGCCGGTAGATCTGGACGGGAGGGGCAAGGCAGAAAAAGGCAATATTTTTGTAGCATTCTTCGATGAAACCAAGCTTATTAACGAACTGTGCATTGATGCCTATTGCCCGATTTCAGCGCAACCGGATTTCAAAAAATGCGCGGTCAAAATTGAAAAAGCATAGCGCGATGGACCACAATGTAAATTCCCGGAGGTTTCCCATGAAAAGACTGCTCCGCTGTTGTGCCGGTGCGTCGCTCGCAGCGCTCCTCGCCCTGCCGGTCATCGTCAGTGCCGATGATGATGAACATTACGACAAGGATGCCGAGTACGCCGAGGGCACTCCGCCGATGACACCGCACCGGATCACGGACACATCCGATGGCGAATACTGCCTCGGCTGCCACCGAACGGGGATCAACGGCGCACCGATGTCCCCCCATCCGGTCAGACTGTCCTGTACCGGGTGCCATGGGCAGGGAGAGATCAAGGATGTCAAACATCCGAAAAAAGACAAAAAGGGCAAGAAAAACAAATGAACATCAGCCGGAAAGATTTTTTCAGAAAGAGCCTGCTGTCCCTCGGGGAGGCGGTCTGTACGATCAGCGACGCGCTGAAGGCACCCGCTCCCCTTCCTATGGAAATACCGGACACGGATGATTTCGCTGCGACACCCCGTGAAGACCGGTTCGCAGCGGCCCACAACGAAACGTGCCTGGCCAGGAACAGCGGCTGCTTCGCCTGTATGGAACGCTGCGAAGAGGATGCTATAAAGCTAATTCCGGGTGTCGGGATCCGGATCAACCCGCAGTTCTGTACCGGCTGCGGCACCTGCCACTATGTCTGCCCGGTGACCCCCAAGGCCGTCAGAATGCAGGCCCGAACTGCTGCAGTACCACCATCTGCCGTTCAAGCAGAACATCCACCAGTGAAAGGAGAATCATCATGCTGAAGAAGAACCTGGCCCTTGCTGCGGCCGCCATCGGGGCTGTCGCCATTCTGTCTATCCCCGTCATGTCTACCGCTGCCAAAGCAAAACCGGCGGCAAAAATGGCCAACGACGGCCGCGCCAAGTGTTACGAGTGCCACGATGAGGTCAAGGCTCTCAAGGAAGGCTCCAAGCACGCCAAGCTGGCCTGTACCGTTTGCCACGACAAGCTGGATGCCCACATGAAGGATCCGGAGAAGAGCACACCGGTCACAATTATCGACCAGGCACTCTGCGGCAAATGCCACAAGAACCAGATGGAGAGCTTCTATACCATGAACCGTGACGGAGGCGCCCGCAAGGAGAAGGGTGTCCCGGCCGGCCGCTCTCCCATGCAGGACAAACTGCTGCAAGGGCACGGCTTCACTTTCGAGCATGCCGAACCGCGCGGACACGCCTTCATGGTGACCGACCAGTTTATCGTCGATCGTTTCCAGGGGGGACGCTACCAGATCAAGGGGGGGTGGAGAAATGTCGACAAGATGGGCAAGACCTGGGACGTACTGGAAGACAAGGGGGCTGACTACAAGCTGAAAGAGACCGCCATGGCGGGCAACCCGACCTGTATCCAGTGCAAGACCTCCGACCATGTCCTGAAATGGAAATTCATGGGGGACAAGGATCCCAAGGCCAAGTGGGACCGCACCTCCAATGTAAATGACGTGGCAAAAGACACCAACAACCCGGTAGGCTGCATCCACTGCCACGATCCGCACGGCACCCAGCCCCGCGTGGTCCGCGACGCCCTGATCCAGGCCATCGATAAGGATCGTGCCGGAAATATCTTTGCCAAAGGCGGCAAGACCGACCTGAAGGTGATCAATTTCCGCGATTTCCGCAAGATCGGCGTTATGGAAAAGACCGACTCGCGCATGATGTGCGCCCAGTGTCACGTTGAATACAATTGCAACGCCGGCACCCAGCCGAGCGACGGCAAACCGGTCAAATACGACGACCAGCGCACCAACCATTTCCCGCTCAAGAACTCGCTGCAGCTGCTGAAACATTACAAGGAGCTGGATTTCTTCGACTTCAAGCACGCTGTAACCGGCGCCCGCCTGGTCAAGTTCCAGCACCCGGAAGCCGAGACCTATGCCGGCAGCATTCATGACAAGGCCGGTGTCCAGTGCCATCAGTGCCACATGCCCAAAATGAAGGGGAAAGACGGCAAGATGTTCTCGACCCACGGCGTGGTCAAGCCAAAACTTACCGTAAAGGCTTCCTGCCTCGGTTGCCACCCGGAGAGCACGGTTGAGAAAAAACTCTATGAAATCGAGTCCATCATCAACTACACCAAAGGGAAGATGCGCAAATCGGAGTACTGGCTCGGCCAGTTGATCGACACTTATGCAACCGCCCAGCGCATGGGTGTCACCGAGAGCGTTCTGTCCCAGGCCCGCGAAAAGCACGAAGAGGCGCATGTCCTCTGGGAATATTGGACCGCCGAGAATTCGGACGGTTTCCACAACCCGGGTCTGGCCCGCGAAAGCCTGACCGGCTCCATCGCCGCATCCAAGGCGGGGGTCAAGATCCTGAACGATGCCATGACCGTTGTGAAAAAGGATGAGGCAAAGAAGTAAGCGATAAACGTATTTAATTTATAAAAGCGAAGGGCAGGGAATTTCCCCGCCCTTCGCAGTTTTACTTCATCTTGCGTCGAATTTTCTGATTTTGTGCTCCCTGTCTTCCGCTGTATTGCACGGAACCCGCTCTCCTGATGGTGTACGTCAACCGTTTACCACCAATTGTTCGAACTCATCCGGAAACAGCGGCTTACTTATCACATATCCCTGAAGCTGGTCGCAGCCGCTCTGCCGAATGACCGAAAGCTGTTCTTCCGTTTCAACTCCGTTTGCGGCTACTTTCAGCTTCATATTGTGTGACATGGCGATAACAGCATTGACCATCGCCAGATCATCCGGCTCAGTCAACATGTTCATTATAAAACACTTGTCGATCTTCACCATGTGCGTTTGTATCCTTTTTATCCAGTGCAAGGAGGATGAGCCGCAGCCGTAATTATCTATGGCCAGAGTCACGCCCATTTTTGTTAAAGCCTGCATGCTGCGGAGCGAAAAACCAATATTAGTCATGATGCTCTCCTCAGTGACGTCAAACTCCAACCGGTTCGCTTTCAGACCGGTTTCCGCAAGTATCTGGGCAGTCTTTTCGATAAGATTTGCCTGATGGAACTGACGATTTGAAAGATTCACCGAGACGCTTAACGGGTAGCCTTTCTCATTCCAGACCCGCGCCTGATTGCAGGCATTACGGAGTACCCACTCGCCGATGGGCACGATGGCTCCGCTATCTTCCGCGACTTCAAGAAATTGATCGGGGGCCAGCAGACCCTGTTCAGGATGCCGCCACCTCAAGAGCGCTTCCGCGCCGATGATACCACGCGTATCACTGCTCACCAGGGGCTGGAACATAAGTTCCATTTCGCCCCTCTTCACCGCCTGCCGCAGGAGCCTTTCCATCTTCTGGCGTTTAATGGTCCGGGCGTTGATCTCGGCGTTATAGAACTGATAGGAGTTCCCTCCTGAACCTTTTGCGTCGTACATGGCTACATCCGCTTTTTTCATCAGCTCTTCACAGCTCTCGCCATCATCCGGAAACATGCAGATCCCGATACTGCTGGTTGTGTCTACGGTAACGTCATCCAGCACGAATGGCGTTTCGAAGACTCCAAGGATTTTTTTCAGCACGACGCCCACATCATCCGTCTGAATAAGATCCGGCATCAGCACCGTGAATTCATCCCCTCCGAGGCGGGCCACGGTATCGGACTCGCGAATGCTGGCTTTGAGCCTCTGGGCCACCCCCTGCAACAGTCGATCACCATAATTATGCCCCAATGTGTCGTTGACCTGTTTGAAGCCGTTGAGATCCAGAAACATCAGGGCCAGCTTTTTCTCGTTTCGACGCGCCTGAGCCAGCTCCAGGGAGAGGAAATTCATGAAAAGCTGCCGGTTTGGCAAATCAGTCAGTGTGTCATGGTGTGCCTGGTGTTTGATGATTTCTTCCATCTTTCTGCGCTCTGTCACGTCGTGAGCAATCACAGCGTTGCCGGTAATTGCCCCGTTGGCATCCAGTATCGGCGATGATGAGATTGAGACAAATATCTTGCTGCCATTCTTTTTTATGCGGGTTGTTTCGAAATGCCGGACCTGGTCGCCGCTCAGGGTCATCTGCAGGATCCGGGATCTTTCATCGAAACGCTCAGGAGGAATAATGGTAAAAACCGGACTGCCGATAATTTCATCGGCAGAATACCCGAAAACATTCTCCGCACCTCTGTTCCAACTCGTTATGACCCCATCCAGGGATATACTGAAAATCGCATCATTCGAGGACTCAACAATCAGCGCCAGTCTGGCCCGATCTTCTTCCTTCTGCCTCTGTTCGGTCACATCATGAGCAACACCGATCACCGATTCAATCTTTCCGGCGTCGTCAAGAACCACTTCTCCCTGACCTTGAATTATGCGAATAGAGCCATCCGGACGGACGATGCGGCAATAATGACTGATAATTGACTGACGATTCTTCAAGGCTCTCTGCACGATCATTTTCACTGCTTCCCGGTCATCATGATGAACCCTCTCCAGAAATCCCTTGTAGGATGCCGTGGTCGCTGACGGTTCAACGCCTAAAATCCGGTACAGCTCATCAGACCAGCTTGTTTTGCCACTGACAACATCCCATTCCCAACAACCCAGGTGGGTAATTTTCTGCGCCCTGGCGAGCTGCTGTTCGCGCTTGCTGATGAGCCGCTCCTGCTCTCTTACCAGTTGCTTCAGTCTGACTTCTTCGATAGTTTTATTGATCGTGGCAAAGAGATCCTCGATGACAACAGGTTTCAACACATAATGGCGGATGCCGATCTCGATGGCATTCTTGAGGTAATAGGGATTATCATACGCTGTCACCGCTATGATGGTTGCCTCTGCATCAAGCGCCTTGATCTCCCGGGCCATCTGGATACCGTCCATGATCGGCATTTCCATGTCGGTCAACACTATGTCCGGACGATGTTCCATGAACATCTTCAACCCTGCGGTACCGTTTTCAGCGACAATAAGTTTAAGGTTGGGGTATTTCCTGGCTATAGTTCTGCTGAGAAATTTGAGGGAGTCTGTCTCGTCATCAACGTAGAGCAGCCCGTACCCGCACATATCGCATTGAAATGGTTCCATGTCACACCCTGATGAAGATCTTCTGCGGTCCACCGCTTGCGCTATTTCAGTTTCACGGGCGCTCCGTCCCGTACCTACCAGCGTAAACGATTTAAATTACCGAAACATAAGCACATTATATGCCCACGACTATCATGCTGATATTGCAGGCTAATTACATGACTTCTGTTATGAGCCACATAAGGACGCTGTTTTTTGTAAATGATTTCGACAGCTGAAGGAGAAAAGATTACACCCTGAGACGGGGTTGTCTTGATATGGCTGGAACTAGTTCTGCTCACAATGGAGAAAGGTGAGTTCGATGACCAGTGGAGCAGGGATGCCGTAAGCAGCCGCCCCCCAACCGCCTACAGTTTAAAGCTGAACAAGTTGGTTGAGAGCGGCTGCAGCGATGATTTTTCTGAAAAAGGTTGAACTCAAAACGGTTCAATCGTACAGTGGCTCCCCGGAGGTTCACAATGCGTTATTCTGTGCAACTTGTGCTCGCCCTTGTTATTTCGTTCCAGACCGGGTGCGCCTTTGTAAACATCCCCCTGATGCCGCCCCCCGCCCCCCTGGAGGAACAGGTTCTCGAAGGGGACGGGATCAGGAAGATCCTGCTGCTGGATATCAGCGGCACCATCTCGGAACAGGAAAAATCGGTCAGCCTGCTGGGGCGTTCAACCCCTTCGATGGTTTCCCTGATCCGTGAATCCCTGTACAAGGCCGAAAAGGACAGGGATCTTGCCGGCATCATCCTGCGCATCAACTCCCCCGGCGGCAGCGTGACCGCCAGTGACATTATTCACCACGACATCAGCGAGTTCAAAAGTCGCACGAAGATACCGGTGCAGGCCTGCATCATGGGCATCGGAGCCTCGGGCGGCTACTATATCGCCGCAGCCGCAGACCGGATCACCGCCCACCCGACCGCCATTACCGGCAGTATCGGCGTCATCCTGATGAAGTTCAACGTGGAAGGTCTGATGGGAAAGATCGGCGTGGAGGAGCAGACGGTCAAGTCGGGTGACAAGAAGGATATCATGTCCCCCTTCCGCAAGGCCACACCGGAGGAAGTCAGGCTGGGGCAGGAGATCATCGACCAGTTTTACGGCAGGTTCCTGGATGTAGTTATGGCCCGTTCCGGCAACATCCTGTCACGCGAGGAGCTACGTAAAGTCGCCGACGGCCGCATCTACACCGCCGGCCAGGCGCTTCAAGCGGGATTAATCGATGCAACCGGATACCTGGATGATGTCATCAACGGGATGCGCGAGAGCATCGGCGATAATAAGGCGCGGGTAGTCAGCTACTACCGGGCCGGCACCTATAAGGGGAGCATTTACGCCGGTACGGCCGAGAAAGAAGGATTGGCCGAACTGATGGGTGGAGGGGTCGATGTACTGTCAGGCGGCGGCTTCATGTACCTCTGGAGACCGTGACACTCTGTCCGGCGGCATCCGCCCTACTTCAACGGATACTCCGACATCCTGACAAACCTGAAACCGCGCCGCTGCAGTTCCGGTACCGCCGCCATGACCCCCGCCCCTGTTCCCGCTTCGGGGTGATTCATGTGCAGCAGGGCAATATCGCCCGGCACGGCTTTCAGGAGTGCCGCCTTGACCTGGGAGGCGCTCCAGGTCGCGCCGGCGTCCCCCAGCAGCGAATAGCCGGCGACTTCGTGCCCGAGCCCCTGTGAGATCTGCACCGCAACCTCGTCATAATAGGCGGTGCCGGAGCGGTACAGCTTCGGCCTGGTTCCGCTGATCGCCTCGATCTTGCGGGCGTTCAGCTCGATCTCCTCTACGATCTCACCGGCATTCTGCGTCCCGGCAATGCCGTAAATGGAGCGGCCGCTGACCGAGGCGGGCTTGTGGCGGATCCCGTGGTTGGCGATCTCGAAGAGCGGGTTGGCGGCCAGCTGCCGGAACAGTCCGGGGTTGGCATCAATCCAGCGGCCGTTGAAAAAAAGCGTGGCCGGAATCCGCCTGGCGATCAGGAACTCCATAAGCCCGGCATCAACACCCTTCCCTTTGGCGCTGCCGCAGGCATCCAGCGTCAGGGCGATCACCCTGTCACCGGTATCGAGCCGGGTTCGCACCCCCGGCACCCGCTCCCCCCACATGGTCGGAGCTGCCCCGGCATAACGAGCCGTTACCTGCTGCTTCAGGCTTTCCAGCGAAGCTTCTTGCGGAGCGGCAAGTGCCCGGGCGGCAAGCAAGATGATAACGGTTGAAAATGCGATCAGACATCTGTTCATTGGGCAAGCCTCTCAAAGCGTTTTCCGCATTGTTCCGTATCCTGTCCATTCTGGCAACCACAAATCGATGGGACAGAAAAGCATGTCTCCCGCGACGCCGCAACGCTTTAAACTATACCCGGACAAATGGTTAATTTTTTTCGTTGCGACGTTGCGTCGTTGCGTGAAATGGGGTATTTTGTTTCGGCCAACCCGACTCAAACAAATCTACGTATCAGGAGCACCGAAGTGGCGCGACGCCTGCCGAAAATGCTGTATGCCGATCAGAAAGGAAACATCTTCGATCACCCGGAACTCTGCATGGCCGGGATGAGCGGAACCGTGCCGACCTTGCCGGAGGATGTCGAACTGATTCCGCTCCCCGAGGACAGCAGGCTCTTCACGATGCCTTCCATGCCCCCGGTCGCCTGGGACCCGCGCAAGAAGTCCTTCATCACGGTTGACACCCTACGGGAGGGAAAACGGAGCCAGCGTATCCAGGCCGTCTCCGCCTTCATGGCCCCCGGCTATCTGCGCACCCTGCTCCCCGCCTGCGATTATTCCGGCAAGAGCGAGCTGCTGCCGCTCTGGTCGTACACCGCCGTGGGGTGGGATGAGGAGCGCGACTGCTTCGTCGTCGCCGCCACCAGGGTGGACAACAACAGCAACTGGAATCCGGTTAATTACGACGACCGCACCCTCGACCCTCTCGTCAGGGAGATGCTGAAGCGGATGCCGGAAAACCGCCTGCTGGAACAGCTGTCGCGCTGCGCCGTCGATTACCACTGCTTTGCCGCCAAGAACCTGTTCTATCGCCGCTGGGAAGCACCGCTGCCGACCTCGCCGGTCTGCAATTCGGCCTGCCTGGGATGCATCAGTCTGCAGGAATCGGAATGCTGCCCATCCAATCACGACCGGATCAGCTTTGTCCCGACACCCGATGAGCTGTGCGAGCTCGCCCTCCCCCACCTGGAGCAGGCCGACCAGGCCATCGTTTCCTACGGCCAGGGGTGCGAGGGTGACCCGATCCTGCAGGCCGACACGATTGCCGAGGCGACCCTGCGCATGAAGAAGGGTACCTCGCGCGGCACGGTCAACTTCAACTCGAACGGTTCGATTCCCGAACGGGTGCAGCTGCTCTGCGACGCCGGCATGGATTCCTTCCGCTTCTCGATGAATTCAGTACGCGAGGACACCTACAACCGCTACTACCGCCCGAGGGGATATCTCTTCAGCGATGTGCTCCGTTCGGTAAAGATCGCCAGGGAGGCAGGCCGCTTCACCTCGATCAACTACCTGGTTTCTCCCGGCGTGTCCGATGCCCCGGAGGAGGTTGAGGCCCTGCTGAAGTTTGTCGCCGATACCGGCATCGATATGATCCAGATGCGCAATCTGTCGATCGATCCGGATTACTACAACCGCGAAATGGGGGTGCAGGGAAAGGGAATCGGCATGTACCGCCTTCTGCAGCGGTTGAAGAAGGAATTCCCGCGCCTGCAGTTCGGCTACTACAACCGCACGAAAGAAAATTTCCATCCTCCCGGTTTCGAGACCGGCTGGCCGGTCAGAGAGTAGCCCTCCAGTAGACCAAAGAGTACACGCATTCTATCCCGCCATAAAATATTTCATATACCCCTTGATTTTTGAAAGGTCGCTGTTTATATTCCGTGTGTATTAGCACTCAGCAGTCGTGAGTGCTAATTTCGACTTTACCATCACACCACACGAGGATAGAAAGGAGAAGAACAGATGAATTTACGACCACTTCAGGACCGCATTATCGTCAAGAGGGTAGAAGAAGAAACCAAAACCGCCGGAGGTCTTTTCATCCCTGAGACCGCTAAAGAAAAACCGCAGCGCGGCGAAATCGTGGCTGCCGGTAACGGCAAGAAGACTGAAGACGGCAAAGTTCTGCCGCTGGACGTAAAAGTCGGCGACATCGTGCTGTTCGGCAAATATGCCGGAACCGAAGTTAAAGTTGACGGCAACGATTACCTGATGATGCGTGAAGACGATATTTTAGCTGTAGTAGAATAAGTATCGTTTCGCGTTTCTGATAATTTAAAAGCATACTAAATCACACGGAGGAATACACAATGGCAGCAAAGCTTATCAAATTCGACCAGGAAGGGCGCAACGCCATCCTGAAGGGCGTCAATATCCTCGCCGATACCGTAAAGGTAACCCTCGGACCAAAAGGGCGCAACGTAGTTATCGACAAATCCTACGGTTCACCGCTGATCACCAAGGACGGCGTAACCGTTGCAAAAGAGATCGAACTGGAAGACAAGTTCGAAAACATGGGCGCACAGCTGGTCAAGGAAGTCGCATCCAAGACTTCCGACGTAGCCGGCGACGGCACCACGACTGCTACCGTTCTGGCCCAGGCTATTTACAAGCAGGGTTCCAAACTGGTCGCCGCAGGTCACAACCCGATGGAAATCAAGCGCGGCATCGACAAGGCTGTTGATGCGATCGTTGCCGAACTGAAGAAGATCTCCAAACCGATCAAGGATCACAAGGAAATCGCCCAGGTCGGCACCATCTCCGCCAACAACGACAAGACCATCGGCGACATCATTGCCGAAGCGATGGAAAAAGTCGGCAAGGAAGGCGTCATCACCGTTGAGGAAGCCAAAGCAATGGAAACCACCCTCGAAACCGTCGAGGGTATGCAGTTCGACCGCGGCTATCTTTCCCCTTACTTCGTGACCGATCCTGAGCGGATGGAATGCTCCATCGAAAACGCCATGATCCTGATCCACGACAAAAAAATCTCCAACATGAAGGACCTGCTTCCGGTTCTGGAGCAGAGCGCCAAATCCGGCCGTCCGCTCCTGATCATCGCTGAAGACATCGACGGCGAAGCGCTGGCAACTCTGGTTGTCAACAAACTGCGCGGCGTCCTCAATGTCTGTGCCGTCAAAGCTCCCGGCTTCGGCGACCGCCGTAAGGCCATGCTGGAAGACATCGCCATCCTGACCGGCGGCCAGGTCATCTCCGAGGAAGTCGGCTTCAAACTCGACCAGACCACCATCGAAATGCTCGGCCAGGCCAAGCGCATCACCATCGACAAGGACAACACCACCATCATCGACGGCAACGGCAAGGAAGAAGCTATCCAGGGCCGCGTCAAGATGCTCCGTGCCCAAGCTGAGGAAAGCTCCAGCGACTATGACAAGGAAAAACTTCAGGAGCGTCTGGCCAAACTGGTCGGCGGCGTAGCAGTTATCAAGGTCGGCGCGGCAACCGAAGTTGAAATGAAAGAGAAAAAGGCCCGCGTGGAAGACGCGCTGCACGCAACCCGCGCAGCCGTTGACGAGGGTATCGTCCCCGGAGGCGGCGTTGCCTATATCCGCGCCATGTCCGCTCTTGAAGGCCTCAAGCTGGCCACCGAGCAGCAGTTCGGCGTAAACGTGATCAAGGCTTCCCTTGAATCACCAATCCGCCAGATCGCAGAAAACGCAGGGATCGATGCTTCGATCGTAGTTGACAAGGTCAAGAACGGCAAAGATGCCTTTGGATACGACGCCGCCAATGATGAATATGTCGATATGATCAAAGCCGGTATCATCGACCCGACCAAGGTTTCCCGCAGCGCACTGCAGAATGCGGCTTCCATCGCCGGCCTGATGCTGACAACCGAAGCACTGATCGCCGAAAAGCCGAAAGACGATTCTGCCGGCGGCGGCATGGGCGGCGGCATGCCTGGTGGCATGGGCGGCATGGGCGGCATGGGCGGCGGAATGTACTAGGCAGTACATCCGTAACCTGTAGAACCCGACAGATACATCTAGTTTCATGCATGGGCGGAAAACTTCGGTTTTCCGCCTTTGTTTTTTTCAGCTGATGCGTTAGTATTACCTTCGTTGAGAAATACGTTTGAGGAGAAAGTGACTTTTATGGAATTAATCGGCAGAGCATTGACATTGAATGAGCTTGTTTCATACCAGGACGGCTCGGTCGTCAGCAAGACGCTGATCGACAAGAAGATCGGCACGCTGACGATGTTTTCCTTCGGCGCCGGACAGGGGTTGAGCGAACATACCGCACCATTTGACGCAGTGGTCCAGGTAGTTGACGGCGAGGCGGAAGTGATCATCAACGGTGAGCCGCAAACGGTATCCGCCGGGCAGATGATCATCATGCCGGCCAACATCCCCCACGAACTGAAGGCGGTCAAACCGTTCAAAATGTTGCTGACCATGATCCGGGCATAAATTAGATGGCAGACAAAACAGCCGTACTGCTGCTCCAGATGGGGGGCCCCGATTCGCTCCCCGCCATTGAACCGTTCCTGTACAATCTTTTTTCCGACCGGGATATCATCCGCATCGGCCCGGCGTTCCTGCAGCCGGCAATAGCCCGCTTCATCGCCCGCCGCCGCTCGAAAAAGGTCATGGAGTATTACCGCAAGATCGGCGGAAAATCGCCGATCCGCGAGTTGACCGAGCAGCAGGGAGCCGCACTGGAAGCTCTTCTCGGCCCGGATTACCGCTGTTTCGTGGCCATGCGCTATTCGAAGCCGGATACGGCAGAGGCGCTGGCCGCCATCGCTCGTGCAGGGATCACCAAAGTAATCGCCCTCTCCCTCTATCCGCATTATTCCCGCGCCACGGTCGGATCCAGCATCAATGAACTGGAGCGAGAGCTGAAAAAAGCCTCGAATCCGCCCGCCATAACCTACATCCGCCAGTACTACGACCACCCGGCCTACATCGCCGCACTGGCGGAAAAAGTCGAGCGGGGACTGGCCGGATTTCCGGAACGGAGCAAGGTGCAGCTGGTCTTCTCGGCCCACGGCCTGCCGCAATCGTTCATCGATTCCGGCGATCCGTATCTTGAACATATTCAGGCGACAGTGCGTCTGACCATGGAGCATTTCGGCGGGATTTCCCACCAACTGGCGTTCCAGTCCCGCGCCGGCCCGGTCAAGTGGCTGGAGCCGTCCACCGAGGCAACGATCGCTGCACTGGCCGCCGCCGGCTGCAGGGAACTGCTGATGGTGCCGCTCTCGTTCGTGTCCGATCACATCGAGACTCTGTACGAGATCGACATCCAGTACCGTGAAGAGGCCAACGCCTTGGGAATAGCCGATTTCCGGCGCACCGAGGCCCTCAACAGCTCTCCGGCGTTCATTTCCTGCCTGGCGGAACTCGTGCGTGGCTGCGCGGGCTGATATTGATTTTAACTGTTTCCTGTCGTATAGTGCCGTACACTCAAAAAAAGTCCGGAGGACATAATGATTAAAAATATGTTGATCGCCGTGGCACTAATCTGCCTCATTGCCGGGGCCGCATCCGCCGAGGGGAAGAAAAATCCGGTAGTCTCGATGGAAACCACCCTCGGGAACATCAAGATCGAGCTTTTTGAGAAAGAAGCACCGGTCAGCGTAAAAAACTTTCTAGACTATACAAAAAACGGCTATTACAGCGGCACGGTCTTCCACCGCGTCATCCCCGGCTTTATGGCCCAGGGGGGAGGCTTGACGGCAAACCTGTCTCCGAAACCGGGTAACCGCCCGCCGATCAAAAATGAGGCGGACAACGGCCTGAAGAACGATCGCGGCACTATTTCAATGGCCCGCACCGGCGATCCGAACAGTGCCACATCCCAGTTTTTCATTAATGTTGTGAACAATGACATGCTTAACCGCCCCAAACCAGACGGCTTCGGCTATGCCGTATTCGGCAAGGTAATCGAAGGAATGGATGTCGTCGACAAGATCATTGCCGCGCCGCAGACCAGCAAGAACTCTGTCTTTCAGAATGTTCCGACAGAGCCGATTGTCATCAAGTCTGTCAAAGCTCTGAAGTAGTCGTCATGGGAATGACAGAAAATCTGGTCAACTGGACCCATGAGCAGAAGTGCATGAAGGCGGTAACGTCGCTCGAAAGAAACGGCTTCACCGCCCTTTACTGCCCTACCCCGGCTGATGCCGCTGAATACATCGTCGCCGGAGCGGCCGAGTCCGTTACGATCGGCTTTGGCGGTTCAATGTCAGTCGTCGCCCTCGGGGTGGAGCCGCTGCTGCAGGAGCAGGGCAAAGAAATTCTCAATCAAAGCGCTCCAGGTCTGTCGCGCGAAGAAAAGCTGGACATCATGCGCCGCCAGCTGACCTGCGACCTGTTCCTGTCCGGCTGCAACGCACTGACCCTGAACGGTGAACTGGTCAATATCGATGCCACCGGCAACCGTGTCGGGGCGATGCTCTTCGGACCCCGACGGGTGATCGTAGTTGCCGGACGCAACAAACTGGTTGACGGTACCATTCAGGATGCCATCCAGCGGGTCAAGGCCTGGGCTACCCCGCCCAATGCCAAACGCCTCAGCTTCAAGACACCCTGCGCCGCCACCGGCTTCTGCAGCGACTGCAACTCGCCTGACCGTCTCTGCCGGGTAACGACGGTCATCGACCGCAAACCGCGTTTTACGGACCTCCATGTCCTGGTAGTCAACGCCGAACTCGGATTTTAATTGGCAGTGGAAGCTTCTTCCGCCAGACGGTTCCTCCATGCGCTCCTGGACGTCATCCTCCCGCCGATCTGCCACATCTGCCATACCCATATCCCGGACGCCGGCAGGCTCCATATCTGCACATCATGCCGCGATCACCTGCCGCTCGTTTCATCACCGCTCTGCCCCCTCTGCGGGATTCCTTTTGCCGGGACGGGGAGCGACCACCGTTGTGGCGCTTGCCTGACCCATCCCCCCAGTTTCGACGCCGCCCGGGCAGGCTTTCTCTATGAAGGGGCGATACGCGACCTGATCCACTCCTTCAAGTACAATCAGCAGACGCAGCTGCGCTACCCGCTGGCGCTACTGGCCCTGGAGGCGGTGTCCGTATTCGCAACCGCACACGCACCGCACCTCGTCGTTCCGGTTCCGCTGCACCGCTCCCGCCTCCGCCAGCGCGGCTTCAACCAGGCGGTGCTCCTCGGAAGGACGCTCTCACAGCACCTCTCTCTGCCGATACTGCCGGACGCCCTGATCAGAACCCGCCGGACCGAACCGCAGGTCGAACTCTCGTCGGCTGAACGCCGCTTGAATGTCAAGGGAGCCTTTACGGTGCGCAGATATGACTCCGTTGCCGGTAAACGGATACTGCTGCTGGATGATGTCATGACGACCGGCAGCACTATGAGCGAGTGCGCCAAGGAGCTGAAAAAGGCCGGTGCAGTGGCGGTGCTGGCGGCAACAGTTGCCCGCACACCTCACCCCTAACAATCCGTAATGCGGGGATTATCCGTAAAAATGTGCAAAGACAATGGCTGAAATGCCGGATATATGGCATATTTTCAGCGGCGGCGTTGTCCCATGAATGACTGTAGTTTATTTTCTTGACAACCCCGGTCTGGTTCCGTAATGATTTCCAGTATTTCAATTTCACCGGAGTAACCAGTATGCGCCTCTCCACTAAAAGCAGATACGGTCTGCGGGCCATGTTTGACATCGCCTACAACTGCGGCCCTGCACCTGCCCAGATCCAGGACATTTCGCGACGTCAGCAGATCTCGCCCCGGTACCTTGAACAGATCTTCCAGAACCTGAAGCGGGCCGGCCTGCTGAAAAGCAAGCGTGGGCCACAGGGAGGGTATTCGTTGTCACGCAAACCGGAAGAAATTACGGTTCTTGAAATCCTGAACGCTACCGAGCAGGATGTGCTGCTGGTTGACTGCGCCGGAGCCACGCCGAAGAAACGCCGCCGCAAGACGGAATGCCCCTTTGAAGGGAAATGCGTCACCCAGACGGTCTGGGCAGAAGCAAACACGCTGCTTGACAACCTGTTCGGCGGCATGACCCTGCTGACTCTCTGCCAGCGTGCCCGCGACATGGGCATCACAACTGAGGTCGATCACCGCGTCATGTACTACATCTGATTTTTTCTACCGGTTAAACTACCCGAAACGCCCCTCTCCGGGGCGTTTTTTTTGGGGTGGTTTCAGGCAGGAGTAGTGGCAGGTATCCAGCAGACAAAAGGGGGGCTGAAGAGCCCCCCTTTCCCGTTTCAAAGGTCAAGAATCATCGCGTTTTCGTCACAATCCGGAAATTTTGCACACTTTATACAGTCGCCCCAGACTTTATGCGGCAACTCGGCTTTATCTACCAGACGAAAACCATGTTTCGCAAAAAAGTCAGGCTTGTAGGTCAGGCAGAATATCCGCCTCAACCCGATTTCGCGCGCTTCGGTGATGCAGGCCTGCACCAGGCGGCTGCCGATCCCCTTGCGGCCGGCATCCTCGACCACTGCAACTGATCGCACCTCCGCCAGATCATCCCACACGATATGCAGTGCGGCAGTCCCCAGAAGAACGCCCTCCTCTTCAACGACGTAAAAGTCGCGCAGCGATTCGTACAGTTCCGACAGCGAACGGGAAAGCATGTCCCCCCGGTTGGCATAGGTCATCAGCAGTTTCTGAATTTCTTTTACATCTGCAATGTGCGCTTTTCTGATCATGTTATTGTCCTTTACTAGCGAATTCCGACTGACACCAACTGCGGCTGCAGCACCCTGACAAGTTCTGCCGGCGACATCCCGACCAGATAGCCTCGCTTGCCGCCGTTGATGTAAATCGTCGGCAGGGCGGCAATGCTGGCTTCCATAAACACCGGCATCCGGTGGCGGGTTCCGAACGGCGAGGTGCCTCCGACCATATAGCCGCTCTGCCTCTGGGCAACCTCCGCAGTGCAGGGCAAAACCTGCTTCACGCCGATCACCCGCGCCAGTTCTTTGGTGGAAACCTGCAGGTCGCCATGCATCAGCACGATCAACGGCGTACGGTTCTCATCCTCCATTACCAGTGTCTTGATGACGGCATGCTCGTCGACGCCCAGCTCCCGGGAGGAGACAGCCGTCCCCCCCTTATCCTCATAGGCGTAGAGGTGGTCGCTGAAAGCGACTTTTTCGGCACGCAGCTGGCGTATTGCTGCGGTTACGGGCGCTTTTTCCTTCGCCATCTCAGCAGATCCTCGGCAGCTGTTCCCCGGAGAGCATCTCGACCGACCGCAGGCCACCGATAACGGTCTCCATCTGCACCCGCCCGGCCGGGCCGGCTTCAACCGTGCCGATCACGGCGGCATCACTTCCCAGCGGATGGTTCTTGATCACCGCCAGGGCCGCTTCCGCCGCTGCTGCCGACACAAATGCCAGCAGCTTTCCCTCATTGGCCACAAACAGCGGATCGAGTCCCAGAATCGAACAGACCCCCCGTACAGCCGGCCTGACCGGCAGCGCCTCTTCACGCAGTGTGATGGAGACGCCCGACTGCTGGGCTATTTCCTTGATGGTCGTCGCCACACCGCCGCGGGTCGGATCGCGCAGCACATGAAGGTCAGCGCCGACTGCAGCCAGAAGGTCGGCGACCAGGCCATTGAGCGCCGCTGAATCGGTTTTTATGTCCGTGCCGACTTCGAGCCCTTCACGTCCCGCCATGACGGCGATGCCATGATCGCCGATCGTGCCGTTGATGATAACGA
Source organism: uncultured Geobacter sp. (assembly GCA_964524835.1). Classification (GTDB taxonomy): domain Bacteria; phylum Desulfobacterota; class Desulfuromonadia; order Geobacterales; family Pseudopelobacteraceae; genus JACRCG01. The sequence continues at coordinate 110,437 of CAZGEG010000015.1, forward strand.
CATCTCCCGGCTGCGCATTGGCGCCATGAATCGGAAGAGCATGTTCAACCGAACCGACGCCCGAGGTCGTGATAAAAATTTTGTCGGCCTTGCCGCGCGGCACGACCTTGGTGTCTCCGGTTACGATCGCCACCCCGGCCGCATCGGCCGCCGAGCGCATATCCTCCAGTATGACCTTCAGATCCGCCTTGCTGAACCCCTCCTCGATGATCAGCCCGACACTCAGCCAGAGCGGCCGGGCCCCCATCATCGCCAGATCGTTGACGGTGCCGTGCACGGCCAGGCTGCCGATGGTACCGCCCGGGAAAAATATCGGATCAACGACAAAAGAGTCGGTCGTATACGCCAGCCGTCCCGGAACGCCGTCCAGCAGGGCGGCGTCATTCTGCCCCGATGAGGGTATGCCGCTGACAATCGGTATGATCAGTTCATCGAGCAGCTGGTGCGAAAGCCTTCCGCCGCTGCCGTGTCCAAGAAGAATGAGGTCATTATTCACGTAAAAGGTCTCCTGTAAATAGTGCCGCACTTTAGCACAAATTTAGCCATCTGTCACAGCAGCTTTTATGCTCGGGCATGGCCGGTCAATATTTTGCTGGTTCGTACTGATTAACAATGTAGTCTGGAACAAATGAAGCGGATGCGGCATTTCCGCTGAACAAAGGCGTAGTAATAACATCCCGGCATCCAGAGCTCCCCCGACCGCACACTTCCCCCTGTTATATCTTTCTGTCAAAAATCCAGCGGGCTTTTTGCTTCTTTGGTCGTTCTCACCGGAACACAGTGAGTGTAGATCATCGTCGTTTTCAGGCTGGAATGGCCAAGCAGCGTCTGAATAGTGCGGATGTCGTAATTAGCCTGCAAAAGATGGGTAGCGAAGGAATGACGGAAGGTGTGGGCGGTGACCTTTTTGGGGATTTTAGCTTTGCGGACTGCATGGTAGAGCGCACCTTGAAGCTGGGATTCGTGGAGGTGGTAACGACGCTTTTGGCCTGTTTCCTCCACCACGGTCAATGACTGCTGGGGAAAGACCCACTGGTACATGAACTCCTTCGGCGCTTTGGGATATTTTTTCTCAATTTCGTCATCCAGAAACACCCCGTCGTATCCAGCTGCCAGATCCTGTTCATGCAGTCTCGCCACCTTTTCAATCTGAGCTTTCAATTCCTCGCTGATCGACTCCGGAATCGGCACGGTCCGGTCCTTTTCCCTTTGCCGTGAATGGTAAGTAACCGGCACGACCACATTCACGCTAACAGGCAGTGACACTTCCGGGGGGGTATGGACAGGAAGTGTGCAAATGCGCGGTGATGGTTCAACCGTTTTTGAAGGACAGAACGTCTCTAAAGTGTCGCAGGTAGTGACTTTGACGCTTGCTGGAGGCTCAACTGCATCTTCAACTGTCGCAAGTTACTATAAATCAGATGGGTTACTTTACAAATCAATCTATTCGGGCAGTGTGAGCGGAACTGCAGTACAGACAAATAGTGCGACTATGCCTGCGACCTTTAAAGTTGGCGACTTTGCATCTGGACCATCTCTGTCATTGAACTTAAATGGTACAACTGATTCAGTAGCAACAACCTATCAAGTTTTTGATGCAGGGAATGGGAACGCCAGAGTTGCATCAACACTGACGTACCAAGTAGCTAACTACTCTGCAACGACAGAATATGTTATCGCACCAAGCGGCGATGCGCTCTCGCTAAAGATGATTCTTTATTATCCATCACTCAACAAGACCGTTACTCTAAACGGAACTCGGTAGCAAAATAAAACAAAAATGAAGTCAACTGGGCAGGCTAACCGCCTGCCCTTTTTTAAAAATTCTCTCTTGCTTCAACTGCGTCAATGACGTATAGTTATTCCATGATCATCATCGAAACCCCAATTTTTACCAAGCAGCTTTTATCCACTCTCTCCGACGAGGAGTATCGTCTGTTTCAGGCAACCCTGCTGGAGCGACCTGATGCCGGAAAAGTCATTCCCGGCGGCGGTGGACTCCGCAAAGTGCGATGGGGTTTGGAAGGGCGAGGCAAAAGTGGGGGCGCAAGGGTAATCTACTACTGGTTTACGGGGAGAGGTACTATTCTGCTGTTGTTCATGTATCCAAAAAACGTGCAGGAGAACCTTACGCAAGACCAACTTAAACAACTCAAGAAGATCGTTGAGGAGGAATATCATGAATGATGAACTTTTTCAGGAACTGTTGGCAAGCGTGAAGCAAGGCGCAGAGATAATGAAAGGCACAATGCAGCCCTCTCGAACATTTGAATTCCCAGAAACCGAGGTTCGCGCTCTACGTGAGCAATTCGGTCTTTCACAAGATAAGTTTGCAGACCTCGTGGGAATCAGCGTAGGAACATTGAGAAACTGGGAACAAGGCCGCCGTAAACCAGAAGGGCCAGCACGTGTACTTTTGCAGGTTGCGTCACGCCACCCAGAGGCACTTCTGGACATTGGAAGGGAACAGCCAAAACGAGCAGACCGCACACCATCGCATTCAACCGGACGAACTAAAAAGCTTCGCGCCGCCTAAACCTCACCTCCAGCATCAGACACCATGCACAAAGCAACACCGAGAACAAATGAATTTCCAACCAGAAAGTTAGACCCGCCAAAAATAAAAGCCGGCGGGTCAACTTCATGCCCGTTGACACATAAATATATCTACACAGGTGGAATATATGGGTATCACTAATCATAGCGATTTCACAGAAACAAAGAAGGAATCCCTGCGAAAAAAGTCACTCGGTGAGCTCGGTGAACTCTACGCAATTAAGACCTTGGTTGATGATGAATTTGATCGTATTAGAAATATAAATGACGATTACATGAACGAAAAATTTGCTGACATTATTTGTGAGAAAGACAAGACGCGTTTCGTTGTAAGCGTCAAATCCAGAAACATGTATCAATTGGATGGCTCTCTAAATACTCGATATAATCTTGGGCAGAAAGTTTACGAAAAGGCGAAGTATGCCGAAGAAAAATATGACGCTGTCGCATATTGGATGGCGATTCAATTCGATGTAAACCATTATTCTGTATACTTTGGCTCCCTAGAATCATTGGGAGGATCTACAGGTATTCCAATTTCAAAGTGTCAGTCTGGAGAAGTGGGAACCATCCTTGTGAATCGTAAGCGCCACTACTTTGATTTTGAATTTTATAAAAACACATGTTCAAGGTCTTGTGAAAAGAAAAACATGGCGGCATAACCGCAAGCGAGGAAACGAATATTCAACTAATTGTAGCACCGCTCAGCGGGAAAAGCCCCCGCCGACTGGTCAAATACCTTGACTAGGTTCACTAATATGTTAACATTGGAAACATGAGACGGATAGACTTTTACAAAACTGACAACGGTATTTCGCCTGTTGAAGATTTCCTCGACACGCTTTCCGACGCTCAAACCAAAAAAATATTGTGGGTTATGAAGTTGGTAAGAGAGCTCAATCCCGTGCCGGCTCAATATTTCACAAAACTGGTGAATACCGACGATATATGGGAAGTGAGAGTGCAGATAGGCGGCAATATCTTTCGGCTTCTCGGTTTTATTGAAGGTGACCGACTTGTTATTCTTACCAACGGTTTTCAGAAAAAGACACAAAAGACACCTCGACGTGAAATTGAACTGGCGGAAACCAGAAAACGCGAACATCAAGGCAGGGAGGTAATTAACAATGGATGATCTCGAACGGTATATTGGAAAACGTAAAAAACAGTCTGTAGAATTCGCCGAATCTTTTGACGCTGGATATGAAGAGTTCAAAATTGGCGCTATGCTCCGGCAAGCACGAGAGCAGGCAGGCATAACCCAAGAAGAGCTGGCAATTCGTATTCACACCAGAAAGTCAGCAATCTCACGAATAGAAAATCACGCCGACGACATTCGACTTTCAACGCTACGCAACATTGCCATGGCGTTAGGCAAGCATCTTGAAGTACGAGTGGCTTAGCGGGATTGCGACACGTAAGCAGAAAAGGGAGAGGCTATTTTTTGAGAGAAAGTTCAAGGAAATAGCCTCTTCCTGCATTTAGGATAACAAGAATTCAAAAACAAAGCTGAAACCGAATATTCAACAAGCGGCAGCACCGGTCAGCGGGAAAAAGCCCCCGCCGAGCCGGTGTGCCTTATCACGTTGTCGCGACACGATGTCGCGTTGAAGACTGTCTGGCTGTGGCTTTGAAAGCA
>CAZGEG010000016.1:0-111726 GCA_964524835.1 uncultured Geobacter sp.
GCTTTCCGCTTCAAGCTGCTGCAGGTGGGTCAGATTTTTGTTCATTTAAATTCTCTCCTTGCCAATTACAGCTTGAGTCCGATCAGCGGCCATATGAAGAGTACCGACGCCAGGAACAGCAGCCAGGAGATTGCCATGATCAGCGCACCGGGCACGATGATCTCGCGGCTGCTGAGATGCCCGGAGCCGTAGACGATGGCCGTTGCCGGAGTCCCCATCGGCAGGCAGTACGCCAATCCGGCCGGCAGGGCGATCGCCAGGGTCATGATCTTCGGGTCGATCCCGAGCCCCTGGGCCAGGCCGAGGCCGATCGGCATCAGTATCGCGACGACCGCCGCATGGCTGATGCACTCGGTCAGGGTGATAGCTACAAACGAAATGACCGCTATGACCGCGAACGGCCCCGGCGAAAAGGCGCCGAGTCCCTTATTCACGATCCAGAGTGCCGCGCCGGTCTTTTCGAGGGCGCTGGCCAGGGCGATCGAGCCGCCGTACATCAGGATGATGCCCCAGTTGACGTACTCTTCGATTTTATCCCAGGAGACGACCCGGAAGGTGAACAGGGCCGCCGTAGCAAGCAGCGCGATGTTTGCCAGTCCGAGCTCCCGGCCGTAAAGCATCCAGGCCCCGATGGTCAGGATCATGACGACAGCGGTGATGATCTCGTTAGCCCCCGGCTTGCCGATCTCCAGCCGTTTGCGGTTCAGCTGCCGCAGCCCCCCCTCGACATCGGTGATGTCGATCGGGAAGAAACGCTCCAGAACAAGAAAGCCGATCAGCAGCAACGGGATGACTATCGTAATGGAAGCCAGTGTCCAGTCCATGAACGAGAATTCCAGCCCGCTGTTTTCCCGCAGCATCTGCACGGCCAGGGGCGCCCTGGCCCCCCCCAGAAACGTGGCGATGCCGCCGATGATGCAGCCCCAGGCGATCGACATGAACAGGAGACGCGAATATGTGCTTTTGCCCGCTTTGAGCGAGAGGCTGTCGGTGATCTCCGCAACGACCGGAAACAGCATCGCCGCAACGGCATGTTCGCTCATGCAGAATGAGAGCCCGGCGGCAAGCAGGTACACCGTCAGCGCCAGCCGCCGTGGCGTCCTGCCGAAGCGGGACAGCATGGAACGGGCCAGGCGCGCCGACAGGCCGGTGCCGGTCATGGCGGCCGCCAGTATAAAGGCGCCCAGGATGAAAAAAACCGCCTCGTTGCCAAAGAGCGCGTAGGTCTGCTTTGCCGGCAGAATGCCGGTCAGCGGCAGCATAACCATGGAGAGCAGCGCGGTCACCGCGATCGGCAGCAGTCCCGAGACCCAGAGGATAATCGTGACGCCGAACAGCACCAGCGAGTGATACCCGGCTGCAGTGAGCCCTGCCGGCGGTGTCAGCTGAAAAGCGATAACTGCAAGCAGTGCCAGACCTGCCAGCAGCTGATAGCGCAGGGTACGATCCATCACAATCAGCCAGATGGGTCGCGTATCTATTTTCAGCGGTTTATCGATCGATATATGTTCCATTTACAGCCCCGCTGACTCGAAAGAGGCCGCGGCTCCGCTCGTGCGCAGGTGCCGCCGCATATCAGACGTCGCCATGATCCTCCGATCCTGGAACCTGTCTATGACTTCCCGCAGAAATCCGGAGGGTGGTGTGAATTCGAAGGGCGTAGTCAGGCGCAGAAGCGGCATGATCGGCTTGAGCGGCACCCGGTGTCGGTGCCATTCGGCGGCCAGGTAAAGAAAGAGGTTTCCGCATTCTTCCTGATCCAGGCAGGCACCTCCCCCGGCAAGCATGAGCAGCGGGATTACCCCGTGCTCCAGCAGGTCATTTATGGCCACTCGCACTTTTTCCTGCGCCGCGTGATCGGCACTGATGGTTGAAGCGATTGACCAGCGGGTAAAAACCTTGCCTGCGGCGGCGAATGTTTCCCGCCACCTCTCACCATCATCGTCAAGACCGGTGAAAGGGTGGCAGCCGCAGGCGCATTGGGGGATATCGAGGAGATCAAGTCCGGCCAGGTAAACCTGCTCGACCTGCCATGCCGACAAAGGATAACCAACCTGTCCCATCAGCCGGATAGAAAAATTGCGTTTGATCTGTCGCACCATGGCAAGATTTTGCTCAAACGCACCGGCATTACCGAAGGTGACATGGAACAGATCGGTTGACTCCAGACAATAGCTTTCATACATGGTTTCAAGGGTACTGTAGACAGGCAGGTTGCCGCCGATGAAAAAGACTCTGCCATCGCGCCGCAGATCCTCGGGGTTTGCGTAATTGCTTAGTGTTTCATGGAGAATTTTCAACCTTTGTGAATCTATGGAATGGATCATGGCATTACCCGATGTCCCTCACCGTACTGTGCAACTGCTCCAGAGTAAGTGAGCTCTCTACAGCCGTTCCCAGCCCCCCGTCACCCAGACGATACAGGTCGAAGCGGGGAGTACGCTCACCATTTTCTCCTTTTACCAGGGCAGAAGTGACAATGCCGACTTCTGCCAGTTGCGGTTGGGTGCATGAGTTGGGGCAGCCGGAGATGGCCCAGCTCATCGTCTGTCCATCTGCGCCGATATGCGCCTGAAGTTCACGGGCCAGATCGCGAGTTGCAACCAGCCCCATCCTGCATTCGTGGCTGCCCGGGCAGACACGCATTTCCGGTGCGGAAACGGCTGATACCATTCCGGTTGCCTGCTGAAGCCTGTCCAGCTCCGCAGCGGCATCAACGCCGGGCGACAGAAGCAGGGCGATATTCTGGTTGGCGGTCACCATCAACACACCGTCGGCGAGATGATCGGCCCTGTCCGCAATAACAACCAGCTGATCCGCCGTCAATTCACCGGCAAACACCGGCAGTTCCAGGCGCTGCTGCCAATCCGCTGCCGCAACAATACTTTCCGGGAGGCCGCTGACGAGCGGCAGCTCTTCGCTGTATGATGCTTCGGCTTCGATCAACCGGCGCAGCTTCGCTTCGCCTAACTCTTTGGCCAGAAATTTGAGGCGCTTTGGCGGCGGCGCATGGGCGGCGTAGACCCTCACTACCGCCTCGATGACCGGGATGATCCGTTCTTCGGGCACACGCTCGGAGAACAGAAAGCCGGGGCGCGGCTCCCGACCCAGGCCGCCTGCTATCCAGATATCATACAGAGCACGGCCGTCCTCGTTTCCGGCCAGCACCAGCCCCACATCCTGGATCAGGTGCCTCCGTCCGGCCGTATCGGATTCAATGCCGATCTTGAACTTCTTCGGCAGACGCTCGAAACGCGGATTGCCGGTAAAGTGACGATGGATGCAGCGGGCAAGCGACTCAAGGGCCGGGAAGCCCTGGGCGCCCTGGCTGCCGCAGGTAATGCCGCGAATCGCTCCGCCGCAGGCACCGCGTGATGTAAGACCGACCTTGGCCAGCTCCCGCTTGACCTGCGGCAGGTCCTCTTCCTTCAACCAATGGATCTCCATGCTGCCTCGGGTTGTCAGGTGGACCGCCCCCTGCCCGAAGCGAGTGGAGACGGCAGCTACCGTACGGGCCTGACCGGCAGCAACAACCCCCGCAGGCAGCTTGACCCGCTGCATGTAGAAACCTTCCTGGCGCTGCTTGTAGATGCCGTCGAGGCGGTAATCCGAGCCGGCTGAGCTCATAGGTCAGATCCCCTCGAAGAGTGCGGTTGAAAGATAGCGTTCGGCTCCATCCGGCAGGATGACGACGATCGTCTTGCCGGCAAATTCATCAAGCTGCCCAAGCCGTACCGCCGCTGCCACGGCGGCGCCGCAGGAGATACCGACCAGCAGGCCTTCTTCTTTTGCCAGGCGTTTTGCGAAATCTATCGCTTCGGAACTCTCAACCTGCTCGACTCGGTCTACGACGGAGAGGTCCAGGGTATCAGGGATAAATCCGGCGCCGATACCCTGAATCTTGTGGGGGGCAGGCTGAATCGGCTGGCCGGCCAGATGCTGGGAGATGACCGGGCTCTCCTTCGGCTCGACCGCAACCGAGATGATGTTCTTGCCTCTGGTGTTCTTTATGTAGCGCGAAACCCCGGTAATCGTTCCGCCGGTGCCGACTCCGGCAACCAGCACGTCTACCGTTCCGTCTGTGTCATTCCATATTTCGGGGCCGGTCGTCTTTTCATGTATTTCCGGGTTAGCCTGGTTTTTGAACTGCTGCGGAAGGAAATATTTCTCCGGCTCTGCCGCTGCCATATCTTCGGCACGACTGATGGCTCCCTTCATTCCCTCGACACCGGGAGTCAGGATCAGGTTGGCACCAAGGGCAGCCAGCACGCGGCGACGTTCGATGCTCATCGTTTCAGGCATGGTCAGGGTAAGCTTGTAGCCGCGGGCTGCAGCAACGTACGCCAGGGCGATGCCGGTGTTCCCGGAAGTCGGCTCGATAATCTCTACGCCAGGCTTCAGAACACCTCTTTTCTCTGCATCCCAGATCATGTTGGCACCGATGCGGCATTTGACCGAATATGCCGGGTTGCGCCCCTCGACTTTTGCCAGGATAATCGCTTTTGAATTTCCAACGACATGGTTAAGCTTCACAAGGGGGGTGTTTCCGATCGATTGCGAGTTGTCTGCGTAAATTTTGCTCATGACTTTTCTCCTTTCAGGATTACCTCTGCCTATAGATCAAATAGCTACTTCGGCAACAAAACCGGATATTGAAATCTATGACCTGTTTCGCTTTGAGCATATATTTTTTAAGGCCGTAAGTCTAGTAAGTATATAGTTATTAAGAAGCTGCCGCTGACGAAATATAGTTTAGCAGGATGACAACACTTTGCCACCTAACCATAAATCAAATGATACATACAGGGTGAGTAACAAAAGAGGGGTTACAGAAAAATCTGTAACCCCTCGTAATGTTTGGTGAGCCGCGTTGGGGTCGAACCAACGACCACCTGATTAAAAGTCAGGTGCTCTACCGACTGAGCTAGCGGCTCAAAAAGATGAATTATTTAACTCACTATCGAACAGATGTCAATACTTTTTTATTTCACTCTGTTTTTTTCTGCTCGCTCCGCTGCATCAAGATGAAGCGGAGGCCAACAACAGTCGATCCCATTATCGCCCTGGCGGCAAGACGGACGATGCGTCGGCAGTATAAGGACTAAGCCTCTATACTTAACAGAATAATGTTCGCCGGCACCATATCCCTAATAATGACCCCCTGCATTGTTATTAATAGAACGTAGTTTAAAAAATGATTTCTTTTGTGTTGCATTTTTCAATTCATTAATGGTATGTATACCGAACATTGACGTATTTACAGCTATTTGATTTCTGTATACATTTTATATTACATTAGTATTATTAAGTTTTTTGTGGATACGCCATTTTAATTGATGTGTCGGCTTTAGATCAAATATAAATTTTATTACTCGATGTATACAGTTTATATTTATTGTTCCAACGGTACCATTTGCTCACTGAGTCCTTTGAGAAAGTAAACACAAGTCTATTTAATTCCGCAATCCGTGTCTTGCAGTTGAAACAACCAGGTTTATTTAAAAATAATATGAAAGGAGGCGCCGGAAGCACATCACGAAGTTCATTCTCTGTACGCAAACAAGAAAGGAGTAACTCATGGCAGAAAAACAGTACGACTGGGCAGCAATCGCCAAGAACCCGAAATTTATCGAGCTTCATCACAAAAAACAGGCTTTCCTGTTCGGCTGGTGGATCTTCTCCAGCGTGTATTACTTCCTGCTCCCCATCGGAGCAGCCTATGCGCCCGGTCTGTTCAAGATCAAGATGATCGGTGTCATCAATTTCGGCTATGTTTTCGCACTCTCCCAGTTCTTTGTCTCCTGGGCGCTGGCGCTCTACTATGCCCACGTGGCCAACAAGGATTTTGACCGGTTGACCAAAGAACTTATCGACGAACTTCATCTTTAGAAAAGGAGGATACGACATGACTGTAAAAAACATTATCATCGCCGCAACGCTGACCCTCTCCATTGCCGCAGCCGCCTTTGCTGAAGAGCCGAAGAAAGCCCCGGCCGCACCCGGTTCAGCTCCCGCAGCTGCAACCGCCACTGCTCCGGCCGCTCCCGGCGCCCCTGCTGTCGCCGCACCCGGCGCCGCCACTCCGGCCCCGGCAGCTCCAGCGCCGCTGACCAAGAAAAGGGAGCTGAAGACCAACAAGGCCATCACCCTCTCCATGTTCGCCGTCATCATCGGCATTACCATGGGCGTCGTCGTCTGGGCCGCCAAACAGACCAAGACCGCGGCCGACTTCTACGCCGCCGGCGGCGGCATCACCGGCACCCAGAACGGCTGGGCCATTGCCGGCGACTATATGTCCGCTGCTTCATTTCTCGGTATTTCCGGCCTGATCTCGCTGTACGGCTATGACGGGTTCATGTACTCGGTCGGCTGGCTGGTGGCCTACATCACGGTGCTGCTGATCGTTGCCGAGCCGTGCCGCAACGCCGGCAAGTACACCCTGGGCGACATCCTTTCCTTCCGTACCGATCCGAAACCGGTTCGCGCCGTAGCCGCGATTTCGACCGTAGCCGTCTCCACCTTCTACCTCACCGCCCAGATGGTCGGCGCAGGCAAGCTGATGTCGCTGCTGGTCGGCGTGCCGTACAAAACCGCCATCATCGGCGTCGGCATCCTGATGGTCGGCTACGTCGTTTTCGGCGGCATGACCGCCACGACCTGGGTACAGATCATCAAGGCCGGCCTGCTCATGTCGGGCGCCTTCCTGCTGTCGTTCCTGGTTCTGGCCAAGGCCGGTTTCAACCCGATCTTTTTCTTCGAGCAGATCGTCACCAGCCCGGATATCCAGGACCACGTCTCCAAGATGGTGCTGAAGGACGGCATTACCCTTAACGGCATCGACGCCGGCCAGCGCTTCCTCGAGCCGGGCCTGTTCATGAAATCACCGCTCGACCAGATCTCCCTCGGTATGGCTCTTGTTCTCGGTACCGCCGGCATGCCGCACATCCTGATGCGCTTCTTCACCGTGCCGACCGCACAGGCCGCGCGTAAGTCCGTTATCATCGCGATGTTCATCATCGGCGGCTTCTACGTCCTGACCACCCTGCTCGGTTTCGGCGCCGCCGTCAACCTGACCCCACAGGGTATCATCCAGGTCGATCCGGGCGGCAACATGGCCACCCTGATGCTGGCACAGCAGCTGGGTGCCGACATAGCTCCGATCCTCGGCGACATCTTCCTGGCCTTCCTCTGTTCGGTTGCCTTCGCCACGATCCTGGCGGTTGTTTCCGGTCTGGTTCTGGCCGCGTCCGCTGCCATCGCCCACGACATCTGGGTTAACGTCGTCAAGGACGGCCATGCCGATCAGCATGAGCAGGTCATGGCTGCCCGTATCACCTCGCTGGTCGTAGGTGTTGTCGGCATTGCCATCGGCCTCCTGGCCGAGAAGGCCAACGTTGCCCACCTGGTGGCGCTGGCATTCGCCGTCGCCTCCTCCGGCAACCTGCCGGTCGTCGTGCTGTCGCTGTTCTGGCGCAAGTTCAACACCGCCGGTGTCATCTCCGGCCTGGTTGTCGGCACGATCGCCTCCATCGGCCTGGTTATGGTTTCCCCCAACATGACCTACCCGAAACTGGTTGCCAAAGGTGCCGAGAAGATTATCGTCGCCATGGAGAAGAAGCAGGCTGCCGGACAGGTCCTGACTGACAAGGACACCAAGGCACTTGCCAAAGCACAGAAAGACGTGCTGGGCAAAGACGGCAAATCTATCATGGGCCTCAGCGAGCCGATCCTGAAGCTGAAAAACCCGGGCCTCATCTCCATCCCGCTCGGCTTCATCGCCGCTATCCTGGGGACGCTGATGTTCCCGAATCGTCGCGCAGAAGAAATGTTTGACGAAATCTATGTCCGCCAGAATACCGGCCTCGGCATGGCCAAGGCGATCGATCATTAGTATGTTGGAAGCTGTTTCTGAGCTTTTGCAGAAAACCGCTTCGTTAATGGACTAATGCCGATTCTGGCCTAATGCTTTGAATTTCAGATGATTATTGATTATAGTGGGGGGAGGCTTCGGCCTTCCCCCTTTTTTCGTAAAACAGTTGAATACTTTTGCAGAAGGACGGCTGAGTGGAAACAGTTTCAATAGCTATATCCGCCGGATATGAGCTGCAACCCCTGCGGGAAGCGGTGATCACACTGCTTGAACCGATCGGCGGCATCTCTGCGTTTGTCAGCCACGGGGATCGGGTGCTGCTTAAACCGAATATGCTGGCCGCAAAAGAGCCTGACCTTGCAGTCACTACTCATCCGGCCCTGGTACAGGTCATAGCAGAGCTTGTCAGGGAGGCGGGTGGAATCGTTCGGATCGGGGACAGTCCCGGTTTCGGCGGTTTTTTGAGGGTCGCTGAGAAAAGCGGTATTCTCGACGCTGCGCAGAAAAGCGGCGCAATTCTGACTGAATTCAAAGCGGCTGTCGAGCTGAAGGGGTTCGGCACGTTTCGCTCCATCAGCATCGCCCGTGACTATTACGAAGCCGACAAGATCATCAACGTTCCGAAACTGAAGACACATGAAATGATGACGATGACCTGCGCCGTCAAAAACTTGTTCGGGGCGGTCGTCGGAACGGAAAAAGCGGGGTGGCATCTGAAGGCCGGCCGTTCGCAGCAGTTGTTTGCGCGGCTGATGCTCGAAATATACCGGCTCAAAAAACCGACCCTGAATATTGTCGACGCCGTCATTGCGATGGAGGGAAATGGGCCAAGCAGCGGAAACCCGATCAGGCTCGGCCTATTGATAGCTGGAGTAAATCCGGTAGCGGTAGACGTGATTGCGGGGAGGCTGGCCGGGATACCTGCCGATCTTCTGCCTATCGAACGCGAGGCGGCCAGAATGGAACTCCCGGGAGCGACTATTGAAGATATTCTGCTCTGCGGCGTGCCGTTTGAGAACATTCCAGAAATCCGTTTCAAGCTGCCCGCCGGTCTTGATGTTCAATTCGGACTGCCCCGCTTCCTGACAAAGGCACTGAAAAGCCATCTGACCTCGTATCCGGGCGCCGACCGGAAAACTTGCGTGCTATGCGGCGTCTGCCGTGACGCCTGTCCTCCGGGGGCGATCACCATACAAAACAGCGCGCTGTCGGTTGACAATGCGCGCTGTATTCGCTGCTGGTGCTGTCGGGAACTCTGTCCTCATGATGCCATGGAAATCAGGAGGGGGGTGCTGCTGAGGACTCTGCTGCTGTTATCCGGTAAAAAAGCTTCTTGCTACTCTTCTTCTTCGGCGCCAAGCGGGATTTCACGGTAGGCCCGTTCTTCCTCCACCCGTTTTGTCTGGGCCTGCAACTTTTCCAGGTCGGACTTGCATTTCACGCAATGGCGGGTAAACGGCATCGCTCTCAGTCTCCCAAGAGGGATGTCTTCATCGCACTCTTCACAAATGCCATATTCGCCCTCATCAATACGCAGCAGCGCATCATCGATGCTGTGGATCTTTTCGCGCTCCCGATCGCCCAGCAGCAAACCGAGTTCCCGATCCCGCTCGGAAGACGCCTGATCATAGATGTCACCACCAGGCTCGATTGCTGCAACCGCTTCTGTGCCGTTCTTGACCGATTTCCTGATCTCGCGAAGAGTATCTTCCTTCAGCTTTTCAAGAATAAGCCTGATTTCCTGCCACCTTTGATCCTCAGTAACAACCGGTTGTGGAACCGCCGGTACAACTACGGCATTCACTTTCGCAGGCGCCGTTTTGACAGGCTTGTCAACCGGGGCGGAGACGGACTTCACTTCCGACTCCGGAACCTCTGCCCTAGGGAGTGGCTGTGCTTTTGCAGCACTCTTTACGGGCTTGGAAGCCTCGACATGTTTTGTCTTCTGAGGAGGGACGGCAGCTTTTATTGTTTTACCAATATCCTTTTTCACCGGTGCCGGTACGGAGGATGCCGCTTTTGCCGCTTTCGGCACAGAATCTTTTGTAGCCTTGGTTTTTGTCGCCATAATGTATTATCTCCACGGACTGGATAGTAGGTTGCATAACCTTAAAAAACGGCGGCAAACTATCACAGAAAACAATGGCATTGTCAAGCACTGTGTCACAGTCATGCACATGAGGCTCACCAGGTGAGCCGGTTAGAAATTTAGAGCGAAGCCGCCATAGAGAAAAGCTCCATCATGCTTGATTTCATACGACTTGAATTTCCCCTGATTAACGAAAACATACTTGGCGTCAAGCAGCAAGGAGAGTCCGCTTGACGCAGGAAATTCAATGCCGGCATTTGCATGGTACCCCAGACTGACTTCCGAGTGGTCGGCGGGAAGCTCTGTCGTCCCTCCGGCCATTTTAAAATAGGCGCCGACTCCGCCGCCGACATGAACGTTTATGTACGGAAGGGGGAGTATCCCGCTCGCAGACAGGGTAAGGGGGAGTGCCGAAAGAAATCCGGTGGCGCCGGACTCGGCCCGATAATAACCGATGCCCGCCTCTACGGCAGCATAAGTCGAGGGCTGGACTGAATACGCGAGGTCGAATCCGGTACCTACATCAAACGCTTTGGAAGCGGGGAAATAAGCGCCGGCACGGAATAACGCCGACTGCTGTAACGCACCGGCGGCCGCTGCGGGCCTGATCTGAACCAGAACGATTAGCAGGAAAACGACACTGATCACACGCCTACACTGAACCATCTGAACCTCACATAAAAAAGACCACATCGGAAGCCATGACTGGATTATCCGGTGCGGTCTTAAAGTAGCAGCAGAATCCTGATATTACTTGACGATAACAAACTCGGCACGTCTGTTTTTTGCCCAGGCAGCCTCATCACTCCCGCTAACCGCCGGCTTTTCTTTGCCATAGCTGATAATGGAAAGGTTATCGGCTTTGACGCCAAGGGTGATCAGATAGTTCTGGGCCGATGTGGCACGCCGCTCACCCAGTGCCAGGTTGTATTCGGCAGAGCCGCGCTCATCGCAGTGACCTTCGATCTGAAACTTTGTCGCGGCAAATGAATTCAGGATCGTTTCAGCGTTTTTGGTGAGGACATCACGGGCATCCTGACGAAGATCCGATTTGTCAAAATCAAAGTAAACCGCTTCGAATCTGTTTTCAGCAACGTCGGGCTTCTGAACCTCCGGAGCAGACGCCTTCACAACTTCCTCCTGTGCCGGCTTAACCTGTTCAACCGGCTTGGCCTGTTCAACAGGCTTGGCCTGCTCAATCGGGTCGGCCGGCTTGGCCGGTTCAACCTTTTCAACGGCGGCCGCGGGAACAACAGCTTCCTCTTTTTTTACAGCCTCTTTGTTTGCACAACCGCCAGCGAACAATGCAGCCATACTGATGACCGCCAACAATGTTATCATGTTCTTTTTCATGCTGAGCTCCCGTCCTTCTAATTTGAGGCGCAATGCCTTGATAAAGCGAATATGAATGGATTATACATAACAGCGTTCCTATTGCAACTAGATATTATCCATTTCTTTAGCACTTATGCATGTCCTTTCCATCAGTGCGCCGACCAGGCCGGCTGAAAATAGGCCCCCTTCCCCCCGCTCACCTTTGTCTGGCCGGTGCCGTCGGCGCGCATGACATACACTCCGTCACCACTACTCCGCTTCGAACTGAAACAGATAAAGCGGCCGTCTGCAGACCATGATGGATTTTCGTTATTGCCGTCGGCGGTGAGTTGAGTGTCCGAAGAGCCGTCCGGAGCTATGGTAAATATGTTGAAGCCGCCGTTGGTCATTCTTGAGTATGCGATCCTGTCACCTTTTGGAGACCAGCGCGGGTTAACATTGTAGCTGCCGGATGTCGTAAGACGCCTGACATCACCGCCGTCGGCATTCATAACAAATATCTGCGGCTTCCCCAGACGGTCAGAAACAAAAGCGATCTGCTTGCCGTCCGGTGACCAGGCCGGGTAGAGATCGAGAGCCGGGTTGATTGATAATCGAGCCGGATTAGCGCCATTTCGGTCCAGAGTATAAATCTCGGCATCACCATCCTTGCTGAGCGCAAGGGCTATCTTACTGCCGTCTGGCGACCAGCTGCCGGTAATGTTAAGCCCTTTGCGACGGGAGAGGGGCACTTCTGCCGTGTTTGACAGGGAGCGCCGGTACAGATCAGGGTTGCCCCGTTTGTATGAGGTGAAGATGATTTCCCGCCCGTCAGGTGAAAATTCCGGGTTAAGGTTGATTGAACCGTTTTTCGTCAAGGGGAGTGGATTGAACCCATCCCAATCCATGACATAAATCTCCTTGTTACCGGTCTGGGTCGATACGTAGGCAATTCTGGTGGTGAAAACACCCTTCTCACCCGTAATCGCACGCAGGATTTCATCTGCGAAAGTGTGACTGAATCGGCGCAAGTCCCTGGCCGTGCCGAGATACCGCTTTGCGGTAATCAGCTTGCGGTTGATGACATCAAGAAGACGGAATTCAACCGTCAGTCGGTCGTCTTTCAGGCTGAACTCACTCCGGACAAGCAGATCGAAACCGGCACTCAACCAAGGCGCATAATCGACATCGGCGAGCGATACATTGCCTGGGGCATGCTGCTGTGAACGGACTTCTGCCGTGACGACACCGGACATATTCATGTCATGCGCGATTACGTCCGGGACGAGTCTGGCGGATTCGGAATTTGCGGGGGTATCAAGTGAACGAGGGTACTCGACAACGAGCTTCATCTGGCGATTTCCGGGCGCGTTGACTTCGATATATGCCGGCTGAGCGTACAGAACGGCCGGCGGAACAACGAGGAGCAGGACAAACAAAATTATTTTCATGATGGTTCCATATGATTTATCGTAATGTACCGTTAGAGATCCCCTTCGGCTTGAAAAGAAATCCGTTTTCAAAAACAGCGCGGTTCGGCGGGGCGGTAAATTTTTCGCTTGCCAGATCGATTGCCCTCCGCACCGCCAGCTCAAATGCCGCATCACCACTGCTGCGCTCCATCTTCATCCGCAGCAGCCTGCCTTCCGCCGAAATTGTCAGACGCACGGCTACTTCCGGGTTCTTGGTGGTGGAGTAGCTCGTCACTTTCAGCGCATCTTCAAGCCGTGACTTGATGAAATCACCGTAGCGGCTGCCGGCCTCTGTACCACCTGCAGCCGGAGCACCGATCTTCGTGTTGCCGCTTATAGCTCTATTGCTCATTTTTTTCAGCTTCTCTTCAAGCTGCTGAGTTTCTGCTTTTTCCGCAAACTTTGCCATTCGCTCGGCAAAAGCGGCTTCACTCTCTGCCGATTCTTGGGGGGCTGCCGGCTTGGCGAATTTCGTGCCGGCCTTCGGAGCGGACTTTGACGGCAAAGGTTCCGTCATTGGGGGCTCCTGGGCAGTAGCAGGTGCTGATTCGGCTTCACCCGGCTTTTGTGCGGAGCTTCCGGATTGGGGATTGGACGTCGGCAGATTCACCACATCCACATAATATGTTTCCTGAATCGCCATCTGTGGCGAAAAGAGCTGCCCCCACCACACCAGCAATAAAAAAACCGCCAGGTGAATGACGGCTGAAGCGGTGAAACTGGCACCCATGCCGGTGTCAATTCTTGAGGTGCGGAAGCTCATTATTTTGCAGCCGGTTCCGTTACCATACCGAGACGCTCGATGCCGGCTCCCTTGATATCAGCCATGGTTCGCACTACCTCGCCATAAGGCACTCCTGCATCGGCCTTCAATAGCACCTCTTTTTTTGCCCTGGTGACAAACATGTCTGAAAGCCGCTTGCGCAGGTCTCCCGCGGGAACCTCGTTTTTGTCGATAAAAACCTTTCCGTTCTTGTCAACGGAAACGACGACCGACTCCTCGGAAGGGGTCATCGCCCTTGTGTCGGCCTTCGGGAGATTAACCTGCACCCCCTGCTGCATCATGGGCGCGGTCACCATGAAAATAACCAGCAGCACCAGCATGACGTCGACCAGCGGCGTGACGTTTATCTCCGCCATCACGGCACGATTGCTGTTGTGTCCTCCCATGGCCATGGCTTATTTCCCCGCGATGTTTCGCTGTACGATATTGAGAAATTCGGTCGTGAAACTGTCCATCTCATTTATCAGTACGCGGATTTTGTGCTGGAAGTGGTTGTAGGCCATGACCGCCGGGATGGCGGCGACAAGGCCGATGGCGGTGGCAATCAGAGCCTCGGCAATCCCCGGAGCGACGACTGCCAGCGAAGCTGAACCGGTCTTGCCGATCCCTTCGAAAGCGGTCATTATCCCCCATACCGTTCCGAACAGGCCGATGAAGGGGGATGTGGAACCGGTTGTGGCAAGGAAGGTCAGATATTTTTCGAGCCGGGTAATCTCGGAGTTGGTGGCCCTTCTCAGGGCGCGGGAGACGTTTTCGACCCCGCCCAGATCGGTGCTGAGCGCACTGGCGTCGCTCTTGCTTTCGGTCTCGACAACTTTCTTCAGTTCGCTGTACCCCTCGTTGAACAATACGGTCAGGGGAGAGTTGGCAAAGCGGTCTACCTGGGAGGCAATCGCATCAAATCGCTTTGACTTCCAGAAAAAATCCATAAAGCGTTCCGATTCACTGTTTGCACGCTGAACCTGAAAAAATTTGAACAGGATGATCGTCCAGGAAACAACCGAGAACAGGACAAGCAGTAACAGGACAAGTTTGACAACAATGCCGGCGCCGAGGATTATGGCCAAGGATGGTACCTCCAGGTGAATTTGAAGCTTAAAAAGCTAGTACTATCAAACAGCCAAGTCAAGACAAAACAGTTTCATCGGCATCTGCCCCCTCATCGTTCCGCAAGCCGTGCAACAACATGGTCCAGGATTACTCCGGCCAGCTGGTCTTTGGACATGAGTCTGCACTCGCTGCTGCTGCCATCCCGGAAAAAGAGCAGCGCCCGGTTGGTGTCCACATTGAAACCGGCATCGGACTGACTGACGTCGTTGGCCACGATCATATCAAGTTTTTTTTCAATCAGCTTCTGTGCCGCGTTTTCAGCCAGCGCGTCGGTCTCGGCGGCGAAACCGACCAGAAACGGGCGCGGTTTCGAGCCGCAATCCATCACTCCCAGCCCGGCCAGGATGTCGGGGTTTTTGACCAGTTCGATCGTTGCCGACTCGCCCTTCTTCTTGATCTTGGTGCCGCTTCTCGCCACTGGCCGATAATCAGCCACCGCTGCCGCCTTGACCACCACGTCACAGTCGGCCGCACGGGCCATGACCTCTCGTTGCATCTCGACCGCGCTGGTAACATTGACGACCAGTAAACCATCCGGAGGCACCAGGGCGGTCGGGCCGCTGATCAACACCACTCGGGCACCCCGCCGCCGCGCTGCCCGTGCCAGGGCATACCCCATCTTGCCCGAGGAGTGGTTGCTGATATACCGGACCGGGTCGATCTCTTCACGGGTCGGCCCGGCGGTGACCAGAATCGTCCTGCCGGACAGGTCCTTTTCCGTAAGGGCCGCTACCGCAGCTTCGAAAATAGCTTCCGGAGAGGCCAGCTTCCCTTCCCCTTCCCAGCCGCAGGCAAGGCTGCCGCTGACCGGCGCCTCAAACAGGTACCCGAAGCGGCGCAGCTTCTCTTCATTCTCCTGATATATCGGGTTGGTGAGCATGTTGACGTTCATGGCCGGGGCGAACAGCACCGGAGCCTTCGTGGCCATTACGGTCGTGGTAAGCATATCATCGGCGATTCCGGCAGCAATTTTACCGATAACATTGGCCGTGGCCGGGGCGACAATGAACAGGTCGGCCCGGTCGGCAAGAGATATATGCCCGATTTCCCGTTCGGCTATCAGGTTGAACAGTTCGGTATGTACCGGGTTTGACGACAGTGTTTGAAAGGTAAGCGGTGCGACGAACTCCTGGGCGGCACGTGTCATGATGACATGAACATCCGCGCCGGCCTTGGTCAGAAGCCTCAGCAGTTCAACCGCCTTGTAGGCTGCGATCCCTCCGCACACCCCCAGAATGATTTTCTTATCCGCAAGCATAGTAGTTATCCGCCTCAGAAATAGGGATTGCAGCGCTTTTCATGCCCGATGGTCGTCTGCGGGCCATGTCCCGGATAGGCAACGACTTCATCCGGCAGGGTAAACAGCTTGGTGCGGATTGATTCCAGCAGTTGCTCGTGTGACCCGCCCGGCAGGTCGGTACGCCCGATTGAATCGGCAAAGAGCGTATCACCGGTGATCACTTTCCGCTCCTCCTCAAAGTAGAGGCAGCAGCCGCCCTGCGTGTGGCCCGGCGTATGAAGCACTTTCAGACGGCAAGAGCCGAAGGAGATATCCATGCCATCAACCAGGTAGGCATCCGCTTCCGGAGAATTCTCACCCTGCAGACCGTATTTACGGGCGACCTCGGCCGAGCTGCCCAGCATGGGCGCATCCGCCTGGTGGATCAGGAGCCGGGCGCCAAAAGCCACCAGCGCCTGCCGGTTTCCCCCGAGGTGGTCAAAATGGCCGTGAGTATTTATTATCGTGCCGATCTTCAACCCATGCTGCTTCACCAGACCGGCAATCATCTCCACATCGCCCCCCGGATCAACCACAAGCCCTTCTCGGCTCTTTTCGCACCCGACGATATAACAGTTGACGGACAGCGGGCCTACGGCCAATGATTCAAATATCATAATTTTCTCTCGATTTCATATAACTCAGGAATGTACGTCTCTCGGGAAATATATAAGTAATTCAGTGTTATTGACATCCACCGTGGACATGCTACACTGGCCCGGCTGAATCAGCAAACAAAACATACGGAGATGAACAGATGAAAGTAGCGGTCGTAGAAACGGAAAACTGCATCAGCTGCGGCCTGTGCATTTCAGCCTGTCCGGCTGTTTTCAGATTTGACAGCAACGGCAAATCTGAATGCTTTGACCCGGCCGGAGCCCCTGAAGCCGAGATTCAAAACGCGATTGACGGCTGTCCTGTTCAGTGTATCCGCTGGACGTAAACTATATACAAAGGAGCTATGCATTATGGAACGTTGGATCTGTACTATCTGCCAGTATATCTACGACCCTGCCGTTGGCGATCCGGATCGCGGGATTGCACCGGGGACATCATTTGAGGCGCTGCCAGACGACTGGAGCTGCCCGCTCTGCGGTGCCGGCAAGGATGCCTTCGAAAAAGAATAAATGAAACCGGGGCGGGCCATCGTGCCCGCCCCACCGATTTCATTGGCCTATTATTTATCGGCTTCCTTGATAATATCGACAGTCGCTTCACCCGCCTCGATTTTTATCCGCCAGACTAGTCCGCACGCCCCGCACTCCTTGACCGGTGAATGTTCTGCTGAAAAACCGTTTGAATGCATATCGAGATCAATCTCTGTCCGACTGCCGCAGTTCGGGCACTTCATGACGCTACCTCCCGTGTTTTTCTCTGATATTTTACGCAAGCTCCGGTAATACGGAAGTAATCGCAGTAAATAACTCGTCCAGATCTGCTCGCGTCATGTCACCCATATGAGCGATGCGGAAGGTTACTCCCTTTATCTTGCCGTAGCCGTCGTCGAACGCAAAGCCGGCTTGATCCAGCTTCTTTTTCAATGCGGACAGATCAATCCCGCGGCTGTTGTGACTGCAGGTCAACGTCTGTGAACGATACGGCACAGCCGGAAATAATTCAAAACCGCGATCCGTCAGCCAGCCGCGCACATACCCGGCGAGGTCGCTGTGGCGCTCCCAGCGGTTCTCCAGCCCCTCCGCAAACATCCGCTGCAGCTGGCAATCAAGCGCATAGATCAGGGAGATACAGGGGGTAGACGGAGTATTGTTCTTGGCATCGTTGGCGGCAAATTCCATGAAATCGAAATAGTAGCCGCGCCCCTCCATGCCGGCAGCCCGCTGGAGCGCCTTTTCGCTGGCGGTAAAGACAGCAAGGCCGGGCGGCAGGGCGATGGCCTTCTGCACACCGAAGATGCAGCTGTCGATGCCGAGTTCAGCAACCGGGATCTTGAGGGCGCTCATTGACGAAACCGTGTCGACAATAAACATGACCTCAGGAAATTTCCGCATGACCTCCGCGATTTCAGGCAGAGGGGACATGACTCCCGTGGAGGTTTCGTTGTGGATCATGGTCATGCTGTCATATTTTCCGGTCGCAAGGGCTCTTTCAACAGCTTCGGGGGTAACCGGAGCACCCCAGTCAAATCGGATTGCGTCAGCCTGTTTGCCGCAACGCAGCGTCACATCGTGCCATTTGTCAGAAAAGGCGCCGTTGCAGAAATTGGCGCAGCGACTTCCGACCAGATTGCGGATCGCCCCCTCCATGACACCAAATGCGCTGGCAGTCGCCAGAAAAACCCTGTCTTCCGTGAACAACAGTTTTTTCAAAGCGGAGGTGACCCGGCCATGCAGCTCCGCGTATTCTTTCATCCGATGACCGATCATAGGAGAGGACATGGCCTTAAGGATGTCGGGATGTACCTCAACCGGACCGGGAATAAACAGTTTTTTGTGCATTGCACGAGTCTCCGTTACAGGAAAATAGTGGTTAGTCAGCAACTTGTAAGGCTAGCAAAAGGGGGGGATAAAGTCAAGATTCAGCGAGCCGGTCCCCAATAGAGCGAGACGGCAGCAGCTGAACGGTACATATTTGCAATTGACGGTAGCATTCTCAGTCTGTATAGTTGCGCGCTTAAGTAACACTTTACCTGTATGAGGAGCGGTCCCTATGCTGAAACGAATTTTATTGTTAACCATTGCAGTATCTGTATGCATGCTTTCAGTTATCTGCGCCGGTGCGGCCGAAACAAAGGACATCAAATTCAGTTTCAAAAACGCCGATCCGGTCGTGTTCAGTCACGAATTGCACCTGAAAAAATATAATAACAATTGCAGAATGTGCCACGATGCAATTTTCAACTTGAGAAACAAAAAACGCTACACCATGGCGGAAATGGAGAAAACCAAGTCCTGCGGTGCATGCCATAGTGGAGTGAGGGCATTCAGTGTCGCCACCGAAAAAGATTGTTCCCGCTGCCACGCCGGCAAGCCGCGAGATGTCCAATACGCGATAAAAGGACTCGGCACCGCCACATTCAGCCATTCTTCACACATTGCCAAGACTGGCGGAGCCTGCAAAGGGTGCCATAACGGCAAAGTCATATCCGGCAAGGAAAAAGCGGTGACCATGGCGGAAATGGAGAAAGGACGCACCTGCGGCTCATGTCACAACGGTAAACGCGCTTTCGCCGTAACGGCAAATTGCGACCGCTGCCACAAGGGACTCAAACCAAAAGAAATCACTTTCAACCTGAAAGGGGTCACTCCGGCCACGTTCAGCCACTCATTCCACACCCAGGCGTACGGCTGCAAAGATTGCCACACCAAAACTTTCCCTTACAAAACCGTTGTCGGCAAAGCGACCATGAATGATATGGTCAAGGGTAAATCCTGTGGTGTCTGCCACAACGGCAAGGATGCCTTCGCGTCATCAGGTGATTGCGACAAATGTCACAAAGGGATGAAACCGGGTAAAATCACTTTTAAAACTTCGGGCGGCGAGGCTACGTTCAGCCATGAGTTCCATACCCAGTCATACAAATGTGCGGATTGCCACACCAAGATTTTCCCTTTCAAGGCCGGCGTCCTGAAGGCATCGATGAGCGACATGGAGGGCGGCAAATCCTGCGGAGCCTGCCACAATAAGGGCAGGGATGCCTTCTCTGTACAGGACGATTGCGGGAAATGCCACAAGATGTAGGTTCAACGGTGAACGCTGAGTGTCACGACAGATAGTTTCAGATAAAAGAGAGGTGACAGGAATGGTCTGGCACCTCTCTTTTTATACAGTCATCAGGCCTCCGGCGTTTTTGAAACAGTTCATAAAATAGTCCGGCAGCGAAACCGTATATACCCGGACAAGCTGCCGTTTTTCCTGGTTTTTTGCAAATAAGCTTTGACGGTGTCTTGTTCAGGGTGTTATGTTAGTCGCAAAAATACAGGCATACCATCCTGATTACTGCGCAATGCGCAGAAATACCAAAACCGCAAGGAGACATGAACATGAAGAAGATGATCGTTGCAGTCCTGACAGTAACCGTTTTTGCCGGATCAGCATTTGCCGCTGATGTGATGGAGATGAAAAAAGGGGTGACCTTCAAACACAAGGCTCATGGCGAAGCTCTGAAGGACTGCACCAAGTGCCATGATAAAGCCGATGGCGGAAAAATAGCCGGTTTCGGCAAGGATATTGCCCACAAGACTTGCAAGGATTGCCACAGTGAAATGAAGAAGGGTCCTACAAACTGTAAAGGCTGCCACACCAAATAGCATCCCTGGTCCTGCGGGGACGGAGCAGTCCGCCTCCGCAGGACCAAAACCTGAAGTAAATAGTACGGATATCAAATGTCTATAGTTTACCTAAGCCATCTTCCGCTCTCCCCTCAGAATACGCTAAAATACATCGCTTGGTCCATGCCGGAATGGTTTACCTGTCACAAGCAGAGTTGTTGAGGAGCTGAAATGTCTCGCAAACAAGGAATCGCACTGGCTGTCATTGCCTTCTCAGTCTACATAATCGGCGGGATCGGTTGTTTCAGCGGTGTTGCGCTGATTGTCATGATGAAGGGGCGTGATCTGTGGGGATGGGGTGACGGACGCACCATCGGGTATCTGTTTTTCTTCGTTGGAATTGCTCTGTCAATTCTCGGGGTCCTCTTTATGCGCATCTTCCGAAACCGCGGATTCACCTGACTTTACCTTTTTGTCAATACCCTTCCCATCTGCATAACCGTGCTACAGTGCGCTCCGTAATTTGATGCTCCGTTACTCACCCGCTTGAGGACCCCTCAGCTGTCAATGGTCACTCCCCCTTAGTAAGGAATGCCCCTACTGAAACCCCGCCTTCACCCTTTCATCCATAGCGCCTTGCTGCAATCCGGAGTTGTTCAAGTACTAGCGGCATCTCCTGTTCACAACCAGACCAGCATTTTGTCTGCAATTTTTCTGATCATACCTTCCTGCTCATGGGCTCTCCCTCATATCTGTCCCGCTCAAGCTGTATACTGTATTCAATTTTATTGCTATTCTGAACGCTCTTGGTGTATACCCGAACGGATTGTGGGACTTTCCCGGCAGTGTCTCAACGCTCCTCAGCAATGCGGCTTTAAAGGGTTACGATATGCAGAGATGCTCAACAGGATGCAGACTGCTACTTATTGCACCGGCGCTATTCATAATGCTGCAGGTGGCTCTTGCACTCCACCACCATCATTTTCAATCCTTCCACGACGACAAAGACTCCCTGCACGCATTTCCCAAAGCCTTTTACCCCGCCCATATCAAGCCGGATACATTGTTCAGGCTCGCGTCGGCTGCTCTGCTATCCGAGCCTTCCGGCTTTTGGCTTCGCATCCAGGACAGTCCTGAGGCGGCGGTCACACCCCTTCTCGCCGACCCCCCGCAGAGCCGGGCTCCACCATTGACCCTGTTTTCCTGATGATCAGCTGCTGCTTTGCATTCAAGCCATATGTCTCAGACAGCTTTGGCAGCCCAAGTTTTGATAAGCACATACTTTAACCCTGGAGGATTCAGTCCATGTCTTCACATTTATTCAGATTCATAACCCTGCTGTTCCTGATAGCTGCCTGTGCTCTCCCCGCACATGCAGAACAGGGAATGGCCATTGATCCGGCCACCTGCCTGGGGTGCCACAGCAACAGGATGTCCATTCATGATTTTGCGGCGTCTGTACATGGCAAAAATGCCTGTACCAGCTGCCACGTGGACATCACCGATCTCGCCAAACACATGAGAAAGGAGCTCAAGGCCCAGAAAGTACAGTGCGAGCGGTGCCACAAAAAACAGAACTCCGAGCACTACGCCAGTGTACACGCCGAAAAAGGGGTGACGTGCGCCCAATGCCACACTGATATCCATACCCACAACTACTGGAAGAATAACAAGCGGATTGCGGTTGCCAAATGCGTCCAGTGCCATGACAAGGAAGCGATCTACCAGAAGTCGGTTCACGGCAAGGGAGTTGCAGCCGGCAACATGGATTCGGCCGCCTGCCATGACTGCCATAACCTCCACGCCATCGATAAACTGGCCGGTGCAAAGGACCACAAGGGCCGGGAGTTCCACACCAAAGTCTGCATGAAGTGCCACAGCGACCAGAAAATGATGGACAGGAACAAAGTCACCAATGTCGCAGTAAAATCATACATGGAGAGTTATCACGGCAAGAACTACCGTCTCGGATTCCCGGAAAAAGTCGCCGGTTGTGCCGATTGCCACACCGCACACTCGGTTTTGCCGAAGTCTGACCCGCAATCCAGCATCAACCCGGCAAATCTGGTTACTCAGTGTGCTATGTGTCACCCCAAGGCGACACCGCTCTTCGCCAAATTTTATTCCCACGGCGAGATGACCGATCGCCACAAGTATCCGATACTGTTCTACACCTTTATAGCCATGACCGGACTGCTGCTCTCCACCTTTGCCGTCTTCTGGATTCACACCCTGCTCTGGATGTTCCGCGGCTTTGTCGAGAACCGGGAGAAGGCGGACATGCTGCAAGCAGGTACGCACCATCATGTCATTCCGGATGCCCACAAACAGTACCGCCGCTTCAACCGGCTGCACATCTTCCTGCATATTCTGGTCATCACCAGCTTCCTGCTGCTGTCACTGACCGGTCTTCCGCTCAAGTTCAATACCCAGGCGTGGGCTATTGCGCTGATGAATATGTACGGCGGCGCAGCTAACGCTGCCCTGCTGCATCGCGTTGGCGCGGTTATCACATTCGTCTATTTCGGTATTGCAATCGCGATGAGCATCAACTTCCTCTTTATCAGAAAAGATATCAAAGGCAATCCGATTCAGCGTCTTTTCGGCCCTGATTCACTCTGCTTCAACCTGCGCGACATCAAGGATGTGTTCTTCATGGTCAGATGGTTCTTCTTCAAGGGGCCGAAACCGACCTTCGAACGTTGGACCTACTGGGAAAAATTCGACTTTGTTGCGGTCTTCTGGGGTATGTTCGCCATCGGCGGATCGGGCCTGATGCTCTGGTTCCCTGAATTTTTCGGCCTGTTCCTGCCGGGATGGGCGTTCAACGTTGCCACCATCGTCCACTCCGACGAGGCGCTGCTGGCTACCGGCTTCATCTTCTCGGTCCACTTCTTTAACACCCACGGACGTCCCGAGAAGTTCCCGATGGACTTCGTAATTTTCAATGGCCAGATCGGCAAGGAAGAAATGCTCGAAGAACGCGGCGACCAGTGGAAACGCTACGAGGAGGAGGGCATAACCGAGCAGTTTGCCTGCAAGCGGACCAGCGGCGTAGTTTACGACTTCCTGGTCAAGGGCTTCGGATTCACCGCCCTCTTCATCGGCATCGGTCTGCTGCTGCTGATGATTCTGGCCTTCCTGGGAGGCGGCGGCCACTGATGCATAAATATTTTATTTAGTTGAATTTGGGGGGGGCGAATCAGCCCCCCTTTTTTTGTGTACGGCTGGAGGGATGAATGGTCGCTGCTCCGGCCGAAATGCTGGTGACTGGATAACGGAATTTTCCGGTCCCTGAATGCGGGTATTACCGTCCGGCATGTGATCATGAACGGCTAGCGATATCAGAGACGACAAGTTGGTAACGGGAAAAGGAACATGGACGTCAGGGATGAAACTTGATTGCGAAGCGTGCTGGCGGTGGGTGCCATATAGGTGAGGGAGGGAGGAGGGTAAAGCGACCAGGAAATCCTCCATATCAATCGCCTTGTAATTAATTCGTTGCCCGTTTGTACAGACCGCCCATGGTAATTGCCATCTGTTTCATTTGCCGGTCTCTGCACCATGCGGAGAGGGACCGGCAGGTCGCTTCTGCCATTTGCTCAAAGCGAGTGACTCAACGGCAGCCGCCATTCCGAATGAAAATACGCTGAAAACAAGTGGCAGCCCATGGGTTCCGAGCAAATCATAGAGAAACACCTTGATTGCTCCGACAACCGTGACGAGAATAGCTACATTACGGATTTCCTTGTTCTGCCGCAGATAAGCCCACACGACCAGGGCAATGGCAGCCGCATTGATGAGTACGGACTGACCGCAGCGGAGAGTATCGCGTTGCATCTCCGGGGGGACAAACTGCAGTGCCTGAAAAAGTCCGATCCTGATCATGAAGAAGCCGGCGGCCAGTCCGCCCAGCAGCAGCAGTACAGCACTCCGGTCGTTGCGGTCAAAGGCATCGAAAAGAGCGGATTTGACCGGGACAGGCCACCTCCTGCACCATTGATAATGATATATTGATATGGCGGCCATAAGGGCGGCTGGAAGCATGTTAACGGGGTCGTCTGCTCCCGCTCCATCACCGCGCAGAGCGAAGACAAGCGCCGCGCAGGCGTAGATGTTCATCAGGTAGGTAGTGGCCCGTAAGCCGCCGTTCCCCCAGGGACGGGAGACCATCGCCATGGTTATTGCCACCAGCGGGACCACCGGCAATGAAGCGAGAAATGCTCCTGTAGCTGACGGCAGTGACAGTACCAGCAGGGCTCCTCCGGCAAATGCAAAGGTATTTGTACCCGGCGCCCCTTCAACGTTGCGGCCGTTGAACCAGAACGTAATACCCAGGAGACCGGCGGCACCGAGAAGGCCGATCACTCCAAGAAGGTTTACGTTCATCTGCCATGCTTCAGCCACGTGGCGGGCAAGCATAAAGACCCAGATAACGTTGAGAGTCGGCAGGCTGAAGTCGAAACGGGAAATTTTCTGACTGCCGGCGTTTGCGATGCCGAGCAGCGGCATGAGGATAAACGTCAGGAAGAAAACCGCCAGCACCGGCAGATACCAGGCGGGAGCAAGTTCGGGCGAAATGGCCTCTCCCTTGCTCAGCGCAAGGCCCAGCCTGATCCCCCAGAGTTGCAGCATGAGCATGGTTACTACTAGAACGGACCAGCGCAGCCAGGAGCAGCGCTTCAATCGTGCCGCGAAGTAGCCGAGCACGTTGGCGGTGTAGAGTACCAGTGAGAGATAGGGGAAGAATGGGTGCGGGTAGTCGATCGCCGCGCCGGCGAAGCACATGCCGAGGACTCCGACCGAAATGGGGACGAAGGCGTTGAAGCGGCGGCTCATGATCGCCATGCCGAACCCGGTTGCCATCAGCGTCAGGTACGCCGGCACCAGCGGCAGTGACTGGAAATGCATGTGCGTTTCCACCACGATCGTCGACATGAGCAAAGCACCGCAGGCGGAATAAACCGGGGCCAGGGGACTTTCCTTTGCATATTTGTACCAACCGTAGGCCATGAGCGCCGCGGCGTATCCCATGCCGAGGCCCGAACCGAGCAGCTTGTTGACGAAACCGCTGTCGGTGACGGTCCGAAGAACGAGTGCAATAACCATCAGGAAACAGACCGCTGCGAGACGGGGCAATACCGCATTACGGCTTGCCCAGCCCAGTACCTCTTCCGAAAGTTCAGGCATCTCCTCGTCGGGGAGTTCCTTGGCGATGCGCCTCGGCTTGGAAACCGGGGCAGCTGGGGTCGGTGCAGTTGATTCGTCACCAATGTGTGAGGCCAGACGGTCCAGCTGCCGTTCCAGCATCTGTATGCGGTTCTCCAGCTCCTTTTCCCGCTTTTCAAGTGTCTCATCCGCTGTTGGCATCCACATCCCCCCGGCGATAGACATTATTCCAACAAGAGTTATCCTGCAGTGACTCATTGGATCAGCTGAGTCTCTGCGCCTCAGTGAGAATCCTTCACCCCGAACACCGGCAGCACTCTGGTAATCAGGTAGAACAGTACAAACGGGGTGGTGATGACCGCAAGAGCCCCAAACAACCCCTCTTTGAAGAATTCAATGCTGCTCGGCCAGATGGGGATCCGGTACTCCATGAATCCCGAGAACGAGGCGGAGAAGGCCTGTCCCCCGACAACGACATTCCAGCGCATCATGAAAACCCCCATCAGTACCAGAAGGGTGCCGACAAGCGCCCGCCGGATAGTCAGTCCCGGCCTCAGGAAGATGATGAACGGTATCAGGTTCCCCAAACCGTATTGAAGAATGAAAATCTTGAAAAAGTCCCGTTCGTAGATGACGCTGCGCAGGATGTCCCACGATTTGACCGCCGTGTAGGTGCGGAATATAAGGTCGAGCAACTCCAGGGTAATGGCCAGCACCAGAAACATGACCAGATATTTGGCTGTCATTGTCACAACCTGGATTTCGGCACTCTTGAGCTCTTCCGTAGAAGGGAGTCGCGGATTGCTCTTTCTTTTCCTGGCGGAGATCAGCTTGCGGATTTCCATGGTGATGATGTAGGTGAGAATACAGAGTGCGATACCCGACACGACTGCCGAGCAGATGAAGATGACCGGCATGAGCGGTGTCATCCAGAGGGCATTGGCTTTGACTGAGCCGAAGATGAAGCCGGCGTAGCCGTGCAGGAAGCAGGCGACCGGGATGCCGATACCGGCCAGAATCCCAACTGCCCGCTCATCCTTGTGCAACGCCTCCGGACTTAAGTCCATTGCACCCATGGAAAGCAGTGAGTAGAGGGTGAGCTGTAGCGACTCAACAGCGCTTCGCTTCTGTTTCCCCCGCAGTTCCAGAACTGTCTCCACGATGAACTGGCGGTATACGAACCAAATCTCCGAGGCGACGATCAGGCCGTAGGTCGTAAAGACAATGCCGAACGCGGCAATGGCCGATGTAAAGTGCGGCGTCAACATGACATAAATCCCCCTCTGCGGCTGCTGGAGGTGCAGCATGAGAGGCATCATGGCCACCGGAAGCAGCGCCAGGGAGAAAACCAGTGAAAATCGGGCGATGTCTTTCAACTGCTTGACGCCGAAGACGTGATAGAGGGATGAGAGCACAAAAGCCCCCGCCACCAGACCGGTCATGAAGGGATACATGACGATCTGGATCGACCAGTAGATGTATTCATTGGGATATACGAAAAACTCCTTCAGGGTCCAGGCTTCACCGTGTACCATGGCTATTTTACCTCCATTGAAGATCCCAGATAGAATACTTGCGGCTTGGTTCCGAATTCTTCCTTCAGCACGTTCACCTGTTCGGTAGTGATGATTTTGGTAACCGGGTCCTCCGGGTTTCTTATGTTGCCCACCCGCCGTGCACCGAACGGACAGGCATCAACACAGGACGACTTCAGCCCCTGGGACAGGCGGTGATAACAGAGGGTGCATTTCTCGGCAACGTGGAGTTCAGGGTGAAAATAGCGAACACCGTAGGGACAGCCCATGACGCAATAGCCGCAGCCGATGCACCATGTGCGGTCAACCAGCACCACGCCGTCCTCGGTCTGATAGGTGGCGCCGACAGGGCAGACCTGAACGCAGGGGGGATTTTCACAATGGTTGCAGAGCTTTGGAACAAAGAACCCCTTGGCAATCTCTTCCGGTTTGACCTCCTTGAGACCGGCATGTGCCTGATCGATCTTCTGGGTGATGAAACCGTCCCGGGCTCCCTTTGGCGAGTCTATCAGAGTCTTGCCGTCCTTGGTTACCACGTATCGCTCCACCCAGGTCCGGGTCACGTTTGCATCCCAGTTAACATCGTTTTCTATTTTGCAGGCCTTGACACATAAACCGCAGCCGACACATTTGTGGACGTCAACCAGAAAGACCCAGCGCACCTTGCCCTTGTCGTCCTTTTCCGCGTGCAGTCTTTTGGGGTTGAATATCTCCAGGGCGCTGAGCGGAATGACAAGGCCGCCGGCTATGATCATCGTTTTTTTGCAGAATTCGCGGCGGTTCATCATGACTTCACCTCCGGTTTCTGGTATTTCGGATTCGGCTTCTCGGGATTATGCGGATAGTGGCACATGATGCACAACGCCTGGGGATAATGTTTTTCAGGATCAATGCCGGGGATTTTCGCACGGGCGCTATCCTTATAGGGGAGATAGGCATGGCAGCGAATGCAGAGTTCCCGGCTGCGATCAATTTTCAGCCCCACCGGATCTTTCGGGTGATCATAATTGGGACCATGGCAGTTTTCACAACTGATCGAAGCATGTGCGGAGTCCTTAATGTCGTCGTAATTGTCCTTGTGACATTCCTCGCATACTTTTGCCGTCTTGTATTTTACCGGATACTTCTTCCACATGTCTTCGTTGGACTTGCGATGCCAGCCATACATGTAGCCCCTTTCATGGACGCCGAAGTCATCCGGGACTAACATTGTTCTAGCGAGTAGTATTCCTCCGACTATCGCAAGGACAATGTATAATGGTCGCCAAACATGATTTTTCAAGTGCGCACCTCCGTCTCTTCGATATTGTGTCAACATTACAGATTGCGAAAAGCAGGGATTCCCAACCAGCTGAGTCTAATATAACGATGTTTAAGTTAGACACCTAAATCGTTATTGTCAACTAAAGATTCCCGAATTCATACTTAAAGTTGTACTGCCGTGCTCCGCTTTCCAGTGACCCATAATTGTTTGACAAAGCATGCCACAGCAGTGTAAATTGTCAAACTTCGTGCGCTGTTAGCAGACAGATAATACAAATGCCTTATTATTACAATCAAGGAGTAGTTCACTATGGCCATTCGTAAAACAGCAGGATATGCCTGGAACCTGATCAGTCTTATCGGGATGCTTCTGGCAGTGACAGCGGCTGCGCTCATCGTTGTCTTTTTCGCTTTTGAAACTATTACCGGTGTTGAACACGCCTATCTGGGACTCATGACCTACTTCATGTTTCCCGGCATGCTGATCTTCGGATTGCTGCTGGTCCCGTTCGGAGCCTGGCGAGTTCGTAACGAAAGACGAAAAGCCGCTATCGAGGGGATGGCGTCACTTGACGAGGAGATACCGCAGTTTCCGCGCCTCGACCTGAATGACCCGCACCGTCGCCATCTGTTCATCTTTTTCATTTTGGCAAGCGTAGTATTCGTTGTTATCGTCGCTATCGCTTCCATCAAAGGTTTTGAATTCACCGAATCGACCGTTTTTTGCGGTGAGGTCTGCCATGTTGTCATGGAACCCGAGCACACCGCCTGGAGCAACTCACCGCACGCCAAGGTAAAATGCGTTGAGTGTCACGTGGGCCCTGGTGCCGCCTGGTATGTTAAAGCCAAAATTTCCGGCATGCGGCAGCTGTATGCCGTGATGTTCCACACCTACCCGGAGACTATCGAAACCCCTATCGACAACCTCCGTCCGGCGCGGGAAACCTGTGAACATTGCCACTGGCCGGAAAAGTTTTACGTCGGCCGCCAGAAGATTTTCAACCATTACGCCCCCAATGAGGAGAATACTCCGCGCAGCATCGATATGCTGATTCACATCGGCGGCAATCCCAAGGCGCCAAACACCAGCGGTATCCATTGGCACATCGGCAAAGAGGTCACCTTTATTGCCCGCGACAAGAAGAGACTCGATATCCCCTATGTAGCCGTAAAGGACAAGGACGGCAAACTGACCGAGTACTCGAACATAGAAAACCCTCTCACCAAGGACGAGATCGCCAAGGGGAACAAGCGGTTGATGGACTGTACCGATTGCCACAACCGGCCGACCCACATTTATCACTCGCCTGGTGAAGAAATGGACTTGAATTTCGTTTCGAACCGCATTGACCGTTCACTTCCGTACGTAAAAAAAGTGGCCGTTGAAATACTCGAACGACCATACAAGAATAAAGAAGAAGCCTTTGCAACAATTGCCAAGGAAATTCCGGCCTATTACGCCAAGAACTACCCTAAAGTCGCACAGGAAAAGGGTGCTGCCATCAACCAGGCCGTTGAACGTGTGAAGGACATTTACGGACGTAACTATTTCCCGGCTATGAAAGTCAAGTGGAACACGTACCCGAACTACATCGGACACTTCTATACTCCCGGCTGCTTCCGCTGCCACGACGACAAGCACAAGACCGCCGACGGCAGGATCATTTCCAAAGACTGCAAGCTGTGCCATGACGTCATGGGCCAGACCCAGGAGAACATTCCGGCCGGAAAACGCGTGACCGAATTCGTCCATCCGGTTGATATCGGGAATGAACTCTACAAAACCAACTGCAGTGATTGCCACTCCGCCGGAGGCCATGATGTCCCCGGTGAGGGGAAACATGGCAAGCAGGAAACCAAGAAACATTGACCCAAAAAAGTCCCCGGAGCTAACCTCCGGGGACTTTTTAATTCCTACCTGTTCTTTTCGCCGTCACAGCTCTTCAAATTCCTCATCTACAGCCGCAACTTCCACTTCATCGCCCGAATCGTCCTCGACCGTTTCGTCCACCAGTTTTTCAAGAAACTGTTTGTTCTCAGAGATGGTCCTGCGGACATCCAGGAGAAGCTTTTCAAGATCATCAGCCGCGTCCGCCATAGTGCCCCCCCCTATTTATCCAGCATATCCAGATAGCGCTCTGCGTCCTTGGCGGCCATGCACCCGGTGCCGGCTGAGGTGATCGCCTGGCGGTAGGTAAAATCCTGCACATCACCGGCGGCAAAAACCCCCTTGACGCTGGTAGCGGTCAGATCTCCCTCAAGGCCGCCGCATTTAGTGCGGATGTACCCATCCAGCATTTCCAGCTGTCCCTCAAAGATGGTCGTGTTCGGAGAATGCCCGATGGCGATGAATATCCCGTGCAGCGCCAGTTCCTTGGTGGACCCGCTCCGGTGGCGGATGCGCATGCCGGTCACACCGCCCGCATCACCCAACACCTCGTCAAGCTGGTGGTTCCATTCAATGGTGACGTTGCCCCCCTTGGTCTTCTCGATCAGTCTGTCCGCCAGCATTTTTTCGGCCCTGAACTCTTCGCGGCGATGTACAACCGTCACGTGACGGGCAATATTTGAAAGATAGAGCGCCTCCTCCACCGCCGTACTCCCTCCGCCGACGACCGCCACGTCCTTGCCGCGGTAGAAGAATCCGTCACATGTGGCACAGCCGGAAACGCCCTTCCCCTTGAAAGCGGTTTCGGAAGGAAGGCCGAGATAATTTGCGGATGCGCCGGTGGCAATAATCAGCGCATCACAGCTGTAGCTTGCAGAATCGCCCTGCAGCAGGAACGGCCGCTGTTTCAGGTCAGCCCGAGTGATATGGTCGTTGATCATCTGCGTGTCGAAGCGTTCGGCATGGAGTCGCATCCGCTCCATCAATACCGGCCCTTCGACCCCCTCATGGTCTCCCGGCCAGTTATCCACTTCGGTGGTCGTCGTCAACTGCCCGCCCGGCTGCAACCCGGTGATCAGTACAGGGCCAAGATTTGCCCGGGCAGCGTAGATGGCGGCGGTATACCCGGCAGGGCCGGCGCCCAGTATAATGAGTCGGTGATGAATCGGATCCATGTTTCCTCCTGAAAAAGTGTTGACGGACTGTAGCAGCAAACCGCCGGCTTGCCAAGTATGTTTGACCGGTGCCGACCCATCTGTTAGTATCGGGTTAACGTTCAGAAGGAGTCCCCAGATGCTGCTTACCGACTTGATATCAGAAGCGTATGACCGCCTCCGCAAGCGCGTCCGGCGCAGTGAACTGATCTACTCGCATTATTATAGCGAACAGCTGAAAATACCGCTCTATTTCAAGTGTGAAAACCTGCAGAGAACCGGATCTTTCAAGATCAGGGGGGCACTCAACTTCATGACTTCCCAGCCGCGGGAGAAGCTGGGCAACGGCGTCATAACCGCTTCAGCCGGCAATCACGCCCAGGGGGTAGCCTTTTCCGCCGATCTGCTGAGTGTCGCCGCAACCGTATATATGCCGGAGATAACTCCGCCCCAGAAAGTTCAGGCAACGCGCGACTATGGCGCCGAGGTCGTCTTGACCGGGCGTAACTTCGATGAAGCCTGTGCAGCGGCTGTGGCTGCACAGCAGAAATGCGGGGCACTGTTCGTGCATCCGTTTGATGATGAGCTGGTCATGGCGGGACAGGGAACCATCGCCCTGGAGATTCTGGAAGAGCTGCCCGACCTGCGCAACATTATCATTCCGGTAGGGGGCGGCGGCCTGATTGCCGGCATGGCTGCGGCGCTCCGCGAGCGCGTCCCCCACGTCCGCATTATCGGGGTCGAATCGACCGCCGCACCTTCCATGTCGGCATCTTTCGCGGCCGGAAAGCCGGTTGAGCAGCCGGTGCGCGTAACCCTGGCGGACGGCATTGCCGTCAAGCGACCCGGATCGCTGACGGTTCCGATAATCTGCGACCTGGTCGATGAGATTGTCCAGGTAGAAGAAGAGGATATCGCCCTGGCGATTGTATCACTGCTGGAGAAGACCAAGATGCTGGTGGAGGGTGCGGGAGCGGTTACGCTGGCGGCGGTCCTGAACCGCCGGATTCCTGATCTCGAAGGGAAGACTGTCTGCCTGCTGTCCGGAGGCAATATTGATGTCAAGACTATCGCTCAGGTGGTGGAACGCGGCCTGATTGCCGGGGGGCGTTACCTCAAGCTGGTCGTCGAACTTGACGATCACCCGGGGGCGCTGGCGACCCTGGCTGAAAACATCGCCGCCGCCCGGGCCAATATTTTTCACATCACCCACGACCGGCGCTCAAAATCTCTCGCCATCGGCCGGACGGATGTCTCACTCGAACTGGAGACGCGCGGTTATGAGCATATCAAGGAGATTGTCAGCTATCTCAAAGAGAGAGGATACAACCTGACGGTTGTGTAACGGGCAAAAAAAATCCTTCGAAAGCGTCTCAAAGGATTTTATCGGACCTGCTTCCGTACTGCAGCATTATTGCCCTGCGCTGTTTGTCCTCAACCCTGCGGCTATATTGAAATCGATGTCAATGACGATGGAAAGCTTCTCCGGATCGGGAAAGGCCAGTACCTCGAACAGCCGCTTGTCAATGAAGATGCTGAGATTGAGGATGTCTTCGCGCAGATTTTTTGGCAGAGGATTTTCCGGATCAGACAGTTCCGCCTGGAAGAAACTCCAGACCTTCTGGTTGAATTTAATCGCTTCAAGCAGCTTCTGATCACGGTCAGGAGCACTCCAGTTGTCCTTGACACTCTTCAGCATGAGACCAGCTCTGGAAAGTACCGATGCCTCCAGTTCCCTTCCGCTCAGATTTTCCTTCTGAATCGCTGTGTAGGCGTTAACCGAGTGTTGTTGCATGTTCAAGTAGCTCCTCTTCGTATGAAATCAGTTTTTTGGCGACCTTCAGAGCCTGATAAAAGCTCGACTCGACAATATACGCGCTCACCTGTGAAATCAAGTCATTTGTACTCGGGGCCGCCGCAAGCACGTCCCGGACCAGGTCCCAGTATAGCTGGTCAAGCTCCGGCGTCAAGCCGTCTCCGATGTACATCAGCTGGACAACCAGATAGATCTTTTTACACGGCGTCGTTGCCGCCGCTTCGGTCAGAATATCCTTCTCCCTGAGAAGCGTCACCTTGTTTTCTATCTGCAGATGGGCAACGGCCGGTCCGTTTTTAATGACGGCTCCCCCCAGTATAACCCTCTCCCCCGGTTTTAACGTCAGTACCAGCGGCATGGCCTAGGACCTCATCACTGAATTGCCCAAGGTTTCCTGGACAAGACTTATCTGACCGGAAATTGCATCAAGTTGTTTCGAGGCCGCCGCAACATGGGAACCGGGAACATCCTGCGGGACGCTGGGTGTCTGAATTGTGCCGTTCGGGCCGGTGGCAAGATTCTCCCACAGATGCTGCACCTTCTCGTAGATCGGCGGAGGAGGAGGCGGCACCATCAGCTGCATGATCTGTTTCTGCAGAGACGAATAGCCCATCAGCTCTTCCATGCGGCCGCGGTCTTCAACCGGATAGGGGGGGTAGTTCTTGATGACTTTGTCTAGCGAGGCCTTCATCTGCGTTACGATAGCCGAGGCGGCGGTCAATCCTTCATTGGTCTGACGCAGGTTAGTCGCGACAGAATTGAGAAAATCCGAGATGCTGCCCATTTTTTGCAATGTGTCGACCGTGTTCTGCGGCAGCTCGACCTTGATGGAAACCTTGTCTCCTGCAATCGACTGAACTGAATTGTCTTTACTCGCCTTTTGGGCATCCTGCTGCTGCGCTGTTTTTTGCGCCAGCATCTGCTGTACCCCGGTCTGCTGCATCTGAATGGCTGTTGCCGCTGCCAGTCGCTGATCGTTCCCTTCAATTCTCATGGCCGGTCACCTCACGAATTTGAAATACGCAAACGGGGAGAGGTTGCCCTCTCCCCGTTCAGGAGTACTGATTCGTCTTCTTCAGTTACGACTAGAAGAGTCTGAGGACGGACTGGGCTGCCTGTGAAGACATGCTCAGAGCTGTAGTTCCCAGGGACTGACGGGTCTGCAGCATCAGCATGTTGGCGCCTTCATTGTTCATGTCGGCCAGCGTCAGGTTGTCAGATCCGGTCTGCAGCGTGCTGATCATCTTGTCAGTGAAGTTCTGACGGGTGGTGATGATGTTCAGGTTGCCTGCCAAAGATTTGGACTGGCTGCGCAGCTCGGTGATGGCGGTATCCATCGAGGTCTGGTCAGTCTGGATGTTGGCTACAGAGGCCCAGTTGGATGTTGTTGTGTTGATGGAAAGGCCAGCGGCCGATGCATCAAAACCGGTAACAACAATCTTCGAAGTTGCATCTTCGTTGAAGTTGACCGTCAACGTGTTGTTGGCGGTACCGAGCAGGTTGGTGCCGCGATAACCTGAGTCGGAAGCCAGCTGTGTGATCTGGGTCTGCAGCGTGCTGTACTGGGTAGCAAATGCTGCACGGTCTGTAGTGCTTGTGGTTCCTAATGCTGCCTCGGCAAGACCCTTGGCGGCGGTTACCAGTGATGTAATTGCTGTGATACCGGCATCAGCAGCCTTTACGTTCTGGATAGCCTCACCCATGCCGTCTTTACGGGAGCTGAAATCGTTAGCGCGGTTAAGCGCTGCCTGTGCTGCAAAGAAGTTGGTCGGGTTGTCAAGCGCGCTGTTTACCTGTTTGCCGGTAGAAAGACGCTCCTGGGTGCGGTCGATGCTTTTTGCTGTGTTCTGCAGCTGGAGGAGGTTACTACGCATACCTGCGGTTAACGAGATGTCTGAGAGTGCCATGGTGATTTCCCCTTTCTGGGAGTTTAAAGTAGGTGACCTTCTGGCCACCGTGTGTAATTAATTTATCGGTCCGCCACATCTGAACTTTAATAAAAAAATGCACCTGCGTAAAAAAAAATGAATAACTGCCGCTTATCAAGTCTGCGGCTGATTACACACCCTGCGATAAGCCTGCTCCAGGCCGGCTGTAAATGCGGTTGCATCCATCAATTGCGAATTGAAAAGCTGTTCCCGCAAAGATTGACGGTATGTCAACAGGCGTGCCGGAGCATTCGCCAGGGTAACGGCAATCTCAACATACTGGTCAAAGTCCAGCGCGACCAGTTCCGGCAGTCCGGCATTATTCAGTATGCTCACCCCGACCCGTGACGCATGGGTCGGGCCGGCAAGGGTCACCACCGGCACACCCATCCAGAGCGCCTCGCAGGTTGTGGTGGTACCATTATAGGGATAAGTGTCCAACGCAATGTGGCAGGCCCCGTAACGCTGCAGATGCTCCTCCCGGCACAGCGCAAAACCGTCCAGGACAAGACGAGAGGGATCGATTCCCAGGTCAGCGAACCGGCCGGTCAGCCGGCTGCGCACACCCGGGTCTCCCAGCGGGCCGCTTTTAAGTAGGAGCCTGGCATCTGGGACAGCTTGTAATATCCTGACCCACAGGCGGAGAACGGTATCGGAGATTTTGGGATAATTGTTGAAGCAGCAGAATGTAAACGGTTCCCCCGGAAGAAGGGCTACTTCGGGAGCAGATTCAGGAGGATTATAGCAGAGAAAGGACCGCGGCAGACGCACCAGGCTCTCGGCATAAAGATGGTCGGTCATCCCCGGCGGGTCGGCCAATTCGTCGGTCAAGCGAAAGCCAATCTGTTTTAAGCCTGTTGTATTGGGGTATCCCAGCCAGGTTACCTGTACCGGGGCAGGGCGTTGCGCAAACACCCCCAGACGGTTGCCATCGGAGTGGCCCGACAGATCCACAAGGACATCAATGGCATCAGCCCGGATCTGAGCCGCCATCTCACTGTCCGTCAGGCCATACACGGCACGCCATGTCCAGCCACTCTTCATCATTCTGCATGTGGTTGCATCCGGCACCGTTGCCTGATCGTAACAAAAAATTTCAAATTCATCTCTGTTGTGACGGTTCAACACCGGTTCAATGAAGAACCCGACCGAGTGGCTCTTGAAATCTGCCGAAACATACCCGACTCTGATTTTATTATCCTGCCGTTGCTGCCGCAGGGAGGTAAGGTCAACAGCAGGCCCGTCGTACACGTATGCCAAACGGAGATGCTCGTCACGCACCTGCACGGGCGAATATGTATCGGAATAGTTAAGGGCGAATAGCAGGTTATCTGCGGCAGCACGGTATGAGGGACGTAATTTTAGCGCCGTCCGGTACAACTCCACAGCATCAGCAAGCCTTCCCTCAAAATCAGCAATACGACCGAGATTGTTATACGCCTCGGCATAGTCGGGTTTCAACGCTATGGCTCGCTGATACTGTTCGCCTGATTCCGCCAGCCTCCAGCAGCGGGCAAAAAGATTGCCGATATTATTGTAGGTTTCCGCGTTTCCTGGAGCCAACTCGATCGCGCGGCTGAAATGCCGGTAGGCCTCTTCAAGCCGGGACAGCTCCAAAAGACAGAGGGCCAGGTTGTTGTGACTTTCGATGTGCCTGTCGTTCAATTCGAGCAGCCGGGCAAAACATTCCGCTCCGCCCGTAAAGTCTCTCCTGTTAACCAGTATCATGCCAAGTTCGAATAATGCGTCGGCATAAAAATGCGATTGCTGAGGCATGTTTCGCAGCAGGGAGACCGCCTCTTCCGTCCACCCGGAATTCCGATACACCCTCGCCAGTTTGAACCTCAACTCGTAATTATCCGGATACATGGAAAGAATATCCGAATAGAGTGCGATGGCCTGGTCGCTATACCCTTCCTCGTACAGCTTTGCCGCCTTTTCCATGGAGATCTCAATGAAACGTCTTGCGGCTCTGTCGATTGTGGTCGTTATCGTCATAAACGCGTATCAGCTGATGCCGAGCATCGTGCTGCCGGTGCGGAGCTGACGGGCCATTTCGGTACGCCCCAGCGAATCAAGAATCAGCGCGCGGTCGCGAATGTACTCAGCAATGCTGTAATTAAGCTGCTGCAGCTTACCTGCCGCCAGATCGGCTTGTTCCTGCCGGTCAGTTACCAGGTAGAGCACAACCAGCAGTGAAAGGAGTGGCGGATGTCCGGGGTGCTGTTTCAATACTTTTTCAAGAGTCAATATGGCCTCACGGGCATCCCCGGCGTAGAGGGCACAGGTACCGTAGTTAAAAGCCGCCTCTTTGTGAAATGGTTCCGCTTTCAATACCCGACGAGCCATCTCGAGCGCCTCGCTGTACCGTCCCAGCCCCATCAGGGCAAATCCTCTGTTGAACAGTGCAACCGGAGCGCCGGGCTGAAGAGCGAGAAAACGATCCCAGAGTTCGATGGCCTCGGCGAACAATTTCAGTTCGCCGGCCTGTACCGCCAGCTCTCCAATCGCGATCAGGTCATCGGGCTTATCGGCCAGCTTATCCTTGCCGAGCTGGAAGTAGACCAGGTGTTTGGATGTCTTGTCCACCTGCTGTTCGGCAAGTTCCCCGTAATGGTGCACGATCACAGGCGCATCCCTGATCACATAGCCGGACTCTTCAGCAGACGTTTCCACCAGTTCATGCACCTCGCCCCTGAAACGTATCCGTTCATCATTGGGAAAGAGCCGCACCTTGCGGCTGGGATGCCACCCGCAGCCGCGCTCTTCCGCAGCATAGGCGCCGTCGTTTGCATTCCAGCCATGGGCATGTCGATTGGTATAGTTGCGGGTTAGAATATTCCAGGCAACGTGCTGGCCGCCCTCCCGGACGGCCAGGCGCAGAGCGCCGTAATCACTGGCCGAAATAACTTCATCGGCATCCATCACCAGGACCCAGGCTCCCTTCGCCTGGGCGATGGAATAATTGCGCGCATCGGAAAAATTCCCGTTCCAGCTGAAATTACAAACCCGTGCCCCGAACGCGGCGGCAATATCGGCGGTGCGGTCTGTTGAGCCGGTATCGACGACAATCATCTCGTCCACGACCGGTTTCAGGCTGGCAAGACAGGCCGGCAG
Organism: uncultured Geobacter sp.; assembly: GCA_964524835.1. GTDB lineage: Bacteria > Desulfobacterota > Desulfuromonadia > Geobacterales > Pseudopelobacteraceae > JACRCG01. Next base: position 38,018 of record CAZGEG010000016.1, read on the forward strand.
ATATTTTTCCTCGTTCTTGACGATCATGCAGAGGGATATGGATTGCATGCCGGAACCGGCAAGGTGATCGTGCATGCCGGTGCGGCTTCGCAGATGCAGGGCCAGAGCCAAAACCGCTTCATCCGCGCCGAATCTGGCCAAAAATGCCTCGCATGCCCCCAGCGCTTGCTGCTCCCGCCCGCATCGGGCAAGCAGTTCTGCGTGATGACGCCCCAGGTTGCGGCTATCGGGATACAGCTGAGCAGCCTCGGAAATGAGCTGAAATGAATCGGCACGGGAGTTGTTTCGCTCGGCCATATCCTGCAGAATTCTCACCGCGTTATCGTTCAGCGGCTCAACTTCCACCGCTTGCCTGACGGCCTGATACGCCCGCTCCTGCTCCCCGTTGCCCCATAGCAGCATCCCCAGGGACAGCCATGCGCTGCCACAGGAGTGGTCCGCATCTATTGCCTGCTGGAAGAAGCTCCGTGCCGCAGCGAGATTGCCGCTGCGTGCCGCCAGGGTGCCCAGGACTACCAGACTGCGGGGGCGGCCGGAAGCCAGAAGTGCGACTCGCCGGGCCTCCTCGTCCTGACCCAGCGCCGAGAAACAGATGGCCTGTATTTCATGCATACGGCGGGCATCTGCCGAAGGCGGCATCTCCGGCAGGACCTGCAGGGCATCCTCATGGCGGCCGGCTGTCATGAGAATATCCGTCAGCTCGAAATAAGCCACAGGGGATAACGGGGCGGCTTTAATGCCCTGTTCAAGAAGTGTTGAAACGGCATTATCCACGTCGCCGCGCTGGGAAAACAGGCGGGCCTTTAATACGGCTTCAGACAGCACCTGCAGCCGCTGTATCGCTTCATCCGTGGTGGTACTTTCGACAGAGCGGCGGTTGGCATACCAATCCCTGCTGCCGATGATCGCCTGCTCTGCACAGTGCAAGAACTCATCGACCAGCGCCATCCCGGGTTCAGGACTGCCGAGGAGTCTGGCCTTGGTCTGTAGATAGTTTTCCATCCGGGTGCCGACCCGTGCCGCTTTCGGCATCAGCCGGGCTTCAATCAAATCAATCAAAGGCACGAGAGCCGCGAGCGGCACAACTGAAGTCCTGTCAGCAGCTAGCGTCCTCATCTGCTCAAGCGGGAGCAGTCCTACGATGCGTCCTTCCTTGGCAGCATGATGGTAGAGCTCCCTTATTTTACTGTTTTCACGATATTTCGTCTCTTCGTTCTGGTGCTCGATGCTGTCTAGGTGGGCCAGATACAGGCCCAACGGCTGCCTGATATGGAAAAAGTCCGACGTCTGCGAAATCCTGAGCCAGAATTCATAATCCCCCGACGTAACGTAGCCCGGATCAAAGCCGCCATACAGTTCATGGAGGGAGCGGCGCCACATCGGCTGGGGGCCGATAAAAGTCTTCTCCAGCAGGATGTTTCTGTCCCAGTCGTACCAGGTGTATCTGCCGCTGGCGGTGTGTTGCTCAAAAGTGCCGTTCGGAGTTTTGGTAATCAGGACATCTGCATACACCAGATCTACGGCAGGGCTGGACTCCATGACCCGGGTCATAATTTCAAAGGCATCGCTGCGGTGGCGATCATCGGTATTGGCATTGGTGACATAGCGGCCGCGAGCCAGAGCAATGCCCCGGTTCCAGGCGGCATACACCGTTTCGCGCTGTTCGGTGCGCAGATAACGGATGTTGGCGAAGCGTCCCTGCAGTTCGCGAACGATTTCCCCCTCGTTCTGCGGCGAGGCGCTGTCGATAACGATAATTTCAAGCTGGTCTGCAATGGTCTGCAGTTCAAGATCCTCGATGCAGCCCCTGATAAAGCGCGCGGAATTGTAGGTTGAGACGATGGCCGAAACAAGAATATCAGTGGCGCGGGAGACAGAACCGACTGGCGTAACAGGCTCCGCAACACCACTTTCTTCCAAGGACACCCAATCAGTTACCGACATAAGGTACTCTGTTACAAAAACGGCAAATGGCAAGCCATCACCGTGGTGGATAAAGTCGTTCTCCAGCTCTGCATAACGTTTATCTATTCTAAGTGGAAGATCATTTCGCCGCATATACTCAATAAATAGCCGTCCACACGTATTCCAGCCTTCAATTTGATCCCATCGGATCTCATGCCGAACATGCTTGGCAATTTTCTGCTGAATCTGTTGCGGAGTCACACCAACCGCCATTGCAGCAAAAGGCAGCCAGAGATCCCACCACGGTGCTCCCAGACAGAAACTGGACCCCATGAAAAAGTGGATCAAAGAACTGTCAAAGAAAAAGTAGTCTCTTCCCTGGAGGAAAAGATTTTCCGGCTCTTCATCCAGAGAGTTAACATCGCTTCTTGATCCAATAACAAGCGAACCCGGTGCCCGCTGCCGAATGAATTCGGACAGATGGTCATTTGGCAACAGATGTATATCGGCATTTATGATGCCGCAAACACGGCTGCCGGAGGACAGCAGCGCAGCAAAAATATCATCAAGGTAGATGAGTGGTTTTTTAAACAACGAGGATGCGTCACGGGATGTTTCCACAAAAGTTACTGACGTGAACTGTTCTTTCAGGAGAGCTATTTCGGGAGCTGTATTGACGGAAATAACTTTGAAACCATGCTGGTCCCAACTTGCAATCGCTTGTTGCTGAATACTTATGTTCTGAGGCGCTATACTCGTGGCTATGACAACTTGGGAAGTATCTTGAGCATCTTCTATATGCCTAACAGCTTCCTGACTGTTTACCTTGGTTTTGTCTGCTGATGTAAATTCAGAATCATTGCCTATAACTGCCCGATCATATGACTCTTCAGAGACCTTATTCCATAGGACGTTACAAGAAAGAGGTTTCCCGAATTCCTGATAATTTTGTTGCGTAATGTGCCTCCACCCATTGTTGTAAGTTGACTCCGACATGCAATAGAGTGATGGGTCATGCACCATCATCTCAAATGGAGTAAAATGGTTGAGTGTTTTGTATCTGCGGAACAGGAACGGCAGGAAACTATTGGTCCAGACGGAATCGGGCTTGGCAACGACATCAAAGCAGTGGAGTGAAAACGCCCCCCTCTTCATTACCCGGTCCATGTCGCGGCAGATATTGTTGAAATTTTCTTCGTTCTCTTCCACATGCTCCAGGGCCGAAATACTGAACACAAAATCAAAATACCCTTCAGGCAGTTCTTCGGAAAAATCGCCCATATATGCCTGGATCATCCGGTATCCATCCGTGGTCACTTCGGTCAACCCACTGCCGAGACCTTCAAGCTTATCGACATTCCAACACTCGTAATCATACTTGAGAACCTTCAGTACGCGTGAATCACAGCCGCCGACCTCCAGTATCCGTGAACCCTTCGGCAGATTATCCACGATAAACGTGTAGCAGAGGAGATCCTGATACATCTTCAGATCGCAGTAATCAGGATGGACGGCACTTCCAAAGAGTTTTTTCGCCGAAACCTCAAACCAGTTGAAATGAGGGCGCCGGGAATACGAGAAGTAGGAGAATGCGGCGGGTGTAAGCTTCGGTGTTGTCGCAGAGATGATTTCTCCCATGTCAACGGCAGCGGGCGGACGGGAATGAACGCTCTGGCTGCCCGTCGAACGCCTCTCCCGGTCAATAATCTGCAGGACCTCCTGCTCGTACCGATCCATCATCGTGTCGGTCTTCTGTCCGCTGTGGTAGCGAAACCCTCCAAGAAGCGCATCAACTCCGATCAGTTGAGAATAGTTAAAGAAGCGGCACCACAACTCAAAATCTGCAGCAAGCTGCCACGTCGTGTCCAGTTTCCTGCCGGCTCGGTCCCATAAAGTCCGGCGCCAGAAAGTGGATTCCTGTTGAATATAATAATCATCTTTCCCGTGAAACAGCAGACGTTCTTGCGACCATAACGGCACATGGTCGAAAACAGTCGTTAAATTACCAAGGTCATCCCAAGCCGTGGGACGCCCGGTGATCCAATCTGCTTGAGGCATCGCTCTGAATGCAAGTTCAACAAGATGAAGGGCACCGGAATGGTATTTGTCATCGGAATTGAGCCAGGTCATGATCTCGCCGGTTGAACGTCGGAAGCCCTCGTTAATCGCAGTGTATTGGCCTCCATCAGGCTTGCTCTGCCAACAGGCGAGATATTTCTCATACTTCCTGATTATTTCAACAGAGCCGTCAGTGCTGCCGCCGTCCATGATGATGTATTCCAGATTGGGGTAGTTTTGGCTGAGGATGGAATCGATGCATTCTTCCAGATATTCGGCCTGGTTGTAGGAAGGGGTGACGATGGAAATTTTCGGAGGAAGCTGTTGATTTATGACGTCAAGCCTGCTGGCAGTTACCTGATAACTTGATGCTGCTGATGAAATGTATTCTTTGCCTGTTGTCACACTGATAACCCCGGCATCGATTCTTGCACCATTCAGTTCACAAATGACGCTCAGAAGCGGTTCGATAGTCCTATCAAGATCGAGATAATTAAGAAAAAATGAACTTGCCATCGGGGCACAACGGTCGAGAACGTACCGGTCGACATCCCTCAATACGGCACCTGACTCTGAAATGTTCGTGACAACAGCCCCAAGCCCAAACTGCCGGACGTAATCGCTCATTTCGCCAATTTCGTTAACCAGTATCGGCAGTCCATGTTGAAGATAGGTAGCAATCTTGCCAGAGGCCATACCGATGTAGCGAAGATTGTTACGCTCCTGCAAAATGGGGCTCTCCATCTGGGGAAGATAGAAGGCAACGCCCAGGTCAGCAGCATTGAGCAAGCGTGAAAGTTCACTGTACGGAAGAGAGGGAAAGGGGGACCTATAGACTTTGTCATTGTTTTCCAACTGCCGACATATTGCCTCGCCCATCTGACCGTATCGATGATGCAGAATCAGCACCCATGAGTCATCCCAGGTTGCCGTACTTTCCAGCAACTCTTCGAATCCGGCCCATTTTGCCGTTGCCTCGCCGATATAAAGAGCAATTTTCCGCGACTTTTCGATACCCAGTGCCTCATGAAGGGCATAACTTCGCTCACGGGGTACAACAGCACGACCGGCCACCGGAATATCGATGATCATATCAAGCGGGATGCCGTTTTCTCGGGACAGTTGTGCGGAGCGTACCCTGTCCTGACATACAGCAAAGGATAACCCCCGACAGGCCTCCTGCTCGGGTCGCTTGAATTCAGAACCGGTCTCTTCGCTAAAATATATCTCATACGAGATCATGCCGTAGGGAACGTTGCATATCTCGGCCAGACGTGCAGCCTCAATAATGCCGCGGTCTACCCCAATCACCAAGCTGCACTCTGCGAAGGCTTTCCTGATATTTGATGCCGATTCGGGAGCCAGTTCTGTTACTGGTGGAAAAAGAACAGCGGTGTCATCGGGGTCTTCTATGTCTGTGGTAATAAAACGCGAAGACGGGCAGGGAGCTTCCTGTGTCAGGTGAGTACGCTTACGGGAATATATGTCAACTTGAAACCCATTTTCGCACAGTATTTCCACAATGCCGAGCAGATTCGGATTGTTGCTGATGTTTCCTTCGGGATGGATAAGAATAATAAGGGGCATTAGAGTCCTGTTCCGTGAACTAACTTGCTGCAGAACAAAATAGTGGTGGTACTTAAAGCAGAAGTGGGGACGGCAGCCCCCACCCTGCAAACTCTTTAATTACTCAGTCGTTCTGCTGCGCTTGGATAAAATATAAAGCCGAGTTGCTGGTAATTGCTGTCTTGCGCGATGATGGTGTCTTCAGACGGCGAAAAAAAGTCCGATAAAATATCTTTCACCTTTCTGTTAGAGGAGAAATTGCATTAACGTAAAAACTACTCATTTATCCAATCAAATTTCAAAACCAACTCTCGCCACTTTGGGTCGTGTATCAGTCGCAAATCATACGCAATCCTGTTCAGATAATAATGAGTTTTTGCCTCATCAATACGCCATTCAATTTCACCTGCAAGTCGCTTCATCGTAGCATAGTATGAATGTTCCAGAATATTCTGTTGATATGAGGCAATTCTTTGGAGCAATTCGTTCTGGCTAAATATATTTTTCTTATATTCCGTATAGCAATCAGCACTTCCCTGGTTGGCTAGCCGTTTATTTAGATAATCCTGGGTCATTCGGGAAGGGGGGATCATATGATGAATTATAGATTTTGAGTTATATCCAAATTTATACCCGAGGTCTTTCAGCTTTATGTTCAAGCCGGTTTCACCATCTCCAACATAATCAGTATATGTACTTTCCGGATTGAATCCACCGCTTTTTAAAAAAGCATCCCGGCGTATTGCCTGATGACAACTATAAACTCCAAGATCGTACTCCTCGATTCTAACATCTTCACCATATGGATCAAAAATTGACAGCCAGCCATTATAGCAAAGTTTCAGAATCCACTCGGGCGGTTCGACCTCCCATTTTGGCAACACACGTCCGGTCGCTGTACCAACCTGTGAATCCATGCTGAAAATGGTTACTATTTCGGCAAGTAACCGGCTGTCGGCAATCATGTCGTCATCAGTAAAATATAAGATCTCTCCAGTGGCTATCTTCGCCGCACTGTTTCTGGCATAATGCACTCCCTGCCGTTGTTCAAACAGATAGGTTATGGGAACGGTAGATTTTGACTGCCAATGGGCAACCACTTCACGAGTGTTGTCGGTTGAATTATTGTCAGCGATAATAATTTCAAAAAGATCTTTGGGGTAATCCTGATTTATGAAGCTCTCAATGGTTATGCCAAGCATCCTGGCACGGTTATAACTCGGAATTATTACTGTAACCATCGGCGTGCTCCCTCTCTGCACGATCTCACCTTCACCCAGGTAAGTCGTAAACACGCAGCAATCATCACAGGTGGATGCAATGCAATGCTTTTTCTCTCTAAACATTCTCCTTGCCTGGATAAAACGATCCGAATTGTACATCTCCAGTATCGACTTGCTATTGTCCCACTGTCCAAAATCATCCTTTGGATCGGTTGCAAAACAGCATGAAGGGATACTGCCGTCCTGCTCAATAATCATAGTGGTGTACAGAAAGTAACAGGGCTTGCCGTGCATCGATACGTCAATGTCGAGATATTTTCTCTGTGCTATTTCTTGGTCGCTGAACCACTGTCTGGCCGCGTCCAGATCTCTGTCCTTAAATACAGTCGTCATATCACATACATAATATTTATCAGCGCCCCATTGCAGGTAATTGTCTTCTATGATCCTCACTTGATCCCCGGTGAACTTGTTGCGCAGGAACTGGAGTGAAATTACCGGGAATTCACTGTTGTAGCGAACCTTTAATTCCTTGATTTTGCGGATATTAGAAAGCACAACATCCAGATCCCCACCTTCCCGGTAACGTGAATAATCTTCCTGGGTGACACCGTCAAAAGAGACAATCAGATGGTGCAAACGGAACCTGACCAGCGCTTCAAGTATCTTGTCGCAATTTTCAATGCTCAAGTTGCTGCTTATTTCGGTATTGAGGTTGTATGAGTCGCACAGAGCCAGCATATCTATAATGCGCGGGTGCAGCAAGCTCTCGCCCCATTTGTAGAGCTGCACCTGTTGAGCGTATAGCTGTATTTTCTCGATAATCTGCTGGAACAGTTCAAATTCCATAAACTGCGGATTCTTTTTCTGTTGGAGCAATCCGGTCACGCAGAGCGGACAACGTAGGTTGCAGATGTTAGTAACACCGACAACATATGTTGTCGGCGGCGATTCCAGCACTTGCTTAAGCCCCTTGAATTCTTCGATACTGTTTATTTCCAGTGTATTATCGTGGAAACCATACACCATATACGGACGGTGCGGCGTTTCGTACATATACCGGCCGCTGAATTCAACCTTGTAGCCCGGGCAGTTATTTAGGAGAATGTCCCTAACAAGAGCGGCATTCTCATATTGATGGTACACCGCTATAGCTAGGCGTGGCTTGAAGCGGTTGATTGCGCCGACCGCCCCCATCACCGCGTTCATTTCCTCTCCCTCAATATCCATCTTGATGAAGTCAATCCGGTCTACGTTCTGCGAACGCACAAAATCGTCCAATGTTGACGTCATCACCGTATGTGCGCCTTCTGATGTCAGGCGTGCTTCACAAATATACTGGTCTCCGTTATTGAAGCTGGCGGTGCCGGTAGTGTTTGTCAGGGCAATTGGTGCGACAATAACGGTACCGGCCTTACATTCCTGCCGGAATGTTTCCTGCAAAGCACTGGCTATTTTTTGAAGCGGTTCGAACGCATAGACTCTTTGCGCTCCTCTCTTCAGTGCCTGACGGGTAAAAAATCCGGCGCAGGCACCTGCATCAATCACAACATCTCCTGAATGGATAGTGACGGAGTTGTTCTCATAGGCATGAGGATTGATATCCGAAGGCTGTACGACCTCTTGATAAATCCAGGAGAGTTCGCCTGGTTTGAATATCCCCTTGGGGACATGATAGATTGAATCGGCAAGTCGTACAGACTGCAATCCGCCTGATTCCTCAATGATTTTTTCTTCGACATCTCTCGTATACCCATCCATGACCAGACGGACAGCGGCTAAGGACTCTTGTGGTGTGAAGTTGTACAACCCCCGTTTTGTGCTTGCCAGCGGGGGGAGGCGGTCTTTTGAAACAATGGGCTGATGGGTCAAAATGGAATCGCAGACATAATCAAGCACACCGTTAGCTCCGGGCATCAACTCCAGGGCATCGTGGATCAGCAGGGTTGGATGATCAGTGTAGCTGTGGTCAAACAGGTTAAGCGAGGTGTAGTAACGGAACAGGTAGAGATACAGGAACTTACGGGCCAGTCTGGACCTCTCCTCGTTCAGTGCAGTCATTTCCGGGGCCTTCATGAGTACCTGCAGTGTTTCAAAGTACTCCTGCGCCGTCGGTGGATCGAAGGTAAAACCCATATCTTGGTAGACAGAGACACCGCCGGTCACCACTGCCATCCCCCGGCAGGCCATCTCCAGACCGACGGTGGAGGTGAATACCAGTCCGAACCTGACATGAGGTATCAGGTCGTAGACACTTAGTTTGGTAAGAGGGCTGCATATCACAACGTTTGGCGGCAATTGCGGTATTCTGTTGGCAATCTCTTCTGCCAGAAGTTGGCGGGTTGCGGGCAGATTTTTGTTAAGTTCCCCCGGGTGCGGTTTTATAATCAGTTGCCATTCCGGGTGTCCCCTGAAAAACTCGATCGTCTGGCATGCCCAGTCGATCATGCCATTAAATTGTACCTCTCGGTTAAGGGCTGCCAGATCCCAGACGACATTGGCTGCCAGTAAGACAGTCGGTTTGGAAAAGTCGATTTCTTCTATGGCATGACTATCGCTGTTCATTGTCGGATCAGCGGTGTTAAGCGTCATGGTACCGCCTGTGGGGCGGGCGGCAAGAAAATCATCGACGATACGCTCTTCAATAGGACGCAGATCAATTTTGCTGAAAGAAGGCCAATAGCGGCTCAGGTTGAGCTCCATAGCAGGTTCGTTATGGGCATAGCACCAGCCCATGCGCCGACCGCCCTGCCAGTGGGAGTAAAAAGGAATGTTCTGGCGCCTGGCCAACTCTTCAAGGATTGCCCACTGGTAATAATAGCTGTCATTGGACACGATCACATCCGGCCGGATATCCTGCAATGCCTGCCGGCAGCCTTCGATCATGAGAAGAATGTTGAAGAAGAAGTGGCGCACCTGACCTGGTAAATCGGGGACCAGCGAGTCGTCACCCACCATGTGATTATTGCGGATTACATCACTGGCCCAATGGCCGACGGGCATACCGTCGAATACCATGTTTCGGTAGTCGGCAAGATCCATCTGCGCCACCAGCCGTTTTGCCTCATCACGCTGCGCAGGGGTAACGTATCTGCTCACAGGCACTGGCTCGATTCCCGCCCATTCTCGCCAGAGCTTATTGTCCTCGTCCATGCATGTTTGACAGTTACTCAGGCATTTAGCGCGGTCATGTTCAGGGTCACCGGTCATGCCTCCCCAGACACCACCGAAAACATTACATTCACCTTCTTGTGCCATTTCGCAGGTCAAGGGGATAATCTCGGCACCCCTCAACTTCAGAGCTTGGGAGAGCAGAAAGTCGTGGACTCTGCAGGGAGGATAAATTGTGAATGACATGCCGAACAAGACACGCTGGGGTTTGCCAGGGCTGGTTTTAACCCGTTTTTCAACGAAGGTTCGGATGTCCTGGATTTTCAGATCGAATGTGGCATCCTGCTGATAGTAGCTGACAATGTGCTTGGCTATATCGGCATTACTGGGAAAATAACGAAGGCGATGCTTGTTTAGCTCGGCTGCTTCACGCGGTTTGCCTGCATACTCATAGGCTTGCACAAGCAGGTCACCTGTCTGGAAATCTGTATCGTCGAGAGCATAGGCAGTTTCCAGACAAGCGATTGCTTCGTTGAATTTTCGTTGTCTCAGATACACAATTCCAAAGGTGCGGTACACTTCCGGTGTCGATCCAAGCACTTCAAGAGAGACCCGGCAGAGTTTCTCTGCTTCTGCAAAGTCGGCTGATTCAATTTCCTTGAGCGCCTGTATCAGGTAATAGTTCATTGTTTCCTTCTTGTTTTAGTTACTTACTCAACTTTATTATCATTAGGAGGCGACATCAGTTGCAAAACTCAAGTCCTTATTTGCAATCTCGTAGTCAGATAATCGACCAATATCCAGCCAATATTCATTGACGGTGTAGGCAGCAACCCTCATTCCTTCTTTAAGAGCAAGATCGAATAGTTGCGTCATATCGAAGAATGTTTGTTTTGGTATTAGTTTTACCATTGCAGGGTTAAGGACATAGATGCCGGCATTTATGAGGGATTTCTGTACCGGTTTTTCCTCCAGTGATATTACCTGCTCTGCGTTGGTAGCAACAACTCCGTACGGCAACTGGTACTCAACCTCTTTGACGCACATAGTCGCATCGGCACGCATCTCCTCATGATGTTTGAGGAGCATGTCCAGATTGATCGTCGTGAGAATATCAGCATTGAGCACAATAAAAGGATCGCGAAAATCTTCTTCGATCAGTCCGATTGCTCCGGCTGTACCCAGTCGCTGATTTTCCTCAATATAGGTGATTGACACGCCAAATTGCGATCCTTCTTGAAAATAGTTTTTGATGACGTCGGCCTTGTAGTTGACACAGAGGTATATCTGTGAAAAACCGTATTCGTAACAGTGGGATATAATGCTGCTAAGGAGTGGTTTGTTGCCGACTGACAGCATAGGTTTAGGTGTATGCTCTGTCAAGCCGCCCAGCCGTGAGCCCAAACCACCGGCCATGATAACGACCTTGTTTTGTTTGGCATTAAACTGGAAATCATCCAGCACAACCACATCAACAAGCCTGCCTTCATCATCCACCAGTGGTACATGGCGCCGGTGAATTGATTTTAGATATTTGATGGCGTGCGCCCGGGACACCTTGTAATTAAGTGTTGTCGGTTCACGGTTGATGATCGCATCCAGGCTGTACCGCTTGTTGAGAATTGCCCGTCGGACATCACCATCTGTAATAATACCAATGAGTTTATTCTCGGCATTGACAATCGGGAGAAAACCGACTCCTTGCGTATCCAATTCTCTGATGGCATCTTCAAATGTTGTAGATTCGTCCAATACCAGTTTTCGTTTCACACTTTTACCTTGTCCAAGCATGTTTATTAGCTTTGATGGGATTCCCAAAAAGAAGGTTTGCAAGATTTTATTTTATTTTTCGGGCTGGAATTCCAACGTACGTTCCTGAAACAACTATATCTTTTGAAACAACTGACCCCGCACCAATCAGTGAATCGCTACAAATAGTTTTGTTTTGAATGATAACGGCACCAGTTCCAACATAAACCCGTTCTGCTATATGGACATTGCCGGAAATGTGAGCTCCAGGGCTCAAAGTGGAATAATCTCCAATAATTGATTCGTGACCGATAGTGCAATCCAGATTGATCACTACAAAATTCTTAATCACAATGTCAGTGGTAAGAGACGCATTTGAACATAAAATATTCCCCACGCCAAAAATAACCTTGCCCGGTCTCTCATCAAAAACAATATCGGGGTGGATGAGATTGGGAAAAGAGTATGAAGACATATTTGACTTTATCTTATTTACAATTTTTTCTTTTATTCGTGGTTCACCTACTGCGATAATGCATACACAGTCGGTTCCACGGTGAAGGGCAAAGAACCCTGATTCGGCAACGACTGGAATGTTGTTTATTGCTGTACCAACTAGTGAATCGTCGTCAGAAACGACAAAGAACTCTGCACGGTAGTCGACCCCCGTTGTCTTGAAAATATCATATGTCAGCCAGTCCACTTCTTTTGCAAAACCACCAGACCCAAATATGACATTCATATTTAACCTCGTATCACATATCATCTTGCTTCAAGCATCAGTACCAAACAAATTCTATGTAAAGTCTCCCCATTCCAGTTCGTCGCCTTCTTCCATATCTCTGATCACTTTCTTTCCCGTCACATACTTCTGTTCATCGGGGTTGATGCCTGTTCCGGGCCTCATATAATCGAGATCAGCTGCCTGGATTATCTCACCCTGTTTCATTCCCCGTTTCAACACGGCTCTGCGGCGAAACTTTACCCGCTTCTCCATTTCAGCCGGAGAGACCGTCCGTACCGAGGAGCCAAGGGCTTTAAATATGTTTCTTCCATCCTCGACGATGACCTTGAGCTCTGACGGGTCAGCCGAAATCCAGTGATCCCAGCCTTCCATCTCTTTGTCCAGGGTAAAATGCTTTTCAATCACACAGGCACCCAGGGTGATTGCTGCCAGAGGAATTGCGGTGCCGATAGTGTGATCGCTGAACCCTACCGGCACATCGAAAGCCTGCTGCAGAGATGCCATATTTCGCAGGTGGATATCCTCATATTCGGGAGGGTAGATCGAGATGCAGTGCAGAAGGATGATCGGACCGGAGCCACTTTCCCGCAGGCTCATAATGGCCCGCTCGATTTCTGCGAGGGTCGACATGCCGGTTGAGAGGATGACCGGCTTCCCTTTCCTGCCGACATATTCAAGAAATGGGAGATTGTTGATATCCATGGATGCAACCTTGAAGCAGGGTACATTCAGAGAATCAAGCAGATCAACCTCGTCCGGCGAAAACGGTGAGGAAAGAAACGTTATGCCCACGGATGCGCAGTATGCGGCGATTTCCCGGTGCTGGTCGTGGGTAAACTGGTACTTTTCAACCATTGCCTCCAACGATCCAAAATGCCGGTGTTTGTCTGCGTAGTCAGTGTTCCGTGCATATTCGGCCCTGCTGATCAGTGACTCTTTGCTCCAGGACTGGAATTTGACTGCATCGGCACTGCACTCCCTGGCCACGTCGATGTGCTTCTTGCAGAGCGCCATGTCACCGTTGTGGTTGGCACCTATTTCGGCAATGATATACGGGAGGTGTCCGGGCCCAACCATACGCCCCGAGAGATTTATTGATTCCATATTTCCTCCAGTTCAGGGTGAGCAACGCATGACCACCAGTTGCTCTGAATAGGCAGCTTGTTCAAGGCAAGAACATACCTCTCAAGCATACCCGAATTTGCCAAAACGTTGTTGGAAAATTTCTCCACTTTTCGATGTGCCCGGGCGAACATTTCTTTTTGCATTTCTACTGTAATACGATCAATGAAGATGAGCTGATGCTGCCGAACAATTTGCGTCGCAATCAACACTTGTTCCGGGGTAAAGGGTGGGATGATGCGGGCGGTATTGGCTCCATGCTGACGATAGTACATCTGCGGATTGTTATCAAAACCAAGCCTGGAACCGTGTAGTAGAGCCATGGTGGCCAAATACCAATCGACGGCAATGCAGTCGGGTGGAATAGGCAGACATTTTTGCACAATCTCTGACCGATACGCTGTGTTTGACAAACCAAATATATTCCAACGAAAGAGAATCGTGGTGTAATCGGATATCGGCGGTGGCGAAAAGGCTATATCGAGCGGAGTTCCGGACTGATCAATGAGCTGCATTGCCGTTCCTGTTACGTCATAGTGTTGCAGGAATTGTTTGGCGGACTCAACTCGAGTCGGAAAAAGGATGTCATCACTGTCCACAAAGATGATGGTTTCGTAACGTCCCACCATCTGTTCAAGCGCCCGGTTACGTATCATTGCCGGAGTGTCGCCCGGCTGTGCAAAAACAAATTCTGCAGCCAGATGCTGGTGAGCTGCTTTTTCGATATCAGCAATTGAAAGTTGATCCACACCGATCCATATATCGAAGTCACCGTCTGTCTGCCTGCCCAACGACTGAGCCCAATCGGCACAATAGGGCTCCATCCCCGGATAAATCGTTGAATAGACGGCGGTTCTGCTCATGTGCGCCGGCCTGCCATCAATACCTCGGCCATCTTCCAATCATCTTCGGTGTCAATATCGATCGCCCGCTGCCAGGGGATGGCCCACCCCCGATAGTCGGGAGCATAAAATGTGGCATGTTGCCTGAGCACTTCTGACTTTGCCCACCAGATTGCGCCGGTCGGGCAAAAAAGAATTGGCAGATCCTGGCTTCTGACTCCCATTTGCTCTTTAAACAGAGGAGTAAGGATGTTCCGGCCGTCACGAGTCATGGCCCACCATGGATTAAGCCAACCATATTCAGTTACCGATATCTGGGAATCGGCCGCGGTCTCAATAAACTGTGCATAGCTGTCTCTGATGTCGTTGGCGTTGCGCAAGGGGCAATTGGCCATTAACTGGCATACATTACTGTAGATGCCGGCGTGGGGATCAAGGCGGTTGAGGGCATCCAGGGTGACCATTGAAACCGGGGTAAAATCATCAGCAAGCGCACTGTCCCGTACAAACGGAACTTCGGCGCCACAGGCCCGGGCAACCTCGGCGATTTCCTCCGAATCGGTGCTGACAATGACTGACTGGAAAATACCGCTCATCAACGCGGCTTCTATGGTATAGGCCACGGCAGGCTTGCCGTGCAGCAGGCGAATGTTCTTTTTCGGGACCCGCTTTGAACCTCCCCGGCAGGGGATAACTGCAAGAATTATAGGCGAGAAATCAGTAGCCATTATTGGTTATCCTTTGCACGTGACGGCTTAACTCAGGAATTCCTTAATTACATCACAAACCCGCACAATATCTTCAGGTTTGTTGAGTGTCGAAGATGGCAGACAGAGCCCGTGATGGTAAATATCCAGAGCAACAGGGCACTCACGACTTGAAAACCTGGTATAGGGTGGCTGTTCTGAAAGTGGCAAAAATATCCGGCGTGTCTGTATCTCTTGCTTATGTAATGCGGCCTGTAAGGCTGCGATACTAATTCCTTTTTTAAAAGTGCCGCAGGTCAACCAACATGAACTCGAGGCGAGGGAATACTCCCCCTGCAAGTGAATTGAATCCGTGGTGCCTAATTCGGCACGGTAGAGTTGGTTGAATTGTTTCCGGGTATTCAGGAAGGTGTCAAGTCGCTTCATCTGAGCCAGTCCGAGTGCCGCTTCGATGTTGGTCATACGGTAATTAAAGCCGACCTCGGGGTGAAAATAGCCCTGCGATTCATCACGGGCCTGATTGACCAGAAACTTGATGTGTTCCAGTCGCCTCGCATCATTACCAACTACCATGCCACCGCCACCGGTGGTTATAGTTTTGTTGCCGTTGAAGCTGAAGCAGCCGAGGTCACCAAAAGTGCCGGTCTGAATTCCTTTGAAGGTTGCACCTAGGCTCTCGGTAGCATCTTCTATCACGAAGAGATTATGCTTCCGGGCGATAGCCATAATGGAATCCATATCGCAAGGATTACCATATAGATGAACCGGTATAATAGCCTTCGTATGTGAGGTGATCGCTGATTCAAGTAACTCCGGATCAATATTCCAGGTTTCCCTGTCAACATCTACAATTACCGGTGTTGCGCCTACATAGGTAACCGGGTTGACAGATGCAATGAAGGTAAGGGCCGGGACGATGACCTCGTCGCCGGGACCTATGCCAAGTTCATGGAGTGCTACATGCAGAGCAGCAGTGCCGCTCTGAACCGATACCGCTTTTAGAGTGGCGAGATAGTCAGAAAAGTGCGCTTCGAACTCATCCACAAAAGGGCCAATGGTCGAGACAAAACCGGAGTCGATTGCTCGGCAGAGAAACTCCTTTTCAAGATCACCGATACAAGGGGCGTCCAAGCAGACTGTATTAAACATTGTATCGATCCACTTTATATCGTTCAAAATTTGTGGTCAGACTGAGCCATGCTATGGTCTCCTGCAATCCCCGGCGGAGCCCATCGCGACCTGCGTACTGCGGTTTCCACCCCAGCAGTCTGGTCGCCTTTGAGTTGTCTGCCCAAAGTCTTTCAACCTCGCTCTTGTCAGGCCGCATCCTCACATCATCGGTTTCAACGTCGATTTCCTCTCCCATAAGCTCGGCAATGATTTGGACGGTTTCTCCGATGGAAACCTCAAAGTTGCTCCCCAAATTGATGATTTCACCGGTCCCGGCATCTGATTCCAGAGCCGCGATGAATCCGCTAACCGTATCGGTTACGTAGCTGAAGTCGCGAGTGGGATGCAGAGAACCTAGCCTGATACGCCGGACTCCATTGGCGATTTGTGTGATAATTGTCGGAATTACTGCTCGCGCCGATTGCCGGGGGCCATAGGTGTTGAATGGACGAACAACGGTAACAGGAGTGCCGAAAGACGAATGAAAAGAAAGTGCGATCTGGTCTGCTCCGATTTTTGAGGCCGAGTAGGGTGATTGCCCCTGAAGCGGGTGTTCTTCGGTTATGGGAACAAAGCGGGCGGTACCATATACTTCGCTGGTTGATGTATGGATAACCTTGCTTACTCCAAGATCACGAGCTGCCTGCACAATGTTGAGTGTACCTTTGACATTGGTGTCTACATAGGTGTCCGGCGAATGATACGAGTACGGG
This sequence comes from uncultured Geobacter sp., assembly GCA_964524835.1. Lineage (GTDB taxonomy): Bacteria > Desulfobacterota > Desulfuromonadia > Geobacterales > Pseudopelobacteraceae > JACRCG01. The sequence continues at coordinate 54,929 of CAZGEG010000016.1, forward strand.
ATACCTATCAGGGCAGCCAGGTGAAGCACCGCATCACATCCCTGCATTGCTGTCCGTACACCATGGGGGTCGCGAATATCGCCGGCAAATACGTCCAGGCGTTTTTTTATTTCATCAGGAGCCTGGTCAAGCCAACCCCAGGAATTGAATGAGTTGTACATGACAAAGGCGCGAACATCGTAACCCCTCTGGATCAGGGTTTCAGTTAGATGAGAACCAATGAAGCCGCCTGCACCGGTGACAAGAATTTTTCTATTCGCCAATTTCGGGGACATTGTAAGTAACCCTCTTTCAAAAATATAAAAACCACATCTAAATATACCGACCCATTGTTTCCGCTTGCAGAGACTTTTCATATTGCCGTTCTGCTGGTGCGCTCTTGTTAACCCCTTCTGCGTGGAGGATCTTATCCCCCTTTCTGAACCCAAAACTGGTACATACTGAAGAAGGTGTCAGGGTTTTCGTTCTCAAAGGTCTGCCATTGTGCCAGGTTCGTTGCACTACAATCTCCAGGGAAACGACGTTTATAGGCATTAATGACCTGTGGATCGATATCGAACCCTAATAACACCAGATTATTGTCCTGGAGAAACTCATCAATGCCGGTTAGTGCCAGGCGATGTTCCTGAACATGGAAAAGCAGGTCACGGCAACTGCTGACGCTGAAAAAGTCTGCCGATTGAATGGTGTTTCCGAAATCCATGCTTTTATTCAGAACCATCAAATCCTGGCGGCACCTCCGGATTTCATCAGCCGTTGTTCCATACCCCTGTTCCGCGATGAAGTCCCGAATCCGGACGATATTCCGGCGCGCCACCTCACTGTAAAAGCCAAGATTCATGAACCCGCCAGGGCGCAGCAGAGACAGCAGGACACGCCAGCCAGCCCAGGGATCAGCAAGGTGATGCAAGACACCGGAAGATTCAATAACATCGAAGCTGCGGCCAAGCGAGCCCAGCTTCAGCAGGTCCGCCTGGGCGTACTCGATTGAGTTCAACCCCAGTTCGCGCGTCTTCCGCCTGGCATAGCCAAGACTGCTTATGCTGAGATCAACCGCCAGCACCCGCGCACCCAGGAACCGCTGGGCCGTTCCAATGGAATGCTGGCCAGTGCCGCAACCGGCAATCAGGATGTCAACGCCGCCACTCTTGACGTGCCGATTGAAAGAAGCCAGGGGAAACTTCTGGGATAAATATCCGACAATATCCTTTGCTTTTCCTGGAGGCGCCGCCTTGATCCAGCGCGGATAGGGATTCTCCTCGTATTGATTTTGCACCAGAAGAGACACCTCATCTTCGATGTCCGTCAACCGCGGAATGCCGGTACGCTCCTGCACCTCTCGCTCCGGTTCGAGAATCTGCTGCAGCAGTACATCATTAACCGCTTCGGGCCATTGACCATCAAGAAGCCGGGCGGCAAGCGGGAGAGAGCAGAGCGGGAAGTAGGCCGCGACAACCACCGGCCAAAGGACCGGCACCTGGACATTCGATCTCAGCGCCGCATCCAGTGAATCCCGCAAAACACCCGCCTTTTGGATTTCGGCATCGGTGTGGGAAAACACATATTCATTGATGAAGCACTGACGCGCCAAAGCACTGTAGAATTTCAACGCCGGGGCGGCCGTAACCTCACCGCCTGATGGCATCATGACGGCAGCATCTTCGAGCATGGCCCACCGGGCCATCGTCAGAAAACGCTCCATTTCAAGGTCGCATATTGGCGCAGCATTGAGCAGAGCGAACAGCAACGGCTCAGATGCAATCGCGGAGAGGCCGGACGGGCCGAACAACTCCTGCACCGATAATCTATGGGGCCACACGTTGACTGCTCGTGCCACGCACCCGCCGATATCCGGGTTGAGCGTGACCAATTCAATGCCAGCCCGAACCAGATCGATCGGTGTCCCCCAAGGCTCGCTCAAGGCGCGAACCACGGCTGAGCGGACCTCGCTGTCATCCAGTGTGAAACTCATCTGTTTTACACAGGCTATGAAGATGCTCTTGGCTACTTCTGTTTCTTTGTATTGAAGTGATTGCTTGACGATATTCAAGGCAACCTCAGTCTTGCCCTGCTCATAGAGCAACGACGCAAGATTATTGAGGACTTCAACGTAATCGGCCCTGATCTGCAGAGCCCGGCGGTAGCAGGTTTCGGCCTCCTCCTGCCGCCCCATATTCTTGAGGGTAATGCCGAGATTGTTATACGCTTCAACAGAATCCGGATTGACCTCAAGCGCATGACGGTAACAGGCTGCTGCCTCCTCAACCCGGCCCAGCACCCTGAAGATATTGCCCAGATTGTAATGTGCATGGCCAAAATCCGGTTTAATCTCCAGCGCACGTCGATAACTTGCACCGGCCTCCTCCAGGCGGCCTAAATCTTCGAGAACGCCGCCCAGGTTGCTATGGACCTCAGCGAAATCCGGATTGATCTCCAGCGCACGCCGGTATCTGGCTTCGGCCTGTTCCAGTCGGCCAAGATCAGAGAGGATAATACCCAGATTGAAATGCGTTTCAGCAAGATCCGGCTTGACCTCCAGCGCGCGGAGGCAAATAGCCTCTGCCTCCTCCAGTCGCCCCATATCCTTAAGGGTGTTGCCAAGGTTGTTAAGTGCCTCAATAAAATCCGGCCTGATCTCCAGCGCATGTCGGTAACTGGCTTCTGCCTCCCCCAGTCTCCCCATATTCTTGAGAGTATTGCCAAGATTGCTATGTGCTTCAGCGTAATCCGGTTCGAGCTCCAGCGCACGGAGGTAACTGGCTTCTGCCTCCTCCAGCAGGCCGAGTTCATTGAGGGTGATGCCCTGGTTGCTATGCGCCCCTGCATCCGTCGGCAACAGCTGTACTGCCTTTCGCATAGGCTCCAGCGATTCTGCAATACGTCCCTGTAATTTATGTACCACTCCCAGAATTTTCCAGCTAATCCCATGCTGCGGAAAAAGCGACGTATGACGTCGTGCAATGACTTCTGCCTCAGCATAGAGACGCTGATCGATCAGCTTCACCAGCTGTTCGGTCTCTTCAGCAGCGGGTACCGGGTTTGGTTGCGAATCAGTTGAAACTGAAGTCTGATGGGGTTGGCCGGCCTTGTTGTGAATCTTATTTTCTGCAAGCGGGTTTTTTAGAGGTGTGACTGAGTTATAGAAAGCGGCTTTTTTGGTACATTCAAAGGCCTTGTCTATGTCAGATTGAGCGTAGTAGATCTTTGAGAGGCTGAGATACACCGGGGCATAATCCACGCACTGGGCAAGTATGTTGTTGAGGATTTCGAATGCATGACTGAATTCGCAGCGGGCAATCGCATCTTCCGCATTTTTGTGGGCACTGACAATGTCGTTAAAAACGGTTGTTATATTAGTGCGTTTTTCCTCAAATGAGGGGTCGGAGCACATCGACAGCAGTGTTACCAGCGAGTGCAGTTCCTTGTTTTTCAGATAATAGTTTATACAGTCAATGAATTTAGGGTTTTGCGTTACCTTATAATGCGGGCCCCAACATCTTCGCACCGATGAAAACCGGTCTATGGTATTCAATACGTTCTGCACATACTGTTCCGCCGTTCTGGTTTCAGCTTTTGCATATCCCTTCTGAATCAGTCTCTCCCGCAGCAACGGGTCTTGCATCAGCTTCATTATCGCGTTGGCAAAACCGACCTCATCCTGAGGGTCTACCAGTATGGCGGCATCTCCAAGCTGTTCTTCCGCTCCCCTGACATTAGCCGCTATAACGGGGCATCCTGCAGAAAACGCTTCGATTGGAGGGATGTTGTCGGGTCCGAAATAGCTGGGATAGACCAGTGCAAATGCATTTTGATAGAGCCAGAGAATGGACTCTTCTGATACAAAGCCCGGCAACAGTACGTCATTATTAAGCCCCATTTCAGCAATAGCGTGGGTGATATACCCCATATTCCCGTAATCAGAGCCTGTCAATATCACCTTGAGTTCAGTATTGTACTTTGATTTCAAGATTTTTATTGTTTCAAGGAGGACGATATGATTTTTGTGCGGCCAGAATTGCGCTGGATAAAATATGAAGCGGTTTTTTTTCAATCCGATGTTTATTAACTCGCCTGGCTCGTCAATCGGTGTTTTTGAAATGTTTTGTGGCGGGACAAGCGGATTTACAACGATTCTATCGGCAGGAATCCGGTAAAAAGAGGAAATTTCTTTTTTGCCTTCTTCTGTGCCTGTCAGTATAAATGTTGCACGGGGAAGAAAGTGATTATAAAATTTTTCCCGGGAGGCATATTCGCCGCCGGAACTCACCTCCGGGAAATGCGCTTGCAAACGGTGCTGCAAATCCCACACGGGAAGTATATGGGGAATGTCGATTTCCTCATATGATACGGACAAAAACCACATAATATCAACCTGATGACGTAATGCCGCCTCATAAAGCCTGCCGTTATACCATTCCGTATTCACACAGAACAGTGCCTCGTCATTCAATACATCGATTTCTCCCTTACGGAAAAAAACAATTTTATGTTTCAGGCTGCTGCTTTTCTGCCTGCGTACAATTTCGTTGAGCAAGCTTTGCTGATAGACATACCCACCACCAACACACTCGTCGCCGGAGACGACATATATACCTACAATCATAAATATTTCCTGTGCCACTGCGAATTGCCCACTTACCAGGCCCGGATCAAGAAGACTTGCGTGCGATAACTACAGCATTCCAGCTGGTAAATTCCAGCCGTGATGATGTCAGCCATTCCTCGAATAACAGGGGCTCAAAACCGGAAGAAGAGAGCAGCAACTTGAGTTCAGGCATGAATAGATAGCGCATGCGATGCGTTTCATTGATCTCCCGGACACTGTCGTTGGCCTTGTCTCTGAGAAACACCCGGTAATTGACAGCCACCACATTTTCATTCGGGTGCATTTCGGGCCGGGCTATGCGGGTCACGCTGACAGCCTCATCCTCAAGTTCCTTTACCCGCACGGCCGGCCGGTCCGTCAGCACTCCCGGGCCATACCAGCAGTCGAAGATGAATACGCCTCCCGGAGCCAGATGGCTATGGGCGGTTGAAAATGCCTCCATCAGGTCAGCATTGGTTACCTGGTAGCTCATCACATGAAACAGGGAAATGACCACATCAAAGGTTTTTCCAAGGCGAACAGTGCGTACGTCACCCTGAACATATTCAAGTGCCCTGTTGCCTGCAGCCGCATCCCGCGCCGCTGTCAGCATCTCCTCCGAGAGATCGACCCCGGTAACAGAGTACCCCCGGTCAACAAGACAGCGATCGTGCCGACCCGAGCCGCACCCCAGGTTGAGGACCGTCGTGGCGCCCGGACTCTGCCTCTGGATCAGGTTGTGGACATAGTCCGTTTCACCGGCATAGTCCTTGTCGCGGTATAGCAGGTCATAATAGCGGGCATATTCATTGAACACGCTCATGAAAGACACTCCTTGACGGCTTCAATCACCGTGGCGACCTGTCCATCGGTCAGAGTCAGCCCGTTGGGGATGTAAAAACCCTTTCGGGCCAGTCGTTCCGCCACTGGATACCGTTCACCGCAAAACAGTCCCATCTCGTGAAACACCGGCTGTTCGTGCATGCCTAAAAAAAACGGCCTAGTCTCGATGCCCAGTGTTCGCAACTGCGTCATTACCCGGACGGCGTCCGTTTCCCGCTCTTCGCCCAGCACGATCCCGTAGACCCAAAAGACATTTCGTGCCCAGGGCATCTCGACCGGAAGCTGAATTTCATGGATAGCGGAAAACGCTGCATCGTACGCATGCGCGATCTCCCGTTTGCGGATAACCGTTTCCTCGACCCGCTCGATCTGCCCGACCCCCATAGCCGCCTGGACATTGGTCATGCGGAAATTGTACCCCAGCTCTTCATGGTAAAAGCGCCGCCCCGGTTGAAAGCAGAGGTTGCGCAGGGAGCGGGCACGTTCCGCGTGTTCCGGGCTTTTAACCAGCACCATGCCCCCCTCACCGGTGGTAATGAGCTTGTTGGCGTAGAAGCTGAAGGTGCTGATATGGCCGATGCCGCCGCACCGCCGTCCCTTGTATTCGGCGCCGTGAACTTCTGCCGCATCCTCGATGACGGTCAAGCCATGTTTTTCGGCCAACGCCATGATCGGGTCCATGTCGGCGGGATGCCCGTAAATGTGAACCACCAGGATGGCCTTGGTGCGGGGGGTGATCCGTCCCTCGATCTGCTCAACATCCATCTGCCAGGTTACGGGATCGCTGTCCACCAGCACCGGCACTCCGCCTGCCCTCACGACCGACTGTGCCGGTGAGATGATGGTGAAGGCCGGCATGATGACCTCATCCCCCGCCTTCAGATCAAGCAGTTCAACGGCTATGTCCAGGGCGGTAGAACCGTTGGATACGGCAATACCGTGCGCCATACCGCAGTAGTCGGCCCAGCGCTCTTCAAAGAGATCGAGGTATTTTCCAGCGGACGAGATCCAGCCCGAGGACAGGGCGTCATTCACCAGTTCAATATCACGCGCAGTTATCAGCGGTTCGCAAACCGGTATCATCAGAAGCGTTCCTTTTCCACCAGGCCGGTATACGGACCCTGCTTGATCTCAAGGAAAATGGTGTCTTCAAGGCACTTGAAACAGTGTCCTCCCGACACAAGCTGGATCATGTCCCCTTCCTCCAGCACCCAGGTCCCGAGCGGACTCTTGTCCATGGCATACAGTTCTACCTCGGTGCTCCCTTTCCTGATCAGCAGGGTTTCGGGAGTGCCGACGAGGTGCCGCTGCAGCGGCAGGTGACTGTGGCGGACTACGACGCCGTCCTTCGGGTAGACAACGAAGCCGAGCTGCTGGTAGTAGCTGTCGGGCGAGATGAAGGTGGTTTCTGCCGGCATGAAGTCGCGCCGGATGATGGTGGCGATGTGTTGATCGTTCCAGGTTATATGTTCGACTGAAGAATTTTTGTGCTGCGAATTGTCCATATCTTTCTCCTTGTTCTATCTAGTTTCCGTCCGGAAAGGGTGCCTTTTCGCCCTAGCGGCGTCAATCTTCGTGATTGCTTGTGCGGCGTACCGATGTACGCCTCCGCGCAATCCCTTGATTTCCTTGCCAGGACAAAAAACCCCTCCTTTCCGAATCGGAAACCGACAGTTTCTCATCCGAAGATTCCGGATGGAAACTATCTAAATCAGGTCCTGAAGCGCTGTCCTGATCTCCGCATTCCACGGTTCGATCTCCAGGGCGCGGCGGTAGAACGATTTTGCCTCTTCCGGACGGCCGACAGCGGTACAGATCTGTCCCAGCCCGGCAAGAGTCTCCATGTCACGGGGCTGTGTACGGAAAAGGTCGAGATAGATGCCGATGGCCTCGTCGACCATTCCAAGTTCGGCAAAGTAGAGGTCGGCCAGGTTTTTCCGGAAGCTGCCGTTGTCCGGCTGCAGTTCGGCAGCTCGTTCGTAGGCACGGCGCGCGCCCTCGATGTCGCCGAGGCGGTAGCGGAGAACGCCGAGGTCATTTTGGAAAAGGGCATTGCTGCCGCTGGTGTGGGCCAATTCTTCCAGCAGTGAGTGCGCCTCACTCAGCCGGTCCTGCTGCACAAGCCGCAGCGCTTCGGCGTGTATCTCATCAAAGCTTCGACCTGCATCCGGTGATAAGAGATCCGCCCTTTCCCTGTCTGAAATCGCGGCAAGCGATTCCCGGGCGTCGCCGTTCCAGGGTTCGATCTTCAGAATGGTTTCAAGAAATGAGCGGGCATCGTCGATTTTGCCCGCTTCGAGACAGATTGTGCTGATCGCCGTAAGCGTTTCGATGTCCCGGGGATTGCTGCCGAGAATTTTGACATACAGCTTCAGGGCTTCCTCGGTATCACCGCAGGCGATAGAGAGAAGATCGGCCAGATTCTTCATGAAATTCAGGTTATCCGGCTGCAGACGGTGAGCTTCCTCATGATGGCTGCGGGCCTGGAGGATGTCACCATCCTGCTGGCAGAGTACGCCCAGGTCATTATGGCCGGGCGCGTAGTCCGGGTGGCGCGCAAGCAGATCCTGCAGCGCTCGACGTGCCTCGCTGCTTTTTCCGGAGTTGGCCAGCTCAAGCGCCTGGCGATGGAGCTGCTCGGGGCTCTTTGCTTGTTCCTGGAAAACCGGCGTTTTCTGAATCGGGGGTGCGGAATAGTGCGGCATGGGAGCAGCTGGTGGTGCGTTAAAAGCAGGCGCAGGCGGAGTGGATAGCTGTGCCGGCTGAGACGGAGCCTGCAGCTCTACGCCCAGTTGCTGCAGGGCCTGTCGTGCCTGGCTGTTTACTGTATCAAGCTGGAGAGTTCGCGTAAAATACTGGCGTGCCTGTTCGCGACGGCCGGTCTGAACGCTGATCGTTCCAAGGGCATTCAAGGTCTCGACATCGAAGGGGTTGTCCTTCAGGATGTCCAGATAGGTCTGGATAGCATCGTCGGCCCAATCCAGCTCGACAAAATAAAAGTCTGCCAGATTTTTGCGGAAAGTAATGTTGGACGGTTCAAGCTTGTGGGCTTTTTCATAGTGCGCCAGCGCCTTCAAGCCATTGCCGGCCTGGTAGTAGAGCACCGCCAGGTCGTTGTGCGCCTGGGCAAGTTCGGGATAAATTTTCAGGAAGTTCTGAATCTGCCGGATAGCTTCTTCCGATTCCACTTCACGGATGTAGGCAACGATCCTCTCATATGTAGCCCTGCCTTCAATTACGACAAGACCCTGTAATTTCAGTTGATTCATATCTATCTCCCTGTCTGAAGACCTCAAAATTAATTTAGTTTAGTGTAAAGTATTAATTTTACAATAGTCGCTTCATATTTGCAATGAATCGTTGAATACCGGATATTCAGGTTTTTCATAAAAAAAGGGGCTCACATTATGAACCCCTTTGGACAATGTAACTCATTACCAGTAAAAGTATTAGAACGCTTTGGAGGCATAGCCGTCAATCTGGTCTCCGGCTGTGTCCATCTGCCTTCCGGAAGCGTCCTTGCCGGAAAACTTGAAAACGAGGTGGGAAGGATCGATGGTGGCATCTCCGGCGGCATTCTGCTGCACCGTAAACGTGACGCTTGCCTGCTGTGTTTCCGAATTGTAGGTAACGGAATAGGGACGTTTCGCAATGCTCACTTCGCTGCCCGGTGCCGGCATGGAGTTGTTGTAATAACCGCCTTCCGTGCTCTTGGCCCTGGATATTTCCCAGTTGGCCGGATTCATGATCGAGGCTATGTCCATTTTATTGTTGAACTGGATCGCAACGGATACTTTTTTACTGGCGTCAGGAGCCGTAAGCAGCGTCGGGTCAAGCATCCAGAGCGGGGTCCGGGCCCCGAGCAGCTGGTTAAAGCCGCGGTTGTTGGCGGCATCCATATAAACCATTTTGGGTTTGTTGAGGATATAGCTCAAATCATTCGCGAGGCTAGACCGCTTTGCGTCAAGGATACTCAGCTGCTCGGCAGCCTTGTCGGTTTCGCCCAGCTTGATGTAGGCCGCACCGAGCTCATAGTTGGCAGCGGCAAAATCCTTTTTGAGCGTAAGGGCCTTTTCCAGCTGTCTGGCAGCATCTTCCGGCCGGCCCATCTTGTTGTAAAGCACTCCCAGACTGTACGGCACATTGCCGTCGCGGGGGGAGACCTTGGCGACCTTATTGAACTGGGCTTCTGCTTCGCCGAAACGCTCGGTCTGGGTGTAGAGGATGCCGAGCGTATAATCTGCCAGAGGATTGAGAGGATCCATCTTTGCTGAAGTTTTGAATTCCTTTTCCGCATCGGTGTACTGCTTCGCCTGGAGATAGACGTTGCCGAGGTTGTTGTGGGCGGTCACGGAAGTTCTGTCCAGCTGTACGGCTGTTTTAAAGTATTTTATGGCTTCGGTGGTATTCCCTTTGGCCTGGTAGATCTTGCCCAGACTGGCATAGGCGTCGGTGTTCTGGGGATCGAAACCCAGCACCTTCTTGAATTCCGTGATAGCTTCGTCAATCTTATTGGCGCTCCAGTAGGTCGCCGCCTTGTTCATGGCATACAGGGCAACCTGGCTGCGCTGGGCCTGGGCATTATCGCTAACGGAAAAGAGTGCATCCGCTGCTGCTGAAAACATATCTGCCATGACATTACCTTCCTTCCGCTGCAACCGATCATCGACGGGGCAAACCCACCGGTGAGAGCTGCAGTCTACCTGTTTAGACGTATCGGATAAAAATACAACTTTTCAAGCATTATTTCAGTCAGTTGAACAACAATTGAGCTTGACCGCAACGTATGCTACTGTTGTGGCTCGATAGTGTATCTCTGCAACGAACCACACGGGTACAGTACCACAGCGAGAAAGATTTTACCAGATGCAGGGAAAGATGACGGTTGCAGCGCAACCGGGATCTTCTCCCCGTTATTTTCTTGAGGAGCAGCCATGCAAACAGACGGGTATGTGATCGGAATAGATATCGGCGGAACGAGCACGTCCTTCGGCGTTGTAGATCGCCTCGGCACTCTTGTATGCGAGGGGGCCCTGGAGACAGAGGCCGATCAGCCGGCAGAAAGGCTGGTTTCCCGTCTGTATGACGCGATCGGAACGTTGCGCTCAACCCTCCCGGCTCGGACAGGCCTTTCGGGAATCGGCATCGGCGCCCCCAATGCCAACTACCTTCGGGGAACGGTCGAGAATCCGCCTAATCTCAACTGGGGGGCGTCGGTCAATCTGGCGGAACTGTTCCGGCAGAGCTTCGATCTGCCGGTTGCCGTCACCAACGACGCCAACGCCGCCGCAATCGGTGAACTGCTGTTCGGCGGCGCCCGCGGGATGAAGCACGCCGTCGTCATCACGCTGGGAACTGGCCTGGGGAGCGGCATTATAGCCAACGGCGAACTGCTGTACGGCGCAGGCGGCTTTGCCGGCGAGCTCGGCCATACGACCGTTGACCCCGAAGGGCGGCACTGCGCCTGCGGGAAGCGGGGATGCCTGGAAACCTACGTTTCAGCGACAGGTCTCTGCCGGACCATGTTCGAACTGCTGGCGCAACGGTATGAACCCAGCCGTCTGCGGGAAGTTAGTTACAGCAAACTAACATCAAAACAGATCTATGAGTCGGCCTGCGGCGGGGATCCGATCGCCCTGGCGGCCTTTGATGCGACGGCCCGGGTTCTGGGAATGAAGCTGGCAGATGCCGTCGCGCACACCGGTCCCGAAGCGATCTTTCTCTCCGGCGGGCTGGCAGCAGCGGGTGATCTGCTGATAGTGCCGGCGCGGCGCTATCTGGAGGAATATCTGTTCACTCCGTACAAGGGGAAGGTACAGCTGCTCCGGTCAGAGCTGCCGGAGGGGAGCGGCGCACTTCTGGGGGCGGCGGCGCTGGCCTGGCAAGAAGTGGATAAGCGTCGCCAAGCTCGGCTCAAGGTGTCCAGTATGAAGGTCAGGGACGAGAGCATGAGGGTGAATGCCGAATTTGACGAGATTGAGGATGAACTTACATACTAACACGAAATAATATCCGTTACTCCCCCCTGACCTCCACCGTCACGTCATACAGGGTACTCCCCCGCCCGCCGTCCGTCAGGCGCTGCGACGTCAGGGCGTTGACCCCGCGGTCGCCGGGGATGAACTCCCGCCACCAAACCCCTTCGGTAACAACCGTCCCGGCAGGAACCCGCTCGGATATCCGCAGCTTAAACCGGACCGTTCCCCGGTCATTGCAGGCGGCCACCGCCTGCCCGTCAGTCAGACCACGCGCATCGGCATCGAACCGGTTCATCAGCAGTTCCATGCACGTCTGCTTCCTGCGCAGATCGTCCTGCTCGTAAAAACTTGAATTGAGGGCGAACGGTGTGGCCGCCGGCTGCAGGCAGAGCGGATAACCATCCCGCCCGGCATGGGTCGGGAGGAGGCGCGGCAGAGGCTCGGCTTCCCTGGCGTTCAGAACCTCGATCTTTCCCGAGGGGGTCAGCCACTCCTTCTTCAGCTCCGCCGGCGGCGTCAGCATGACCGGCTCCCCCCGGCGCAACTTTTCGGTGACGACTCCGCTCCGCCAGGGGTTTTCTTCAACCAGCAGCAGCTCGACCAGTTCATCCGCCGACAGGCGGAAAAACGGTTCCTGCCACCCCATTCCTTCCGCCAGCAGGCAGAACAGTTCCCGGTTGCTTTTTGATTCTCCCACCGGCGGGATGACGGCGTTGCCGCGCTGGGCGTGGTAACTGCCGTAGCAGCGATACAGATCGGAGTGCTCCAGCGAAGAGGTCGCCGGCAGGACGATGTCGGCATAGCGGGCGGTGTCGGTCATGAAGCGCTCGTGGACGACCGTAAACAGATCCTCCCGCTCCAGACCCCGGATGACCGCATTCTGGTCGGGGGCGATGGCGGCCGGGTTGGAGTGGTAGACGTACAGCGACATCACCGGCGGATCTGCCAGTTCGGTCAGCGCGCCGCCGAGCTGGTTCATGCTGACCAGTCGCGGCGGGCTCTCCATGAAATCCTCCCGCGTCACACTCTGCAGCGGGAATGCTCCACCGGTGGAGGTGCCGATGAAGACACCCCCGCCCGGTTTCCCCCAGGCGCCGACGACAGCCGGCAGGCAGCTGATCGTGCGCACGGTCATCGCGCCGTTGCCGTAGCGGGTCAGGCCGCTCCCGAGCCGAATGAAGGGGGCCTTTGCCCGGGCATACTCCCGCGCCAGCCGTTCGATGACGTTGACCGGCAGGCCGCAGACCTCCGCCATCTGTGCAGGGGAACACTCCGGCAGAATCCGTGCCGCCAGCTCCCCGAAGCCGAGGACATTGGCGGAAATGAACTCCCGGTCCAGCAGCCCCTCCCGCTCGATGACATGCAGCATCCCGAGCGCCAGCGCGCCATCTGACCCGGGGCGGACCAGGAACGCTTCATCGGCCGCCTCGCAGGTCGGGGTGCGGTAGGTATCTATCGCCCAGAGCCGGGCACCATTTCTCCGGGCTGCCTGGGCATCCCGCATCGCGTGGATACTGGTTGCAACGGCATTGATCCCCCACAGGATCACCAGGTCGCTCTCCTCGATTTCGGCCGGCTCCATGGCCGGAGTATCCCCCATAAGCGCCTTCCACCCGGCATCCTTGGCCGGCGAACAGATTGTCCGCTCCAGCCGCGACGCACCTAGCTTGTTGAAAAAGGCGTGGCCGGCATTGCGCTGCACCAGCCCCATCGTCCCGGCGTATGAGTAGGGGAGGATCGCTTCTGCACCAGGACCGGCGATGATCTCCTGCCAGCGGGAACAGACCAGTTCGATAGCACTTTCCCAGGAAATCGGCTCAAACTCCCCTTTCCCCTTCTTCCCGACCCGCCTGAGCGGTGTAACCAGCCGCCGGGGAGAGTGCACGGTCTGTTCGTAATGTCCCATCTTCGGGCAGAGCAGTCCACGGGTAACCGGATGGTCCGAGTCACCGCCGACACTGATGGCGCGGCCGTTCTCAACATTTACGAGAAGGCCGCAGGCATCGGGGCAGTCATAAGGGCAGACGGAACGAACGGTGACAGGCATGGCTGGAGTCCTTTCACTAAAAAATTCGCAATACTATAGCCGATTTCAAAAAACAATTGCAGATGAAATAGTTTTGGTGCGATAAACAGAAAAGTTCTATGACCTGAGAGGTTTGCCATGACGCAACAGCCGGAAATCCTGCATTACGCCGTCTCCGTGGTCGGCAAAGACCGACCCGGCATCGTCGCCGCGGTCACCGAGGGGCTTTTCAACCTCGGCTGCAACATCGCCGATTCCAGCTGCACGATGCTGGGTGGCGAGTTCGCCATGATCATGATCATTTCGCTGAAAAGACCGTTCAGCAAATCGCGGCTGATCGAAGAACTTAAACCGGTCTGCGACCGGATCGGAATGACCCTTGGGGTTCGCACCCTTCATCCCGACGAAGTAGTCCGCCGGGAGCCTGACGGCGAGATCTGCATGATCTCCGTCTATGGCGCGGACCAGCCGGGCATCGTGTATCGCGTCACCCGCGAACTTGCCGGCCGCAGCATTAACATTACCGACCTCAACACCAAACTCATCGGGACGGCCGAGGAGCCGGTCTACGTGCTGATGATGGAGGTGGCACTGCCTGATGGGGTGAGCCCGGAGGGGGTGGAACAGACGCTGGCCGCCCTGAAAAATGAGCTGAACGTGGAAATCAACGTACGGGTCATAACACCGGTGGCTTTCTAACGATGCCGGTCCAGCCGATTTTACGCTATCCGCACCCGGTCTTGAAAAAGCTCTGCAATAAAGTCGAGAGGATCGATCAGTGCATCCATGACCTGATCCAGGACATGGTGGATACGATGCATGAGGGGCCCGGTTCGGTCGGCGTGGCCGCCTCGCAGATCGGCGTCACGCTCAGGGTCTGTGTCGTGGACGTTTCCAAAAACCGCCACGGGAAAGAGAATAACCATGGCCTGCTCTGCATGATCAACCCGGAGATCACGGCTCGCAGCGGCTCGGCCACCATGCGCGAGGGGTGCATGAGCGTGCCGGACTACACCGGCGATGTCGATCGGGCGACCGAGATTACGCTCCGCTTCACCCTGCCGGATGGAACCCTCCAGGTCGTGACCGCCAGCGGCTTTGAGGCGGTTGCGATTCAGCACGAAATGGACCATCTGGACGGCATCCTCTTTCTGGACCGGGTAACCAGCATCAAGACCGGACTGTTCCGGCGCAAGAACTATTAACCTAAGCTGGACAAACCGAAACAAAAAAATCTCACGCGGAGACGCGGAGAACACCAAGATTGAAAGCTTAATGTTTTTGGGCTTAAATCATAAATCTTTTGTATTTGACTCTCTCCGCGCCCTCCGCGTCTCCGCGTGAACTCGGTTTTGCAGTATTTGTAAGAGATGAAATTTCTATTCCTGCATTTATGAATTGATGGAGTGAAAACAATGTCAGATCTTTTGACCATAAAAGAACGGAAGGAACTGCTGAAGATCGCCAGGCAAACGGTCATCGAGTACGTCACCAACCGGAAAGTGCCGACGATCGTAACGACGTCACCGGGACTGAACCTTCACTCCGGCTGTTTTGTCACGGTCAAGCAGAAGGGGGAACTGCGGGGGTGCATCGGCAATTTCGTATCGGACCAGCCGCTGTATCAACTGGTACAGGAGATGGCGGTCTCGGCCGCAACCCGTGACCCCCGTTTTTACCCGATGAAGATCGACGATCTGGCCGATTTCAACCTTGATATTTCGGTGCTGTCGCCGCTGGAAAAAACTGCTTCTGTTGAGGAAATCCGGGTCGGAACCCATGGCATCTACATCGTCAAAGGAAGTTACCGCGGGGTACTGCTGCCGCAGGTGGCGACCGAATACGGCTGGAACCGCGAGCAGTTCCTGCAGCACACCTGCATCAAGGCCGGCCTGCCGCAGGACGCCTGGCAGGGGGAATGTGAACTCTACATTTTTAGTGCGCAGGTTTTTGGCGATTAGCAGCATTGGTTATGCAACAAATTCGGGGGAGCTACCTTTCCCTTCCTGCCTCATGAAACGCCTTGGTAACCGGCGAGAAAAAATACTCCATCACAGATCTGGTCCCCAGCTTTATTTCG
Organism: uncultured Geobacter sp.; assembly: GCA_964524835.1. Classification (GTDB taxonomy): domain Bacteria; phylum Desulfobacterota; class Desulfuromonadia; order Geobacterales; family Pseudopelobacteraceae; genus JACRCG01. The sequence continues at coordinate 70,441 of CAZGEG010000016.1, forward strand.
GCTGACACCTGCATGCCGGGGGTCAGCTTGTGACTATCTCCGCCCACCACAAGCTGCTGGTCTGTCATCGCAACAAGAGCCTTGTAGACCAGTTTCCCGCCAGACTTGTTGTTCGCTCCCGCAGACAACGGATCGGTTTTATCGCTACCGCCATTATCACTGGAGTCGGCACCGACATGCTCTACCAGGCCGTCGACCATGCCGTACTTCTGGAACGTAAAGGCGCTGATCTTGAGTTTCACCTTCTGACCGGGCCGTACAAATCCGATGTCTTCATTGGTTACCCAGACCTCAGCTCTCAGCGACTCGTTTTGAGGGATCAGTGTCATCAGGATGGTGCCGGGTGTGGTGACCGTACCGACCGTATGGGTGGCAAGGTCCTTGACCACGCCGTCCTGGGGGGCTTTCAGCTCAAGCAGCTCATTGCGGTACTGTTGTTTGGCCAGTTCCTGGTTTACCTTTTCAAGCTGGGCAGCAGCTTCCACCCGTTCAGTTTGCAGCTGCCGACGATAATCGGCGGTGATCTGGCTGATCTTCTTCTCTGCCTGGTTGATCGTTGCCTGGGTGCTTTTGATCACAAATTCCTGCGATCGCAGGTCCTGTTCTTTTTCGATCCGTTCCCGCTGTTTATCGGTTGCATCCAGTCGGGCAACATGCCCCTCCTTCAAGAATGACGCGTAGGATCGCTCCTGTTCCCGATAATGGGGCAGGGTCATTTCCAGCTTGGTTTTTATCTCTCTGGCGCCCGACATTTCCTGTTGCGCTTTATCAAGGACACTGCGCTGCTCTTCCAACAGGCTCTCATAGGCACGGCGGTTTGCCTGATACTGTGCGAATACATGCGAGAAGACATCGGAAGGATCGCCCGTTTCCCTCAAAAGCTGTTTCCCCCCCAGTTCAACGTCTATGCGGCGCAGGGCCAATCGATGCTTGCCCACTTCCGATGCCAGGCTCCTCCCTTCGGCGTTGGATATGACCGCATCCATACGCATCAACACCTGTCCCTTTTTAACGTGCTCGCCTTCTTTGACCAAGATTTCTTTGACGATGCCCTGTTCAGCCGGCTGTACGATCTTCAGGTAGCTTTGGGGAACAAGCTTCCCCTCAGCGACAGCAACGATATCCAGCCGACCAATAACCGCCCAGAGGATGATGCAGAGAAACAGGAGCATGACCGATTTGAGGACGGCCCTCCCCAGTGGTGCAGGCGGCTTTTCCTGAAGACGGACAATGGACGGAGCAAAATCGAGGGGGTCCGTTTCGGCGGCATTGAAAAGACGGTCGGATATCCTGGCAATACGGGACTTTTGCGGGGGGTGTATACCGTTCATGGCAATGGTTTTTTCCTCTGTATTGATGTCATTTTTTCAAGTGTGTTTGCAAGCCGCATGAAAACCTGTTTATGATCGTAACCGGCATATTTTCTTGATATTTCCATAGCCTTTTCCCGGTATCTCCTCTCGAAAAGCATCGTGTTCAATGACTCTTCAAATTGCACCTTCAGTTGATCACGCCTCAAGCCAATACCGGCCCCTATCCTTTCCAGGTTGCAACTGTTCATCCATTGCTCGACGGTTGTAGGGATGCAGAGACCGGGAACACCGGACAAAAGACCAGCAGACATGGTTCCAAGGCCCGCGTTGCTTATTATAAATGTCATCTCAGGCAACAAAACCGACAGATTGGTCTTGGAGGAGACTAAACGCATTTCTTTCTTGCAGTACTTCTCCCTCAATTCATCAGCAAGACCGGGAATGTACGCGATAACTTCGGCACCGCATCTATCGAGTGCATCAAGGATTCCTGGTGTTTCAGCCGCCGGACGCAGATACGCGAAAATCTTGCGGTCCTGATGTCCGGCCCATTGTACCGCTTCACCATCTTCGGCCATGAACAACGGGCCGATATAGCGTCCATTTCTGCGGTCCGGATAGTGTGCCAGTTCCGGTAGAACCGCCTGCAGGGAAATATCTGCCCTGACTGCCTGATACAACCGGCTGAATTGAGACCCGCCAAATATCCGCCGAACCTGATTGACGTTGTACAGCAGCCTGTTTTCGGTGAATAGAAGTTTGTCCCTGGTCATTTTCAGCAATGGCCTGAAACAGGGATACGGAGAAATGTCAGGAGGCGATTCAAACCCCGAGCCCAGTTTCAGGCAAGGCACACCGAAGACTCCTGCAGCCAGTATGACGGTGGGGGCATACTGGGAAAGGACCGCATCCGGCTTGTGCAGGTCAAAAACAGTCTGCCAACACCTCACCATCCCGCCAAGTATTGCTGCATCACCAAAACCGCCCTCAGCAAGCACATCCGCAAAGCTCGCCGCCTCGCGGCGGGATTTTTTCAGACCGATAGGAATGGGGGACTGGAGATAGCTGAAACCTTCTTCATCAAGGAAGTGGTGGGCTGTCCCCACCTCCTTGACGGCAAAGAGCACCTCGTGACCACGCTCTCTTAGAATCCGGGCAACGGGCAGCATGACGGAGAGGTGCCCCAGATTCCCTCCCTGTTCCCAGGCAAACAAAAAGCGCATCAGGTGTTCCCCATAGTTATTTCCCGGCATCCTGCGCAGCAATCCGGAATGGTCTGTTGTTCCAATTGGGTTCTCACATGGTCAATAGAAACATACGTGCCGGCGTCTTTTATTAAGCAGCACGGCATCATCCTGCCGTTTACGTCGAAATACCTCATCGAGGGTCGGAATACGTAGCGGCAGCGAAAGTGATACTTTTCACTGCCGATATCTGCCAGTCCGGGATAGCGTTTGCCGTAGTCCGCCTTGGACTGGATGGGCTGGACAACATGCCTGTCTATGCCCAGGCTCCGGACATAGTTTCGTAGCGCCTCTAATGGCTGGCCATAGTCAACGCTGTGGATGATAACGCCTCGCCGCCCCATCGCGGCGACCAACTGTTCAAGGTTCCTGAGAACCCCGGAGAGCCTGAACCGTCCGATTCTGTCAGCTTCATCCCCATCAAGAGTATCAAGAGAGAACCCTATCTGCGGAAACTGCCGGGCGGCACGCCTGATGTCAATGTTGCTGCCGTTTGTTATGGTATAAGGGCGCTTGCCGCTCCTGGCCACCTTTTCCACCATGTCCCAGAAGTATGGGTGCACGGTCGGTTCACCCTCGCCCTGAAGTGATACGGTAAGCCGCGCGCGAGGGAGGCTTGCCAGTATCCTGTCAAACAGCGCCGGATGCATGTGGCGCTGAGGCATCTCCCTGCCGGCACAATAGAAACAGCTGAAATTGCAGACCGTGGTGACTTCAATCTGCACCAATCCGATCCTGGAAACAAAAGCAGCGGGAAGCGGACGGAGGAGGCTGCCCCCGACTTTTTCCCGCTGCATCTGTGTACCAGCATGCTCAGCCATTCAGACCAGCTTCGCTATGCGAGACCGTGAACAGGCTCACAGCGAGTGCATCCCCTCTTTAAGTCCGTTGAAGCCTTTCAGGTTTGTGCCGCTGCCGGCGGCGAGGGCCATGCCGCCCATGCCGTATCCGCTGCCGCTGGAGATCCCTTCTCCGTTTTTCCCGAGATGGCTGAGGTCGGCACCCTGCTTCATCTGCTGATAGCAGTCATCCGAGTCGGCCAGATCAAGGGCAATGGCCCTGTCTATGGCCTGCCAACGGGCGGCTATGCTCCCGTCATCACCGCTGACGGTGGTATGGTCGGACCGCTGCAGATACCGTTCAAGCAGTTCCGAATCCAGGCAGCCGACCGGTGAGGAGGGGAGCTGCCCGCCATCCGGAGTTTTTCTCCGGTCATCGTCATGGCGGGAGTTTTCAGAACCTCTGCCGTACGCTTCCTCATCGTCATGGTTCTCTTTTCTGCCGGGAACGTGCGGTGCTGTCGGCTGGTTGTCGTTCCGGTCATGACACTGTTCATGGGATGGCTGGTCGTCCACCTCCCTCACCCAGGGGTCGCCCTTGACAACGGAGAGGCTGAATGTGTCCGAAACGGAAAGGCTCCCTTTCGTACTTCCGGTTGCAGCAACCTTGTCGGTGGCGGTGACACGAACGTCAAGATCGCCGAGTGTTTTGGGGGCCTTGCCGGAGAATGTGCCGCTGGCGGCATCGAATTTCAGCCAGGCGGGAAGCGCTTTCCCGTTTGCCAGGGTGGCGGTGTACGAGAGCACGTCCCCCTTATCGATGTCGATGAAGCTGTTTTCAGGCAGCCTGAAGCTGAAATTCTTGTTTGCTGTCAGCCCCCTGTCGGCAAGATGCTTGATCACAATAGGGGCGTCGTTGGTTCCGGCTATGGCAACATCCAGAGAGGATGTAGCGGATGCGGTTCCGTCGGTGACGCTGTAGTCGAACCGGTCGGTGGCGGTATTGTCTCTCCCCAGTGACTGGACAGATGGGGCAAAATTGGCAAGCTGGTAGCTGTAGCTGCCATCCGCCTTTATGCCCAGATAGCCGTATTCCCCCCGTTTGATGCCGGGAGATGCCACTGTCAGGACGGTGCCGGGGTCGGGGTCGGTATCGTTGGCAAGGAGGTTGCCGCTGGCACAGATACGCGTGTCTTCGATCAGGCTGGCCGAATCGTGAACCGCCACAGGGGGCCTGTTGCCGCCGGTCACGGTGAGGGTAAAGCCGGAATCGGCGGTTGCACCGGCACGGTCGGTGGCGGTGAGTTGAATGCCGATGTTCCCCGTTGAGCCGCCTGCCGGAGTTCCGGAGAAGGTCTGAGTGGCCGGGTCAAAGGCCAGCCATGCCGGCAACGGATCGCCGTTGGACAGCCTGGCGCCGAGTGTCATGCTGTCGCCGGCATCGACATCGGTAAAGGTGTCGGCAGGAACCTGCCAGGAGAAGACTTCCCCTGCTGCGGCGGTCAGGGACGGGATCGGTATTGTCGCCACCGGGGCGTCGTTGACGTTTTGTACGGCCAGGGTAAAAACGGAACTGGCTGCCGCACCGGCGGTGTCCGTTGCGGTCAGCTTAATCCCGTAGCTGCCGACTTCGCCGTTGCCGGGGGTGCCGGAGAGGTCGCCGGTGGCGGCATTGAAGCTGAGCCAGGACGGCAGTGGATCTCCGTTGGCCAGAGTGGCGCTGTACGCCAGTTGGTCGCCTGTATCCACATCATTAAAAGCATCCGCCGGAATCTGGAGACTGAAGGGCTGGTCTTCCGCTACAGTCTGGTCAGCCAGTGGGTTCGCGACGATCGGGGCGTCGTTGACGTTGGCTATGGTAATGGCAAAGGTGCTGCTCGCCATTGCCCCGGCCATATCGGAGGCAGTTACCTGGACGCTGACTGCGCCGGCGTCGTCATTCCCCGGAATACCGGAGAAAGTCTGTGTCGCGGCGTTGAAGCTCAGCCAGGCGGGTAAACCGGTGCCATCCGCCAGGGTAGCGGTGTAGGAGAGGCTGTCGCCGGCATCGATGTCCTTGAAACTGTCGGCCGGAATCTGGAAACTGAATGCCAGGTCTTCGGTCGCTGCCTGGTCTGCCAGTGCGGCTGCAACAACCGGCGCATCGTTGGTGTTGATCACAGCCAGATTGAACGTATTAGCCACAGCCGCCCCGGCACGGTCGGTCGCGGTCACCGTGACGTCGATACCGCCGACATTGTCATTACCCGGTGTACCGCTGAAGGTGCTGCTGGTAGTATCGAATTGCAGCCAACCGGGCAACGGATCACCGTTGGCAAGAGTGGCGCTGACGGTGAGCTGGTCACCCGCGTCGATATCAGTGAAGGTGCCGCCGGGTATCTGGAAACTGAACGGCTGGTCCTGGATCGCAGCCCGGTCTGCCAGCGGGTCGGTCAGTATCGGAGCGTCGTTGACATTAGCCACTTCGATCGTGAAGCTGCTGTCGGCAGTGGCCCCTGCCAGGTCGGCAGCGGTTACCCGGACGCTTACGGCGCCCACATCGTCATTACCCGGTATGCCGCTGAAGGTGCCGGTGCTTGCGTCGAATTGCAGCCAGTGCGGCAACGGATCACCGTTGGCCTGGGTGGCACTGTAGGCAAGCTGATCACCCGCGTCGATATCGGTGAATGTGTCACCGGGAATCCGGAAGCTGAACGGCTGGTCCTGAGTCGCGCCCTGAACCGACAACGGTGTTGTCACAACCGGCGCATCATTGACGTTGGCAACGTCGATAGTGAAACTGCTGGAGGTTGCCGCACCGGCACGGTCGGTGGCGGTCACCGTAACGTTGACGGCTCCCACATCGTCATTCCCCGGTGTGCCGCTGAAAGCCCCGCTGGCGGCGTCGAACGTCAGCCAGGAGGGGAGCGGGTTGCCGTTGGCAAGAACAGCGCTGACGCTGAGCTGGTCGCCCCTGTCGATATCGACGAAGGTGCCGTCGGGTATCCGGAAACTGAACGGCTGGTCCTGGGTCGCGCCCTGGGACGTAAGCTGCGTGACCACCATCGGGGCATCATTGACGTTCTCCACCGTCACGGAGAACGATTGGCCTGCCGTCGCACCGAACGGGTCGGTGGCGGAGACTTCCACGGTAAACGCCCCGACATGGTCGTTCCCCGGCGTACCGCTTAAAATAAGAGTTGCCGGATCGAACGAGAGCCATTCGGGCGGGGTGTCGTAACCGGATACGGAGACATGGTAGGTCAACTGGTCGCCGTCAGCATCGCTGAAGGCCGTTGCCGGAATCTGGAAGACAAAGGGCTGATCCTGAGTCGCGGTCAGGGCTGAAAGCGGCTCTTCCGCTACGGGGGCATGGTTGGTCAATTCCCGGTAACTTATTACGCTTCCGTCCGAGAATTCGAAGGTGTCGATCACCTCGGTACCGTTGACACCGGTCAGATCGAAGTTTTCAACAACGATCGCATCACCGGCGGTTCCGTAACTGATTGTGAGAGTCGTTCCGTCCTGAGTAAAGGACAGGTCATCCATGGTGATTCCGGGACCGAAGCTGGCGATGTTGCCGATGCCGTTCTGGGCGGCGTCGATGACAGTGTCGATGCCGTTTCCGATATTGAATACGTAGGTATCCCGGCCGCCGCCGCCATTGAGGAGATCATCACCCGTCCCACCAGTCAGGACGTCGTTGCCGGCACCGCTCTCCAGGGTATCCGAGCCGTCATAACCGTACAAGCGATCACTGAGATTCGTCCCGGTCAGCAGATTGTCGTCAGTGTCTCCTTCGACAACAAAGATCGAACGTACCGCTTCGGCAAACGAAAGTATCGTGCCGTCATCAAAAACAAAGGTGTCTATCGAGCGCGGGCTGGCGTCCACATCGTCAGGCGTAAAACCATCCATCCGCACCTGGTCACCATTGTCAAAGGCGATGATAAAGGTACCACTGCCGCTGTCGCTGTCTTCAGGGGAATCAAAGCGCAAATGACGCAACAGATCCTCCGGAGCTATGCCGGGGCCGAACTTGAGGGTATTGACGGCACCTTCCTCAGGAAAATCGAAGATACTCACAACACCATCACCCTGGTTGAAGACATAGGTGTTGCTGCCGGACCCTCCTTCCTGATATGCGGCTCCTGCCGTACTTGCCAGCAGATCGGAAAAGCTCATACTTGAACCGTCCCAGAAATTGAAACTCCCCACCGGCTGCGGCATACCGGGAACAGTTGGATCAAACCCCTCAAAGCGGATTCCGTCGCCACCGTAACCTACCCACAGGACCAGGCTTCCGTCCACCACCTCGGTCCTGATGGAGTCCTGATAGATGCCGTAACCGAAATTTACACGGTTCTCCATATCAGGGTCGCTGATATCCACGACCGTGTCCATCCCGTCGCCCAGGTTGAATTCATAGGTATCGTCGCCGCTTCCACCCATAAGACGATCGCTGCCTTGGCCGGAGGAGAAATAGTCGTTGCCCGCGCCCCCTTCGATAGTGTTATTGCCGACAGTACCGTATAAGTAGTCATCTCCTCCGGTTCCTACCGATGACACCCCGACAGCGAGAATGTCCTGGGGGGTAGCCACGCTGCCGTCGGCAAACAGATAGCTGTCCACAACGTTTGTGAGAGTTGGGCTGTCCGGATTGTAACCCGCAAGCCTCAGCTGGTCTCCGGTGGAGGGGATGTCGATGATCAGATAGCCGTCCCGCTCGGAGAACCTGAGATCGGACAGGGAGATCCCCTCCCCGAAGCTGAGCACGTTGTTCTCGATGCTGCCGCCGTAGCCGCCTCCGTAGTCTCCGCCATAGCCGCCGCCGTAGTCAACGTAGGAGGCCGCATATTCCCCTCCTTCGCCGCCGCCATAACCGGTATCGATATAATCCTGCTCTATGGTCAGGAGGCCGTCGCCGGCATTGAAGACAAAGGTATCGGCCCCCAGACCGCCGTAGGCGATGTCATTGCCATCTCCGGCATAGATAAAATCATCGCCGTCTCCGCCCATGACCAGATCGTTGCCGCTGCCGCCAAAAACGATGTCATTCCCCGCACCGGCGTCAATCCTGTCATGACCGCTGCCGCCATCCAGATAGTCGTTCCCTCCAAGACCGTAGAGAATATCGTTTCCGGCGCCAGTCACCAGATTGTCTTTACGTTTCGTCCCAACCACCCGGTCGTCGCCGGCGCTCGGGGTCGGAGACGCGCCATAAAAGGCCGTGCCGGATACGTCGCCGGTCTGGGCATAGGCCACCGCGTCATCTCCGCCGGCAGGCAGGGAGGCAAAGGTGATGTCGTATGCAGAGGCATCGGCAAACAGGGGAATTGGTGCCGCCACGCTTGAAGTGGATAAAGAGCCCAACGAGCTTCTCACCAAAGACTCAAGGTCATATACGGAAATCGTCCCGTCAGCTCCAACGAACTGCACCCGCTGCAGAGGAAGTACATCGACTTCGGTAATCAGATCAGATTGAAACCAGGGGATCCTGATACTGCCTCCTGCACCATCATCCACCAGGAGTGCCAATTCGCCATACTCGTTGACCAGGGCCTTGACGTCTGACGGCGCAATCCCAACGCCGAATGACAGGGTCTTTACCCCATCGTACCAGTTGTTTTCGATGTAATCGTCGCCGTCTCCCCTATTGAACAGGTAGACATCTTCGCCGGAACCGCCATTTAGGGAATCCGCCCCCTTACCTCCCGCAAGGATATCGGCATTGGCACCGCCATAGAGATAATCGTCCCCCTTGCCTCCATCCAGAATATCATCCCCATTGCTCCCGTTCAGATTATCATTCCCGCTGCCGGCAAAAATCCGGTCGTTGCCGTAACCACCGTTGACATAGTCGTCTCCGGCACGCGCATGGACGACATCATCACCGTCTTCCGCATATATATTATCTTCGGCATTACTTCCCTTCAACTTGTCGGCATCATAGGTGCCCCATTGGGTCCCGGCCACACCTCCATCGTTCATGGCGATGATCTCGTCAATGGACATTACGGTGCCGTCACTGAAGAGAAAACGTTTAATTGATGAGCGGGCAATATCGGTATACCAGCCATCGATCTCGATCCTGAACGCGGCCTCTCCGGTGCCTACCACCAGTGTGGCGTAGCCGCTGTCACCCGGCTGGATATCCCAGGTCTGGTTGCCCAGCTGCACCTCGAGGTCAGCCAGGGTGATTCCCGTGTCGAACTCGATGGTATCGTCAAAACCGTCGGCAAGTCGGGCGCGGACGTAATCCAGGTCATCACCCTGCTTGAACCTGTAGACATTGGACCCGGTACCGCCATAGAGGTAATCACGGCCATCACCGCCGATCAGGATGTCATCCCCATCGCCTCCGTAAAGCGAGTCGTCGCCCTTGTTACCGGTCAATTTATCATTCCCTCCGCCACCTTCCAGCGAGTCGTTGCCGCCGGCTCCGGTCAGGCGGTCGTCCCCCTCCAGTCCCAGGATGGTGCTGTCAAGATCACTGCCGACAAGAATGTCATTACCCGACGTTCCCACCAGTGACTCGCTGGTCGGTGCAACGTTGGCAAGCGTTATCACATTGTTCCAGGTGAGGGTGGTGCCGTCGGCAAAGGTGAATCTCTCAATCATGGAGCTGTACCAGGCTCCATAGGTTATGCGCAATGTATCCTGGGTATCTTTGACGGTTACCACCAGGTCTTCGTTCACAAGTGAAAATTCCAGGTCAGCCGGAGTAATCCCGGGCTGAAATGATACCGTATCCGTGGTACTGCTCCATTCCTCGGTGACCACGTCCTGACCGGAACCGCGGCCAAAACTGTAGGTATCGTTGCCGGAATGCCCAATCAGGAGATCGTTTCCGGCTCCACCATCAATAATTTCATCGGCAATGCCGCCTTCCAGCCGGTCGTCTCCGTCGGTAGAGAGCAAGGCTCTGGCCTGGAGGGCATTGATATCCCAGACTGTTCCGTCGGCGAAGCGCACCTGTTCGATGCGGTTGCCTTCATTGTAATCGTTGAAGGAGTCCTTGACCGTCAATTGATCGTCGGTCCCCTTGACGGAAAGCACCATATCGGTGCCCAGACGCCGGATGATAATGTCATCGGGCACCACCCCCTCGGTTAACTCTATCGAGTCGTTGGGTGAGTTAATCCAATAGTAGCCGCCGAAGCCCTCGGAAACGACATCATGGCCGCTGCCACGACCAAAACGATAGATGTCGTCACCGTACCCGCCCGCCATCACGTCGTCACCGGCCCCGCCATCCAGGATATCCGCACCGCCTCCCGCAATCAGGGTGTCGTTACCGCCAAGACCTTTGATATTCTCGCCGCTCTCGCTGCCGGTAATCGTATCGTTCCCCTCAGTGCCTGTTTTTATCAGATGGGTATCCACGTAGGCGGTATCCAGGACCGTTCCGTCGCTGAATTCAATTCGGGCTATCTTGTAATATGGGCTGCTGAACCAGTTCTTGACCGTGATGCTGTCGCTACCGTCCCCCAGAATGATGATTAGATCATCGCTGTATCCCGACAGCCGTTCAAAACGCACGCTGTCACTTGATATGCCTTCCTTGAAGCGGATGGTATCGCTGTTTGCCATGCCGTAATTTCTGTTGTAGATGGTGTCATGGCCATCGCCCGGGCCGAACAGATAGATATCGTTGTCGTTTGTCAGGTTGTAGTAACCATTTCCGTCGGTTCCGTAAAGTATGTCATCGCCATGGCCGCCGTCGATGACGTCATCCCCCAGGCCAGCGCGTATGGTGTCATTGCCGTCACCGCCACGGACCATGTCATTTCCGCTGCCGCTGGTCAGTGTCTCGGCCGCCGAGCCCCCCAGCAGTATGTTGTTGCCGTCGCCGCCATTGATCGTACGTTTCTGGTCGTCACCCAGGATGATGTCGTCTGCAGACCCACCATTACTCCCGTTGAGCAGGACGTTGAACTCCTGGTAGAGTGCCTGTAATTGCGGGGTGACTGTCAGGCTGCGCAGGTTTTCATCCAACAGGTCAGTCCCATCCCACCCGGTACCTGTCAGCAGATCATTGGCGTATCGGTTGAATTCGAACAGATCGGTGAGGCCGTTGACCGGATCGCTGGCGATTCGATCCTGGAACATCTGCGTCACCTTGCTGGTGTCAAGAGTGATGCTGGTGTCGGTTATGCTGAGCTCCACGGCATTGAGGTATTTTTTAAAGCGGGTCTGGATGAGCAGTTCTGTGTAAACTGCTTCGGCAAGGGCGGTGTAAGACCTATTCATATTCGCCGTTTCCGGAGAAATCAGGTCACTTAATGCCGTCGTGACACGGTCGCCGAGGACCGCATCTATGACACGGGTGTGTTGTTGCAGCGAGGTATCCACATAGGTCTTGGGAATATATGACAAATAAACCGGCACTGATTGGCCCCACCGCAGGTAGATGACGTTGGATGATTTTTCGTCATACTGGAGATTACGGTACGTGTTTATGAGTTCCACCGGTGATGCACTATAACTGGGGTCGGTTTTGGCCCACTCAAAAAGTACCTGGTCAATCAACGCCTTTTGTTCCGTTCGTGTCTCAGCTGCCGCATATTGAGTGAGCACATCTGCCAGGGCTGGTGATAGTGCTGCCGCTTCCTGCAAGTTGCGCAACCTTCCCATGCCCGCCAGGTCAGGAAGATCAGCCAGTTCCTGTGGTACGGCAATATGCTCGGTATATTCGCTGTAGAAGGTGTCCTGGGTAAGGTTTAAGTCGGCCAGCGTGGCGGTCGTGCCGTCGAGGTTGGTATAGTTGCCGGTGAGAATCTGACTTCCGCCGGGGAGGGGGATTGAAACATTTGTGCCGGTGGTGCTAAGGCTTTGAATGCCGAGATCGGTCAAAGTGGAAAGTTCATTGGCTTGGCTGACACCGTCCTGATTCAGGTCTCGCCATATTTTGAGCTCGTTAAAAGCAGCGTCTGAAGCGTCAATTTTGCCGTCAGCATTTGAATCAAGATCGGTAAGAGCGGCAAAGCCGTTGACGGCATTTGTTCCGGTTTGCAGTTTAGTGTTGTCGCCAAACAATTCCGCGCCGGTATCGATGGTGCCGTTGCCGTTGATGTCCCGCACCAGCAGGCCGTCGTCCGCCTTGATCCAGCCGGTGTTGGTCTTGATACCGTCAGCATTATGGTCAAATGTTACCCCGCCGTTGGTGGCAATGGTCTCGACGCCGTCACCATCCAGATCGAGGGCCAGAGGGTCACCGATGTAGACGATACGGTAGGTGTTGGGTCTTGTGGGGTCGGGGAGGCGCGGATCGGTCGGTTTTGTCGGCTTACGAATGTCTTCTCGCCATTTGTTTATGGGATCGGGCGTGGGATAGTGGTGACGGCGGGTGTCGATACTGTCTGGTGGAAGGTCGGGATATCGGCTATTTTCTAGGTTATCCCAGATATCGAATATCAACGGTTTAACTTTATCTTGATAGCCGTCCGCAATCTCACTCCCGTAAATAGATGCAGCGACAGCACCAGCTACAGCACCTACAACAGCGGCAACCGCAACTGCAGGTGAAGCAGCTGCGGCACCAGCAGCAACAACTGCAGCCGCAACAATAGCAGACCCAATTTCAGCCAACCCAATTTGAGCTAGAATTTGAACAGCCTGACTTTCAATTTTTGCCAAATTGTCTGGATTTGGATCTCTGTTATAATCAATTGCGGCCTGTGCAACATTGCCTAGAAAATCGTGGAAAGCTGCAATATTCGCGGCCGGATTTCCGAATGCTTTTCCACCGCCATATTCTATAGCTTGCGCAACTCCTTCGCTGGTACCAGTACTGACTGCATTCCACCAAGCATTAGTTCCAGTCCATATAGCGTTATTGTCAGCCATTTACACTTCCTCCTCTTTCGATATATTTTTAATACCCAAACGTAAATTACATCCACAATCCAGTTTTTCAGGCGACATTCCAGTCAACTGTGAAAGTATTTCATAAAATAATTTCATGTTATTTCGTGCGATAAACCCATAAAATATTGCTAAACTTTTTTTTTGATTTTGACTTGTTATTACAATCATTTCCCTAAACCATATTGTGTAGTTACTATATCCGGCATCTTTCAACTCATATTGTATATCCTTCGAAAAGGTCCTCCGTTTGATGATTTTATCTTTGTAAAGCACAAATTCTTTCGCATTTAATAATACTAACCAATAAAAAATTGAGCCTACAAAAAATAATAAAAAGATAATAAACATCATCCATTTTGACTGTTGTATTGCCGTATTCATCATAAAAGCACACAACGATATCATAGGCCCCCAAAAGCAAACGAATCTACCAAGCATCTTCCCTTTGTGGTACTTGAGAACAATCAAAGGTTCATCATTCTCTTCTTTCACGCCCCCCTCCGCACAGCGAACAATTCAAAATTGTCGCCCGCCAACTCGGGCAGATCGCCTAAATCTTGGGATATGCCAACATGGCTGACGAAACGGGAGCCGACTGTAGTTACTTGAATGTTCATTTAGAGCATCCTTTTCAGTTCTAGATTGATGTTCCAGCTTTACTTTTCATTTCCTGTGGGATCCCTTCAGATGGATCAACAAGCTCGATCCAGCAATTCTGGTGAACGCGTAGTCCGTCAAGATCAAGGAATGATGTGTGGCAAACTCTTACGGTTGTCCCGGCCTGCAATGCTGCATCGCCGGCAAGCGCCGCATAATGTTTGCTGCTTGTGACATAAACTGTCCTGCATCGAATGTGTTTTGTGCTGGATCGCCCATACTACCCCCCTTAAGATATTGGTTTTATATTGAATTCTGAAGCGTTCTTTTGTACAACTTCCATTACTTTACGTATTTGAGCATGATCATAATGTTTGTTTTTACGTAGGCTAATTCCAATGGCCTCTATAAATTTGCTCTTGAATAACCTGATTGGTGTTATTAAATTAAATTTATACGTTTTGCTGATAGCTGCTCGATAATCGCCATGCACATCTACTCGCATGTCAGTATAATAAATGACGAAAGTTTTCATAAACCATGGCACTACTTCAACCCTATTATTAAAAAAAGTTATTTTTTTCCAATTCAAACCTCGCATAAAATACGGCAGACCTATAATCCACCCCCACCCCATGTAGAAAAAACTTGCTTTCACACCAATCCTTTTATCGCTGGCAGGCCATACGGACGCATAATCACCGGTCATAAGCACTGGCAGGATTACGCAAATAATGTAAAATAATGTAACGGCAATGACGAATAGGAACCCAATCCAATGCCACATCCGGTTTGAACTTAAAACTACCAGTGCCCTCTCTGTTCCCATGCCTCTGGAAACAGCTTCTTCCGAGGAATTTTCGAGTGAGCTCGCCCCTGCCGGTGCATTTTCTGTTTCCAAGCATAGAGAAACTTCATTCATGTATTTCTCTTCAATCATATCTTCCGGCCACCCACCACGTGCCGCACTATCATCTTTCACATTCACACCGCCCTCCTTTCGCCCAGCAATCGAATAATGCCCGCCAGCCTGCAGCGCTAATGCATTCGTCACAACTTCAACAAGCAATCAACATCCAACGCTTCTTCCCTAAATCTCCGACACAAACTCCTCGAACTTCCCGTTCGGCCCGACCGGCAACTCCGGCAAACAGACAATTTTCATTTCAAAGGGATGGCCCAACGAACTCCTGACAATTGCACACAGGGCCTCTTTTTCTGAATTTTCCAGAGGTCGATCCACGACCAGTCGCATTTCGATTGCAGTAAGACTCTTCTGGATCAGCTGGTACTGCCGCACCGGCGCGACCGACCGGTACTCGGCGAATCCCACCAGGGGCCAGCGCTTCTCGCCGTCCGGCATGGTGATCATATTACGGACACGGCCATAGATCCTGGAGAGGGTGAGGAGCCCCCTGCCGCAGGGGCACGGTGGACCGACCTCGGCAAAGTCGCGCAGCTCGTAGCGCAGCAGCGGCATGGCAAAGCCGTGCAATGTAGTAACGAAAATTCTGCCGGTTTCTCCCGGTGCGCAGGGGTGACCCGATTCGTCCACAACCTCAACGAGCAGGCTTTCCGACTGCACGTGGTAAAGGCCGGAGTCGGGGCATTGGAGGGCGATATTGCCCACTTCCTGTGAACTGTAGAGATCAACAGGTGGGAAACCGAACAGCTCAGCACACTCATCTTTCAACCAGGTCGGCAGCACCTCGCCGATCGTCTGGATTCCCTTGAGCCTCGGTGGGGTCAACCCACTCGCATGAAAATAGCCCACAAGGGCGCCGAGATTGGAGGGGTAGGTAATCAGGTGATCGGGGGCATGGCGGGTCAGCCAGGCTGCCTGGCGGCTGACGCCGGTGCCGATGGAAAGTGCTGCGCTGGGACCGGTTGCAAACAGCCGGTCGGTCGTCCCTCCCCACCCCGCACTGGTCACGCCGTCGTCCCCTGCGGGCACTCCGCCGCGAATGGCGCAGAGCTTTCCGGTTAGGTCGCGCCGATGCCAGCTATGGTCACGCAGGGTGACCGCCTGCCACATGAGGAGGTCATACCCGCTGCGGAGCACCTCCACCGGCTGGCCGGTGGAGCCTGATGTGCGGCTCACGTGCACTTTCCCGTGTGATCGGGGTAGTGCCGTGCTGGCGAGACTCCTGCCGGCATCCTGAACAATGCGCCTCGTGAGGACCGGGATGGAGGACCAGGTTTCCGGCGTCAGCGGGCAGGATGGGTCAACGCCCGCTTCGGCGAAGAGCGTGTGATAGTACGGGACCGTTTCGCGGGCGTGTTGGGCAATGGAAGCAAGCTGGGCAAATTGAAGTTCGCGCAGCTGGTCGGCAGTGAGCCACTGGGTCTGCTCCAGCTGCTGGCAGAGGCTGAAGAGCAGCGCCATATCAGCTCGGGGCACGGGCGGAAAAACGACTCCGGATAGAGCAGGACGTATGGAAAGGGAGAACGGCAGCGTCATGTCTGCTCTCTCCGGTGGAGGGCGACGATGGGGCAGCGTTCGCCCAGCTCGTAGGACGGCAGGACCGTTTTCACCACCTCAAAATCAGGCCCGAACGCCCGCAGAGCCTCGCCCAGGGTGGGGAAAATATAGCGGGTATCCACCCCGCGATAGACATCTATGGTGGCAATCGCCTCTCTGGGCCAGCCGGTCATCCGTGCCAGGGTCTCTGGGGCGGGAATGTTGCTGTACCACGCATCCCAGATATCGGCGAGCCTTACCCCCTGTTCGATATCGCCATGGAGAGACATAGCAAGGCGCCACTTGAGGATATGAGGGTTGGCTATCTCCCCCCCATGAAGCGCCACCACCACATCGCTGATGGTTTCGGAAACCTGGGGACGGCAAAAGACGCGCAGCAGAAACAGCCCTCCCGGGCTGAGTATCCTCGAAACGGAACCCATAAATGAGCGTACGCCATCCGGATAGGCGAGGACGTTCAGGCAACCGTCGCCAATGACGATGTCCCTTGACCGGTCGGGCAGCGGCACACTGCACCAGTCGGCACACAACACTGTCGCAGCCACCCACGGGTTGGCGCCGCGCCAGACGTTGCGGATCATGATTTCGGAGTGGTCACAGGCCAGCAGTTCGGTACCCACCGGCCAGTTCATCCTTGCGATCTCGGGAGTCACTCCCAGGAGCAGCGCCCGGATGGCGTTTTTGCTCTCAGCCGGCTCCCAGTTCCTGATAAGTCGCAGGTATTCATGGATGTCTTCGGGGGCGGGCCTGAGGGGCGAAGTTATCCATTGCCACTGTCGCGCGTGGCTGTTCCAGTGGCTCTCACCGCCGCTTTGAACGTAGCCGCCGCCAGAACCATGCGGCAACGCGGTTGTCTTTTCATGGTTTGCCGTTATCACTCAGCCCTCACCGGTGTGTTTTCCTCATCCATGACACTCATCATCTGCGGCTGCACCGGTTGCGGACCGAAGCGGAAGACTTCGTCAACCTGCAGCCCTTTCGGGATCTGGTGGGTGATAAAGACCATCGAAACCTTTCCCTTGAGGGCGTTGACCGTGGCGGCGAAATGTTCGGCCGTCTGATGATCCAGGTTGGAGGTCGCTTCGTCGAAGATCAGGATGCGGGGGCGCTTGAGCAGGGCACGGGCGATGGCAACCCGCTGGCGCTGCCCGCCGGAAATCCCGACCCCCTGCTCGCCGATTTCGGTCTGGTACCCCTGGGGCAGCCCTTCGATGACGTCGTGGATTTCCGCCTGGCGGCAGGCCAGGACGATCTCCTCGAATCCGGCATGGGGATTGGCATGGCTCAGGTTCTCGTAGATGGTTCCGGAGAAGAGCACCGTTTCCTGGGGGACGACGCCGAAGATGGCCCGCAGTTCGTTGGCGGACATGTGGCGGATGTCGCCGCCGTCGATCCTGATCTGGCCGTCCGTGGGCTGGTAGAAGCCGAGCAGCATCTTGGCCAGGGTACTTTTGCCGCATCCGGACGGCCCCATCAGGACACTCAGGTGCCCGGCCTTGAAGGTGAGGTTGAGGTTACGGTACAGGTAGGGGTGTTCCTGGCTGTAGCGGAAGCTCAGATCTTTGAGTTCCACGCACCCTCCCTGACGGCTGCTGCTGCGGGCCGGGGTGAGGGCGTACGGCTCGGTGGGCATGTCCATGATGTCGCCCAGCCGTTTGATGGAGATGTCGGCCTGCTGGAATTCCTGCCAGAGCCCGACCAGCCGCAGCATCGGCTGGCTCATGCGGCTGGAGAACATCTGGAAGGCGACCAGTTTGCCGATCGTGAAGCCGTCGTTCTGCATGACCAGCAACGCCCCGACGACGAGGATGGACAGGGTCATGATCTGTTCCAGGGCGTTGGCGATGACGTTGTAGGTATTGGAGAGCTGGCGGGTGGAAAATCCGGCTGCCAGGTAGGACGAGATATACTCCCCGTAGCGCTGTTCGAGTACCGGTTCCATCTGCAGTGATTTGACGGTACTCATGCCGGAGATGTGTTCGGTGACAAAGGCCTGGTTGCGTGCGCCCAGCAGGAACTGATGGTTGAGCTTTTCACGGAAGACCGGGGTGACGAGGACGCTCATGACCGCGATCAGGCCGAGTATACCCAGCGATATTAGTGAGAGCTGCCAGCTGTACCAGAACATGACCCCCAGGAAGATCAGCAGGAACGGAAAATCAAGAATCAGGGTAACGGCCGCGCCGCTGACAAACTGACGGATCGTGTCCACCCCCTGCATCCGGGCGACAAGGACGCCGGTAGGTCGGCGTTCGAAGTAAGGGAGCGGCAGTCTGAGCAGATGGCGGAAGACCTTGCTGCCGAGGAGGGCATCGATGCGGTTGCCGGTATGCAGTACCAGGTATTGCCGCAGCCAGGTCATGATGGTGCTGAAGACCATGAACAGCAGCATCCCGACACCGATCACGATAAGAGTACTCTGTGTCTGGTGAACGACAACCTTGTCAATGACAACCTGGGTGAAGAGCGGGGTCGCAAGTGCGATAAGCTGGATGACCAGCGAGGCCAGCAGTATTTCCTTCCAGATTGTCTTGTGTTTGAGCAGTTCGGGGATAAACCATTTAAAACCGAATCGCGGGGTTTGCCGGCCTGCGGCATCGGAATCGACGGCACTGCCCGCTTCGTTTTTGGATATGAGCAGCAGATCGGGATGGAGCTGATCCGCAATCTCCGTCAGCGGGACGGTTTCCGGTGCCTGTGAACCGGGGCGGAAGAAGAGCAGCCGTTCTTCATCGCACCTGACAATCAGTATGGGGGTAAGATTCGGTTCGCTGGCTTTCTCCGGTGTACCGTCCTGCGGTGTCTGCTCCTGAGTGCTGATAACAAGGAATCCCACCACCGGCAGGGTCAGTTTTGAAAGCCCGGCAGCGTTGACCGGCACGCCACGATCACCGGTCTTGAAGCCCAGGGCATGCAGTGCATTGTGGATTGTCGTTATGGAACAGGGTGGCGGGAATTGCCGTTCGATCAGCAACGGATCGAAGGGGATACGGTGGAGCTGGCAGAGACTGCCCAGCAGCCAGAGCAGATCCGGGCCGGCAAGGTGGACTGCACCCAGGGTGCTCTTGTGCCCGGAATCTGTTTTTTTTATCTTTATCGCACTCAACATGAATTGGTATGTACTCCGGAAGTGGTAAAATTATCAGCAGCAACTGGCAGTAAGCATGAACATTCATTTCATGACAGATAAGCCCGTATGCATTAGAAGTCATGCATTATCAATTTATGTGCCAAATCGCTGTACATCACGTCAATATCGGTATTTTTATTAGTTGTGTCTGTTTTTTTGAGGGAATACTGCGCGAGGGAGAACGGTAGAATAATGGTGGATTATAACGGGGGCACGCCCACATGATCCGGCGTTTCATCAACAAGGGTAGAGGCGTTTTCATCATTAATTCCAGTCGTTTACCCGCATATTACCGTCTGAGCGGAGCAGCGTTGCGTTATCATCACGTACCAAATATTCTTTACACCTGATGCTCTGGGCCCCTGCTGAAATGAGTCAGCGCCACGTTCAGGTGAATGGCGCTATAAACTCTTTCCTCGGAAAAAAATAATACGTTTTTGATGGTCAGTTAAAAGTGTGGGAGACATTCGGAGAGTGGAAAGGACGTTTTGGACAGAGTGAGGTGTAAAAAAGTTTACACTTTTTGGAAAAAGCTGCGTAACAGTACGATATTACAGGTTTATTAAAATTGTAAAGTTTCTTTACACTCCAGAAAAATATCCGGTTTTCTTTTTTAATTTCAATGAGTTAGAAAAGTGTAAAAAAACGGGCACCCCCCCTGTTCAGGGTGCTGTTTTGGACTATGTGTGTTCGGTATTCCGCCTAAAGATTCGTTTCGGAGCGACTACAGCTGTCTTATGCAAAACGCCATGCAGCCATTATTATTGGCTTCATGGCGTTATTTGGTTGCGGCCTGAAACAGATTTTACATAGAAATCGATCATTCCGCCTTGGACAAAGCCCGAACCCGCTCTTCAAACTCCCCGTCAAGGGGAGCAGACACAGTAACCTCCACTTTTGCTGAGTTTTGAAACGTCATGGCAGAGCAGTGCAGCATCATCCGCCCGGCGGGCAGGCCGCCATAGGTCGCGTCGCCGAGGATCGGCAGACCGACCGACGCAAGATGCACCCGGATCTGGTGGGTGCGGCCGGTCAGCGGCCGCGCCTCCACCAGCGAGAGGTCGCCGGATGAGGCAACCGTCCGGAATTCGGTGATAGCCGCCTTCCCCCCTTCAACAACCCCGTAACGCGCCGAGGCAACCTTGCCGATCGGCGCGTCCACCCTCCACACCTCCTGTTCGGGACGGCCGCAGACCAGCGCCAGATAGAGCTTGTCAACCAGCCCATCCTGAAACAGTTTTGAGAGTCTCCCCGAAGCCTGCCGGTTTTTCGGGAAGAGCATCGCTCCCGACGTGCCGCGATCGAGGCGGTGGACCACCCGGGCCGGCTCACTGTTCCCCTGCGCCTTGAAATATTCGGTCACCCAGTATTCAAGTGTCCCCTTCAGCTGATAGGGGGTGCGCTGGCTGTTGACCCCGGCCGGCTTGTTGACGGCGATCAGCTCCCCGTCCTCGTAGAGCAGCGCCTCCGGCGGCAGGAACAGCTCCTGGAACCGCCCCGTTTCCATCACGCCGATCTCGATGACATCTCCGACTTTGACGCTCCGCGACGCGACCCGCACCAGAGCGACATTGACCGTACATCCGCCACGGTCGATGATGCGGCGCGCCTCCGATTTGCTGATCCCCGCATTGAGGGTTGCAACGGCATCATCGAGGCGGAGATTGTTCTCTTCTTTTCCCACCGTTTTTCTCACTATCATGCCGTTTGTAGTACCCTTTTCAGCGCCCGTTGGCAAACAAATCCTTTGTGGCTAAAGCCTCCGGATTCTGCTAACCTCCGACACCATGACCGATTCTTCCATCATCACAATGCCGGCGCTGCGCGGGCCGGTGCCGCTTTCGCACCTGCTCCTGGGCAGCTTCGTTCAAGACGGGCATTACGCCGTTGATGCGACCTGCGGCAACGGCCATGACACCCTGCTGCTGGCACGCCTGGTCGGTTATCGCGGCCATGTCTGGGGTTTCGACATCCAGCGGCAGGCGGTTGAAGAGACCGGCCGCCGGTTGACGGAAGCCGGACTGTCGAGCCGGGTCACGCTCCTGCCGGTAGGGCACGAAGCGGTGGCGGAACATGTCGCCGTGCCGCTGCAGGCCGTACTGTTCAATCTCGGCTACCTTCCCGGGGGGAACCGCAGCATCATCACCCGCCCGGACACGACCGGCATCGCCCTGGAGCTGTCGCTGGCTCTGCTGGCCGCTGGGGGAGTCGTGATCGTGACGGTGTATCCGGGGCACGACGGCGGCACGGAGGAGCAGACCGCCGTCGAGGGGTGGGCTTCCGGACTCGACCCGCGCTCCTATCACAGCTGGCGCATGGGACAGACCAACGTAACCCCGGCGGCACCGTACCTGATTCTCGTCCAGAAAGGGCTCTGACATGCTGCGCTCCCTGCTCCCCTTCATGGCCGTCCTGCCGGCGCTCGCCTACTCGCTGATCTCGCTGGTCTGTGCGCTGAAATACTTCAAAATTCATCGTCACCTCACCCCTTCCCCCTCACCTCCCGGAGTTTCCATTCTCAAGCCGGTCAAGGGGATGGACGAAGACAGCTACGATAATTTCGCCTCGTTCTGCTGCCAGAATTACTCAGGCGACCTGCAGCTTGTCTTTGCCGTTGCATCTCCTGACGACCCGGTTATTACGGTTATCCGGCAGCTGATTGATGATTTTTCCAATCATGACATCAGCCTGGTAATCAACCCCGCACTGCATGGGCCGAATTATAAAGTATCCAACCTGATCAACGCCTTTCTCCACGTCAGACACGACATCATCATTGTCAGTGACAGCGACATCAGTGTTGAACCGGATTACCTGCAATCGGTAACCGCACACTTTTCCGACCCGCAGGTTGGATTGGTCACGTCACTGTATCGCACCTCCGAGGTGCATGGCATCGCCACCGCCCTCGAAGCAACCGGATTCACGGCCGAAATGATCCCCAATGTACTGGTTGCCCTGCAGCTTGAAGGGCTGTCCTTTGCTCTCGGCGCCTCGATGGCGGTCAGACGCGAGGCGCTGGCGGCGATCGGCGGCTTTGGCTCCCTCGCCGGCTACCTTGCCGATGACTATCAACTCGGCAACAAGATTCACCGTGCCGGGTGGCGGCTCGCCCTTGATCCCTGTTTTGTCGAGAGTGTCATCAAGTCGGAAAATCTGATGACGGTGCTTTCCCGGCAGCTCCGCTGGGCCCGTACCATGCGGGTCAGCCGGCCGGGAGGCTACCTGGCCTCCGGGATTACGCTCCCCTTCCCCGCGGCCCTGCTGGCAACGCTGCTGGCACCATCACCGGCACTTGGACTTGCAGCCGTCGCATTGCTCTACGGTGTACGCCTCTGCATCACCACGGTTTTCAGTCGCCGCTTCGTCAGGGACAACCTGCTGCCCCGCTGGCTCTGGCTGCTCCCGCTCCGGGATATGCTGGCATTTTTTGCCTGGGCCCTGTCTTTTCTGGGCAACCGCGTGGAATGGCGCGGCAGCCGCTTTGTGCTGAAACCGGGGGGGAAGATCGAGGAGATTGTTTGATAGCGCAAACCTCTAATCAGGTACAGTGGGAGGGAGGAAAAATGAAAATACTAGTGCTTAACGGAAGTCCCCGAAAAAACGGTACGGTCGCTTTGCTCCTCAAGGCTGTAACAGAACCCCTTTCAGCGCAGCATGAAGTTGAGTGGGTTGATGTTTCCGGACTCAACATGAAAAATTGCACGGCCTGCATGGTTTGCCGGGAGAAAGAGATTTGTGTTATGCCTGAGGATGATGCGCACGTGGTTGGGAACAAGATTCAGCAGGCTGATGCATTGGTCATCGGCACCCCGACACATTGGGGGAATATGAGCGCAGCGCTGAAACTGCTTTTCGACCGCAACGTGCCTGTCTTCATGGGCGAAAGCCCTCTTGGCATGCCGGTTCCAAGGCAGAAAGGGAAGCGTGCGGTGGCCGTTACGGCATGCACGACACCGTGGCCTTTCAACTTCATTCTACCCGAAAGCAGGGGAGCCCTTCGAGCCATCAGGGAGGTTCTGCACTACGGGGGGTACAAGACAGTTGGCACCATCACTAAACCGGGGACAAGGAAGTCAACTGTGCTTTCATCGTCCTTGAAGGGAAAAGCAAGGCGTCTGGGAGAAAAACTCGTCCGGAGATGACCATTCAACATCGACTCAAGGTCCAATCGTGGAGCGAACCGTACCTGGCCTTGATGACAAAAGCCGACGCAATGCCGGTCCGAATACTCCGAGGTAGAGAAAAATTCGCCCATGCTGGCTTTGCGGAAATAATTCCGGAACATAAAATGATATTGATGCTGTGAGCCCGCATTCTGCAAGCTTGTGAAACAATCATAGTGTTATACCTGCCTGCAGCTGTACGTTGATCAATGCCACGCTAGAATTTGTACCCGATCCCGGTGCCGAAAGCGACAGTGGAACTGTCGAAAAAGGTTATGTTGGCGTTGGTTTTGCCATAGGCTGCAACTCCGAAAAGATACAGGTTATCAAATCCAAACGGCGCGGCAAACGCGACGGTTTCCAAAACACCGTAGGTGGTTTCTTCCCTTTTTTTGTTGAATACCGGATGGAGCTTGTCGTAATCAATGCGGCTGATTTCTAGGCTGGTGGCATAGGTGATTCGCCCTTTAACAAGAGCATGCTTTAACCCTGCAGCATACCCGCATCCGGAATTACTAGCGCCATCCCGGTTTATCCAAATATGGCGCAGGGAAGAATTCAATACTCCGGCTGACCCCCAATCCATCGAGAAGCCGATACCCATGGTTGTATCCGCGCCGTCCCGCCGCAGATCCGGTTGAATTTGCCCGATCCGGTCCTGCTCGACATCAATAAACTTCTGATCAAGAAAGAGCCGTATTCTGGTATCCAGCACGTTGTCCCAGTTCATGTTGATGCCAACCGATTCGGCATCGGTTTTGGAGCGGCTAATCCCATCCAAGTAAGGGTTTTCCCAAACGTTTTTATTTTCATAGAGCGCGCTGAGCGACAGACTGCCTACTCCTGCAAATTCCTGACTTGCCGAGACGTAAAAGGGTTTTCCCATATCGACCCCGGCAAAGATTTTCGTCCCGCTGTTGTTGAAGGCATATCCAACTTCAGCGCCGATCAGCGGGATGCCAACGGATTGCCGATTACCACTGTTATCGAGACTGTCGAGTTTCTCATTGTCGTCAAACACCTCCAGCCCTGAAGGTCGGGAGCTGACCACTCCGCCTCCAATACGTATATCCCCGTACAAACCACCTTGTTCAACCACCTCTGATTGTGCCGATGCTGACATAACCAATGCAATTAACAGAATGCAGATCACTAAAAAACCCAATACTTTCATGACATCCTCCCGTTGCCTGTAGTTTGTGTAATTCAACATTAACGGGAACTGCGCAGGCTGTCTGTTGTGAAATTGTTCGCTTTTGTTACGAAATGTTTCAACTGGCGAAGACCTGCCCGTGTGGTTACAGACCGTTACAAATTGATGCAAAAATCCAACAGATTAATTCATGCGCGGGGTTTAGTATGGCATCATCGGTTGGAGGATCTTATCAGGGTGAGCATGCTCTTCTGCTTTACTATTCCGCAGGCTTAGATCCGATCCGGATCGTTTAATCGTTCGTTGCGGTCTCCCGGAGACGAAGAACTCTCTTGAATAAGTACTGGCAACATTGTGAAGATGCCATATAATTCAGATGTCGGAATAAACAACGGCAGGTGACGGATAGAGCCCCATAACTGCCGGAGGAAAATTACATGGAAATAAGACTAAGGATACTTCTGGTTGAAGACGATCAAAGGCTTGCCGGACTAATCCGTGATTATCTGGAGTTGCAGGGTTTTGAAGTGCTGATTGAAGGGCGGGGGGACACGGCTCCCGGAAGAATCCTCAAAGAAAACCCCGACCTGCTTATCCTTGACCTGATGCTCCCGGGCAAGGATGGGCTTGCGGTCTGCCAGGCCGTTCGCTCTGAATATCACGGACCGATTCTGATCCTGACCGCCCGTGAGGATGACATGGATCAGGTTGCCGGGCTTGAACTGGGGGCCGACGACTATGTAAAAAAGCCGATTGAGCCTCGGGTACTGCTGGCTCGCATTCGGGCCTTATTCCGCAGGGTGGAAAAGAGTGTCAATCAGATTTGCACCAACGCGGCATCACTCCCGGAGGAGGATATTCAATTCGGCGGATTAAGGATCTGTCGTTCCTCGCACACAGCTTCGCTGGACAACGAGCCTATTGAATTGACCACCACTGAATTTGACCTGCTATGTCTTCTGGCAACCAATGCCGGCAGGGTATTAGATCGAGACCTGATGTTTTCCGCCATGCGCGGCATTGACTACGATGGCTTGGATCGTTCCATAGACATTGCAGTTTCGCGATTGCGCAAAAAATTGGAAATTGACCCCTCGGAGCCGAAACGGATCAGAACAATCTGGCGACAGGGGTATCTGTTCGTGAAGGATGCCTGGTAAATCGATATGAAACGACTTTTTTTCAATTATTACCTCTTCGTTATCCTTATCCTGCTGTTGACAATCTTCGCCGTAATACCCGCGGTCGAACATTTTGCTGCTGCTCCTTTCAGGACGCAGTTCAACCAGTATTACCGCGAACTGGTCAGGGGGCCGCTGTTTCTGATCAGACAGGATCTGTCTCTGCGGCCACAAAGGGACTGGCAGAATCGTCTGCAGGAATATCAGCCCGAATTCGGTTATCCGCTTAAACTGGTGCAAATTGACAAAGATAATTTTTCCGCACAGGATATTGCCCAGCTGAACCTGGGGCATATAGTGGTTGCCGACGACTACCACCAATTCTGGCAGCGGGTCGGGCGAAGTGACTATGCCCTTTCAATCGGGCCTTTCCCCACGCCAGGGGTCAAAAGCCTCCTGGACATCTGGACCTGGGGTATTTTCCTGCTCCTGCTCGGAATCGCAACCCTGCTGTGGGTCATGCCATTCTGGCGGCAGTTAAACAGTATCTGCAAAACCGCCTCCGCATTCGGCGACGGGAATTTCGATGTCAGGGCTGATATCCCCAATATTGCGGCTCTTACACCACTGGCGAGCGTTTTCAACAAGATGGCCGACCGCATCCAGCAGCTGATTACTTCGCAAAAGGAGTTGACCAACGCGGTTTCGCACGAACTGCGCACCCCCATTGCCCGGCTTCGATTCGGTGTGGAAATGGTCGAAACCACAACCGCCCCTGCGGAGAGGGCCCGTTATGTCAACGGGGTACTACGGGACCTTGATGAACTGGATGGTCTGGTCAGCGAACTACTGAACTATGCCAGATTCGACCGGAAAACCCCGGATCTGAACATGCAGGAGATAGTTATCTTGCCCTGGCTTGAGGAGGTATTGGCGGTTCTGGCCACTGAAATTTCAGCCCATCTTCAGCATGTTGTAATGGTCGATCAAACCGCAATAGCTCACTTCGAACCCAAGTATTTACGGCGGGCGGTGAGCAACCTGGTGCAGAACGCGTCAAGATATGGAAACGGCCTGGTAATTCTGACCTTGGAGCAGCAGGACAAGGAGTATCTGATCCATGTCGATGACGATGGCCCAGGTATCCCCAAAGAGGATCGCGAACGGGTTTTCGAACCGTTTTCGCGCCTCGATTCCAGCCGGAGCCGGGACTCCGGAGGCTACGGATTGGGGTTGGCGATCGTCAGGCGGGTCGTAGACTCACACCATGGGTCAGTTACCATTGCCACTTCTCCTCTCGGCGGCAGCCGGTTTACAATCGCGTGGCCCGAAAAAATATATTGACTAACATAATGACAAAAAGTTATTACAGAATGAACATTCATTCCGTCGGAGGATTTATTATGGCAAAGCTGGACAAGCGGGACGAAATAGTTCGGGCAGCGTTGGAGCTTATCGCCGAGCATGGTTTTCATGGCGCCCCGATGGCGATGATCGCCGAGCGGGCAGGAGTTGGTGCCGGGACCATCTACCGCTACTTCGAGAACAAGGATGTGATGATCACGGAGCTTTTTCGGGAACTGGAAGAGCGGAACTACCCGATAATCAAGGAGGGATACGCTCCCGACAGGCCGCATCGTGAGCGTTTTCTCCATCTCAACACAGCCCTGATTCATTACTTCATTGAATACCCGCTGGATTTTCGTTTCATCGAGCAGTTTTTCAACTCTCCCTATGGCGTGGCGCACCGCCGGGACAAGCTCCTGGGGACAAAAGAAGGGTGTGATGTTTTCAAGGAACTCTTCGAAGACGGGATTTCCCGACAGGTAATGAAGGATCTTCCCATCGTCATCCTCTTTGATCTGGCCTTCGGCCCGATTTTAGCGGTGGCCCGTGATCACATCCTCGGTTTCATTGTGCTGGACGATACATTGATCGCCCGGACGGTGGAAGCGTGCTGGGATGCGATAAAAAGGTAATTCCATGAATATTTTCTGTTTTCATAACTCCAACTCGTCGAGGTATTAAATGCACCAGTTACTTAAGAGAAATTCCGTCCTCATCACAACGGCTCTGGTCGCCGGTCTGGCACTGGCCGGCTGCAGCAAGCCTAAATCGGCACCGCCCCCAAGCGGTCCTCCGGAAGTCGGGATAATTGTGGTCAAACCGGAGAAGGTTTCCCTCACCACGGAACTATCCGGGCGGACTGTACCCCAGCTGATTGCCGAGGTGCGCCCCCAGGTGAGCGGCATTATCCTGAAACGGCTGTTCACGGAGGGGAGTGATGTGAAGGCGGGACAGACCCTCTACCAGATCGATGCAGCCGCCTTTGAAGCGGCCTATGCCAGTGCCAGGGCGGCCCAGTCGCGGGTGGAGGCGTCACTTGTGTCGCTGCGTCTCACCGAGGAGCGCTATCGCGACCTGGTGAAGATCAGGGCGGTCAGCCAGCAGGATTACGACAACGCCTCTGCCGGCCTGAAACAGGCTGAAGCGGAACTTGCCGCCACCAGGGCGGCGGTTGAAACCGCCCGGATCAACCTGGCCTACACCAAGATAAAAGCCCATATTTCCGGGCGCATCGGCCGGTCAAACGTGACCGATGGCGCGCTGGTGTCAGCCGGCCAGGCGACGGCGCTGGCAACGATCCAGCAATTAGGCTCCATGTATGTGGATGTGACTCAATCCACTGCCGACCTGCTCAAGCTGAGGCAAAATCTTGCCAATGGCGTGCTGAAGAAAAGTGACTCGGCGCAGGTCAAGCTGCTTCTAGAAGACGGCACTCCGTATCCGTTGACCGGGACGCTCAAGTTTTCTGAGGTCACCGTGGATCCGGGCACCGGTTCCGTTATCCTGCGCGCAGTATTTCCCAATCCCAAACAGGTGCTTCTCCCCGGCATGTTTGTCCGCGCCGTTGTTGTGGAAGGGGTGAATGAAAACGCCATCCTCATTCCGCAACGCGGCGTGACCCGCAATCCGAAAGGGGATGCCGTGGTCATGACCGTTGGCGCCGAGGAGAAGGCAGAACCGCGCCCGATCAAGGTTGTCAGGACCGTGGGTGACAGCTGGTTGGTCAGTGACGGGCTGAAAGCGGGGGACCGTGTCATCCTGGAAGGGCTGCAGAAGGCACGGCCGGGAACTCCGGTCAAGGCGGTTCCGTTCGGCAGCGCCCCGACAGCAGCGCCCGCCGGTGCACCACAAGCGCCACCAGCCAAAAAATAAAGGAGCCGCTCCATGCCTAAATTTTTCATAAATCGCCCGATTTTTGCCTGGGTGATCGCCATCATGGTCATGCTGGCCGGTTTGCTGGCAATCAAGAATCTGCCGGTTTCCCAGTATCCGCCGATCGCGCCGCCGCAGATCACCATCAACGCCGTGTACCCCGGAGCCTCCGCCCAGACCGTGCAGGATACGGTCACCCAGGTTGTCGAACAGAAACTCAACGGCATCGACAACCTGATTTACATGTCATCCACCAGTGACTCCGCCGGGGCGGTTGCCATCAACCTGACCTTCAAGGCGGGCACCGACCCGAACATTGCCCAGGTGCAGGTGCAGAACAAGCTGCAGCTCGCCGTGCCGCTCCTCCCCCAGATCGTCCAGCGCTCGGGGATCCAGGTGGTCAAGTCCACCAGGAACTTCCTGCTGATTGTGGGTCTCGTCTCTGAAGACGGCTCCATGGGGCGCAATGAACTGACCGATTATGCGGTTTCCAATGTTCAGGATATCGTCAGCCGGGTCGAGGGGGTGGGTGAGCTGCAGGTGTTCGGCTCCCAGAACGCCATGCGGGTCTGGCTGAACCCGACCAAGCTGAACAACTACCATCTGACCACCAATGATGTGATTGCCGCGCTGCAGGCCCAGAACGCCCAGGTCTCGGCCGGCCAGTTCGGCGGCAATCCGGCCGCTCCGGGGCAGCAGCTGAACGCCACCATTACCGCCCGCACCCTGCTGCAGACGGTAGAACAGTTTGACGCCATCATCCTGCGCACGGGAAGTGACGGCTCCACCGTGAGGCTCAAGGATGTGGCCGAGAGTAAAATCGGCACCGAAAACTACGACGTGCTGGCCCGCTACAAGGGAAAACCGCTGGGGGGCATGGCAATCCGCCTGGCCGCCGGCGCCAATGCGCTGGAAACCGGCAACCGGATCAAGGCCAAGATGGCGGAGTTGTCCCGGTTTTTCCCGGCCGGCATGAAAGTGGTCTATCCCTACGACACGACACCGTTTGTCAAGATATCCATCGAAGAGGTGGTCAAGACCCTGATCGAGGCGGTTTTCCTGGTCTTTGTCATCATGTTCCTCTTCCTGCAGAACATCCGCGCCACCCTGATCCCGACCATCGCCGTGCCGGTGGTG
Organism: uncultured Geobacter sp.; assembly: GCA_964524835.1. Taxonomy (GTDB): domain Bacteria; phylum Desulfobacterota; class Desulfuromonadia; order Geobacterales; family Pseudopelobacteraceae; genus JACRCG01. The sequence continues at coordinate 100,631 of CAZGEG010000016.1, forward strand.
TTGCTCGGCACCCTGGGGGTGCTCTACACCTGCGGCTTTTCCATCAATACTCTCACCATGTTCGCCCTGGTCATCGTCATCGGCCTGCTGGTTGACGACGCCATCGTCGTCGTCGAGAACGTGGAGCGGATCATGAGCGAGGAAGGGTTGTCTCCCAAGGAGGCGACCATCAAATCCATGGGGCAGATCACCAGCGCCCTCTGGGGCATCGCCACCGTACTGACGGCGGTCTTTCTCCCCATGGCATTCTTTCCCGGTTCCACCGGCGTCATCTACCGCCAGTTTTCCATAACCATCATCTCCGCCATGATCCTCTCGGTGCTGGTCGCCATGACCCTGACCCCCGCGCTCTGCGCCACCATGCTCAAGCCGGTGGAGAAGGGGCATACGGCGGGTGAGTGCGGCTGGTTCTGCCGGTTCTTCCGCCTGTTCAACAAAGTCTTCGACTTCTGCAAGGTAAAGTACGAAGGCATTGTCGGCCGTTCCTTCGCCAAGCCGGTCCGCTATCTGGTCGTGTACGGCGCCATCGTTGCCGGAATGGTGTTCCTCTTCCTGCGCCTCCCCACCTCCTTCCTGCCGGATGAGGATCAGGGCTTCATCGTCTGCCAGATACAGCTCCCTGCCGGCGCGACTATGGAACGGACCATGAAGGTTGTCGAGCAGCTGGAACAGCATTTTCTGGAGAAGGAACAAAAAACGGTGGAGGCGGTGATCACGGTTGCCGGCTTCAGCTTTGCCGGTCGCGGCCAGAACATGGGGCTCGCCTTTGTCAGGCTGAAGGACTGGAAGCTCCGCCCGACCCCCGATTTGAAGGCGCCGGCGGTTGCCGGTCGTGCCATGGGGGCATTCTCCAAGTTCAGGGACGGCATGGCATTTGCCTTTTCGCCGCCGGCGGTGGTGGAGCTTGGCCAGGCCAACGGCTTTGACTTCATGCTCCAGGACCGGGGCGGCATCGGGCACGAAAAGCTGATGGAGGCCCGCAACATGCTGCTCGGGATGGCGATGAAAAACCCGAAACTGATCGCGGTACGCCCCAACGGCCAGGATGACTCTCCCCAGTTCAAGCTCGACATCGACGATGTCCGGGCCGGAGCGCTCGGGATTCCCCAGGCAAATATCAATGAGGTCCTAGCCACCGCCTGGGGGAGTTCCTACGTCAACGACTTTATTGAAAACGGCCGGGTCAAGAAGGTCTTTCTCCAGGCCGATGCCAGGTTCCGCATGCTGCCGGAAGATATCGGCAAATGGTACGTGCGCAACAGCAAGGGTGAAATGGTGCCGTTCTCGGCCTTTGCCACCGCCCGCTGGCAGTATGGCTCGCCTCGTCTGGAGCGGTACAACGGCATCCCGTCAGTCGAGATCATGGGACAGGCAGCTCCGGGGATAAGCACCGGTGAGGCGATGAAAGAGATGGAAACTATGGCCGCGCAGCTGCCGCAGGGCGTTGGCTATGAATGGACCGGCCTCTCCTACGAAGAAAAGAATGCCGGGGCGCAGGCGCCGGCGCTCTATGCCATCTCGCTGCTGGTGGTGTTTCTTTCCGTGGCGGCACTGTACGAGAGCTGGACGATCCCCTTTGTCAACCTGCTGATGATACCGCTGGGACTGGTGGGAGCGATTACGGCCGTTTCGCTGCGGATTCTTCCCAACGACATCTATCTCCAGATCGGGCTGCTGACCACCATCGGCCTTTCCACCAAGAACGCCATCCTGATCATCCAGTTTATCAAGGATCAGATGCACCAGGGACATGAGCTGGTCGAGGCGACCTTGATGGCGGTGAAGATACGTCTCCGTCCGGTCATCATGACCTCGCTGGCATTCTTCTTCGGCACGCTGCCGCTGGCGCTCACCAAGGGAGCCGGCGCAGCAGCCCAGAACGCCATCGGTACCGCCGTTACCGGCGGGCTGCTGTCGGCCACCTTCATCGACCTGATCTTTATCCCGTTTTTCTTCGTGCTGGTGTCCCGGCTGTTTGGCAAGAAGGCGAAGAAACCGGTCGCGCAGTCCGCGACTGCCGAACCTGTCCCGGAGGTAAACTGATATGAATCTTAACAGTAAAGCCGCTGTGTTAATGCTGACTTTTGTTTTGGCCGGCTGTTCCACCCTGGCCCCGAAATATTCCCAGCCTGCCGCGCCGGTACCGGCGGAGTGGCCCGGTTCCAGGACGTCTCAGGAAGAGGGCGCTCAGCCACCCCAAAAGGTTGCTGCAGACATTCCGTGGCAGAATTTTTTTGTTGATGCCAGATTAAGCAAACTGATGGAACTGGCACTCAGGAACAACCGTGACCTGCGGGTTGCATCCCTGAACATCGAGCGGCTCCAGGCGCTGTACCAGATCAGGCGCTCCGATCTGATGCCGAAGGTCGAAGCATCCGCTTCCGCCAACTTCCAGCGGATTCCGGAAGACTTTTCCAACTCGGGAAACGCCATGACAACGCAGCAGTATAATGTCGGGCTTGGTCTCATCTCATACGAACTGGACCTGTTCGGCCGCGTGCGCAGCCTGAAAGACCAGGCGCTGGAGCAGTACCTCGCCACCGGGCAGGCGCAGCGCAGCGTGCAGATCAGCCTTGTTTCCCAGGTTGCCTCCGCCTGGCTGGCCCTCGCCGCCGACCGTGAGCGGCTGCAGCTCGCCAAGGATACGTTGGCCGGCCAACAGGAGTCGTACACGTTGACCAGGAGTCGCTTTGAGGCAGGAGTTTCGTCCGCGCTCGCCCTGAACCAGGCCCGGACCACCGTGGATGCGGCGCGGGTGGATATCGCCCGCTTCACCGCCCTGGTGGCACAGGATGAAAACGCCCTTAATCTCGTGGTCGGTTCCCAGGTTCCGGCCGAACTGCTGCCGCAGGCGCTTTCCGATACACTGAGCGCCATGACGGACATTGCACCCGGTCTCCCTTCGTCTGTGCTGTTGCGCCGCCCCGACATCCTCCAGGCCGAAGGTCAGCTCAAAAGCCTGAACGCCAACATCGGCGCGGCACGAGCGGCGTTTTTCCCCAGGATCACCCTGGTTTCGTCCGTCGGTTTCGGCAGCAGCGAGCTTTCCGCTCTTTTCAAAGGCGACTCCTTTGCCTGGAGCATCCTGCCGCGAGTCTCGCTGCCAATATTCGACGGCGGCAGCAACAAGGCCAACCTGAAGGTGGCAGAGGTGGATCGCGATATTGCCGTGGCCCGGTACGAGGAAGCGATCCAGACCGCCTTTCGGGAAGTGGCGGATGCCCTGGCCCAGAAAGGGACTATCGACGAGCAGGTTGCCGCCCAGCAGTCGCTGACAGACGCTACATCCGAAAGCCATAAACTCTCCCAGGCACGTTTTGACAAAGGGGTGGACAGTTATCTGACCGTGCTGGACTCCCAGCGCTCGCTGTATGGAGCCCAGCAGAACCTGATCACCGCCCGCCTGACCCGACTGACCAACCTGGTGACACTCTACAAGGTGCTGGGGGGCGGAGCGAGTAACTGACAGTATCGCCTACTTAAGTTCTCCTTTGCTTTTATTAGGCATTGATGTATATTTTTTCCAACTTTACCCGTATTCAAAGGATTTGCGTGGTTCAGGCACTTGGACACATAACTATTGGAATTGTGCGCGACCTGGGACGGACAGGGTGGTTTCTGCTCTATTCGCTCTACATGATCGTCCGTCGACCTGGCAGCCTGGTGCACGTCCTGAAACAGCTGCGCTTCATCGGCACGAAGTCGCTGTTCGTTATCGTACTTACCGCCGCATTTACCGGCATGGTGCTGGGTCTGCAGGGGTATTACACGCTGGCCAAGTTCGGCTCCGAGGGAATGCTGGGGACGGCGGTGGCGCTCTCGCTGATTCGCGAGCTCGGCCCGGTGCTGGCGGCCCTGATGGTGACAGGGAGGGCCGGCAGCGCGATCACAGCTGAAATCGGCATCATGCGGATTACGGAACAGATCGACGCCCTCGAAACCATGGCGCTTGATCCCTTTAAATATCTGGTCACCCCGAAATTCATCGCCGCGATGATTTCTCTCCCGCTCTTATGCGCTATTTTTGATGTAGTCGGCATCTACGGCGGCTGGCTGGTCGGGGTCAAACTGCTGGGGGTTAATCCGGGAGCCTATTTCTATGAAATGGAAAAATCGGTGGTCTGGCTGGACGTCTATTCCGGATTTGTGAAATCGTTTTCCTTCGGCGTTATCATCGCCTGGATCTCCTGCTACAAAGGGTACTACGCCGGGCACGGCGCCGAGGGAGTTTCAAAAGCCACAACCGAGTCGGTTGTGCTGACGTCTGTTATCATACTCATATGGGATTACTTCCTTACATCGGTGCTGCTCTGATATGATCACAATGCGCAATGTACATAAATCATTCGGCTCTCAGAAGGTTCTCGACGGATTGGATCTGGATATTCCGGATGGCAAGATAACCGCGGTTATCGGCCCCAGCGGTGAAGGGAAGAGTGTGCTGCTGAAGCACCTGATCGGCCTGCTGCAGCCGGACAGCGGCGCTGTCGAGGTCGATGGCGAGAGTATTATCAATCTGCGCCGCTCCGAACTGAACCGGATCCGCGATAAATTCGGCATGCTGTTCCAGAATGTGGCGCTCTTTGATTCGATGACTGTTTTTGAAAACGTCGCCTTCCCGCTGCAGGAAAAGACCTCCCTTTCAAAAGAGGAGATCCGGGGCAAAGTTCTTTCGGCCCTGGAAGATGTCGGGTTGAAGAACATTGAAAACAAATTTCCGGATGAACTCTCGGGCGGCATGAAAAAGCGGGTCGGCCTGGCACGGGCGGTCGTGCTGAGCCCGAAGATCATCCTGTTCGATGAGCCGACCACCGGTCTCGACCCGATCATAAAGCGGGCGATTCACCAGCTCATCAAGGACACCCACGCCAAGTTCGGCTTCACGGCGGTGATTGTTTCGCACGAGATACCGGAAATATTTGATGTGGCCCAGAACGTGGCAATGCTGTTCCACGGCAGGATTCTGCAGCATGGGACGCCGGATGACATAATAAACTCCGCCGATCCGGCGATCCGCCAGTTCATCAGCGGCAGCCTGGACGGCCCGATTCAGATGATGAGATGATGGTGCACCTACAACGAGGTCTATTATGAACATGGTAAAACTGGAAATGATGGTCGGCACTTTTATGCTGATCGGTATCCTCTGTCTGGGATATGTTTCAATCAAACTGGGCAAGATGGAATTTGGCAGTGGAGATTTTTACTCCGTTATCGCCAGCTTTGATTCGGTTTCCGGCCTGAAGCCGGGGGCGCGGGTCGAAGTGGCCGGAGTTGAAATCGGCAAGGTTGACCGGATCGCGCTTGACGCAAAAAGCGGCGACCGGGCACTGGCTTACCTTAAGATCAAGAACGGGGTAAAAATCACCGATGATGTCATTGCGTCGGTGCGAACGAGCGGGATCATCGGCGATAAATTCATCAAACTCAGGCCGGGTGGATCCGAAAAGATGCTGAAGAACAACGACAAGATCCGTGAGACCGAGTCGGCCATTGATATCGAAGAGCTGGTCGCGAAATTCATTCACGGCAAGGTAGAGTAAATCCTCTAAAGGAATGTAGCGATGAAATCACTGTTGTGTACCTGCGTGGCCGCCTGGGCGCTGTTAGCTGCCGCTGCCGTCGGTCTTGCCGCCGAGAGCCCGGCTCCTCAACTCGTCCTGAGCCTGGATGACTGTATCCGCATGGCCCTGAAAGCGGCGCCCGAACTGGGGGAAGCGCAGAGCGACATTGCCCTGGCAACCAGCAGGCTTGACGAGGCCAAGTCGTACCGCTTTCCGCAGATGGAGCTGACGACACTGGTCGGGCCGGCGCCGATTGCCTACCGTTCTGACATCTCCCCCGACGTCAGAACCGACAAACCCTTCAGCTTCAACGCGCTTACCTGGTTCACCAGCGCCGATGCCACCATAATCCAGCCGCTCTACACCTTCGGTAAGATTTCCGAGAACATGAAGGCCGCCACCCACGGCATTGAGGTTGATCGTTCCCGCAAGGAGCAGCGGACCAACGAGATCGTCCAGAAAGTTCATGAATACTATTACGGCCTGCTGCTGGCACGTGAGATGAAGGAGCTGGTACTTGAAATTGAAGAAATCCTGATCAGGGCTCGCGAAAAAGCCAAGAAGCTGCTCGATCAGGGTTCGGATACGGTCGATGAGGTGGACCTTTACAAACTGGACGCCTTCTCCGGAATAGCGACAAAGTATCTTGAAGAGGCAAAGAAGGGTGAAGCGCTCGCTCTGGCGGCGCTGCGGGCGCGAATGGGACTGCCGATCGACGCTCAGCTGGAAACCGGAACCGAGCGGCTCGTGATTGTTGATGTTGAAATCCCCCCGCTGGAGACGTACATCGAAAACGCCCGCCGCAGACGTCCCGAATTCCACCAGATTTCCGAAGGGCTGAAGGCGCGTTCGGCACTTGTTGAAGCGGCAAAAGCAAACTATTTCCCCGATATTTTTCTGGGGGGGCTCTTCTCGTGGGCCTATGCAGACGAGCGGGAGCGGGTTAAGAATCCCTATGTCAATGACCAGTTCAATCACCTCAACGCCGGTGTCGCGCTGGGGGCGCGCTGGAAGCTCGATTTCGGCATCACCGGTGCCAAAGTGGCCGGTGAGCGGGCCCAGTACAACCGCCTGCTCAGCACCAGGGAATTTGCCGATGCCAACGTGCCGCTTCAGGTAAAAAAGTTTTACCTGGATCTGGTAGAGGCCAGGAACAGTGCCACTGCGACACGGGGGGCCTACCTGAACGCCAAGAAATGGACCGTTACGGCAGTTGCCAACTTTGACTTCGGCATGGGACCGGCCAAGGATATTTTTGAGGCGCTGCAGGCCTACTCCACGATGCGGGCCGATTTTTTCAAGTCAATCTATAATTACCGCATCGCCGCCGCCAATCTGGATTATGCTACGAGCGAACCGTTGCGCATTCAAGAAAAATAAACTGGAGGAGGCAGCATGTTGAAACGAATCCTGCTGGCACTGACTGCATCGCTATTCTTTGCATCGGTTGCATGTGCAACACCAATCGAAGAGGTGAAGAAGACCGTCGATGAAGTCGTGCACATCGTGGCTGACAAGGAGATGAAAAAGAATGAGGTGAAACGCCGGCAAGCCCTGAAAAAGGCCATCAGCGCCATCTTCGACTACTCTGAAATGGCCAAGCGCTCGCTTGGCAAACACTGGAATGTACGCACGGCGGCAGAGAAGAAGCAGTTTGCGGAACTTTTTGCTTCCCTGCTCGAAAACTCCTACGCCTCGAAGATAGAGTCGTACAACAACGAAAAGATCGTCTACATCAAGGATATTGTGGATGGTGAATACGCAGAGGTAAAATCAAAGGTTGTCACCGCGGCCAGAGACGAGTTCACCCTTGATTACCGCCTGTTCAAGCAGGACGGCAAGTGGATGGTGTATGATGTCATTATCGAGGGAGTAAGCCTTGTCTCGAACTATCGCAGCCAGTTCAACAAAATTATCACCGCCAACGGCTACGACAAGCTTGTAAAGAAACTGCAGAGTAAAAGCGAGGAATTGAAGGCGCCATAATTAGCAACTCAGCAGGTTTTTTTGCGTTTTATGGCAGGAAATATCCACGTTGACGCACTTTTTCTGTTTATCAGGACAAGATGTGAATTATCTTGACACCCGCTTTATGGCTGTGATAAACGACTCGGGCACACAGTTTCGGAAGTTTTTGCAGAACGTTGCAAGTAGCAAGTGTTTGACCAGGCTTTGCGCTTTTCCTGCATCAGACTCCAGAAACTTAAGCGGTAACCAATCGCTCCGGCGCAAGACCGGACAAAAAAGGAGGCAGGAAATGGCACAGGGTAAAGTTAAATGGTTTAACGACACAAAAGGTTTCGGTTTCATCGAGCAGGAAGGCGGCGAGGACGTTTTTGTTCATTTCTCCGCAATCGGCGGCGACGGTTTCAAGTCACTTGCAGAAGGCGATGCGGTTACCTTCGAAATCACCCAGGGCCCTAAAGGCCTGCAGGCAGCTAACGTAGTCAAGAAATAATTGCTGTCAGGAATTTTTTGAAAATCTAAAGCCCGCTGATCTCAGCGGGCTTTTTTTGTGGCAGGATTTTTGCGCTGGGGCGGTGCGCCCCGGCCGCTTCCGGATCCGGAACCCCAGAGAAGCCCCGCCTCTCCCTCGCGTCCCATCTCCTTCAACGCCTCCATCACCTTGGGCCGCTCTGCCGGCAGGTGCCACAACAGCAGTGATTTCTGCAGCCCCTTTTCCCTGTCGGTCGTTGCCGAGTAGACCCGCTTTCCGGTCATCGGATCAAGCCCGCTGTAGAACATGCAGGTGGCAATCGTACCGGGAGTCGGGGTGAAGTCCTGGACCTGTTCGACGGTTATCCCCATTTTTTTGAGAGTCAGCGCCAGCTCAAACATGTCGCTCAGCGTACATCCCGGATGCCCCGAGATAAGGTACGGCACGATGTACTGCCGCTTGCCGAGACGTTCGCTTTCCGCCCGAAAACGGGCAATGAACGTATCAAACGACTTCTTTCCCGGTTTGCGCATGATCTCCGTTACCTGATCGAGCAGATGTTCCGGAGCGATCTTGAGCAGACCGCTTACCTGATGCCCCGTCAACTCACTGAAATAGGCGGGTTGCCTCTCGAGCAGATCGTAGCGCACCCCTGATGATACCGCCGTGTGGCGCACTCCCTCCAGAGAGCGGGCAGCCTGGAGCAGCGTCGCCGCCGGCGTATCATCGGTGCGCAGGTTTGGACATATATCCGGGAATATGCAGCTTTCCCGCAGGCATTTCATCATCGCGTCTGCGTTGCTGCAGCCGAGGCCGTACATATTGGCCGTCGGTCCGCCGATATCGCTGACTGTACCGCGAAACCAGGATTTTCGGGTCAGGGCTGATATTTCTGCGAGTATGGAGCGTTTGCTGCGGGACTGGATCGTTTTGCCCTGGTGCATCGTGATGGCGCAGAACGCGCAGCCGCCGAAACAGCCACGGTGGCTGGTGATGGAGGTTTTGATCTGCTCCCAGGCCGGAATCGGTTCGAGGTATGACGGATGCGGGTTCTTTTCGAACGGCAGGGCGTAGACGGCATCCATCTCAAACTCCGTCAGGGGGAGTGCCGGAGGATTGCAGACCAGGGTCCGGTTGGCGTGTTGCTGCACAACGATCCGGGCTGACCAGGGATTCTGCTGGAGGTAGGCCAAGCGGAAGGCTGCGGCAAATTTTTCCCTGGAGTCCGACACCTCCTCGAAAGACGGGATTGCGACGGCAGCACCGGGATCACGCATGCTGCAGACATATGCGGTGCCCCGCACATCCCGGATCTCATCCAGCCGCTCTCCATCCCGCATCCTTCCGGCCACTGCCAGGAGCGCCGACTCGGCCATGCCGTAGATCAGCAGGTCTGCCTTGGCATCGAACAGGATCGAACGGCGCACCTTGTTTTCCCAGAAATCGTAGTGGGCAAAGCGGCGCAGCGATGCTTCGATGCCGCCGATAACGACCGGCACGTCCTTGAAGGCTTCCTTCAGGCGGGAGGTGTAAACCATTGTGGCGCGGTTGGGACGGCCGCCGTGGCGGTTTCCGGGCGTGTAGGCGTCATCGTGGCGCAACTTGCGGGCGGGAGTGTAATGGGCAACCATCGAATCCATGGCGCCGGCAGAAACGGCAAAGAACAGGCGGGGGCGGCCGAGCGCCATGAACGGCTCTTTCGAACGCCAGTCAGGCTGGGCGATGATGCCGACCCGGAAACCGTGGGATTCAAGCCAGCGCGCCAGCAGCGGCACTCCGAAGGCGGGGTGATCGATATAGGCATCGCCGCTGACGAAGATGACGTCAAGCTCACTCCAGCCGCGATTCCGGACCTCTTCCTCTGTAGTCGGGATAAATGGCATCAGGGAAACAGGGCCAGACCTTCCAGACCCATGGTTTCCGGAAAGCCGCAGATCAGGTTCATATTCTGCACCGCCTGGCCGGATGCCCCCTTTACCAGGTTATCGATCGCGGAAACGACGATGATTCGACCGGTACGGAGATCAACCAGAGGGGCGATGTCGCAGAAGTTGGAGCCGCGCACGAACGCGGTGGAGGGAAGGCTGCCGTTCGCCAGAACCCGCACGAACGGCTCGCCATGATAGAATTCCCGGTAAAGTTTGGCAATGGCTTCGCTGCTGATCGCTTTATCGGGCGTTGCGTAAATAGTAGAGAGAATACCCCTGTCCATCGGCACCAGATGGGGGGTGAAGGTTATTTTCAACGGTTCGCCGGCCAGCAGGGAGAGCTCCTGCTCAATCTCCGGAGTGTGCCGGTGGACGCCGCCGACTCCGTAGGCCCTGAACCCCTCATTCACCTCGCAGTACAGGCTGTCGACTTTCGCGGAACGGCCGGCGCCGCTAACGCCCGAGGCGGAATCGGCAATGATGCTTGACGGATCGATCAATCCCTTCTTCAGCAGCGGAGCCAGGCCGAGGATGATGCTGGTAGGGTAGCAGCCGGGGTTGGCAACCAGTTTTGCCCCCCTGATCCTGGTCCGCCTGATTTCCGGCAGTCCGTAGACGGCCTTTTTCAGAACGGCGGGATTCATATGCGGCTCATACCATTCGCCGTACACCGAGGGATCGGACAGACGGTAGTCGGCCGACAGATCGATGACCCTTTTGTCGAGCTTGAGAAATGTCGGCACCACCTCCATGGCCGCCTTGTGCGGCAACGCGGTGAAGATGATATCCGCCTTTTCGGCAACCCGCACCGGCTCCAGATTTTCGAGCATGATGTCACAGCGGCCCCGCAGAGTCGGGAATACCTCGGAAATGCGCTTTCCGGCGCTCTGCTCGGAAGTCAGACAGGTCACCGCGACCTCCGGATGGCAATGGAGGATGCGGATCAGCTCCAGCCCGGTATAGCCGCTGGCTCCCACGATGGCAATATTCAACATGATACGATTCCTTTCACATCAATAAAGAGGAAACCTTTTCAAGGACATTTTCGCCTCGATAGGACATCGTAGCCGATATTCCTAGTGAAGGCAACCCGGTTCCTCGATCACCTTCCTGCGATTCGCCAACACCGCTCATATTCCGGTCCCATCGTCTCCGGACAGCCTGCTC